>CASEZY010000001.1 GCA_949292635.1 uncultured Methanomassiliicoccales archaeon
AAATTGATGGGCATCAAGAAGAAGAGGGGCAGGAAGCCGAAGGCTTCCGGACCCTCTTCATAAACTTATACCCAAGTTTGCCGAGTTAGAGTTTTAAATCATTCAGGAAGCTGGACCGGCCAACCATTAAATAGCGAACAACAAAATCGCTTATCCAAGGGATGGGATTGGCATCGTGGAACTCTAATCGATTCCGACGATGATATGAACATCCCCGGGAGAATCTAAAATGGAAGTACAAATAGGAGGCAAGTCTGTCTCTGTCGGGAACCTTCTGGTCATCGTAGGCGGCATTCTTGCTATCATTGCCATGTTCCTTGCCTGGAGCGTTTGGAGTGGTGGCGGCGAGAGTGTATCCTTCGCTGGAACGAATCTGATGAACGGCTTAACGATTGATGGCCTGGAAATTTTGCCTGGTGACCAAATGAGCTTCGTCAAATTCATGCCCATTTTGACATTGATCTTCGGCGTCATTGCCATCATCGGCGCGATCCTGCCCATGATTTCCAGCATAAATGAGAAGACCTCCAGCATCATCTGCGCAGTCAGCGGACTGCTCGTAGTAATCTTCGCCGTGCTGTTCATCATCATGGGAAGCGGATCCGGACTCGTCACCGGCGAGCTTTACAAGTATTCTATTGACATGATGATAGAGGCTGGAATGAGCATCGATGCCGGCATCGGCTGCTACCTGGGTCTGATCGGTGGCATCCTCGCCCTCGTCGGCGGCGGTCTCGCGTTCAAGGACAATATGTGAAACTCAACGGGCGGTGCCGCAAGGCGCCTGCCTTCAAACCCCTTACCACCACTTCTCACGATGCATCCGAACATGCAGTCATGCGCCCATGTGTGCACTGAACAGATATGTCGCGCGTGCGTGCAAACTTTTAATTAAGGACCGATGATGCGCCATCAAATCGAACCGGAAGGAGCCACGCACGGACCTTCGGAAGGATGTGTGGAAATGTACGGAAAGAACGTTCGTATGGAAAGGATCATCGACAGGAAGACCGGCAACGCGGTGCTCATCCCCATGGACCACGGGATCAGCTCCGGCCCCATGGACGGCCTCTACGATATGAGGAAGACCGTGGACGATGTGACCGAGGGCGGCGCCACCGGCGTCATCATGCACAAGGGACTCATCAGGTACTCCTACCGCGGATCCGGCAAGGACGTGGGATTGATCCTCCACCTCTCCGCCTCCACCAGCCTGGGACCCAGCACCAACAACAAGGTCATGGTGGCGTCCCTGGAGGAGGCCATCAAGTGCGGCGCCGACGCCGTGTCCGTGCACATCAACTTCGGGTCCGAGGACGAGCCCTCCATGCTCCAGGCTGTGGGGGACGTGTCCCGCAAGTGCAACGAGTGGGGGATGCCCCTGCTGATCATGGCCTACCCCCGCGGACCCCAGATCAAGAATCAGTACGACCCCCATGCCGTGGCCCACTGCGCGAGGGCGGCCGCCGAGTTGGGCGCCGACCTGGTCAAGGTGAGCTACACCGGCGACATCGACTCTTTCAGAGAGGTGGTCCGCGGAGCTCTCGCTCCCGTGGTCATCGCCGGCGGACCCAAGATGGACTCCGACATGGACCTGCTGAACATGGTCCACGACTCCATCGAGGCCGGAGGACACGGAGTGTCCATCGGACGCAACATATTCCAGAACAAGAACGTCAGGGGCATCACCAGGGCGGTCTCCAGCATCGTGCTGGATGGCTACAGCGTCGAGGAAGCCGCCCAGTTCCTGAAGTGATAGCATGAAGACGGTAGCCGTCAGAGCCGACCTGTCCGACGACCCGGATGTGAGGAAGGCCTTCGTCACCGAGGGCATCGAGTCCGGCATGAGCGTCTTCATCCTCCGCAAGGGGGACGAGAGGTTCGAATCCATCGGCAAGTTCGAGCCTATCTACTTCGAGAACGGTCAGCCGGTGGACGATAGGGTGGCTTACTGCCCCATCGACACCCCGGAGGATCAGGAGAAGGCGCTGTCCCTGGCCGGGAGGAAGGACACCGTCATCGTCCGCTCCGGCGATTGGACGGTCATCCCCCTGGAGAACATGATCGCCAAGTTCCGCGATTCCGGCACCCGTGTGTTCGCCGAGGCGTCCACCAGGGAGGATGCGGAGCTCTACTTCAAGACCATGGAGAACGGGGTGGACGGCGTCGTGGTGAACGTGAAGGATCCGGAGGATGTCTCCGACTTCAAGGGTCTGTGCACCGAGGAGGAGTCCGCGGTGCTGACCGAGGTCACCGTCACCGGCATCAGGCCCACCGAGATGAGCGACAGGGTCTGCGTTGACACCTGCTCCATGATGGTCCCCGGCGAGGGGATGCTCGTAGGTTCGTACTCCAACTGCCTGTTCCTGGTTCAGTCGGAGAGCGAGGAGAACGGGTACGTGGCGTCCAGGCCCTTCAGGGTCAACGCCAGTGCGGTTCACGCTTACATCAAGGTCCCGGGAGGGAGGACCAGATACCTCTCGGAGCTGTCCAGCGGCGATTCCGTTGTTGTCTGCGGCCGCGACGGGAGGTCCAGGGCGGTATCCATCGGCAGGTGTAAGAACGAGCTGCGCCCCATGTTGATGGTGGATGCCGAGTTCAACGACAGGCGCTACAGCATCGTGCTACAGAACGCCGAGACCGTGAAACTGGTCACCAAGGACGGTGCGGTGTCCGTCACCGCGCTGAGGCCCGGGGACAAGGTCCTGGCTGAGGTCACCGAGGGCGGAAGGCACTTCGGTATGGCCGTCCAGGAGACCATCACGGAGAAGTAGATGAGGGTCTGCGCCGCCTTCGGGAAGCCTTCGGACCTGAGGACCCCCATGGCGGAGTACCGTCTCGACGTGTTCGGGAAGGTGCCCGAGTGGGCTGGGAAGGATGACATCGTCACCCTCTGCGGTCACGACATCTCAGAGGTTCCCAAGGACTTCCCCGGACTGGTGGACGGCGGGGAGACCGAGGTCGAGGGATTCCGCTGCATCCGCTCGTATCACGACTTCGAAAAGACACCCGATGCCGATGCCGTCAGGGACATGCTCACCCCAGGAGGACAGGAGGTCTCCAAAGGGGCGTTCATGGTGCATTCCCTGAAGGACCTTCATTCGATCTTCACGGCATCCCAGACCCTGGGAAGGAAGCATGTGCTCCTGGGCATGGGCGAATTGGGGGCTATCACCAGGATCCGCCAGAGGATACTGGGCAACGAATTCACATTCGGATATGTGGGGGAACCCACCGCTCCCGGGCAGTTCAGCGCGGAGGAGATGGAGGCCCTAGGCGACGATTGCCATGTCATAGGCATATTGGGCCACCCCTTGGGACATTCCCTGTCCCCCAAGATGCACACCGCCGCGATGGGGAAGGCGGGCATCAACGGCATCTATCTGAGATTCGACACCCCGTCCCTTGAACATCTGGACGAGGTCATCGAGGAATACGACATCAGGGGCATGAACGTCACCATCCCCTACAAGCAGGACGTGATCTCCTATCTGGATTCCACCACGGAGCTGGCCATGGAGGTGGGCGCTGTCAACACCATCGTCAACCGTGACGGAAAACTGTCTGGGGACAACACCGACGTGGCCGGGATCGTCCATGCGTTCGAGGTGGCCGGCACCCCGCTGAAGGACATGAAGGTGCTGATAATCGGCTCCGGCGGAGCTTCGAGGGCGGCGGCGTACGCCTGCGTATCAAACGGATGCGACACCTACATGAAGGCGAGGAACCCGCAGACCTCCGGCAAGGTCTGCGCGGATTTCGGACTGATACCAACAGTGTCCGAGGACCTGAGCGCATACGATGCAATCATCAACTGCACCCCGGTGGGCATGGACGGAGGCTCCGATTACCCCGTGGATATAACCACCCTGAGGAAGGGACAGACAGTCCTCGACATGGTCTACAACCGCCCCACCGTGTTGGCCGAAACGGCCAAGGCAAAGGGGTGCGC
This sequence comes from uncultured Methanomassiliicoccales archaeon, assembly GCA_949292635.1. GTDB lineage: Archaea > Thermoplasmatota > Thermoplasmata > Methanomassiliicoccales > Methanomethylophilaceae > SIG5. The sequence continues at coordinate 3,953 of CASEZY010000001.1, forward strand.
CATCGCCCCCGGGATCGAGATGCTCATCGGCCAGGGAGCGGAATCCTTCAGGAGATGGTTCGACATCGAACCCGATATCGAAGCGATGAGGGAGGCGGTATCGTGACCGGTCACGGAAGATCGTACGGAGCGGTATCAGTGATCAACGCCATCCCCTGCGGCATCGGCGCCACCATGGGCATCACCCTCACCACCGACGTGACCTACGAGGAAGGGGGCGACGACAGGGTCATCGACATCGTCGGCTCCAAGAACATGAACAAATCCATGGCACGCATCTGCGTGAAGAAGACCCTGGAGGCCATCCACGCGGACAGGTCCGTGCCTTATTCCATGACCATAGACTCCCAGATCCCGCCTTCGAGGGGGCTGAAGAGCTCCAGCTCCGTGTGCAACGCCATAATATCGGCGGTGCTGGACTACCACAGGGTGGAGATGGACCCCCTCGAGCTGATCCGCCTCGGCGTCAACTGCGCCAGGGAGGCCAAGGTGACGGTGACGGGATCCTTCGACGACGCCTGCGGCTGTCACCTGGGAGGGTTGGTGTTCACCGACAACAGCAAGGACATGCTGTTGGAGAGAAGAGAGATGCCGGTATACGACGCCGTGCTCATGATACCCAAGGAGACGATCCAGAAGACCTCGATCTCCGTGGGAAAGTATGCTGCCAAGCGGGAGGAGATGTGGAAGGTCATCGACACCGCGAAACATGACCCCCTGGCGGCCATCACCGCCAACGGCAGGATAGTGGCCGACGTGATAGGCATGGACAACACCCTGGCGGAGCGTGCTCTGGAGTTAGGCGCATTGGCGGCCGGAGTGACGGGCACAGGTCCGGCAGTGGCCGTGATCACTGAGAAAGGAAAGGGTAAAGGCATCGCCAAGAAGCTTGGCGGCAGATACATCCTGGCGGAGACGAGATCATGATCGCATTCGAAGGAGGCAAGGTTTCGGGGAAGGTGTCACCGCCCCCGTCCAAGAGCCATACCCACCGTGCCATAATCATGTCCGCCCTCTCAGGCGGACCTTGCAAGGTGAGCAACCCCCTGCTCTCGTTCGACACCAGATCCACCATGGATGCCGTCCGCGCCCTGGGTGCGGAGGTCACCGAGCATGACGGATACGTGGATTTGAACTGTCCCAAACTCCACGCTCCCGACAGAGAGATAGACGTTGGTAACTCCGGCACCACCCTCAGGCTGATGACCGGGATCGCATCGCTATTCCCATCGGAGACCGTGCTCACCGGCGACGAATCCATCCGCAGGAGACCCATGGGCCCGCTGCTGGAGGCCTTGGAGAATTGCGGTGTGTCCTGCTCGTCCAACGACGGCAAACCGCCCGTCAGGATCAGGGGGCCGGTGTCCGGGAAGGCCATAGACATCCTGGGCAGCATGAGCTCCCAGTTCGTGTCCTCGGCGATCATGATGTCGCCGCTTACCGAGAACGGCATGACCGTCAACATCATTGGGGAGATGGTCTCCAAGCCCTACGTCGATATCACGACACACATGATGGGGCGCTTCGGTATCACCGTCCAAGAGACCGAAGGTGGATACCGCATCGAGCATCAGAGCTACGCACCCATCGATTACCGCGTCCCGGCGGATTTCTCGTCGGCGGCGTTCCCCCTGGTTGCCGGAGCGCTGGGAGGCACCGTGACCGTTGACGGCATGGACCTTGCCGACCCCCAGGGCGACAGGAGGATCATGGAGGTCCTCAGGGCCGCAGGTGCTGAGGTCACCTCTCATGACGACAGGGTCACCTGCTCCGCCGGAGAGCTGAGGGGTGTGGACGTGGACATGTCCGACATACCCGACCTGTTCCCCGTGGTGGCGGTGCTGCTGAGCACCGCGAAGGGCACCAGCAGATTGTTTGGGGCTCCGCACTTGAGATTCAAGGAGAGCGACAGGATCGCCCTCACCGAGAACATGCTCCGCACCCTGGGAGCGGACATCACCGCCACCGATGACGGCTGCGTCATCAACGGGGTGGAGCATCTGCACGGAGGCCGCGTGGAGCACGACGGCGACCACAGGATGTTCATGGCCGCCGCCGTCGCGTCCATCGTGGCGGACGGGCCGGTGGAGATGGAGGACGACGGCTGCTGGAACGTCTCCTATCCGGGATTCCCGGAACAGCTGGCATCGCTGGGGGTGAACATACGTACTCTGTAGGCAACACCCTGCGCGTGCACCTCTTCGGCAAGAGCCATGCTGAGTGCATCGGCTGTATACTCGAAGGTGTACCTGCCGGTACGGCCATCGATCCGGACTACATCGAGAGGCAGATGGCCTTGCGCAAGCCCTCCGACGGCATAGGCACCCCGAGGAAGGAGAAGGACCAGGTGGTGATCGAGTACGGATGCCCTTCGGGGACCGCCGACGGCTCACCGCTGCTGATGACCATCTACAACGGCAACAAGGACAGTTCCGCCTACGCCAAGTTCGCCAGGACCCCCAGGCCCGGACATGCGGACCTGCCCGCCCTGTTCAGATTCAGGGATTATGACGTGGCCGGAGGCGCCCAGTTCTCCGGCAGGATGACCGCCCCGCTGGTGGCCGCCGGTGCGGTGGCCAAGACCTTCCTGAGGGAGAAGGGCATCGAGGTGGCCGCGTTCAGCCGCTCCATCGGCGGCGTCTGCGACACAGCTGACAGAAGATTCGATGAGATGAGAGGTTCCGAGAACCACCCGACCAGGGCCGCCGATGCGGATCTCGACCAAAGGATGAGAGATGAGATCATATCCGCCGGCAGGGACGGGGACAGCGTGGGTGGCGTCGTGGAGTGTATGGTCACCGGGATCCCCCTGGGCACCGGAGGCATGTGGTTCGACGCCCTGGACGTCAGCGTCGCGAGGATGATGTTCTCCATACCCGCCGTGAAGGGTGTGGAGTTCGGCAAGGGCTTCGATATCACCAGGATGCGGGGTTCCGAGAGCAACGACGCATACCGCATATCCGAGGGACAAATCGTCACAGCCACCAACAACATGGGCGGCGTGGTCGGAGGCATGTCCGACGGCATGCCCCTTGTGTTCAGGGTGGCTTTCAAGCCAACCCCGTCGATCTCCAGGGAACAGGATACCGTGGACCTCCGGTCCAAGGAGGATGCCAAGGTCTCCGTCACCGGCAGGCACGACCCCTGCATCGTCCCAAGGGCGGTGGCGGTGGTGGAGGCAATGGCCGCCCTGGCGGTGATGGACCAGGTGCTCAGCTTCCCCCCGGAGCATACCTTCTGATATCCGGATGGATCGGCACCACATCTTCGACATATGCATGAGTTATGCATATGATGTAGAAGATGCGAATGATGGATGCATATGATATAAAAGATGTATGTGATAAATGCATATGATGCATATGATGACGTTGCAGGAGAAGGGTTTTTCCAACAAATTGTAACGGCATCGATTCCGGGGGTTGCAGCGATGGAGAAACAAAGCGTCGAATGGAAACGTGAGTGGGACGACAGATATCTGAAACAGATCTGTGCCTTCGCCAACAGCGAGGGAGGTGTGATGATGATCGGTGTCGATGACGACGGCAGCATAGTCGGAGTCAAGGATCCGAAGTCGCTGATGAAGAAGATATCCGATACCGTCGCCAACAAACTCGCAATCTATCCCGAGGTCGATGTGGACGAGACCACCCGTATCGTTTCCGTCACTGTGAGGAAGACATCCGTGCCCGTGGAACTCGATGGGAAATTCTACATACAGACGGGGAACACCATACATGCCGCAGAGGGCAGAGAATACGATCTGCTGATTTCGAAGAGGATCGGGATCGCATGGTCGGACCTGCCCATGGAGGGTGTAAGCGTAAACGACCTGGACCCCTACGCGATCGATTATTTCAGAAAAAAAGCCATCGAAAAGGGTAATCTGAGCAGGGAGAGCCTTGACATACCCGATGTGGACCTCCTAAGAAAATTCGGCCTCCTTGCTCAGAACGGAAGCGTCACCCGTGCTGCCGTACTGCTGTTCCATCGCGAACCCGGCGAATTGATCATCGGGTCCTTCGCCAAGATAGGAAGATTCGAAGGAACGAACGGTTCGGAGATACTGTATCAGGACATTGTGGGCGGACCGCTCATCTACATGCCGGAGAAGGTCTGTGATCTCATCGGTACCAAATACTCCATCCGCGCGATATCATACGATGGTCTCAACATGGTTGAGAGGTTCCCATATCCCCACGAGAGCCTGCGTGAGGCCATCATCAATGCGATCGTGCACAATCATTATGGATCCAACATACCAATCCAGATCAGGATATGGGATGACCGCATCAGGATAGCGGACCAAGGCGGCATCCCCGACGGCTGGACCGAGGAGACGCTGATCGGCGACCATGAATCCCGCCCCACGAACCCGACGATGGCCAACGTATTCTTCCTGGCGGGATTCGTGGAAGGTTGGGGCAGAGGGATAAGACGCATGATAGACGGCTATGACGGGTATCCGGGGCTGTCGCCTCGTTTCGAAGTCAGCCGCTACTCCTTCACGGTGACTCTGGACAACATCAATCATCGCAACGATGCAGCGTCCAAAGGAACATCCAGGATCGACAATGATGGTGACCTCCTGACCTTCCTGGACACACCCGGTGGCAGGAGTCCTGCGGAGATCTCAGAATTCCTGGGCATCAGGAAGACTGGGGTGAGCAGGGCACTTGCGCCCATGCTCGAGAAAGGGCTGGTGGAGCGCACCGTCCCGAACGCTCCGCGCAGCAGGAATCAGAGGTATCGTACAACAAAGAAGGCGAACGACGACTGAATAAGCAAATCTGCCATCACCTGCCCCGGATTGATACAGCTCGACCTGAGGAAGCCGGAGGACATGAAGATCGCGGGCGAGCGCAAACTGTTCGTGGACTTCTGCCCCAAGGTGTGCAGGTGCTCCATCGAGATCCTCGACGAGATGCTCTGAAACACCCGGGGGTCCTCGGCCCCCATCACTCCCCGATCCTCGGATGGGGGAGCGGTCTCCTTACGAACAGACAGCCCGGGAACCCGGCGACGAACAATGGGTAGGTCTCTACCCCCTTCCCGTCCACGGAGATGTTCTGTGCACCGAACTTGATGCCACGTCTGACCAGACCGTCCTTCATCACCGAATCCAGAGATTTCGATTTGGTGTTGCTGCCTGTCTTCACCTCCAGGGCGGTCATGATACCGTCGAAATCGGTGATGAAATCCACCTCCGTCGTCTTCTTCTTGTAATAATACAGCTCGATGCCGTGCGTATGCAAGAGGGTCGCCACGAGGTTCTCCCCTATCGGACCCTTGTTGGCGGGTATCGATGGATCCAATATCGACCTGACGGAACCCGGCATCATGGATGACAGGATGCCCATGTCACAGAAATACAGCCTGAACAGGTTCTCCTTGCTCCTGGCAGGGGGCATCAGTTCACTGATGCGCTTGCATTCGAGACATATGCCCGCATCCAACAGCCAATCAATGCTACTCCTGTACTCCCTGGCCCCCACCTTGGAAGAAGGACCATCATAGACCGTATGGTCGGATGATCTGCCGATATCGCCGTACCTGAACCTGTCACCCTCCTTCGCCAGCTGATCCGCTGCAGAACGGAAGCAATCGTAGATGCGGTTACGGTCACCGGAGGATGCGTACTTGGCCGCATCGTTGCGGTACTGCTCCCTCAACTGGTCCTGCACCATGCGGGCTGCCTCGATGCTGCCAGCACCCAACATGGCACCCACGGCCTCGGGAAGACCGCCCACCGCCATGTACTCACGGATCTTCCCGTCCATCAGTTTCAGTTGGTATTCATCCAGCGGCTCCTTGGTGATGATGTGCTCCCTGACGTCCGATATCGTGTCCTCGGTCACCCCCGTGGCCCAGAGATACTCCTCAAAGTCCATGGGATGCATGAGTACGCGCCTCTCGTATCCCACAGGATAGGACGGGACGTCCCGGTAGTTCACGCCGAGCAGCGAACCGGTGGCAATGACGTCCCAATCCGGATCCTCAGTGAACGCCTTCAGCGCGGTCCGGGCGGGAGGGCAGCTCTGAATCTCGTCCAACAGTATCAGAGTGTCACCGGGGACAAGTGCGTCCCTGCCAAAGCTGTCCCGCATCCTGGATATCATGGTATGTATGTCCAGGTCACCGGAGAAGATCCGTCTGAGATTCGGCCTCAATTCTAAATTGATCTCGACGAAGCTCCCGTAACCCTTGCCGAATTCCCTGACGGAAGTGGTCTTCCCCACCTGTCTCGCACCCGCCAGGAGCAATGATTTGCGGTTCGGATCCCGCTTCCAATCCTCAAGGACGTTGTCGATCTTCCTCTTGAACACCATCTCGTATCATGTATGAATCTCGGCATACATAGATAAAAGTAGTGAATTACACTACTTATTGCTAGCAAAAAGTAGTGAATCGCACTACTTTTGACTATGAATAATCGTACGTAATGACAGCACAATATATTGCTGGCACATTGAAATTGATCATCCGAGCCTGATGAGTTCGAAGCGGGTCATGTTCTCGGGGTTGTCCTGGACATCCTCGTCGCGGAGATAAAGGCCGTAATGCTCCCCGGCGTCTCTGCGGCAGACCGCGGCGCAATCGTCATCAAGGGTACCGTCTGCAAGCATCTCAGCCGCATATGCGGTGTCCTCGCACTCCACCCACTCCGCATCGGGATACAGGCGCTTCAGATTGTCCTGGGACTGCAGCAGTGCCTGGATGTGCGACACCAGACGCCTGACCTTCGAATCCGCAGACTTGGTGAACACGCTGTGACGGATGTGGCACCATCCGGACCTCATCACCAAGACATCGTGACCCCTCACCGCATCCACGCTCTCCATCACCGGCCCGGCGAAGGCGTTCTCCACCGCCAGCACCCCAAGGTCCGCCTCCCCCTTGACCAAAGCGTCGATGACGTGGACGGCGGACATCAGCGGGACCAGTTCGTAATCGACGATCCCCTCCTGAGCGCAGAGCTCCTTGGCCATGGCCTCGGTGTTGGAGAAGGGTATGCCCATGTAGCCGACTCTGCACATCACCCTCCCCAATCGTACAATCGTAGATAAGATGTTCGAATCACCCTATCGGGTGACGGTTCCCGGACGCCGCTATGAAACCGATATATATGCCACAGGTATGGACGCATCATGAACGCCGGGGAGTTCGGGCCTACCAAGCTCTCGTTGATCACCCTTCTGATCGGATCCATGCTCATCCTGATGGGCGGTGCCGCGGTTGCGCCTGCGCTGCCGCTGATCTCGGAGGCCTTCCCGGACTACGACGACATCTGGATCACCATGATCATCACCCTGCCATCGTTGGCGATAGCCGTTACGGGCTTCGCCGTTGGCATGTTGGCCGACAGGTTCGGCAAGGTGAGGACCCTGAGCGTTTCCCTGGCGGTGTTCGCGCTGGCGGGGATATCCGGCTACGTCATCGACGACCTGCCCCTGTTGCTGGTCAGCAGGTTCTTCGTGGGAGTGGGCATCGCCGGTCTGACGTCATGCCTCACCGCCCTGATCTCCGAGTACTACGGCGGGGTGCAGAGGGCGAAGGTGCTCAGCTACCAGTCCGCCGCCATGGGTATCGGTGTCCTCGTCCTCGAGACCGGCGGAGGCGCCCTGGCTGGATTCGGATGGCACTCCCCCTTCCTGATATACGGGTTGGGATTCGTGATACTGGCACTTGTGGTCGTCTCCCTGAGGGAACCCACCCGCAAGGATGCTACCGCATCTACGATGCAGAGGATCAGCGACAAGCGCATCATCGTCTACGGGTACCTGACGATCTTCATGACCATGCTGTTCGTGTTCTCCCTGCCCACCAGGCTGCCCACCTACGTCTCCGAGGTTTTGGGCGAGACCACCCTGATGAGCGGCATAATCCTGGGGATACACGGCACTGTGCAGGCGGTGTTCACGCTGATGTACAAGCGCATCTCCGACCACATGAACAGATTCCTGATGATCCCCTGCGGGATGGGTCTTGTCACGGTGTCGTTGCTGATGTTCCTGCTGCCTGCGAGCATCCCGATAACGGTGATCATCGGCTGCCTGATGGGTGTGGGCATCGCTCTGATCTCCCCGACGGTGGTGAACCTCCTGGCGGAACAGGTCACCCCCAACACCTCCGGCAGGATCATGGGCGGGTACAGCACACTACTGAATCTGGGTCAGTTCCTCTGCTCGTTCCTGTTCGCGGCACTGATGGTGTTCGAGTCCGATATCAAGACCACATTCCCAGTGTTGGGGGTGCTGGCACTCATCGCCACCGTAGCCTTCCTCGCCTTCTTCCTACTCAGGGGAAAGGACATGGATTCCCGTTCGCTCTCATGATGCGTCCGGACGGGACAGCAGGATCACCGACGCCAGGATCAGCACGATTCCTGCCAGGGCCGCGGGAGTGAGGACCTCCCCGAACACCGCGATGCCGATGATGGTTGCCACCATAGGTTCTGCGAAGGCTATCACAGACGCCCTCCCGGGCTCCATGCGCTCGAGGCCCCAGGTGTACAATGCGTACGGCACCAGAGTCACCGCTATGCCTAGAAGGAGCATGGCCGCGATGGCGGTCCAGCCCTCGGATGCCGCGGATATTATCTCCAAAGGCGAGGCGAACGGAAGAAGACAGACAGCGGCGACTATGAACGTGTAGGCCGTGACGGTCAAGGCGCTGTACCTGTCGGCGGCCAGACGGCCGAAGATGCTGTACAGCGCATACCCGAAGCCTGATCCCAATCCTATCAGGATCCCCGCGGCGGTGATCTCCCCCACGCCCCCGATTATCCCTGTGGTGAGCACGCATCCCCCGAAGGCAGCGATAAGTGCCAGCAGTTTGAGTCTGGTGAGCCTCTCCTTGAAGATCACCACCGACATCAGCATCACCATGCATGGGGCGGTGTACAGCAGCACCGACGCTGCGGAGAGGGTCAGCATCTCGATGGTGGTGAAATAGCACACGTTGAAGAACACGATGCTGCAGACCCCGGTGCCGATGAAGAGCCAGATGTCCTTCGGTGCTATCCTCAGCAGGGACCTGTCCCTGATCAGGAGGAAGACGATCAACACCACTGCGGTGACCATGCAGCGAACCTCGGTGACCTGTACGGAATCCAGACCGAGGCCGTTCAGAAATCTTGTGAAGATGCCGATGGAACCCCATAGGGCGGCGGCGATCACCACCGTCAACGCCGCCAGCCTGCGAGTGTCCATACGCGGTCTAACGGAAGCCATGATAAAAAAGGATGGCACCCCCTCCCGGGGGGAGGGGGGTGGCTCACGCTCAGCGGCGGCGCCTGTCCACGTCCCACATCAGATACAGGGACGCCAGCAGCATCGGCAGCAACACCAGCAAGAACCAGCCGAGATGGTTGCCGAGGAGCGACGGCTCGTGTATCGTGACGGTCTGTGTCAGGGTGTTGCCCTCCACAGAGGTGTCCAGCTCCCAGCCTTCGGGCAGCACCGCGGTCACGGTGTAGGTGCCCACATACAGCAACACGGCCTCCCTGCCGTCCATGTACACGGAGTACTGCAGACTCACCGTCTCGCCCTGGGCGTTGGTGGCCGTCACCGATATGGCAAGCTCTCTGTCACGGAACGTCAGGTCCAAGGAGCCCCAGTTCACCACGGCCCTGTGGTCCTCAACGGTCAGCGTGCCGTTCACGAAGGTGATGTCGTAGCACCTGTCCTCGAACACCTGCAGCACCACGTCATAGACGCCGATGCCCTGGGTGCCGGTGAAGTTCGTTCTGAGCACGGGCAGTTGTGCCAGCGACTCTGCGGTATCATCGCCTCTGAGACCTTCGATGGTGTACGTGAGGTTCGGACCGGGGTGTCCCATCCGATAGACCACGTCGTCGGCGGTGATGGTCAGCGGCGCCTTGTGGATGGTGAAGTAGTAGTTCAGCACACCCGTGACGCTTCCGATACCCTCGATGCGGATGGTGGACAGTCCGGGATACAGGTTGTCGATGTACGTGACCCTGTAGTCCACACCCTGCACCAACCCGTTCAGTGAGACCACGGGCTTCTCGATGGGCACGCCGGCGTAGGTGGTGTTGACGTAATCCACGTCGAAGTCGCCGTAGGAGATGGGGCGCTCCAGGATCTGGAACTCCAGATACACGTTGCCGGTGTAGTTGCCGATACCGGAGATGGTGACGGTGGAGGATCCAGCGTGAACGGAGGACACCGATACGGTGAAGTCGACACCCTCGACGAGACCCATATCGTTGGTGACGGTGACGTCGGGAACGCCGCCCTGGTAGACATGGTCGCCCTCTACTGTCCAGTTCGCACCCGCATCCGCGATGTCCATGGGATCGATGACGAAGGTGAACGTCAATGAACCGATGACGTTGCCTCCGACACCGCTGACGGTGACCGTCGCGGTACCGGCGTTGACGTTGCCCCTGTACGATACGGAATAGTCCGTCGTCTGCGGGTACCATCCCTCGGCGTTCAGCACACCCCTGATGGGCGATCCGTTGTACACGGTACTGTCGGGAACGAAGGTCATGTCGCCCTCGGTGAGTTGCTTCGGGACTATGTTGAAGGTCACCCTCTCGGATCCTGTGTAGTTTCCGGTGTACTCCACCACTATGGTTGCGGTGCCGGCGTTGACATTGTCGCTCCAGGACAGTATGTAGTCGCGACCTTCGGACAGCGTCAGGCCCCCGGCGGTAGCGGTGATGCCGGGTCTCTGAAGGGTACCGTTGTAGACCACGTCCCCGACAGGCGCGATGTGCACACCCTCGTGGGTTATCGCAGAGATGGTGAACCTGACCACGTAGCTGCCGCCGTAGTTGCCTTTGCCCTGGACGGTGACGGTACCGGTACCGGCGTTGACGTTCTCTCCGTAGGTGATGTCGTAGTCTCCCGGGACGAGATCGAAACTTCCGGCAGTGACCTTGGTAACGGCAGGCCTGATCTGCACGCCTGTGTAAGTCCATTCGTTCCTGTCCAGCGTCACTCCGTCTATGGGCGCCGGAGCGATGATGAATCCGACACCCACCGTTCCGGTATAGTTGCCGACACCTGTGATGATGGCTGAATGCGAACCCGCAACGACTGCGTCGCTGTATACCGTGTAGTCATTGCCCTGGAACAGGCCGGCGTGGTTGGAGACCGTCACCGCGTGCGCAGCACCGTCGTAGACATAGCTGCCGTCCACCCTCCAGTCCGCTCCGGTCACGTCCTTCAGGTCCTTCGGCAGGATCTGGAAGGTCACGGTGCGTTCGCCGGTGAAGTTGCCACTTCCGGTGACGTTGATGGTGACACCGTTGGGGGTCACGTTGATGTTGTCCCCGGAGTAAGCGAGGCTGTAGTCCACTCCGGAGGTCAATACGTAATCTCCGACCGATGCCGAGATGTCGGGCATGATCGCAACTCCGGTGTAGACCCGGTCAGCGACATCACTCACGTTGACGGACGGATCGCCGATATCCAACCGGTGGATGTGCCATACGAGTTCCGTAGCGGACAGCCTGTAGTTGTCCTTGGACGCTCCGTCCAAGGAGACGTACACCCTGTAGTCGCCGTTCGCCGCTGTGGCACTGAGGGTGCCGGTGAAATTCACAATGACGTCGTCACCGTCCACATGACCGCTGTATCCGGTCACCACATTCTGCTCCCCTCCGTTGAAGGTCAGACCATATTTCTCCAAGGACGGGATGATCGTCCTCTGCTCGATGGTGAATGACCTGTAGGCCGTGCCGGTGAAATTGGCGCAGCCCTGCGCATCCACATGCACGTATGCGGTACCGGCGTTGGTGTTGTTCCCGTATGTCACATCGATGCCGGACAACGGGACCGTGAGCCCGGAGATCGTGACCGATATCACATCGGGTGCCTTCGGCTTCGCGTCGTAGACCGCGTCGAAAGCACCGAGTTCGATGGTCGCGCCGGCGATCGAACGTTTCTCGATCTTCCACTGTACCTGATATTCGCCGTATTCCGTCATCGATCCGGGCAATGCATAATTGTCATCGGTCAGGAGGACGGTGGCGGTGTACTCTCCGGCATCGGTCTCGGAGCCGCTGGTTATCACATAACCGATATTGCCATCGACACCCAGGACTCCGCTGATGTCGAGCGAGGGGATGTGACCGTTGCCGTCATAGACGGGGATGTTTGCCTGCTCTACCTCAAGCTCCAACCTGTGCATGGTCAGGGTCACGGATTCACCGGTAATGTCGTAGTTTCCTTCGTAATCGCTGAGATCCGCGATGAACACGTACGTTCCCGCATCCTTGAATACCGTGGGCGATCCCAAAGCGAATGACAAGGACTTGCTCGTCTCGCTACCGACACCGTTGAACACGGCCGTGATTGATTCTATATGATCCGCACCGCTGTATGTGTACTCCTTGTTGTACGTCCACACGACGGAACCGCCGGCCTTGCCTATAGTCCACTGGACTTCGTCGTTGGACAACACGTAGTTCCCGGCGGATACACCGGACAGTGAGAGTCTGGAGGTGTATGTGCCGGCATCGGTCTGCTTGTCAGTGGTTCCGGCGATGACGACATCGTTGTTGACGATGCCATCCAGTTTGAACACGGGGGCTTGTGCCGAACCGTTGTACGTGAGACTGCCGTCCTGGGATGCGGAGACCGGGCGTTGCTGCATGGTCACGGTAACGGACATGTCGCCGGTGATCACGTAGTTATTCTCGAAGCCGCTGACATCGACTGCGAAGGTGTATTCGCCTGCGTTGACGAATGCCGCGGTAGTGCCGTTCAACGTCACGGTGACGGCAAGGTCCTGATCGGAAATGCCGTTGAACACCGCAGTGATCGAGCCTTTCTGATCATTTCCGTCGTAGGTGTATGTGCCGTCGGCTCCGTTCCACACGATGGTCGCCGAAGCTTTGTCGATCCTCCAGGAGGCCGTCGCATCGATAGTGTAATCTCCGCTGGCACTTCCCTCGAGTTTGACATTTGCGGAATAGGTTCCCGCATTCGTGGCAGAGTCCGAGGTCGCGACCTTCACGTCATCGTTTCCGACCACCCCTCCCAAGACGAAGGAGGGCGTATGGGGCACTCCATCGTATGTCGGGATGTTGGTCTGTATGACAGTCAGTTCCTTCGGTGCGATACTGAACTTCGTGGTGGCCGTTCCATCGTCAGGCAGTTTGTAGTTGTCGTCATCCAGTCCGGTTATCGAGATGGTGTACGACCCGGCATGTATCGCGGCGTTGGTACCTGCGACGACATTGTCACCCGTGATCAGATACGTGCGGCCGACCGTCGCCCCATTCACACCCGTTATGGTGAAAGTCGGGATCTGGCTCAGTCCGTTGTAGGTGAGCCCTGTGGTCCCCCAACCGATCGCCACCGTCGCCTGGGTGATGTTGAAGGTCACGGTACGAGTTCCGGTGAAGTTTCCGGTACCCTCGACGGTGACGGTGGCCGTTCCAACGTTCACGTTGGCGCTGTAGGACAGATTGTAGTCGACTCCACTGACCATCGGGATCGCATTCTGCATCGCGGACGTTTCGAACGTCGCGTTGATGCCGGGGGTGATCTCGGAGCCTTTGTAGACCTGATCATCGATTGTTCCAACGGATACATCGGTACCGGCGATATCGTAGCTGCCGATGCTCCACTCCACGGTGGTGCTCTCGAGCACATAGTTCCCGCTGGCACTTCCGGTAAGGACGAGCGTTAACGTCGCTTCATATGCTCCTGCGTCGGTTTCCTTGGCGCTGTGAGTGACACTCACGCAACCATTGTCCTTCTCCACGACCCCATTCAAGACGAACCCCGGTGTCTGCTCGGTGCCGTTGTACGTCAGTTCACCGCTCTGAACTGCGGAGATCTCCTTGGGAGTGATGGTGAACGTGAACTCGGCGGATCCTGTACAACTGCCGTTGCCACTTGCTGCAGATATCACCAATGTGGCTTCACCCTCGTTGGTGTTGTTGGTCCAAGTGGCATCATAGTCGCTCGAAGGTATCAGCACACCGTTCACCGTGATGGTGAACGTCGGAGTGATCGCGGATCCCGTGTATTCGTGCGAATCGACCCAATGGATTATCGCACCACTCAGATCAAGGGCGCCGATGCTCCAATACAGGGTGGTCGCAGACAGTTCGTAATTACCGATACCTTCGCCGCTGAGGGTGACGGTCACCTCATAGGGGGTGGTATTGGCGTCGGTGGCGCTTGTTCTGCCGCCGAATGTCACGCTGACGATGCTGGAGTCGACACCGAAGATGCCGGCAACCGTCCCTTTCACAGTGTGCTCATTACCCGTATGGGTGAACACGTACTGCTCGAGGCCGACGGTGATCGTCGCTTTAGCGATGGTGAACTCTTTGACATGGACAGCCGGCAACTCGTAGTTGCCAGCGGCAGCCCCGGTCAATCCGGTGATGGTGTAGACGTAATCGCCCGCATTCCTGACATGTTCGACAGTGCTGCCGCCAGAGGTCAGGGTGTGGTCGAATCCCACGGCATCCGTACCGACGATTCCACTGAGCTTGGGATCAAGGTCCTGATTCGCTCCGTTGTACACGGTGCCGATGGTTCCCCAGTCGATTTCCAAGACTTTCTCGCCTATGGTGAAGGTCGCTGTCACCTCACCGGTGAAGTTCCCTGTACCAGAGATCCTTACCGTGGCGGTGCCTGCGTTGATGTTGTCCTCATACGACACCGTGAAATCCCTGACGATGACCAAGGTCAGTCCGTCGATGATGACGGAGGACACATCAGGCTCTATTTCCGAACCAGTGTAGGTCCAAGTGCCTTCCGCCAACGTTACTGTCGCACCGATGACATCCTTCTGCTTGATCTCGAAGGTCAGAATGACCGACCCGTCGGTGTTGCCGCTGCTGGCGGTGATCTCCACCTTTGCGGGACCGGCGTTGATGTTGTCACTGTAAGAGACACTGTAATCGCCGATCTGAGGATTCCATCCGTTCGCTGTCAGAGTCCCCTCGATCTCGGAACCTGTGTAAATCTCAGAATCCTGTGCGAAGGTGAAGTCGTTATCAGACAGATTCCTGACGGTCACCTCCAGGATGCCGTACTTTACGGTGACACGGTAATTGTCGGCGATAGTACCTTCCTTGGCTGCATAGGTGAACGAGTTCTGAGAACTGCCCACGGCGGTCTGCGAACCTGTGAAGGTCCAGGTGAATCCCTCGCCGCTAACGAAGCTGCCGTTCGTGATCGTGACATCGCGTTCACCATTGTTCAGCGCGGATCCGTCGTACACCTTGTTTAGACTTTCCGAGGTGACGGTGATCCTCACAGGTTCAATCTCGAAGTTTGCGGTTGCGCTTCCGCTGAAATTATTGCTTGAGGCGGACACGGTTATCGTAGCGGTTCCCGCATGACGGTTGTTCGTGTATCCTACGCTGTACTCGCCGGAATCGAGGGTGATGCCGGCGATGGTGACGGATGTTATGCCGGGTTCGATATCCGAACCGTTGTAGGTCCAGCTGCCCCCCGCAACGGCGATCGTTGCGCCTTCCAGCGAACGTGCGGTCACCTCCAGGGTGCCGTACTTCACGGTGACATGGTAATTGTCGGCGGATGCGCCGTTGATCAGCGTGTATGTGAAAGTGTTGTCGACCGTACCGACATCGGTTATCGTACCGCTCCACACGATCTGTACAGCGTGGTCGTTGGCGAATCCGTCGATCGTTATCGAACGGTCCGTCAACGGGGTGCGGTCATACAACTTATCTGCGGATCCGGACGTGATGGTGACCTTCCTCTTTTCGATCGAGAATGTCTCATCCTCGCTGCCGGTGAAGTTACTGTTGTCGGTGGCGGTGACGGTGACCTTCGCCTCACCGGCGTTGATGTTATTGTCGTATGACAGGATGAAATCGGTCGGCCCGAGGGTGATGCCGGCGATGGTGACGGTGACTCCGGGAGTCTTCGGATTGGCATCGTACACCTCATCATAGCCTCCGATCACGATGTCCGCGCCTGAGATGGACAGCTTCCCGATGACCCAGTCGACCTGATACTGATCGACGGTGGTAGGCCTGGCGGCAAGTGTGGGAGAGGGTATGCTGTAGTTCCCTGCGGCATCCCCGGTGAGCCCTATAGTCGCGGTGTAGGTACCTGCGTTGACCGCGGAACCACCCGAGATTATCACATAATCGACAATGTCACCTTCGACCAGATTCTTCAGTTCGAAGGTCGGTCTCAACTCCATTCCGTTGTACGTGGGACTGTTGGTCTGTTCCGCGGAGATGGCCTTCCTGTTCATAGTTAGGGTGACCTCGGTCTGACCGGTGATCTCGTAGTTGGCGGAATATCCGCTGATGTCCACGGTGAATGTGTACGATCCTGCGTTCCTGAACTCGGTGAAGCCGTCGTACGATATCGTGAGATCGTACTCCGCATTGTTGCTGGTGTCACGGAACACGGCCTCTATCTCACCCTTGCGGTCCGTACCGTCGTAGGTGTATGTGGCGTCGACCCCGCTCCACACGATCTGTGCGTTGGCCTTGGTGATCTCGAAGGATGCTTCGAGGGTGCCTCCGAGCTCATAGTTCCGGGCATCGGCACCGGTGATACCGGTGACCTTGATCGTGTATTCCCCGACGTTTACGGCCGAAGCGACGGTTCCGTCGTTGTACGTGATCACCACCGTGGGGACCACAGTGTCCCCGGTGATGATGCCATTGGTGAACGGGGAGAACGTGTGTTCCTTACCATCGTAGGTCATGTCGTAAACATTCCAGGCCACCTCGATGGTGGCGGGAGTGACCTCTAGCGTCCCGTACACGTATTTTACATCATAGTTGGCGGTGCTGGCACCTCCGGTGAGGATGACCGTGAATGTGTTATCCGAACTTCCGACATCGGTCTGCGAACCGGTGACGGTGGCGGTGAATCCGTGGGAGGCGGAGACGAATCCTTTTGCGACGATGTTGAGATCCACCAGCGGTGTGCCGTCGTAGACCTTCTTGCCGTCCGGAGACGTGAACGTCAGCGTCTTCTTGGCGATGGTGAACGTCTCCGATACCGAACCGGAACAGTTGCCGCTGTCCCCGGGGACCACGGTGACGGTGGCAGTACCTGCGTTCACGTTGTTGGTGTACACCACCCTGTAGTCGTTGGAGGCGAAGTCCACACCTTCGATGTCCACGGTGACCGTGGGCTGGATAGCCTGACCGGTATAGACCCAGTCACCGCCGGTTATGCTCACCGTGGCACCCGACAGGGAGCGCTGCTCGATGCTCCAGCTGACGGTGGGATTCTCGATGGTGTAGTTGATGGCGGCACTTCCGGTGAGACTGACGACGACCTCATACGTTCCGACATCGGTCGCAACGAGATCGCCGCTCAGGGAAAGTCCGACGAGTTTGCCGTCGATATCTGCCTGGATCAGCCCGGACTGGTCAATGGTGACCGCGAGCGGCGCTCCGGTGTACACCAGACTCTCGGAGGACAGGGACACATCCACCGGTTTCTTCGATATCACCGCGGTGCCGATCACATGTTTGACGGAATAGTTGTCAAGATATGCGGAGATATCGGCGATCACGTTGTAGGTGCCGGCATCCTTGAATTCCGCTACAGCACCGTTCTGATACACGGACACAGTCAACTCATCGGTACCGATGTGCGCTGTGACCGTTTGCACACTGCCGTCGTACACGGTGCTCAACCCGCCCCATGTCACGGTGGCGGAAGCCCTGGTGATGGTCACGGTCGCCTCAAAGACGGTTGTAACGAATCCGGGCGCTTCCACCTTCACGTATACGGTGCCGCTGTCCGCCACGTCACGGACCTTGGGCATCTCGCTCACATAGTCGGTACCGTTCGTGCTGAACGCCATATTGAACATCCTGCTGACGCCGCTGACTTCGACCATGTTGTGTTCCTGGCCGTCATAGACGCCTGTGTAGCCTTTGACGGTGACACCGGTGATCTCGGCGTCGTGGACGGTGACGACGATGATCCAGCCGTCATCCTCATAATTTGTCATGCCAGAGATGAAGGCCTCAACTACAGCCTTCCCCTTGGCTTTCGGATATATCACGTTGTCCGCAACAAAGATGTATTCCTCATCGAAATCATGAGAGACCCACTCCACCGTACCGCCGTATTTCTCCGTGAAGGACTCCGTGAGGATGATCGGTTTCTGAGTATCGGTCTCCAGCTCTTCGACCAGGAGGTGAAGACCCAGACTCGCCTTGGCGATGGACCAGTCTGCCTCGGTGGAGACCAGTCTGTAATTGCCGCTGTGGGTGCCTATGAGATACACCTGTGCTTTGTAGTCCCCGGCGTTGGTCGCCGACGCGGTAGTAGAGACGGACACATCATCGCCTGCGATCAGACCGACGATGCTGAACTCCGGACTCTGTGAACCCTCGTTATAGACGAGTTCGTTGCTCTGCTGGATGGTGACCTCCTTCTGAAGGATCTCGAATCCCTTCGAATGGTCGGTGGGCAGTTCGTAATTGCCGAGGGTGTTCCCCTGTATGCCGGTGATCGTTATGGTGTACTCTCCCACGTTCCTGGACGTATCGGAGGCACCGGACACCGTGTACGTGCCAATGAGCGTCACATTGACACCGCGGATCGTGAACGAGGGCCTCTGGGTCTCGCCGTTGTATGTGAATTCCGTAACGGTGCCCCATTCGATGGTGACCGTGTAGGGCGTGATATCGAATGTCAGCGTCGTACTGCCGGTGAAGTTGCCGATACCGGTGACGGTGACTGTGACCGTTCCGACGTTCACGTTGGCGGTGTATCCGAGGGTGTAATCCGTGTCCTTCTGCAAGGTGGAACCGGCGAACGTCGCCGTGATGTCAGGGGTGATGTTGGTGCCTCTGAACACGACATCCTCAATATTGTCGATGGAGACACCGTCGGTGATTCCGCGGGCGGTTATCTCCCAGGACACGGTATCAGAGGTGAGCTGATAGTTGGCTGCATCGTCACCGGTCAATTCGATGCTGGCACTGTATGTTCCCTTATCCGTCTGAGACGTACAGGAGATGATCCTGACGGAAACATCGTCACTGCCGCCACCGGTGGAGACGATCCTGTCGAGATCGAAAGCCTCCGGGCACTGCTCGGCTCCGCTGTACACCAAAGTGACGCTCTGGGCGGTGACGGACCTCTGATCGATAACGAAACTGAATCCCTTGGATCCTGTGCAGCTCGAACCGGTTGCGGTAACGGTCACCGTTCCCGTGCCGGCGTTGGTGTTGTCACCGTACGTAACGGAATAGTGACCCGAGGGTATCAGGACCCCGTCCACGTAGATCTGGAACGTAGGCTTGATCTGAGTGCCGTCATACTCGAATGAGGTCTCGTCATAGTCTATCTTGGCGTCGTCGAGACTCAACGAACCGATGGTCCAGCTGAGGGACCGGTGGGACAGGACATAGTTCCCTGCGTCGTTTCCGACCAGTTCTAAGGTGACCGTGTAGGTACCGGCAGCGGAGGAGGAGAGCGTTCCGGCGGGACTGACGATGACATTGTCGCCGCCCACTATTCCGGAGGAGGAGACGGTGACGGTGTGAGTCTGCCCGTCATAGGGGAAGTAGGTCTCGCTGAGGCTCACGTTGACCGTTGCGGGGGTTATGGAGAACTCTGTGGAACGGTCGGCAGGCAGGACGTAGTTCACATGGTCCAAGGTCAGCCCGGCCGTGTACGTTCCCACGTTGGAATGGGATGTGACGACGCTGCCGCCAAGATACACGGTGATACCGGGGGAGACGGTCTCTCCGGAGACCCCGGTCTCCGCAGTGAACGTGGGCGTCTTGTTCGTGCGGTCGTAGACGAAGGAGGTGGTGTTCCAAGTGATGCTCACCTCCTTCTTGGCGATGGTGAACCCTGTCGATGCGTCGTCGGGCAGCTTGTAGTTGCCGTTGGAGATTGACGTCACGGTGATGACGTAGCTGCCGGCGTTCACCGGACTGGTCTCGGTGCCGCTGAGCGTTATCCTGTGAGATCCCGTCAGGACGTTGTTGTTGACACCGGTAAGCGTGTATGTCGGATACTGGGTGCCGCCGTTGTACACGAATTCCTTGTCGCCCCAAGATATCGAAACGGTCGCTTTGCCGATCTCGAACTCCTCGGTGCAGGAGCCGGAGAAGTTGCCTCCGGAGGGCACGGTAACGGTGACGGTACCGGTTCCGGCGTTGACATTGAGTCCGTAAGAGACATCGTAGCCTGTGACCACAACTTCTCCGACCTTGACAAAGTCCACAGTGGGTCTGATCTGCTGTCCCGTGTACACGGTATCGCCGGAGATCGTGATGCTGGCACTGTTTATGGACAGTGCGGCTATTGACCAGTTAACGGAGTCGGAGGCGAGCGTGTAGTTGCCTGCCGCATCGCCGGTCAGCGATATGTCTGCGGCATAGCTGCCTGCGTTGACCCCACCTGCATCGGTTCTCACAGAGACGTCATCGCTGCCCACCACACCGGAGAGACTGAACGTGGGAGACTGGGACTGCCCGTTGTAAGTCAGAGAGTTGCTCTGGGATGCCGTCAACTGCTTCGCGTTGATGCTGTAGTCGCGGTGTGCGTTGCTCGGCAGGACGTAGTTATCGTTGTTCAGGGACTCGATGATGATACGGTAGCTTCCGACAGAGACGGATCCGGACACCTCACCGAGGTCGTTACCCGACATCATCTCGTGTATCGTTACGGTGAGGCCTTCGACATCCAGGGTCTGACCCTCGATGCCCGTACCTATCGTGAACGTGGGTCTCTGATCGTTTCCGTTGTAGACGTACTCGTAACCGCTCCAGGTGATGGTCACAGCCTTCGGCCGTATGACCCAGGTGTATTCGATCTCACCCTCGCAGTTCCCGGAACCGGTCACGATGACCCTTGCGGTGCCGGTGTTGGTGTTGTCCTCGTAGCGTACGGAGTAATCACCGTCGGCAGGAGTCCAATTGGTGGGGGACAATGTTCCGGTGATCGCACTGCCGGTGTAGACGTGGCTGTCGGGAGTGAAGCTGAAGTCTTCGTTGACTAGAGACCTTGTGACAACGGTGAGCGTACCGTTCACCCTGTTGACGAACTGATACTGATCCGCCACATCCGCTCCGTCGCGGGTGATCTTCACCTCGGTGACGGTGTTGGCCGAGTACCCCACAGTGGTCTGTGATCCGCTGATGGTGACGCTGATGCTATCGCCCTGGGCGAGTGTGCCAGTGATCTGATATCCGCCATCGGTCAACGGCGTGCCGTCGTAGTCCTTCCTATTGGAATCCGCAGTGACCGTGATACCGGCGTGCCTGGTGATCGTCAGGGTCCCTTCAGACTTGGTTATCTCGTAGTTGTCCTCCAACGTGCCGGGATTCAGAGTGTAGCTGAACGCATTGACGACGTTGCCGACGAATAGTATGGAACCTGTGACATCGTACGTCGCACCCTCCCCGTCGGCGAACCAGTCGCCGGTGACGGTGATGTTCCCGTTGGTGAGAGCGATTCCGTCGTAAGGCTTAGATTCGGAAGCGGATGCCAGGGTCACCTGTCTCTTGGCGATGGTGAATGTTGTGTGATCCGTAGAGGACAACACGTAATTGCCGGCATCCGCACCGTCCAGCGAGATGGTGAGGGTGTAGCTGCCGGCGTTCACCGCACCGCCGTTGACGGACGTCTTGTATCCGACGGTATCGCCGTCGATGATGCCGTTGAGGGTGGCGGTCGGTATCTGCTGCTTACCGTTGTACTTGAACTCCGTCGTTCCCCACTGGATGGTGAGGGTGACCGAGTTGACGGTCAGTGTGCCCTCGACCTTTGTGATATCGTAGTTGGCCGCAAGGGTGTTGGAGTTGAGGGTGTAGTCGAAAGTGTTGACGGATGTGCCGACGGTCTTCTGACCGCCGGTGAACTTGTAGGTTGCGCCTTCGCCTGCGGCGAACCCGTCGCCGGTGACGGTGACGATCTGCGGGAGCAGAACTGTCCTGTCGTAGGTCTCGGTGGCCGAGGCGGAGGTGAGGGTGACCGACCTCTTGGTGATGCTCAGTTCACCGTTGACATGAGTGCCGTAGGTGTAGCAGTCGGTGACGTCCTCGCCGGCGGTGTTGACGACCTTCACCGAGACCACGGTGTTCGTTGCGATACCGAAATTCGTGATGGTCCCGGAGATAACCGCCTCCACGGTGTCTCCGTTGTAGAGAGTGCCAGTGTAGGTGAATCCATCATTGATCAGCGGTGAGCCGTCATACTTCTTGGTATCGGAATCGGCGGTGACCGTTATAGACCCGGCCTTGCCGATGGTCCAGGTGACCTCCTTGTCCGCGGTGTCCACGGTATCGATGTTCCAGACGTACCCGGGAGCCACCCTGAGGACGACCGTATATTCACCGGCCTTCGATCCCGAGCCGCCGGAGACCACGGTGTATCCCGTACCGTCGGAATATGCGGTCTGGGTCCGTCCGTTGTATGTGAGGGTGACGCTGTCGGGAACGGTGGCGAGAGAGGGCTGATCGATGACCCACTCTGCCTCGATGGACGCGGTACCATCGGACCACACGCGGTTCGCGGTATCGGTCAACGTGAGGGTGACCTTGTAAGTACCGGGGTTCGTGGCAGCAACGTCAGTGCCGGATACGGTGAATCCGCCCTCTGAGGCGAGAGCCTCATAGGGGTTGGTCTGCTGGGAACCGGTGTAGGGGACCTCATCGACAGACGGGACCTGGACCGTCTGCTTCCCGATCTGGAACTCCAATGTCCAGGTACCTGAGTAGTTGCCGATACCCTCTACCAGCACATATGCCGTGCCGGCGTTGACGTTGTTCATGCCCTGGATTCCGGAGGTACGGTAATCGGTACCGGACTGCATGTCGGCAGCCGTCCCGGCAGCCGTCACCTCAGGGACGATGGGTTGTCCCGTGTATGTGTAAGTTCCCTTCACGGTCCATGTGATGTCGGAGACGGAGACACGTCCGATACGCCATGTGACGCTGGTCGGAGGCTCATAATTGCCTGCATCGGCGCCTGACAGGGTGCCGAATGTTATCGTGTACGTGCCTGCGTCGGTCTCCGAACCGGTGAGTGAATAGGAGATGGTGTCACCGGAGACACGGTCGTCCTTGAACTCCGGGGATTGAGCCTGACCGCTGTAGGTCAATGTGTTGCTCTGGGTTATCGTCAGAGGCCTCTTCGCGATGGTGAGTTCCAGGGTGAGGTTGCTTACCTCATGGTTGGTATCGGAAGAGACTGCGGTGAATGTGTATTCGCCCGCGTTGCGGAATGCGTCGGCATTCACACTCACGGTGAGGGGATACCTTCTGCCGTCGGCCCCGATGAAATGCGCGGTGACCGTGGATATGCGGTCGGTGCCGTTGTATGTGTACGACGATTCATGATTCCATACGGCGGTGGCATTCGCCTTGTCTATGGAGATCGATACGGTGTCACCGTACTGATCGGAGGTGTCCGCGACGGTGCCCTCGATGGACAGGGCGGCCCCCGCGGTGAGCTGATAAGAATACTCGCCGGCGAAGATGACGGAGACCGAATCATCGGCGGCGGAGTCCCAGGTGATCGTGTAGACGATGTCGAAGTCCAGACCGGTGGCCCTCAGTGCATCCAGATCCACGCCCGCATCGGCGGTGGCGGAAAGGACATGATTGCTTCCGTCGTATGTTCCCTCGTACACTTCGTTGACCAGGGACAGGGACGGTGCGTTTATGTTGACCGTCGGTGTCTTGGCGAACTCCAGCCAGCCGTAGACCACGTAGGTGGTCTGTGATGTGGAAGCGGGAATCTTGTTGTCCTGGACTTTGTTGCTTCTGCCCTCATCCAGATACCAGCCGTCGAATTTGAGACCGGTTATGCCGGAAAGGTTCCTGAGGACCACTTCCTGCCCGGAGGGAACGTTCTGGAAGAGGCTGTCCGCCACCACCCTGTTGATCACGTAGTTCACAGTGACGGTGGACTCGACGGATTGGATGTTCAGGTTCAGCGACAATGTCCCGTCAGCTCCGACGGTCACGTTGTCCGCGTTAAGAGGCACGGTCCACCTGAACTGGGTGTTGCTGACCTTGACGGGCTTCACCGACGCGCCGGAGGCCGATGACAAGGAATACCCATCATCGAACAGAAGTGCCAGATCGATGACGCTGTCGAACACTGAGACGTATTTTCCGTCGCTTCCGGACAGGTTGTTGCCGGAGACGGAGAGGGACACGTATTCGTCACCCGTCACGGTGATGTTCACATCCTTGGGTACCCAAGTGGCGTGCACATCCATATTCGTAGCAGGCATGACGGCATCGTCGGCGACGGTGACCTGATTGATCTCCCAGCCGTCGAAGTTCAGGTACAGATCGGTATCGGACTGGATCAGAGCCTGACGCTGGGCCTGCAGATACGATGCGAGCGGGGCACCGTACGGGACGCTGACGGTTATCCTGGACTGCCCGTTGGTGAATGTACCGTACATGGTGAAGAACACCAGCTCGTACTCGTTGACGGTCCACTTCGCCGTCACTTCCACGGATACGGTGTTGCTCTTCTGGTCCCAGAACTGCTGGCCTACCTGTATGCTTGATACAGTTGCGCCGTTGATCTGCCAGCCGTCGAACACGTTCTCCAGTTTGGCCACCGTAGGCAGTTCGACGGTCTCGCCGAACCAGACCTCCCTCGTCGCGGTATTGCCGCTGACGGTCCAGCCGTTGGCGTCGACGACGGAACCTCCGTCCAACTTGAGGGTGGCGGTGCCTTTGGCCCTCTCCATCTTCACAGTGATCGAGTCCATCCCTTCCGCGACGACAACGCTCTGATAGTCGGTGCTCTCCTCTTTGAATCCGGGATAGTTGGGCCTCCAACCCACATACTGGTCGCTGAGCTCGGTGGTCTCGATGACGATCGGTGTGCTCGGATAATTGCCGCCGATCTCCTGCAGGTAGACCTCCACCTTGTAGATGACCTCGCTCCTCAGGGTTATGCGGGCGTGCAGGGTGACATTCTCCTCCGGGAAAGCGTCCCCGGACTGGACCCTGTACATGAAGTCCTCGTCAAGATACCATCCGAGGAACGAGTATTCGCTGGTGGTGGGGTGATCCAGGGAGTTGAGGTCGTAGCCGTCCAGCGTGACCCACGGGAGGGTCGGATAGACCATGCCGTCGGGACTGTAGGTGATGATGATGCTCTGGATGCCGTCGAAGGAGACGGTCTGGTCACCGTTCTTGTAATCGTCTATGACGAACTCTATCGTATACTTCGCCGCCTCGAGGGAAACGTTGACCGTCAACCCGGTACTTTGAGTGTCTGGCACTATGAAGTATGACACGGCGCCCATGTCATGGCGTCCGTTGTCGTACACGCGCTCCAGCTTAGTCACCGCGTACCCGTGGGGGACGGTGAGGTCCACCTTGGTTCCCGGGATCGCGTATGCGGGCAAGTCCCCGAGATCGAGTTCCGGATCGGAGGTAACGTCGATGGAGACGATCTCGTAGGAGACTGTGACGCCGCCGGTGACCACGTTGACCGTAGCTATATCTATGTAATCACCGTCGGAATCGGTGTAGCGCAGGGTGTACTCGCCCAGCAGGGCGCTGACACTGTATATACCGTAATTGCCGGAGGTGCCGGACTGACGGGGCGTGTACGTCCTGTCGCCGCTTATCAGGGTGACGGTACCGCCCAGGGGCACCGTACCGTTCTCAGACAGACGGATGGTGACGTTCTGCAGACCGCTGATCTGCACCTCCACCCTGGCATCTCCGCGAACGGTCATGGTGGTGGTCGGCGACGAGGTGTCGTCTATATCCCCGTCCTTGCTTAGCATCCAGCCGACGAAGTGGTATCCGGATTCAGAGGTATAGCTGAGGGATATCCTGTCACCGTAGTATGCGGTGAAGGCGTAGTATGTGGGGTACTCGTCGCCGTACTCCCTTCCGTCCTCGGTGAGGATGCTGGCAAAGACCGTTCCTCCGGAAGGCTTCATGACCACGACCATGTATGACAGGCGCTCCCAGGAGGTAGTGAGGTGGATCTTCCCGTCTCCCGAGAGATAGTCTTTGATCTCGGATGCGGGGATCGAAATGGTGTGGCCCACGATGTGGAAGCCGCCAGTGGCTACGATTGTCCATCCGGTGAGACGGTATCCCACACGTTCCGCTCCGCTGGGGGTGATCATGTAATACCCGTCGGTGGGGCTCACGTAGAACGAGGACGGCGGGGAGATCTCCACACCGTAGTCGGTGGACTCCAGCACCACCTCTATCGGATCGTACAGTATGTTCCCGTGGATGCTGACGTGCCATTCCTCGCCGATGACGGTGACCATGGTGTAGGTGATCACGTTGTCGCTGTACACCGGGGTGTGGACACCGGTGGCATGGACGGTCCACGTAAGCACGCCGGCCGTCACTGCACCGAATTTACTGACGTACTCGGAAACGGCCTGTGCCAGATATTCCCCGAAGGTGTCATCCAACGATATGCCGTACTTGGAATCGAATGTCAGGAACGGGTCTGTGGAATCGTGACTCTGGTAGAAGTCCAGTATGATCCCTCTGGGCTGCCAGCCGGCATACAGGGTGACATCGTCCTCGACCTTGTCGTTATCGAAGTCCCAGAGGACGAGACAATCGCTATCGCGATACCATCCGGTGAACACATACCCTGTGCGCACCGGGTCCTTGCTGCCATGGTTGTCCAATGTCAGCGACGACCCCATCGGGAGGTAGTATGTGGATGTCCTGCCGCCGTACATCTCGTCGAAGGTGACGGTGAACATGTAACGGGCGTACAGGGTGATGTCCCCGGTCAGAGGGGTCGAGTAGTTGAATGCGCGAGTGAAGGTCTCGTCATAGTACCAGCCTATGAAATTACCGCGGGTCTGAGGGGCGTCGCCCGAGGTGATGATGCTCCCGTATGGGAATTGCATCGAGGTGGTGACGTTCTGACGGGAATCGACGAAGGTCACGGTCACATTCGGGTAGGATACCACCTCGACAGTGATGGTGAAAGGATGTTCTGTACCATCATTGAACTCAGCGACGAACTCGAACACATACGAGCATGACGACTGGTCGAATCCCTCGACGGCGAAACGTATGGTCGACGGGAAGCTTCCGTTGAAACTACCGATCTGGATCCTGTCGGATGTGTCGGCGGAGAACGTCCAAGTGGAATGTGAACTGTTCCATCCGTTGCTGCCCTCCCTGTTGCTGACGCTGCTCATGGATATGGCCGATCCGCCGTTCATGGTGACGGACTTCAGGTAGAGGATACCCTCTTTGTCTGCCGGAGGCATGACCATGTCACTGGAACCTGCGCCGTTGACGGTATCGATCCCCAGGGTTCCGCTGGTGGGCAATGTCTCTCCTTCCAGGTAGATCTCTACGGAGAGGTTGATGGTGTTGAAGAACACGTACTGCTCATCTTCCGTACTGGAATCGGAGATCATTACCTCGCTGAACTGGATGGTCACCGTTCCCACATATCCGAAGAAGGCGGGGTTGAGACCCTCTACAGACAGCCATATGGTGGGCGAAGTAACACTGGTCGCGTCGGCTCTGACGGCTACCGATGTGCCGGACGAACCGTCCGGGATGTAGACTCCCTTGCCGCCGTTGAATGTGGTACCGCCGCCGGATCCCATCAGGACGGCCAGCTGCCTCTGGGTGGTGGGAGTCCCTTGCACCAAGGAATACGAACCCATCGAGTTGGGTGTGAAGCTCCCCCCGGTGTACAGGAGGGTGGTACCCGCAGATACCATGGGCAGACCGGCAGTGATGTTCTCCACGATCAGTGCGTTATCTCCGAGGCTCGGATCGTTCTTCAAGACCGCGGAGGTGGTGATCTCGACCGCACCGACTATGCACCAGTAGCTGCACAGCGGATCGGTCAGCTCATAGCGCTGGAGCTCCCTGTACATACCGTCCTCTTCGGTGACGAAACCGCCCGAGGAATCGACGGAACCGTAAGCGAACGCACCGTAATAGATCTCTATGGACGGAAGGGACAATATGGTGTATCCGTAGACCTGGCCGTATCCGTTCGAATTGGCCAGACTGAACACGGTTCCTTCATTCAGATACACACGGTTGATCGGAGAGGTAGCTGTGGAGAGCACCCCGTCCGAGACCATGCTGAAGAAGTCGCCGACCTCGCCGAGAGGGGCATTGAGCGTGAGTATGGTACCACCGATGAGTTCCATGTAGTCGATGGCGTAGAAGCTGTAGAGTTCGCTGGCACTTGAGGAGGTGCCGCTGTTCCTTCCGGTGAAGGTGAGTTCCGACCCGTACATGTGCAGGGAATCCGCACGCTGTATCGACTGTATGGTCAGACCCTTCACGTTGCGGATGGTGACGACGGTGCTACCGTCCGTGAGGCATGAGTTGCCCTCCCCGAACACGCTGTGGCTGAAGGACAGTTTCGCGTTGGTCCCGTCGATCACCACCTCGGAATCACCGTTCACCAGGACGGTGTTGAACAGCTCATCACCCGAGGTGGCCTCACCCACATCGCCTCCGCCGAAGACGGACAGTCCGATGATGATGTTCCCGCTTGATGGTGCACCGTTCTCGTCGCAGCCGATGTACACATAGGTGTTGCCCCAGGTCTGTCCGCGGTACCCGCCTCCGAAGACGTTGCTTCCGATCTCTGCATCCAGGATGGTGACGATGGAATATCCGTCGGTGTCGGCGATGCCGTCCACACCTATCCGCGAACCTCCGTATACGGAATTGGAGACCTTGGCCCCGTCCAGCAGAACGGACCTCTTGGCCCCGGTGGACCTGACGTTCGCGGTTCCCAGGCCTCCGCCGTAGACGGTGCCCGCATAGCTGCCTCCGCGGAGCTCCACGGCGATGTCGCCGTCCACGATACCGTAGGCGGAACCTCCGTACACATCGCCCTTGACCTCGGTGGCATCCAGGGTGAGAGAGACGGGACCGGTGACCGAGACCCTGTTGGCGATACCCAGTCCTCCGCCGTAGACGCTGCCGTCCACGGTACAGCCGGTGATGATCGCCGACACGGATGCCGATGTTCCGTAAGCTCCTCCTCCGTAGATGCTTCCCCTGACGGTGGAATCGGTGACCGTCATCGTGACGTCGTTGACGTTCCCCTGGCCTGTGATGGCGGCAGAGCCTCTGCCGCCGCCGTAGACATCACCCGTGATGTCGGAACCGTCGATGATGACGTGCACATCCCCGGAAGCCCCGGCGACATCGTTCATGGAACCGTAGGCCCCTCCGCCGTACACGCTGCCGCCGATACTGCCGTTAGCTATGGTGACAGAGCCGCTTCCCACGAATCCGTAGTCGTCAGAGTACTGCGAACCCAGTCCCGCGCCGTACACGCTGCCGCCGATAACGGTCTTGACTTCGGAAGCCCCGATGGAGACGTATGCGTCGCCGCCCACGTTCCCCACCCTGCCGCCTCCGTAGACGTTGCCTTCGACGACGGCGCCGGCAGATACGGAGACCGATGTGTCACCGGACACGGCGGCGTATCCAAGATAGCTCATCGACGTGTCGTAGGTGGGGACACCGTTGTCGTTCCAGAGGATATCCACGTATTCGTACGATCCCGAGGTCCCCTTCAGGGCCGGAACCTGCATCGGCTGATCATAGATCGTGCCGTTCTCTTTCAGCACACCCTTTCCGCCGCCGTAGATGCTTCCCTTCACCACTCCGCCGGACATTGTGACGGAGGTGTTGCCGTTCACTGCGGCCACGTTGTTGGGCGCGGAGTTGAATGTGATGTTGGATGTAGGATGGTTCGTGAGGGTGAGGTTGGAGTATGCGGTCAGCTTGGGAACCGATTCTCCGCCGCCATAGACGTTACCACGGATCTCTCCCCCGGTTATGGCGATGATGATGTTGCCGTTCACCTCGGACTTTCCGGTGGAATCCAGGTATGCTTCTCCATAGATGGTCCCGTCGGCATAGTGCATGATCTTGTCCAGACCGCCCCTTCCGCCCCCGAAGACGTCACCGAGTATTGTCCCTCCGGAGACCTCTATGGCTATGCCGTCGGATACGGTGATGCTACCGCGGTATCCTCCGCCGTAGACGCTTCCCACGGTGCCGCCCTTGATCAGGACGTCTATGCTTATCGCATCGTCCATTGTGGAATAGTTTGGATAATACCAGGTGTCGTACCCGGCCCCGAAGACGGAGGCCACGCTGGCGTTGTCGCGGACCACTATGCGGACCGCGTCCACACTGGTCATGTCGGCATGGCGGTTCCCGTCTGTGATGGTACCGCAGGCGACGTGACGTACCACGGCGTTCCCGGAGATCTCAAGGTAAGCGAAATCCGCTCCGGAGATACCCCTCCTGTTACCGGCCTGCACATCCCAGATGTCCGAATCCCCGGACAGGAAGATGTGGGTGGAACCATGGATCTGATTGTATCTGAGACTGCTACTGCTGTCCAGTCTTCCGCTGCCGCCGCCCTCCATGATGGTGGACTCGTCCAGCGTGAATCCCAGGGATCCGGCGATGTCGGTGCCGACCTGCTTCTCGTGGTATTGGTCCCCGGGCATCTTGATCCCCAGGGCGTAGATGAACGTCCCGCCCTGATCGTAGGTGGTCGTGGGCGATGCCTCGCCATAGATACTGGCATCGGTATTATCCTGACCGGAACCGGACCCGCCGACCACGGTATCAAGGACCACCCCTCCCTTCAGCACCATGTATGTGGAAAGATGGACGCTGCTGCTGCCGATGGGTGCGTTCACCCCTCCGGCGACCAGGTTGTAATAGACTCCGCTGTGCACCAGTACGAACGTGCCGAGATCGGGGCGGGTGGTGAATGCGGTGTCCGCGGAGACAATCTCCTTGTCGGTCATCACGGCAGAGGTCACCGCAGAGGTCCTGCCGCCGAACACCTGCGGTGCGCGGGTATGGGCGGTGGCCTCGGTGCCTATGCCCGTACCGAGGATGAGCTTGTGCCCGTTGGCGAAGATTCCGGACGAACTGTTGTCACCGTGATTGGTCGGATCCCGGTTCGATGTCAGCGATATGTTGTCGAAGATCGTGTCCCCGCCCAGACGGATGGTGGCGAATGTGATGTTGCTACCGTTGGATGAACGGATGGTGCAGGGGTCTTTGGTCTCTATCGAATTGGAACTGATATTGTTCCCGAGGACCATGATGTCGACGAACATCCTGTCGCTGTGTTTGGACTCACGTGCGCGGTCCACTGTGGGATCGATCGACGAAGATGTTATCGTCTTGTAAGTGTCGAAGGTCACAACCCATCTCGTGGTGCTTCCCTGACTGAGGCCTTCATTCGTACCGTTGACGTAGATGCTGGGTTCCGCCCAGACGGCGTACAGATCGGTCACGGAGGACGGGACCACATCCCCTGGATAGTAGTCCAGGCTGCCGCCGTCGGTGGTGCTCCAGCCTGCGAACACCTTGTTGACCGTCACGCTGTCCACCGTGAATGATAATGTCAAACTCCCCGTGCGCCGTGTGGTCGAGAAGGTGTTGTCGCCGTTATCTTGTATGTTGCTTCCGGACACGAGGGTGACGGTCGTCCCTTCGGGCACGGAGACGGCCAAGGTTGCCGATGAATTCCACCAGAACGACCACGATGTGGATTTTGTGAAAGACAGTTTATCGAAGGTTACCGACGGCCCCACCCAATTAGCCGGCTGCGAACTCACGCCGGTGACGCTTCCGTTCCAGAACTCAGGGTTGTACTCGGTGGCGGCGATCCCGTCGTAATGCACGGTGACCGATTCATCCTTACCGGATCCGTAGTGATACGTGATGTCCTGCCCCTGGCCGTCGCCCGTGGTCTGCAGGGTCTGCTGTGAAGATACGCCTGCCTGACCAGCAAGCGGGACAAGTATCACGGACAGCATCATGACTGCCGCCATGACCGCGACGAATGCCGCCAACTTGCCCTTCATGCCGGGCCCCCCCCCCCCTAACGGGGTTAAGAGTTACACCCGGAACGTCGTGATTCATCATGCATCTCCTCGTGGTACGAGCGCTTTTCAGCAATCCCTTATCGCGTGTTCCGAACACACATGACCGGGCACAGGTTCTCGCTCCCCACTCGTTTTACGAACCGGGGAGCACTGTGCGTCTTGGAAACTGTATTGTATACATGCAGGATAAAACCTTTTTTTCTGGTTGTACAGTAAACTTAACTTTTTGAGTCGGTTATTTGTAAAAATCAACGGTGTTAACCCCTGTGAACTCGGGATCTTGAATTAACACCATTTATTAACATAAGTTTAGAAAAACCCTGCTCATTGTAGGATGTTAACGGTAGTTTATCTCAATCGTGCTAATAAATGACACGTCAAATGTAAAATTCCTATCTTTTTTTAGATATTTACGACTTTTATGACTATTTTTACATCATTCGCAACCATGAAGGCTTCGGCCTGCGAGATTCGATACGATGTTTTTGGGATTCGTCGAGGTATATAATCCGATTATACAGAGTATATATATTGGATATCCAACGTTCGAACACCGTTATATAGAAATTCGTGAGAATCAGACCGCTGCCACACCCATATCGTGCATCCGCAGCATGTCCGTCCTTGCCTTGCGGATCCTACCGAACATGCGCTGAGCGGACTCCACATCACCGTAGACCTTCCAGCAGCCGATGCACTTGTAGTTGCGTCCCCGGTGTCTCAGGAAGCCCTCAACGTCGCACAGCGGATACCCCAGGAATATGCCCACCTCATGCGGAATACCGATGGACATCCTCTCCGCGAGTATGTCCAACGCATCACTCACGGTGAGATCCTGCGGATAGCCCACCGACACCAGGAAAGATCTCACATTATCGTCGGAAAGCGAATGGGTCAGCATCTCCCTGTTGTATACCAAGCAAAGATATGACCCTACGGAACGGAGTATCTTGGTTCCAACATCCATGCTCTCATAGGAGGCCAGGATCCCCAGTGCGGAGTCACATACCTCTGAGTCGAATTTGACCAGGGATCCCATCTTCACGCCGGCCAGCGTAGGTGCGCACTGGCTCAGTATGCTCCTTTCCGTTCCGTGGGTCACAGTTTTAGGATGACCTAAAAAGTATTTAAGATTTAGGTTTAACTAAATCTTTGGATGGACCTCACAACAACGGTTCCGGACCGTCCTTCAGCTCATGATCCTCCGTACGGCCCAATTCCTCCAGCTTCTGCAGGATGATCTCCCTTCCCCGCTGTGATGCGCCGTACACCGGCACCGAGGTGCCCGCTTGTATGGTGGCATGTTCCTGCGCAAGCTCGCGCACCCATTTGGAGGCGCAGGCGGTGATGATGTCGCAGTATTGGTAGTAGGTCTCCGCATCCTCCTTGGAGATGCCGGTGGTATGCACCGCCGAGATCAGCAGCCTGTCGCCGTAGGTCTCCCTCAGATATCTGGCATCCGCAGCGGATGCCACGGAGACCGCCATACGGCGATATCCCTTCTCATCCGCCAGAGCGACACCGGCCCTAATGTCGATGGGCGTCGTCTCGGGATCCAACACGTTATCGGCACCGATGGCGTCGATCACGCTCTTGATGGGGGATGTCTCCACTATCGCAGAAACCCTTCCGCCCATCCCCTGGACTATCTCGGGATCGGTTAGCACGCAGGTGCCGCAACCGTCCGCCGCGGTTACCACCGCATCTACCTCCCCCTTGACCAGGGCCATGCTCATTATCTCCGAGATACCGAAGCTGAGGAAGTACCCCATGCGCACCTGGCGGTTCTCCGAGCACATGCCGAATGTGTCAGCGCGATACTGCATGTTCTCCCAGATGGTGTCGACGTTAAGCTCCTCGATGCCCCTGTGCTTCCTGAACAGCGGACATTTCCGGACCTTCGGCTCGGTGACCTCGACGACCTTGCCGTCCTCGTACACCACCCTGGACATCCCCAGGGCCTCCATCACGTGCCTTCCCATTCAATCACACTCCGAGAAGTCCACGCAGTTGTCGCCCATCTGCTTCGCCCTTCCCTTGGAGAGCATGCCCAGTTCCATCCAGGCGGCGTTGAAGACGGCGATGGGCGTGAGGCAGGGTACGGAAAGCGATGCCCTTATCTCCGGATCCTCGACCTTGCTGCCGGCGTAGCTGACCACGTCCGACATGTGGATCTCCTTCAACTTGGAAGCGTAGTCCTTCACGTGGGGACAATCGGATTTGATGTCCACATCCATGGTGTCCCCGTCCTCCCTGAGGGTGACGGTGACCCTGTTGGTCTTACCGCAGACCTTCATCCTTGCAATGACCGTGCTCGACATATTCACCAATCCTCTCTGGGCGGATCGTAGCACGGAACCGTGTAGAATCTTGTGGTAACGATGTCGCCGCAGATCAGCGGCCCATCCCTCTCGCTGTAGGGTTCCTCCGAAACATAGGCGAAGATGCCTTTGTCCATGTGGGATTTCCACTGGTCCCTCCACGGGTTGCTCAGGGAATCCTTCGCCATGTCCTTCGCCCAATAAACCCCGATGACACGCATGCCGCCGGAGGACTCGGTGCATATCATGTAGACACCGGGCCTGGCAGGTATGTCGTTGACATCCATGGGCTCTCCGAAATCCACGTTCCTCATGTTCATTCGAACACCCAGATGACGAATCGGAAGGTACCGTCATAAAGGTGATTATACGGTACTTACGAACGATTGTCTTAGATCACAACCACTTTTGAGGGGCGTCCGCATGCCGTTCGCGTGCGACTTTGAAGTACTAAACCTCAAAACCATAATAACGGCACTTATCGTTCGTTCTGCGATGACCGAGTTCAGCATCGGAGAGAGGCTGCTCCTGCATCTCTACAAATATCGCAGGGTGGACCCGGCCGAATACTTCAACATACCATGGGACCTGACACAGGACGGGGTGGCATCCTCCCTCAGGATCTCCCGTGCCCACGCATCGCTGGAGCTGAAGAAGCAGAGGGAGAGGGGTAACGTCCGGGAGGACCAGGTCCGCATCAAGGGCGGCAAGGTAAAGCGGAAGTGCTACAGCCTCACCCATGAGGGTTTGGAGGCGGCCAGGAAGGTGGAGGCCAAAGTCGCCGAGGCCGGACTTGAGGTGGATTCCCTCCTGGACCTGAAGAGGCAGGACCCGGAGGTGGTGTTCGAGAACCTGCCGGAGAAGGATCGCTTCGCATTGGGCTGTGCCTGCGTATTCAGGATGTCGGTGCCCATGTCCATCATCCCGGACCATGAGCGTTCGGTGATACCCACCGACGTGCTCGGTCACACGGCGGTGTCCAGAGAGCTATGTGCCAGATATCTTGATGCGTTCCCGGATCAGGCTCGGGAATGGCACGCCTTCGCCGCCGATTATTGGACGGACCAGTCCCCCAAGGAAAGCTTCTCGGACACCGACCGCGAGATGGAGATGATCTACCACCTGATCGGAGCGGGAAGGAACTGGGAGGCCTGCAAGATCATCGTCCGCAGGATGGACGACATCTGCGTATTGGATGACCTGTCCCTGGATGAGGCGATCGTATCCATATCCAAGGTCAAGGACGACCTGAGGCTTGATGTCCTCACCGTACAGGCGGAGGTCTCCATCAACCAAGGGTGGCTGGACAAAGCCGAGGGCTTTGCCAACGCACTCATCGATACCGAAGGCGGCGACGAGCTGGGTCATGCGTTCCTGGTGAGGATCTACGAGGCCGAGGGCAAGCACTCCGATGCGGAAGCGATAGCCACAAGAATCACCGCCAGCGGCAATGTGCTGGCGGCTCTGATGCTCGCCGAGGCGCACATCGAACTGGGCGATATCGAGAGGGCGGAGAAGGAGATGGTTGCGGCCGCGTCGATCATGAGCCGCAACAACGTGGCCGCCGCCGCACAGCACCTGTACGTGAGGACACTGCTGGCCAAGGAGAAGGGCGACCTGGACGAGGCCAGACGCCTGGCGGTGAAGGTGGGGGAAGCCGGCGGAGGCAGGTGGAAGGCCCGCTCCGCCGAATTGCTGAAGGAGTTGGGTCAGAGCACCTGATTGGACTTCAGATCGTCGATGTCCGAGATGTACAGGTCGCGGATGTCGGTGATGCCCCATTTCAGCATGGCCAGCCTCTCGAATCCGAATCCCCAGGCCAGCACCGGATGCTTGACACCGAATGGTGCCACCACCTCTGGGCGGAATATGCCGGCGCCGCCAAGCTCCATCCACTTGCCGTTGAAGAAGACCTCCAGCTCCAGGGACGGCTCCGTGTACGGGAAGTATGCCGGCCTGATGCGGATGGTGTCGAATCCCATCTTGGCGTAGAACTCTCTGATGAGGGAGACCAGCATGTCGAAGTCCCCGTTCTCGTCGATGATGATGCCCTCGATCTGAGTGAACTCCGGCAGATGGGTGGCATCGATGGACTCCTTCCTGAATATGCGGGAAAGGGAGAACATCTTCTGCGGGGCGTCCGGGTGCTCGGCGATGTACCTTAGGCTGTTGACCGTCGTATGCGTCCTCAGCAGGGCCTGCTCGGCCATCTCCCTGGACCAGGTCCCGCCCCAGCCGGTGGATCCGGTGTCGCCCCCGTTCTCCTGGATCGCCTTCACGGTGGCCACTAGATCCTCGTCGTCGATATGGATCTTGCCGGGATGCTCCAGATAGAATGTGTCCTGCAGCTCCCTGGCGGGGTGGTCCTGGGGGATGAACATCACATCGAGATTCCAGAAGGACGGCTGCACGTATTCGCCGTCGAACTCGGTGAATCCCATGTCGGTGAACAGTCTCCTCACGTCCGCCGCGAGCCTTGAGAGCGGGTGCTTCTTGGCGGGATAGACAGCGGGGGCGAACGTCCCCACGTCGTAGCGCCTGAACTCCGCATCCCTCCACTTCCCGCTCTGGATGAGGGTATCGGTGACGTCGGTGACCTCCTCCCTCAGCTCGATGCCCCGTTGGATAAGATCCCTGCCGGCATCGGTGACGGATATGGTGCGGACGGTGACGGTCTCCTCGGCGATCATACCCTGTCTGCCCTTCAGGTCCTTGGCGATCTTCGCATCGACCTCTGAGACGGGTACCGGGCCATGTGCCAGCTTCTCAAGGAGCACCTCATCCGCGCCTATGGACACCAGGTACTCCGCACCCTTATCGGTGAGTGTCAGCATCCTGTTGCCGTCCACCGCGGTGATGTCCGCGAGGCCCTTCCTCTTCAGCCAGCCCACGGCTATGCCGTCCTCTCCCGGCATGCGCTGTGCCAGATCCGCCATGCTCAGACTTCCTCCGGCCTCGCTGATCAGCCTGCAGGCCTTCCTCTCGGGGAGCTCTCCGGCCCCCTTTCCGAGCACGTAGTATGAGGTGGACTCCTCGGAGACCGAAGCGAGTCCTTTCGACTCCAGCCAGGACGCCGCGCCCATGATCTCCACCTCCAGGGAGAAATCCCCTGATGCGACCATGTCCGCGGGGGTGGCACTGCCTCCCGCCCTGTCAAGTGCCAGCAGAAGTCTCTTCTCGTTGTAGCTGAGATTGATGTCGGTCATCGGAATCACCACTTGAAGCCATCCATGGTCATCTGTCCGACGACCTCCTTGGCCTCCTCCCTCTTGGCCTGGTGTCTCTCCAGGAAGGCGTTTATCTTCTCGGTGAGGCACTGTTTGCACTCGCCGCAGAGGATCTCCCCGGCCTTGCACTTGCGGGCCATCTCCTCTATGCGGCGGTCGTCCTCCTCGAACATATAGAAGCAATACTTGAACACAGCACAGACCTCGGGGTTCCCCCCATCCCTGCGCTGCTCCTCAACGCTGACCTTGCCACCGGTGAACGCCCTGCCCACCTTCTTCTTCACCTGCTTGGGGGTGTCGGTGGTGTAGATGGTGGCATTCTCGTCGGAGGAGGACATCTTGTCCCCTCCTCCCAGTCCGGGGAACATCTTGCAGTAGAGCATCCTGGGCTTGGGGTATCCAAGACCTGGGGCCACATCCCTGCAGACCCTGAAATGCGGGTCCTGGTCGATACCGCAGGGGATCAGCACGGGGGTCT
The DNA here is from genome assembly GCA_949292635.1 of uncultured Methanomassiliicoccales archaeon. Taxonomy (GTDB): domain Archaea; phylum Thermoplasmatota; class Thermoplasmata; order Methanomassiliicoccales; family Methanomethylophilaceae; genus SIG5. Next base: position 41,830 of record CASEZY010000001.1, read on the forward strand.
CCTTCCCGTAGAGCTCGGTGGGCAGGAAGGCCGGGGCCGACTCCATGGAGGTGAAGAAGATCTGTCCGATGTTGGTGGAATTGTCGAATCCGAACACCGCCTTGGCGGTGGAGAAGGTCACCTTCTTGGAGACCTTCAAAGCGATGGGATACAGCAGGTCGATGTTCTTGGTGTCCACGATGATCTTGGTCTTCTCCGGATCGAATCCCAGGGCCACGAAGTCCAGCGCGTTCTCGTAGGCCAGCGACGTGGTATCGTGAAGGGTCAGGTCCTTGAACAGGAACTTCTCGTCATCGGTCATCTGGAAGAACATGGGCACGTCGAAGACGTCCTGCACCCACTTGTTGAGGATCCACGGCATGATATGACCCAGATGCGTCTGTCCGGACGGCCCCCTGCCGGTGTAGAGGGCGAAGCGCTTGCCCTTGTCGTAATCATCGAGGAGCACCGTCAGGTCCCTGTGGGAGTAGAAGATCCCCCTCCTGAGCATGTAGTGGAGGTCCCCGTAACCGGACAGCCTCTTCAGCAGCCCGTCGTCTATGGGGGTGGTGCCGAACCTCTGCTGCAGCACGTCGTAGTCGATGTCCCCGGTGACCTCCCAGGGCGTGACCGTGAAATCCTCAGCCATGTGAATCCGTCCCTCCATGGAGGGTTCGGTATTAAACCTTTATATCCTCACCGACGGGAACATATCCCCCGCTGGCTCATGCCCCCGATGCACGGCGAACGGTTATCTATCAATTCACGGATACGGGGGACATGTGGCAGATACTGGGCGAGGAAGCCCTGTACGTCGAATTCGCTGACGTCTTCAAGAGACGCATCATGGAACTGGCCTCCGAGATCGAGAACGGAGAGAGGTTCGTCGACTACGTGAAGGAGTCGGAGGTGACCTATCTCTTCAACGGAGGCACCGAGACCCACGCCTTCACCATCCGCCCGGACAAGTCCCTCACCCCTGAGGAGATCCAGTACATGTCTGACATCGTACTGGCGATCGCACAGGCGGACCTGGACAGGTACTTTGTCTCCCTGGACGGCAACTACCAGAAGTGCATCGTCAACATCAGGACCGACGAGGAACCAGAGCTCATCGGCCTGAACAGGACCGAGGGCTACGCCGCCGGCAAGATCTACGGCCAGATCATCGAATCGCTGTCCAAGCCCGGCAGGGCCAACGACAGCATGATCTAATCGGGGAACCGCAACTCCCTGTGGGTGTCGGCATCCCTCTTGGGGGTGTCCGGCACGTCCCCCAATCCCGCACCCCTGTCGGGATCCACCTCCACCATCATGTCCACCGGACGGAACGTCCTCCATTTCGCCACGATGTCGTCCACCACCCTGCCTTCGAAGTTGCGGTAGTAGACCAGGCAGGAGACGCCGTTGATGAAGAGGTTGAAGAACACCGACAGGACGATGAAGTACAGCACATCCTCCAACCCGTTCTGGTTCACCGCCAGCAGGATGAAGATGAACGCGGCGAAGATGGGGATGGCCATCCTCTTCAGTGTCTCCTTGATACCCTGATACAATGTGAAGTCCTTGTAACGGGTCTCGATCCTCACGTTCAGGGACAGGAATATGGAGAAGGGCATCACCAGCACCGGGATATACAGCATCACCGAGAACAAGTACACCGGTATGCCCGAATACGACTCGAATCCCATCCACGAAGGGTTCATGCAGATGTAGATCCACACGAACATGCCGATCATGAAGGCCAGCTTGATGGTGGACCACATCTCCTTCCACGGGATCGAGGCCCTGCGGAGGTTGTAGTCCATGGTGATGTTCCTGGTGTCCAGGTCACCCGAGATGTTGAACAGGAACGCCACCACCCTGTCCCAGAGGGTGAGACGATCCTTCACGTTGAGATACTCCACCGAGCAGACCACGCGGTAGAACAGCAGACGCTGCAACACCGACACTATCGCCGCCACACCGATGACCCCGACGGTGATGTAGCACAGTACCAGTATCCAAACGACGTTCACGTTCAGCACCAGCATCACCACGCTCACCAGTATCAGCAGCGCTATCAGCAGGAACCTGTGGGTCCTGAAGCAGACCAATAATCCGATGACAGCGAAGGGTGAGACCAGCGCCGCCGGTAGCAGCAACCCCGGATCAGAGACGAAGAGAGTGTAGATGTACGCCGCCGCCGGGATGACGGCGAGACAGACGAAGAACACGAGTGCCAGCAGCTTGTCCTCGGCGGTGGCCATCGGTATGGTCCGGTTGGGTTCCGGCCGTTGGCGCGGCCTCCGTCTGACATTCAGCTTCTGCATCTCACTCCATCCACACTGATACGGTGACGTCCGAACGGTCGCCTGCGAGTATACCCACGATCAATGTCATTATGCCCTTCATCTTGCAGGGCACCGGACCTATGGTGTCCTCGGTGACACCCTGCTTGAACTTCACATTCATCCCCTTGGCGTCGACCAGGGATATGTCCACCGGCATGGACGCCTTCACCGATATGAACACATCCTTTCCGGGCTTCGCCTCCAGCGGATAGGTGTGTATGTTGTCGTAGCATCCGGGGATGCTGTAATCCAGCTCCCCCAGACGGAACGAGGTCTCCGGGAGCAGTACCGACTTGCGATTCAGCAGGGACATGTGCGCATCCTCCCCATGTGCAAGCGGTTGCGCATTATTCAATCTTCGGTGTCGAGGTCGGTGGAATACCGCCACATCCTCGGATAATGGCCCGGGGACATGATCACACGGTCGGTCTTGGCCGCCACACCCTGGTCCGAGGCCATGATCTTCTGGGAGGACATCAGCATCCTGCACAGACCGATCAACTCTCCCCTGGCGGTCATCATGGCCACCAGCGAATTCCTGCGGATGTCCTCGTCCAGCTTGTGGATGCCTTTCACGGAAAGGTCCGCACCGTGGCAGATGGCATCCACCGCCGTCGCCTTGACGATGATCTTGGGAAGAGGTTCCACAAGCACCTCTCCGGGAAGCACCATGGAGCGCAGCCACGACTCCCTGCCGTTCTGCTGCCAGAGCACGTATGCGTCCCTAATGTCCTGCAGGGTGTGGGCTTCCGCTTCCGTCATGGAACCGGAGCGGGTGCGTCTCAGTCCCGTCATGTGGGCTCCGCACCCCAACGCCTCGCCCACATCGGTGCAGAGTGTGCGTATGTATGTGCCGGCGTCGCAGTCCGCCCTGAAAAGGACGTCCCTACCATCAACCTCCAGGACGTCCAACGAGGAGACGTTCCTGATCCTCAGCTGTCTGCGCACCGAGGACCTCACCGGAGGCATCTGATAGATGCGCCCTTGGAATCTGGACATGACATCCCGCACCCTCTCCTCCGGATGGTCTCCGCGGAGACGCATAGTGGCCACGTACTGCTTATCCGATGACAATACCAGGTCGGTGAGACGAACCGCCTTGCCCAGACAGATGGGCAGAACCCCGCTCACGTAGGGGTCCAGGGTGCCGCCGTGTCCGATGTGCTGAACGTGCAGCGCATCCCGGGCCCAGGCGGTGGCCTGATGGGATGTGGGACCGGAGGGCTTGTCCATGGCGATGACGCCGAATGACAGCAACTCGCCCACGGTACGGTCGGAGGGGCGCTTGCCCCACCTGTCCTTGGGCGCATCCGGGTCCTTGGTCAGCATCTGGAGGTCCCTTTCAGAATGGCATCAAGGACCTGGTCGGGATCCAGGTCGTCGGTGTTCAGAACCAGGTCGTAGACGCTGAGGTCGGTGATGTCGATGCCGTAGTACATCATATACCGCTTGGCCTCGGAGGCCTCCCTCTCCCGGGTGGCCTTCTCGGCCTGCTCCGCGGTCTCCCCCTCACGCAGGCCCACCCGGGCCATGCGGACCTCGGGGCTGGCGGAGAGGTACACCTTGAAGGCGTCTATCCCGTTGCGTGCGAGCATATAGGCGGAGAGCCTTGATTCCAGGATTATGTCCTCGTGCTCCCTGGCTATCTCCAGGATACGGGAGTCGATGAGACGGTCGATGGACGGGTCCTGCTCCGCCAGGGCCCCGAACTCCACCAGGGACATCCCCCGGTCGGCGGCCATCTGCCGGAAGATCTGACCGAAGACCACGGACTTGAGTCCGAGGGCCTCGGAGAGATTCCTGCATGCGGTGGTCTTGCCGGACCCGGGGGGTCCGCTGATGGTTATCCTCATATCTCCTCGTGGATGGCCTGCACCTTCTCGATCTCCATCAGGTGCTTCCTGAACTTGTAGCCCCTGATGACCCTGTTGAGGATCTGGGTCAGCGGTATGCTGATCAGAGAGTAGGTGATGATCCAGATGGGCATGAACCACAGGGAGGAGTTCAGGTTGACCATGTCCGCCCAGGGGAAGTGCACGAAGACGTTACCCGCGTCCACCAGGGTCACACCGACGAAGTACCTGACCCACAGGAACATGGGGACGACGATGATCATGGTGTAGGGCATGATCTTCATCATGGATGACGTGCTCTCCATGTTCTTGGCCATGAGCTGCTGCTGGACGGCGGTCAGCTTCTTGATCTTGTACATGTTCTGCTCCAGCCTGGCCTGCTTGAGCTCGTTGTTGAACGCGCTCATGATGGCCTGGTTCTTGGCCTGGGAGAGCATGTCGGTGGTGAACGCCCTGAGCAGGGTGGTGAGGGTGGCCATGATGCCGCCCACCAGCATCAGGGTGACCACGGGATACTGACCACCGAAGTCGAAGACTCCGAACACGTAGTTCAGCAGGCCTCCGACGATGTGGTCGCTTCCATCGATTATGTACAGACCGAAGATGAGAAGCATGCTGACCAGCATGGGCATCATGCTGGGCATGGGGGGCATCTCGGGCATCTCAGGTTGTTGCGGCATCATTCACCTCCTAGGAACTCGCGCATCACCGGGTGCATCTCCATCATCTGCTCGCGACCCATGGCCTCGTAGAAGTGGATCATGATGCTCACCGCCAGCAACACACCGGTTCCTGTAGCGTTACCCACCGTTCCGATCATATCCGACACGGCCGCCAGGGCACCGATGATGGCACCCGACAGGATGGTGATGGTGGGGATATAGCGTTCAAGCACCCTCTCCAGGATGCGTGGGTCCCTGCGGAATCCGGGCATCTGCATACCGCTGCGTTGGATCTGTCTGGCGACGGAATCGGCACCCATGCCTGTCGTGGAGATCCAGAACTTGGCGAACAGCACCGAACCCAAAACCATCACGCTGAAGTAGATCAGGACATGCATCAGATGTAGCAACGGTGTATGTGTACTCGGATACCCGACGGGATCGATCATCGGCATGAGCCAGCCCGTCAATCCGCTTGGTGCGGACAGATACCATACGATACCTCCCGCCGCCGCCGTCGAACCGTCCTCGAAGTATCCCAGGTTGCCGTTGCCTCCCAGCAGCGGGATGCCGCTGAGGAAGTCGTTGGTGTAGAACAGCAGGGCGAACATGCTGATGTTAGCCAGCAGGGCGGACATCAGGATGACCGGGATGTTGCTCGCGTACAGCAGCTTGATGGGATACCTGCCCCTGGCTCCCCTTGCCCCCCTATGGGCAAGTGCCAGCTCCACACGTGTAGACTCCAGATAGGCCACCAGCATGAAGATCGCGATGGTACCGATAAGTGCCACGATGGGGTTCGGCTGACCCAGGAACAGCAGTTCGTAGGAGCTTCCCGCCATCTCGGAGGACGAGCTGTTGGCGATGATATACAGCGCCTTCGGGATGGCTCCCGCAGGCGGATTGGATAGGCTCATGGCCGCCGACGAGTCGACGGCATACCAATTGAACATACCCGTAAACAGCTGTTGTGCCACTCCCGCAGCGATGAACAGCGATATGCCGCTGCCGATACCCCACTTGGAGATCAGTTCGTCCATCAGGAACACGATGTACGAACCCAGGCACAGCTGCAATACTATCAGCGCCTTGGCTCCGAAGTCGCCAAAGGTGCTGACGAAGTTGCTCGAGGGCACCAGGTAACCGAATACCTGGGGTATGGCCTCGAACAGTATCATGAATATGACGACCAGTTTCAGGACGGACTGGTAGCAAGCCTTGTCCTTCCTGTTGGTCAGGTCGAGTTTGATAATCTTCGCGCCGACGAACAGCTGCATTATGATGGATGCAGTGACGATCGGCCCGATACCGAGTTGGAGGAGGGATCCGGAGGATCCGGCCATGATGGTCCTGTACTGTGCGAAGAGGTCCAGCGTCTCGGACTGGTCCAGTCCGTAGATGTAGACGTTGGTCATCACGAAGTAGATGACCAGGACGACTATGACCCACATCATCTTGGTCCTGAAGTGCACGTGGCCCTCAGGGCGTTTGATGGCAGGCAGCCTGTCCGAAATCGGCTTGAGCTTGTACAGCCTGCTGACCGTCTCTTCCGTCATCTCCGTTCCCCGCTTACTCTTCTTCCTCTTCCTCTCCGGACGCTCCGACGATGGAACCGCCGGCGGCCTCCACCTTCTCGATGGCCTGGGCAGATGCGGCATCCACGGTCACATCGACCTTGATGCCGATGCTTCCGGTGCCGAGGAGCTTGTCGATGCCGACCATGGTCAGGTCGACGGCGTAACCGTCGCCTTCCTTGGTGGCAGCTCCCATCTGGACGAAGCGCTCGATGCTTTCCTCCAGCTCCCCCACGTTGATGGTGGAGTTGGCGGTGACCGTGCACTGGGGCCTCTTGAATCCGTGGCGCCCGTAGTGGTCGCGGTCGTACTTCAGCATGTGGATCTTCTTCGTCTTGCCCAATCCGGCCTGGCCGTGACCGCCGATGATACCGGCTCCGCGTCCAGCCTTCTTGCCGCGTCCGTGGGTCCTGAGACCCCTGAATTTCTTGGTCCTGCTAGGCATCCCTCACACCTCACAGCATCCTGGCAATGAGATCGTTGATCGCCTCGCCCCTGTAGCCGAGGGCTCCGCCGTTCTTATACGAGCGCTTGTTGCCCTCGTATCCCTTCACGGGAGGGTGCAGGCGGAACACGGGCTTCACGGCCTCCACGTCCCTCATCCTGTAGTCATCGTCGATGATCGCCTTGGCGAAGTCGTCGATGGTCTTGAAGTCGGAGTTCTCGGCCAGGTACTCGTCGGTGACCGGGCGGTCGCCGGAGAGCCTTCCGCGGACGCGGATCATCTGTGCCAGCATCTCGGGGGAGACCTCACCGTAGGTGACGTAGTCCTTGACCTTCTGCAGCATGCCCTTGGTGACCGGGTTGTCCGGCACGATGGAGCAGTGGTTGACCCTGTAGAGTCCCATGAGGTTCATGGTGTACTCGATGTCCTTGTTAACGTCGGGCTGGCCGCGAACACGGATAACTGCGTATGCCATCTTCACTCCTCCAGCGAGTCGGGGTCAGTCTCGGTGACGGTGATTCCCACCGGTCCGGAGACGATGTTCTGCTCCTTGGCCTGCTCCTCGGTGACCCTCAGGGTGGATGTCATCCTGAGCGCCTCGAAGGTCGCCATGGCGTAGTTCACCTTGGTCTTGGTGTTACCCCTGGCGAATCCCCAGGCATCCTTCACTCCGGCGAGGTCCAGCAGCCTCTTGGCCACGTCGCCCACCGCGAGACCGATTCCGCGGGGTGCGGGCTTGATGGAGACCCTGACGGATCCGCACTCGCCCATGACCTCGAAGGGGAGCGAGTGAGGCTGACCGCACCCGCACTCCCAGGAGCCGCAGCCCCTCTTGATCTCAATGATGTTCAGCTTGGCGTTGTCGATGGCCTTCCTGATAGAAGGTCCCACCTCCTTGCCCTTAGCCCTTCCGATGCCGATGAAACCATCGCCGTTTCCGACGATACATGTGACGGCGAACCTGACCCTCCTTCCGGAGTCGGTCATCCTCTGGACCATGTTGAGGTCGATGACCTCATCCTGCAGGTCCGGCAGGAGGATGTCCACGAGCTCCGGCTCGCGGAGGGGCAGCTTCGTGGCCAATGCGTCGCTCATGGTTGTGATCTCGCCGTTCAGGACCATCTGTCCCAGTCTTGTCTTCGGGATCCAATCCATATCACTCGACCTCCATCTTCTCTTTCACGGTTTTGACGTCGGCCTCGATGGCCTCGTCGATGTGCTTACCGTAAAGCCTGTCCTCCACGGGGAGGACGTCCTCGCTGCAGGGCACCTCGAGTCCTGCATCCCTCATCCCGGAGACGGTGGCGAACAGCACGCCGCCGTGCTTGGGGTTCTGCATGCCGATGTCCAGCACGGCCTCCTCGATGCCTGCCTTCAGCGCCTTCTTGCCGGCCAGGTACCCGGTGAGGTACGCGGCGGGTATGGAGGAGCAGGAGTGCTCCCATCCCAGCGCCTTCAGCTCTCTGGACGATGCGGCGGCCGCCACGGTGTCCCCGACCATGTCGAAGTCAGCGAACTGGATGCTGACGTTCCTGCCGGAGCGCCTGACGACGGCCCTGGTCATCCCGCCCCTCAGCAGCTTGCGGCGCACGTAATAGTCGGTGCGGCCCTCGCGCCTGCGGCGGAATGCGACCTTGTATCTGGGTCCTGTTGCCATTTCACTCATCCTCCTTGAGGTAGCCTGCGTTGATCATGTGCATCCTCAGGTTCCTGCGGCTCTTGTAGACTCCACCCTTGGCCTTCCTGTAGTACATCCTGTACACGGAGGGGGTGATCTTGCCCTCGTCGCGGAGCTGCTTGAGCTCGGCACGGATGGGCCTGATGGTGGAGATCCACCTGCGCTTGCTGGGGACACGGGCGTTGTCGGTTCCCTTCCTGGATCCGGGTCCCTTCCTCTTGCCCTTGGCCTTCTGTGCGGCGGCGTGCCTGATCCTTCCGTAGGACGTGCCGTTCTTCGGCTTCGCCTTGATGATGCCGGAGTCGATGGCGCTGCGGATGTCGGCGCGGGTGATGCAGTTGCCGGCCTCCTCCATCCTGGAGGGGTCGATCCAGACCCTGTTCACACCGCACTTGAGGATCTCGGCGGCCATTCTCTTCTGGTTCTTCAGATCCATGCTCACACCAACCTGTTCAGGACCCTGATGCCGAGCTCGTCGGCTCTCTCCTGTATGGCCAGTCTCTTCTTGGTACCGACGGTCCCGCCGATGCGGATCGCCTGCACCTTGGGGTCGATGCCCTCCAGGCCGTCCACGTTGTGCACCAGCACCTCCTCGAATCCGGAGGGGTGCAGGTCACGGGCCGCCGCGGGTCCGCGGAAGCCGACGTCGACCACCGGGGGACGCCTCTTCAGGTTCCTCTTCATCTTGGAGTGGATCCCCTTGGGTCTGCGCCAGCCCTCGCCGAGCTTGGCGTATCTGAACCACTCCTGCCTCTTGAATGCGGGCCTGCGTCCGCTGATGACCGCCCTCTTGGCAAGGGCGTCCTGGGTCTCGGGGGACAGCTCGGGCTTGGCCTTGACGACGTAAGCGCCCTCCTCTCCTTCCTCGACCACCTCGACCTTGGCGGGGGCGGACTCTGCCAGCTGGCTCTTCCATCCCTCGACGGTCTTGGGTCCGACGCCCGAGAGCGTCTTGACGATCTCCTTCACCTTGGCGTCATCCTGGACCGCTGCGGCCAGCTCCTCCACGGTGGTGATGCCGATGGACTCCAGCTGGGCCACGTTCTTCTCCTTCAGACCAGTAAGGTCAGTGAACTCGTTGACGGTCATTCTTTCACCTTGTGAGATTTGTGGACGATGTAGATACCGTCCTGGAAGATCCTCTTGTCGAATCCTCCCCTGGAGGTCGCCCTCTCGATGTTGGCGGCCGTCTGGCCGACCTTCTCGATGTCTATTCCTTCCACAGTCACATCCGCCCCGTTCACCTTGACGGTAACGCCGGGGGCGATGTTCGCGTACCTGGGGGCGTGGCCTCCCATGTAGTTGTTAACCTCGACCTTGTCCCCCTTCACGGCGACCTTCATGGGGAAGTGGGAGAACACGACCTTGAGCTGGTAGGTGTAGCCCTCGGTCACACCGTGGATCATGTTCCTCAGGTGGGCGTGGAACGTCCCGACCATGGCCTTCTCCTTGATGCGGGGGTACTCACAGCTCACCGTGATTTCTCCTTCTCCAATGGCAACGTTAACGCTAGGGTGCGCGAAGTTTCTGCTCAGTTCGCCCTTGGGACCGCGGATGGTGACGGTGTTGCCCGCCATCGTCGCGGTGACCCCGGAGGGCACAGCGATGGTGCTTTCGATTTTCCCTGCTATTGTCATTCAGATTCCTCTAGTAAACATATGCTAACAGCTTTCCGCCGATGCCAAGCTCCTTGGCGCGGGCGTGGGTGACGACCCCTGCTGTGGTGGAGATTATCAGCACTCCGAAGTCCTGGGCGGGGAGGAACCTCGCCTCGAACTTCTCCAGGTCCGCCACCTTGACGGAGTACCTGGGCTTGATCACACCGCAGTTGTTGATCGCTCCCTTCATCATGACACGGAACTTTCCTGCCTTGCCGTCCTCGATGTACTCGAACTGGTTCACGTATCCGTTGTCCTGCATAACCTTCAGCACACGGCCGATGAGCTTGGAGGAGGGCTGGATGATGCACTCGCTCTTTCCGATCGAGGATGCGTTCTTCATGACGGACATTGCGTCGTTCAATGGATCGCTCTGCATTCTTTCACCTCACGAATACTTCTTGAACCCCAGCTCGGGGGCCATCTCCCTGAAGCACTGGCGGCAGAGGTGCATCCCGTATCTCCTGATGATGCCTCTGCGGCGGCCGCACCTGGTGCAGCCCTTGCTCCTGCCGAATTCCTTAGTGGGCTTCACTCAACCACCTCTACCTTGAACTTGTCCCTCATGTACTGGATGGCCTCATCCCTCTCGACCCTGTGGGACTTGGGGATGGACCTCTTCAGCAGGGCCCTCTTGGTGATCCTGTTGCCGCCGCGCCTGAGCACGACGGAGACATCCATACCGAAGATACCGATCTCGGGGTCGTACTTCATACCGTCGAAGTCGGTGTAGTCGGTGATGCCGAAGGACATGTTGCCCTCCTTGTCGAAGGAGTAGGAGTGGACGCGCATCTCCCTGATGGGGAGTGCCCTGACCAGGAAGTTCTCGGCGGCCTCGCCCCTCAGGGTGACCTTGCATCCCAGGGGCATGCCCTTCCTGATGCCCAGGTCCCTGTTGATGGTCTTGGACACGGTCTGGACGGACTTCTGTCCGGTGACCATCTCCAGCACCTTCTGGGCCTTGACCAGCCTCTCTCCGGCCTCGCCGACTCCGATGTTGACGACAACCTTGTCCACGCGGATATCCCTCATGGCGTTCATCTCAGCTCGCCTCCGGCATCTTGATGGCCGGCGCGGATGCGCCGATGACGAACACGTTGTCCTTCACGGTCTCGGTGCCGTCGGTGAACTTGACCACGTTTGCGGAGGGACCCTTCACGACCACGTAGTCGGAAACGGTCTCCACGGTACCGGCGTGGACTCCCTTGAAGATCAGCGCGGATGCGCCGGAGGACAGGGGGTAGGCCTCGACGATCTTCTGGCCGTCGAAGGACACCTTCAGCACGTCGCCGGTCTTGTAGTCGTCCTTGTCCAGCAGGATGTTCCTTCCGTCGTGGAAGTTCAGCTGGACCTTTCCGCCCTTGACGAGGGTCTTGTCCTCGATCCTGCACAGCTTCCAGCCGGCCTCAGACTCCTCGATGGGGACCAGGGTCAGCTTGCCCTTGTCGGTGAGGAGCATGCGCCAGTTGGCGTTCATCTTGGGGATGGAGACGACGTCCATCAGCCCGATGGGTGCCCTGGGGTCCTTCAGCGCCTTGCCGTCGACCAGGACCTCGCGGTTGCCCACGATCCTCTTGGCCTCCTTGGCGGTGTCGCAGACGCCCAGCATGTCCCTGAGAACCACGACGGCCGGCATGGACTCGTCGATGGAGTGGGCTCCGGGGGACTGCTTGGTGACCCAGACGTGCAGCTTCTTCTTGATGGGCCACGACCTCGGGACTGCCAGTCTCTTCATGTGATCGCTCATTGTTTAGCCTCCTTGTTCTTTCCCAGGGCCTCTTTCCTCCAGGAATCCTCCAGGTTCAGCTTGGTGATGACCAGGTTGGATGCGTGGATGGGGCGCTCGACGGCGGTGCCGTCCGCCTGGTTGATGGTGATTCCGTCGATGGTCACACGGCCGGTGCCGGTGTCGACGCTGATGACCTTCCCCTCGGTGCCGCGGATGTCCTCGTTGCCGCGCAGGACGACGACGGTGTCGCCCTTGCAGACGCGTGCGGAGCGGACGCCGAACTCCTTGCGGAGGTCGGCGGACAGGTGGGCGGAGAGCATCTTCCTCTTGACGTGGACGGCCGCGTTGGCCTGCTCGCGCCTCTGTACCCTTGCCTTGCTGCTTCTTGCCATCTTCACACCTCACACGATCATGTTGGCGGTCGCGGATATGCGGGGCCACCTCTCGGCAGCCTCCCTCGCGACGGGGCCCTTGATGTCGGTTCCCTTGGTCTCGCCGGTCTCGGTGGTGATGACGGCGGCGTTGTCCTCGAAGAAGACCATCGTTCCATCGGGGCGCCTCATGGGCCTCCTCTGACGGACGATGACCGCGAAGACGATCTGCCTCCTCATGGCAGGGGTCCCCTTCTTGACGGAGGCGATGACGATGTCACCGACACCGGCGCTGGGGACGCGCCTTGCCACACCGTGGTACCTGGGCACAGTGATGATCTCGATGACCTTGGCGCCGGTGTTGTCCACCACGTCAAGCCTGGATCCGTTCTGGAGCCCCTTGGTCTGTGTTCCGGAAATGCCCTTCATCTCAATCCCTCTTGGCGACCGCCACGAAGGACACGGTCTTACTGATGGGCCTGCACTCCATGATGGTCACGCCGTCCCCGGCCTTGAGGCCGAGGCACGCGGGGGCGTGCACGGAGTAGCGGGATGTCCTCTTCTCGTACCTCTCGTACTTCTTCTGGTACTTCAGGTACTTGCGCTCAACCACGACGGTCCTGTCCATCTTAACGGAGACGACGGTGCCGTCGATGACTTGTCCTCTGACCGCCAGGCTGCCGTGGAAGGGGCAGTTGGGGTCATTGCATTCAGCGGAGGGAGGGTTGACGCTGATTCCGATATCTCTTGCGTTCTCTGTCATTTGAATTTCACCTAACCTTCTTGATTCTGTCCTCTGGTCGGTGCAGTATGTCAGATCCTCTGATGGTGATTTCTTCCCCATCGCATGTGAACCTGAGTTCATTGCCCCTCTTGGGCACCGTTTTCTCCGTTCCGGCAGATTCCACGGTGATGGTGTTCCTGGTCTCGTCCACCACGGTGCCGGATACCCGGCAGCCGGGGGAGTCCACGGAAACCTCCAAGCCGATGAGCTCAGTCCTCATGAGGTCTCTCCTTCTCATCTCACCTGACTTCCGTACGGAAGCCCATGTCCTCCAGGACCGATTTGACCTTCTTCTTGTGGTCCCCCTGGAGTTCGATGCGGCCGTCCTTGGCGGTGCCTCCGGCGGCGCACTTGTTCTTCAGCTGCTTGGCGAGATCGTTGATGTCGATGTCGTTCTCGTCGATCCCGTCGATCACGGTGACGGTCTTGCCGTACCTGCGGCTGTCGATGGAGATCCTCACGGTCTGCTGCTCACGTGCGATCTCCTCGCACATGCACAGCTCCTTCGGCAATCCACATGTGGGGCAGATTTCAGACATTAGAGGTCTTCCTCCTCCTTCTGGATGGTAAGGATGCGTGCGATCTGGGTCCTCAGGGCGCGAATGGCGCCGGGGGAGGCGGGGGCGCCGCCCATGGCGGCGACTCCGCGCTCGTGCATGAGCTCGTCCCTCAGCTCCTTGAGCTTCTGGTTGCGCTCGTCGGCGCTCATCTCGCGGATCTCGGCTGCGTTGAGTGCCATTACTGTGCCTCCTCGACTGCCTCGGGCTCCGCTGCGGGCGCCTCCTCGACCACGGGCTCGGCCTCCTTCGCTGCGAACAGCTCGGGGAACTGGGCCGCGGCGTCGGTCTTGCTCATGACCTCGATGTCCGCGGGGAGCTTGGACTCCTTGTCCATGATCTCCACGGTGACTCCGATGACACCCATCTTCAGCTTGGCCACTGCGTAGCCCTTGTGCATGAACTGGTTCTTGCTCTCGCCGCAGAACTTGATGTAGCCGTCCTTGAACTTCTCCGTCCTGTGCCTCTGGCCGGTGAGCTTGCCAGCGATGATGATGTGGCAGCCCCTGGCGCCGGAGTCCATGATGCGGCGGACGGCGGAGTGACCCGCCCTCCTGAAGTGCCAGCCCCTCTCGAGGGAGAAGGCCAGCTTCTCGGCCATAATCTGGGCGTTGAGGTTGGGGTCCTTGACCTCCTTAACCTCGATCTGGGGGTTCTCGAAGCCGAACTGGTCCTCGATGGCAGTGGTCAGGTTCTTGATGGTCTGACCCTTCCTTCCGATGACAAGTCCCGGGCGCTCGGTGATCAGGACGACGCTGGTACCCATGGGGGTCCTCTTGATGTCCAGTCCGCCGAATCCGGCGCGGCTGACCTCCTTCATGAGGTATTCCTTGAGGAGGACCCTGCGGATGTTCTCGGCAACGAATCTTCTCTCTGATGCCATGTTCACTCAACCTCCTCAATGATGACCTCGATGTTGACGGTCTCCTGGTTCCACTGAGTGGCTCTTCCGTGTGCCCTGGGCATGTGACCGGGGATGGTCCTGCCGCGGGACGCGGTGATGGTGGTGAGGACCATGCCGTCCACATCGAGTCCCTTGTACTCGGCGTTGGACATGGCGGACCTTATCACCTTCAGTATCTCGCCGGCGGCCTTCTGGGGGTACCTTCCGGGACCCACTCCGGGCTTGTGGGAGACACGCTTGTTGTATCTCTTCAGCGGAACGGCGCGCTTGAGGGCGATGACGTCCTCGAGGGCCTGGACCGCCTGGTCGACCTTCATGCCGCGGACCATGCCGCAGATCTCGCGGGACATCTTGGGGGAGATGGGGAGCTCCCTTCCGAGTGCCTTCGCGGAGGTGTCCGGGTCTGCTGTTGCTGTGTAACCGTGCATTCCTCAACACCTCACTTCAGCGGCATGAACTTCGAGGATCTGGTAGCACCGACTCCGGGTCCGGAGTGCTGAGGGGCCTTCCTGGTGAGCACGAACTCACCGATGAAGCAGCCGATCATCTCGGGCTTGATCTCGAATTCCTTGAATTCCTTTCCGTTGTAGACGCTGACCGTCTTTCCCACGAACTCGGGGATGATGGGCAGGTCCCTGCGGTGGGTCCTGACGACCTCTCCGGGCTGGGCGGCCTTGAGGTTGTCGAACAGCACCTGCTGCTCGTAGTTCAGGCCGCGGAGGTAGGTCCTCCTGCTCCTGGAGGGAATAAGACCCAGTATCTCGTCGAAGGGCATGGCGAGGAGCTCCTCCATGGTGTAACCGCGGTAGAGGAACTCCTTCTTCCTCCTTGCCTGGATCTCGGACGCCTTCTTCCTGGATCTTCTCCTAGAGGCCTTCGCTGAACCCGCAATAATCTTCGATTTTGCCATGTAGTTCACTTCCTCTTCTTAACAGTCTTCTTCTGGGGGGACAGACGTCCGACCTTCTGACCGGGCCAGGCGTTCCTGCTGATGGTGCTGGGTCCTCCCACGTGCCTGTGGCTTCCTCCTCCGTGGGGGTGGTCCACGGGGTTCATGGACACACCGCTGACGTGGAAGTAGGCCTTCGACCTGGAGTTCAGGGTGTGGAACTTCTTCCCGGACTTGGCCAGGGGCTTCTCGTTCCTTCCACCGCCGGCGATCACGCCGATGGCGGCGCGGCACTCGGGGTTGAACTCCTTGATCTCGCCGGAGGGCATGTTGAGCATGACCTTCGCGCCCCTGCTCACGACGGTGGCGGAGCTTCCGGCGGTCTTCACGTACTTGCCTCCGTCTCCGGGGACACCCTCGACGTTGTGGACGGGGGTACCCTCGGGGATCTCGGAGAGCTTCATGATGTTGCCTGCGGCGACCCTGCCGGAGGACACCTCGATCTTCTGTCCGACCTTGACGCCCTCGGCGGCGAGCTGGTAGTCGGTCTCGCCGGCGAAGTCGATGACCGCCAGGGGGCAGGTCCTTCCGGGCGCGTGGATGAGGTCGGTGACGATCCCCTCGGTCATGCTGTTGACCGGGAGCTTGACGTCGTCGACGTGCCTGTGGCTGGGCGAGCGGTACTGAGAGCCTCCGCGGGCCCTCCTCTGGGTTCTCAATCTCTTTCCCATGTTCACTCACCTTCAGAATATGCCGACCCTCATGCCCACATCCTCGGCGGAGTATCCGTCTGCGAGCTTGACGATCGCGTGCTTGCCGTCCTTCTGGATCCTGGTCCAGACCTTCTCCACCTTCACCTCGAAGCGGTCCTCGACGGCGGCCTTGATCTGCTCCTTGTCCGCGTTCCTGTGGACGATGAACTGGATCTTGTTGCCGTCTGTGTACTTCTGGGTGGGGGTTCCGGAGATGTGGTTCATTGCCTTCTCTGAGACGAAGGGCCTGATGAGGATATCGCTCTGCTTCATCTCACCACTCTCCTACCTTTGCGATGGCCGACTCGGTGTACACGGTGAGCCTGCCTGCGTCCCCTCCGGGCGCCAGGATGGCAGCGGAGAGGTTGGAGACGGCCTCGACCTGCACTCCGGGCAGGTTGGCTGCGGACTTGAAGATGGGGAGCTCCCTGTCGGAGACCACAATCAGCACGGACACGGGGGTCCTGTACTTCCTGTTCCTCATCTTTCCCTTTCCGGCGCGGATCTTGCGGCCGTACTTGGCGCGGTCCAGGTCGTAGCCCAGTCCGATCCTCTCGAGGAGCTCGGATACCTGAGCGGTGGTGGTGATCTCCTGAACCTCGTCGGAGACGACCACGGGGAAGGACACGGCATCGTCGAACTGGTGTCCGCGGGCCTTGACGCAGTCCGCGCAGCCGGTGGCTGCCAGGGCGGACTTGCGGGCCAGGGCCAGCTCCTTCCTGTTGACCTTGAGGTCCCACTTCTTCTCGGGGACCGGCGGGTGTGCCCTGCGTCCGGTGACGTTGTTGGGCGACTCGGTTGCCATCCTTCCGGCGGCGACACGCTGGACGCGTGCGACTCCACGGCCCTTGCCCCAGGTGCTGACGGAGTGCCTCATACCCGCCCTTGCGGCGGGTCCGTAGGGCTGCCTGCTGTTGGCTGCGGCGGCCAGGACGGCCTTCTTGATCACGTCGGGCCTGTACGGGGTGGAGAAGACCTCGGGGACGTCGACCTTGCCGGCCACGTCGCCGTTGACTGAATAGACGTTGGTCTGTGCCATTTACTTATGCCCCCTGCTTCGACTCGGTCGATATGTAGGTGATGTTGGCGGCCTCGGTGTCGGCACCCTTCGCGAGCCTGATGGGATCCCTGAACCTGACCAGCCTCTTGGCGGGTCCGGGGACGGAGCCGTGGACGAGGACGTAGGCGCCGGTGACCTCACCGTAGTTCAGGAAACCGCCCTTGGGGGTGATCTCCGCGCCCTCCGCGCCGATCTTCATGAGCTGCTTGTTGAACTCGGTCCTCTGGTGGTACCCGAGCTGTCCGGATCCGGGAACGGTCCCTCTGACGTATCCGGGCCTCTTGGGGCCCAGGTTACCGATTCCGCGGCGGTGCTTGCTGTTCTTGTGGGACAGCAGCTTGACGCCGAACCTCTTGGTGACACCCTGGAATCCCTTTCCCTTGGTGACGGCGATGACATCGACGTAACCGCCCTCGGCGGCGAAGTCGTTGATGCCGACCTCGGTGCCCAGGATGGACTTGGCGTACTCGACCCTCTCGTCGATACTGCCTCCGCCGATCCTCAGCTCCATCAGGTCGGGGACCTTCTTGGGCACGCCCTTGACCAGCTTAGGCTGGGTGTAGGCGAGGACGCGGACATCCTCCACGTCGACGCCGTCGTACTTGGCGAACGAGGCCTCGTCGTGGTTCTTGGGCACGGACAGGCGCTTGGCGAGCAGAGGGTCCAGGTCCTTGGCCCAGACCTCGCCGGCCGTCTTCAGTCCGTAGATGGTGTTCTCGTAGAATCTCACTGCGGCGATCCTCATGGGAGGGACCTCCAGCACCGTGACCGGCACCTGGAGCTCCATTCCGGAGGTCGTGCTCTTCGCGCGCTTATCGACTATGAAAGCGTGCGTCATACCGGCCTTGTAGCCGGCGAATCCCTGGATCTTGGGTGCCCCGGCTATCTCGGGCCAAGAATCCAGCCTGGGGGTCTGCGACTGTGCCCTCTTGCGCGGGCCGTACGCGCGGGATCCCCTTTTCGGACGTCTCCTCTGTGACATATTTCACATCCTGCGAGAGTGTCTTCGCTAATCTCGCTTAGTCGATTGTCAACGTCTGAACGGACGACCGTGACGCCGATCCATCTCGATAATCATCGACATGAGCATGAACGTGGGATGCCTGTTCGCATTGCCCGATGCGTCTGGTCGTTCATCATGCGTTTTAATCTTAAGGGGGCGTACACCTAACTCATATTTAAAAGATACCACCGCCCCTATATTAGGGGCGTGTGAAGATGGGGTTTAAATCTTGCCTTCCTTGGCCTTCTTCTGCTCGCGCTTCATGCGGGCCTTGGCGTCGAAGCCGGTGGCCTCCTCCATGAACCTGTTGAGCCTACGCTTGCTGTCAAGGATGGTGTCGTCGTCGAAGGAGCCGTCGGCGTTGTGGGTGTCCACGGCCAGCTGCGTCTTGGAGAGGACCTTGACCTCGATACGTGCCAGCACACCGTAGGATGACACGTATGCGCCGTCCTCCTCGCTGACGTTGCCGAAGACTTCCTGCATCATCTGCGGCAGGAGGTCCCCCTCGATCTTGCCGTACCATCCCTTCTTGATGTCGAACTCCTTCATGGTAACCTCACCGCCAGGTCGCTGCCCAGCCCGCGATCCAGGTCCGAGGGCGTACCCAGCATGGTCTCTGCGGCCATGTAGGCCTTCCAACTCTTTAAGCAGTCGCATTCCGCCTCGAGATGCTTGGGATCCTGGGTGAAGGAGAACCTCTCCACGGCATCGAGGGCCTTGCGGTCGCATGTGCCACAGTTGTGGACTCCGCGCTGGGAGCCACCTCCCGACGGGGAGGACATCAGTCTGGGCCCGCAGCCCGCGCACCTCCTCAGCACCTCGATCAGCGACCAGATCCAGGGCGGGCGGTACTCCCCCCGCTTCCAGATCCTCTCCACCACCGTGCCGTGCTGGATATTCACCGGATTCACGGAGATCTCGTCGGAGAAGTCCTTGGCGAACATCACGGATTCCACGGCGCTCTCGATGGCAACCGATTCCGTCTGGTAAAGTGGCTTCAGCAGGAGATACGTCCTCACTGAGAGTCCGGCATCCTTGATCATATGTCCCACTCTGGCTATGTCGTCAGGAGTGAATCCCTTGTTGACGGAGACCTTCAGAACATCGGGATCCGAGCTCTCCAGTCCCAAGGCTATCGTGACGTTGGAAGGCAACTGTGCCAGCACCCCTTCGGTGATGTACTCCGGACGGCTCTCGAACAGGATGCGCTCGCACCCCGCGAACTCCCTGAGGATCCTCTCCCTCACTGGGATGGGGATCTCCCTGGGATCCAGGAAGCTGCCGGATGTGTAGATCTTCACGAAGGGCTCGCCCTTGTAGGATTCCATCACCTTGTCGATCTGGCACATGAGGTCCTGCTCGGTGGTCTCGGACAATGACGCGGTGCGGTACCCGCACATGGTGCATCCTCCGGTACGTGCCCAGGAGCAGCCGGACGTGCGCAGGATGATGACCATGGCGTCGACCTTGCGGCCTCCGGACATATCCTTCTCCTTCCAAACGGCCTCCGGCTCGGCTGGAGACCTCTCCTTCTTCATACGACCCCCATATACGCGAGCGTAAAATACCTTGTCGCGCGCCCGCAAGAAACGTTTATACGGACACTGCCGGTACGGAGCCCTGGTTACCATGTCGAAGAGAATCGTTGTCATCGGATCCGGTGCCGCCGGAATGAGCGCCGCATCCGAGGCGAAGAGGACCGACAAGGACGCCGTTGTCACAGTCATCACCGAGGATTCGGACATCGCCTATTCTCCCTGCGCCATCCCCTGGGTTTTCGAGGGGAGGACATCCTGGAGCGAGCTTGTGATGCACGATGCGGCGTTCTATGCCAAGGAGAGGGACATCCAGGTCCTCACGGAGACATCCGTCACCGCTGTGGACGGAGAGAAGAAGATGCTGACCGCCGGGGGGAAGGAGATCCCCTACGACGCACTCGTCATCGCCACCGGAAGCACCGTCTTCATACCGCCGATAGAGGGCAAGGACCTTCCCGGCGTGTTCGGCGTCAAGACCGTCAGGGACGGGAAGAGATTGGAGAGCGCACTGAAGGATGCCCAGAACGTGGTCATCGGCGGCGCCGGGGTCATCGGATTGGAGATGGCCGTCGCTCTGAGGAACGCCGGCAAGGATGTTACGGTCATAGAGATGATGGGCCAGGCCATCCCCCGCATAGCCGACGCGGACATGGCCGCCAAGGTGCAGGAGCGCCTGGAGTCAATGGGCATCAGGTTCGTGATGAAGGCGCCGATCCAGAAGGTGCTGGGCACCGACAAGGTCACCGGAGTCACCGCCGCCGGCGTTGACTACCCTGCGGACATCGTCATCTTCGCCACCGGTGTCAGGGCCGACCTGAGGATCCCCAAGATGCTGGAGCTGGACATCGGACAGCTGAACGCCGTGGTCACCGCACCGAACATGCAGACCTACCGCCGCGGAAGGCTGGTCGACGGGGTCTACGCAGCCGGGGACATGGTACAGTGCCAGTCGTCTGTTGTATCCGGACCCACCATGAGCCAGCTGGGCTCCACCGCCGTCAAGCAGGGCCGTGTGGCCGGCAGATGCGCTGCGGGAGGCACGGGTGTCTTCGGAGCCACCGCCAGCCCCTGGGTGAGCGCCCTGGGAGGCATCGAGATCGGCGGTACCGGTATGTCCGCCGGACTGGCCTCCTGGTACGGCATCAGACCCGTCTCGGGAAAGGCCACCGGGCTCACACGTGCCAGATACTATCCCGGAGGAACCCCGATAACGGTGAAGCTGCTTGCGGACCCGGTGTCCCACCGCATCATCGGCGCACAGATCGTCGCCGGCGAGGATGTGACAGGAAGAATCAACTGGCTCACCGAGATGATCAACCACGGCGTCACCGCCGAGGACTTCGCCGTCCGTGCGGAGAACGCCTACTGCCCGCCCACCAACATGGTCAGGGACGTGGTCCTGGCGGCCGCGGACGACCTGCTCCGGAACATCGAAGGGTGAACCATGGAATATCAGCAGTACCGCACCCTCTACAACCGCCTGAACTCCATGGAGGACATCAGGAAGCTGATCGACGAGGGCTACGACGACCGCCTCGTGCTGACGCTGTACACACAGAAGACAGGCAGGGACGTGAAGAAGCGCTTCTACGTGGTGAAACAAAATACACCGCGCATGCTCAAGGAATGGCGCAAGGGCGCTTCGATGATGTCCATCGCCAGGAAGTGGAGGTTCCCTCCCGTGCTCACCGCCATGTTCATCTTCCTGGAGGACGGGGCCAGCAAGAAGGAGTTCTGGTCCTATGTGCAGGACCCCGACAAGCTCAGGCCGGATGTGGCCGCCGAACTGAGGGAGGCCATCGCCAACGACCCCGTGTACTCCCCGGAGGGCAACGACGCCCAGAGGGAGAGGGGCATATGGGGAGAGACCCTGCTGCAGAACTGGCTGAACGAGCAGGGCATCGGCTACCGCACCGAGAAGGACATCCGCGGGGAGTACGAGAAGACCCCGGACGCCCTGCTGGACGAGCCGATGATGTTCGAGGGCAAGAAGATCTACTGGATCGAGAGCAAGGCATCCTTCGGCGACAACACCGAGTTCAAGTACAACTCCCGCAAACAATTGATCCCGTACACGAACATCTTCGGTCCGGGGGTGGTCGTCTACTGGGTCGGCAAGTTGGACGACCTTGAATGCCCCCCGGACGTCTACGTCCAGGACATCTCCATCCTGGAGAAGTGTTTGGAACGCATCGAGCCTACTGAATGACCAGTTCGGCCATGCGTGCCGCCATCCCCTTCGTGGAGAGCTTGCCTCCCATGTCGGGGGTGGCGGAACCTTCCGCCAGACATCTCTTCACAGCGGTTCTGACGGCATCTGCCTCCTTCCTCATCGACAGATTCTCTAGCATCATGGCAAGTGCCAGCACCGTCGCTGTGGGGTTGGCTATGCCTCTGCCGGCGATGTCCGGCGCGGATCCGTGGATGGGCTCGAACATGCTGACCCCCTTGGGGTTGATGTTGCCGCTGGCACCAAGACCCAGACCTCCTTGGATCTGAGCTCCCAGGTCGGTGAGGACATCACCGAAGAGATTGGGCACCGCAACGGTGCCGAAGGTCTCCGGACGAACCACCATGGCCATGGCCATGGCATCCGCCAGCATGAAGTCCAGGCCCATGCCGTACTCCTCCGCCTTCTCGGCGAAGATCCGGCGCTGCATGCCGTAGATGTCCGTGCACACGTTCGCCTTGTCCACCAGGGTTATCTTCTCCTCCCCCCGGTCCTTGGCGTACCTGAACACATAGTCGGCGAACCTCTCGGTGCCCTTGGCGGACAGCATGCCGATCTCGTAGGCGAACTCGCCATCCAGGTCGCCGGTGGCGTGAAGGTCGAGTTCCAGGTTGTACAGCTCCCTGCGGATGCTGACCTTGGAGTCCGGTCCCTTGGACCCGCCGAAGAACCCGCCGGCACCCATGTAGAAGTCCTCGGTGTTCTCCCTGATGAAGCGGATGTCGAAATCCACCTCATTCTTTAGCGGTACGTAGGGATGCCAGGACTGCACCGGACGGAGGTTGATGTATTGGTCCAGGTCGGTGCGCATCCTCAGCAGGATCCCTCTTTCCAACACACCGGGCTCGACTCTGGGGTCCCCCACGGCACCGAAGAACATGGCATCGCTCTCCCTCATGGTGTCCAGATCCTCGTCGGTGAGGAGCTTGCCCGTCCTGAGGTACCTCTCCGCACCGATGTCCGAGTACTCCAGATCGAACTGGCCGCCGTAGTTCTCCGAGACGGCCTTCAACACATCCAGTGCCGCATCCACAACCTCGGGACCTATACCGTCCCCCGGGATCACGTCGATATGATACATCAGAATCTGCCCTCCTTCACCAGGTTCATCAGACCTCCGGCGTCGATCAGCTCCTTGATGAAGCCGGGGTGCTGCTTGAACGTGTACTCCCTGCCCGCCACACGGACGGTGCCGGCCTCGGTGTCCACCTCCGCAACGTCACCGTCGGAAGCGTCGATCTGGCACTCCACCACCGGCAGCCCTATGTTGAGGGAGTTGCGGTAGAATATGCGTGCGAACGAAGGCGCTATTATGCATGCGAATCCCGCCTGCCTGAGGGAGATGGGAGCGTGCTCCCTGGATGATCCGCAGCCGAAGTTCCTTCCGGCGATGAGGATGTCCCCCTGCTGCACCTTCTCCGCGAACCCGGGACGGTACTTCTCGAAGATGTAATCCCCCAGGTGATCCAGATTGGCGGCCAGCAATCTCTCCGCCGGTATGATCATGTCCGTGTCCACGTCGTCTCCGAAGACCCAGACCTTCCCTTTTATCACAGTCATCCCTTCGCCTCCAGCATATCGGGGGTGACTATCCTCCCTGCGATGGCGGATGCGGCCACCACCGCCGGACCGGCGAGATACACCTCGGACTCCTTGTGTCCCATGCGTCCCAGGAAGTTCCTGTTGGTGGAGGACACCGCCCTCTCTCCCGCAGCCAATATTCCCATGTAGCCGCCGAGGCAGGCGCCGCAGGTGGGTCCGGACACGAAGGCGCCGGCATCCAGGAACACCTGTATGAGCCCTTCCTCGGCCATCTTCCTGTAGACCTCCGGGGAAACCGGCACGACGATGAACCTTACATCCGGATGCACCTTCCTGCCCCTGACGATCTCCGCCGCCTCCCTCATGTCCTCTATCCTGCCATTGGTGCAGGAGCCCAGGTACGCCTGGTCGATCCTCACGTCAGCCTCCCTAACCGGGCGGCCATTGGAGGGGAGGTGGGGATACGCCACATAAGCCTCCAATTGGGAGAGATCGTACTCCAGCTCCATGCAGTACTCCGCATCCGGATCGGCGGACACCGGCTCGTACTCTCCCCTGACCCTTCCCTTGAGGTACTCCTCGGTGAGGGCGTCGCAGGGGAAGATGCCGGCCTTCCCGCCGGCCTCGATGGCCATGTTCGATATTGCCAAACGGTCACTGACCGGGATGGATGACACATCGCCGCAGAACTCCAGCACCTTGTAGGCGGCACCGTCCACGCCGATGTCGTGGATTATCCTCAGTATCAGGTCCTTCCCGCCCACGTGCTCCCTGAACTTGCCGGTGACCCTCACACGGATGCTCTCCGGGACCTTGAACCACAGCTTGCCCGTTGCGAACACTGCGGCGGCCTCGGTAGAACCGATGCCGGTGGAGAATGCGTTCAGGGCGCCGTAGGTGCAGGTGTGCGAGTCCGCACCCACGATCAGCCTGCCGGGAGCGGCGAATCCGTCCTCCACCATCATCTGGTGGCAGACGCCGCTCCTTCCTATCTCATAATAATTCTCTATACCGTGACGGTGGGCGAACACCCTCATCTCCATGGCCTGCTCCGCCGAGGCGGTGTCCTTGGCCGGGACGTAGTGGTCCGGGATCAGCACCATCTTCTCCTTGTACAGTTTATCGGTGCCCAGGGACTCGTACTGCCTGAAGGCGATGGGGCCGGTGACGTCGTTCACCATCACGTAATCCACCTCCGCCTTCACCAGGTCGCCCGCGTGGGCGTCGGTGCCGGACTTCTTGGAGAACACCTTCTCTGCGATCGTCTTTCCCATATGCTCACTCCCTTATCTTTGCGAAATCGCGGTTGATCGCGTTGATCATCGCTTCCACGAAGGAACGCACCACGTCCAATCCCACGGCGGTGCCCACGGACAGTTGACCGTCGTCCTGCACGTTCTTGACCATCACGGTCATCTCGCACATGGAATCGCTGCGGCCGGTCATGGCGGACAGGCGGTACTCCTCCAGCGTCATGTTGGGATTGACGGCTTTGGCGATGGCGTTCATGGCGGCGTCCACCGGACCGACACCGATACCGGAGACGATCCTCTTCTCGCCCTTCACGGTCATGGTGACGGTGGCGGTGGGTTCCACGCCGGCACCGGTGAAGACGGCGAAACCATCCAGGATGACCGCCTTCTCCTTGTTCTGGTCGCCGGTGAGCACGTTCTCCGCTATGGCGATCAGTTCCATGTCGTCGATCTCCTTGCCGCCCACGGCGAAGGATTTGATGGCGTCCATCAGCTCGGGCATCCTGTCCTCGGGGAATCTTACCTTCAAAGCTTCCAGGCGTCCCTTGACCGAGTGCTCCCCGGAGTGTTTGCCGATGACTATCTGCCTGCCCGCGCCCACCAGCTCCGGCGGGAAGGGCTCGTAGGCCAGGGGGTCGCACATGACCCCGTGCACATGAATTCCTGATTCATGAGCGAAGGCGTTCCTCCCCACGATGGGCTTGTTGAAGGCCATGGGGAATCCGGTGACCCTCTCTACCAGTGCGGAGGTGTGCATGATCTTGGAGAGATCCACGGTCCTGATGCCGAAGTTGGCGTACAGGTTCAGGGCCACCTCCTCCAATGCGGCGTTGCCGGTGCGCTCGCCGATGCCGTTGACGGTGACGTGGCAGATGGATGCTCCCGCCTCCACGGCGGCGATGGTGTTGGCCACCGCCAGACCCAGGTCGTTGTGGCAGTGCACAGCGATGGGGATCCTGATGTCCTTCTTCAAGTCCTTTATCAGCGAAGATATCGCCCTGGGCAGGATCACGCCCACGGTGTCGGGCACGTTGACGGACTCGGCTCCCGCCTCCTCCACCGCCTTGTACACTTCTTTTAAGAATATAGGATCGGAGCGGGTGGCGTCCTCGCAGGAGAACTGAACCCTCAGACCGTGGTCCCTTGCGTACTCCACGGTGGAGACTGCGGCCTCCTTCACCTGGTCGGAGGTCATCCTCAGCTTTCTCTCCATGTGCAGCGGGGAGGTGGCGATGAAGGTGTGCACGTATCCCACACCGGTGTTCAATACAGCGTCCACATCGGAGGTCCTGGAACGGGCCAGGCTGCACACTGTACACTTGAGTCCGGCGTCCATCAGCCTCTTCAGGGTGTCTCTCTCAACCTCGGAGGAAGCGGCGAATCCCGCTTCCATGATGTCCACGCCAAGGTCGTCCAGTGCGAGAGCGATACGGATCTTGTCCTCCGGGCTGAGTGCGATGCCCGGTGCCTGCTCGCCGTCCCTGAGAGTGGTGTCGAAGATGGATACTTCGCTCGCATGGGGCAGGCTGAGCACAGCCTCACGGTTGTACCTGCTTATCTCCGGAACGTCTCCGGACATATCGTTCACACTGGTTCGGGAATTCATGCAAAACACCTCGAACCGTCAAAGCCTCCGCTGGGGTCAAAGAAGAATAAGACCGAGGGAAGCGTAGCAGATCATTTTGTTGACCTCTGACGGCGATTGGGCGATTGTTTTCGTGTATTTAATCATGAAGGTGAGACTGTGTTTTCCACCGTCTAGACGTTTGTCTACCGCATATCATGTCAAATGGGTGGAAAAGAGGACATCTAACAGTCAGATGACCAAAATATTCATATAAAATTAGACATTTGTCCACTTATACGCAACATGATTGTGTATGTGGTGGAAAAAATGAGAACTTTGAAGTTCGTCACACTGATCATCGCGGCCGTCGCCGCAGCGATGATGCTGGTGTCCGCGGATGCGTCCGCTGTCCCCGGCACCCTCGACACCGGCAACACCGCATGGATCATGATCTGCACCGCACTGGTATTCATCATGACCCCCGGAGTCGCCATCTTCTACGGCGGCCTGCTGAGAAAACAGAGTATGACGTCCACGATCGCGCAGACCTGCATCATCATCGCGATCATGTCCCTCTCCTGGTTCGTCGTCGGATTCAGCCTTGCATTCGGTGCGTCCGGCGGAGTCATCGGAGACTTCAGCCAGATCCTCCTGAGGGGAATGACCTACAGCGATGTCGATGGTCTGCCCAGCATGCTGTTCCCCATGTTCCAGTGCGCCTTCGCCCTGATCACCGCGGGAATCGTCGTCGGTGCCTCCATCGAGAGGATCAGATTCGGTCCCATGGCCCTGTTCATGCTGATCTGGTCCATCATCGTCTACGCCCCCATGGCCCACCTGGTCTGGTCCGGCGGATTCGAGTCCTTCGGCCTCACCGTCCTGGACTTCGCAGGAGGAACCGTCGTCCACATCTGTGCCGCAACCACCGGCCTGGCCCTCGCTTACTTCCTCGGCAAGAGGAGCACCCGTATCGTGAAGGACCGCCCCCACAACATCCCCATGGTCTTCCTGGGCTTCGCCCTGCTGTGGATCGGATGGCTGGGATTCAACGGCGGATCCGGCCTGGCTGCCGACGGAATCGCAGTCAACGCAATCATCGTCACCCAGATCGCCATGGCGGCCGCAATGGTCTCCTGGGCTGGCGTCCAGTACCTCAAGACCGGCAAGGTCGGTGTGGTCGGTATGGTCACCGGAGGACTGGCTGGACTGGTCTCCATCACCCCTGCTGCGGGTTACGTCGGTCCTGCCGAGGCCATCGTCATCGGTCTGGTCGGAGGAGCTCTCTGTTACTTCGCCGTCCAGTTCATGAGGCAGAAATCCGGTGCCGACGATGCTCTGGATGTCTTCGGCGTCCACGGTGTCGGCGGTATCTGGGGATCCATCGCCACCGGTATCTTCGCCATCGAGGGTATGGCCCAGGGATCCGGTACCTACGGTCTGATCTACGGCGGTGTCGACCTATTCGTCGGACAGATCATCGCAGTGGTCTTCACCCTGGTGTTCTGTTTCGCAGTCACCTACGCAGTCATCTGGATTATATCCAAGTTCATGCGTGTCAGGATGGAGGAGAACGAGGAGGTTGTCGGTGCCGACATAGCCGAGCACGGAGAGCCCGCCTACGACCTGTGAGGTGAATGAGATGAAAATGATAGTAGCAATAGTCAGACCCGAGAAGACCCAAGAGGTCAAGGAAGCCCTGGATGGGATCGGCCAGCACGGCATGACCATCACCCCCGTGAAGGGACGCGGTCTCCAATCGGGTGTGAAGCTCACCTCAAGGGTCGGGACCACCGTCATCGACGAGATCGACAAGGTGAAATTCGAAGTGGTCGTGGAGGACGACCTCCTCCAAAGCTGCATCGACGCCATCATCAAGGTGGCGGACACCGGACACATGGGAGACGGACGTATCTTCGTCCTGCCCGTGGAGTGCTCGATCCGCATCAGGCAGTCCGAGACCTGCGAGTGCTGATCGATTGATTCACCCGGGGTGACCGTCCGCACCGAACAGTCCGACGGTGCGGACGGGATCCCAAACCCCTTCCAAACCCATTCCCTCTTCTATTCGAATCCAAAGAGCCAGACCCGTGAATCCTTGAAGATCAGACCATAGGCGGTAAATCAAACTACGCGGGTTCGCACAACATCGATCCGCGTTATCACGAACGAAAGGGCCAGGCGTACGAAATATCCAATATGGCGCGAAAGAGCGGACAGAACACAGAAGCTTGGAGAAAGGATGGTAGCGAGGGATCGATTTGAACGATCGGTCTCCGGGTTATGAGCCCGACGGGATATCCTGGCTACCCTACCTCGCTATGTTCCGTCCTATTGTGACATCCTATTAATAGATGTCGTATCCGCAACGGCGGTTCAGAACAGGCTCTTGAGGTGCATTATGTCCTCGAACTTGCCCTTGACCACCAGTTTCTTGGTGACGAAGGCACGCATGGGCCTGAGGGTGCCGTCCACCAGCGCCTGGAAGTTCTCGGGGCTGCAGATGACGGTCATGTCCGCTCCGGGGTCCGCCTCGGCCTTGAAGTCCTTGATGGCGGCATCCTCCAGCTTGAAAGAGTAGCGCTCCTCGCCGAGCTCCAGGCTCACGGTCTTGGTGATGTCCTTCACCTTCTCCCTGGCCTCCTCGTCCTTGGCCATCTTCCTCTCGAACTTCTCGATAAGCGTGTTGATTACGGGCTCCATGCTCATGTCCGTTTCACCAATCCGTGATCCTCCTGACGGAGGCGACGGACATCATCCGCCGCACCGTCTCCCAGGAGGTGCGCGTATGCTTCGGAGGACGTCCGTTTTCTTTTATCCAATTTTCTATGAAGGCTATGGTGACGGGGTCGCTGGGATATCCGCTGCCTATGGGACAACCGAACTCCTCCTCGATCTCCCTGACCAGACGGTCCCTGGTGACCTTGGCCACGATGGATGCGGCGGACACCACGGGATACGTGTCATCGGCCTTGTGCCGGGCCACGATCTGCGGTCCGGGCACCTTGTCGGCCAGCCTCCTTCCGAAAGACGTCTCGTTCACGTCAGGACAGTCGGCATAGATGATCTGGCACTTGTGTCTGGAGGTGGCCTCGGCGAAGAGGTCCAACTCCACGTCGTTCAGCGACTGGCACTTCCTGCGGGCGTCGATACCCTCTGCCTCCAGTACGATGACCTCCACCGCCTCCGCGACACCCATTATCTTGGGTGCCAGCGCCTCCCTCTTCTTGGGCGTGAGCTTCTTGGAATCCTTCACCCCCAGGTCAGCCAGCACGGACTCGTCGGAGACATAAACGGCACAGACCACCAGCGGGCCAAGAACCGGGCCCCTGCCCGCCTCGTCCACACCGCATACGGATCCCTCGAAGTCCATGCCCTTCCATGCAACTACCATTATTTCAGTTCTTACAGAGATTTTTATAGAGACCCTGAGAATCCGCCCCGTGAGTTGTTCAGATGATCCCGAAATGCGACGTTCAGTACAGCGCCGGAGACATCAGCTTCAAGCTGACCAGGGTCGGAGTCAGGGGCGTCAGGAAGCCCGTCCTCGTCAGGAGGGACATCGACGGTTCCGACCTCAACAGCACAATGTTCTGCACCATAGACGTGTACGTGGACCTGCCCGCCACCCAGAAGGGCTCCCACCTCTCCAGGAATCCCGAGGCGATCAGAGAGGTCGTGGACTCCACCATCGAGCACCCCACCACCGGTATCGAGAACTTCGCGGCGGACATCTGCAAACTGCTGCTGAAGAAGCACGAGTACGCCACCAGGGCGGAGGTGCAGGTCTCCGCCGAATACTTCAAGAGCACCAAGACCCCCAACGGCAGGGAGACCATGGAGCACTATGAGCTCAAAGGCGCCGCCGTGGGACTCAGGGGAGAGAGCATCCGCAAGACCATCGGCGTGAAGGTCATCGGGATGACCGCGTGCCCCTGCGCCCAGCAGACCGTCACCGAGATGCTGAACTATCCCGAGGGATGGCCGGTCATGTCCCACAACCAGAGGAACGTGTGCACCGTCACCATGAGCATGGACGAGCAGTACGACGTGGAGGCCAACGGACTGATCGATCTGATCGAGGCCTCGTTCTCATCCCCCACCTTCGAACTCCTGAAGAGGGACGACGAGGGCGCGGTTGTCATCAACGCCCACCGCAACCCCCGCTTCGTGGAGGACATGGTCAGGCAGGTGCTGCTCAGGCTGGTGGAGAGGTACACCGACCTCCCCGATAACGTGGAGGTCACGGTGGAGAGTGACTCCGAGGAGTCCATCCACAAGCACGACGCCTATGCGGAGCGCCATGCCACCCTGGGCGAGCTCAGGGAAGAGAACTGAAACCCCAACCCCGGGCATCACCGCCCGGGATCGTTCCGTTTTTGAGAAATATCATATGTGCCAGCATGACATGCGACACAATCTTGAGAATAAGTGGAGGGGGAATGATCCCCCTGCAATTGTTTGAGGTTCAGAGCAGCTGCTTGGCCTCTTCGGCGTCGATGTCCAGCGCCTTGAGCATGTACTCCAGGGCCTTCTTGGCGTAGGGCGCCCTGGCCTTGGGGTCCTCCATGATCTCACCGTAGGACGCCATGACATTGTCGTAGAACTCCACGGCGAACTCGGAATACAGGGATGCGGACCTGGACTCGTCGCACTGGGCGGCCTCGTTGTAGGCCTTCTCGGCCTCGTCGTACTTGTTGATGGAGATGCAGAACAGACCGTAGGACTGGTAGTAATCGCAGTTCTCGGCATCCAGCTCGATGGCCTTGTTGTATGCTTCCAGGATCTCCTCGTTGGAGACCTTGGCGCCGAACATGCCCGAGGCCATGCTGCCGCACTCGGCCTTGTAGTACCAACACTCGGCATTGTCCGGGTTCTCCACGCAGAGCTTCTTGAAGGCGGAGTACGCCTTCTTGAAGTCTCCCTCGTCCATCGCCTTCATTCCGGCGTTCAACTTCTTCTCGATATCGTCTGCCATTGGTATCATCGGTGCCTAGATACTCGGTCCATTTAAAAGGTGCGGTCTCGCGCGGGTGCGCGTGAACAACTAATATAACTGAGCAGGCCATCCTTCGCACGATTCAGATGGACAGGGAGATCGTTGAGAGGGCCGCCCGCATAGCCCACCTTGACCTCACCGCGGAGGAGCTTGACAGGTACGAGAAGGACCTGTCGGAGATCCTTGACCACTTCCAGATGCTGGACGAGATCCCCGGAGAGGACACCGAAGGATTCACCCCGGTGCCCGTGGAGGATGTGCTCAGAGACGACGTCCCGAACACAGACATCCCGCCGGAGGACCTGCTACGCGGCATGAAGACCTATGACGGATACGTAAGGGGGCCGAGACTGTCATGACCTCCCTCCCCGACCTGAAGAGGATCAACGACCGCTACCGCATGTTCACCGCGGTGACGGATTCCACCGAATACGATGGTGAGTTCGTCTTCTCCGCCAAGGACAACCTGACCACATACGACTTCCCCGCCACCGCCGGGTCCAAGATCCTGGAAGGCTACAGACCGCCCTTCGACGCCACCCCCGTGAAGAAGATGAGGGAGGCCGGCGGATTCCTGGCGGGCAAGACCAACATGGACGAGTTCGGCTTCGGGACATTCTCTGCCAACTCCGCCTTCGGCATCCCCCTGAACCCGTACGACCTGAACCGCTCCTGCGGAGGGTCCTCCGGAGGGGCCGCCTGCGCAGCCGCCGTGCTGGAAGATCATGTCGCCCTCGGCGTATCCACCGGCGGTTCCATCGTCTGTCCGGCATCTTTCTGCGGCGTGTACGGCATCGCACCCACATACGGCCGCGTGTCTAGATACGGGCTCATCGACTACGGCAACTCGCTGGACAAGGTAGGTGTGCTCTCCACCAAGGCGTCCGACCTCTCCAGGTATCTAAGGGTCATCGCCGGGAAGGACCCCAAGGACCCCACATCGTGTGCGCAGCCAGAGATGCCGGAGGCCCTCGGCAAGATCAGGTCCGTTGCAGTACCGAAAGAAGCTGTCCAGGGCGTCAGCAAGGGCGTGATGGAGTGTTTCAACAAATCCCTCGAGGCCCTGAAGGGCATGGGTGTGGATGTGGAGACGGTGGACATGCCCGTTCTGAAGTACGCCATGCCCGCATACTATGTGCTGGCGACATCGGAGGCGTCCACCAACCTGGCCAGATACTGCGGGATGCGCTACGGCCAGCAGGACGGGGACCTCACGCTCAGATTCGACGATTATTTCACATCATTCCGTTCGCAGTACTTCGGCGACGAGGCCAAGAGGAGGATCCTCCTCGGTACGTTCACCAGGATGGTGGGCTACGCCGACAGGTACTACAGCAAAGCGCTGAGGGTACGTGCATCCGTCATCTCGGAATACAAAAAGGTATACGAGACCCATGACGCGGTGGCCACACCCACCATGCCATTCATTTCCCCTAGATTCGACGAGATCGCGGACATGTCCGCCCTGGACGTCTACAAGGCGGACTTCCTCACCATCCCGCCCAACCTTACGGGGATGCCCCACATGTCGATGCCCTGCGGATACTCCGAGGGAATGCCCGTGGGACTCATGCTCACCGCGGACCACTGGAGGGAGGACCTCCTGCTAGGCGCCGCCATCGAGTGGGAGAAGGGATTCCGGATCGTCAAACCGGAGGTGATCGCATGAAGATCGGATTGGAGATCCATGTGCAGCTTCCGACTAAGTCGAAGATGTTCTGCTCCTGCCCCACCGAGGGCGAGGACGTCCCCAACTCCAGGGTCTGTCCCACCTGCCTGGGCATGCCCGGCTCCAAGCCCGTGCTGAACAAGAGGGCGGTGGAATTGGGGCTCACACTGGCGAAGATGCTGGGATGCACCATCCCCGAGAGGACCTGGTTCTCCAGGAAGACCTACTTCTACCCGGACCTCTGCAAGCACTTCCAGATCACACAATACGATACCCCCATCGGCGAGAGGGGCGAGTTCAAGACCGGCAACAAGACCATACGCATCACCCGTGTGCATCTCGAGGAGGACCCGGGGAAGACCAAGCGCGTGGGCGACGGCTCCGCATTGGTGGACTACAACAGGAGCGGCATCCCCCTGGTAGAGATCGTCACCGAACCCGACATCTCATCCCCCGCGGAGGCCAGACAGTTCCTGTCAGACCTCCTGGCGGCCATCCGCAACACCATCGACCTGCCGGATGACGGCACCCGTAGCGTCCGCTGCGACTGCAACATCTCCGTCGGGAAGGAGAGGGTGGAGGTGAAGAACGTCAGCGGACTCCAGAACGTGGAGAACTGTCTGAAGTACGAGGCCGTGAGGCAGTTGAAACTTCTGAAGGCCGGCGGCAAGGTGGAGAGGGAGACCAGGCGCTACGACGAGGAGAGGAAGGTCACCCTTCCGGCGAGGAAGAAGGAGTACGAGGCGGATTACGGCTACATCGGAGAACCGGATCTCGGAACATACCGCATCGCGGAGATGGCCCAGGCCATCAAGGTGAGGGAGACTCCGACTGCCATGACCGCCAGGATCGCCGATCAGTACGGCATCGGCGAGAAGGCCGCCAAGCAGCTGGTGTCCACGTCCATAGGATTGGCGGAGCTGTTCGAGGATATGGCGAAGGCCACCGAACCGCGCACCGCCCTCACATGGTGCACCGGAACAGTGTCCGCATGCTGGAAGCAGTATGTGCCAGAGATGAAGGATGACGTCATCTCCGTTGTCAAGGAGCTTCACGACGGCAGGATAACCGACACCGAGTGCGGGATCAGGCTCAAATCCCTGATCACCGGAGAGGCCGCAGAGGATCTGGCACAGGCATCCGGGGACCTTGATGCGCTGGTGGAGAAGGCGGTGGACGAGCACCCCGAGGTGCTGGAGGACTACCGCACCAACGAGAAGGCTGCCAACCGCATAATCGGTGCCGTCATGAAGTCATCCGGCGGAAGATATTCGTCGGCGGAGGTTGTCTCCGCCGTGAAGAGAATCCTGGATTCCAGGATTTGAACGAGGATCACTCCAGATCCTCGAAGTCCGCATCGTCGAAGGCCATGGACATGATCTGGAGCTCCTCCAGCTTCTCGTCGTCCACCTTGGCGGGGGAACCGTCCAGCAGCGAGATGCCCACCTTGTTCTTGGGGAACGCGATGGTGTCGCGGATGGAGTCCTTCTCCAGCAGGATGGCGACGAACCTGTCGATACCCAGAGCGATGCCTCCGTGGGGCGGTGCACCGAGACTGAGGGCCTCCAGGAAGAATCCGAAGTCGGCCTCCATCTTCTCCTCGGACATGCCCAGCATCCTGAACACCTCCCTCTGAACCTCGGCCTTGTGGATCCTCAAGGACCCGGAGCCGAGCTCGTTGCCGTCCAGGCAGAGGTCGAAGCATGCCCCGCCCTCATAGTTCTCGTCGGGGAGCACGAAGGGGTGGTGGAACGAGTCCCTCTTGCCGGAGACCGGGTCCACGTCGAACATGGGGCAATCCACCAGCCAAAGGAACTGGTGCACGCCCTGGGGCACAAGACCCAGATCCTCCGCCAGCTTCCTCCTCAGGGTGCCTGCACCCTCCAGGGTGGCCTTCCTGGGACCGGCCAACAGGAACAGCAGGTCGCCGTCCTCCGCCCCCATCTCCTGCTTCAGGGAAGCGATGATCTCGGGGGTGAAGTACTTCACGATGTTGCTCTCAAGAGTGCCGTCCTTGGCACGCATCCAGGTCAGTCCGCCCATGCCGATCTTCTTCACGTACTCGATGTAGCGGTCCACCTCGTTCCTGCCGATGCTGTCGCCGGCCAGGTCCTTCTTGATGTTGATGCCGGTGATGATACCGCCGGAAGCGATGACGTTCTGGAAGATCTTGTACGGCGCATCCTTCACCACGTCGGTGAGGGTGTGAAGCTCGAGACCGTACCTCATGTCGGGCTTGTCGCTGCCGTACTTCTCCATGGCTACCTCGTACGGCACCCTCATGAACGGGGTCTTCAGCTCCTCGCCGTAGAGGCCCTTCCAAACGTATGCCACCAGGCCCTCGATGGTGTCCTGGATGTCCTGCATGTCCACGAAGGACATCTCCATATCGAGCTGAGTGAACTCGGGCTGCCTGTCCTTCCTGGAGTCCTCGTCCCTGAAGCACCTGGCCACCTGGTAGTAGCGGTCCATGCCTGCCACCATCAGCATCTGCTTGTAGAGCTGGGGTGATTGAGTCAAAGCGTAGAACGTGCCCGGGTGGATACGGGAGGGGACGATGAAGTCCCTGGCGCCCTCGGGGGTGCTCCTTCCGAGGATCGGGGTCTCGATCTCCAGGAAGTCCTTGGATTCCAGGTACTGCCTGGCGAGATGCATGAACTTGCTGCGGAACTCCATGGCGCGGATCATCTCGCTCCTGCGGAGGTCGATGTATCTGTACCTCATGCGCACGTCCTCGCCGGGGAGGACGCCTTCCTTCTGGTCGCCCACCTCCATGGGAGGGATGCCGGACTTGTTGAGGAGCTCCGCCTGACGGATGAGGACCTCCACCTCGCCGGTGGGGTTGCGGGCATCCTCGGTGCCCTCCACCCTCCTCCTGACGGTGCCGCGCACCATGACGACGGACTCCCTGGAGAACGATGACATGGTCTCGGAGAGCGCTGCCGCGTCATTGGCGGAGACGTCCTCGGGGTCGAAGACCACCTGGGTCATGCCGTATCTGTCTGCCAGGTCGATGAAGGCAACGCCTCCGTGGTCCCTGGAGAACCTGACCCAACCCTGGAGGCATACCTCCTTGCCGAGATCGGATGCACGCAGGTCGCCGCAAGTGTGTGTTCTCATCATTTGGAGTCCTCTCCGTCGCTTTAAGACGCGACAGCCACCGAACATCCCCGTTATATAATTTTGCGGGCGCGTTCAGTCGGAGAAGTAGGTGCGACCCTTGCCCATGATACGAACGAAATCCGAGTCGTCGGGGTCCAACGAGGCCTCCTTGAGCTCTTCGACACACTCCGAGAACACCTTCCAGGCCTCCCGGCTGCCGGCGTTCAGGAACTGGATGTCGTGATAGAGCACCGGGTCGTCAAAAGCAACAGAACGGTTGGCGTCCAGGCTCTTGCGGAATGTTGTGGAGGCCACAGCCTTCATCTCGTCGTAGGAAAGACCGCTGCGGGACAGGGTGTCGAAGAACACGATGTTTACCGCGTGGCTCATCCCCAAAACGTAGGACATGTAACGGTCGTGCTCCGCCGCGCTCATGCGCTTGATGTTCGCCCCCCGGTCTCCGAAAAGCCTCTCGGCTGCGTCCGCCGCCTCCGAGCAGCCGCAGTCGCAGATGATTATGTTCCTGTCGTACAGCGAGCGGTCGTTGGAGGAGAACATGGGGTGCACGGAACACACGCGCCTGCCTCTGGAGGCCATGTCCCGCATAAGACCCAGGAACGGTGATTTGATGGATGCTATGTCGAAGATCAGGGTGTCCTGCCTGCACACGCCGTCCAACTGCGACAGCACGTTCCTGGTCACCGGGATCGGTACCGACACGATCGCCACGTCCACGTTCGTGCAGTCGGTGACCCTCATGTCGGTGTCGATGTCAACGTTGATCACCTTGTGGCCGTCCCCTTCGAAAAGAAGCCTGAGCCAGCGTCCCATGCGGCCGTTACCGCCGATGACGGCTATGCTCATGGGTTCCACCGACGGTCCGAACAATGCCGCCTGCTCATCCACCGACTCCTTGATCAGGAGACGGCAGACCTGCTCCGCGATACCCGGGTCCATATGACGCTCCTCCGCCATGGTGCGGAAGCGCATGACCACGTCCTCCTCGCGAGCGACGTCCCTCACCGGTGCGCCGGCGTCTATCTTGTACTCGCCGATCTGTCTGGCTATGTCGAGACGCTCCGCCAGAAGATCCATTATCCTGCGGTCCGCCTCGTTGATGCGACCCCGCAGGACCGAGATGTCCTCGACCATCTCACATCACGTCCGGAACGAAATCAAGGGGGTCCTTGATCATGTTTAGGACCACGGATGTGTTGGTCTTCTTGACCCCTTCCATGGATAGGATGGTCTTGACCACCTTGGAGAACTCGTCCCTGTCCTTGCAGGCGATCCATGCGATGGCATCGCAATCCCCGGTGACGTCGAACACCGCCATCACCTGGGGGAGGTCCTTGATGGAATCCTGAGCGTTGGCTATCGTGCCTTCCAGATAGATCTGCACGATGCCCATGTAGCCGAAGCCCAAGCGCATGTAGTCTATCTTCGCACGATATCCGCCGATGACACCCTTCGCCTGCAGGTTCTTCACCCTCTGGATCAATGTGGTGGGGTGGACGCCAAGCTGCTTGGCGATCTGCCTGAACGAACCCTCGCTTGACCTGGACATAAGCTCGATTATGCGCCTGTCGAGCT
The DNA here is from genome assembly GCA_949292635.1 of uncultured Methanomassiliicoccales archaeon. Lineage (GTDB taxonomy): Archaea > Thermoplasmatota > Thermoplasmata > Methanomassiliicoccales > Methanomethylophilaceae > SIG5. The sequence goes on from CASEZY010000001.1 coordinate 79,551, forward strand.
CATCGAATTCGTTTATGTCAGCCATCTCATACCTCGATTAGACAAATGTCCATTAGACAAATGTCTAATCACCAACCTGGTATATATTAGGTCACCAATCCTCGACCGTTCGACATGACCGAGGAGCTCTTCAGACAGGACGGATACGCATCGGAATTCGAATCCATAGTCACCGCGGTGGACGGTGACTGGGTGACCCTGGAGGGCACCTTCTTCTACCCCGGCGGCGGAGGCCAGGTCTGCGACACGGGCAGCATCGGCGGTGTGAAGGTCACCGAGACCCGCCACAGCGGGGAGGACATACAGCACAAGGTCCCCGGCCACGAGTTCGTTGTGGGCGACAAGGTCTGGTGCAGCGTTGACTGGGACAGACGCTACGATCTGATGAAGGGACACACCGCCGAGCACATCCTGTTCAATTCGTTGCAGAGGCAGGTGCCCGAACTTGGCATAGTGAAGATCTTCATCTCCCCCGAGAGCAAGTACGTCATCGTGGACCGGGACATCTCCCTAGAGGCCATCGGTGCCGCCGTCGATTTCGCCAACTCCGTCATCGACGACAACCTGCCGGTCACCAGGAGCATGATGGACCGCGACGATCCCGAGATGGAGCGTGTCAGGGTGCACCTGGAGAGGATCGAGGGGGACGAGATCTCGGTGGTGGAGATCGGCGATGTCGACATAGCGGCATGCAGCGGCATCCATGTGATGGAGACCAGCGAGGTGGGCGCTCTCTTCGTGGACCGGAAGGTCTCCGCCGGCAAGGACGGCGTGGCCATCCACTTCAGGATCGGCGAGGATGCCAGGAAGGCGGCGAACCAACTGGCCAACACCTGCCTGAGGGTGATCGAGGAGCTTGGTAGCAAGCCCGAGGATGTCGTACACACGGCGGCCAACATGAAGGCCGAGCTGGAGACATCCAAGGCCCTGCTGAAGAAGGCCGCCTCCGCCATCCTGGACGCTCAAGTCCCCGAGGACGTGAACGGCGTCAATGTCTACCAAACCATAGTGCCAGCGGATGACAGGAAGGTGGTCTCCGACGCCGCCGAGAAGAGGAAGGCGGAAGGGGCCGTGTGCATCTACGTGTTCGGTCCCGGATCCGCGCTGATAGCCTCCGGCGACAAGCGTGTGGACTGCCGCACCATCCTCTCCGAGACCGCTCAGGAGCTGGGCGGAAGGGGCGGAGGGAAACCCGACTTCGCTCAGGGCGGTTTCCCTGACGCGGATCCGGAGAAGGTCATCGCGGCCATGAGGGCCCACGTAGAGGCCGCGCTCAAGTGAATCTTATTAAGAGGGCACAGCATCGGGGGACCCCATGGCAGGAATGAGGGGCGGGATAAGTCCCCGTCAGATGCAGCAGGCTATGAAGAAGATGGGGATCACCAACGAGGTCATCTCCAACGCCACCGAAGTGGTCATCAGGCTGCCTGACAAGGAGATAGTCATCCCCAATCCCAGCATCAACGTCATGACCATGAAGGGTCAGAAGTCCTATCAGATCGACGGCGAGAGCTTCGAGAGGCCCCTGGGCGCCGCCCCGGCGGAGGCCACCGCACCCGGCTTCCCTGAGGAGGACGTCACCATCGTCATGGAGCAGGCGGGATGCGACAGGGAGAAGGCCGTTGAGGCCCTGGCTTCCTGCGACGGCAACATCGCTGAGGCGATCGTCAAACTGATGGGGTGAAATCAATGTGCTTGGCAGTTCCCGGTAAGATCGTCGCCATCAACGGCGACACCGCTGACGTGGACTTCGGCGGAGTGATCAGGCAGGCTAACATCTCCATGGTGGAGGCGAACGTTGGGGAGTGGGCGGTCATCCACGCCGGCTTCGCCATCGAGATCATGGATGACGAGGAGGCCGAGGAGACCCTGAAGCTCTGGAACGAGGTCCTGGACCACGAGGAGACCAGCTTCCAATAAACTATTTATACCTTGTAAGTATCGCATGTCTCGGCATGACGGCCATAGCGGCGGGGTCACACCCGGTCCCATTCCGAACCCGGCAGTAAAGTCCGCCCGCGTACCCGTCTGTACTGTATTGCGCAAGCGTACCTATGTACTCGCGTGTGGATGTTCGCGTGCGTGCCAATGAAGATATAGTTCCACGCCATAGCGCGGGAAGATGATACTCATCAAGCTCGGCGGAAGCGTCATCACCGACAAGAGGGAGTACCGCAGGTTCAACGAGGAGGCTGTGGCCCGTCTCTGCGGCGAGATCGCCGAGGCCGGCAAGCAGGCGGTAATCGTCCACGGGGCCGGTTCCTTCGGTCACGTGCTGGCCAAGAGGCACCGCCTGAACGACGGATACATCGACGAATCCCAGATACCCGCGGTGGCCCAGGTGGCATACGACGTCAGGGAGCTGAGCTCCATGGTGGTGGCCCAGCTGATGAAGGCGGGCATACCCGCGGTGTCCATGCCTCCGGGATCCTGCATGGTCATGGAGGACCGCAGCCTGGACATGGACCGCCAGGAGGTCGTCAGCAGGTTCCTGGACAAGGGCATCGTCCCGGTAATGTTCGGGGATGTGCTCATGGACCGCAAGCTGGGATTCGCCATCCTCTCCGGGGACCAGATCATGGAGAGGCTCACCGAGTTCATCAATTTCGAGAAGGTCATCTTCGTATCGGACATCGACGGCCTCTTCGACTGCGACCCCAAGAAGAACAAGGACGCGGCCATGTACGACGTGGTCACCGCAGAGACGCTGGAGAGCATCGACGCCGAGAGCTCGGTGGACGACGTCACCGGCGGCGTGGCGGAGAAGATGCGCTGGATGCTGGAGATGAGCCGCGGGGACCGGGAGTGCATACTGATAAACGGTACCGTCCCCGGAAGACTGAAGGCGGCCATCCTGGGAGAGGATACCGTCTGCACCAAGGCCCTGGGAGGGATCTGATGGCACTCATCGAAGGACGCAAGGCCGATCACATCAACATCTGCCTCAACGAGCGCACCGAGCCCGGACATGACTATTGGAATGACGTGAAGATCATCCATGAGGCGCTGCCCGAGGTGGATTACGACGACATCGACACATCATGCGTCGTCCTGGGGAAAAAGCTGGAATTCCCGTTCATGGTCACCGCCATCACAGGCGGGTTCGAGGGCGCCCGCAATGTCAACCGCAACATCGCCGAGGCCTGCGCCGAGCTGGGCGTGGGGATGGGGATCGGCAGCCAGCGTGCCGGGATCGAGGGCGTGGAGACCGAGAGCTACCGGATAATCAAGGATGCGGGGGTGCCCCTGGTCATAGGCAACGTGGGCGCACCGCAGCTGATCCCGCAGAAGGGCAAGCGTGCGTTCACGTCCGAGGACATCGTCGCCGCCAAGGAGCTCATCGATGCAGACTATGTGGCAATCCATCTAAACTTCCTGCAGGAGGTCGTGCAGCCGGAGGGCGACAAGAACGGCAGAGGATGCCTGGACGCCATCCGCGACGCCGCCAGGGATGTTCCCGTTATCGTCAAAGAGACCGGCGCCGGGATCTCCCGGGACACCATCCGCAGGATCGAGGGCATCGGCATCAGAGGCATCGACCTGGCGGGCATGGGAGGCACCAGCTTCTCGGCGGTAGAGCTCTACAGGGCCAGGAACGGGGACCCCGTGAAGGCCAGGCTGGGGGAGACGTTCTTCGACTGGGGGATACCGACGCCGGTGTCCCTGTACTTCGCTGACACGACGCTCCCGCTGATCGCCTCCGGAGGCGTGCGCACCGGATTGGACGTGGCAAGGGCCATCGTCATGGGTGCGTCCATGGCGGGTGCGGCGGTGCCGGTGCTGGAGGCAGCCACCGAATCCGCGGATGCGGTGAAACAGGTACTCATGACAATCAAGGAGGAGCTGAAGGCGGCCATGATGCTGACCGGCTCCCCGGACATCAAATCACTTTCAAGAGCAAAGGCCGTTATAATCGGCGAGACACAGCAGTGGATCGGAGGAATGAAGGAATGGATGTGAAGATCGAGCTCAAGAAGAGGGCGGATGAACTGGACGGACCTATCAGGTCGTACATCGGCGACGAGAGTCCCTCCAACCTCATAGAGGCCACCCGCCAGTACCCCTACGCCGGCGGAAAGAGGATGAGACCCTGCATGGTGGTCTCCGCCTGTCGCGCTGTCGGAGGGGACGGGGAGAAGGCCATCCCGTTGGCGGTGGCCATCGAGTACATCCACAACTTCACCCTGATCCACGACGACCTGATGGACGGGGACGTGAAACGCAGGGGCATGGACACCTCCCACGTGGTCTACGGCATGCCCACCGCCATATTGGCGGGAGACGCGCTGTTCGCCAAGGCCTTCGAGATCATTGCCGCCCTGGACATACCCTCCGACGACATGCGCAGGGTGCTCAAGTCCACCGGCACCGCCGTCTGGGACCTGGCCAGGGGCCAGCAGATGGACATCAACAACGAGAACAGCGGCACCGTGTCCATGGAGGATTACATCGAGACCATCAGGCTCAAGACCAGCGTGCTGTTCGCCGCCGGTGTCGCCGGCGGGGCCATCATCGGCGGCGCGGACGAGAGGACGGTCGAGGCCATGCACGGCTACGCCATGAACATGGGCGTCGCGTTCCAGATGTTCGACGACATCCTGGGCATCTACGGCGATCCCAAGAAGACCGGCAAGTCCGCGGGCAACGACATCCGCAAGGGCAAGAACACCGTCATGGTCTGCCGCTTCAGGGACACCATCGGCGAGGGCGCCCTCATGGACGAGTTCATGGCCGTCTTCGGCAAGGAGGATGCGGCGGACTCCGAGATCGAGACCGCCCGCAGGATCCTGAAGGAGACGGGATGCTACGCCTACGCCATGGACATGGCGGAGGAGTACACCAACAAGGCCATCGCCTGCCTGGACGTCCTTCCCGACGGCCAGGAGAAGGAGTTCATGAAGGCCCTGGCGGAATACGCCATGGACAGGGACGTCTAATCGCTCTCGATACCGGAAGCGACGATCCTGTAGTTCACATACCTCCCCTCGGGGAGGCTCCTGTGCTTCATTATGACGGCGGCGCGCCTGCCGTTGGGCCGCTTGTCTAGACGCACTATCGTCTTGGCGTTGTGATGTAGCGCATGCCCGCCCAGGAACTCTATGCTGCCGGTGCCGATGTTGGTGTACACCTGCGAGGTGATCATCACCGGCACGTCGTTCCTCCTGGCGGCGGACAGCAGCATCTCCGACTCTTTCGTCAACTCGTTCCTCACGGACACGTCGTCGGAGTTCAGACGGTAGAACATGGTGAGCGAATCTATCACGATCAGACCGATCTTGTCGTTGGCGTCGGAGAGCCTCACCGCCTTGGCTATGCGGTCGGACTGCTCCTCGAAGCTGTGAACCTGGAAGACCAGGAGGTTGCGGATTGCGTCCTTGTCGGCGAAGACCTGCTCCACCCTATCCGAGGACAGTCCCTCGGTGTCCAGGTAGGCCACCTTCATGCCGGTGCGGGCGATGTTGTACGCGGTCTGCAGGCAGATGTTGGTCTTGCCGGTGCCGGCCTCGCCGTAGAACAATGTCACGCTGCCGCACTCGATCCCTCCGCCGAGCATGTCGTCGAAGGCCTTGCAGCCCGTTGGGATCCGCTTCACGCGGACGTGATAAAAGGAGGATGAAAAATAGTTTCCCCCGCCTCACTGGGCGGGGCGGTCCTCGTCAGCGGAATCCTTCCCCTTGACGGCCTCCACATCGTCGATGTCGTAGGACATCTCGGTCTGGTAGGTCTCGCCTTTGTAAGCGTACATGGGGATGGAGATGATGCCGATGATTAGGGCCGCGGCGACGGCGATGACCACAATGGCGATGATGATCATCACTATGACGTTGACCAGGCTCTGGGTGATGTCGGGGTTGCTTATCAGTATGTAAGCGACGGCGGCGATCACCGCGATTATCAGCACCGCGCCGATCACCAATCCGATGGCGGACTTGGTTGTGCTGTTCCTCTGAACCTTTAACGGATCCATATTGATCTCACCTCACTGGTTGTTTACGGGCAGGTACGGGATCAGTGCTCCCGCCAGCTCTCCCAGGGACATGGACTGTATGACTATCTTGCCGGGTCCGGTCAGGGTGGTGACGAACAGTCCCTCCCCTCCGAAGAGAGCGGTCTTGAAGTTGCCCGCGGAACTGATGTCGTACTTGACGGTGTCCTGCCAGGCCACTGCGTTGGACGATGATACCTTGTAGACCTCTCCGGGCTTGAGGTCCACCACGTTGAAGTCTCCGCAGGCGCTGATGAATGCGATCCCCGTGCCGGAGAGCTTCTGGATGATCAGACCCTCTCCGCCGAAGAGGATGTTGCCCAGCTTCTTCTGGAACGCCATGTCCAGGTCGACGGTCTCCTCGGAGCAGAGATATCCGGTCTTCTGCACCAGCCATGAACCCTTGGACAGGTCCAGGTCCAGGATCTTCCCGGGCACACCTCCGCCGAAGCCTACCACGCCGCTCCCGCCGTGGGAGTTGTACTCCAGCAGGAACAGGGACTCGCCCATAAGGGACCTCTTGAGTCCATTGAGGAACCCGCCCTTCATCTTGGCCTCCATGGTCATGTTCCCGGACATGTACTTCATGGCGCCGGCCGCGGACTGGAACTTCTCCCCCTCATCCAACTGTACGTTGACGAACTGGAGATTGTCCCCCGTGATCGTGTACTTCATATTGCACCTCTTGAGTATATCATCCGAACATCCATTAATATAATATCGGCCTTCTACGAGGACTCATGAGCACAGGGGGCGACGCCGGAGCGGAGGCCGTGGTGACGGAGACCGAGTATCTGGGTCTTCCGTCCGTCACCAAGACCAGGGCCGTCAAGGGCTACCGCCATCCCGAACTGGACAGGGGCCTGAGGACCCACCGCACCCGCAACGAGGTGAGGGTGATGAGGGAGGCCCGCAGGGCGGGGGTCAGGACCCCGGCGGTGTACGACGTAGACATGTGCCAGTGCGCCATAACCATGGAACGCGCCGACGGCGAGAAGGTCCGCGACATCATCGATGCGCACCCGGAGATGCTCCCCGGGATCTGCGACGCCATCGGCACATCTGTGGGCAGGATGCACAGAGCCAGGATATGCCACGGCGACCTGACCACGTCCAACATGTTCCTGTCGAAGGACGGGGAACTGTGCATATTCGACTTCTCCCTGGGTTCCGTGAGAGCGGATGTGGAGATGATGGGGGTGGACCTCCATCTCCTGGAGCGGGCGCTGACCTCCGCACACTCGGAGCACCCCGAGGCTTACGCCATGATCCTGGAATCCTACCGCAGGGAGATGCCGGATGCGGAAGCGGTCATATCCAGGGTGGAGACCATCAAGAAGAGGGCGAGATACACATGATATTGAAGGTCATCACATCGAATCCCGGCAAGGTGGAGGAGTTCCGCCGGGAGTTCGCGGACTGGGGCGTGGAGATGGAGCACGCCAGGATACCATATGAGGAGATACAGACCTCCGAGTTGGAGGAGGTGGTCAAAGCGGGCATGGAGGAGCTCAGGTCCAAAGGGTTGAGGGACTTCATCATCGACGATTCAGGCATGTTCGTGGACGGCCTCGGAGGATTCCCCGGCGTTTACTCATCCTACGTTCAGAAGACCGTTGGCAACAAGGGCGTCCTCAAGCTCATGGAGGGCAGGGAGGACAGGGGCGCGGTCTTCAAGTGCTGCATAGGCTGCGACATCCGCGGCGAGACCGTCATCGTCACCGGCGAATGCAGAGGGGTGATACTCTCGGAGGAGAGGGGCGACGGCGGATTCGGATACGACCCCATCTTCTCACAGGACGGCAAGCTGTCGTTCGCGGAGATGCCGCTGGACGACAAGAACGCGATATCCCACAGGGGCAACGCCTTCAGGCTGCTGAAGGACCGTCTGAGGGAGGTGGGCATCTCCGATAGCGATTAATAACTAGGTCGCCTTGGACCGCACAGGGGCCTGTGGGCTAGCTTGGTATACTTGTGGCTTTGGGAGCCATTGACTCCGGTTCAAATCCGGGCAGGCCCACTCACTGGAGTTTTGACCAGGATATTTTGACTGGCACATCGCATATAAGGGGCGAAGGTGTTTTCGAATGACCATACGATCGTTCTATCTGGAAATCATACTGAAACCTAAGAAGGTCGACATATTTGTCACGGTCTTCGAAGAGGCCTATTGACGCAAGCCCATCTTTTCTAGAATTTTTAGAAAAAGAATGTTCTTCTAAAAAGTATAGAATTTGATCGGTCCCTCGTTGCACAGATCCCGGTAGCAATGTTACAGTAACAATGATCAATTCCTCAGACAGGAGAGCGGTACCACGTGCACACCGTCGGGTCTGGTGTATGCAGAACCTGACGGGATGACCACCATGAGAAATGAAGGAGGGTTCATGGAGTCGAGGTCCACCTTGTTCCTGAGCCTTTTGAGGGATTCTGCCCCATTTTCTACCCAGGACATGCCCAGCTTCACCTCTACAGCCCCCCAGCGACCATCCCAGAGATGAATGATGGCGTCCACCTCCAGACCGTCCTCGTCACGATAGTGGAAGACCCCTCCGTCAATAGTCTGAGCATACACCCTAAGATCCCTGATGACCATGGACTCGAACAAAAGACCCAGAGTCTCAGTGTCATAAAGCAGGTCGTCCTTTCCGGCATTCAAGAAATACGCAGCGATCGCCGGATCGGTCAGATGCCTGGTATCCGATGTACGGACTGCGGTTTTCGAACGTAGTCTGGGAGTCCATGCCTGCAGATCATCGGTTACGCACAAGTCCTTCAGCACTCTCAGATAATCGTATACGGTGTTGATGGAAACGGAGGTGTTCTCCGACTCCGCCATGTCTGCCCTTATCGTAGACGCCTTCGCAGCCATTGCTGAATTCCTTGACAGGGAGCGCATCATCGCCCTCATCCTGTTCGCATCACGCTGCTTCCCGTCCACCGATCTGACCTCGGCATTGACGATAGTGTCGCAATATGCCTTCAATACCCTGTAGGACTCCTTCCGACCGAGACCCACGGTCTCAGGCCAACCTCCACGCACCAGTTCGTCAACCACTGCCTCCAGATTCATTTCGGACAGGCCCGTCACGCTGGTATTGCCATCGAACAGACTGCCCAGACTGACATCTCCGGTGGAATGTCCGGACTCGAACAGTGACATGGTCCGCATCCGCACATGCTTGAATCTCCCGGCACCAGAATGGTGAATTCTTTCATATGCCGCATCCATTGTCACGGATCCAGTGAATATAAGTTGGCCCTTGGTGTGCGAGTTGCAATCGACATAGTATCTTGCGGCATCCCAAAGTTCCGGGATCCTCTGCCACTCGTCGATGAGTAACGGTTTCTCACCTCTGAACAATAACTGAGGGTCCATTTGAGCAGTACCGGCATACCGCTCATACTGTGACTTGTCCTGCAAAGAGATGATAGTCTTCGCGAACCGTTTGCATGTAGTGGTCTTACCACACCATTTCACCCCCGATACGATCACCGCTCCGAACAGCCTCATATCGTCTTGGATCACCGTATCCAAAAGGCGAGGAATGTACCACTCATCCATATGTTTGAAAATATATTCTGGCATATAATCGTATTGGAGGTTTTATCGATGATTCCGTTGGAGGTTTTACCGATGATTCCGTTGGAGGTTTTACCGATGATTCCGTTGGAGGTTTTACCGACATGCCGTAACCGAACGGCCACCTGCGCCCCGCCGTGATTCCTCAGACCCCCTCCAGAAGCCAATCGACCACCTGTACCACCTTGATTCCGCCGATATCCTTGATCGGATACCTGTCGTATGTCACGATGGTCTTGGGGTAATTGTCCTTCAGAGCCCTCAACGGCTTCAGTTCCCGTTCGCGGGTCACATCGTCGATTATGCTCACGGCAACCTGATAATACGACAATTCCCCATCTGACGAAACGACGAAATCCACCTCTCTACCGTCCACATCCAAAGTGGCGGCGGACCCGAATCTGTACAGAAGTTCGTTGTATACCACATTCTCCAACAGACCGGACAGTCCTCCATCCTTCATGGGTGCCACATGATTCCTGATCCCCAGATCGGTGGCGTAGAACTTGTCGGTAGTTTCCATATACCCTCCGGTCGCGGAACTGACCCTCTCAGACCTGGACATCAGAAGCGCATCGTCGATGGCAACCATGTATTCCGATATCGTGGCGGCTGTGACCTTCTGCCCTTTGCTCGTCAGGAAGCCGGCGATGTTCTTCGGAGATGTGCGATTGCCGATGTTCCTCATCAGATACAATATAAAATTCTCCATGACAGCAGGGTTACGAATGCTATGACGTCCGAAGATGTCCTTGGAATAAACCGTCCGGTAGATCCCTTCCAACACCGCCGGGATCAACGGTCTTGCTGACAGGCCCTCCGCCACCGCTATGGCAGGCATGCCGCCATGGACCAGATATGTGTCGAACAGCTCGTGTGGAGACAGACCGCTATCCTCCCTGAAGGACACATATTCCGAGAAGGACAGTGGCCGGACCCTGACCTCTATGTACCTTCCGGAGAGACGGGTCGAAAGATCCGTGGACAGCATCTGCGAATTGGAACCGGTTATGTAGATGTCCACACCCTTCCCGTAGAGCGAAGCCACAGGTATCTCCCACCCCTGTACCGTCTGAACCTCGTCTATGAAGAGATACGACCCTCTCTCGGTAGGAATCTTGGATGAGACATACTTGGACAGAGACGACCCGTCCCGCGGAAGTTCCGGGTCATCCGATTCCAGGTTCAGGTAGAGCACCCGCTCGGCAGGAATCCCCGAGTCCATCAGTTCCTGGATGAATTGCTTCATCAGAGTGGACTTGCCGCATCTGCGGATGCCCGTTATGACCTTGATGAAGGGAGTACCCTTTGCGAGTCGTAACAGATTCGTGTACTTCTCACGAGGTCTTATCGGCCAATCGTCGCCATCTGCCATATGACATAGTATACTTTGTTCTTTTATAAATACTTTAGAAAATAGATAATTACAATTACCTATTTTGTAAAAATATAGTAATTAATCAACCATACTATGCTATTTTTAATCATCTCTGTGGAAAGGACAACACACCTCGAGGAAGAGCACATTCCGATTGTGAGGTTCTTCTACCCCCAAAGCGTTGGTCCCCCGGAGGAATGAGATGCCTGAACTGCCTGAGGTCGAGACGGTCAGAAGGGCGATAGGTCCGCTGATCCAAGGAAGGAGGGTCATATCCGCTGAGATCCGCAACGACAAGATCGTCGCATTCCCCAATGCCGGCTCATTCGCCGAACATATTGTAGGGAAGAGATTCGGGGAGCTGCGCCGCAGAGGGAAGTTCCTCATCGCGGACATGGACGACGGATGGAGACTGATCATCCATCTCCGCATGACCGGATGCCTCACGTTCTGCGACCCGTCGTATCCGGAAGAGAAGCACACCCATATCGTCATCCGCACCGACGACGGGGAGCTCAGGTTCTCCGACATGCGCCGCTTCGGCAGGATGTGGTTGCTGTCACCGGATGACGAGGACGTCACCGGCGTGGAGAGACTTGGCCCCGAACCTGACGATCCCGCCATGTGCGGCCCCTATCTCAAGGATGCCGTAGGCGGGAGCAGACGTGCGATCAAGGAGTGCATTTTGGATCAGAGCACTATCGCCGGCGTTGGCAACATCTACGCTGACGAGAGCCTCTACTCCGCGGGGATACGCCCGTCAAGACCAGCCTGCAGTCTAAATGACGAAGAATACGACAGACTGGCACATACCATATGCGACACCATCTTGTTCTTCACGGAGAAGAACACCGTCACCCCGGAGGAGTATCTCGAGAGCAAAGGCCGCGACTATCATAACACCCCCTATCTAAGGGTCTACGGCCACGCCGGCGAGCCATGCCGGAGATGCGGCACCATCCTGGAGCGCACGGTGATCGGCGGCAGGGGGAGCGTGTACTGTCCCGGATGCCAAAGATGATGCAGTAACGTCTGAGATTACAGCAAAATACGTGCCTACGGTACGCATACCGTATAACTGGCACATGGAATGATTGAAATATCCTGTAACCAACTGACATGCATGGACGCTACAATGGCTTGGATCCTCATCATCATAGCGGGACTCATGGAGCCCTGCTGGGTGTACACATTGGAGAGATCCGAGAACTTCAAGCAACTGCAGTGGGCGGCGCTCACCGTGGTCCTGGTGGTCATCGACATAATCCTGCTGTCGCAGGCCATGACCGTCCTCGGTCCCGGCACGTCGTACGCCATCTGGGTGGGAATCGGTGCCGTGTGCACGTTGATCATGGGGATCCTGATCTTCGACGACAGCGCATCCTGGCTGAGGATCGCGTTCGTGATGCTGATCATCGTGGGCATCGCGGGAATACACATAACCGCCGGAGGTGCCTGATATGGACACTCACAAACAAGGCTGGGTCATATTGATCGTGGCCGGTCTGATGGAGGTGGTCTGGGCGGTGGCCATGGGCCAGTCCGACGGTTTCACCATATGGTACTACGACATCATCGTGGCGGTGTTCCTGGTGCTCAGCATGTACCTGCTGTCCAAGGCGTTCTCCGCCGGTGTGCCGGTGGGGACCGGATACGCTGTGTGGACCGGCGTGGGTGCCGTGGGCACCATGGCGGTCTCCCTGTTCATGGGTACCGAGACGGCATCCGCCATCCGCCTGATGTTCGTGGCACTGATCATCATCGGTATCGTGGGCCTGCAGCTCACCTCCCAGCCCAAGGAGGAATGACCAAGGGGGCGCTCCGGCGCCCCATCTTACCCTTTCTACCGTTTCGACTGCCAGTGGTTTATACCCCGCACGCACATTACCCGACCATGGCGATAGAGAAAGGCGACACCGCTCCCGACTTCACGGTCAAGAGCACCGACAAGTCCGATTTCACCCTCAGCGAGCACCTGAAGAAGAACCCCGTGCTGCTGAACTTCTACGCCGGGGACTTCGGCATCAACTGCACCATCTACATGACCAAGTTCGCCGAGAGGTACGAGGAGATCCTGGCCACCGGAGTGGAGTTCGTTGCCATCAACCCCGACAGCATGGACATGCACGAATCGTTCAAGAGCAGGGTCAGGCTGCCCTGGGAGTTCCTCCACGACAAGGACCAGGAGGTCAGCAAGGCCTTCGGTGCCATCGTGGGTCCGGGACACATGACCACCGGCTTCACCAACCGCGAGTTCTTCCTCATCGGACAGGACGGGAAGGTGCTGTGGACCTGGAAGGCCCCGGTGCCGAAGACCCTGCCGGACTTCGACGAGACCCTGAACGCGATCAAGGAAGCGCTTCAGTGATCCACAAGGCGGACGCCGGTGACCTCCAGGGTGCCGGCGTTCCGCTCCGTCATCCTTTCCGATGATGACATCTCCACTTTTTTGAGATGCATCGGCGAGTCCAGGGTCATGGATTCGTACTCCCCTCCCTCGCCCATCACGCTTATCCCGTACCTGTCGCGGATCTTCTTCAGGTCCTTCAGAGCGTCAGCGTCCAACTCCCGGCCCAGCCATTCCGGGCCCAATCCCTCGGCGGCCACACCCGCCACCACGGCCTTGACGCCGGCAGAGACGAACTCTCCGTAGAGCATGTCCTGGTCCTTCCTCCATAGAGGTGCCAGCACCACCAGGTCCAGGTCTCCGCAGACACCGTTGATGCGCTCCCACTGGTAGTCCGACCACAGAGCGCCGACCACCACGCCGTCGATGTCCAGACCCTCCAGGGCTCTGCGCAGTGCATCGAGATCACCGGACTCGGTGCCGTCGCTGTCCTCGGCTATGAGCTCCTTCCCCATGGCCTCCGCCATCTTCGGCACCACCGACAGGTTGGGGGTATGGAAGACCCAGGACGCACGGTCCGCAGGGCGAACGGTGACCAGGTAAGGCACGACATGACCCATCTGCTCCGCCACGTACATGGCGAAGGTGGAGTCCTTCCCTCCCGAATACAGGGCGGCGAGACGCATGCCCCCGCCATGGCACAGGTTAAAATTAATGTCTTGCACGCCGTTGACGGGCTATGCGCATGGACGAGATGACCTCCGACGGATTCGCCTCTTTGATTTCCAGGGGTGCGGCGGTCATCCTGCCCTACGGGGGCACCGAGGCCCACGCCCATCACCTCCCTCTCGGAACGGATTCCTTCCAGCCGGAGAGGGTGGCCGAGCTGGTGGCAGAGGCCACGGGATCGATAATCGCACCTACCATGCCCTACGCCCACCACTCCTCGATGAAGACGGTGCCTGGCACTGTGGCCATGGGCTTCGATACCGTCCGTTCCTTCACCCGGGACTTCCTGGACTCCATGGAGAGGCACGGGGTGAGTATGGCCGTGATCGTGTGCGGCCACGCCGGCGCCTCCCACCTCTCCGCGGTGGCGGAGGCCTGCCGCTCCTTCAAGGAGTCCGGCGGGAGGATGACCACCATCGCTGTGTGCGACTACATCATCGGCGAGGAGTTGGACGTGGGCGCACCGGAGGGCGACGGACACGCCGGCATGGCGGAGACCTCCCGCATCATGGCGATCCGCCCGGAACTGGTGGTGAACGGACGGCACACGGGCAGACTCACCGGCGACGACGGCATCGTGATCGCCAGGGGATGCGACCGGTTCGAAGGACTCATGCAGGGCGACACCCTCAACGCATCCGCCGATAAGGGTGATGCGCTCAACAGATTCATAGCGGAGAGGATCATCCGCATCATGGGAGAAGCAGGAAATGGCCAATGACGAGATGAAGAAGGCGGTGGCCGTCAGGGCCGTGGACGAATACGTCAAGGACGGGATGACCGTGGGCCTCGGTACGGGCTCCACGGCGTACCACGCCATCAACCGCATCGGCGAGCTGGTGAACGACAAGGGATACAACCTCAGATTCGTGGCCACCTCCGTCAGGAGCGAGGAGCAGGCCAAGAGCCTCGGGCTGGAGGTCCTGGACGTGAACGACGTGGAAAGGGTCGACCTCACCATCGACGGCGCTGACGAGGTGGATCCCAACATGCAGCTCGTGAAGGGTCTCGGCGGTGCACTGATCCGCGAGAAGATCATCGCCGCCGCATCCGTGGCCGAGGTGATCATCGTCGACGACAGCAAACTGGTGGAGAAGCTGGGCACCAAGGCACCGCTGCCGGTGGAGGTCCTCAGGTTCGGCCATCTGAAGACCAAGTACGCCCTGGAGCTGCAGGGGTGCAAGGCGGAGCTCCGCATGGGCGCCGACGGGAAGCCCTTCGTCACCGACAACGGGAACTACATCTACGACTGCAGGTTCCCCGACGGCATCGACAACCCGTTCTTCCTGGAGTCCAGGATCAACGTCATCCCGGGTACGGTGGACAACGGCCTCTTCCTGAACACCGCCACCACGGTGCTGATATCCCATCCCGACGGGACCATCGACAAGATGGGGGCATGACCCCCTCCCTTCCTCTTATATTATAAGGAAAGATAGAAACACGATGTGATGTGTTTTTATATGACCTCGATATTAGGCAACCCCTGCTCAGATTAACGGGTGATTATTAATGAAGATGCCCAGGACGATCAAGACATACTGCCCCTACTGTCAGACCCACACGGTCCATGACGTTGAGAGGGTCAAGAAGAAGAAGGCCAGCGAGCTCAAGTGGGGTCAGAGGAGATTCAGAAAGGTCACCGCAGGTTACGGTGGATTCCCCAGGCCCAAGCCCGACAGAGACAAGCCCACCAAGAGGGTCAACATCAGATACAGGTGCACCACCTGCAAGAAGGCACACCTGACCGCCTGCATCAGGGCAAAGAAGTTCGAGCTCACGGAGTGATCACAATGGCTAGCGGTTTCATCAAGGTCAAGTGCAAGGACTGCGGAAACGAGCAGATCGCGTTCAGCAAGCCCGCCACCACCGTGTCCTGCACAGTGTGCAGCGCCACCCTGGTCCGCTCCACCGGCGGAAAGGGCGACGTGAAGGGCGAGATCATCGAGGAACTCAACTGATGTCCCGCGACAGAGGGTTCCCCGAGAACGGGGAACTGGTCGTCTGCACCGTAACGTCGGTGAAGAACTACGGTGCGTTCGTCACACTCGACGAATACGACGGCAAGGAGGGCTTCGTCCACGTCAGGGACGTGGCCACCGGGTGGGTCAAGTACATCAGGGACTACGTGAGGGAAGGGCAGAAGATTGTCTGCAAGGTCCTGGGCGTGGACTCCTCCAAGGGTCACATCGACCTGTCCCTGAAGTCCGTCAACGACCACCAGAAGCGGGAGAAGATCCAGCAGTGGAAGAACGAGAACAAGGCGGAGAAGCTGATGGAGATCGTCGCCGAGAGGCTGTCGATCCCCCTGGACGACGCCTACGACAGGTTCGGCAACGAGCTCATCGACACCTACGAGACCCTCTACGGAGCGTTCGAGGGCGTCGCCTCCTCCCCCGATGAACTGAGGGAGGACTACGACGGCCAGGACTGGGTGGAGACCTTCATCGACGTGGCGACGGAGAACATCACCCCGCCCTACGTGCAGATCGACGGCATCCTCGAGCTCACCACCATGGCCCCCGACGGCGTGGAGCTGATCCGCAGCGCCCTGACGAAGGGCATCGAGGCCGCGGACGGCGCCAACGTGGAGATTGCCAGCGTGGGATCCCCCAGATACAGGGTGGTCATCACCGCCGACGAGTACAAGGACGCCGAGGATATCCTGAGGAAGGTGTCCAACGCGGTCATCAACGATTTCACCGCCGCGGGCGGCACCGCCGCCCTGAAGCGCGAGAGCAAGTGACATGAGGTCACGCCTTCTGCGCTGCCGGGAATGCGGGACATACACCATGAGGGGCACCTGTCCCCAATGCGGTCATCCCGCCTCCCCGCCCTCTCCTCCGAGATATTCCCCGGAGGACAGGTACGGCGAATACAGGAGAAGAACGATTCTGGAGGCATACGGTGAGAACGGAAAGTACGATAGTGTTCAGCGCAAGGCCTGAACTGGACCGTCCGATACTCATCGAGGGCCTTCCCGGCGTGGGGAATGTGGGCAAGATCGCCGCGGACTTCCTCGCCAACAAGCTCAAGGCTGAGCATCTGGCAACACTGACGTCCCACCACCTGCCGCCGCAGGTGCTGGTGGACGGTGACGGGGTGGCGGTCATGCCCTCCAACGAGATGTACTATCTGAAGGACGTGGGCACCAGCCACCTGGACGTGATCTTCCTTATCGGGGAGTTCCAGGCCACCACTCCCGACGGGCAGTACATCATCTGCGAGGACATGATGAAGAAGGTGTTCCTGCCCTACGACGTGTCCACCGTCTTCACCCTGGGAGGCTTCGGCACCGGACAGGTGAAGGAGGACGGCAGGGTGCTGGGCGTCGCCAGCGACACCGACATGAAGGAGCGTCTGGAGCCCTACGGCGTCACGTTCTCCCCCCACGAGCCCCCGGCGGGGATCGTAGGTGCCAGCGGCATACTGGTGGGACTGTCCCAGCAGTACGGGATCGACGCCGCCTGCATCATCGGCGAGACCTCCGGATTCTTCGTGGACTACCGGGCGGGCATGCGCCTGATCGAGGTGCTGGAGAGACTGCTGGGCCTCGAGCTGGACCTCTCCGAGCTGGAGGCCATGGCCAAGCAGATGGACGAGATCAACTCCAAGGTCATGAAGTACGCCTCCCAGCAGCGCTCGGACAACCTGGGCTACATCGGCTGATCTGGCACATATCGTATTCGAATGCTTTCGACGATACGGGCGCATTCTCGTATGACTTCGCGGGACCGCCGGTATAAACTATGGCGGATGCACCCGAATGTCGATGAGCGGGATGTTCATGGAGCGCGACGGAGCCTACATACGTCGCGCGGTATGCACATTCATAGCGACCTTCATCATCTCCGCCTCCTTCTAACTCGTGGGAGAGACCATGCCTGTGAACTTGCACCCCGGCTTGGTCAGCGGTGTCGTGATGGGGCTTCTCTTCGGACCCTTCGCCTGTCTCGGATACGACGCGTTCAGCCTGATATTCAACATCCGTGGCGGAATGCTCCCGGAGATGTGTTGGATTGTCTGACCGCCTTCACGGTCTCGTACGTACCCTACAGGATCTGGTACAGCCACAGGCTGGGCTGCGATCCCGCCAACCCTCCTGACATGAACACCGTCGGGAACATCACCAAGTTCATGCTCATCGCCGTGGCCGCAGCCGCCGTGTACACGATCCTCTACAACCTGTTGTATGCGATATACTGGATGGCGATAGGGTTCACGGAGGCGGAATCGTTCGCCCTGAGCTACGGCGACCTTTACGACTTCCTGAGAGCGATATCGTTCACCATACTTCTGGGCCCGGGAGGTTCGGTCGTGACCAGGTATCTGGGCATCAGATACTGTCTGCCGCATCCCAGATTCTCCCTTGCGGACCGGCGCCGCCGAAGTATGTCGGTCAACACGACCTTCTGCGTCTCCCTGCACGCGGAGCACATGGCTTCCAACGCGGAGATCATCCCCTGGGGCGTACCCGCGATCTGCCGGAAAGGCGGTTGAACTGACTTATCGGCTGTCATGTTCGACGGAATGGGCATGATTTATCCTTTGATAAATTGAGCGAAGTTCGGATCCGCCCGCGATGCCTCCTAAGTTAGTTTTAAATAACACCGGGGCATCCTCTGTCCGTCCTCACTTAGCTTAGCCTGGCTAGAGCGGCTGACTGTAGAGTGTTCCCGGAGAAATCCGGTACAGCCGCTGAAATCAGCAGATCCCCTGTTCAAATCAGGGAGTGGGGACCATCCTTATCCAGCATCTTCGAAATTTGGGAATTTAAGGGGTGGTCAAACCCTCTTAAGAAGTTATATTTCACGGATACGTCCTTGAAATCAGCCTGATACATATCGTCAAAAAGAGATAGCCTGCCTACGATGGCTCTGACCAAGACTGCTTAAAACTCAGAAAATCTGATAAACTACCGAAAATAATGTCAGAAAATCTGATAAACTCCTTGTAAAAGAGCTCAGAAAATCTGATATATCCTCAGAACGTACGACTGCCGATGCGTAGGAAGATTGATGAGATCATCGAGAGATGGGATGATTCCAAGGTCAGGAAGGCCCTTCTCATAACCGGATCCCGCCAGGTTGGGAAGACCTACTCCATCAGAGAATTCGGACGGCGCAGATATCCCGGCCGCTTCCTAGAGATCAACTTCAAGGACTCCCCGGACGCCTGCTCGCTCTTCGACGGCGACCTCTCTGTCGACCGCCTCATCACCAGACTAAGCATCAGATACCCGGAGTTCGAATTTGAACCCGGCAACACACTGATCTTCCTGGATGAGATACAGGATTGTCCCAATGCCCGCACCGCCCTGAAACCATTGGCCGATGACGGCAGATATCGGGTGATCGCGTCAGGATCACTGATGGGCATCCGCATGAAGGACGTGGGACTTCACCCCATGGGATATCTGGTAAGACGCCGCATGTTCCCCATGGACTTCGAGGAGTTTCTGTGGGCGCTGAATCTTCCCCAAGCGGCGATAGATGATGTCAAGGGAAGCATATCAAAAACAGAACCGATCGATAACTACCTGTTCCGCTCTTTCTCGGAACTTCATTCGATGTACATGGCAGTGGGAGGAATGCCGGCCGCTGTCGCGTCATTCGCAGTCAACAGGACGTTCTCGGGACTAAGAGACATCTTCGATGACCTCCTGGAAGGATATGCGGAAGACATAGCCTCATACGCATCCCGATCCACAAAGAAACTGGCGAGCAGTTGCCTCAGATCGATTCCAAGGATGCTCGCCGCCGAGAACAAGAAGTTCATGTACAGCAAAGTGGAGATGGATGAGGGCATCCGCGAAGGCAGCAAGAGCACAGGTTTCAGATACTTCGCGCCGGCACTCGAATGGTTGGAGATGGCGAACATCACTCTGACCTGCAACTGTGTGTCAGAACCGGTATCTCCCTTGGAGGAGAGGTTGCAGACGGACAGATTCAGGCTGTACATGTTGGATACCGGCGTTCTCGTGCACATGTACGGCAGCCAAGTCCTCACATCCATAGGAGAGGGCAGGACCGATGTGAACATGGGTGCAGTGGCAGAGAATGCGGTGGCCCAGGCATTTCATTCCCAAGGGCGCAGTCTGATGTATCTGTCGAAGGACGACCCGCGGGCCGAAGTGGACTTCATCACCATGATCGACGGACGTGTGTGCTGTGTGGAGGTCAAATCCGGAAAAGAGAGGAGCTGCAGATCCCTGAACCGCATCATGGACATGTATGGTACGGACGGACTGATGTTCGAGACCCGGAACGTGTTCGTGGACGAGAAAGGTGTACGTCACTACCCATTGTTCGCCTCATCATTCATGGATTCCATAGATCCGGAGAAGATGATCGAATGTGACCTGTCGATGATCGACTCGCTCGTGAGAAGGTATGGCGACCCTCGAGTCTAACATCATCGGATTGTCGTGACTGGGTCATGCGGATCCCACATCATCTTTCGCTTCTTTGTGGCGGCGATGCATTCAGACGAAGGGCACCTGGATCCTGTGGACCTTCAGGGACACCGTATCACCGAAGGCCCATGCCACCAGTTCCGCCAGGTGCATGGACGGCTTCCCTCCCGGAACAAGATCGTACTGCTTCTGGCACATCGGACATCCGACAACAATCACCTCGGCCTCTGCGGCAGCCTCCTGCCTCTCCCCCATCAATGCGGTGCCCACGTTCCTGTTGCCCTTGCCGCAGCACCCTGGTTGATTGCCCACGGGTTCGCACCCCACCGCACGGATGATGTCCTCCATCTCGGCCATCCGATGCAGCATGGTGCACCCGGGTTCCACCGAGACCCTCAGACTCTTGGATATCTTCGGCAATTCCGCGATCCTCGGATGCAGGAAGTCGATCAGATGCTCCGCGGCCACAGCGTTCCTGTTCATGATCTCGCTGCATCCGCCGCAGAGGGTGACCAGTTCCCTCCCTCCGGCGGTCTCGCCCATCTGGGTAAGATATCCCCAACGTTCCTCGTCCTCCATGGTGCCGAACTGGATGGGATACATGCAGCAGGTGAAGTCCGGAAGCTCGGACGCTTCGATCCCCAGGCCGTTCATCATGGACGCCGCGGCGTACACCACATAGGGCACGTCACATTTGGCCACACAGCCGGGCATCACGTAGAGGTCGTCTCCGGACCACTGCGGCACCATTTGGGCGCCGGGAGCATCCTTGTCCGGATATCTGGAGAGGCCGGTGTCCAAGAAGGCCTGGGAGACGGGGGTGTTCAGCATGATGCTGTACGCCGCCAGCATCACCGTCTTAGGATCCGTGTGCTCGCACACCCGTGAACAGGACCCGCATCCCACACAGCCAAACACCTTCGCGTAGTCGCCCTCCATCACGGCCAGGGGGTCGCAGCCTCCGTGTCTATACGACGGACAGGCGTCCCTGCATCTGCCGCATCCGATGCATTGGTCGCGATACCTGTCGATCTCGTCGCGGATCCTGGTCATGCCCTGTGTATGGAAAGACGGGCATAAGAAATCGCCAGACGGCGATTGGGTCATCCCCGCCTCTGCGACGACATGATAGGACCTGTGATCTTCAACAAGGAACGCAACGACGATGATCGACCAGAGGAAATTGTGTATGCCTGGCTATATGCGTTCCACGAAATGGAACGCTGACCGTTCCATTCCATGGAATGGAATCGTATAAAAACACACCTCACAAGGCAACCTCCAGAATGAGGGAGGGCAGAATCGACTTCATAATCGGGAAAGAGAGAGGCGGGCCCCTTGTGACCGGGACCCGCCGGGAATTGTGTTCTTACGGAGCGTACCTTCCGATCAGCTTCGCATGTGCCAGCACATGACCGTCCATGGCGAAGAACAGCTCGTTGAGCCTGAATCCGGGCTTCAGGTCCAGCACGGTGTCCAGAGCGAACACCTTCAGTGTGTACCTGTGCTCCTTGTCCGGGGGAGCCGGTCCGCCGTATCCGGTGGCCTGCTCGATGGTGTTCTTGCTCGCCACGCTGTGCCAGCTGTTGCAGCCCTCGGTGAAGTCCGGGGAGTTGTGGGATTCCCCCGCCTCCACCTTCGTCTTCCTCAGGTCGCTGATGGTCCAGTGCAGCCAGTTGAAGCCGCACACGGGGACGGCATCGTAGTCATCAAAGATGACCGCATAGCTCTTGGTGCCCTCAGGGGCGCCCTCGATCTCGAAGGGGATCGACAGACCCGGCATGCCGTTGACGAACACCTCGCCTCTGCACCCGTATTCAGTCGGGATCACGCCGTCGGTTATCGCCTTGCTCGTTACCTTCATTCGGATGTCCTCCTCCGCCGTACACGGATGACATCTCTATTAATGATGCCGAAATCATGGGCAAAAGGGCGCTGTCCAGATATCCGACGGTGACAAAAATGCCGTCGATGCGCGGAAATCGTCACCCAACGGATTGTTTACATGTAAACCTTATATACGTCCTCACTTTGCACGGGAAAACTAGGTGAGACCATTACTCAGGCTCAAGAAGAGATCACATGGAGGAACATCGATCCCCGGGTACGTACCGTCTCGATGATCGGTATCTTCCTGGCGATGCTGATCGCATGCTTCGACGGAACCATCGTCGGGACCTGCGGTCCATTAATTGCCGCCGACCTCAAAGGGACGGATCTTTACTCGTGGATGATCACGGCGTATCTGCTGTGTGAGACCATCATGATCCCCATCGCGGGAAAGCTCTCGGACATGTTCGGAAGGAAGCCCCTGTTCCTGCTGGGACTGGGACTGTTCATCGTCGGATCCGTCATCGCCGGACTGTCCGTTAACATGCCAATGCTCATCGTCTGCCGTGGCATTCAGGGTATCGGCGGAGGTATCCTGATACCCGTGGCCACCGCTGCGGTGGCCGACTTCTATGCGCCGTCCCAGCGTGCCAGGATCCAGGGTGTCATGGGTGCCATCTTCGGTATCGGAAGCGGTATCGGCCCCCTCATCGGCGGATACATCAACGAGGCCCTCTCCTGGCACTGGATATTCTACATCAACGTCCCCCTGGCCATCGCCAGCATCCTGCTCACAGTCAAGGAGTTCCCTGCTCCCGCCATCAAGGCCAACCAGCAGGTGGACACCGCCGGGATCTGTCTGCTGACCGTGATGCTGCTGGACATCCTGCTGTTCATCGAACTCGGAGGCAAGGAGTTCGAGTGGGTCAGCCCCATAAGCGCGGTGATGATCGCCGTCGCCATAGTGCTGCTGTTCCTGTTCGTCAAGAGGGAGCGCGTCGCCAGGGACCCCATCCTGGCGCCTCACCTGCTGAAGAATCGCACGGTGGTCATGTCCGCCATGTTCATGGCCATCTACGGTATCGGCATGATGGGCGCCATGACGTACTCGTCCATGTTCGCCATCTACATCTTCGGACTCACCGCACTGGAGGCAGGATTCTACTCGCTGGCCCTCGTCGCAGGCATGATGATAACGTCCATGCTCAGCGGCCACCTGGTGAACCGCACCGGCTACCGCCCCTGGCTGATGATGGGTCCGATACTCTGCTTCATCGGACTGTACATGATGAGCACCATGGGACTTGGGACCAGCATCGCGTTCTATTGTGCCAGCATCTTCCTGCTCGGTCTTGGACTGGGTTCCATGATGTCTGTGATCATGACCGCTGTGCAGAACAGTTCCAAGCCCAGGGAGATGGGTATGACCACCTCCTCCGTCAACCTCATCAGGTCCATCGGCGCCACCATGGGTACCGCCATATTCTCCATGATCATCACTGCGGTGATCACCGGACAGCTGCAGAGCCTGCTGCCTGCGGAGATCTTCGCCATGGTGCCCCATGACACCGGTGTGCTCGACATCGTGGCTGCTGTCCAGGCGGGTGTGCCCGGCTTCGAGGCCTTCGCACCCTACGTCGACAGCATCCTCACCGCCTTCGCCAACAGCGTGGACATGTCCTTCCTGATTGGCGGAATACTCCTGCTGTTGCTTGTGGTGATCGGTGTGGCCTTCAAGGTCAAGGTTCCCACCGTGGAGGATCTGGAGCACATGGAGGACTCGGAGGATTGATCCTCCCGCCGCCCCGGCGGCGGGTACCCTCCCAACGAAGAAGACATGAAAATGGGCTGTGACTGCACCATCGGGGCCAAGCACCCCTCGGAGTTCAAGAAGTTCGTCCATGCGGCCATGGAGAAGAAGCTGAAGGGCACTGGCATCAGCGTGTCCGCCGCCATGTTCCTCGCGGAATTGGAGGAGGACCGCGGCATGACCAACCGGGAGCTCACCGAGAGGGTGGGGTTCACCAAGGCCCTCACCACCAGGGTGACCCGGCAGCTGGAGGAGAAGGGGCTGGTGGAGATCACCCCCTCCGGCAGGGAATGCAGCATCTCCCTCACCCCCAAGGGAAGGGAGACTAGGGCCATGGCCAGGAGATGCCAGGCGGAGGTTATGGATTACATCTTCTCAGGTCTCACCGAGGAGGAGCTGGAGTTCCTGAACCACATCCACCGGAAGATGGACGAGCGCATCGACGCCTTCTACGAGGAACAGCGCAGGAAGAAGGAGTAACATGTGGAGCCTGGGCGGCCTGAGATTGAACGGCAGGGTCGTCCTGGCCCCCATGTCCGGATACACGTCAGCGGGATATCGGAACTTCATGTCCCGCTTCGGCGCCGGAGCCTGCGTCACCGAGATGGTGTCGGATGCGGCGGTGCTGAGGAACCCTTCCTGCGAATCCGAGTTCCTTAGATTCGAACCGCTGACCCCCACCGGCCTGCAGCTGTACGGTCATGACCCGGAGGTCATGGCGGATGCCGCATCCAGGGCGCTGGAGATCAATCCCAAGATAGCATTCGTTGATGTGAACCTCTGCTGTCCCGCCAAGAAGGTGGTGAGGAAGGGAGAGGGGTCGTCGCTGATGGCCGACCCGGGGCTCTGCGGCAGGATCGTGGAGAGGATCAAGGGGTCGGTGGACGTTCCCGTCACGGCGAAGATCCGTCTGGGCATCGACGGGAAAAGTGTGAACTTCCGCGATGTGATAGATGCCCTGGAATCATCGGGGGCGGACGCGATATCGCTGCACGTGCGCACCGCCGCGGACATGTATTCCGGAAGACCCAGATACGATCTTGTCAAAGGTCTCGGAGATGAGATGGATGTTCCGCTGATCATCTCCGGGAACATCTATTCCCCTGAGGACGCCGGCAGGGCGCTGGATATCTCCGGGGCGGAGGCGGTGATGGTCGCCAGGGGCGGCATCGGGAACCCGTTCCTATTGACCCAGATGGACACTTTCCTACGTACCGGTGAGTACCCGGACGACCCCACAGTGGGACAACAGGTGCAATGGTGCCTGGAGCTTTTCGACATACTTGCGGAAGAGTTGGGCGAGCGTCCGGCGGTGCGCCGCATGCGCAGCATAGCGCCGAGGTTCGTGGCCGGCTGCGACGGATGCAGGGAATACCGCAGGAGATTGGCCCAGGGGATCGACGACCGGGATTCACTGATCGCGATCCTGGACGACGTGACGGCGGAGATGGGGGATGCCAGGGCGGAATGCAGCCACAGGGTGGGCATCCGCCAATGACCGAAAAAAAAAGGTCGGTATGCGATGACACCCGCATGTACGAGACCGTGGTTCGCAGAGGCGCCATCGGCAGACTGTCGGCATCCATGGCTGCGGTATCCGTAGTCGCGGGCATCGCTGTGATCCTGGCAGTCGACGGCCCGTTATCGATCCTCATCGGACTCCTGCTGTTCGTCGTGGCCGCATCCCTCATCCTGTACCCTCTGACCACCAGGTACACATTCGACCACGAGAAGCTGAGCATCCTGGACCTCTCGTTCCAAGAACCTCCTGCGTACTACGGGAACATAATCTCTGTGACAGACTCCGACAAGATGATGGCGGGCAGCCACTGCACCGCCGCCGAATGCATCGTCATCGAATACACCGTCCCGGATACCGAGAGGCGGCACAAGGTCGCCATATCCCCCACGGACAAGGCCGGGGCCATAGGACTCCTGAAGGAGAGATGCCCCCAGGCATCGTTCTCCGTGTCACGCCGCTCCCTATAATGGGGCCGAACATGTTCGTAATGTCTGTTAAGCCATCATAAGCCGTGCTAATGTGTGGCAAAGACAGAGGGATCGACCCGGAGTGATGTGATATGGCAGAATACACACCAAAGGAGAGATTCCAAATCGCAATCAAGGGCCAGAAGGCGGACCGTCCCCCGGTCTGCGGTATGACCACGGCCGGTACCACCGAACTCATGGACTTCACCGGCGCGGCATGGCCCGAGGTCCACGTGGACGCCAAACTGATGGCGAAACTTGGACTGGGGATGTACCCCTTCGTTGGACTCGAGTCCATAAGGATCCCGTACTGCCTCACCTACGAGGTCGAGGCACTGGGCGGAACGGTGGATCTTGGAAAGAAGAACTCCACGCCCATGGTAAAGGGAAGCCCGTTCCACGGGAACCCGGATCCGGATTTCGAGCTGATGAGCCCGGAGGAGATGCTGAAGATCCCCAGAAACAAGGTCATCCTGGATGCCGCGGAGATCATCAACAAGGACCCGCTGTCCAAGGAGCTGCCCACCCTGCTGGGAGTCACCGGACCGTTCACCATCGCCGGACACCTGGCCGGGACCGAGTCCCTGATCCTGTGGACCATCACCGAGCCCGACGTCACCAAGACGTTCACCAAGTTCACCAGCGAGTACGAGAGGATGTGGCTGGAGCACGTGGAGACCATCGGGTTCGATTCGATCCAGATGTCCGAACCCACCGCCTCCTACGACATGATCTCCCCGGAGATGTTCGAGGAGTTCGCCGCCCCCAACCTGCGCTGGGTCTACGAGCCGCTGAAGGAGACCAAGAAGGTCCTGCACATCTGCGGCAACATGCTCCCCATGCTGGACGAGATGATATCTTCCAACGCGGACGGATTGTCCCTGGAGGAGAAGACCGACCCCTACAAAGCGGTGGAGAAGAACGCCGGAAGGTGCGCCCTGGTCGGAAACGTGGGTGTCGTGAGCCCGCTGCTGCAGGGAACTCCTGAGGATGTTGCCAGGGACGCGGTAAGAAGCGCGGATGCCGGATTCAACATCATCTCCGCAGGATGCGGACTGTCCGCACTGATCAAGAAGGAGAACCTGAAAGCGATGGCGGATGCCATCAAGGCCTACAGGTACTGAGGGTCACACCCATGATTCTCCCGCAAACCCCTTTCACCCTATCTTTTCTATGTCCGGTGCGTGGTTCAGGAACGAGTTGATCACCTTCCGCTCCGCGCTACGGATGATCACGGACATCGTGGATTTGGATAATTCGAAGCTCTCCGCCAGCTGGTCCACGCCGATCCTCCTGGGCACGTCGTAGTAGCCGCTGTCGAAGGCGAAGCGCAACACCTCGTACTGCTTGGGAGTGAGCACCCCCTCAGTCTCCACTGAGGTTGACTGGCACTTGTCGACATTGAACCCTGCGTGGCGGATCCTCTCCACCAGCTTGTTGATCATGATGCTATTGGGGGCCAGCAGATGCCATTCGGTCACGTAGTCATTGTACGGCACGGCGCGGATCATGAACACCCCGGACTCCGCTATCAGCTGTGCCAGACGGCAGTTGTTGTTGAGGACGATGGCCAGGTAGTGGTTGTTTGAAACCTTGGTTATGGCGTACTCGCCGAGCAGACTGGCAGTGGTGTTCATGGTGATCTTGGACCCGTTGGTGCCCTTGGGGTCGGTGATGCGGATCAGCGAACGGCCCATGCCGTCACCGAGATATGAGCAGCGGATTACCTCCACCTTCACCCCCCCCCCTCCATCCCACACCTGGATGGGCAGGAGCATATGGCAGGCGTTACCCACCGGCCTCTTCCCCTCTATCCTCCTGTCCACCACGATACGCGCGAAATGCATTGCAATCACTAAATGACCAGTCCTAAAAATAGGATGATACGAACATGTTCGCGGTCTCCGCCTTATACATAGCAACCCCATGTGAACCCAAGGTTTGCTTCCCCTGTCTTTGCCGTGATAGAGGGATACAAATGACAATCAACCCAGAAGAGAAGAAGAAGGTGTTCAGCTACCGCTGGATCATCTTCATCGTGCTGGCGATAGCCTACTTCTTCGTATACTTCCACAGGACCACCGGAGGTGCGATCTCCGGTATGATGCAGGACGCATTCAGCGTCGGTCCTGCGGCGGTGGCATTGCTGGCATCGGCATATCTCTATGCATACACGCTGATGCAGTTACCCAGCGGTATCCTCACCGACAAGTTCGGACCGAGGAAGGCCGCTTCCGTGTTCATCATCCTGCTCGCGATCGGTTCGGTGCTCTGCGCCCTGGCGGAGCCGATGAACAACTTCAACATAATGATCGCAGGAAAGTTCGTCATCGGTATCGGTGCGGCGGTCATCTACATCCCGATTATGAAGGTGCTGGCCGTCTGGTACAAGAAGGACGAATTCGCATCCATGAGCGGCATCCTGCTACTGGTGGGTAACGTCGGAGGAATCGCCGCCGCCACCCCCATGGTCATCATGATGGAGAACCTGGGCATCGACGGCACCTACTACGTGCTCGCGGCCATCACCGCCATCATCGGTGTGCTGACCTATGTCCTCGTACGCAACCACCCCAAAGAGATGGGTCTGCCCTCCATCGAGGAGATCGTCTCCGAGGAGACCGGAGAGCCCATCACCGAGTCCACCTCCGAGAAGATCCCCATGATGGTGGCACTGAAGAAGACCTTCTCCAGCGGACTGAACTTCTGGCCCCTGGCCATCTGGTTCTTCTGCATATACGGGACCATCATGCTCTGGCAGGCCTCCCAGGCCGGCGGATTCTACTTCAACGTGGGCGGATACGCCACCGGCGAATACGCACTGTTCATCACCATGGTGGGTGTGGGAATGGTCTTCGGATGCCCCCTGGCGGGTATGCTGTCAGATAAGGTCCTCAAATCCAGGAAGAAGGTGCTGATCGTCGGTACCGTTATGTACACGATCATCTGGGCAGTGATATGGCTGACAGCCGGCAACGCGGACATCTTGCAGAACAACATAATCCAGATGGCGATCAACTTCCTCTTCGGATTCTTCGGCGGATTCTTCGTGGTGTCCTACGCCCAGATCAAGGAGCTGTTCCCGGTGGGTATGGCAGGTACGTCCACGGCGGCACTCAACCTGTTCCCCTTCGCCGGAGGCGCCATCCTGATCACCATCGCCGGATTCATGGTGTCCAACAGCACCCTGGCCGAGTATCAAACGGTGTGGATGATGGCCTTCATCCTGATGGTCATCGGCTGCGTCTGCGCATTCCTATCAAAAGAGAAAGCAAGGAACTGATGCCAAAACCGCGGACGGGAGACCGTCCGCTTCTTCCCTTTTTTACACCTGAAAGAGCCCGGTTTCAAGGGTTTTTCCGCATTCCGTCAGTTATTTGTGATGATATCGGTGTGCCCCACCCATGAGTACCATCGTCATCTATGCGTCAACCGCGGGCAACACCAAGGCCGCCGCGGAGTACATCGCATCCAAGACCGGGGGCAGGGCGATCCCCGTATCCGACGTGAAGACATCCGACATCGATTGGGCGGACACCGTGGTCTTCGGCAGCCGCATCCACGCCGGCGGTGTCTCCAAGGACATCCTCCGCTGCATGGAGGACAACAAGGACCTGCTGTCCGGGAAGAAGGTGGCCATGTACATCTGCTGCATGTTCGACGGATGCAAGGGCGACGACCAGTGCAAGACCGTCTCCGGCAAGGTGGGCATGGAGTGCACCTACTTCACCTCCATGAAGAAGAAGCTGAAGAACAACGACACCTTGGAGTTGGACGCATTCATCGCCAAACTCTGAAACGGCTTACCCAACCCCCTTACCTTTATTGCCTTTCCTTTATTGTATATATTTTCTATATATCACTATATAGATTCTATATTGATATATTCTAATCAATATAATACATCGAGCAACTATATACGCAGAATCGGAAAGTCAACCTCCGAGGTGCAAAACCTTGGACAACAAGATAATCGCAATCATCGTCGTGGCGATCGTCGCCGTTGCGGGAGTGGGAGCATTCTTCCTGCTCAACAACAACGGCGGGGACAACTCCGGTGCCTACGCAGTGAATGTGGACGGCGTCGAGGCCACCGAGGCCCACGTCACCGACGGCACATACACCATCCAGAGGAATCTGATCGTCTGCATCAAGGGCGAGCTGACCGCTGCCCCCTACGATGTTCAGCACTTCCTGAACTACATCACCAGCACCGAGGGACAGGCTGTCCTGGGCGAGGAGTTCGTTCCCCTCGCATCATCCCAGATGACCACCGTCCCCGGCAATCCCACTGAGGCCATCACCCTCACCATCACCGGCTCCACCACCATCGAGCCCATCATGAACGAGCTTGCCGAGGCCTACGAGGCCAAGTACTCCGGCAGCGGACAGACCATCAACATCAGCATCTCCGGCGGGGGATCCGGTGTCGGAGCCTCCAACGTGGCCGCCGACACATCCGACATCGGCATGTGCTCCAGGGACCTGAAGGCCAGCGAGATCGACCAGGGCCTCAGCTCCGTGCAGATCGGCAGGGACGGTGTGGCCGTCATCGTCAACGGTGCCGGTGTCGAGAACCTGACCCTCGAGCAGATCGCCAAGATCTACAGCGGCGAGTACACCAACTGGAACCAGGTCGGCGGTGCGGACAAGACCATCGCCGTCTTCGCCAGGGACGACTCCTCCGGAACCAGGGAGTGCTTCGATGGAAAGATGGGAGAGGCCGTCTCCGGTTGGGATATGAAGACCGGTGTCGTCGAACACAACTCCACCAACGCCGTGCTGAACGCCGTGAAGACCACCGACGGCGGTATCGGGTACGTGAGCATCGGCGCCCTGAAGGACCTCTGAAACCTTTCTGCGGGGGATCCGTCCCCCGCTTTCCCTTCGAACCGGTGATATCATGGAGGCATATCAGCACGGCCTTGCCAAGAGGAGCAGCGCTGAAAAGGACCAGATAATCAAGTACATACTGACCGCCGTATCGGCCGTGGCCGTGCTGGCGATCTTTCTAATCATCCTGTTCATAGCATACAACAGCGCGGATGCCTTCGCCAACGTGGGCATCCTGGAGTTCCTGTTCGGCACCACCTGGGATCCCGCGGACGGCATCTACGGCGCGGTGCCGGTGATCACGGGAACCATACTCGTCACATTGGGCGCGGTGGCATTCGCCGTACCCGTTGGTGTCGGATGTGCCATCTACATATCCGAGGTGGCCCCCGTCAAGTACCGCAACATACTCAAACCCGTCTGCGAGGTGTTCGCGGGCATCCCCTCCGTGGTCTACGGTTTCATCGGCCTGGTGGTGATGGTGCCCATCATCCAGGACATCTTCAGCGGACAGACCGTCTACGGCTCCTCGTGGCTGGCTGGATCGCTCCTCCTCGGGGTGATGGCGCTGCCCACGGTCATCTCCGTGTCCGAGGACGCCATACACGCAGTGCCCCAGTCATACAGGGAGGCATCCCTGGCAATGGGCGCATCCAAGTGGGAGACCACCATCAAGGTGATCGTCCCCGCAGCCATATCCGGCATATCCGCCGCAGCCATCCTGGGGATCGGGAGGGCGATCGGCGAGACCATGGCGGTGATGATGGTCACCGGCAACAACCCGGTGTTCCCCGACCCGCTGTGGAACATATTCTCCGTCATAACAACGATCACGGGAACCCTGGCATCCGAGATGCCCGAGGTCGTCTTCGGAAGCGTACACTACTCCGCGCTCTTCGCACTGGCACTTATCCTCATGATCATGGTGCTGTTCATCAACTACTGCGCCCGCGTGGTGATCAGGCGCACCAGGAGGAGGTTCGGCGAGGACGGCGACAAGAATGGAAGGCTCTCCGCCATCATCGGACGCGCCGCCGACCGCTTGATGGAGAGCCCCGCCTTCAGGAAGATGGCTGCCAGGAAACAGGAGATCCTCCGGGCGGTGGGAGCGGTGCTGCTCTTCGTCTTCGCCTGGATGATGCTGTCCCTGTTCACCGACGGCCTGATCGCCATGGTCGCCGGGATCGCGGTCACCGTGGCCGTAATCGGAATCATAAGGTATCTTCAGACAGGGGACTCCAAGACAACGCAGGAACTGTGCCACGGGAGCCTGGGGATACTCATGGCCATGGTCGTGATGATCCTGGTGATCATCATCGGGTACATCTTCATCAACGGCATCCCCGCCCTCTCCTGGGAGTTCCTCACCGAGTCCCCCAGCAGGATGGGCCGCGAGGGAGGCATCTTCCCCGCGATCGTCGGAACCCTCGAGCTCATGGCCGGGACCATAGCCATCGCCCTGCCCCTGGGCATAATCGCCGGGGTCTACCTGGCGGAGTACTCCGCCGACAACAGGTGGACCCGCATCATACGCGAAGCCATCGACATCCTGAACGGCACGCCGTCCATCGTCTTCGGACTGTTCGGCATGGCCATGTTCGTGCAGATGATGGGCTGGGGCAGGTCGATGATCGCCGGATGGATAACGCTGGCACTGATGATCCTGCCCGTCATAATCAGGACCACGGAGGAGGCCGTGATCACGGTCCCCCACGAGCTGAGGGAGGCGTCCAGGGCGATGGGGGCGTCCAAGTGGCAGACCACCGTGAAGGTGGTCCTGCCCGCCGCCATCAGCGGCATAGTAACCGGTTCCATTCTGGCACTGGGCCGTGCCGCCGGAGAGACCGCCCCGATTATGTTCACTGCGGCGGTGGGATTCTCCACCAGCATGGCGGGCAGCATATTCGAACCCGTGATGGCGCTGCCGTACCACCTGTACTACCTCTCCATGGAGGTCACGGGCGCAACGACCCAGCAGTACGGAACCGCCTGCGTTCTGCTGATCATCGTGCTGAGCATGTTCCTGTTCGCATCCTGGATCAGATACCGCAGCAACAAGAAGATCAGATGGTGATAACAATGGATACCGAAACAATCAACACCGCCGTCCCCAAGGACGACGTCGTCGTGGACATCAGGAACATCAACCTGTGGTACGGCGAGAAGCAGGCCCTGTTCGATGTCTCCATGCCGGTAAGGAAGAACCGCATCACCGCCCTCATCGGGCCGTCCGGATGCGGGAAGTCCACCCTGCTCAGGAGCATCAACAGGATGAACGACCTGGTGGAGGGATGCAGGATCGAGGGGCAGATGCTCTTCGACGGGGACGACCTCTACGCCCCGGACGTGGACATCAACGCCCTGAGGACGAGGATCGGCATGATCTTCCAGAAGCCCAACCCCTTCCCCATGTCCATCAGGGACAACATAACCTACGGACCGAGGATCCACGGCATCCGTGACAAGGCGGAGCTGGACGAGATCGTGGAGTCCTGCCTGCAGAAGGCGGCCCTCTACGACGAGGTGGCGGACCGTCTGGACAAATCGGCGCTAGGCCTCTCCGGCGGACAGCAACAGAGGCTGTGCATCGCACGCGCGCTCTCCGTCAATCCGGAGGTGCTGCTGATGGACGAGCCTACCTCCGCCTTGGATCCGATCGCCACATCCAAGATCGAGGACCTGGCCATCGAGCTGAAGAAGGATTACACAGTGGCCATCGTGACCCACAACATGCAGCAGGCGTCCCGCATCAGCGACTACACCGGGTTCATGTATCTGGGCAAGATGATCGAGTTCGGCGACACCGAACCCATGTTCAACAAGCCCAAGGAAGAGATGACCGAGAGATACCTCACGGGAAGGTTCGGGTGATAGCATGCAGAGATTCGTAGAAGACATAGACGCCATGACGGCGGAGACCGTGGAGATGGGAAGGCTGGCGGCGAAGATGATCGCCATGTCCATAGACGCGGTGACCAACAACGACCTGAGGAAGGCGGAGGAGGTCATCGGCGACTTCGAGACCATGAGCCGCTACGACACAGAGATCGAGGACATGGCCACCAGGATCCTCACCCTGTATCAGCCCACAGCGATGGACACCAGGACCATCGTAGCCGTATTGAAGTCGATCACGTACCTGGAGAGGATCGGCAAGTACAGCAAGAACATCGCCATCGCCACGGAGTACCTGTCGGGCAAGGAATCCTATCCCCCGCTGAATCTGATAAGGCCTATGGGTGACACCGTGGTGAAGATGGTGAACATCGTCACCAAGGGATTCGAGGAGAGGTCGGTGGACGACTTCGGCAGCATAGTGGAGATGGACGACTTCCTGGACGAGACCATGAGGAAGAGCCTGATCGAGATCGTGGGATTCATCAACACCAACGAGAACAGCGCCGATGTGTGCACCTACTACATCTCCATCCTCAAGTTCCTCGAGAGGGTGGGGGACCACGCCTGCAAGATGGCCGAGAAGATCAACTTCATGGTCACCGGCATGCACGCAGTCATCCGCTGAACAAACCGGGGGAACATCCCCCGTCTTCGATTTTTCCTACTTCTCAAAGGCTTTCGAGAACGTTCACATACCGAGAACTGTGGAAGTCTGGCACTTGTACGATCGAACGTTCTGTATGTATTCTATATAGAACTATATTCTTTATATGGATTATCTATATATCCAATCCGATTATGGCAAGACGCATGGAGAGCCGGAAGCTGCAGATGACGGGTGGTTCGTCATACATCGTCACTCTGCCGAAGGAGTGGATAGAGAGCTCCAACCTGAAGAAGAACGACACCGTCTACCTTGAGACCGGCACAGACGGAAGCCTGATCATCAACTCCAAGGGGGACGGTACGCCCGGCTCCAAGGACAAGCGCCACATCGACGTCACCGACGACATGGACACCGACCTGGTGTACAGACTGCTCGTGGGAGCGTATATGGCCGGTTACGACACCATCGAGCTCACCTCCAAGACCGACATGGACCCTTCGATCTCCAACGCCGCCGAGGATTTCACACAGACCTCCATAGGTTTCGAGATCCTGGAGGAGGACGGCAGATGCATCGTCATCAAGGACCTCATGGACCCGGCGGAGATGAGGCCCAGGAAGAGCCTGGAAAGGATGCGGATCCTGGTGAAGAACATGATCTCCGAGGTGCTGGCGGCCATGAGGAACTGCACCACCGCCCCGGACCTGGACAAGAGGGACAAGGATATTGACCGTTTAGACTGGCTCATCGCCAGGCAGAACCACATCTTCCAGAGCCGCCCCGCCCTCTACCGCAAGATAGGCATCTCCCCGGAGGAGATGACCGACTACTACATAGTCTCCCGCGTCATCGAGAGGATCGGGGACCACAGCGTCACCCTCAATCAGAATCTCGACGCCGTCAACGACCTGGAGGCCCTGCGTTCCATGGCATCCATCATAGAAGGCATGGGCATCGTGGCACTCTTCAACGAGTCCATCGAGACCCTGCTGGCCAAGGACGCCATAGCGGCCAACGCATGCATCACCAGGTGCAGGTCCGCCTTGGACGGGATAATCAAGCTGCATGCCATCGGCACCGGCCTGGAGGCCGGGGCGGCGGTGGCGGTGAGCATGATGTCCAGCAACGTTAAGAGAATACTGGAGTATTCCATCGACATCGCGGAGATCGCCATCAACTCCGCCATGGATTGATGTTCATGAAGACGGTCATCATCGACAAGGAGAGATGCGACGGCTGCGGCCTTTGCGTCAACGCGTGCCACGAGGGCGTCATAGAACTCATCGACGGTAAGGCGGAAGTGACCAAGCCCTGGCTCTGCGACGGCATCGGCGACTGCCTGCCCGCCTGCCCCCAGGGAGCGGTATCCTTCAAAGAAGAGTCTAAACCGATGATGTTCCAGAGCGTGGGTGGGCCTCAGTGGCCCATCAAGCTCGAGTTGGTGGGTACTCGCAACCCCTCCTTCGACGGGAAACGGCTGCTCATAGCCGCGGACTGCTCCGCCTTCAAGGCCGACGTGATGAAACAATACGGAGAAGGTCGGGTGATCATAGCCTGCCCCAAGCTGGGCAAGGTGGACGAGGAGAAGCTCAAGACCATCATGACCCAGAACGATATCAGAGAGGTCACGGTGGTGCGTATGGAAGTGCCCTGCTGCTCCCCACTGGCCGCCAAGGCGGAGTATGCGGTGAGGGAATCGGGCAAGGACATCCCGCTGAAGGTGGTCGTCCTCAGAAGGGACGGTTCTCCGCAATGATTCATATCTGTTGAGCGACGTCGGGCGGGTATGATCGAACCCGGACTGAAGCACAGCCTGTCCATGGACGTCACCGACGAACGCCTGGCGAACGCCGTGGGCAGCGGCACGCTACCCGTCTTCGCCACCCCCATGATGATCCTGCTCACGGAGATGACCGCCATGGAGTGCGTCCGCCCCCATCTCGGAGAGGGACAATCCACCGTGGGCACCCTGGTGAACATGGCCCACAGCGATTCCACCCCCGCAGGGCTCACCGCCACCTGCACTGTCGAGCTCATAGAGGTGGACAGGCGCAGACTGGTGTTCAAGGCCGAGGTGAGGGATGACTTTGGGATAATCGGCAGCGGGACCCACGAGAGGTTCATCGTCGATGATGAGAAATTCATGGCCAAGGCCGGTAAGAAACTGAAAGAATGAATTTTTGAGGAGGGGGGTCACCCCTCCTTGGTTTATTCGCGATCCCACACGGTGATACCGCTGGTATCCAGGCCAGAGTCTTTTATGTTATCCACATAGAACTCTGGTACCTCCGTTCCCGCATCCTTCTGCTTACGATAGTCGTCATGCACGGCAACGACGTACTTATACAGATGGAACAGGGCGTAGATGTTCATGATCGCCATGACGGCCATGAACAGATCCATCAGGTTCCAGACAAGGGTGACAGGAACGATGCATGCGACAAATACCGCTGCTACCACCAGGATTCTGAGAACCAGGAGATTCTTCGGGGAATCCTTGATAAACCGGAGGTTGGCCTCGGACATGGAGTAGTAGGAGATCAGACTGCTGAACGCGAACACGAACATGAAGATGGCCAGCAGATAACTGGTCCAGCTTCCGCCGAGGGTGGCGGCAAGTGCCTCCCGGACGGGCTCCAGGGGCGTGGTGTCGTACATACCGCCCTTGATTGCCTCGCCTATGGGGACGTGCAGTCCGCCCTCGACCAATCCATCGGGGAAGTAGGTCAGCAGCAGGAACGCGGTTGCGGAACAGACCACCAGGGTGTCGATCAGCACACCGATGGACTGCAGATAACCCTGACGAACGGGGTGCTCCACGTGAGCGGAGGAGGCGATGTTCGCAACGGAACCGATACCGGCCTCGTTGGAGAACACACCCCTGCGCAGACCGTACATGATGCAGCTTCCGGTGAATCCTGCAATGATCTTCTGGAAGTCGAAGGCGTCGGTGACTATCAGAGCGATGGCGTCGTCGATGTAGCCGAAGTTCAGGACGATGGCCGCGAGAGCGAAGACCATCCATGCCACGGCCATCACGGGCACCAGGATCTCGGAGAACTTGGCGATGCGCACAATACCGCCGAAGACCAGGAACGCAGTCATGGCGGCAAACACGATGGCGAGAACTATGGGTAACCAATCAGCCTCCGGAGCAAGAGCAGTAAAAGCATCGGCGGAATTGGCCGCCTGGTTGGCGACGAAACCGATGCCATAGGTCAGAATGATCCAGAACGCGATGAACACGGCGAACTTGTGGTTCTTCATACCGTTCTTGATGTAGTAGGCGGGGCCGCCGTGGTACTGTCCGTCGGACTTCTTCTCCTTGAACAGCTGTCCCAGTGTGGACTCCACGAAGGATGTGCATGCTCCGATGAGAGCGAAGATCCACATCCACATGATGGCTCCTGCACCTCCCATGAAGATGGCGGTGGCCACTCCCGCGATGTTACCGACGCCGATACGGGCGCCCATTCCTACACAAAACGCCTGGAAGGACGAGATGACACTGGTCTCTCCCTTCCTCTTCTTCTGCTTCTTGGGCCTGAGGAGCTTGATGTGCTCGGGCAGCCTGACGACCTGCATCCCCTTGAACTTGTAGAGGAAGAACAGTCCGGCTATCAAGATGATCGCGAGACCGACGTACCATATCGCATTGTCGGCCGCCACGATGACATCGTTGACAGGTTCCAAGAAGTTGTTTACATCATCCGTAAAGCTGATTGTATCACCACCTTGCCCGAAGGCAAGCACCCGGGAGAGTTCATCGCCCGGGCGAACAGTTGGCGAGGTACCGGCAAAAACGAATAAATAGTTTTACAGAAGGTAAACTACTGTTTATGTGCCGAATGCGGTGAAAGCCAGATATTTGGCCGTTTTTCATGGTCTCCCATAAATATGGTGTACGGTGTTGGACATCCATGCATTCCCTGCTGGACCTGTTGCTCGGATACCCGCTGGTCATCGCCTTCGTGGTCAACATAGTCCTGATGATAGTGATGCTCTTCATGGAGAAACAGGACCCCAAGAGCTTCCTGCTGTGGATCATCGTGATGATCTTCCTGCCGGTGATAGGTTTCCTCCTTTACCTGTTCATCGGACAGACCTTCTACATGCGCAGGGTCTTCCGGATCAAAGGTGCCAGCGACGAGGATCTGAGGGAAGCTCTGGAACTGGAGACCGACGCCATCGAACGTATCAGGAACTCGGGACCGGAGGGGAAAGAGATCGCGGAGTTCGCCGACTACATCCGTAACTCCGGCGGCATAGGATTCACCTCCGGGAACCGCATGGAACTGTTCACAGACGGCAACGAGAAGTTCGCCAGGCTCTTCGAGGATATCCGCAACGCGAAGAGCTACGTGTTCCTGGAATACTACATCATCCGCAACGACCGGCTGGGCAACGAGCTGATGGACCTGCTGACCCAGAAGGTCGAGGAAGGAGTGGAGGTCAGATTGCTGACGGACGCCTTCGGCAACGGCAAAGGTCCCAAGGAAGGGATCAAGAAGTTCAAGGCCGCCGGCGGGAAGTTTGCCCTGTTCCACAAGACCATAACCCTTCTGCTCAGTCCCAAGAAGAACAACCGCAACCACAGGAAGATCGCCATAATTGACGGAGGCACCTCCTACGTGGGAGGGTTCAACATCGGCGACGAGTACCTCGGAAAGGGAAAGCTGGGTCATTGGAGGGACACCGCCGTGAGGATCGAGGGCCCGGCTCACCTTGTATGCATGTTCAGATTCATCGCGGACTGGAACTACTGCAGCCTGGACCAGATAAAGGAGTACTGGAAGTACCTCGGCGACCTTGATGCGAAGGGCAATGACTGCATGCAGCTGATCTCAGGCGGACCGGACGTGCCCTCGGACAACCCCGTGCAATTCCAATATGAGGGCATCGCCCACTACGCCAAGGAGAGACTGTACATCCACACCCCCTATCTGGCACCCAACGACGCCATGAACGAGTTCATCCGCACCGCCGCCCTGAGAGGTGTGGATGTCCGCATAATCATCCCGGACAAACCGGACCACCCGTTCGTGTATTGGAACAACATGTCCTGCGCCAACAGGCTCATGCGCCACGGCGTGAGGGTGTACCTCTACAACAACGGATTCATCCACTCCAAGGCCCTGGTGGCGGACGGGAAGGTGGGTTCGGTGGGCTCGGCCAACATGGATGACCGTTCACTGAGGCTGAACTTCGAGACCAACGCCATGATCTACTCCGAGGGCATCTGCTCGAAGATGGAGGAGGAGTTCCTCAAGGACCTTGAGGATTGCACGGAATACTCCTGCGAGGAGTACTCCAAGAAGGGACTCTTCAACACCTTCAAGGTCGTCGTATCCAGCTTCTTCAGGGGCCTTGCCTAGGCCTGCGGAAACCGCTGTAGCCCTGTGCCAAATGCACCGCCAATGCAGACGGTATGTGAGGTGCGAAGCGCATGAAACAGGCGATGCCCATGGCCAGCTTTTGAGGGAGGGGCTTCTCCCTGCCGATGACCTTGCTGTTGCCTTTGCGAACGGCATCCAACAGGTCCCCGGCGGTCTCCCCTTCCGCGTAGGTTAACACATGACCCAACTCCGTGCAGAGATGTCCATCGGTGCCGCCGGTTATGCCCAATCCGTGACGCTCCGCGTTCTCGATCGCCCGCAGATTGTTGCGGCGGGTCATGCCGCTGCATATGACCTCGTAGGCATCCAAGGAATCGCAGATGTCGTCCCGCAGGATGCCCTTGGAGATGCATTTCTCCACCCCCTTGTTCCCGGAGGGATACCCCATGGGGTGGGCGGCGGAGATCACGCATGACTCTCCGTCCAAAGAGTCCAGGATCCACGGCGTATCCTTGGATATGGCTAGCCAGGGATTCACGGACATGTTCGGCTCTATGCATCTGTGCCAATATGATTCGAGATCCTTCCAGTCGTAGAAGTACACCAGTATGTGAGGCCCGTCCCAGGCACTGACCTCCATCCCCGGGATCACCACATCCTCGGGACCGGCATCCCTGCAGATGCTCACCGCAGAGGCGATGAGATTGTGGTCTGTTACCGCGAATCCCACGCCCCTGGCCCTCGCCAGCCTCACCGCCTCCTCCGGCTTGGTGAAGGAATCGGAGCAGCGGGTATGGAAGTGCATGTCCGCACAGACCATCCCCTGCTCCCTGAGCGCCCCGGGATCCGGGACCCCGAACGTGACACGATCGGCGATGCTCATCTCCTGCAGAGGGACTCCCACATCTCCTCGGAACGGGAGACAACATCCTCGGTGTCCAACGTCGTGATGCGTCCGTCATCCACCACGGTATCACCCTGGCACATCACCGTCTTGACGTTCAGGCAGTTGCCGGAGTAGACGATGTTCGCTATGATGTTGTCCGGCAGCAGCGGGCGCAGGTTGGGGGCTTTGCCATCAAGGATCACGATGTCCGCATACTTCCCGGACTCGATGGATCCGATGGAATCTGCCATCCCGACGGCCTTGGCGCCGTTGATGGTGACGAAGTCCAACAGCTGCTGCGCGTTGGTGATCCTGGCGTCCCACCTGCTGGACTTCTGCAGCAGACCGCAGATCTTCATCTCCGAGAACATGTCCAGGGAGTTGTTGGTGGTGTTGCCGTCGGTACCCAGGGAGACGTTGACTCCGTTCTCCATGAACTCGGGCACCGGTGCCACCCCGCCCGTGGCAAGCTTCATGTTCGATACGGGGCACAATGACACGGACATCCCCGCCCTGCCCATGATGCGGACCTCGTTCATGGTCAGCCATGCGGAATGGGCGGCGATCACGTTCGGCGAGAGCACGCCTATCTTGTCCAGCCACTCCGCCGGACGCAGCCCGGTCTCCTTCTTGTGAGTGTTCACCTCGCCGCGTGTCTCGGACAGGTGCATGTTCAGCGGGATGTTCTCCTGCACCGCGTACTCGTGGGCGCGGACGCAGGTGTCCTCGTTGCACACGTACACACCCTGCAACCCTATGGACGGGAGGATCTTCCTCTCGCCCTTGAACTTGGAACGGAAATGCTTGGCGTTGTCCACGGGGTCGCCGTTCTGCGTTGTCTTATCGGGATCCAGGGCGCACCAGCAGAGCACCCCGCGGATGCCAGCATCCTTCACCGCCTTGGCGATCACGTCCTCCGAGTAGTAGAGGTCCACGAACGTGGTGGTGCCTCCGCGCATCATCTCCATGCAGCCCAGGCGGGCGCCGATGTCCAGGTCGTCGTCGGTACGGTCCGCGTCGATGCGGAACACCTTGTCCAGGAAATCCGGGAAGGACAGGTCGTCCACCACGCCCTTCATCACCGACATCGCAACGTGGGTATGGGTGTTCACCATACCGGGCATGACGATGTCGCCGGAGGCGTCGATCTCCTCGTCCGCGGAGCCTTGGTAGGTCCCTCCCACGGAGACAATGCGTTCGTCCTCGACCACCACGTCCCCCCTCAGTACCCTGCGCTGAGGGTCCTGGGTGACGATCCAACCGTCGCGGATGACCTTGAGCATGTATCGGGCCAGGGTTTGCCACTATTTATCTGGTATCCGAACAAAGGGTTATACCTCGGACGTATAAGGGGGGAGCATGACCGCCGTGATGACGCTGCTCGGTACCGGTGGCGGGAGGCACACCACCATGTTCCAGGCCCGCAGCACCGGAGGTTTCCTGCTGGACGCCGGCGGCGGCACCGTGCATG
The DNA here is from genome assembly GCA_949292635.1 of uncultured Methanomassiliicoccales archaeon. Classification (GTDB taxonomy): domain Archaea; phylum Thermoplasmatota; class Thermoplasmata; order Methanomassiliicoccales; family Methanomethylophilaceae; genus SIG5. Next base: position 121,649 of record CASEZY010000001.1, read on the forward strand.
TGGACCCGGGACCCGGAGCGCTGACGGCCATGTGCGGCATCTCCTACGACCTGAGGGAGACGGATGCTGTGATCGTCTCTCACTGCCACCCCGACCATTATTCAGATGCGGCGTCGGTGATCGAGGGCATGACCTTCGGCGGATGGGTAAAGCGCGGTGAATTCTACGGAACGGAGAGCGTGATCTCCGGGTTCAAGGGATTGGGGCCGTGCATATCGCAATATCACCTCACAAGACCGGAGAAGGTGCGGACCATCAAGGCCGGCGACGTCCTGGACATCTGCGGCATGCGGGTCGACATAACCAAGGCGGACCACAGCGACCCCTGCAACGTGGGGTTCAGGTTCCACACCGGCAACGGTATGATCTCCTACGTCAGCGACACCGCCTACTCCGACGAGATCGCCGACCAGTACATGGGGTCCAGGTTGCTCCTGCTGCCGGTTACCACCCCGGACGACAACCGCATAGCCGGGCACCTCTGCACCGACGATGCCATCGAATTCGTCAAGAGGGTGAGGCCGGAGCTCACGGTGTTCGTGCATCTGGGCATCGTCATCCTCAAGCACGACGAGAACGCCCAGGCCGCCAAGGCGGAGAGGGCCACCGGATGCAGGGTCATCGCAGGCCGGGACCTGATGCGTCTGACGGTGGACAAATCCATCGATATCGAGGACCTGAGATGGTCGCGCCCCCAATGGAGCCCGGCTTGGGAATTATAAATATCCGCTCATTGATGGGGAACCATGGGATTCTGCGGCAGATGCGGTGCCAACGTTCGCGACGACGCGACCTATTGCCCCGTCTGCGGCGCTCAGCTGCGTACCGCTGGATCGCCCCCTCCCAAGAAGAGAGGCGGCATCAACTGGGTCATCGTCATCATCGTGGCGGCGATAGTTGCCTTGGGCTCGTACTACGTGGTGTTCAACCTCACCCACGAGGATCAGAGCACACCCGCAGAAGGGTACACCATCACCATCGGCGTTCGCGATCTTGTCGTATATTCCGATACCGGCACCCTATACACGGTCATGAATGACGGGAAGTACTACAACCCCGAGAACGAACGGTTCGACCTGGATTCTCCCGCCACTACGGCCTACCTCTGCCTGAACGTCACCGTCAACGGCGTGGAACAGAAGAGCCGGACCTTCACCGTGACGTTCAACGGGAACGAGACGACGGCTGTGACGGATCGGTCCCTCATAAGCATCAACGTGGACAACGTATCCTCCGTGTCCATCCTAATCTATCTGGAGACAGAGGCGGGCAGCTTGATCAGCATAATGCCCGACGATCAGGGTCAGACGGGTATGATCGTCAACTACAACACCTCGATTACCAGTCAAGATCAGAGGGTATCCGCCAGTGCGGATCCCCACGCCACGGGATATCTCACGTTCACCTGCACCCCGATCACCGCCTGACCGCGGTCAGACATAGGTGCTCACATAACCGAGGAATGGCTGTGCGTTGGCACCGTAAAGATCGGAGTGGAGGCCCCCTATGCTCCATCCGGGGGCTGTGGTCTCGCAGAAGTAGTATGTCGCACCCCCCTTCATGACGGAAAAGACCGAGGTACCGCTGACCGTAGATGAAAGACTGACGCCCGCCATGGCATGTGACGGCATGAGAATGATGCAAGCCCCGGTGATGTAGTCGGCGGGAGCGAAGACCCTGTCATCCTGATATGTGAGCGTGCTCATACAGTCGTAGACCGCCGCCAACAGGAGGGAGGAATCCTCGCAGTCCCCCTTGCCGATATAGAGGGACTCCACAGGCAAGCACCAGTATTCACCCTGGCCGTGAGTCACCACATCATCCTCGTATTCGATAGCGTTGGAGACGAAGGACAGCAGATAGTTCGCGAAGGACTCGGCGTTGCCGTAGCGCTGCATGTTCTGAGTACTCGAACTCAAGAAGTCCGAATACTCCTTCCACAAAGCGTCGCACAGTTTCGTCACCGTTCTTCCGACCACCACGTACTCCGAAACGGCATGCGTGGTGGAACTGCTCTGCTCGAATGCCGACCCCTCACGGGGGAGGGTGCTGGAGTTGGCGGCGTTCAGATCTGCCTCGTCGATGGTCAGCGATATCGAGAACGTATGCGCCTGCGTCGACGGATCGGTGATTCCGGGCACGGTCCATGAATATGATTTGTCCAGGTCGGTGTGCTGAGGTGTGGGGGATACCGGGTTCAAGAACCCGGTGACCATGGGCACCACCAGCATCACGCAGAGTGCCAGTATCAGCAGGGTAATCAGCGAACCGCCGCGGCCCTGTTCCTGCGGAGACGCCTGATTGGGGTCCACCCAATCCGAATCGGACAGCGTACGCCCGCAACGACGACAGAAGCTGTCGGTGTCGTCCCAGAGGGATCCGCATTCGGGGCACCTGCGCATGTTCCACAATCTACGGCGTGATATTAAAACGTGGCACGACGAACGTATAATTATCGTGAACCGCATCGCGTGGGACATGGAGCCCGAGGATGAGGTGCTCAGACGCATCGTCCCCACCCCCGAGGAGTGTGGGGAGATCGTCGGCACGGCGGAGAGCCTGAAGAAGGCCGCAGAGGAGTATTTCGCGGCCAAGGGCATCGACGTCTCCGTCAGATACGTGGGCTCGGTGGCCAAGGGCACCTTCCTCAGGGACCCCGATGTCGATCTGTTCATCATGTTCCCGGAGTCCGTGCCCAAGACGGATATGGAGCGCCTGGGCATCGAGGCGGGCATCGACCTCATCGACGGCCGCATGATGTATGCGGAACACCCGTACACCACCGGCAACTATCGGGGGCTCTCAGTGGATCTTGTTCCCTGCTATGCCGTGGATTCCGCTGAGCACCTGCAGACCTCGGTGGACCGCACCCCGTTCCATACCGATTACATACTGTCGCACACGGACCCCACCCTCAGGGACCAGATGAGACTGACCAAGAAGTTCATGAAGGGCATCGGCACCTACGGCGCCGAACCCGATGTGAGGGGATTCTCGGGATACCTGTGCGAGGTGCTCACCCTGCACTACGGAGGATTCAGGGAACTGCTGAAGGCCGCGTCGTCCTGGAGGGAAGGCACGGTCATCGTCCAGGAGAAAAGGGGCCCGGACATGGACGCTCCGCTGGTGCTGTACGACCCGGTGGACCGCAAGAGGAATGTGGCATCCGCGGTGCACCTGGACACCATGTGCCGCTTCATCATGGCCGCACGCGAGTATCTGGCACATCCTGACCTCAAGTTCTTCTTCCCCTCACCCCGCAAACTGATGGACAGGGAGGAGGTCATGAGGACCATAGAGGAACGTGGCACAAGATTCCTGACGGTCACCTTCTCCAACCCCGGCATAATAGAGGAGAACCTGCAGGCCCAGATCTGGAAGAGCCAGTACGCACTGCTTCGCAGGTTGGGGGAGAACGGCTTCGGTCCGCTGATGGCCGCCCACGGCTACGACAACGACCGCGTGACCATCATCTTCGAGATGGAGAGGGACGTTCTGTCCAAGCTCCACCGCCACGCAGGCCCGCCTGTGTGGATCGGCACGTCATCCAACTTCCTGGAGAAGTGGAAGGACAACCCCTGCGGCCAGCCCTTCATAGAGGCTGGCAGATGGAACGTCGTCGCCGAACGCGGTCTTCGCACCGCCCCGGAGGTATTGGCGTCGGAGATACACAGGTCCGGCATCGGCAAGGACCTGGATCAGAGCTCTGTATGCTTCACCGGCCACGATGGAACGGTGGCGGAAGGGGATCTGGCACTCCTCACCGAGATACTCGATCCCAGGGAACCCTGGGAGTTCTGAACGAAATCTAGAATCGGGGTAAGATGTTTGATCCATCCCCCTTCAGATGAAGGGAGGGTTGATCACGAGGGTCCAGACACCAATGGTCAGCAGGAGATACAGGATGTAGTTCCCCAGCATGGTCTTGGTCTCCACCAGGTCGGTGTCGAACCTGATCAGGCGCAGGAATGGCTTCATGCCGGCCAGCACGACGAACATCAGAACGAGACCGCCGACCCAGTTCCAGATGTTGGTGATGCATCCGGCGCATACGCCCACGACAACGGCCAATATGGCGATGATGATGGTGACCTTCGTCCCGTACAGATCCTTGTAGATGTACTCCTTCTCATCGAACTCGGGGGGTACGAACTCGTACTCGGGCTCCTTGGGCTCCCCTACCTTCCTCTTCTTGGCCATCGCGCATGAATCCTACCCTTTCATATAAAGGCTTTGGGAGAAGCGAATTCGGCGGTATTCGGTCACCCCTCCCGAATCGGTTTAAATAACGCGAACCACTGACATGGGATGGAGGTCATAATATGGTCGCAGAGAAAACCCTCGAAGATATACCTGGAGTAGGACCAGCCATAGCAGAGAAGCTCCGCGAAGCGGGTTACAACGATCTATTGGCCATCGCAGTGGCATCGCCCGGGGACCTCGCTGAGAGATGCGAGATCGGAGAGAAGAAGGCGATGGACATCATCGAAGGCGCAAAGCTTTGCGCGGACATCGGAGGCTTCGAGACCGGGAGCGAGATCCTCGAGAGAAGGAAGGAGATCGTCAAGCTCACCACCGGCTCCAAGGCCTTCGACGAACTTCTGGCGGGCGGACTGGAGAGCCAGTCCATCGTCGAGTTCTTCGGTGAGTTCGGAAGCAGCAAGACCCAGGTCTGCTTCCAGCTGGCTGTGAACGCCACCATGCCGGAGGAGAGGGGAGGCCTCGACTCCGACGTGATCATCATAGATTCCGAGAACACCTTCAGGCCGGAGAGGATCGTGCAGATGGCCACGTATCTGGGTCTCGACCCGGACGCCACCCTGGCAAGGATCCATGTCGCAAGAGCCTTCAACTCCCAGCATCAGATCCTGCTGGTGGAGAAGGCCATGGAGCTGGCACAGACCATGAAGGTCAGGCTGATGATCGTGGATTCCCTCACCTCGCACTTCCGCGCGGAGTACGTGGGCAGGGGCACGCTGGCAGAGAGGCAGCAGGTGCTGAACAGGCACATGCACGACCTGCTCAATTTCGCCACCCTGAACAACGCGGTGATCGCCGTGACGAATCAGGTCGCCGCAAAGCCGGACGCGTTCTTCGGAGACCCAACCCGCCCCATCGGCGGACACATCGTGGGCCACACCGCCACGTTCCGCATCTACCTCAGGAAGGGCAAGGCGGGCAAGAGGGTAGCAAGGCTCATCGACTCCCCCAACCTGCCGGAAGGGGAAGCGGTGTTCATGGTCACCGAGGATGGTATTAAAGACTGATTCAGACAATCGGGGGGCAATGCCCCCCGCCTATTTCTTCGAACTCTCGGGCGAGCACAAGGTCATGTGCGCCGCCGAGGCCAAGAAGTGCATAGAGGCCGAGACCGGTGGCTTGGGCCCGGTGACCGAAGGCCCTGGATACGTCATCGCAGAGTTCGACGACGCCCACATCCAAGACATCGTCGACCGCATCTCACTGACCCACAGGATCGGGAGGCATCTGTGCTCCTTCGACCCGGACGATGTGTCCTCGGTGAACGATGTGGAGTTGCCCACAGGCACCTTCGCCGTCAGATGCAGGAGATTCGAGGCCCGGATGAAAGAGGTGGACTCCCAGGACCTGGTGAGGAAGGTGGGCGGCATACTGTCCAAGAACAACGACGTGCGCCTGAAGAACCCCGACCTGGAGGTGCACATGATCATGAGCGACCGCGTCCACCTGTTCCTCGGTGAGAAGGAGGTGGACCGCAACGCCCTGGAGACCAGGAAGGTGGGTGAGAGGCCGTTCTTCTCCCCCATATCCCTGCATCCCCGCTACGCCAGGGCACTGATCAACCTCACCGGAGCCAAGCGCGGGTCCACCGTGTTGGATCCGTTCTGCGGCACCGGGGGCATAGCATTGGAGGCGGCCATGATGGGCATGAAGGCTATGGTCTCCGACTTCGACGAGGAGATGGTGATGGGCACCCAGGAGAACATGGATTTCTATCATCTGGAACTTCACGATTCAGCCGTCGCCGACGTCTCCGATATCCACGACGCCTTCGGGGAGGTGGACGTCATCGCCACCGACCCTCCCTACGGTCGCTCCACCCACACCGGCGGGGAGCCCATAGACAGCATCTACCGCAGGGCGCTGAAGGCCTTCGACGAGACCGTGGCCCCGGACGGCTGCGCCGGCGTCATACTTCCGCACAGGATGGATGTGGAGAGCATGCGCCTGGAGGCGTACTACGAGCAGAGGGTCCACGGGTCCCTGTCCAGACACTACCACCTGCTCCGTCACTGACCCAGTGAACAGTTATATATCGCACTGGGATTCTTGAAATCAGGTGGGAGCATGACCGTCAAAGACTTCATCTACAGCAACCACGGGAAGGGGACATTGCACATGTCCCTACTGGACCCCGACAAGCAGTCTCCGAAGGAAGCTGCAGAGCTGGCACAGCTTTGCAAGGACGCCGGGACCGACGCCATCATGATCGGCGGGTCCACCGGCATCACCAGCGAGAACCTGGACGAGACCGCGGTTGCGATCAAGGAGAAGACCGGTCTCCCCGTGATATACTTCCCGGCAGGCCCCCACGCCCTGGCATCCAAGGCGGATGCCATGTTCTACATGAGCCTGGTGAACAGCACCGACCTGAAGTGGGTGATCCGCTCCCAGGCCAAGGCGAGCCTCTACGTCAAGAAGATCGGCATCGAGACCATCTCCATGGGCTACATAATCATAGAGCCCGGCATGAAGGTGGGCGAGGTCGGGAAAGCAGACGCAGTCAAGAGGGACGATATCACCGGCGCCATGTCCTACGCCCTGGGATGCGAGATGATGGGCATGAGCCTGGTCTATCTGGAAGCCGGCAGTGGTGCCGACAAACCCGTACCGCCTGAGATGATCTCAGCCGTCAAGGAAGTACTGTCCGTACCGCTGATCATCGGCGGAGGCATCAGGACCCCCGGGGCCGCCAAGGCGGCGAAGGATGCCGGCGCGGATGTCATCGTCACCGGCACCTTCGTAGAGGAGCACCCCGACCCCGCCATACTGAAAGCGGTGATCGACGCGGTGAAGAATTAATCGAAGGTCCCTCTCAGATCGGAGATCTTCTTCGCCTTCACGGCATACTCCATGGTGCCGGGCTCCACGAACTCCACCACGGGCTTGGAGACCAGGTCCTCCTCCATCCCGTCGGCAACCTCTATCACCTGTGACACGGAGTCGATGATCCTGGAAGCCAACTCCTCGGATGGTTCCGGGGCCTCCACCACGAACGTGAGCAGGTCGCGGTAGCCGTCCTTGGTTATCTTCACCTGATAGTCCAGCACCGCCGGGTCTATAAACACGGCCTCGTCGAACAGCAGGGGATACACCTTGTGCCCCATGCCGATCTTGAACTGCAGGTCTATCCTTCCGCTGGGTTTGAGGATCTTGCGGTTGAACATGGCGCCGCAGTCGCAGGGCGGATCGATGAAGGCGGTGGTATCCCTGGTGCGGTATCTTATCAGCACCGTCCCCTGGGTGTTCAGTGCGGTGATAACCAGTTCGCCCTTCTCCCCCGGCGGCAGGTGCGCACCGGTCTCCGGGTCGATGATCTCCATGAACATGTTCGCCTCGTCTGTATGGAGACCATTCTGACAGTCACACTCGATGGCGCAGGCCAGACCGAACTCGGTCATTCCCCAGACGTCGATGACCTTGCATCCCCAAGCGTCCTCCAGCAAGCGCCTCATGCTCTCGGAGAGGGGCTCGGAGGTGGAGATGATCTTCTTGATGCCCATCGACCTCAGGTCCTTGTCCTTCATCAACGCGGTGACGCGGTAGATGAATGACGGCAGGCCGATGATGAAGGTCGCATTGGAATCCCTCATGGTCTGCAGCTGCTTCTCGGTGTCGGTGTCCGCGCATACGGATGAGCCGTAGCCCAATATGGTGCAGGCACCGGACATCAGCAGACTGGGGTCCCAGGCGGTGACCAGCGGGAACATTATGTGCAGGCTGTCCCCCTTGCCCATGCCCACGCCCTTAAGGGCGGAGGCGATGATGTCGATCTTGGATATCAGGTCGGATGTGGTGAAGCCGATGGACTTGCGGTGACCGGTGGTGCCGGTGGTGGTGAACTCCCTTGCCATCTTGGTCGCCGAGACTCCGTAGAACAGCATGGAGTTCTCCGCGAGATCGGAGGGCTCTGTGAGCGGGATCTTCAGCAGGTCGTCGTAGGTACGGATGTCCTCCGGCCTTATCCCCAGCTCCTTGAAGCGGTCGCGGTAGAAGGGTATGTTCTCCATGGCGTACCTCATCTGCTCCCTGACCCGGAACAGCTGATACTTCTCGAAATCCGCCCTGGTCATGGTGCCGATGTCGGATCTTCCGATGTCCTCCCTCAGCTCGCGGTTCTTCTTGAAAGTCTTCCTGGCCTTCAGCTCGATCCAACCCTCCAGCGGAGCCGGGTGGTCCGCGGGGACCTTGTTGGACAACAGCCTGCGGCGTACGATGAGGGACATCATCTGCTCCTTGGCGCCCATACCCGTGAATGGCTGGCAAGATACATAACAGGTAGGGGAAGGACCGAGGGGAAGGGTTGTATATACCCTGTGGACCATACCCCCTCAGAGGCGTAAAGAATGGTACTCACACCCGAAATGGCAAGGGCGGGCGTCACCCCTCAGCTCCTCTCTTCGACGCACAGGTTCAAGTGCCCCAGATGCGGGAAGGAGTTCAGTCTCTTCCAGTCCAGGGCCATCGCCTGCAGGGCATGCCCCCAGGCCAACAAGAACTGCAAGTACGTCAGGTGCGTACACTGCGACGCGGAGTTCCCCCTCAACGGGTTCGTGGTCAACACGAAGGAGAAGGAGAAGTTCCTGTCCAACTACATGAACGGCGTTGTGTCCAACTATCACAACCAGTTCGGCTACTATAGAAGGTAGACCTTTTTGTAAACCCTTGATTTTAGCGGGGATCCGCGGGGGAATTCCCCCCGCAGGATCACCTGCAGAATGTTTGCCTGCGGTACAATGTGGTACCGTCGCGGGCGGTGGTGTTGAACAGACAGAACGGTATCAGTTTGCCGTCCAGCGTCACCACGTGGATGCAGCAGCGCTCCCAGCGCTCCACCTCCCCGGTCCAGACGTCCTGGAACGCCATGGCGGAGACCGTGAGATAGTGGGTCTTCGCCCTGTTGGCGAACGCCCTCCAGGAGTTGTCGTCGGAATTGGAGGGTCCGTCCATGGAGTCCTCGATGAACTTCCACAGGCTGGAGACCTCGGAGCGGGTCTTGTCTGCCACATCATCCGTCTTCTTCGGCGGTCCGAGGGCCATGGTGGTCAACGGGAACAGGGATCCGTCCGGCAGCACCACCGACAGGGACTTCAGGTCGCAGTGGACGTTGGAACAGGAGGTGGGCATAAAGTTGTCCGCCTTCAGCATACCCTTGGTCTGCTCCTCGATGGCCTTGGCCAGATCCGGCAGGAGCACACGGTTCTCGTCCTGGGGCTCTATGGGATATCTGCCGAAGTATGAGATCGGCTGGAAGTGTACGCCCTTCACCGTGGGGACCTTGGTGGCAGCATAGCGGATGATGTCGCCCACGTGATGCAGGTTGATGTCCGGCGAGACCGTGACCACCAGCGTTATTCCGATGCCTACCTCGGCGCAGTTGGCGATGGCCTTCTCCTTCATCTCGAAGAGGGGTCTTCCCCTGGTCTTCATGTAGATCTCGTCGTCCGTGCCGTCGAACTGCATGTAGAAGTCATCAACACCCGCCTCCTTCAGCTTGCGGACGTACTTGATGTCGTTGGCGAGACGCAGTGCGTTGGTGTTTACCTCGATGTGTTCGATGCCCATGTCCTTTGCCATCTTCACGATCTCGGGCAGATCGTCCCTGATGGTGGGCTCTCCGCCGGAGAGCTGAACGCACCTGGGACTCTTCACATAGTCCACCACGGTCTTGAACATCCCGCGGATGGTCTCCATGTCCGGATGATAGTCGTAGCCGCATCCGTTGGCGGTGGCGAAGCAGATCGGACAGTTGAGGTTGCAGCGGTTGGTGACCTCCACCACGTTCAGACACGTGTGCTGCAGATGACGGTCGCAGAGACCGCAGTCATGGGGACAGTCCTTCGCCCTCTCCACGACGAACTTCCCCGGCGTCTTGGGAACGGCGGCGAACTCGTAGAGGTAGCGATAATTGTCGGCGCCGGACCATATCTTTACCTTCCAGGTCCCGTGCTCCGGACATGTCTTGACGATATAGACGTCCCCGCCCTCCACCACCTTCTCGGCGTGGATGGTCTTCAGGCACTCGGGGCAGAGCGCATCGGTCTCACCGATCTTCTCGGACATCGGCACGGTGAATCACGCTAGCCAGATATAACGGATTGGTAGAATTGGAAGAGGTTTAAGGGGTTTGGGATAAGCGCAAACGCGCTTATGCCCTCTTCTGCTGGAACAGAGCCTCAGCGGTGGCGAGCGTACCGGCTGCGAGGTACTCCTCGAACCAGGACTGTCCGGAGGTGGGCTCAACGAGCGAAGGTCCGGACCTGGTAGCTCCCATGTACGTGAGGTTGGTGTGTCCGGTCTTGACGACCGCACCGTTCTTGCAGTACTTCCACTCGGAGTCCTCGCCCACCAGGACGATGTCGAGGATCTTCATCTTGTGGCAGTAGCCGGCCTCGACGGTGACCTTGTCGCCGCTCTTGGAATAGCGGGCGTACACGGTCGTGTCGCCGATCTCCTTCTTGGCGATGAACACGGATCCATTGTAGATCCTGTCGTCTCCGGCACCCTCGATGACCGCTTTGATGTCATCGACCTTCAGGCCCCTCTTCTCGATGGTGGCCAGGACCTCATCTGCGATAATGTACTCCATCTTTCTCACCTCACCATGTTCCGTAGGTACCGAAGTCCCTGGCGGCCCTTGTCAGTGCGAGCAGGTTGCCGGGCAGAGAGTACGGAGGCGTCTCACAGCAGGTACCCAGGATGAATCCCTTCTTGGCGTCGCGTCCGGCCAGGAGGACCTCCTTGGCACGCTCGTACACCTTCTTGGGGTTGGGGTTAATCATCAGCTTGGTGTCCACACCGGGCATGATGGTGGTGACATCCTGGAAGTTCTCCTTCAGCTTCTCAGCGGGGAACTCGTGCTGACCCTCGTATCCAATCTGGAACACGTTGAAGGGGGACCAGATCAGGTTGTTCTTGAACACCTTCCAGTCGGTCTCGTGGTTACCGCACAGGTGGTAGAAGATCTGGGGTCCGGCGCCCTTTCTGAAGCACTGGTCCACGTAGTGGCGCATCTTCTTGGCGGAGAACTCCTCGACCTGCTCGTCGCTGAAGATATCGTTGTTGGCCAGAACGGATCCAACGATCAGCATGGCGGAGCCGTACTTGTCGGACAGGCAGTCCGCACCGTTGATGGAGGTCTCGACGTAGGTGTCGACCAGCTTGTGGGCGACCTCGGGCTCGGTGAAGGTCCACATGATGAAGTTCTCAACACCGACCAGCTCAGCACCGGCACCGCACAGGTCGAATCCGTAGGAGATGGGGACCAGGGTGTGGGGCAGGTTCTTCTGGACGTAGTCGTACAGGTTGAAGTACAGAGGGACGGTGGATCCCTTCAGCAGCTCTTCCTTTCCGATGGGGTTGAGCTTCAGCACTTCCTCGGGGTCGTCGATGATAGGTCCGGTGGAGACCGGGGGCAGGGTGTCCTTGTACTCCAGGGTCACACCGAGCTCTCTAACCCAGGGGAGGGAGAAGAACCAGTGGGTAACGGGCAGGAGGTCGAACAGCTCTGCGACGTATCCGACGCAGTGGATTCCGAGCTCGGGCTTCTCATAGAAGTCCCTGATCGTGAAACCGCAGTGCACGGCCGCGTTCGACAGCATAATGGGGTCGACGTCGATACGGTCGTGGTAGTTGTCCACGAAGGGGCTCGCGAACCTCTTGGCGGCATTGGGGTGCCACTCCTTGAGGTCATTCGGGGGGAACAATTCTTCGTAACCCATAATTATCCCGCTATCTGCATGACAGAGAATGGTATATAACCGTTCTTAGACGGAATTTGCAACAATGTTTCATATGATTCTTTATGATAAACCAATTTGAAACAAAAATCCATGAACATTGTACTTCATGGAACAATGTTCGAAAATAACGCCGTTCAACCACGTTATACGGTAATGATGAATGACCAGACCCTCGCGCGGGCGCGAGCGCATGCGAAAAGGCATACAGAAGGAGAAAGTATCCCGCCGAAAAGTTCAGCGGTATTTGCTGTACTTGTCCAACAGCTTGCAGATCCTGTCGTGCTCGTCCTTGGTCAGATCCTCTGAGTCAAGGTAGGTCCTGACGAACTCCTTGGCCTCCTTGGTGGACTGGCGGGATGCCTTGGCGATGACGGTGGCCAGGAACGAGGATGCCTTGGCATCGTCCATCTGGGTCTCGCGCAGGATCTCGTTCATGTCGTACTTGAACGGGTTGACCTTGTGGGTGTTGAGCATTGACTGGCGCTTGGTGGCCTCGCGGGTCTTGTTGGGACGCGGCTTCTTTGCGTTCTGGTTCCCGCCTCTGGCCCCTCCGCGGTTACCGCTGCCGGAACGGTCGCCGCCGGAACTGCTGTTGTCTCTCTGGAATGCCAAGATGATAACTCCGGATGACTGCGAACTCAGATTATGATACTTAAAGATGATTGAGAGGCCACCGGAGCGGTCCGTATGCAAATGTTATAACCCGCCCATACGATTAGACCGGCATGGTGGATGCCCTTACGCTCACCAAACGGAAGAAGATGGACCCGCGCACCATGCAGCTGTACTATGTGCTCCTGGCTCTCAGCCTGGTGATGTGTATAGTGAGCTTCTGGAAACTCGAAGTGTGGGACGGAGGGCTGGCACTGATCATCATGGCGCTGATCATCGGCACCATGAAGTTCGACCGCCATGTGATCCACATACCGCCGATGATCCTGGTGTTCGCCGTCACCGGTCTGATACTGTCGACACTGGGTCAGATCGTCGGCAACGAGCACAGCTTCTTCCTTGCCGCCAGCTACGCCTTCCTGGGTATCATCCTGAGTCTGATGGGATATGTGCTGGCATATGTGATCGTGGGCAAACTCCCTGGCGAGGCGGACGAGAAGGCGGGACTCCTTAGTCTCGAGGCATTCTGCTTCGGCGTGGCCATATATTCGCTTGCCACAATGGTGGCGTTCTACTGCAGCACCTTGGACAGCATGCCCAACTACCGGGAGATGTTCGACAACCTGCTCTTCGTCACCGTGGGCTCTGCGATCATCTGTCTGTTCTTCATGCTTGACCGCACCACTGTCTTCAGGCACACCGTGTTCAACTTCCTCTACGTGAACTCCGAGGCTCTGGGTATAGATGTTGAGAGCGAGCGCAGGAAAGTGCTCACCATAATCTCCGGCGGGGAGACCGACCACACCGAGTTCAAGTCCACACTTCGTACCAACCTGGAGACCGGGGAGAAGGACAAGAGGATGGAGAAGGCCGTCCTCAAGACACTGGTGGCCTTCCTGAACACCGACGGCGGCACCCTGCTCATCGGCGTGGACGATTCCGGGTCCATCACCGGGATCGACGAGTCCAGCTTCGACAGCAGGGATCGCATGAATCTCCACATGACCCACCTGATCTCCAACCAGATCGGTGACGAGTACAACCCGTACATCAACTTCAAGGTGATACCCTTCGACGACGACAGGGCCGTGATGATGGTCACCTGCAAGAAGAGCCCCATCCCCGTGTTCTTCAAGGACGGGAAGAACGAGATCTACTACGTGAGGTCCGGTCCCTCCAGCGTGGAGCTGACCGGGTCGAACATGATAAAATACATTGCCACGAACCGGCAGAGGCTGGGGGGGCGCAAGGCCCCCGTACCCCCGCCGGCCCGGGCGGAAGATGATTGATCACTCGTCGTCCTCTTCCAGCTTCGCGACCTGTGCATTAATGAAAAGGATGGCGATGACGGCGATGATGGTCACGACGACGGCGTAGATGATCATGGCGATCCATCCCTCGCCGGCGGTACCGATGAACTGGTAGACCATCTCCTTGATGGCCTCGTTCCAAGCCAGGGCGGCGACCAGGGAGAACGCCGAGATGATCAGCGTGGTGAAGGTTGTCAAAGACTGCTTCTTGAATTTCTTGCGGCTCTCTTTCCTTGTTTCCTCAGACATGTGAATCGAGCCATCGCAGGATCAAGAGGTATTTAAATGGAACCATCAACCGCTTATCAGCGACACCTTGTCCCTTGAATTGTCCGGAACGGCCTGAGACGGATATCTGATCACAGGAGCCAGATGCATATATGGTGCGGAGGGAGGGATTCGAACCCACGAAACACTAAGTACGGGATCTTAAGTCCCGCGCCTTTGGCCGCTCGGCTACCCCCGCGCAGCGCGAACAACACCGTTCATTCTATATCCCCGTATCGGTATGGTCGCGGCCGGGTGCACCATGCCTTACAAGATCCCTGACGACGACGCCGTTGCGAAGGCCCTGGTCAGCGTACTGCTGGCTAATCCCACGGTCAAGTCACAGAACGACCTGGTCAGGCTCACCGCCGCCGAACTCTCAAAGGCGGACCCGGAGTACCGCATCGGGGCGGAGAGGCTCAGACTGCTGGCACTGGAGAGGGGCATGGTGTCCGTGAGGATCGAGTATCACGAATCCAAGCCCGGGCCGCTGCCGGAGATATGCCCGGTGTGCCATCATGAACTGCAATCCACGGTGAACAGCACCCTGGACGGGGGCACCGCCGAGATATCCAAGAGGTGCACGTTCTGCTCGTTCAAGGCCACCCCCAAGGGGAAGGACCCGGCCAGATACGAGTTCGTTCGGAAATCCTCCGGTATGCCCGCCAAGGACCCCAGGGAGGACGCTCTTGAAAAGGCATCCCGCTACATGGAGATGGCGCTGGCACTTATCAGAGAGGCGGATGACTCCAGGACCTTCGCCCATCACGCCAAGGACCTGCAGGACAGCCTCTCCATGCTCATCTCCGATCCCGACGTCCCCCATAGCATCCGCAACCTGCTGAGGATGTTGGAGACCGGTGAGGCCGACCCCATCTGGTCCAGGCCCACCGCCTCGGTGAAGTACGCGGACCGGGACGACATCTGATATTTTGGTCGCGCACACGCGCATAAGGGTTATAACGGGGTTACCTCTACGTCACCGCCAGCGAAGGTGGAACCCTATGAAGAACTGGGAATTCGGCAGGATCAAGGGAAACGGCATCGTCATCGACGAGAGGATGTCCGACATGATGGGCATGGTCGAGGGCGGATGCGTGTACAGCACCCTCTTCGAGTACGGGGACGACGGACCGAAGAAGTATGAGCTCATCCTCTCCATGTATCCCCAGGAGAACTACCGCACACTCACCAACATCACCATGTACCTCAGTGACGAGCCCGGCGCCAGCGCTCAGGCCGCCAGGTTCCTGGGGGACAGAGGGATCAACATACTCAACTCGATCTCACTGGACGGGATCTCGGACACCATCATCATCTGGAAGGTGCTGGCGGACCTTAGCTTCGCCGGCGAGGTGGAGATCCTCAAGGAGAAGTTCGCCGAGATGAAGGAGAACGGCGACCCCGCGGTATCCATGATCGACCACATCGAGGCCAGGTCCGCTGACATCGGCAGGGTGTTCCGCACCGAGGCCAACATCGGCAAGGAAGAGCTGCGCAGGGCGGCACCCGTCACACTGGTGGACGGTATGTACGACTTCTCCATCGAGTACGGCGACATCCTGAAGGACATGGACGGCAAGAGCGTGCTCACCGTGGCCGACATCGGCTCGTGGATCATCTCCGTCACATTCTTCAAGGACCGCACCAGCCTGAGGAAGGCGGTGCTGGAGATCCCCGACTGCCCGGGATCCATCGCACAGGTGCTCACCTGGATAGCCGACCATAACATCAACCTCATATCCGTGTTCAGCAAGGTGAAGATCTGCTACCAGACCATGAGCCTGGAGATCGTGGCGGACTTCGCCGGTTCATCGCTTTCCCCGGAGGCCTTCCCCGCCGAGTTGGAGAAGGCCGCCGAGGGCATGAACGGGATCTTCTCCCTGCTGCAGTTCGAGGAGCTGGAGTGATAGCATGGACGCTTCGAAGATAGCCGAACTGTATCCCTCGGTACCGAAGGAGGACGTCGACTACCTCTGCACCTCCGTCACCTCGGCGGACGTGGCCGGACTGCTGGGATTCGCCAAGGAGGGTTCGGACCGCGCCGTGGACCTGGCCAAGAGGCTCTGCGCAGCCCTGGACGGGAGCACCGTGCTCACATTCCCCGACACCGGTTACGGACTGCCCGCCATATGCGCATGGAAGGGCATCGACACCATGACCGCAGCTGATGCCGTGGGGTTCCTGTCATCCCTGCCGGAGACCAAGTGCGCCGAACTGGCGGACGGGTTCGTGGCGGGGGAGAACGCCATGTACGCCGCGGAAATCATCGAGTCCGTCGCATACCTGGGACACACCCTGGAGGACCGTCCCGGATTCGTGCCGGACCGTGTACTCAGAGCGCTGGGCCTTCCCTTCGTGGACGAGACCATCCCCGGAGCCGTTGCGTTCCTGGGCGGCCTGGACGATCCGGAAGCGGTGAAGAAGATGTCCAGGGACTTCCAGGGCAAGGGAATGGTCGGCCTCGCGTCGGGAGAGTATCCGGCGCAGTTCGTGGCCGCCGGCGCCAAGATGGACCTGGAGCGCAGGTTCTACGACGTGGGCTGCTTCACCGGAACCGTCCACGCCATCAACTTCGCCGTCAGGGCGGCACTCACGTTCGGTAACATCTCACCAGGAGACAGGGAGGGATTGGACGCCTACCTCACCAAGAGGCCCAAGGTCATCGTGATACAGAATGGACCCATCAGCAGGATCGACGCCGCGCTTGCCTTCGCGGCGCTCATGCACCACGCGTCCATCGTGACGGACTGCGACCTCCCGGAGGTCCCCGGTGCGCTGAAGGTCTGCAAGGACCCCCTGGACATGATCCAGGTGGGCATCGAGGAGAGGGGCATCATCGTCAAGCTGCAGCCGATCGAACTGCCGGTGGCTTACGCACCGTCCTTCGAGGGCGAGGTGGTCAGGAAGCCCGACACCTACGTGGAGGCCGGCGGGAGCAGGAGCCCCTCCTTCGAGGTGCTGCTCTCCAAGAGCGAGAGCGAGGTGGAGGACGGCAAGGTCACACTCATCGGCCCGGAGATCGATGAGATGAAGGAAGGCTCGCTTACGCCTCTCGGACTGATCGTGGAGGTCTACGGACCCAACATGCAGGAGGACCTGGAATCCGTCCTGGAGAGGAGGTTCCACAGCTCCATCAATTTCGCAGAGGGAGTCTGGCACAACGGTCAGAGGGACAACAACTGGATCAGGATCAGCAAAGTATCCAAGGAGGCCGGCTTCAAGATGGCCGACCTGGGGAAGATCCTGGTGCATAAGATCAAGGAGGAGTTCGGCAAGGTGGTCACCCGCGTGCAGGCCACCGTCATCACCGACCCCGAGGAGCTGGAGCGCCGCCGCCCGGAGGCAGAGAAGGCCTACGCCATCAGGGACGAGAGGATGAAGGGACTGGTGGACGACAAGGTGGACCTGTTCTATACCTGCGCCATGTGCCAGTCATTCGCGCCCGGACACATATGCATCATCGCCCCCGAGAGGATCGGTCTCTGCGGCGCCATCAACTGGCTGGATTCCAAGGCCGGATTCGAGCTGGACCCCAGAGGGCCCAACCAGCCCGTGGACAAGGGATACGTGATCGACGGCCCCAAGGGCGAGTGGAGCGGGGTCAACGAGGCCATCCGCAAGGAGACCATGGGAAGGCTGGACAGGATGTGCATGTACAGCCTGATGGACGCTCCGATGACATCATGCGGATGCTTCGAGGTCATCGTGGCCATGACCGTGGACATGCAGGCGGTGATCCTTGTGGACAGGGACTTCACCGGCATGACCCCGGTGGGCATGAAGTTCTCGTCGCTGGCGGGTTCCATCGGCGGCGGACGCCAGACCCCGGGATTCATGGGCATCGGCAAGAGATACATCACCAGCAAGAGGTTCATCGAGGCCGAGGGCGGCATAGCCAGGATCGCCTGGATGCCCAAACATCTCAAGGAGATCGTGGGCCCCGAATTCAAGAAGAGATGCGAGGAGATCGGCATGCCCGACCTCCTCGACAAGATAGCGGACGAGACGGTGACGGAGGACGCGGAGGGCCTGATGGCATACATGGCCGAGGTGGGCCACCCCGCACTCACCATGGACCCGCTGCTTTGAGGGATAATCATGACTGACATACCGCAGGTCGCGGACAAGTACGGCGGGGCCATCGACGAGGTGGTCCTGGGCAAGGGAGACTACATAGCGGGTGGATTCAAGGGCATGCCCTTCCTCTCCTTCGAGAACCCGGTGAAGAGGAGACCCCTCATAGCGGGAGAGGTCTACGACACCCTGGAGGGGTATCCGGAGCTGGCGGCGTCCATGTTCGACGGCCGTCAGAAGGACCCCGTGGAGTGGGCGCTGATGTGGAAGCAGCTGGGCGCGGACATGGTCTGCGTGAGGCTGGCAAGCGTGGACCCCGCCAAGGGCGGCACCTCCCCTGAGGACGCGGCCGCACTGGTGAAGAGGATCTCCGACGCCACAGGTCTGCCCATAATGGTCAGCGGCTGCGGCGTGATGGACGTGGACATCCCGGTGTTCACCGCCGTCTCCGAGGCTGTGAAGGACAGCAGGCTCATCCTCTCCAAGGCGGACGAGGACGACTACAAGAGGTTGGCCTCGGTGGCCATCTCCGGCAACCACATCATCGTGGGATTCTCCAACCTGGACGTGAACCTGTCCAAGCAGATCAACATCCTACTCACCGATTTCGGTGTGGACAGGCGCAACATGCTCATGGACCCCCTGATGGCGGCCCTGGGCATGGGATTGGATTACTCCTACTCCGTGCAGGAGAGGATCAGGATCGCGGCGCTGATGGGCGACCCCATGCTGCAGATCCCCATGCTCTGCGACTGCACCGGAGCCTGGGATGTCAGCGATGCGGTCAGCGACGAGGACCCTGCCTTGGGCGACCCCAAGTTCAGGGCCACCTGGTGGGAGGCCATCACCGCCATGGCCGCGGTGATCTCCGGAGCGGACATCATCGTAATGAGGGGCCCCGGAGCGGCGGACATGCTGATGGGATACATCGACGAGATGAGAGGTGATGAGTGATGCCGACGGCGATCGAGTTCTTCAAGCTCCTGCCAAAGACCAACTGCAAGGACTGCGGACAGCCCACCTGCCTGGCGTTCGCGATGCTGCTGTCGAACCAGAAGGCCACCATCGACCAGTGCCCCCATGTGGCCGCCGATGCCAAGGAGACCCTGGAGGAGGCGTCCGCGCCCCCGGTGAGGACCATCAAGGTCGGTGACAAGGACATGGGCGGGGAGACCGTCCTGTACCGCCACGAGCGCAGGTTCATCAACCCCACCGCTTACGCATTGACCGCATCTGACACATTGGATGACGCCGCCCTGAAGGAGAGGTGCGATTACGTCGCATCCCTCAGCTACGACAGGGTGGGAATGATCTTCGACGCCGACATGGTCTGCCTGAGGAACGACTCCGGCGACGCGGCGATATTCGCGGACCGTGCGGTCAAGCTGGCACAGTGCTGGAGCAAGGGCGTCGTGTTGGAGACGAAGGACCCCTCCGCCGCAAAGACTGCGGCAACGGCGATCAAGGACAGGAAGCCCCTGATCTACGGTGCGAACGCCGACAACCTGGACGCCATGATCGCTGTGGCGAAGGAGAACGGCTGTGCGCTGGGTCTTGTCTGCAAGGACGAGAACGAGGCCGTCGCCCTCACCGAGAGGTGCGCAGCGGCCGGCTTCAAGGACCTCATACTGGACCTGGGCGCCAACAACCTGAAGGAGACCCTGGAGAGACAGACCATCGCAAGAAGGGCTGCCATCAAGCACAAGTTCAAGCCCCTGGGATACCCGCTGATGAACCGTGTGGGTTCGGGCGAGTATGCGGTGGCCACCGCTGTCATCTCGACCATGAAGTACGGTAGCCTGGTGATCTTCGACGACCTGAAGAGCTACGAGGCCCTACCCCTGTTCACCCTGAGGCAGAACATCTACACGGACCCCCAGGTGCCGATCCAGGTGAAGCAGGACCTGTACCCCATAGGCAACCCGGACGAGCACTCGCCCATCATGTTCACCACCAACTTCTCCCTCACGTACTTCACCGTGCGTGCTGACATCGAGAAGGCCAAGATTCCAGTGTGGCTGCAGATCGTGAACACCGAGGGACTGTCCGTTCTAACGGCTTACTCCGCAGGCAAGTTCGAGCCCGAGAGGGTCGCCGAGGCCTTCGAGGAGTCCGGTGTGCTGTCCAAGTCCGACGGGGCCGTGATCATCCCCGGTCTGGTGACCAGGATGTCCGGCAAGCTCCAGGAGCTCATCGGACGCAAGGTGATCGTTGGTACCAACGACTCCAGGGACATCCCCAAGCATCTGAGGTCCATCACCCAGTGATGGAATCAGTCAGCTTGGTGACGGCCACGGCGAAGGGACACTCCGGAGGTATCCTTACCTCCTCCCCGGCCATGGCCGACTCGGTGACCGCGTCGTCGTGGGGCACCGCGAACACCTCTTTCAGACCGAGGCGCTCCGCCTCGGCCCTGAGGGGCTCCGGCACACCCTCATAATTCGCCGGCACATTGTTGATCACGAGGATCCTGCGGTCCACCTGCATACCGATCTCGTCCGCCAAGTCAGAAAGACGGGCGGCGGTCCTGACGCCGGTGATGGTGGGATCTGAAACGAAAACCAGCACATCCGCTCTTGGGAGGACACCGCGGGATATGTGCTCCATGCCCGCCTCGTTGTCGACGACGGTGACCTTGTAGCGGGGGATCATCTCCAGGAAGCAGTTCTTCAGGATGTCGTTGACGTAGCAGTAGCATCCCTTGCCCTCCGGCCTGCCCATGACCAGCAGGTCGATGTTGTCCCCCTCGGAGAGGGTCTGCATGACCTTGGTGGTTATGTACTCCTGCTTGCTGACGCTGGCCGGGACCACCTCAGGATCGTCGACAAGCTCGTTCCTCACCGAGCCGATGGTGCCGTATACGTCGATGCCAAGCTTCTCGCCCAGATTGGAGTTGGGGTCGGCGTCCACCGCCAGCACCAGCCCCTTCTTGGCTATGCGCTTGATCACTTGGGACGATATGGTGCTCTTGCCCACACCCCCCTTCCCTGCGAAGGCTATGATCATAGGTGTCTCCTCCTGAGCTCCTCGGCGGTCTCCTTCAGAAGTTTTAGTACCGTACCGACCAGCTTGGGGTCTGTGCCTCCGAGACCGCACTGCGGCGTTACCAGCGACCTGCGTATCAGCAGGTCCATGCTCACGCCCTTGGCCTCCAGGTCCTTCATGTGACCGTCCACCCTGTCCGCCAGGGACTCCGGGGTCTCGTCCGCCGCGAGCTCGTTGTTGGGCACGATGCCCCATGCAAGCGAACCTCCCCGCTCCAGGAAGTCGGAGACCTCCTTGGGGTAGAGGGTCAGCGCCCTGCCGTAGGCGTAGGCGTCGAAATTGAGTATGTCAATCCTGGTGCGCAGCACCATGGGCCAATCCGTGTTGCCGCAGCAATGGATGGCGGTGAAGGCATCGACTCCTTCGATGGACTCGTCGATGTACCTGACGGCGTCGTCCGCGGACACTGATGCAAAGGGAGTTCCCAGAAGGGAGAGGGAGGGCTCGTCGAAGAACATGATCACGTTGGGATTCAGTTCCTTCAGCTTCCCGGCCTGCCACCTGGCGCTCATGTTCACGGTTTTGCGCACGATCTCGCAATAGGATTCGTCGTAGATCACCGAGCGTCCGGTCAGGTCCTGCACCTGGAGACCCTCGCTTATGGGGCCGGTGACCTGTCCTTTCACCGCCGTGGAGCCGGAGACGTCCCTGCCCATCAGCTCGTACAGGCCGGCGTTGTGCTCCCGGCTCGCTTCGAAGTATGAGAGGTCCTCTCCGAGAATGGCCATGTAGGCCTCGGTCGGGTCATAATCACCCAGGTCGACGGCCATCTTGTCGCCTTCCACCCTCAGTCCGGGGAGCCTCTCCCCGGTCTGCACATACATACTCTCGGTGTATCCGCGTCCGGAGAGCTGGGGCCAGGAGGGGCATGACAGCCCTGCGCCCATCACCGCATCCACCGCCTCTGCGGGGTCGGAGTACGGCAGCGAGCCTATGAGAGTGGTAGCGAAGTTCCAGTCCATCGCCAGCGCTAACACCGTTGACCTATTAATAACGGACCGATGGGAACTGGGATGCGTCGGTATTGGGCAGGAACTGAGCCGCGGTGTACTCGTCGTAGAACACAGGGTCGGATCCGAGGTCGATGTATGTCATCCTGGGGAACACCTCCTCGATGCGGTCCCTGAAGGTCTGCGACAGCAGGGCGTGCTTGGCACCGCCAAGTGATGAGTTTCCGAGATACACGTACTTGGACTCGTCCACGTCCGGGAACATGCCCATGATGATGGCGGAGCGCATGTCGATATAGTTGCCGAACCCGCCGGCTATGTACACCTTATCCAGGTCGGAGAACTGCAGACCCATGCTCCTGACCAGGGTCCTGGCCGCCGAATATATGGCGGCCTTGGTCATGATCACGTCCTTGATCTCCGCATCGGAGATGCCGATGTCACCGCAGACGATGAAGCGGCCGTCCTTCACGTTGGGTCCGGGGCGCAGGTTCCCGCGACGGTCAACCGCACCGCTGGAGAACAGCGCGGCGATGAGATCCACGATTCCGGAGCCGCAGATGCCCTCCGGCTCCCCTCCGCCAATCACGGTATACCTAACGGTATCCTTTACTATGCGGATGCTGTCTATGGCACCTTTGCGGGCGATCATCCCGGATTTGAGATTCCCGCCCTCGAAGGCCGGACCCGCTGAGGAGGAGCACACGACCATCAGGTCCCGGTTGCCCAGGGCCACCTCGCCGTTGGTACCCACATCTATGAGCAGACACATGCCCTCGGCACGGTCCATCCCCGCGTACACGATATCGGCGGTGATGTCCCCGCCCACGTACGCCGCAACGCAGGGCATGGTAAGCACACGGGCGTCGTCCGCCACGTCGAGACCGCTTTGCTTACCGGTGACCTCCTTCCGCTCCACCACCGGCATGTACGGCGGTTCGCGAATCAGGGTGGGATCTATGCCCAGGAAGAGATGCTCCATGGTGGTGTTTCCAGCGATGTAAACTGATTCTATCACGCCGTCGAAGGGGGCGTTGGAAACCAACGCGTTGATGGAGCGGAGCACCATGCCGCGCATGTCGTCCGTGCCTCCCTCCGACGCATACTGGATGCGTGACAGAACATCGTCCCCCACCGCCCTCTGGCCGTTGACGTCCGTGGCGGAATACAGCTCGGTGCCGCTCCCGGAATCCAGGATGCTCAGTGCGATGGTTGTGGTGCCGATGTCCACCGCCAACGCCAGGCCGTCCGATACGGGTGTGAGGTCGTCCAACTCCAGCGGCCTGCGGTCGGATGCGGCCACCACGTCCCTGTCCCGGACAGGCACCGTGACCGTGATATCCCCGCGCACCTCGTGCTTGCAGGCCAGAACCTCTGTGCCGTTCACGGAGACCTTGCATCTGCCGCATCTGCCGGCTCCGCCGCATGGGAGAGGTATGCGAACGCCCGCCGCCCTGGCGACATCCGAGAGGATCTGACCATCCCGGGCATCAGCCTCCTTACCGGAGGGCAGGAAGACCACCTTGTGGACCATGTCCCTTCCACATCGGCGGGATTTAACTACCTTTCCCCAGTTTTCGCGAAACTACAAAATACGCGCTCATGTGTATCCGGTGCGTGGACATCTCTGGATTCACGAAGATAAACACCGTGAAATGGGAGGGGATACCCTCCTGCGAAGTGTATCTCTCCGGATGCAACTTCAGATGCCCTTTCTGTACCAACGGCGAGTTCATTAACGCCCAAGGTCACATGACCGAGGATGACGTGATCTCGCACATCAAGGAATGCGACTACGCCGACGGTGTGATCATCACCGGCGGGGAGCCTTTGGTTCATGCGGACCTATATCTTCTGCTCAGAAGGATCAAGAAGGAGACGGGCAAACTGGTCCGCCTGGAGACCAACGGCAGCTACCCCGACCGCCTGGACGACGTCATCGGCGCGGGGCTGGTGGACTTCGTGTCCATGAGCATCAAGGCCCCACTGAAGCAGGACGAGTACGCCATGAACGCCTACGCCCTCGTTGACATCGAGGAGATCGAGCGGAGCATCAGGATCGTGATGGACTCCGGCGTCGACTACGAGTTCCGCACCACGGTGGTGCCCATCCACATAACCGAGGACGACATCCGCAGCATCTGCTCATCCATCAAGGGGGCGAAATGCTACAGGCTCTGCCAGTTCCGCCCGGGATCCTGCCTGGACAGCACCCTCGACAAGATCAACCCGTACAAGGAGAAGGTCCTCCGTGACATGGAGGGCATCGCCAAGCAGTACGTTAAGCGGGTGAAGGTGTCCGGATTCTAATCCAGGAAGCACTCCACCTTGGCCTTGCAGGCCGGGCCTATCACGATGCTGGGATCGTTGACGAAGATCTCGTCCGCGTTCACCTCTCTGATGAACTGGTCGGCGGCGGAGTCCTCCTTGGTGATTATCCCTGCGCAGAGGCCGTACTCGGTGCCGTTAACCGCGTCGACTGCCGCGTCCATGTCCTCCACCACCTGTATCGCCAGGATCGGCAGGGACGAATCCATGCAGCAGATGTCATCCTCCTCGGTGACGCCCATGAGGACGGCGGGTGTGACGTAGTATCCTGCCTCGGTGACCGGGTCGGAGACGCGCTTCCCTCCGTATACGAGGTAATCGGAATTGGCATTCAGCAGCCTCTCGAACTCATTGAACTTGTCCGCTCCGACGATCGGGCCCATATCGGTGTCCGCCTCCGCGGGATCGCCCACGGAGATGTCGCCGATCTCCGCAAGCAATGCGTCGAGAAGACGGTCCTGCTCGTTCTCGGTGACGATGACCTTGGAGCAGGAGTCCACCCTCTGTCCCGCGTAGGCGAAGGCGGAGCGCACGATCTTCTTGGCGGCGTCCTTCATGCTGCCGGGACGGTAGACCACGATGGGGTTCATTCCCTTCAGCTCGTTGATGAAGCGCAGGTCCTCGTCAGCCTGCATGAACATGAGGTTCTCCAGCCTGTCGCCGGAGCCTGCGGCCGCGATGCCCGCGATATCCGGGTTGTTGGCCAGTGAGTTGGTGGAGCCGTCGTGGTTGTCGGCGATGATGTTGAACACACCGTCCGGCAGACCGGCCTGAACCAAGATGTCGTATAACACGTACACCGGCACGGGTATCAGCTTGGAGGGGATCTCCACCACGGTGTTCCCGGCGGCGATGGCCGCCACCGCGTATCCGATGGGTGCGGCCAGGGGCGAATTGTACTCCGTCAGTATGGCCCAGACGCCCTGGGGCTTGCCCTTGATGCCGTCGCTGACGTCCTGGCAGGCCTCGTCCATCACCTCGATGAGGCGGTCAACCTCGTCGAAGGCCTCGTCGCGGGTCATCCCCGCGCATATGGTGAGCAAAGCGGTGAGACGGTACCTCTGCCTGGTGACGGACTCCAATGCTTTATCCAAGATCGCCACGCGGTCGTCGGCGGGTGTCTTGGACCAGGTCTCGAATGCGTCCAGGGCCACCTTCACGGCACGGTCGGTGAGACCGTCCTCCGGCTCCTGGAAGGTTCCGAAGATTATGCTACTGTCCACGGGACTGCAGACCTGATAGTCGTGGCCGGATGCCACCTTCAGTCCGCCCACGTAGCTGGGGTAATCCCTCTTATCCATGTGCAGCACGGCGTTGAGGGCGCCCTCGTAGTGGCGGTCCTCTTCGGTTCCCTCTGCAAGGTCCATGATCGTACGGGTGTCGGACATGATGCGCGGATTGCTCGGACCCATGATAAAGGTGATGCCCGTTCGAAGGTCGGGAGAATGTGCCAACGGGGCCGTATCGGGACGCGGGCGTCATCACTCTGTGTAACCGTTAAATAGGATTTGCGCCTAGAGGGTGCCCAACGGACTCGTGGTCTAGGGGTTATGACGTTGCCTTCACACGGCAGAGGCCGCCGGTTCAAATCCGGCCGGGTCCACCATCCCTCATTCTTCACATCAATACGATGTTCTCGCTACGGATCACATCGTCGTAGCTCTTATGACCCAGCACCTCGGCGATCCTGTCGCTGCGGAGCCCGCGGATGCGGAAGGCGTCCTCGGAGCTGTAGTCGGTGATGCCCTTGGCGATGAGCTCGTCGTCGCATACGATATCGACGACGTCGCCTCTGTCGAAGCGTCCGGACACGTCCCGTATGCCCACGGACAGAAGACTCATGTGGTTCCTGAGGGCCTTGGCGCCCCCGGCGTCCACCACTATGGTGCCGGATGACCTGGCGCCTCTGATCCATATGGACTTCTTGGGCTCACGGGTATCGGTGATGAATATGGTGCCGACATCATCTCCCCTGACAGCCCTGACGATCACGTCATCCTCCGCGCTGCTGGCTATTATCATGCTACAGCCCGCGTCGTGGCAGATCTCCGCCGCCTTCAGCTTCGTCTTCATGCCTCCGGTACCCACCCTGTCCACCGGGTCCCCGGCGGCGCCCAATACCGACGAAACGTCCTCCACCACGGGGATGAGCTTGGCGTCGGGGAACAGCTTGGGATTCCTGTCGTAGAGGCCGTCCACGTCCGAGAGTATGATCAAAAGATCCGCGTCCATCTTGCTGCAGACGTATGCTGACAGCGTATCGTTATCGCCGAACATGGCGTCGATCTCCTTGACGCAGATCACATCGTTCTCGTTGATCACCGGCACTACGTCGTAGGACAGCAGCGTCTGGATCGCATTTCTCAAATTGAGATACTTCTCCCGGTCGGAATAGAAGTCCAACGTCAGCAGAATCTGAGCGATCAGCAGCCCCTGCTTCTGGAAGCTCTCGCTCCACCTCTGCATCAGGATGCTCTGTCCCACGGATGCTGCCGCCTGACGGATGGGGATCTCCCTGGGCTTGGGATGGGCGTCCATTGCCGCCAACCCCACGCCTATGGCGCCGGATGTGACTATCAGGACCTTCTTGCCGTCGTCCTTCACCCTGCGGACCTGCTCCGCCACCGAATCCATGAACTCGGTGCAGACGGTGTTGCCGCCCCTGGTGATGGAGGATGTGCCCACCTTGATGACGACGGTGTCCACGTCCTTCAACAGCTCCCTGCGGTCGGTGGTCACAGTTCCAACTCCCTGTTCACGTCGCGGTGGGTGAAATGCTTGGCACCTGATGCGTAATCGGCCACGATATCCCCGTTCCCCACCAGGACATACTTGTAGATCATCAGACCCTCCATGCCCACCGGGCCCCTGGAGTGGATCTTGTTGGTGCTGATGCCCACCTCCGCGCCCTTGCCGTAGCGGTAGCCGTCGGCGAAGCGGGTGGAGGCGTTCACGAACACGTCCGCGGAATCCACCGCGGAGACGAACCTGGCCGCCGTTGCCTTGTCCTCGGTGACGATGGCGTCGGTGTGGTGGGAGCCGTGGGTGTTGATGAACGCTATGGCATCCTCGGCGGAATCCACCACATGCACCGAGATTACCAGGTCGTTGTACTCGGTGTCCCAGTCCTCCTCGGAAGCAGGGACCGAGCCTTTCATAAGAGCCAGCGCCACACTGTCGCAGCGCATCTCCACTCCTTCGGCGGAATACTTCTCGGCAATCCTGGGAAGGAACGCATCGGCGATGTCCCTGTGGACCAGCAGCGTCTCCGCGGCGTTGCACACGGCGGGATACTGCACCTTGGAGTCCAGCGCGACCTTCAGCGCCTTGTCCGTGTCAGCGGCGGAATCCACGTACACATGACATATCCCGGCGGCATGACCCAGCACCGGTATGCGGGTGCTGTCCTGTATGTGCCTGACGAAGGCATTGGATCCCCTGGGTATCAGCAGGTCAATGGAATCGTCCATGTCCAGGATGTCGTCCACGTCCCCGCGGGTCTCCAGCATGACGAAGGCGTCGGCGGGTATGTGGGCGGAAGCCGCATCCCTCAGTATCTCGAACAGCGCACGATTGGTGCGGACCGCCTCACGGCCTCCCTTGAACGCCACACCGTTGCCCGATTTCAGACAAAGTGACATTATCTGCGGCACCACGTCCGGGCGGGACTCGAATATCACGCCGATCATGCCGATGGGGCAGCTCACCTGGTACAGCGTGAGACCGTCGTCCAGCTCCTTGGCGGCCATGGTGTGCCCCACCGGGTCGGCAAAGGAGGCCACGTCGCGGATCCCCGCGATCATGCCATCGATCTTGGCATCGTTGACCGTCAGACGCTTGAGCATCGGTCCCTCGAGACCGTCGGCCTCGGCGGCGGAGACGTCCTCGGCGTTGGCCTTCAGCACCTTCGCCCTGCCGGCATCAAGTGCCAGCGCCATGGCCTCCAATGCGGAATCCTTGTCCTCGGCAGAGGCGGTGGCCAGTTCCAGCGAGGCCTGCTTGGCCGCCCTGACGGCGGCACGGGTGTCGTTCATCGAAGCGGTATCTTCGCCTCCGTGTTAAAGGTATTCCAAGGGCGACTCAAATATTGGAGTCCTTAAATACGCGCAAAATGATTGGCGGGACATGGCTAGCTGCCGCATGGAACTGGTCCACATGGACCCGGACACCTACACCGCCATCGCCACCCACGAGCTGAGGCAGAACATCCTCACCAGGCTCTACAGGGACACCAACAAGGGCGAGCCAGTCACCAAGCAGCAGCTTGCGGACTCTCTGGGGATAAAGTACCAGCAGCTGGTGTATCAGCTGTCCAACCACCTCACCGACTTCTGGACCGTTGTGAGGGAGGAGAAGGTCCGCGGCACCAGGATGGAATACATAGCGCCGTCCAACCCCAACGGGGTCTACATCTGCGTGGGGAAGGACCGCAGGATATTCGTGGTGGATCCCGTGGCGTCGTTGTACGGTCCGTTGGACGTCGTCGGTGCCAGATGCGACTCCTGCTCGGTGGAGGAGGCTGAGCACTGCGTGCGCTCCCTGATCGACAAGGGCATCATACCTTCGGAGCTCACCACCTCCGAGAGGGAGACCCTCAGCAAGAACAAGCGCAGCGGGCTGCGTCCTCTCGACAGGGGGTTCATCGAGGCCCTCAAGGGCATGGCCGCCGGCAACAACTGCATCCTCACCATCCCCTGCGAGAGGTGCTCCTATCTGCAGAAGAGGAATCTCATAACCATCGAGTAGAGGGAAACCGATAATATCCACAATCGGCGTTCCGCACCCTATGGCAAGAACGAGACTGATGGTCCTGGGCGGTTATCTCGGTGCGGGGAAGACCACTCTGGCGGTGAACCTGGCCAAGACCATGAAGGCGGAGATGGACAAGAACACCGCCATCATCACCAACGACCAGGGCGATGTGCTGGTGGACACCGAATACGCCCGCGACTCCGGATTCAACACCAGGGAGATCATGGGCGGATGCTTCTGCACCAACTTCGACAACTTCGTGGCCAACGCCAGGGACCTGGTCTCCACCGGCACCCCCGACGTGATCATCGCCGAGCCCATCGGTTCCTCGACGAACATCATGGGTTCCGTTGTCGCGCCCATGAGGTCCATGTACCCCGACGAGTTCAGCGTGGCCCCGTTCTTCGTGGCGGTGGACTGCGTCCGCGCTCTGGACATCCTGTCGGAGAAGAAGGAGAGGGACGTGGACACCGTGGACATCATCCCCGCCCATCAGATCCGCGATGCCGAGGTCGTCGTTCTCACCAAGACCGACCTGGTGAACAAGGACACCGTTGCGGAGATCAGGAAGAGGGTGGACGCCCTCATCCCCGGCATCAGGATCATCGAGACCTCCTCCGCCGACCTGCGCAACATCGGCGACATCATCTCCATCATCCTATCCGAGGAGGTCAGCACCAAGGCCCCGGTAGCCGAGACCAATCAGGGATTCGCCTTCGAGAAGGCGAAGCTGGGCTGGTACTCCGGCACATACGACATCACACCCGAGGAGGACGTGGACATGTACGGTGTGGCCAGCGACATGATGAAGGGTGTGGCAGCAGAGTACGGTCCCAAGGCGATAGTTCATGTGAAGGTGGTCCTCGAATCTCCCGAGGCGGCGTGCAAGATGTCCCTGGTGCAGGAGAACATGCAGGTGGACGGCATCTTCGGCTCCAGATACATGAGGTCCCCCGGCAGACTGGTGTTGAACGCCAGGGTCATCTCCCCTCCCAAGAGGCTTGAGGGCGTGATGAGGGACATCGTGGAGAAGGCCGCGGAGAGATACTCCTTCAAGATCGAGCGCACCGGCGAGAAGTGCTTCATGCCCAAGCCGGAGTCCCCCTCCCACTTCCTCTTCGAATGATCAGGAAGAGAGAGTTGGAGATCGCCCTCCAGAGGATGGAGGGCTTCCGGGACCCGGACCCGAAGCTGGAGCAGTATCCCACCCATCCGGTGATAGCGTCGGAGATACTCTTCGAGGCGTACGCCAACGGCGACATCGAAGGGAGACGCGTATGCGACCTGGGATGCGGCACCGGCATCTTCGCCATCGGCGCATACCTTCTGGGAGCGGAGAGCGTCCACGCCTTCGACGTCTCGCCATCCGCCATTGCGGTGGCGAAAGGGAACGCGGAGTCCCTCGGCTGCGAGATCGCGTTCGCGGAATGCGACGTGTCGAAAGTCACCGGCAACTACGACACTGTGCTGATGAACCCGCCCTTCGGCTCTCAGAGGAAGCACGCCGACAGACCTTTCCTGGACAAGGCGCTGGATATTGCTGGCACTGTGTATTCCATCCACATGGAGACCACCCTGCCCTTCATATGCGCCTACGCCCAAGAGAAGGGGCGGGAGGTGGTCGGTCATAAAATCTATAAGTACGAAATCCCGCATACATTCTCGTTCCACAGCAGAGTGAGACAGAGTGTTGACATCGTTGCGGTCAACATCAGGTGAATAAGCATGACGGACACTAGAGAGGTTTTTCCCGGCGACGAGGTCGCCGTAGAGGAGGAGTACCTGGCCTCCGAAGGCACGTTCGCGAAGGACGGTAAGATCTACGCTTCGCAGATCGGCATCCTGGAGCTGGATGACGACGAGTGCACCGCCAGGGTGATCTCCCCCAACCCGCCCAACGTCCTGAAGGTGGGCGACACGGTCTACGCGATCGTGCAGGACATCAGGAAGACCATGGCCACCGCCGATGTGGTCGCCAAGGAGGGCACCGAGAGGGGCCTGGGAGGCGAGACCTACGCCACCATCCACGTCTCCAAGATCTCTGACGGCTATACCGACGAGGTCTCCAAGGAACTCAGGAAGGGCGACTACATCCGCGCATCCGTCATCGGCGTCAAGCCGTCCCTGCAGCTCTCCACCAAGGGACCCAGGAACGGAGTCATCAGGGCCCTCTGCGGCACCTGCAAGACCGAGCTGGTGAGGAAGAAGGGCGGACTGTACTGCGAGAAGTGCGACCGCACCAACCCCCGCAAGCTCGCCGAGGACTACGGCGACGTGGTCCTCTGAAGATGAGGACAACCGTCCTCCTCTCCGGGGGGATCGATTCCCCCGTATCCGCTTTCGTCATGGCGGAAGCGGGCGCTGAAGTGGTACTGTTGCACATGGACAACGGTCCCTACGGCGACCCCAAGGAGGTGGACAAGGTCAGGATGCTGGCACAGCGCCTCCGGGAGGTCACCGGGCAGGAGATGCCCCTGTACATCGCAGACCACGGCGCTGCACAGAAGCGCATCGGCGAGAAATGCATAACGCCGTACAGATGCGTGATGTGCAAGAAGACCATGCAACTGGCCGCGAAGCTGTTCTCTATTGATCACGGATGCCAGGCCATCGTGCTGGGGGATTCGTTGGGTCAGGTCGCTTCTCAGACGCTGCGCAACATAAACGCAGAACAGTCCGGCCTGGACTTCCCTGTCCTCAGACCGCTGATCGGACTGGACAAGAACGAGATCATCGAGATAGCCAGACGTATCGGCACGTATGACATCTCAATCATCCGCACCAAGGGATGCCTCGCAGTGCCCCAGAAACCGGTCACGGATGCATCGCCTCAGAGGGCCGCGGAGCAGGCCGCTTTGATGGACCTCTCCGCCGTGGCGAGGGCGTCCGCTGACAGCGCGGTTCAATAATACCTGTTGTGCCAGCTTGTGCGGCGGACGGTGAAGGCGGGACAGTAATCGATGTCCTCCTGATCGTACAGCATGTCCATGGACACCCGGTCGATGTAATCCGCCTGGACCTCGGACACATACAGCATGTAGTCCCCGACGGGGATCTTGATATCGGTGGGCTTGGGGCCTTTCACCGTCACCGGCACCAGAGCGGGGCCCCTGCATGCGGTGCAGACCCTGTAGTCCCGCTTCTCTCTGATGATCATCTCCTTAACATCGTCATCCACGATGATGCCGGTCATGCTCCGGTCCAAAAAATGCAGATGTATAAGTGTTTGCATCCGACGGTTTTAAGGATATGCCAGACATAGCAATCCGCATGCTGGTCCTGGACAGTTCCGCACTCTTCTCCATGGAGGAACTGCCCGAGGAGGAGTCGGTATGTCCTCCCGGGGTGGTGAAGGAGCTGAGACGCTTCAACGACCGCCGTCCGGACCTTTGGGGCGCCCTCCTCAGGGTGTCGGAATGCACCGCCGCCTCCGAGGCGAAGGTGAAAGAGGCCGCGACCCGTACGGGAGACATAGGAAGGCTGTCCCCGGTGGACATAACCGTGGTGGCACTGGCACTTGATGTAAACGGTACCGTGCTCAGCGACGACTACTCCATCCAGAACGTCTGCAGGGCCATGGGGGTGCCGTACCGTCCCGTGGGCATGAACGGGATAACCAAGAAGGAGAGGTGGAACTACCGCTGCACGGGCTGCGGCAAGTGGTTCAAGGAGCAGATGAGGGAATGCCCCATCTGCGGCTCTCCCATGAGGTCGCACAGAAAGAAATGATCAGGGGAAGATGCGCTTGCATCTGATCAGGTTGTCCATCCTGCGCTTGCCCAGGATGCCCATGCACAGACCGGTGGTGAACTCGGTGTGGAAGGCGAAGGTGTCAGCCAGCTTCTTGTTGAATGCGGCGGTCTTCAGCGGCTTGAGCATGTGCTGGCGCCAGATGGTCTGATAGTCCTCCAGAGGCCTTCCGTCGAGGACGTTATCGGCAGCCACCTCTCCGCATATGCGTCCGGCGATGAGTGCCAGCGGCACGCCTCCGCCGTTGACGGAGATGACCTGACCGGCGGCGTCACCCACCACCATGCCGTTGCCGGACACGGTGTTGGGAATAGGGCCTTCGCTGGGCACGTGCTTGCCCTCCACCTTGGTGATGACGTCGAGATCGTGCTTGGAGACGAACTTGTCGAAGTACTCGTGCACGTTCCCGCTGGCAAACTTCGGAGAGAAGCCCACACCCACGTTGGCCTGCCCGTGCTTGGGGATGAACCAGCTGTAGGCTCCGGGAGCGATGCCTCCGAAGAACATGGTGACATAGGGCTCAAAGTCCCCCCTCGCCTGAGCAGTCACGGCTGGATACGGGTTCTTGTTGCCCTGAAGACCCAGCGACCTTCCGACCCTGGACCCTGGACCGTCGGCACCGATGATCACCTTGTACTCGATGTCACCCTGGGACGTGATCGCACGACCGTTCTCGATACGGTTGAATGAACAGTTCATGACCAGTTCGGCACCGGCCTTCACGGCACGCTGTGCCAGATGCTGGTCGAAGCCGGCACGGTCGGTGGTGTATCCGGAGAAGTCCAACAGGGTCTCCTTCCCCTTGGGGTTCACCAGCTTGATGCCCTCCAGCTCCCTGAGCCTGAGGTTGGACGGTATCTTGTCGAAGAGAGGATCCAGATCCTCCACGGAGGGGAACATGTCCCTGATCTCGTCGTTGGCCGGGATGAACTCCCCGCAGCGGACCGGCACACCCACCTGAGAGCGCCTCTCGATGATGGTGACGTTGACGCCTTTCTCTGCGGCGTACTCGGCAACGGTGGATCCGGCGGGACCGGACCCCACTATGAGGATATCGGTACGGGACTCCATGGTATCACAACGTCCTGCTGACCACGTAACGTGCCAGACCCTCCATGGAGTCGCGGTATTCCGACGGGGGCAGGTCGGCCAGGGCGGCAACTGCCTCGTCGGCCTTGGATGATGCCTCGGCGAGACAGCGATCCAGCGCGTCGGTGCTCTTGATGAGTTCCAGGGCGCGGGCCACGTCGGCGTCGCTGACATCGGGAGCGATGAAGATCCTGCGGACCTCGTCGCCCACCTCCGGATCCTGCATCGCGTAGATCACAGGCAGAGTGGGCTTTCCCTCGGTGATGTCGATGCCCACCTTCTTACCGGTCTCCCCGGAGCCTCCGGTGACGTCCAGGACGTCGTCCACGATCTGGAATGCCAATCCGACGGCCTCGGCGTACCTGCCGACGGCGTCGATCTTCTCCAAACTGTCGGTGGCCAGGTAGGCGCCGCAGATGGCACTGGCCTTGATGAGCATGGCGGTCTTGCCGTCGATGATCTCGTAATAGTCGTCCACGGTGACCTCCGCCCTGCGCTCGAAATCCTTCTGGATGAACTCGCTGGCGGACATCTTGGCCGCGGTGTCGGCGATGAGGTCCATGACCTCCTGGGGCATGTTGCCCAGTGCACGGTAGCCCTTGACCAGCATGAAATCGCCAGCCACCACCGCCTTGGTGATGGTATACTCCTTGTGAAGGGCCCTGCGGCCCCTCCTCATCTCGCCGTTGTCGTTGATGTCGTCGTGCACCAACGATGCTGAGTGAACGATCTCGAAGGCGGAACCCACGGATACCGCCCTCTGGGTCTCGGTACCGCCGCAGGCCAGGTAGGCCAATATGCAGATGGCGGGACGGACCCTCTTGCCTCCGGAGTCGATGACGTACATGCACATCTCGTCCAGCTCGGGCTTGCCCGAATGGAGCACCTCGCGGAGGAACCTCTCTACGTCCTCCAGTTCCTTGGCTACGGGCTTTACCCAGGTCTCGGGCATGAGGGGTGGATAACTATTCTTAATTAAAGAGTTTACACCTGGCTATTCTGGGTCATAAAAAATGGAAGTGGTTTAAGGGGTTTGTGTGGGGTGTCACACCAGCGCGAACAGGGCATCCGCAGCGGTGCTGCAGAGGTCCAGCAGGATGTTGGGGTAGACACCCAGGACGATGACTCCGATCACACATAGTGCGATGGCCACCAGGAAGGGCTTGCCGATGGTGAGCTTCTCCTCGGTAGCGGGCTTCTCCACGTACATCGCCTTGACCACGCGAGCGTAGTAGTACAGCGATATGGCGGAGTTCAGCACTGCCACGACGACCAGCCACAGCCAGGTCAGGTCTACTTCCGCTCCGGGAGCTGCGATGGCTCCGGAGAACAGGATGAACTTGGAGGTGAATCCTGCCAGCGGAGGGATACCTGCCAGCGAGAACAGGAACAGCATCATGGCGGCTGCCGCGAAGGGAGCCCTCTTTGCCAGTCCGTTGTAGTCGCTGATCTTCTCGCCCAGTCCCGCGGTGATCAGTGCGGCGACCACCACGAAGGCCCCTCCCTTCATGACCACGTGGGTGAACATGTGGAAGAGACCGCCGACCACTACGTAGTTGGTCATGACGGCCAGGACGATCAGGATGTAACCCGCCTGAGCGATACTGGAGTAGGCCAGCATCCTCTTGATGTTGGTCTGGGAAATCGCAACGACGTTGCCCACGGTCATGGTGACGGCGGCCAGGATGGCGAAGACCATCTGGAAGCTCTCGGGCAGCACGCCAGTCCTCATGGCCACGAACATGACCAGGAAGATCTTCAGGATGACAGCGAATCCCATCTTCTTGGAGCCGGTGGCAAGGAAGCCGGACACAGGGGTCGAGGCTCCCTCGTAGACATCGGGGGACCAGGAGTGGAAGGGCACCGCGGAGATCTTGAAGCCGTAACCGGCGATCATACCGATGCAACCGATGACGAACGGCCAGTTGCCGGACATAGCGGACACGGCTGCGATGATGCCATCGGGGCCGTACAGGTCCAGGCTTCCGGTGACTCCGTAGATCATGGACATGCCGTACAGGGTCAGAGCGGAGGACAGCGCACCGATGATCAGATACTTGACCGCTGCCTCGGAGGCGCGGGCGTCGTTCTTCTTCAGGGCCACCAGGGCGTAGGAGAAGATACTGACGACCTCCACACCGACGAAGATGGCGATCAGGTTGGTGGCGCTGGCCACGAACATCATGGCCGCCACGGCACCGGCGATCAGAGCGTAGTACTCACCCTTGTGCTTGGTGGTCTCGACGTGTCCCTGGGAGATGAACACCGTCAGTGCACCGACGGCCAGGAACAGCAGCATCATCAGGCTGCTGAACGCATCGAACTGGAAGAGTCCGAACGCGGTGCCGTAGGTTACGGTGTGCATCATGATGCAGGTGATGACGGCGGAAACCCCCATCAGCACGAAGGTCAGGATGGCCGAGGCCGTCCCCTTCTTCGTGATGAAGTAGAGGAGCGGCGACAGCACGGCTGCCACCAGCAGTATGACCTCAGGGAGCACATAGATCCCCTGTCCGAGGTAACCGGAAAGGGCGTCGATTATTGTGTTGAATATGTCTGCCATTTCTTTCACCTCAGATTAGGGCAATGCCTCCCGCGAAGGTCATTATGTAGTCCGTTGCAAGGGTGGGCACGATACCGAACAGTGCGATGAGCACCGCAAGGACCGCCAGCACCACGCACTCGATGTTGCCGATGTCGTGGGCGTGCTCAAGGTCGATCTTGTCGGTCAGTCTGCCGAACAGGGTCTTCTGCATGGCCCAGATGTAGTATCCGGCGGTCAGCAGCATGTAGAGCAGACCGAGCAGGATGAGCGGGGTCAGGTTGACACTGACCAGGTACTCCCACAGTCCGTACAGCAGGCCGAACTCGGCGATGAATCCCATCAGTCCGGGCAGTCCGAGGGACGCCATGAAGGCAATCATCATGAACAGCGCGAACTTGGGTGCCTTTCCGGCCATTCCGCCCAGCAGGCGCATGTCCCTGGTGCCGAAGTTGTGTCCGGCGAGACCGCAGACCATGAACAGGGCGGCGGAGATGAGACCATGAGCGAACATCTGGAAGATCGCGAACTCGATTCCGATCTCGGACATGCATCCCATGCCAACCAGCACCATTCCCATGTGGCTGATGGATGAGTAGGCCACCATCTTCTTCAGGTCGTTCTGGGCGATGCAAGCGTACACGCCGTAGACCATGGCGAAGATACCGAGGCCGATCATCACAGGCTGCCAGTAGGGGAATGCGGCGCTGAAGATGTCAGCGTTCAGGCACACCCTGATGATACCGTAGGAACCCATCTTCAGCATGACACCGGCCAGCAGGACGGAACCTGCGGTAGGTGCCTCCACGTGGGCATCCGGCAGCCAGGTGTGGAACGGCGGCACGGGCATCTTGACCGCGAAGCCGAAGAACAGCAGGCCGAACAGGAAGATCTGCATCATCAGTGGCAGATCGGCTCCGGCAGCGACGGCGGCGAAGGAGAAGTCCCCTCCGGTGGTGCCGAAGACCAGGCCGAAGATACCGATCAGCATGACCAGCGAGGCCACGTGGGTGTAGATGAAGAACTTGATCGCAGAGTAGTGCCTGCGGGGTCCTCCGTACCACGAGATCAGGAAGAACATGGGGATCAGGGTCACTTCCCACATGATGTAGAACAGGAAGTAGTCCTGGGCCATGTACACTCCCATCAGTCCGACCTCCATCGCCAGCAGCAGGGCGTGGAAGTAGTTGGGCCTGTCCTCCTCGTTCCAGCTGAAGATGACCACGAGGAACATCAGCAGCGCGGTGAGGAAGACCATCAGGATGCTCAGACCGTCGATGGCGAAGATGATGCTCATCTTGATGCCGGCGGACTCGATCCAAGCGTAGCTCTCAGTGAGGTTTGCGAGGTCGGAGGACGGCAGGATCATCACGTACAGCGACAGCACGAGGGCTATCGCGGTGAAGACCAACGCCACGACCTTGGCGTACTTTGTCCTGGTGCCGCCCATGAAGAGGGTCAGTATGGCTCCGATCAGCGGGATCAGCACCAGCAGGCTAAGGATAGGAATATCCATTTAGAACCCCCCTCCGTAGCAGACCATCAGGACGATGACGGCGATGGTGACCAGCACTCCGATCACGACGTACGCGGCATAGTCGCGCACGTAACCGGTCTGGACCTGGCTCAGGCCCTCTCCGCTGCCTACAACGGCGTTGGAGAGTCCGTTGACCGTACCGTCGATGACGTTTCTGTCGATTATGTCGACTCCCTTAGCCACACCGTATCCCAGCTTCCAGGAGATCTGGTTGTACAGCTGGGGGAAGTAGTACCTGTTGGCGACGAGCCTGTATAGGAATCCCTTCTTGGTCTGGTCGAAGTTGTCAGCGATGTAGGGCTTCTTGACATACATCATGTATGCGATGGCTATACCGGCGACGGCAAGCACGATGGCGACGTATGTCCAGACGTTTGTGAAGATCTCCTCCAGGATGTGCATCGAGTCGTGGAACCCGAGGTACAGGCCGAGGTCCGCGAGGGCCCCGCCCAGGCCGGGAGCCAGGGACTGGATGATGAAGTAGGAGAAGTTGACCAGCACGATCAGTCCGATGAACGCGGCGAACACGCCCAGGATCATCAGAGGCACGGTCATGGTCTTCGGAGACTCACCGTGGCAGTGGCCGCGAGGCTCGCCCATGAAGGTGAGGAACCACATGCGGAACATGTAGAACGCGGTCATGAAGGCCGTGATCATACCCAAGATGAACAGCACGCAGAACACGGAACCCATGCCCAGGCCGTCGTGGAACGGGGCGAAGGCTGCCTCCAGGACCAGGTCCTTGGACCAGAATCCGGAGAATATGGGGATTCCTGCGATGGACAGCGAACCGATCAGCATGGTGTATGCCGTGATAGGCATGGACTTCCTGAGACCACCCATCTTGCGCATGTCCTCCGTACCGGTGGCGTGGATGACGGAACCGGAACACAGGAACAGCAGGGCCTTGAAGAAGGCGTGGTTGATCATGTGCAGGATGCCCGCGGCGTAGCCCATGGTACCCAGGGTGATCAGTGCCTGGTTGCCTTCCTGCATACCGATGGAGATCAGGTAGCCGCCGGCTCCCAGAGCGAGGATCATGTATCCCAGCTGGGACAGGGTGGAGTACGCCAGGACCCTCTTGATGTTCATGTTGTTGAGGGCCATGCTCGCGGTGTAGATCGCGGTGACACCACCGATGATCGCGACGAACAGCATCGCGTCGGAGCTGGTGACGAACAGCGGGTAGGACCTGGCGACCAGGTACACACCGGCCTTGACCATGGTGGCCGCATGAATCAATGCGGAAACGGTGGTGGGGCCGGCCATGGCGTCGGGCAGCCAGTCGTGCAGCGGGAACTGCGCGGACTTTCCGATGACACCGCCGAACATCAGCAGGATACCGATGTTGATCAGGGTGGGGTTGTTGGCGTACACCGTCTGGGCGTTGCTGAATATGTAGTCGTAATCCAGCGAGCCGAAGGCGTAGAGCAGGACGAACAGACCGGCCATCAGGCACACGTCACCGGCACGGGTGACCAGGAATGCCTTCTTGGCGGCGGAGGCTGCGTTGTCCGAGGCGTCGTCGCCCTCGTGGTGCTTGAAGCTCCAGAACCCGATGAGCAGGTAGGAGCACAATCCCATGACCTCCCAGAACACGAACATCTCGAGGAAGTTGCTGGAGACGGCCAGACCGAGCATTCCCGTCAGGAAGAGGGAGACCTCGGCGTAGTAGCGCCTCTTCTTCTCGCCCTGGTCGTGCATGTACCCGAGGGAGTACACGAAGATCAGGGTGGAGATGAACGATGCGAACAGCATCATTATGCATGCCAGGGAGTCGATGTAGACACCGAAGTTGATGGACAGACCACCGATGTTCAGCCACTCGATGGGGCCGATGATGATGGCCTCGCCGAGCTTGTACGCATCGGAGGTGTAGTAGTCGTACGCCACCAGCGCGGACATGACGAAGGCGAACAGCGCTCCGAAGATCGCGATGTATCCGCCCTTCTCGGGGGTCTTGTGGCCGAGCAGTCCCACTATGACGAAGCACAGTGCGGGGACCAGCGGGACCAGCCAAGCAAAGTCAACGAATCCCATCATTTTACCACCTCATGGTCGACAGGTCGTCGACTTCGGTCGTCTTGTTCAGCTTGTACGCGTTGAGCATCAGTGCGATACCGACGGCGACCTCTGCGGCGGCTACTGCGATGGTCATGATCACAAAGACCTGACCGGAGGCGCTTCCGCTGTAGGACGCGAAGGTGATGAAGTTGATGTTCGCGGCGTTGAGCATCAGCTCGATGCTCATCAGGGTAACCAGTCCCCTCTTGGAGGACAGGATGCCGTACAGTCCGATGGCGAAGAGTATGGCAGCGAATCCGAGGAAGAACTCCATTCCGATCATTCCTCATCATCCTCCTCTTCTCTCGAGATGCAGACACCCGCTATCATGGCACCGAACATCAGGGTTCCCAGGATGAGGAACAGACCATAGTAGTTCTCGAACAGCACATGGTTCAGGCTGTTGTTGGAGAGCTCTCCGCCCTCATCGGGCTGGAATGCGATGCCGTCTTCCGGAACGCCGTCGGCGTAGTCGGGGCCGAGGGAGTTCCAATCCGTGCCAACGATCACAGCTCCGAAGACGAGGACGACTGCGATGCCGAGCACTGCTGCGACTTTCTTGTTCATATCAGTCCTCCTCCTCTCCGACGATGGTCCTCCTGGTCAGCATGATGCTGAACGCGAAGAGGATCGTGATGGCACCCACGTAGACCATCATCTGCACGACACCCACCAGCTCCGCGTTGAGGAAGTAGTAGGTGACGGCGACGCAGGTGAAGACCAGCGCGAGGTAGAATGCGCTGTGCATGATCTCCTTGGAGGTCACCACCTTCAGTGCCGCCAGGATGGCAATGATAGCCAGGATGATGAACGCAACGGCGTCCATGTTGTTGTATGCGGTCTCCAGCACACCGACGATGTAGTCGATAACGGAGTTGACCGCCGCTCCTATGTCTACCATATCAAAGCACCTCGTTCATCTTCAATGCGTCCTTGGGACAGTCGATGACGCAGTTCGAGCAGGAGATGCAGACCTTGTCATCTATCTTGGGGCGCTTGATGTCCTTTCCTTTGTCGTTCTGACCCACCACGATCATCTCGATGGCGTTGACCGGGCAGACCTTGGCGCACTTGGAGCAGCTGATGCACTTGCTGTCCTCCAGGACCGGGCGGTCCGTCTTGTAGAACGCCGTGGGCTGGTCGGTGATGCCCTTCGCGATGTTCGACATGAGGTGCTCCTCGATGTGGACCTCCATCATATCGGTGGTGTACTCGAAGTGGAGCCTGCGGGGGTCGTAGATCAGGTCCTTCCTGGTGAACTCCGCCAGCTCGTAGTCGGTGGTGGTGGTCATGGCGTCCACCGGGCAGTACTCTGCGCAGTAGCCGCACATCATGCATCTTCCGATGTTCACCTGGGGCCTCTTGACCATGTTGCCCGCGTCGTCGGCCACCTCCACCAGCTCGATGCAGGTGGTGGGGCACACCCTCTCGCAGATGCCGCAACCGAGACACCTGTCGAAGCGGAGACCGGGGCGTCCGCGGTAGTTGTCCGGGACCCACTCCTTCTCGTAGGGGTAGAGGATGGTCACAGGCCTGTGGGGAACGGTCTTGGTGAAGAAGTGCCTCAGGACCTTGCCCAGGGGCGCGATCACTCCGGTACCCTTGAATTTCTTAGGGTATTTGTCCAGATATTTCATAGGCATATCACATCACCCCCGTGACCTTCAGCAGGATCACAATAGCCAGGTTGATCACCGACAGGGGCATGAGCGCCTTCCATCCGATGTTCAGGATCTGATCGGTCCTGACACGGGGCAGAGCAGCCCTTGCGAGGACGAAGATGAAGAACACCAGCGCGACCTTCAGCAGGAACACGATCTCGGGCAGATACATCTGGTACCAGTCGGTTCCGCCGATGACAGGGAACGCCCAGCCGCCCAGGTACATGAACACGACCAGGGCGCATGCCACGTAGCCTCTGAAGTAGTCTCCCAACATGATGAGACCCCACTTCATACCGGCGTACTCGGTCTGCCATCCCTCGACAAGCTCGGCCTCGGCCTCGGAAAGGTCGAAGGGCACACGCTCGGACTCGGCCACCGCACAGACGATACAGGTGAAGAAACCGATGACCTGCGGGATGACGAACCACATGTGCGTATCCTGATAGGCAACGATGTCATTGATGTTGAAGCTCCCGGCCATCAGGACGGTTCCGGCCAGCAGGATGAGCATGGGTATCTCGTAGGATATCATCAGCTCGGCGGCACGGAGACCTCCGATCAGGGAGTACTTGTTGTTCTGGGACCATCCGGCACAGAGGATCAGGAAAGGTGCCAGCGCGAACAGCGCGAAGATGATCAGGAGACCGGCCTGGTAGTCCACGATGAACCACCTGTTGGACAGCGGGACCATGCATGCCAGCAACACGGAGGTACCGATGACCAGGGCCACAGCCCACCAGTAGATCTTCTTGTCGATGGCCTTGGGGACCACGTTCTCCTTCATGAAGGTCTTCAGACCGTCTCCGAGACACTGCATGAATCCCTTCAGACCGATCATGGTTCCGCGCCTGTCCATCATCCTACCGAGGACCTTACGCTCCTCCCATAGCATGAGCAGACAGAACACGAATCCGACGGCGAAGATGACCACGACCATCAGGATGATGGCGAAACCGTTGGTCACCGGGTCGGATATGAGCCAGTCGGAGACCCCGTTGTTGGGGAAGATCAGGTT
Source organism: uncultured Methanomassiliicoccales archaeon (assembly GCA_949292635.1). Lineage (GTDB taxonomy): Archaea > Thermoplasmatota > Thermoplasmata > Methanomassiliicoccales > Methanomethylophilaceae > SIG5. The sequence continues at coordinate 164,653 of CASEZY010000001.1, forward strand.
GATGAGCCAGGCGATCAGTCCGCCCAGGGACTCCCAGATCTTCACACCGATGGTGTAGGGGAGGTTGAAGACATCATAGGGGGACATTGCCACGATGGCGTCAGTGCCCCTGTTGACGATGAAGTTCAGAATGCTCTCGTAAGCCATACCCAATCACCTGTCGGTCTCTCCGAGGCACATGTCGATCATTGCCATGATTGCCGGGATATCGGCGATCCTGACACCCTCGACCATGTGCTTGGATGCTGAAACGTTCACGAACACGGGGCTGCGGACCTTGAGCCTGTAGGGGCTCTCGGAACCGTCGGAGACCAGGTACATGAGACCCTCTCCGCGGGGGTCCTCGATCCTTGCCATGTGGGTCCCCTCGGGGATGCACTTGGGCACCTTGAGCCTGTAGGGGGCGGTCTTGGGGATGGACTCCAGCTTCTTCATGGCCTGCCTGATGATCTCGCAGGACTGGAACATCTCCTCGATCCTGATCATGTACCTGGAGTACGCGTCTCCCTCCTTGAGGACAGGGACCTCGAAGTCCATCTCTCCGTAGGCGTCGTAGGGGTCGTCGCGGCGGATATCGTAGTCCACTCCGCATCCCCTCATGGCAGGTCCGGTGATGCCGTAGTTGGCGACATCCTTGCGGGTGATGTACCCGATTCCCTTCATCCTGCCCACGAAGATGGATGACTCATCGGTCAGCTTGATGATGTCCCAGAGGGACTTCTCGAACCTCTCGATGGCTCTCATGCAGTCCCTCTCGAAGTAATAGGGCATGTCGTTCCTGACCCCTCCGATACGGGGGTAGTTAGTTGTGAGTCTCTGCCCGCAGAGCCTTACGTTGAGGTCAAGGATGAACTCCCTCTCCCTCAGGGCCCACAGGAAGATGGTCAGGTTTCCGACATCGGTTCCGACCGCGGCCAGCCACATCAGGTGAGACTGGATACGGCAGATCTCGTCAGCCACCACGCGGAGGTACTGCGCCCTCTCAGGGACCTCGATGTCCAGCGCCTCCTCGGCCACCTTACAGAACAGGTGGGACCAGGTCATGGAGGCGGAATAGCACAGACGGTCCGCCATGGGGATGATCTTAGCGTAGGTCCTGTTCTCGCATTCCTTCTCCCATCCGCGGTGAAGGTATCCGACCTCGGGCTCGGCATCCGTGATGATCTCACCGTCGACCTCGACCCTGAGGGTCCAGAGACCGTGGGAGAACGGGTGCTGAGGGCCCATGGTGACCCACATCCTGTCAGCTTTCATCTTCTCTTCAGCCATCACTCCTGCCCCCTGAGCTTGTATGACTTCCTGAAGGGGTAGAACTCGTAGCTCTTCGGTGTCAGCAGCCTCTCCAGCTTGGGGTGGCCGTCGAACACGATACCGAACAGCTCGTAGGTCTCCCTCTCGTGCCAGTTGGCACCCTCCCAGATGAGGGCGACGGACGGCACGTGGAGGTCGTCGTTGGGAACGTCCACGGTGATCTCGACCACCATGGAGGTGAGATAGTTGGTGATGTGGTAGACCACCTGCATGTGGTCCACCCAGTCCACGCCGGTGACGGCGGAGGCGTGCTCGAAGTTGAGCTTGTCGTGAAGGTACTTGCAAAGGTCATAGATGACCTCCCTGTCGGCCTTCATGAACAGCCTCCTGCCCTCGTTGATGGCCCTGATGTTCTTCTTGGTGGACTCGGTGAAGGTCACCTTGTCGCCGAACTCGGCCTTGACGAGGGAGACGATATCATCGCGGGACGGTTTCTCAATGATGTTCGCGTCTTCGCTCATGATATCAGTCCGTCATGAAGACGCCTCTGTTGAAGTAGGCGTCGATCTTCTTCTGCAAAAGCATGAACCCGTCGATCATCGCATCGGGCTTGATGGGGCATCCGGGGATGTAGACGTCCACCGGCACGATCTGATCCAACCCCTGGACGATGTTGTAGGAGTCGTACCACGGCCCTCCGGAGATGGCGCACTCTCCCATGGCGACCACCCACTTGGGAGCGGGGATCTGCTCGTAGAGACGCCTGATGTCCGGGCGGATCTTCTTGGAGATCCAGCCGTTGATCAGCAGGATATCGGTCTGCCTCGGGGAGGAACGGTAGATCATACCGACACGCTCCGCATCGTACCTGGTGTCGGAAGCGGCGGCCATCTCGATGGCGCAGCATGCCAGTCCGAAGTGCAGAGGGTGCATGGAGTTCCTCATGGCCCAGGCCCAGACGGGTCCGGTCAGCTTGTCGACGGTCCTCTTGGTACCCGCGGACAACATCTCGTTGATCATAGCGGACGACCAAGACATGAACTCGTCGGCGCTCATAGCGACTGCGTGCGGGTACAGGCTCATATCCATATGGATTCCTCCTTCTTCAGTGCGTAAGCCACTCCCAACAGGAGCATGGCCAGGAACCCGAGTACGAACAGTGTCGACGTCGTGCTGAGATCCGAATACGCGACGGCCCAGAGCATCAGGAATGTGGCGACCAGGTCGAAGACGACGAAGATGATTCCGAACGCGTAGTACTGGAATCTGAACTGGACGCGAGCCACTCCTATTGGCTCCGAACCGCACTCGTAGGTCATGTCCTGCCACTGAGAGGGCTTCCTCGGCCTGAGGAACCTAGAAACAAGCCACGCCGCAGGTGCGAAGCCGAGAGCCAACACTCCCAGCACCACCAGAGGTATGTAACTCACAACTAGTGACATTGGTCGTCGGGGATGGCTTGTGCATATTAAATGGTTGTGGGCGCGTTAGTTATAAACCTATAATAGGGGCGCATAAGAGCCAGCATATGCTTTGGGGTTTAGGCAACCCTTTTAATTTGCGATGCCATGAGCGAACCGATAAAATGACCGCCAAGGTAGGTTTCATCGGCACCGGCAGGATGGCTTCCGCACTCATCCGCGGGGCCATATCCAAGGGGGCGCTGACCCCGGAGGATGTCATAGCGAGCAACATCCATGCGGATTCCAGGGAGCGGGCCGCCCGCGAGCTGGGGATCAGGGTCGTCGAGGACCCCAGGGACGTGGTGTCCGAGGCGGACGTGGTGTTCCTGGCGGTGAAACCGGCGCAGATCCCCGACGTCTTCGCATCCGGAGACCTTGGTTTCGATACCTCCAAGACCCTGGTTAGCATCGCCGCAGGGGTGACCATAGAGACCCTGAAATCGTATGTGCCAGATAGTAAAATTCTGCGTGTGATGCCCAACATCTGTAGCACCGTTTCCGCCAGTGCGACAGGATTCTGCAGGTCATCCGACATGTCCGATGAGGATGTGGCGAAGGCCAGGCTGGTTCTGGACGCTGTGGGCCTGTGCTACGAGTTCAAGGAGAAGGACATGGACGCGGTGTCCTCGGTGGTCGGCTGCGCCCCGGCCTTCATGTTCATGGCGGTGGACGCCATGGCCGACGGTGCGGTGCTCATGGGCCTGCCCAGAGACAAGTCCATCATGCTCGCCGCCCAGGCGATGCTGGGAGCGGCCAAGACCATACTGGAGACGGGACAGCACCCCGGAGCCCTGAAGGACAGCGTCTGCTCCCCCGGCGGAAGCACCATCGAGGGCGTGAAGGTGCTGGAGGACTACGCCTTCAGGGCCGCCCTTGCGGAAGCGATCAGGGCGTGCACCGACAAGAACAGGGAACTGGGGAAGTGATCCCCCGTTCCCTCCCCTATTATAGAATATAGAGAAGAATGTAGTTTACTGGTCAGTTAGCCTGCTGGGACCTGCGCTTGCCCCTGTTGAGAGGCCAGGAGGACTTCAGCAGACCGGTGACCACCCTGGGGGCGTTGGACCATATGGATCCGGCGTCCCAGTCCAGGTCCTTCTTGTTGCAGACGGTGGAGGCCATCATGCGCTCCCCCTCCTCCTTGATGTCCCAGAGCTTGCGGTCGCGCTCGTCGGCGTCCTTGATCGCCAGGATGTCGTCTATCCTGTGAAGTAGTCCTCTGGCTATGCCAGTGCGCTCCACCCTGGTGTCGTACGCCTCCTGGTCGATCCTGCCCGCCTCGAACTCGCATCTGGCAAGTTCCAGAGCGGCGTCATAGGACACCTCGGCTATCTGGTCCCTGTTCATCCAGATGGTCTCGTAGGACAGCACGTGCTTCCAGGAGGGGTTCTCCAGCAGTGCGCGGTGCTCGTCCAGGGTGCGGGCGAAGAACCTGTATCCCCATTTCTCGGGATTCTCGAAGGCCCTGCTGCCGGGATCCACGAAGGGCGCGAAGGGTGCGTTGTAGATGAACAGTCCTTTATCCTTGCCCACCAGGCTCCACAGGTGCTTGGCGGCCTTGGCGCTGTCGATGGCGGACTCGGCGGTCTGCTGGGGCAGACCGGTCATGTAGAACACGTCGAACCTGACGCAGCCGTTGTCGAACGCTGACGTGAGTGTGCGGTCGATGGACGCGTTGTCGTATCCCTTGCCCATGGCGATCCTTACCATCTCGTCGTGTGAATCCGGGGAGATCTCCATGGAGTACTCCCCGAAGCCGTGCTGCAGCTTGGAGAAGAAGTCCGCATTGCCGGGCTGGAAGATCTCGAAGGCCACGTGGTTCTTGATGCCCTCCTGCCTGGCCGCCTTGGTGAGACGGTCCACGTAGTCCGGGCCTCCCTGACGGGGGTCGCCGATCACGAAGATCGGGGTGTCCAGGTAGCTTTGGATGATGGACATGTCCTCCACCAGCTTCTCCGGGCTGCGGAAGGCGGGGCGGTTCCTGCACAGCAGCCTCTTGTTGGCGTCGTGGGAGCCTCCGCACTCGGCGCAGTTGTAGGAGCATCCCCTCACGGTGAACACCGAGGTCAGGGGAAGCTTGTCCCATCCCTGCCAGGGCAGAGCACCCTTGATGTCCATGTTGCGCAGGGTGCTCTTGATCATGGTGCCGTAGTCGAACATGCACCAGTCCAGGTCATCGGGGATGTTGGTTATCGGATTCTCGTGGATGCGGCCGTCCTTGTCCTTCCAGACCAGGTTGGGCACGTCCTCCAGGTTCCCGCCGTCCTGCAGCACCTGCATCAGCTTCACATGGGGGAGCTCGGTGGAATCGCCGCGCATCACCATGTCGATGTACGGCCTCTTGATCAGGTCGTCGTAGAAGTACGAGGATGAGAAACCTCCGAACTCCACGATGGCGTCGGGATGGTACTTCTTGACGATCTTGGCGATCTCGATGGAACCGTGGCAGTGGGGCATCCAGTGGAGGTCGATGGCGTAGACCTTGGCCTCCAGCTTCTCTATGAGCCTCTCCACGTCCAGGTTCTTGTTGTCCAGCATCTGCACCGCGATGTTGACGATCCTGGTCCTGAAGCCCGCCGCCTCCAAGTGGGAGGACATGGTCATGAAGCCGATGGGGTACATCTCGAACACCGGGGACGAGGGTACCACGTCGCTGACCGGGCCGTAGAATATGGGCTTCTTGCGGAAATCGTAGACCGTGGGCGCATGTATGAAGACGATGTCGGTGCCGAACATGGGGATCACTTCCCGTAGCGTCTGGCGCGTTGCTGGAACGAGCGAATGGCCCTGAGTAAATCAATGTATCTGAAGCTGGGCCAGTAAACATCGGCGAAGTACAGCTCGGAATAGGCCAACTGCCAGAGCAGGAAGTTGGACAGCCTCAACTCTCCGGAGGTCCTGAGGATCAGATCCGGGTCTGGGAGGTCGGAGGTGTACATATGGCCGGAGACCATGCTCTCGTCGATGTCGTCCACATCCAGCTCCCCGTTCTTCACGCGGGTGGCTATCTCCTTCACCGCGCTGACGATCTCCTGGCGTCCGCCATAGGCGATTGCCATGTTGAAGTAGTAGTTGTCGTAGGAGGCGGTCTTCTCCTCGGCGGTGGCGATGGCCTTGGCCATGCTCTCCGGGATCAGCTCCCGGTCGCCGATGACCCTCAGCCTCACCTTGTACTCGTGGATGCGGGGGTCGTCGGCCATCTCTATGAGAGATTGCTCCATGAGCTCCAGCAGGAAGCTGACCTCGGTCTCCTCACGCTTGAAGTTCTCGGTGGAGAACGCATACACGGTGAGGCTCTTCACGCCCAGCTTGAGACACCAGTCCAGAACGTCCTGGATCTTGTCCTTGCCTGCGATATGGCCCTCGCGGATGTCCTTGCCGGAAGCCACGGCGTAGCGGCGGTTGCCGTCCATGATGATGGCGATGTGATTGGGCATGGGACCGTCCCTGATCTCCTTCTCCAACCTGCCCTCATACACGGAGTACGCCCTGTCCGTAAGGAATCCGCCTGCGTTCATTCGAAATCCTCCGGCACGCCTGCCGCCCTCAGCCCCATGTCGGTGCATCCTATGGCCGCCACGGCACCCACCGAGCCCTTGGGACCGGTGACCTCGATTATCCTCACGCCGTTCTCCGCCGCCACCTTCCTGGCGTCGTCCACCGTGTACAGGATGGACTTGGCGCTCCAGGACCAGTCCTGCAACGCCTTGGGTATGGTGAGTCCGGTGAACACCGTCACCACGGTGTCGTCGGCCACTGTGGCCTTGCGGACGTATTCCACGGCGAAGTCCACCAGCTTGGGCAGGTCCGCCTCGGACACGGCGAAGCTGACGGATGTGGAGCAGCAGTTGGTGGTCTTGTTGGGCGCCTTGGGGTTAAGCTGGATGATCTTGTGCTCCAGGAACCTCCCATAGGGGCACTCCATGGCCATCTTCAGACCGGTGACCCATGTGGCGCCCTTCTCGCAGGTGTCGGTGTCGTCTATCCCGATAATCGCACGGATGAGCTTGGGGGTGACGATCTCCACGTCCACGGTGTTCCCACCACCGATCTTGGCGTCGTCCCCGTATACCGTCTCGATGACGTCGGCGCACTGTGGTATGCATGCCCCCACGCCCACCGATGCTCCCGCCATTCCCTTCCAGCGGGTACGGACCTTATCGCCCTCCACCTTCAGCGAATAGACGCCCTGGGCGCCCAGGTCGGAGGATGCCGCGCCGAAGCGCAGATCGGCGTCGCCGATGACGGTGTCCATGACCAGCATGTTGCCCTCGTCGTAGATGTCCCTGATGATCCCTCCGGTGCGCCTGCGGTTGACGATGTCCCATTCCTTGGGACCCTTGGCGCCGCAGACCTCCACAATGCGGGCGGTGCCGGCGGCCTCGTCCACCATGGTGAAGAACCCGGAACAGAACATGGGTCCGAACCTCTCCCTCACCTGGTCTGGCCTGAGTATCTGGCTCATTTGGATACCTCAGTCGTTGAGCTCCTCTTCGTGGATTATGCGTATGCAGTCCGCCGGGACCTGGTCGCAAAGGAAGACGGTCTTCCCCGCCCTGCCGATGTCGTATCCCTCGTCGAAGCAGCGGTCCACGTCGATGGCGAGGATCACCGGCTGCTCAAGACGCACGGAACCGGCGTTGTAGGCGTCCTGGTATGTGAGGGACAGGTGCACCTTGGCCCTGTCGGAGGGCATCAGGCCCACCTCCAGGATGATGTCCGCCTCATCCTCGGACGCAGGGTAGTACAATTCGTCGGGTATGTTGTCGGTGGGGAGCTTCAGGTCCACGTCGATGGTGTGCCCGTAGGTGGCACGGATGCTGTCCCCGGAGATCTGGTATCTGCCCTTGGGGTCTGTCTCCACCAGCGCTTCCACGTGATGGGGCCTGAGCCAGTGCATCCTGGGGTTGTGCTCCTTGATCGCCGAGATCAGGTCCCGGGTGCGCACGAATCCCCTGTCGTTCATGGGGAGGTCGTACTTCCCGTGACGGAGGATGCCGGCCATCTGTCTGCCCAGCCTCTCCATCTCGTAGTCGTTCATCAGGAACCTGCCCTCCTCGCCGCAGACGGGACAGTACTCGTCGCGGAAGTATCCGTGGTCCTCGCATTCTCTCATCATTGGAATCACTCCGTTAGCGTGACTGCTCCTCAGCCGCCTTCACGGCGTTGGCCATGAGCATGCAGATGGTCATCGGTCCCACTCCCTTGGGGACCGGGGTTATGGCGGACACCTTGTCCTGCACGTTGTCGAAATCCACATCCCCCACCAGCCTTGAGCCCTTGGGGTGGCTGGGGTCGTCGATGCGGTTGGTGCCCACGTCGATCACCACCGCGCCCTCCTTCACCATGTCGGCGGTGATGAAACGCGGCTTGCCGATGGCGGCGATCAGTATGTCGGCGGAACGGGTGACCTCCGCCAGGTCCTTGGTGCGTGAATGTGCGACGGTGACGGTGGCATCGGCGCCCTTCTGCATCAGCAGGGCGGCCATGGGTTTGCCCACGATATTGCTCCTGCCGACGACGACGGCGTGCCTGCCGGCGGTCTCAACCCCGGAGCGCCTCAGCATCTCCATGACGCCTGCGGGGGTGGCGGGAAGGAACCCGGGTTTGCCTATCAGCATCCTGCCCACGTTCACCGGGTGGAAGCCGTCCACGTCCTTGGACGGGTCGATGGCCTCGATGACCTTGTCCTCGTCGATGTGCTTCGGCAGAGGCAGCTGCACCAGGAAGCCGTTGATCGCCGGGTCGTTGTTCAGCTCGTCGATCTTCGCCAGCAGCACCTCCTCCGGGGTGTCCGCGGGCATGGTTATCGTGACCGAATGCATCCCCAGCTCCTCGCACTTCCTGCCCTTCATGCGCACGTACGTCTGGGAGGCGGGGTCCTCCCCCACCAGCACCACCGCCAGGCCGGGGGTGATGCCGCGGGCCTTGAGGGCGGCTATCCTCTCGCGGAGCTCGCAGTATATCTGCTCGGAGAGTTCTGTACCGGAGATGAGCCTGGATGCCATGGCTCCCTAACCCCCTCCTTGTTTTATAATAATTCTTGCGCGTCAACGAAGGCCGGACGTGGCCTCGGAGGCGGTGACCGCTCTGAAGCCGCTGTCCAACAGCCCGGCGATGACCTCGCGCACCCGATCGGCGTTCCGTTGGATCGTTTCCTCATCCATCCTTCCGCCATCCCTGGTCTCCGCCATGTGCCAGGTGTGCGTGGCCAGGACGAATGTGCCGTCCTGCACCGTGCTTCCCAGGTCTATGAAGTCCCCGGGGGTCCGCTTGCCCTCATGCATCGGCCACAGATATGATGTGATGGGTTTGTCGGAAGCGTCCCTGCCCTTCACCGCCGGCAGCTCCGGGAGACCGTTCTCCAGACGGTAGACATCGGTAGTGCCAGATACATACGTGTAGTATGAGGAGTCGTACATCATGCCGTACTCCCGCAGGAAGTCCAGCATCTCCTCGTCCGGGTCCATGTACGGTGCGCGGAATCCCTTGGGGGAATAGCCCGTGTCGTCCCGGATCATGCATATGCCCTTCTCCACGATGGCACGCTTCTCCCCATGACCCAGACGCACACCGGTGCGGGTGCCGTTGAAGTCCTCGTGGTCCACTCCGTGGAAGCCCAGGTCGTGCTTGGAGATGATGCTCCCCACACCTGATCTGCGAAGAGCGGTGGCCTCGCAGAAGAAGGTAGCGCGGATGCCCAGGTCGTCCAGCAGGTCCAGGAGCACCTCCGTGCCTCTGGCACATGACTCAAAACGGGGTGCGTTACCGTCTCCCCTGTCCAGGGAGACGGCGGCCGGGGAACCTTTGACCGCGTCGTTCACGTCGCGGTCCAGGTCCACCGTGAGGCACAACCACCGCATCAGATCCCCTTCTCCAGCAACATGCCCTCGATCTGTATCGGAGCCAGGCGGATGGCCATCTCCTTGGCCCGCTGGGCCTTGGCGTCGGTGTCGCCGTGCACCCTCAGGAGCACGTCGCCCTTCTCCACCCGCTGACCCCTCTTCTTCATGATCAGTAGGCCGGCGCCCTTGTCGCTGGGCGCCCCGCAGGCCTTGGCGATGTTGACGATGGCCTTGTTGCCGATGCCGTGGACGTACCCGGACTTGGTGGACACGATATCGTAGCTGTACTTGCCGGGCTCCAGGTCGCTGGACTTGAGGTCGGGACGGCCGCCCTGGGCCACCACGATCTCCATGAACTTCTTGTGGGCGGCACCGGACTCCAGGATCTCCCTGGCCCTGTCCACCCCGTTGGGGATGCCGCCCATCTCCAGGATCATTCCGGCGCACTCGCAAGCCTTCTCTATCACGCTGGCGGGGTGCTTGTCACCCTCCAGGATGCGGATGCATTCCCTGGCCTCTAGGTTCGGACCCACCGCCTGCCCTACGGGCTGGTCGCCGTAGGTCACCGCGCATTCCACGCGCATGCCCAGCATCCTGCCCAGGGATGTGAAGTCGGCCACGTACTCCCTGGCCTTCTCCAGCGTGGGCACCTTGGTGCCCCTGCCGGTGGGGATGTCCACCACAAGATGGGTGGCGCCGATGGCCAACTTCTTGCTCATGATGGAGGCCAGCATCTGCGCCCTGGGGTTGATGCCCAGGGGGTGCTCTATCTTGATCACGATGTCGTCCACCGGAGCGAGGTTCATGGATCCGCCCCAGGCGAACACACCGCCGACCTCCTCGGAGATGTCGCGGACCTGCTGCGCGGTCAGTTCCACGTTGCAGAAGGTCTCCACGAAGTCGGAGGTGCCGCAGGCGCTGCTGATCGCTCTGGAGGATGTCTTTGGGAGCATCAGTCCGGCGGCGGCCACGATGGACACCACTATCGGAGTGATCTTGTTCCCGGGAACTCCGCCCACACTGTGGAAGTCGAAGACCGGCTCCCTCTGGAACTGGATGCGGTCGCCGGTGTCAACCATGGCGTTGGTGAAGTGGGCTATCTCCTCCAAGTCCATGCCGTTGATGTACAGCGACGTCAGCCAGGCGGACACCTCTATCTTGGACAGCTTGGACTCCAGGATGTCGTCCACCACCGCACAGATCTCCTCCTTGGTCAGCTTCTCGCCGTCCATCTTCTTGCGGATGTAGTTCACGGAATCCGGCTTGGGAGAGAACACCACGTTCAGCTCCTCCCCCTCGGTGATGCCGTACTTCTTCATCTGGGTCTCTGCGATCAGCACCTCTCCCTTCTTCAGGATGGTGTCCGATTTGTCCACCAGGGCAATCCAGGTCTCCTTCCCCTCGATGCGCACGCGGTCGTTCTCCCTCACGCCGACCTGCACGCAGTCGGCATCGTGGAGAATCACCGAAGGCTCGGAGAGGTCCACATCGTATGTTCTGGCTATCAGTCTCATCTCATCCCCCACTTGTCAAGGGCGATCCTCAGTTCCGGATGGGTCTCCGCATACTTTGCGACGGGTATGCCCTCGAATGCGGCATCCACCGCCTGGCACATTGCCATGGCGCCCTTGCGGACACCTCCCGGATGACCGGCTACACCTCCGCCGGCCTGTATCTGCACGTTGCGGCCTGAACGCTCCACCATGGCACCGATCATCCCGGGATACACGCCTCCGGAGCACACCGGCATCACCTCCTTGAAACCGCCCATGGGGTCCAGGCAGGCGTTGAGGTTCGCCAGGTCCGCCTTGGGGTCGCCGGACATCTTGCCCACTCCCAGCGTGCCTATGTGCAGGGCGTCGCCGCCGCACATCCTCACCAGTTTCGTAATCGGCAGCATGGAGATGCCGTGCAGCGGGTCCCTGGTCAGAGCGCCGTGCATGGTCCTGTGCACATGTATCGGAACCTTGATGGACGGGTCCTCCGCCAGCGCCTGGACGGCTGCGAATCCGCATGTTATCACATCCACCATGATCTGCTTGGCCCCCCAGGACTGGACCTTCTCCGCCAGTTCCACGATCTTGTCGCCGTTGGTGCTGACGTTGATGGCGTGGACCATCCTGTGGCCTTCCGATGCCAACCTGTCCAAAGCCTCCGCCACCGCTATGGTGCGGTCCTCGATGGGACAGAACCTCTGGTCCGTCAGTGTCTCATCGTCCTTGCTGTTGGTGAGACCTCCCGCACCCGCCTCGTAGACGTACTCCGCAGTCTCCTTCGGAGGCAGTCCGATCTTCGGCTTCACGATGGTGCCGACCAGGGGTTTTTCCGGACGGTCCAGGATCTCCCTCAGGCCCTTGGCGCCGAACCTGGGGCCCTTGTACATCTCCAGGATGCACTTGGGGAAGGTCACGTCCTCCAGCCTCAGCTTGCCGATGGATTCCAATCCGAACAGGTTACCGGCGATCACCGAGAGTATCTGCGGGACGCCGCCCACCTCTATGCTGAAATCCTCCACCGGGAACGCTATCACGGTCCGGTCGCCTTCGATGGAGAGTACCTTCGCCCCGTAATCGTCCACGATCCTCTCCGTCGTGGTGGTGAGGTCGGTCCACGTGCCGGTGGACTGCTCCGCCGCAATGGCCGCGGCCGCCTTCTCCATCGGTAGCTCGGTGGTCACCCTGTACTCGCATATCACGTATGCGTCCGGGTCCACCTGCTCGCCTAAGTGCATGTATGTAGCCATCTCAATCCTCCATCCTGAATGCCTCTTCCCCGAGGCTCTCCACCATCACCTGGTAGACCGAGCCGGGGGATATCATCCCGGCCTCGGTGATTATCGCGTCTATGTAAGCGGCGGGGGTGCTGTCGAACACCGGGTTGAAGATCTTCACCTCCGGGCGCACCTCCCCGTCCTTGGCCACCTCCTCGGTGTCCCTCTCCTCGATGGTGACCATGTCACCGAACAGGGTCATGGGCGAGAACTTGTAGGTCTCCGCGCAGACGTAGAACTGCACCCTGGCCTCCTTGGCCGCCAGGGCCACCTGTGAGGTGCCCACCTTGTTTATCAGGGCACCGTGTGACGTCACGGTATCGGCGCCGACGAACACCTTGTTGGCGTACTTCATCACCGAGCGCACGGCGCTGTCGATGATCAGGGTCACGTCGATGCCCGCCTCGGCGAGTTCGTTGACCGTGATTATCCCCTGACGCCAGGGACGGGACTCGGTGGCGTAGACCTTGAACCTCTTGCCCTGGGCATACGCCTCCTTCAGAACGCCTACGGCGGCGCTGCTGTTGCAGTGGGTGATTATCACATCGCCGTCCTGTATCCTCTTGGCGCCGATGAGGGATATCTGCCTCACCGCCTCCTCCGAGCGGGTGATGAACCTCTGTGCGTTGGATTCCACCAACGCCAGCATCGATGCCAGGTCCGGCTGGTCCTTCACCCCCCTCACCACCGCGTGAACGCCGTTCCACAGGGACACGGCGGTGGGACGGGAGTCCAAGAGCGTCCTCTTCGCTGCATCCAGCTCCGCGAGGAACGATGCTTCGTCTTCACCATGATAGGACTGTGCCAAGTCCAGAAGTGCGGAGGCGCCCGCCCGGGCGATCCTTCCCGCTCCCCTAATCTCCATGCTCCTGATGGCCTCTGCGGTGGATGCGACGTCCATGACCGTGAATCGTTCTTCGGATTATATAACAGGGCGAGGGATGACGGCCATCGCCGCCTCGGACGCCCGCTCGTAGCCGTGACATGCCTGCAATGCACCGAGCAAGGCCTTGAAGGATTCCGACACCACCCGGTCCGATCCTTCAGTCAGTATCAGGGACCGTGCCCTTGGCCCGAGATGGGAGGAGGACATCACATCCTGTCTGTACAGCGTCATACGACCTTCGTCGAGATTGGTGGAACGGAACACCGCCAGGGAGGCTGTGAGCTCCAGCACGGAGTCTCCGAGAACGGCGAGCCTTCCCCTCTCCCCCCTGCATTCCGCCGACGGGTCCGCCAGGGCGATGCGCATCCGCTCCTGACAATCCGCAGATATGTCGGAGGTGAACACCGATGGCAGCGAATACAGGACACCGGGATCCTCAGCACCATCCATGTCCGCTTCGGGAAGCGCTCCCGGAGAAAGATCCAGCATGTCACATGCCACGGCGTACGCGCGATCGTATCCGAAGACCTCCAGCACGGCACCGCACAGCGCCTCCGCCACATCCGCACGCATGTGGGAGATGCCGGCGGCGTTCATGTTCGCCAGGTTGGGACCGCTGATGCGGATCACAGTCCCTCCCGAGTACGAGGCGAGGATGTCCGCCAGGTGATCGTTCTCCACCAATTCCTCCTTCCTCCGGTTCATGGACTCGGTGTCCATGCCCTCGCGGTACAACACGTCGCAGACCGCGTTCTTCAGAAGGGAATCCCCCAGGAACTCCAGGCGCTGATAGTCCTCGAATGCCCTGCCGCGCTGCCTCATCTCGGAGGCGTAGCTGGGGTGCGTCACCGCCTCAACGAAAGGTGCCAGCATGTCATGCGTGGGCACCCTGATGCGGAATGGCGGCCTTGCCAGGAATTGTCTCAGCTCGCGGTCCGGGGCATCCTCCATGGATGGCAATCCCCTGCCCTCGTTAAATCGCTTCCGCGATACCGCTTAATATCCGCGTACGGATAATCGCGCATGGGACGGAGAGTCAGATTCAGAGGCGTCGTGCGCACCAGCAAGAGGCTGGAGAGCGACATCCTCGAGAGGTCGAAGAACCTGTGGACGGATCCGGAGATCCTCAGGCCCAAATGCGCCGGTGACTGCCGCAAGTGCCACTTCGACAAGACCTTCAAGCACATCGCCAAGCTCGACAAGTACAAGAGCAGCGCGGAGGTGCTGGAGAAGATGGCCTCCAGGGGGTCGGACGACATCCTGAAGGCGTACGCCGGCACGGTGTCGCTGTACGCCAACGGCAGCGTCCCCTACACCGCCACCGCCAAGATCGCGGGGGAGGATGTGCTCTACGTCCCCAGAGGCGCCGTGGGCAACGACAAGCTCATCGGCTGCCAGCATTACAACGACCCCAAGCTCCGTCTGTTCCTCTACAACGCCTTCGCCAAGAAGAAGGGACTGAACCTCTACTCCTTCGGCGACGACCTGGTCTGCTCCAATCACAACAACATGCCGGAGGACTACATCTACGACACCTTCTGGGAGACCCCGTACCAATTCCCGGAGGACGGGCTGGACTGCGGCCACTCGTCCGAGTCCGCCCTGGTGATAAGGGTGAAGTCGGCGGACACCGAGATCCGCATCTGCAAGAGATGTGCCAGGAAGGACGTGTCCACCCTGCAGTACCTGATATCCAGGATGATCTCCCTGAACCCCCTGGATGACTTCGAGGTCAGGGTGGAGCACAACTACGGCTCGGGCAAGCAGATGGAGACGGAGCCTGTGCCCCCGGAGACCGTGAAGGAGTACTCCCTGGGCAAGCTGAACGATTCGTCGCTGCTGAACAGCGTCCTTCGCTCCAAGCTCGGGGACCTGAGGAGCAGCGGCACCTCGGCATACATCGTGGGCACCGAGAACTACGGCTCAGACCTGGACCGCTTCTTGGGCGACCTGAAGGGAGAGGACATCGAGCTGAGGGCGCTGTCCGTGTACCTGCCGGATGCCTGCGAATCCATCGTGGTGCAGACTCCGAGGACATCTGAGGTCCTGTCCTGCATCTGGGAGGATTCCTATGCGGAGATCCTCAAGGCCTTCACCTCCGAGGAGACCGCCCAGGCCATGGGTGACGTGTCCAAGAAGAACCCCCTGTCTGTGCTCAAGGACGCGGAGAGGATGGAGATCTCCAAGGATGTGGTCAAGGCACTGCCGGCGTTCAAGAGGCTCGGTCCAGTGGGGAAGCTGGCGGACGGTTACGTAAAAGCTGCCAAGGCCGGAGGGTTCCCCCTGCTCAGGAGCGAGCTGGAGAAGAACCCGCCCAGGGAGTATCGTGCGAGGGCGATGGCCAAGGCCTTCGCCATAGCCGTCGGGGATGCCCCGGACACGGTGAAGACCACCGCGGAGGAAGCGGATCTGGCACAGTTCCTGGTGCCTTTCGTGAAGAACGTGATGGAGGCCGACGCCGAGAACTACAAGGACAGGATGAACACCCTGCTCACCGCCACCGGCTGCGGCGAATCCGTCAACTGACCCTCACATCGGCGACGTAATGGGACACGGCGGGAGCGAAGGACTTGACCTCCCGCACCCCCAGGATCTCGTATCCCCCCGGACATGCGTCATCGAATATCTCGCGAATGCGCTGCATATAGGTGTCCACCGGGAAGGTGTCGTGATAGTGTATCACGCCGCCCGGCCTCACTATGCGCAGCGCCTTGGGCAGGAACTCGGCGGTCCTCTGCACATAGCCCATCAGCACCCTGTCGGCGTAGTTCCCTTCGGGAAGGTCGCGATTGTCCCCCAACACGGGCTCCACCACATCCTCCAGGTGATTCAGGGAGACATTGCCGACAAGGAACTCGTAGGATTCGGGGTTCTTCTCGCAGGCGATGACCCTCTTGGCGCCTGAATACTTCGCCAAGGGCAGGGTGAAGTATCCGATGCCGGCGAACATGTCCACCACCGTCTCCCCCTGACAGTCCAGACGCTCCATGCGCTCCCGTTCGTCCACGTTGCCGGAGGCGAACATCACCTTGGTCACATCGAACCTGTAGAGTATGCCGTTCTCCAGGCGGGTGGAAGTGGTCTCGCTGCCGTAGATCACCTGCATCTCCGGGCGTCTGAGTTCCCCGGAGACGCCTCCGCAATCCACGCACACCGTGGACATGTCCAACTCGCGGGCGTAGGTCTCGCCTATCCTGTCAAGATACGGGGATGCGGAATCCTTCAGACGGATGATCAGTATGGAGCCGACTGTCTCCCACTTGAGTGGTAACTCATCTACCACCTCCCGCGGAAGGTCCGAGAGCGCGTTGGCGATCCTCTGTTGTGGGGGGATGCGATACCTGGAGTGGGCTTCGCCTTCGACGACCTGGAATCCCATCTCCGCAACGATATTTTCCATGCCGTCCCTCAGCGGGACCAGGCGGTAATTCCCGTCCTTGGAGATCTTGGCATGACGATCCACGATGTCCAGGCGCATCATCTCGGGGATGCGCTCCGAAGCCTCCGAGGACGGCACTCGGGCCAATCTCAGGGGACCAGCCCCCGGGCGATGAACGGCAGGGCGTGAAGTGCCAGACGCGGATGGCACATGGCCATCTTCAAAAGCCTCGAGGGGTCGTCGATGGTCACCAGATCCACCATCTGACGGATCTCATCATCATCGATGATCTCCGCCACCCTGTTCAGGTCACGGTCGGTGAGATTGCCGTAGAGGTGACGGAGAAGATACCCGACATACAGCTCGCTGCGCAGGTCCCCCTTCCAGCCCTTCTCGTACGAGGACAGTGAGGAGGCGGACAGGTCCCCGGACGCGAATGCCTGCTCTGCGGCATGTGCCAGATGGGGCACCGCCATGGCTATGGGATACAGTCCCCCGCCGGAGACCGGCTTCACCTGGGAGGCCGCATCGCCGACGATCATGACATTGTCGCCGTAGCTCCTCCCGCGGATGCCCAACGGTATGCGACCGGATGATTTGGAGATCACTTGGCAGTCGGATGTGTCGGTGCGTCTCTTCAGATTCTTGAGGAGATCTGTGGGAAGCGGGGCGTCCGTATCCGCGCACAATCCTATACGGGTGCGGTCCCCGAAGGGTATGAGCCAGGCGAAGAAACCGGGGGCCACCTCTGAACCCAGATGGACGTCGATGGCGTTCTGATCGTCCATCTCGTGGACGATGTCATGCTGTATGCCCCTGACGAACCGTCTCGGTGAGGCACCGGTGAGTCTGCGGACCTTGGAACCCTGTCCGTCCGCGCCGACAAGCAGGTCAGCGCGGTATGTGTCGCCGGACTCCGTGCGTACTGAGACGCCGTCCCCGATGCCCACAGCGGATGCCTTGCTGCCGTAGACGAAGCGTGCACCTGCGTCCTCGGCACGATGTGCCAGCATCATATCGAGCCCTGCACGGTCTATCAGAAGAGCCTTCACCGATCCGCAGTCGAACCTGACCCTCCTGCCGGAGGGGAACACCACATTGAGGGCGTCGTAGCTGTTGAACACCTCCGGAGCCGCGTCAAGAAGACGCAACACCCCCGGCGACACCAGGCCTGTGCACTCCATGGGGGTGCCCGACACCCGATGCTCTTCCAGAACCGTCACGTCGGCGAAGGCCGACAGCGCGGCGGCGGAGAGACTGCCCGCGGGGCCTCCCCCCACCACCAGCGCGGAAGGATTTCCCATCTCAGTTGCCCTTGGACTTGTTGTAGTCGGCGATGAACTTCTCGATCCCCTCGGTGGTCTTGGGGTGGGAGATCATCTGTTTCAGCACGTCGTAGGGGATGGTGGCGATGTCACAGCCGGCCAGGGCCGCCATGGAAACGTGGATCGGATTCCTGATGGAGGCGGCGATGATCTCGGTCTGGATGCCGTAGTTGTTGAAGATGGTGGAGATCTCGGTCAGCAGCTGGGTGCCGTCGATGCCGATGTCGTCCAGCCTACCCACGAAGGGGGACACGAACGAAGCGCCGGCCTTGGCCGCCAGCAGGGCCTGCTGTGCGGAGAAGATCAGAGTCATATTGACCTTGATGCCCTTGGAGGACAGGATCTTGGTAGCCTTCAGGGACTCGATGCACATGGGCAACTTGATGTTGATGTTGGGGTGGATCTTGGAGAGCTCCAGACCCTCCTTCACCATGCCCTCGGCGTCCATGGACATGACCTCGGCGGAGATGGGGCCGTCGACGATCTTGGAGATCTCGGTGACGATCGTCCTGAGGTCCTTGCCCTCCTTGGCTATCAGGCTGGGGTTGGTGGTGACACCGTCCAGGATACCCCAGTCGTTGATCTCTTTGATTCTGTCGATGTTGGCTGTGTCGATGAAGATCTTCATGTGCTCACTCCTTCATTCCGATTGATCTCCTGGCCGCCTCGGCGATGTCCTCGGCGGTCAGGCCGTACTTCTTGAACAGGTCGTCGGGATCCCCGGACTCGCCGAAGGTGTCCCTGGTGCCCACCCTCACTACGGGCGCGGGCATGTTCTCGGAGAGGAACTCCGCCACCGCGGACCCCAGTCCTCCGATGACGCTATGCTCCTCGGCGGTGACCGCGCATCCGGTCTTGGACACGGAATCCATCACCGCTGCCCCGTCCAGGGGCTTGATCGTGCTCATGTTGATGACCTCGGCGGAGATGCCTTCCTTCTCCAGTATCTCGGCGGCCTCCATACAGAGGCTGACCATCTGTCCGGTGCCGATGAGGGAGACGTCCTCCCCGCTCCTGAGCTTCTTGGCCTTGCCGATCTCGAACCCCACGTCCTCGTCGAAGAGCACCGGCACGTCGGCGCGGCCCAGCCTCATGTAGCACGGGCCCTTGTAATCCGCGAGTGCGAGGGTGGCGGCGTACGCCTCATAGGCGTCGGCGGGGGAGATGACCACCATGTTGGGCAGCGCCCTCATGATCGCGATGTCCTCCAGCGCCTGGTGGGAAGCACCGTCCGCTCCCACGCTGATGCCGCAGTGTGTGGAAACAACCTTGACGTTGAGCTTGGGGTATGCGCAGCCCAGCCTGATCTGCTCCCAGCACCTGCCGGTGGCAAACACGGCGAAGGTGGATGCGAACACCGTCTTGCCGGATGCGGCGAGACCTGCGGCCACGCCGATCATGTCCTGCTCCGCGATGCCGGCCTCCACGAACCTCTCGGGGGCGACCTTGCGGAACTCGCTGGTCTTGGTGGAGCCTGCCAGATCGGCATCCAGCACCACCACGTCCTTCCTGGTCTCCGCCAGCTTGGCCAAAGCCTTGCCGTAGTAGTTCCTCTGGGCCAACTTCATTGCAAAGCCTCCTTCAGCTCCTTGACGGCCTGCTCATACTCATCGGGCTTGCAAGCCCTGCCATGGAATCCGGCCTGGTTCTCCATGAAGGAGACGCCTTTGCCCTTCACGGTGTTCATGATGATGACGCTGGGGGAGTCCGAACGCTTGGCCTCCTCGATGGCGCCGATGATCTGGTCGATGTCGTGGCCGTCTATCTCGAAGACGTCCCATCCGAAGGCCAGCCACTTGTCCGGCAACGGGTCCAGGGGCATGACCTTCTCGGTGTCACCCTCGATCTGCAGCCTGTTGCGGTCCACGAACGCTATGAGGTTGTCCAGCTTCCTGCCGGAGGCGAACATCATGGCCTCATAGTTCTGACCGCTCTGAAGTTCCCCGTCTCCGAGGAGGCAGTACACGTTGTAGCCCTTCCCGTCCATCTTGCCCGCAAGGGCGATCCCGCAGGCCATGCTGAGCCCCTGGCCCAGGGAGCCGGTGGACATCTCCACTCCGGGTACCTTGCCCCTGACCGGGTGTCCCTGCAGACGGGAGCCCATCTTCCTCAGGGTGAGCAGCTCATCCACGGGGAAGTATCCGGACTCCGCCAGCGCCGCGTAGAGAACGGGGGCCACGTGTCCCTTGGAAAGCACGAAGCGGTCCCTGTCCTCCCACTGGGGGTTCTTGGGGTCGTGCCTGAGCTCCTTGAAGTAGAGCACGGCCATCAGGTCCGCGGAGGAAAGCGATCCCCCGGGATGCCCCGATCCGGCCGCGGTCGTCATCTCGATGACGTGAAGTCTGAGCAGGTCGGCCTTGCGCTTCAGTTCGGCAGCGGTCGGGGACATGGGCACCTCAGTCGTTCTCGATCCTGGGCGCCAGGAGATACCTGACCACTCCGGCACCGTCGGCGATGCCGAACACCACCTTCACCGGGAAGTTAGTGTCCATCTCGACCCTCATCACGGTCTCGGCGGGAATCGCCTTCATCAGGTTGGAGAAGTAGTCCAGGGGGTAGGTGCTGACCACCCTTGCGGGGGTCTCGATCTTGACGGAATCGGAGGATTCCAGGGACAGCTCCGCGGAGTCGGTGTCCCCCTCGCAGCGCAGCTGGAAGATGTCGGTGTCCATGACGAGGATGATGTGGTCGGAAATGGACTCCGATGCCTTGATACCGCGCTGGAAGTCCGCCGCCGGCAGCTCCGCGAAGGCCTTCAAAGGCATCTCGGGGACCTTGGGGGTAGACATGTTGGCGGTGTCCAGGAGGTTCATGCGGCGGGTGATGTTGCCCACCTTGAAGACCAGCCTTCCGCGCTCGGAGTCCTGCTCCATGACGATGGTGTCCCCGGAGGATGCCAGCTTCAGCACGTCCTTGACCTTGTCCAGGTCGAATCCCAGCTCCACCTCGTCGGCCTCGAAGGACTTGAAGGCGTCCTTGCCGAGCATGAGCTCGATCATGGCCACGTGAGCGGGGTCCACTGCCTTGAGGGACATGCCCTCGGCGGTGACGGAGAACTTCACCTCGTCCACCAGGGTGGAGATGATGTTCACAAGACCCTTGAGGGTCTCTGCCTTCAGTTCTGCCTTGAACATGACGGAACCCCCTCAGTACTCCCTCCAGGAGTAGTTGCACTTGCAGCAGCGGTAGATGCGGGTCTCGGGCTCATCCGCCGCCCTGGTCTGCCTGATCATGAAGTAGGCCTCAGTGTTGCCGCACTCGGGGCATATGATGCGGGTCTTGGGGAGGGTCGCCGTGTTCTCGGTGATGACCGCGGTCTCCTTCTCCTTGGAGTTGGTCATGAAACGCTCGCCGTCCGCGGTGCCGAGCTCCTTCTCCTTTCCGCACTGGTTGCAGACGAACTTCCCGCCCTTGGGGAACATCATTGATCCGCATTCGCAAAACATGTTACATCCTCGTTTGGCGGCGATGGATTGGAACTATAAAATAACGATGGGGCGCGTGCGTGCGCCCCTTATAAGAGCGGATGAGTGGCGACGACGGCCAGCGGACGGTCAGAGGTACTCGAAGTCGTCCGCGTGATCGTGCTGTACGGGAGGCTGGGTCTTCTCCGGTTCCGGCATCTCCGCGGGTGCGGGCTCGAGGACCTTCTCCTCCTTCTCGGCCACGGGCGCCCTCTCCGGCTCGGCGGCGGGGGTCTCGGTCTCGACATTCCCCTCCTCCTTGGCGGGCTCCTTTGCACGGGAGCGCCTGGCGCGTGCGGGCTTGGGCTCCTCGACAGGCGTCTCGACGGCGTCGCCGGCGAACTGTGCGAGGGGCGACGTCTCGGATGTGGTGGCGGACGAGGTGGCGGTGACAGCGGCGCTCGGCACGGCGGTACTGGCTATGCTGGTGGCGGTGACGTCGTTCCTGCGGCGTGTGCGGGATACGGGAACCTCCTTCTCCTGACCCTGTGCCCTGAGCTCCGCACCGGCCACGTTGTTGACGCTCACCGCGGTGTAGTCGGCGTAGGAGCTGAAGCCCATGGGGCGTCCCTCCGTGGCGGCCTTGGCGGACCTGGGGGGAGCGGGTGCGGTGCCGTTGACCGCCTGTTCCACGATGATGGAGATCTCCTTGCGGGACTGGTTGGCCATGGCGCCTCCGACGACGGCGAACACGCCCATCATCACGAAGTCGCCTCCGGAGAAGGTGAACGAACCGGACACCATTCCGGCGAATCCGGCCATGTAGTCCCTGGCAGATGCCAGCCAGTCGCCCAGCGGGGGCATGGTGTTGGCGATGAAGTCCTGGACGTTCTGCAGGGACAGAATCCACTCCGTCCCGGCTGTGATGGCAAGACCCAGAAGCGAGAGGATGAATGTCGCTCCCAGTGCCACCCCCACGCCCTTGGACATGCTGCCCGCTCTGCGCCCTCCCACGTAGCCTGCCACCATCTGTCCCAGCGGTATTATCCACCAGAGGACCAGTGCCAGCACTAGCATTAGGAACAAACCGGACTTCGGATCATAGAAGCTCTGCGAAGCTCTACCGGTAGCTGTGTCCACGAACTTGGCCGCAGACCGTCCCCAGTCTATCTTGCGGCCTTTCAGCCTGTAATTCATGCATCCCACCGTCAGACAAAAGTCTGACGTTTTTACAACCCATAAACGATATATAAGCGTTGCCGAATCAACCAATTATAAACCGCGCGTACGCGCAAGCGGACTGTATCCGCAATCCATGTATCACGGACAAGGGGCCCCGGCCCCGTTATCACAAAGTCCTCGCCAGAATGCGAGGCATACGGAGACTGATAGAATGAAGACAGAATTCAAATTCCTTGGCGGCGCCGACATGGTGGGCCGTATGGGCATGACCATCGAGTGCAAGGACGAGACCATGCTGATGGAATACGGCATGAGCCCCTCCAAACCCCCGGAGTACCCCCTGCAGGCACCCAGGATCAAGCACGCCTTCCTAACCCACTCACATCTCGACCACTGCGGCATGATGCCCGCCGTCTGCGGAAGGGACAGGTGCGAGCTCTTCACCACCCCGCTCACCGCGGAGGTGGGAGAGATCATGATGCATGACAGCCTCAAGATCGCCAAGGCGGAGAACTACCCCCAGCCCTACACCGCGGGGGACATCGAGAGGACCATGAAGAGCGTGGTCCCCCTGGAGTTCGAGGACACCATCGAGCTGGACAACTTCGACGTCAGGCTGCACTCCGCCGGACATGTCCCCGGTGCGGCCATGTTCGAGTTCATGGGCGACACCAACACCCTCTACACCGGCGACCTGCACACCATACCCACAAGGCTCACCGACGCCGCCAAGCCGGTGGACTGCGAGAACCTGTTCATCGAGGGAACCTACGGCGGACGCCTGCACCCTGACCGCAAGGCCACCGAGAAGGAGTTCCTGGAGAAGGTTGACGAGGTCGTCGACAGGGGAGGCACCGTCATCGTCCCCAGCTTCGCCATCGGAAGGACCCAGGAGATCATGGTCCTGCTGAAGGACTGCGGCTACGACATGTGGGTTGACGGCATGGGACGCTCGGTCACCAGGCTGTACAGCGACTACCCCGAGTACCTGCTGGACCCCAAGGCCCTCAAGGCCGCCAAGAGGAGGTTCAGCGAGGTCAGGACCGCCAACATGAGGAAGGAGGCCCGCAGGGCGGACGTCATCGTCACCACCGGCGGAATGCTGGACGGCGGACCGGTGCTCAACTACCTGAAGGGAATGAAGGATGATCCCAAGAACGCTGTGCTCCTGGTGGGCTATCAGGCGGAGGACACCAACGGCAGGATGTTGATGGAGCAGGGCGTCATCAACGTGGACGGGGAGACCCACAAGATCGAGTGCGAGGTGCAGAAGTACGACTTCTCGGCGCACGCGGACCACCAGCAGATCGTGGACTTCGTACACGCCTGCCACCCCACCAACGTGGTGCTGATGCACTCCGAGACCAGGGAGATGTTCCTCGATGACCTTGCCGACTACAACGTCATACTGCCCAAGCCCGGAGAGCCCTTCCAGCTGGAGATCTGACATCGACCGCTTCATCGCCGAGGACGTCGGACCGGGCGATATCACCGCGGAGCTGCTGGTCCCCGAGGGGGACGGCATCGCGGAGATAGTCTGCGAGGACACCGCCATAGCCGCGGGATTGGAGGAGGCCGTCGAGGTCTTCTCAAGGTTCGGCGTGAGGGCGGTGCCCCAGGTCGCCGACGGGGATCCGGTGCGCAAGGGCAGATGCGTGATGATGATGGAAGGTCCCGTGAGAGGGATCGTCACCGCCGAACGCACCGCCCTGAACATCATGATGAGGATGAGCGGCATTGCCACCATGACCGGGGACGCCACCGCTGCCGTGAGGGCTGCCGGAGGGACCGCCGTGATATGCGGGACCAGGAAGACCGCTCCCGGTCTGAGGGCACTGGACAAGAAGGCCGTGGCCCTCGGGGGCGGGGAGCCCCACCGGATGGGACTCTACGACATGGTTCTGATCAAGGACAACCACATCGCCGCCGCCGGAGGCGTGGGCAACGCCATGTCCCGTCTCGCCGGGATTCCCGACGGGGTGAAGGTAGAGGTGGAGGTTGAAAGTCCGGAGGACGCCGCCGAGGCGGCGAAGTGTCACCCGGACATGATCATGTTCGACAACCGCAGCCCGGAGGAGGCGGAAGATATGTACCGGATCGTCAAGTCCATCGATCCGAGCATATCGGTCGAGGTCTCCGGCAGGATGAACATGGACAACGTGGCATCCTACGCCAAATGCGCCGACCGCATATCCATGGGATGCCTCACCCATTCGGTGAGGGCGATCCACTATTCCCTGAGGCTCCTCTGAGCCTTGGATCATTACACCTGGCTCTTTGTAAAATTATGGCCGAAGAGCCGTGAGGCTCATTCGACCGGAGGGCAACTGTGTGCGGCCTCGGCCGCATCTTTCTTCTGCTTCCTTCTGGCCAGGTACACACCGATCAGGAGGATCACGACGACCACCGGCACGATGACCAGGGATCCCGCGCTACCGAAGGGCCCGGGAAGCAGCAGCAGGACCAGCAGATCGATGATTGCCACGATCAATGCGGTGCTGTAGTACTGCAGGGCACGGTACAAATCCGCCCTCTCCTCGTATCCTTCGGAGTTGTTCGTGAACCCTCTGCCCAACAGGATCTTGTCGATGAACTTCACGTTGCGGACCAGCACGGTGGTGGGGGTGACCAGCAGGAAGAAGTTTATTGCCATGACGATCAGGTGCGACTGCTCGAGGCTCAATCCCATTACATCGGAGATGTACACCGAGATGGACTCGGACGCCATGATGAAGACGATCTCGATCACGATGATTAGGAACACCGCGGTGTACGCCCTGTTGGCACTGGAGTGGACGCGTCTGGCGACAGCTTCCGATGCGTCCATCCTGGCGTACAGGTCAGCCCTGGTCTCTGTGAGTCCGTTGAGGAGCCGGGTGAGTCTCTTGGGCTGCTTGGTCTCGTACCAGTCGATGACGTCGAACATCCTCCTGGAGATCAGCGGCAGCACGATCATTGATACCAGTGCCGCACCGATAACGGCGGTGTAGAAGTTGTCATCCACCACACCCGCACCCAACGCCTCCTGGGCGATGATGAAGGCGAACTCTCCCATGGCCATCAGGGACACCGATGCTATGAATCCGTCCTTCAGGCTGCGGTTGCCCACGTAGTATCCGAGGAACACGGTGAAGAACTTGGACACCGCGAAGGTCAGGAAGATGATGATTATCATCGGGATGACACTGGCGAAGGCATGGATGTTCACCTGCATTCCCACGTGGATGAAGAAGATGGCCATGAACAGCTCGCGCATGGGCATGACCTTCTCCTCGATGTTGTGCCTATGTATGCTCTGCGAGACGATGACTCCCATCAGGAACGCTCCGATGGCCATGGACATGCCAATCCTCACGGACAGCAGAGCCATGCCGAAGCAGAGGCCCACGGCGAGGACCATCAGAACCTCGGATGAGGTCTTGTTGCCCACCCAGTCCAATATCCTGGGGAGGAAGCGCACTCCGATGAAGATGCTTCCCAGCATGAACACCACGATCATGGCGACCATCAGGACGATGCTGGTCATGTCGGTGTCCAGGGCGCCGGTGGCCAGCATGGGGGCGAGCATGGACAAGATGATGACCTGACCCACGTCCTCCATGACGGTGACCAAGACCATGGTCTCCGCCTCCTCCTTGGTGATGCGCTCGAACATCTTCAGGACGGCGGTGACCACAGCGGTACTCGAACCGGAGATGACCGCACCCAGGGTCAGGGCCTGCAGCGTGCCCATGCCCAGTAATGAACCGGCGATGTATCCGCATAGGACCATCAACGGCAGCTGTACGATGGCGACGACCATGGCGAACCTGCCGTTGGCCTTCAGCTTGCTGATATCCAGCTCCATGCCGATGCTGAACATCAGCATGACCAGTCCGATATCCGACAGTACGGTGATGATCTGTTCGCTGGACGTGGGGATGTCGATGTAGTTGGCGATCAGGATACCTGCGAACAGGTAACCGATGATCGGAGGGAGCTTGAGCTTACTGAAGACGACCGAACATACCCCGGCCAACAGGGTCAGGGTGGCCATGATGATAAGGAACTCGAGCTCCTCCACATGAAAGGGATGACACCCACTATATTAAGATTGACCCGTCAACTTTGTGCAGAATGGAGTGGGCCCGGCCGGGATCGAACCGGCGGCCTACGCCTTGTAAGGGCGTCGTCATAACCACTAGACCACGGGCCCGGTAGGACCCCGATTGACCGCTCCCCTATAAAACATTCCCACCCCCGGCGACGGGTGCAAGTATTAATCTGGGAATCATATGTGTCAAGGCTATGCTGGAGATCGACTGCTCGAGAGGCGAGGGGGGAGGACAGGCCGTCCGCACATCCGTAGCCATGGCTGCGATCACCGGCAAGGCCACCCATCTGACCCGCATCAGGGAGAACCGCCCCACCAACGGACTGTCGAGACAGCACTGCACCGCGGTGGAGGCTGTGGCGGCGATGACGGGATCCACCGTCATCGGCAACACCTTCGGTTCCCAGGAACTTACCATAATCCCCGGGACGGAGAAGGAATACGACATCGTCAGGGACGTGGGCACCGCGGGAAGCATCACATTGGTGTTGCAGGCCATGATACTGGCGTCCAGGAATCACGAGAGGCCGGTGCGCATGGACATCACCGGAGGCACCAATGTCATGTGGGCGCCTCCCATCGATTATTACAAGCAGCTGCTGTTCCCGCTGATGGCCAAGACCGGGCTGAAGGCGGACCTGACCATCATGCAGAGGGGATTCTACCCCGAAGGAGGGGGCAGGGTCATCGTCACCCTGGACCCCATGAAGCACATCTCCCCGCTCAAGATGCACGAGCTGGGCGAACTGAAGTCGGTACGCGGGACATGCTTCGTGCAGAACCTGCCCGCGTGGCTCGGCGATCAGCTGATGGAAGGATGCATGAGCGTCCTGGAGGACTACGACGTGGACATCGAGGTGGAACGCACCGAAGACGGCATCTCCAAGGGAGCTGGCATGTCGCTGGTGGCCGAATACGAGAACGGTGTGCTGGGAAGCAACGTGCTCACCTCTAGGGGCCATCCCGCCAGGCAGGCGGGCATCGACGTGGCCAACGACCTTGTTGGCAACATGGCTTCCGGCGCCACCATGGACGTACACACCGCCGACCAGATCCTCCCGTACCTGGCCATGGCGGACGGGGACAGCTCGTTCACGGTCTCCAAGATCAGCAGACACCTATTGAGCCAGATGGATACATTGGAGACCTTCCTCAACGTCAGGTTCGGCGTTGTGCGCAAGGGTAGCCTTTATCACCTCACCGTCACCCCGGGGGCGGAGAATTGAGACCTTACGTCCACATCAACTGCGCCATGAGCGCCGACGGCAAGATCGCCGGCAGCGAACGCAAGCAGGTAAGGATATCCTCCAAGGAGGACAAGGATCGCGTGAAAGGATTGCGCATGAGATATGACGCGATCCTGGTCGGTGTCGGCACCGTGATCGCCGACGACCCCCATCTCACGGTGAAGGGACGTCCTATCGAAGAGAATCAGGTTAGAATTGTCCTCGATCCCCACGGCAGGACCCCAGAAGATGCCGCTGTCCTCAACGGCATGGCGAGGACGATCATAGTCACCTTGGACTCGTGCACCGGTACCTGGCAGAACACGGAGGTCCTGAGGGTGCCGGCATTGGATATCGATGACATCCTCTCGAAACTATACGACACCGGTATCCGCAGCATCCTTGTGGAAGGGGGAGGCACCACCATAGCTTCCTTCCTCAAAGCGGAGGCAGTGGACGAGCTGACGATCTTCGTCGGCAGCATGATCATCGGCGGGAAGGATTCTCCCACCCCTGCCGACGGGGAGGGTTGGGTGAAGGATGGGGGGCTGCATCTGGCACTTCAGGGCGCAGAGGTCCTCGGAGACGGCGTCCTCCTTTCCTACAGGCTGTCCTGAACCGGCTCGAACTTCATGCGGATGTAGTTGTTGCGGTCGCCGAAGACCTCCTGGTCGGTGATCCTGTATTCCTTTCCCAGATTGTTCTCCATCACCGTGGTGAGGAACCCCGACACGAAGGATGCCATCACCTCCGCCGTCGTATACGTGAGATCGATGGTGTCCCTGAACAGGATGGTTATGGGGTCCTTGGAGTACACCGCCAGTTCTCCCAGCTGGAAGCTGTCGAAGTGCTCCTTGACCCCGTCAAGCAGCCTTCCCACGCTCTTCGACGTGATCTCGTCGGCGAAATGCTCCGCCATGTTGCTGCCGATGGTGAACATCACCGGCGCCAGGTCCAGGCCGACGCCGTCGGATATGAGGATCATGGACCTGAGGATCAGGTTGCTGGAGAGCTCCGGCATCACCTTGGCCACCCCCAATATGTCCCTGGAGAGTGCCAGCGCGGTACGGTCAGGGCGTTTGGAGCGGATCAGCGGGTCCGAGATGAGGTAATACACCTTGCTGCGGCCGTCCTCCGGGTTGTCACGGTATCCCACCAGACCGTCGCGGACAAGGTTATCCAAATGCACGGTCAGGGTGGAACGGCTCCTGCCTACTATGATGGATATCTCGGTGGAGGTCATGTCCCCGTCCTGCAGCGCATTCAGGATACGGCGCTGGATGCCGCTGGACACCTTCACGAAGCCGTCCCCCATCATGTACAGCTCGAAGTCCCCGCTGTCGTACATGAACGTCCGAAGCGTTTGGCACTGGATAACCGCTTCGTCGCCATCAAGGTTTTACGGTGCGAGCCTATAGACGATGACAGGTGCCACCATGAGGGTCAGGACCGAGAACGGTGAGAAGGATGTCCGGGCGGTTTGGTTCGCGGACGGACGGGTTGTTATGATCGACCAGCGCAAGCTGCCCCACGAGCTGACCTTCGTGTCCTTCGACGACTACAGGGACGTGGCAGAGGCCATCCGCAACATGACCACCCGCGGAGCCCCCTCCATAGGCGCCACGGCCGCATACGCCATGTGCCTCGCAGCTCTGAAGGAGGAGAATCTGGCACAGGCCGCCAAGGACATAAAGGCTGCAAGACCCACCGCCAACGACCTGTTCTATGCGGTGGACCGCATGGCCGAGGCACTGGCCGCCGGGGAGGACCCCGTGAAGGCCGCTGATGCATATGCGGAGTCCATGGTGTCCAAGTGCAAGGCCATCGGCGAATACGGGGCACCGCTGATCAAGGACGGGTTCAAGGTGATGACCCACTGCAACGCCGGAGCCTTGGCGACTGTTGATATAGGCACTGCATTGGCACCCATCAGGAAGGCCTGGGAGGAGGGGAAACGCTTCTTCGTCTACGCCTCCGAGACCAGACCCCGCCTGCAGGGGATGCAGCTCACCGCCTGGGAGTTGAATCAGGAGGGTATAGATCACGCCATCATCCCCGACGGGGCGTCGGGACACTTCATCAGACAGGGCGTGGACATGATCATCGTGGGCGCTGACCGCATCGCCGCCAACGGGGACTTCGCCAACAAGATCGGCACCTTCGAGAAGGCCGTGTTGGCCAAGGAGTTCGGCGTGCCGTTCTATGTGGCCGCCCCGATATCCACATTCGACTTCGAGACCGCCACCGGGGAGGACATCGTCATCGAGAACCGCTCCGAGGAGGAGGTCACCATGGTCGCCGGGATCAGGATCGCTCCCGAGGGATCCCCCGCTCTGAACCCGGCGTTCGACATGACCCCTGCCAGGTACGTGACGGGGTTCATCACCGAGAAGGGTATCCTCAAGCCCTCGGAGATCGGCAGGGTGAGAGGATGAACGAAGCCTACGCCCGCATGTCCTTGGCGGAGACGTGCAAGATGCTGTACGACCGGAACCTGACGGTATCCGCAGGCGGCAACATGAGCGTCCGTCTGGACGAGGAATACATACTGATCACCCCCAGCGGCAGGAACAAGGGCCTGCTGGAGCCGGAGGACATGATCATGGTGTCCATGGAGGGCGAACCCGTCGGTGACGTGAAGCCTTCCATCGAGACGGGCATGCATCTGGCTCTTTACAAGAACAACCCCGAGACCAATGCGGTGGTGCACTGCCACCCCCTGAACTGCGTGGCACTCACCATCAAGGGCAAGGTTCGCACGGACATCACCCCCGAGGGCGTCCTGCTTCTCGGAGATGTGCCGACTTTAGGATACATCACGCCGGGCACCAAGGAACTGGCGGACGCCGTCGGCGCCCACGCATCGTCCAAAGCGATATTGTTGGCCAGACACGGCGCGGTGACACAGGGAAGGAACCTCCAGGACGCCTACGACCGCATGGAGGAGCTGGAGTTCCAGGCCAAGCTACAGATGTTGGTGGGAAGATGCCGGGGCCTGCCGAAGGCAGAGGTGGAGAAGCTCAGGGGGATGTGAATGATCGTCCTTGTCACCAAATGGTTCGGCGTGTTCCTCTGCGACGGGGAGAAGGTCATCGACAAGCGTCTGATGCCCAAGGACGCTGATGCCATAGCCGAGAAGCTGGCGCTTGTGCAGAGAGGGGGCATCCTCCCGGAGGAGCAGCAGCTCGCCGAGGGCAGGGAGAGGCTGGCCGTCTCCGAGAGGAGGCAGTCACCCCTGGGGAAGCCCGTGCTATTCGATTCCTCATTCATCAAAGCGGAGAGCTACGGCTTCGGTCAGGAGCTGATGCACGATGCGATGATGGGACTGGGGAGGCTGCGCACATCCGAGCCCATCGGCAGCGACCGCTCCGCTGTGCAAGCTGTTCGCTCTTTGGACGACCTCATCGAGACGTGCAACCTGATGAACGAGCGCCTCCACGAATGGTACGGCATGCACTTCCCGGAACTGGCGGACTTCGCCAGGGACAGTAGGTACGCCGAACTGGTGGCAAAGCACGGGGAGAGGGAAGGCATCATCGAGGAGTTGGGTCTGGACATCCAATCCATGGGTGCGGACTTCGATCCCGACGACATGCGTGCCGTCCAGGACCTGGCGGATCAGTTATGCATGGTCTACGAGACCCGTGAGCGCACCGAGGGGTACATATCGGAGATAGTGGGCAAGACGTCGCCCAGCCTCTGCACGCTTGTAGGCGGACCGCTGGCGGCGAGACTGGTCTCGTTGGCCGGCGGATTGGAAAGATTGGCCACGCTGCCGTCGTCCACCGTCCAGATGCTCGGTGCCGAGAAGGCCATGTTCCGTCATCTCAGGTCCGGGAAGAAGCCTCCGAAGCACGGGATCATCTATCAGCACCCCGACGTGCACAGGGCCCCGTACTGGCAGAGAGGGGCCATCGCGAGAGCCTTGGCGGGGAAGATATCCATCGCCGCCAGGGTGGACGCCTTCGGCGAGGGCGATGCCGGCGAGAGACTCAAGGAGGAGTTCGCGGCCAGGGTGGAGGAGATCCGCAGGGCCCGTCCCGAACCTCCCAAGAGGGAGAAGAGGAAACCCTCCAAAGGCAAGCGCAGACGCCCCAAGCAGCGTTCCTTATAGTAATAATTATAAGAGCCTCTCCGTTAATACCCAGGTATGAACCGCGAGAAGTCTGCATACCTGTACCGCGACGTACAGCCGATGCGCACCGGCAAGCGGATTACATGAAGGAGTGTTAGATATGGCAGATTGGGAGATGAAGGAGATCAGGGAACTGAAGGTGGGCAGGTACGTCAACATCGACGACGAGCCTTGCAAGATCATTTCTATTTCCACCTCCAAGCCCGGAAAGCACGGCTCTGCGAAAGCCAACATCGATGCGGCAAGCATCTTCACCGGGGCCAAGAAGTCCCTGGTCGGACCCGTCAGCACCAAGGTCCAGGTCCCTCTCATCGACAAGAGGAAAGGACAGATCATCTCCGTTCAGGGGGACGAGGTGCAGATCATGGACCTGGAGACCTATGAGAACTTCACCATGACCATCAACCCCGACCACGAGTGCGTCATCGAGGATGGCGCCGAAGTGATGTACATCATCGCGATGGACAGATACAAACTGATGTGAGGCTGCAGGATGCCGAACGGGACCTCGTTCGCCGATGCAGAGGCGTCATACAACGACGCCGACATCTGTATCTACGGCATCCCGTACGACCACACCGCGTGCTTCAGGGCCGGGGCCCGCGAGGGCCCAATGGCCATCAGGCGTGCCTCTTACAATTTTGAAAGGACGCATTTCGAACACGGCAGACTGCCGCAAGCCGCGATCTTCGATTACGGGGACTGCGACGACTTCTTCCTCCCCGAGGACATGGTGGACGATGTCACCTTCGCCATGGGGAACGCCGTCAGGGACGGTAAGTTCACCATCGCCATGGGCGGGGAGCATTCGGTCAACATACCGATCATGCGCCTGTTCCCCGAGAGGGAGGTGGCGTTGATCTCCATAGACGCCCACCTGGACTCCAGGGACGAGTACATGGGCACCGGGCTGAGCCATGCCTGCATCACCAGGAGGTTCGCCGATGTGCATGGTACCGATAACGTGTACGTCCTGGGCGTCAGGTCCATCTCGGAGGAGGAGCTGGAGATGGAAGAACAAGTTCCGTACATCAGCGCCTACGAAATCCTGGACAACGGCATCGAATCCGCCATCAAGAAGGCGCTGGACTCGGTGAAGGCGGAGAAGGTGTACATCACCGTGGACATAGACGGGATCGACCCCGCCTACGCCCCGGGCACCGGCACGCCGGAGCCCTTCGGTCTTCACCCCTACGACGTGAAGAAGATCATCAACGCCGCGGGAGACCGTCTGGTGGGATTCGACGTCTGCGAGGTCTGCCCTCCAGCGGACCCCACGGGAGCCACCGCCGTTCTGGCGGCAAGGCTGATAAAAGAGGCGATGGCCGTCTATTCAAGACGGCTGTGAACCCCTGATACGCTCCATTATCTCCTGAGCGACCTTCTCCGCCTCCGCCCCGCGGCTCTCCGCCAGGGCGGGATCCTTGGATTCTGAATAGATCCTGAAGATGGGTTCGGTACCGGAGGGGCGCATCAGCACCCATCCGCCGTCGGGGAAGGTGACCTTCAGTCCGTCTGTGGTGTCAGCCTGTCCGCGGGAGGAGAACACCTCGGTCATGTTGGTGATCAGGTCGTTCTTGCGGTTGTTGGGGCACTCGATCTTCCTCTTGTCCACGTAGAACTTGGGAAGGGCGTCGATCTGCTCCTGCAGGGGTCCGAAGCGGACTATGCACTCCAACATGCGGGCGATGGTCATAGCGCCGTCGCGACAATACTGGTGGTCTGCGAAGATCAGTCCACCGTTCTCCTCTCCGCCGAATGGTGCGCCCTCGGCCATCATGCGCCTGGCGACGATGGGGGAACCCACGGCAGTGTAAATCAGGTCGCCGCCGTTCTCCTTCACAACCTCCTCCACCATGGAGGATGAGCTCACGGGAGTGACCACCGTGCAACCCGGGTGGGCGTTCACCATGGTCTTGGCGATGAGGGTGAGACTCTTGTCACCACTGACGAAGTTGCCCTCGGCGGTGGCGAAGACGGCACGGTCGGCGTCGCCGTCGTGAGCGATGCCCAGGTCGGCACCTACGTCCTTGGTGAGACGGAGCATGTCCCTCAGGTGATCCTCTGTGGGCTCGCTGGGGTGTCCGGGGAACTCGCCCTGGGCGTTGGCGTTGAGGGTGACGGCCCGTACGCCGAGTTTCTTCAGCAGAAGGGGGGTGGTCTGATAGGCCGCGCCGTTGGCACAGTCCACCACCGCGGTCAGTCCCGCCTTGCGGATCTCTGCCGCGTCCACGTGTGCTATGACGGCCTCGACGTAAGCCTCGCCGGCACCGGTGACCTGTTCGAGGCTGCCGATGGCGTTCCAGGGGTTGCAGGGGATCTGGGTCTCGTAGTAGCCTTCGATGGTCATCTCGTTCTCGCGGGCCATCTCGGTTCCGTCGCCGTCGATG
This sequence comes from uncultured Methanomassiliicoccales archaeon, assembly GCA_949292635.1. Lineage (GTDB taxonomy): Archaea > Thermoplasmatota > Thermoplasmata > Methanomassiliicoccales > Methanomethylophilaceae > SIG5. Next base: position 199,002 of record CASEZY010000001.1, read on the forward strand.
CATTTGATGCCGTTGAACTGGGGAGGATTGTGGGAAGCGGTGATCATCACGCCTCCGACGACGTCGTCGTGGGTCTTCACGTAGAATTGGATTGCGGGGGTGGGCACGATGCCCAGGTCGAGCACGCGGCATCCGGTGGCCATCAGACCGGAGGACACCGCGCTCTTGATCATGTCCCCAGAGACCCTGGTGTCGGTGGCCAGGGCCACAGACACGTCGCTGCCCTCGGGGGCGACGGTGGAGAAGTGCTTTCCTATGGATTTACCGAGCTGAAGTACCAGATCGATGGTCATGTCCTCGTTGATCACGCCTCTGACGCCGTTGGTACCGAACAGTCTGGCCGTATCACTCACCTCTGGCGGTTATTATCAGCAGTATGGTCTCCGCACAGTTCTTGCAGGCGTCGGCGGCCTCCTCGATATCGTCGAAGAGGCTGCGGGTCAGCATCACCGACCTGAAGTCCATGTCGGAGATCATGACCTTCTTCAGGCCCGCGAAGTACATGGAATCGATGACGCGCTCCTGGTCCTTGATGCTCTCCACGCAACGGACGGCGTCCTCCATGGGGGCACCCTGCTGCAGGCAGTCTATGGCGGACACCAGGAGCTTCACCGCAAGCTGGAGCTCCTTGGTCATGGCAGCCATGGACTCCCACACGGTGTTGGGGGCGCTGATGCCGGTCTCGATCATCAGCTGGATGTAGGTGCCGGCGTCCAGGCACCAGTCGGCAACCTTGTCGGTCTTCTTGATGAAATGGAGCAGGTCCTCCCTCTCCCTTATGGTGAGGGAGCCTTTGGACATCTCGGATGTGAGGGATTCCTCCACCCTGTCCGCCTCCCTCTCGCACAGGACGATGCGGTCCACGGACCTGGCGGCGGCATCGGTGTCTCCGCGGCCCATGGCGCCCACGGCGTTGGCCAGCTCGTTCACGGCATCATGGACCACGAGCCCGTGGGCCCTGCTGCCGGTGTCTATCTTCTCCCCTTTCCTCTTGACGAACCAGTCAAGAAGTCCCTTTGCATCATTCAAGCACTATCTCCTCCTGCAATCCCTGTATTGGCCTGGCGAACAGCCTCGTCGCCTTCTTGTTGAAGACGAGATACACCACGTCACCCTTGGCGGGCGTATCCGTGTCCGTTGATATGTTGTACTCTATGAGGTCCTGTGAATCGGCCTCGGTGCGCACCCTCCAGTAGGTGCCCATGAACACCACCTCCCTCACGGTGGCGCGGATGCCGTCGTTGGCCGTATAGACGTGCTCCGGACGTACCGACAGCACTACGGGGTCGCCGACGTCGAACTTGATCCCCTTGATCCTGGTGATGGAACCGTCACGCAGCACCACCTGGGTGTTCCCCTTCTTGGTGCGCTTGACCACGGTGCACTCGATGAGGTTGGTCTCGCCGATGAAGTAGGCGGCGAAGATGCTCTTCGGGTCGCGGTAGATCTCCAACGGGGTGCCGATCTCGTGGATGGTACCCTTGCGCATCAGGATGATGCGGTCGGAGACGGACATGGCCTCCTCCTGGTCGTGGGTCACATGCAGCACCGTGATCCCCAGCTTCTTCACCAGTCTGCGGATGTCATACCTCAGCTCGACCCTCACCCTGGCGTCCAAGGCCGAGAGGGGCTCGTCCAACATGATCACCTTGGAGCCGGAGGCCAGCGCCCTGGCGATGGCCACCTTCTGCTGCTCGCCGCCGGACAATTCCGACGGGAGGTATCCCGAACGGTCCAGCATCTTCACGAGTGTCAGATATTCCTCGGATATGGCGTCGGTCTCCTCACGGCTCTTGTCACGGACCCTGGGGCCGTAGCCCACGTTGTCCTTGAGGTTCATGTGAGGGAACAGGGCGATGTTCTGGAACACATAGCCCACGTCCCTGTCCTCTATGGGGATATCCGTGACGTCCTTGCCGTCTATGAGCACACGGCCCTCGGTCGGATGGAGGATACCGGAGATGATCTTGATGAGGGTGGTCTTCCCGCACCCCGAGGGACCGAGGACGGTGACGTACTCCCCGCTGTTGATGGTGACGTTGATGTCACGGGAGGCAACCACGGAGCCGAACCTCATCATCACGTGTTCCAACTTGATCTGGCTCATGTCACTCCACCCTCAGCTCCTCCTCCAGCCCGCACTCCGGCACGTCGAAGACGGATGCGGCGGAGGGAATCCACCTGACGGCGACGGTGTCGCCCTCTGAATAATCGTCGAACTTGCGGTTGGGAAGCTTGGAGGACACAAGACCCAGACCCTCCACGTTCATCTCCACGGTGATGCTCACGCCCTCGTAGAGGATGCGCTCGATCCTGCCCTCGAACCAGCCGCCCTCGGTCTTGGAGATCCTTGTGTTGCCGATCTTGACGGCGACGACCACGTCGTCACCGATCTCGTGCTTGTCATCATCCGCTTTGATGATGTAACCGCCGCATTCCACCGAGACCGTGCCTCCCTCCCTGGAGACCACCTTGCCGGTGAGTACGTTCGATCTACCGACGAAGTTGGCCACGAAGGGTGTGGCGGGGGAATCGAACACCTCTCTCGGCGTACCGACCTGCAATATGCGGCCGTTGCGGATCACAGCTATACGGTCCGCCATCTCCAACGCCTCGTCCTGGTCGTGGGTGACGTGCACCGCAGTCAGACCCATAGACTTCACCATGGATTTCAGGTCCTTCCTCAACTCCAGCCTCAGCCTGGCGTCCAGCGCCCTCAGGGGCTCGTCCAGCAGAAGGATGCGGGAACCGGATGCCATCGCCCTGGCCAGCGCCACCCTCTGCTGCTGTCCTCCGGACAGGTGGGTGGGGCGCTCCTTGGCCCTGGCCTCCAGATGCACCATGTGCAGCAGGTTGTTGGCGATGATCCTGGAGTCCTCCGGGTCCCACTCCTTGATGGTGGGGCCGAAGAGGATGTTGTCCATGACGGACATGTGGGGGAACAGGGAATACTGCTGCGACAGCATCGTCGCACCGCGCTTGGCTGTCTCCAGCTGAGTGACATCCTCGCCGTCGAAGGTGATGGTGCCGCTGTCCGGGATGGTGAGACCGCAGATCATGCGCATGGCAGTGGTCTTCCCCGCCCCGGTGGGGCCGAGTATGCAGAGGTACTCTCCGTCCATCACCTCGAGATTGAGGTCATCGGCGGCTACGGCGTCGCCGAAGCGTTTGCAGACATGGGACATCACGATCTCCGGCATCAGTCCTTGCCTCCCATGCGATCGATGACGATCCTCAGTCCGAACATGAACACGAAGCATATGGCGATGAGCATCACCGACGATACTGCCGCGGCGTAGTAGTTGGGAATGTCCCCGTTGATGAAGTTGACGATATAGATGGGCACCGTGTTGACGGTGTTGGAGATCGCCTGGGTGGCGCCGGTCTCTCCCAGACTCCTGGTGAAGGCCAGCACCGCTCCTGCCAACAAGGACGACTTCACCATGGGTAGCAGCACCTTGCGGAAGGCCTGGAACGGCTTGGCGCCCAATGTGCGTGCAATTTCCTCATAAGACGGGTCCACCTCCTCGATGGCGCCCACCAGGTTCCTGACCAGCAACGGATACGTGAACGAGATGTGTCCGAATATGACCAACAGGACTCCCCATGAGGAAAGACCCAGACCTCCCCAGAACAGACCCAGGGAGAATCCCAATGCGGTGGTGGGGATGATCAGCGGCACGTTCACCAGGTTGTCCAACAGCTCGGCACGCTTGGAACCGCGGTTCCTGGCGATGTACATGGCCACCGGGATCCCGAAGATTATGTCGAAGACGGTTGCGACACCGGCCACCAGGAACGATGTGCCCACGGCGGAGAGGAATCCGCCGTAATCGGAATACGAGCCTTCGGTGCCCAGACAGACGAAGATGTAGAACGACGGTATCAGGATGAATATCAGCGCGAACATGAAGGCCAGGGAATCCTTGGCGGTGGCCACCTTCTTCCCGCTGACCCTCCTGCCGAACCGGGGCCAGACCTTCCTCCACGGTATCTTCAGACGGGTCATGATGGTCTTGGCCAGGAACAGCATCAGCAGCGCGAACACGATGAGCAGCGAGCTGATCAGGATCAGTTCGGGGACCGCGTCACCCAATCCTGAGGTCGGGTCCTGGGACATGTGGCGCAGTTCGCTGATCAGCGTAGGTCCGGTGAAGAACCCGTTGATGTCGAAGGTGCTGGCACCCATCATGGTCAGCACTATGTAGGTACCGCCGGTCTCGGACAGGGACCTGGCGAAGCAGAGGATGAATCCGGTGACCAGTCCCGCCCTGAACAGCGGCAATGTGATGGTCCTCACGGCAGTCCACTTGGACGCGCCCAACGTCATGGCCGCGGTCTCGCAGTTGGTGTCGATCTGCTCCAGGATACCGGACAGGCAGCGGACCATGTACGGGTATGTGAATATCAGATGCAGCAGGACGACCATCAGGTAGGGGCTCATCACCAACCCCAGACCGGGGACGGTGATCCCGTCGGGACAGCCCCAGAACACCATGACAGAGAATCCCAGCGCCACCGTGGGGAAGGCCAGGGGCATGTCGATGAAGGTGTCCAGATACTTGTTGAAACGGTAGTTTTTGCGGACCAGCATCCAGGCCATGGGCAGGCCCACCACGATATCCAATACCGTGACGATGAACGCCAATGAGAACGAATTCCAGATGGCGCCCCAGATGATGGACATGGTATCGGAGTCCGCCAGAACGCCTTGGATTTCATCCCACCGGGTGGGGATGCTGAAGATGACGAAGATTGCCGGTATGACTATGATGACGGCGAATATGATGCAGGCCAAGGCAAGCCATGCCTTGCGATTCCTGGGATTGCTGGAAATCTCGTCTATCTTCTCGATTAGCGCCAAGAGGGAGACCCCGTTACTAATCGCGGGTAGCGATAATTAAGGTATTGGAAGGTCAGAGCAGGGAGATGCTCACGACGTTGTTCCCGCGGAGGACGACGGTGCCGAGACGGCGCTCCTCGTTGGCCGCGGTCCTCTCGACGGTCTCATCCAGGACCATGTTCATGTACTCGTCGTAGCCGGTCAGCTTGCCCTCCAGAACCCTGCTGTCCTTCAGCAGGAGGGAGATGCGCTTGTCCACCGTCTTTTCCAGCAATGCGAGGGGCAAGACCATATCAATCGACCTTTAATCCACGCACCCGTTATAATACCTTCCACGCCCGCGCACGCGGGATTAGGGGAAAAACACGGGGGATCGGCGGGCCCCTATTCATTGGCGTTCGATACTGGCACATCCGTGGGTGATGTGATCTCGTCCGTGTGTATCCTCAGCCTCACGCCGAACAGGGATTCGAAGTCCGAACGGCACTCCTCCAGCCTCCAGGCCTCCATGCTCACGTCACCGTCGGCATGGATGGTCAGATCGGCGTTTATGCCCATGCGGTCAAGACGGACGTCCTTCACCAGGCCCCTGCGGTGACGGTCCAGGACGTCGGCGATCTTCAGGACCATGGCGCATCTGCGGACCTTCTCCGCGGTATCCGGCGTCAGGTCGGAGAGGAGCTTGTCCCCCTTGCCGGGGAAGCGCTTGTGATGGAACCTGGCGATGAGTGCCATGCATTCCAGTTCACGGTAGTCGAATCCCAGCATGTAGGAGTTCTGGATGATGGTGTAGGTATGGATGTTGTGCTTCAGGTAGGAGATGAACTCGCCGATGTCGTGCAACGTCGCCGCGTAAGGAAGGAGTTCATCGGTGAAGACGTCGCGTTCCATGAGACCGACGGAGACCATCTGTGAGACGAGACTCTCGGCCAGGGACCTCACCTTGTCCGCATGGGGACGGTCGTACCTGCACCTCTCCGCCAGTTTGCGCACCGATGATTCGCGGATGTCGTCGGTGATGCCCCCCAGTGACATGATGTGGTCCACCAGCATCCCCTCCCGGAGGCCTTTGTCCACCACGTCAAGCCGGCGGATCCTGAACAGACGCATGAGGCCGAGTGCCACATACCCTCCGCCGATGATGATGTCGGTACGGTTGGACCCGAGCTTGGGGACGGATGCCCTGCGCTCCACGTTCATGGACGAGAGCGATTCCATCAGCGTCTCCAGTTCGCTCCTGAGTATGTATGACGGGTCACGATCCTTGCGCCCGTAGGCGGCCATCTCCGCAAGTGCCAGCAGTGTGCCGGATGACCCTATGGCGCGGTCGTAGCCGTGCTCGCTGACGAAGCGCACCGCATGATACGATTCGGATTCCACCTTCTTCAGCAAGGCGTCGATATCGTTGCCGGAAAGCGGTTTGCGAACGTCCACGCCGCATCCGAAGGAGAGTCTCACCGCTCCCAGACGCAGGCTGTCGATGTATTCGATATCCTTCCCCTTACCCAGGGTGATCTCGGTGCTGCCGCCGCCTATGTCGATGGTCAGCGTACGCTCCGGAGGGCCGTTGGGACCGAACATACCCAGACGTATCAGACGAGCCTCCTCCGGCCCCGGGATCACACGGACGTCCACCCCGTCGGTGCGCAGCGCGTCTATCAGTTCCGCACGGTTCTCGGCCTCCCTGGCGGCGGAGGTGGCGAAGCAGTAGATGCTCTCCGCACCCAGGTCCCTGGAGTGCTGCACGAAGTTGCCCACGGTGATGCGGCAGCGGTCTATCACCTCGTCGGACAGCCTCCCGTCGAGATAGAGGGTCTGACCCAGACGTATGGATTCCTTGTCCTGGTAGATGGGCACGGCAAGCATGTCAGGATAGAGCCTTACCACCAGCATGTGCACCGAGTTGGTGCCCAGATCGATGAAGGACACCACCTGGGATCCGTCGTCAGATATTCCAAACACCTCTGTTGTCGATGAGCACCTGCTGCGAACGGTAGGGGGCCTCGTTGTTGAGACGCTTCACCGGTTCGTAGGTCCCGTCGGACTTGAGCTCCATGGCCTTCACGTTATCGGACAGGTGCACCTTCAGTATGGTGTCCCTGATGGTGGCCAGCATCTTCTTGTCCAGCACCGGGAACAGGGTCTCCACCCTGGCTATCAGGTTCCTGGGCATCAGGTCCGAGGAGCCCATGTACATCTTGGGGTCGCCGTTGTTGTTGAAGTAGTATATCCTCGCGTGCTCCAGGAAGCGGTCCACGATGCTGGTTACGCGGATGTTGTCCGAGATGCCCGGCACGCCCGGACGCAGGCAGCACAGACCGCGTATGTTCAGGTCTATGCGCACACCGGCCATGGATGCGCGGTACAGTTCGGCGATGATATCCGAATCCACCAGTCCGTTGGCCTTGAAGGCTATGTACCCGTTGCCATTCTCGCGATGGTTGTCGGCCTCGGCACGGATCATGTCGATAAGCCTCTGCTTCAGCGTCACCGGGGACACCAGCAGATGCCTGTATTCGCGGGGGCCGAAGAACCCGGTAAGGGCGTTGAAGAGCTCTCCCACATCCTGGCCGATCTCCTGGTTCGCCGTGAAGTACGAGAGGTCGCAGTACTGCTTGGAGGATGAGGTGTTGTAGTTGCCGGAGGACATGTGGGTGTATCTTACCATCTTCCCGTCCTCCTCCCTGACCACCTGCAGCAGCTTGGAATGGACCTTCAGGTCCACCGGGCCGAACACCACGTGGACGCCCATGCTCTCCAGCTCCCTGGCCCACTTGATGTTCATGCTCTCGTCGAACTTGGCCCTGACCTCCATGAGAACGGAGACGGACTTGCCGTTCTCCCAGGCACGCTTCAACGCGTTGACCAATGACGGGTCCTTCCCGATACGATACAGGCATATCTTGATGCTGCGCACCTGCTTGTCGTCTGCGGCGGCGTTGAGGAAGCGCATTACCGTGCTGTTGAATGATTCGAAGGGGTAGTAGAAGATCCAGTCCTTGGTGCGGATCGCCCTGAAGATGTCGGAGCCTTCGGCGAACTCCTCCGGGACGGAGGGCTCGAAGCAGGGTTCTTTCAACTCCGGATGGTCCAGACCGGCTATCTGCCACAGGTCCACCAAACGGATGGCATCCTTGAGTTTGATGATCTGGCTCATGGTCAGGTTGAGGTTCCTGCCGAACATGGCCATCACCCCCGGGGGCATGGAATCGTCCACCATCATGCCCACGGGGAATCCCATGTCGCGGTCCTCGATACTCTCCTCCACCGCGGACATCATGTCGCACGCCTCGTCTATGGTGACCTTCACGTCCGCGTTCCTCTTGACGTTGAAGTAGTAGACCCCGGAGACGGTGAGTCCCGGGAAGAGGTGGTAGATGGAGTGACGCATTATGTCCTCCAGCTTCACGAAGTCCGAGCCCTTCTCCTCCGAGGGCACCTGGATGAAGCGGGGGAAGCTGTTCACCGGCACCTTCACCCTGGCGTAGCGGACCGTTCCGGCGGCATCGATCAGCCTGACCGCCAGGTTCAGGGAGTCGTTGGACATGAAGGGGAACGGATGCGACACGTCCATGGCCAGGGGCGTGAGCACCGGGTGCAATGTTGAGCGATAATAATCCTCGATCCACTGGGTCTGTTCCGCGCTGAGGCTGTCTAACGTATGGATCCTGATGCCGTGGGCCGCCAAATCCCTTCTGAGACGGTCCCAGCAGGAACTGTAGCCGTCGGCCAGCCTCTGGACCTCCTCCAGCACGTGCTCCAGCGCCGAATCCGTACGGTCCTGGTCCGGACCGTAGTAGGGGAGACGCTCCGCCTTCACCATGCCTGGGATGCGGATGGTGAAGAACTCGTCGATGTTGCCGTAGCATATGGCGAGGAACTTCGCCCTCTCCAGGAGGGGGACGGAGGAATCGTCCGCCAGTCTCAGGCACCTGCGGTTGAAGCCCAGCCAGGACATCTCCCTGTTGATGTAGAGGGAGGGGTCGTAGAGGTCGGTCTGCCTGTCGTCGTCGGAGAAGTCTGGATATCCGGTCATCTTAGGGCCTGAGCCGGGAATCCGGTTCCATCGTTATATACTATTCAGGACAGCTGCTGAGAGTCCAGCCAACGGCGGATGTCCTCCTTGCGGGTTCCTTCCACGCCGAAGTATTCCATGAACTTCTTGGTGACCGTAAGCTCCTTGGAGTTGCCGATCTTCTTGCCGTTGACGAAGCCCTTCTCGATCAGCGCGGGAACGTCGTCGTACACCCTGGCGCCGATCTTCTTGCTGAGCTCGGACTGCATGATCGGCTGGTGGTACGCAATGGCGACCAGGGTCTTCATCAGACCACGTCCCAACTCCGCGTCGGTGAACTGGTCGGTGTACTCGCTGTACTCGTCCCTCAGGCGCATCACGATCTCGGAGCCGATCTTGGAGATGCGGATCGCCGACCCGCGGTCGTCGTATTCCTGCTTGAGGGACTTGAGCGCCTCTCGGACCTGGGTGTCCTCCAGGCCGGTGCGCTCGGCGATGTCGCGTACCCTGAGCGGGCGGGAGGCGGAGAACAGGGCCGCCTCCACCGCACACTTGGGGTTCATCAGCATCACATCACCGCCTGGGTGATCTGGGTCTCCTGGGCCATGTCCTCGACGGTACCGGCGGCCCAATCCACCTTGATCTCCATGAAGATCTCGCCGTAGGGGAGCTCCTCCTGCCAGATGTTGAGCTTGCCGTCCCTCACCAGCTGCAGAACGGAGAAGAACGCGGTGATGTTCTCGGTGATGTTGTCCGTATAGAGTTCGGAGAGAGGCAGCACTCCGGTGCCCAGCTTCCTGATGCGCTCCCAGACCATCTCCACGTCACGCTCGTCGTCCTCGTCGTGGGCCTTGTTGTCGAACTTCCTGGGCTGCTTGGCCCTGAGCTCGTTGCGGATCCTCTCCCTCTCGGCGGAGAGGGCGATCTCCTCCCTGGCCTCCTCGAAGGCGTCCAGCAGCTCCATGACGGTGACATGGCGGACGGGGAACCTGTAGCGGGCCTGGGTGAGGGTCACGTCGGGTATGTGCAGCGGATCCTCCTCCACCCAGTTGTCCTCCTCGAAGGTCTCCTCCCACTCCGGCTCCTCGTGATACTCGCCGTTGGCCACGGTGGCATCGGACTGCAGCCTGAGGATCTTCCATGCCATGAGCACCAGCTTGCCCGCCACGATCATGTCGAAGGTGTTCATGCGCACCTTCTCGGAGTACAGACGCACGAACTCCCTCAGGTCGATGCCCCAGGGGTCCATGTCGTGCTCGAGCACCAGGCTGAAGGCCTTGCGGATGGATTCGTCCACAGGGTCGGCCATGCGCTCGCCCTCGTCGCTCTCCAGGATGTCCACGTAGTGATCGATCCTGGAACCGTCCTCGTTGTCGTCCACCAGCGCCTTGTGGAACAGGAGGTGCTGCTCCAGCGCCGCGTTCTGTTCGTTTTCCATGTTCATCCCTCTTTCCCCTCCGTGAATGTCATTCCGCTCCTTCCGCGGTCTCTTCGGGCATGGCCTTGCGGGCCTGCTCCTCGTACTTGGATACCTCAGCCAGATCCGGCTGCATGATCACCTTGCTCATACCGTTGGGTTGCCTGGTGACCCCCAACAGATGGTCCGCCATGGCCAGGGTCACCTTCCTCAGGGACACCTGTATGAACTGTGCCTTGGCGGAGCTCTCCTTGACCCTCTTGGCCACCATCTCCGCGTTCACCGAATCCAGGAACATGTCCACCTCGTCCAACACGTAGAAGGGCGAGGGCTGGAACTCCTGGATGGCGAAGATGAACGCCAATGCGGTCAGGGACTTCTCCCCTCCTGACAGCGCTTCCAGTCTCAGCAGCTTGCCGTTCTTGGGCTTGGCGTTGATCATCAGTCCGCCGGCGAAGGGGTCCTCCTCGTCCTCCAGCTTCATGTACGCCTCACCGCCGCCGGACAGCTGGCGGTAGATGTCCCTGAAGTTCACGTCGATGCCGTCGTAGGTCTTCATGAACAGGCCCTTCTTCTCCGCGCTCAGGGATTCGGTGAGCTTGTTGAGCTCGTCGATCTGCACGTTCAGCTTGTTCACGTCCTCGGCAAGCATGTCGTAGCGCTGCTTGCGCTCGTTGTAATCGTCTATGGCACGCAGGTTCACGTTCCCGATCCTGGCGATGGTGTTCTCGCAGGACTTGATGGTCCTCCTGAGCTCGTCCTCCGCCGGCGGGGGCAGCGGCACCTCCAGGGTGACCTGTCCGATCTCATCGTTCAGTTCGTCCACGATGCCCTGGGAGATCACGATGTTGGCCTTCAGCTGCTCGATGAAGCCCTCCTTGGTGATCATCTTCTCGATGATGGCCTTCCTGTCCCCGTCCAGGCCGTACTTCTCCTTTACGGCGGCGTCCTTCTTGTCCCTCAGGTCGGCGATGCCCGCCTCCATCTGGGCCTCGATGGCGCGGTTGGCCTTGAGCTCCACCTCCTTATCGGCGATGAGCCCGTCCATGCGGGCGATCTCCTCCTCGTTGGTCCTGACCTTGGCCTCGCGGTTGTCGATCTCCTTCTGCGCCGCATCCTTCCTGGCGGCGGCGTCCCTGCGGGCCCCGCCCAGGGCGACGGCTTCGTCCTTCAGGGCGCTGAGCTCGTTGGTTATGCTGAAGACCGCGTCCCTCACCGCCTGTATGCGCTCCTGCAGCTCCGCGGGGGCGATCTCCTCGATGCGGTCCCTGACCTTGGTCCTCTCCTCGCGCATGGCGTCCAGAGAGGATGTGCTGGCGGCCAGCTTCGCCGCCTCCTGCTTCAGCAACGCCTCGTTCTCGTCGTAGAGGCGCTTGGACTCGTCCATGGTCTCCTCGGAACGCTTCTTCTTGTCCCGGAGCTCCTTCAGCTGGGCCTCGATCTTGCCGATCTTGGCCTGCACCTCCATGTTGCCTGCGCCGGCGGTCCTCATGGCGTCGTCCAATTGACGGATCTCGCCGCGGATCTCCTTCAGCTTGTTGGTCAGCTGGTCCATGGAGTCGTTGGCCGCGCGGTATTCCGCGCCGACCTCGTCCAGCTTGGACTGCGATGCGGCGCCGAACTTCAGGTTGTCCCTGCGGGCGGTTCCGCCCACCATGGCACCGGACGCTTCTATCAACTCGCCGGTGGTGGTGACTATCCTCACGTTGCCCATGATGCGCCTGGCGTCGTCCAGGGATGCGGTGACCAGGGTGTCGGCGAACACGTACCAGAACGCCGCCCTGTACTTGGGATCGAAATCGATGAGGTCGATGGCGTATCCCAGGGTGTTCTTCACCACCATGATGGCCTTCGCCCTGGGCTTCCCGTCCTGCATCTTGTTCAGCGGGAGGAATGTGGCCCTGCCGGCGTTGGTCTTCTTCAGCACCGCCATGGCGTCGGCGGCCACCTGGTCGTCGTCGACGACGATGGCCTGCATCTTGCCGCCGGCGGCGGTGGACAGCGCCAGCTCGTACTTGGGGTCCACGGATGCCAGCTCGGCGATGGTGCCGTGGATGCCGCGCATCTCCCCCTTGTCCCTCATCTCGAGGATCTTGGTGACCGCCTCGCTGCCGCGCATGCGGTCGGTGACCTTCTTCTCCGCCGCCAGGCGATTGTACTCGCCGCTGATGCGTGCTATCGCCTTGCGGAGCTCCTCCTCCTGCTTCTCCAGCTCGCTCTCGCGGCGCTTGGCGTCCATGATCTTGGCCTGGATGGCAGACACGTCGGTGGCGCCGGACTCCTTCTTCAGCTCGGAGAGGCTCCACTCGGCGTCCTTGATCTCGAAGTTGGCGTTGTCCAGGTCGGACTCTGCGTCGGCCAGCGAACGGGAGAGGGCTTCGCCCTTCATCTCCAGGGAGGCGCAGGACGACTTCAGGTCGGCCTCGGCCTTGGTGCCCTCGTCGATGCTGCGCTCCAACTCCGCCAGGCGGTCCTGCAGCTTGCGGTGCTCCCCGCCCTTGCTGCTCATCTCCTCGGCGATGCTATGCTCGTTGGCCTTGGCCTCCTCCAGGGCCTTCTCCTTCTCCGCCTTGCGGGCGGATACGTCCCTGAGCCCCTCGTCCGCCTTCTCGATCTCCCCAGAGGCCTCCTGCAGTTCGGCGCGGTAGTCCTCCAGCTCCTCCTTCATCTCGCCGATCTCGGTGGAGTAGCGCTCGATGCGGTCGTTCCAGTTGGCGATGTCCACCCTGGCGTCCTCGATGCGCTTCTTGACCTCGGCGTATTCCGGACCCACCTTGTTGGCGATCTCGGCGTCCAGCTCGTCTATCCTGACCTGGATGGCGTCCATGCGCTCCTGCAGGGAGTCTCTCTCCCTGCCCATGTCATCCAGCTCCTTGCGGTTGGCCTCGATATTCTCGGCGGTGTAGGCCATCTTGGCCTTCTCGTCCTCCAGCCTGCGGTAGAGCAGCTGCGCCTGGGCGACCTCCAAGCGATTCTTGGCCTCCATGTAGAGCTTGGCGGCCTCCATGTCCTTCTTGAGCTGGGAGATCTGCACCTCCAGCTCATTCATGATGATGGTGACGCGCTCCAGGTTGGCCTCCGCCTCCGCCTTCTCGGAGTTGGCCTTGTTGATGTCCGCGTCGTAGCTGGCAATCCCGGATATGGAGTCCAGTATGCGGCGCCTCTCCAGAGCGCCCATCTGCACGATGCGCGTGACGTCACCCTGCTGCACCAGGTTGTAGCCGTCGGCGCTGATGCGGGCCCTGGAGAGCAGGCTGTCGAACTCAGACATGGTGGACTTCTGGTCGTTGATGTAGAAGTTGGAGTAGTAGTCCTCCCGGTTGGGGGCCAGCCTCACATGCCTTGTGAGGCGGACGATGTCGTCGTTCCACGGCAGTATGCGGTCGGTGTTGTCGAAGACCAGCGACACCTTGGTGTAATCGGCGGGGTTCTTGGTCTTCCCGCCGTCGAATATGAGGTCCGTGAGCTTGCCGGCGCGGATGGCCTTGGAGCTCTTCGGGCCGAGGACGAATAGGATCGCATCGGCGATGTTCGATTTGCCTGAGCCATTCGGACCGGTGACCGCAAGGTACCCCTCCATCAGAGGGATGGTCATCTTCCCTCCGAAAGACTTGAAATTCTCCAATTCGATTTGCTTCAAGTACATTTTTCAATCCCCACGGGGGGACGTGACATCCGGCACAGCCGTCCGTCGTGTGCATCCCTTTGTCCTTTCGGACAAGATAAGAAACGGCCGGAGACATATTTAACATAAATCCCGCGCGTGTGCCCGCGATGCGGTTTACATTCTTGTCTACCGCAATTTCAGACCCAATCCGGGTATATCGGCCACCGACGACACAACGTACGTCGGACGATACGGGGATTCGGAGATGGACTCCAAGGTTGCCTCTCCGGTGAGCACGGCTATGGACTCGGTGCCGGCGTCGCAGGCCATGCGGATGTCAGTATAGAGACGGTCACCGACCATGATCACGTCCTCGGCACGGACGCCCATCTCAAGAGCCGCCATCTCAAGCATACGGCGGCTGGGCTTGCCGATTATCACGGGTTCGGATTCGCATATCTGCTCGAACATGCGGATGAACGGGCCGATATCGATGTCGTAGTCGTCCTCCGCCGGACACAGGTCGTCGGGATGGGTGGCCACGAAGGAGCACCTTCTCTTCAGGAAACGGTAGGCCTTGTTGATCTTCCCGTAGTCGGCGGAGGTGTCGAAGCCCAACAGTACGATGTCGGGATCCTCGTACTCCAACGGGACCCCCGCCGCCTCCAGCTCCCGCACCACGTCCGGCACGCATACGGGGAAGACGGTCTCCCCGGGCCTCTCCGACAGAAGGTATCTCGCGGTGGCGGTGGCGGATGTTAGCACGTCGTCCTCGGTGACATCGAACCCCATGCGGTTGAGACGCTGCGCGTAGAAGGCACGGCCGTGAGATGAGTTGTTGGTCAGGAACCTGAACGGGACCCCGGACTCCCGGAGCCATGAGATGAAGTCCGTCGCCCCCGGGATCGGGCGCCCCCCGTGGTACACGGTGCCGTCCATGTCGATGGCGAACGCTTTCATAGACGGCCCCTCACGATGGTCATGGCCTCCGCCAGCCTCTCTCTGGCGATCTTGCTGTAGATGCATGCCGCCGGATGGTAGGTGGGAAGGAAATCCACCGGCGTGCCGTTGATGTCGATGGTGGTGATGATATTGGCCACCTCCTTCATGGCCACCGGCTCTCCCAGAAGGTCGCGGCAGGCAGACTTCCCCAAACCTACTATCAGGTCGCGGCCCTCCAGCTCCGACATCAGGAACGGACGGCAGGCCCCCATCTCCTCCGGTGTCGGATCGCGGTTAGAGGGCGGTCTGCACTTCACGGTGTTGGTTATCATCACATCGTCCCTGGAGAACCCGGCCATGTCCATGGCCGCCTCCAGTATCCTGCCGGCACGGCCGATGAACGGGGTTCCGATGAGATCCTCGTTCTCGCCCGGGCCTTCGCCGACGAGAACCACTCTCGCGTCCGAAGGTCCGCTGGGAAGGACGATGTTGGTCCTGCCAGCACAGAGCCCGCAGAGACTGCAATCCGAATCGGGGGAGATCATAGCAGCTCTGATGCCCGTACCAACGGGTGAAGCGTGACGCCGATGTCGCGGAGGTTGCCCTCGCCTCCGGCCTCGCGGTCGATGACCGAGCAGACGTCGGTGACCATGGCACCCGCCTCCCGGAGGGTGCCGATCGCTTTTATGGACGATCCTGCGGAAGTAATCACATCCTCCACTACCAGGACCCTGTCCCCTTCGTTAAGGTCGCCCTCGATGAGCTTGCCGGTACCGTGGTCCTTCTTCTCCTTGCGGATCATCACGTACGGTATCCCGGTCTCGAGTGCCAGCGCTGCCGCCAAGGGCACGGAACCGAGGACAACGCCCGCTATGCGGTCCACGGCGATGCCGTCCTTCCCAATCCTCTCGGCCATCTGCTGGGCGATGAGCCTGAGCACCTTGGGGTTGGTGCTGGCCTTCTTGATATCGATGTAGTAGGAACTCTTGGCACCGGAGGCCAGGGTGAAGTCCCCGAACTGCAGTGCGCCGCAATCCGCCAAAGCTTCGGACATCTTGGACATGTTATCACCAGGGCTCCTTCTTGAGGCCGAGCCTGTAGCCTATGATGTTGACGCCGCGGTGCAGGAACCATATCAGTGCCAGCAGCACGATCAGCGACACCCAGTGGTATCCCTCTATGTAGGTCGAGAAGACCCAGTTGGGGTAGAATATGGTCACTATGAGGAAGGCGCCGATGACGAAATCGTACTGATCGAGGACGGGGGCCTTCATGCCCCTCTCGATGCCCAGCCTCCTCTTGATGAAGGAACCCAGCATATCTCCGACCAGGGAACCGACGGCCAGACAGATCACGATGCCGACGCCCTGTCCGAAGGATCCGAATCCCCACAGGTCCGGGCTTCCCGCCAGCTGCGCCGCGCCCATCATGATGAGACCCAGCACTATGCCGGACAGCGCCCCGCCGAAGAATCCGCGCCAGGTCTTGCCGTCGCCCAGGATGCGCTTGCCCTTCCAGCTCTTGCCGAAGTCCACCGGCGTGCCTCCGCCGAAGACCACGGCAGCGGAATTCGGAAGCAGGGCAGGGACGAAGACCCATATGCCCACGAGTATCATCAGCGCTATCTCTCCGGCGGTCATCCTGACACCGAACGGGCATCTCCATCGGAGTTAATCATACTGCCGATTCATCCGATATCGCAAACGCTAAAGAACATGTCATTAATCACAGACGTGATGGTTAGCATCAAGGAGCTCTGGACCCGCTACGAGGAGGCCATCCGCTACGTGTTCTTTGGAGGTTTCACGGTACTCGTCAGCTGGGGCACATACGCGCTCTTCGTGATGCTCGGCATCGACCCCGCTCTCAGTAATGCGCTGTCCTGGCTCTGTGCTGTGCTGTTCGCCTTCGTGGTGAACAAGTACTGGGTGTTTATGAGCAAGGACTCCTCCGCACGGAAAATCACCACGGAGTTCGTACAATTCTTCGGTGCCAGGATATTCACCGGCATCATCGCCATCGTGATGTTCCCCGCCTTGGTGTACATCGGGATCGACCAGAACATACTGGGAATCGAGAACATGCTCACCAGGCTGATCGTCTCGGTGGTGGAGATCGTTCTGAACTACGTGTTCAGCAAATACCTGGTGTTCCGCAAAGACAGGCCAGCCAACTAATATATCCGCAGTCATCGGTCTCACAGCGATGTACGCGAAGCGGTTCACCGGGATGTTCGGCGATGCCTGGCCCAGCATGGCCAGGTACTGCAAGATATTCCTGCCGGTCCTTGTCGTATATCTGATAATATTCACGCTGTCCGGCATCAAGAGCGAGACCGTTCTATACTTCTCATACGCCGAACAGATGGTCAGCGGGAACATGCCCTACAGCGACTTCGCCGCCGAGTATCCGCCGTTCGCCATGCTCCTGATCCTTGTTCCGAGATTCTTCTCCTGGGACCCGCTGTCCTACCAGGTGGCCTTCAGCGTGCTGATGTTCCTCTTCATGCTGGCGGGTGCGTACTTCGTGTACATGATCTGCGAAGACTACACTGACCGCCCTGGCAGATGCGTGGACGTGTATCTCCTGTTCTCTTTGATACTCATCGACTTCGTCCTGGACCGCTACGATGCGGCACCCATGGTGATGGCCCTGGCCGCGCTGTACCTGCTGCTGAAGGGGAAGGAGGATCTGGGATGGATACTACTGGCACTTGCCGCCATGACCAAGCTGTACCCCGCATTGTTGGCGCCTGTCGTGATGATATGGATAATCCGCCGGGGGAGGATAAGGGATGCCGCGAGAGGGTTGGTGATTTGCGCGATCGTGTGCGTGGTCTGCATGCTACCGTTCATCATAGCCGACCCCGGGACGGCGTTCTCCTTCCTCACGTATCATGCGGAAAGAGGGTTGCAGACGGAATCCGTTGTAGCATCCTTCATCATGGTGCTTTCAGAGCTGGGTCTTACGGAGATCACATACATGTTCGAGTACGGCTCTGACAACATCTACGGTGCGCTGCCCGATCTTCTGGATGGTGCGATGATGCCGCTGCTGGCCGTCGTCCTGGTGGCTGTATATGTGGTGTTCTACCGCATCACCGGCCGTGAGAATGGCGACGGACGCAGGACCGTGCTCATGGCGTGCTTCGCCGTCACGCTGGCGTTCATGGTGGTGAACAAGGTCCTGTCGTCGCAGTACTTGGTGTGGATCATCCCGTACATGGTGATGCTGTTCGCCATGCTGCCTGCGGACAGATGGAAGGTCTCCGGATGGATCTTCATTGCTGCGGTGGCACTGACCCAGCTGAACATGGTCGTGAACTATGCCCTGCGTACCGGGACGGATTTCTCCACCGTGGGCGTGATGATTATTTTCCTCAGGAACCTTCTGCTGCTGTGGCTGTCGTGGAAGTTGATCAAGAACGCCGTCAAATCAATAAGAGAGCCTGCCGTCGATGCGGACGGGGTCTGAATCACCCTCGAAGAAGGAGTTGGTCACCGGCAACGGGTCGATCACGGGAATCGCCCCGAATCCCGTGACCTGCGGCGCCCTTGAATCCAAGACGACTGCCACGCCCCTGTCGGTCTCCGAACGTATGAGACGGCCCCGGGCCTGACGCATCTTCCTGACCATGGGGGTCTTTACCGCATGCTCCCAGCCATTGCCAAAGCGGTGGTCGCAGTAGCGGATCAACGCCTCCTTCTTGAAACACGGGCGGGAGTACGGCAACCCGATGATGACCGCGAGTTCCAGATCCTGCCCTGGGAAGTCCACGCCCTCGCTGACCCTGCCGCCGGTGACCGCGAACAGCACACCGCCGGAGGATGCGCGGAATGAGGTCACGGATTCCATAAGCTCCGCCTGGCTCATTCCCCTGCGCTCGAAGAACACCTCTCCCTCCACATCCTCAGCCATGCCGTCGGAGAAGAACCTCTCCATCATGTCATAGGACGGGAAGAACACTGCGGAGTTTCTGCCGGCGCCGTTCACCAGGCGCACCGCATGCTCACGTATGCGGGTGATGTTCTCCGGGTCGATCTGGAGGTCCCTGTGGCGGGTGGTCACGTCCTCCACGTACAGCGTCAGCAGATTCGCGGGATCGAAGGGCGAGGGGAAGCTGTGTGTGACCGCCCGATCCAGACCCAGCTCGTCGCAGTACTCGTCCAGCGGTTCCAGGGTGCCGGACATGTGGATGCTGGAATGACAGTCTCTGAACGGTTCTGCAGCATCGTATGGGTCCATGCAGTACGCCTCGAAGGATGGGTTCTCCCCGTCGTTGATCAGGCGTACATAGCACTCCTCGTCGCAGGAGAGCCAGAAGTCCAGGAACGAGCCCATGCTGCCGATATATGACCTTGGCAGTTTGAGACGCTCCTGCCTCTCCTCCCGGATGGTCTCGCCCAATTCCACCAGGTTCTTGCACATCACCCTGAGCTTGGTGGATGGCATGTGCAGCTCCGACATCAGACACTCCTGGAGGAAGCCGTAGGGGATCAAGCCGTCGTCCCCTTTGAGATACTCCACGGCGGCCTCTCCGAAGGCCTTCCTGAGAGCGATCGCCACGTCCTTCACGGACACTCCGGAAGCCACCTCCGGGTCGTGGTATGCGGCGGCCTCCTTCTCCACCAGGTCTATGGAATGCAGGGTGTACTCCGCGGTCATGGATTCCCGCAGATAATCGGGAAGGTTGTGGGCCTCGTCCACGATCACCACGGCATCGCGGATGTCGATGTTCATCCAATCCAGCAGCCGCCTGCGGACATTGGGGTTCACCAGGAAGACGTAAGGGACGGCGACCACGTCCGCTCTCGGGACCAGGATCTTTGACGCCTCATAGGGACAGACGCCCATGTCGATGCATCTGCGCTGCATCTCCTCCGGGTCCGGCATGCCTTCTGATAGTTTATCGGCAAGCTCCTCGGGGTCCGATTCCAGGATGCCCTGGTAGAAGCGGCATCCGCACATCTCCCCGGCGCCCTTCTTCTTGAGCTTGCCGCAGAGACGGGACATCTCCTCCGACGTGCCTGAGGACAGTTCTCCGTTCTCCGCCATCATGGGGCATGTGGAGGGGGAACGTCCCTGAAGTGCCAGACCGTATATGTCCGAGGTCTCGGACATACGTCTGAGCTCCAGGATCACCTGCCTCTGCTGAGACTTGGTACGGGTGAGATAGATCACCTTGCGACCGGAGTCCTTGGCGTGGGGCAATGCCCCGACCAGGGAGCACACGGTCTTGCCGGTACCGGTGCCGGACTCGATGATACAGTGCCTTCCGGACGATACCGCCGAGGCTATCAGCTCCATAATCTCGGTCTGATGCCTGCGGGGCTCGTAGGGGAAGGTCATGCGGCGGATCCGCGCTCCCAGATATCGTCGGGCAGGTCGTCGTAGACCGAAGCCTCCTCCTCGCCGGAGTCGGAATCGGAATCGCTGCCGGAGATAAGCTCGTCGATCTTCTCGCGCCTGAACAGCCAGTAGTGGATCCTCCACTCCCTTCCGTCGTAGAGGGTGGTCTCCTCCCTCTCGGTGGTGAGGATGGCGGCGTCCTCCAGCATATAGAACGCGTCCCTGTCCTCGGGCTCCAGGATGTTGTCGATGATCCTGTCCGAATAGCCGAAGAAGTTGAGGACGTGGAGGGCGAGAGCGTACGCCTCGTCCTCCTCGATGCCTCTGTTGTCCGGGCTGTTGCGGATGGCCTGGGTCAGTTCGTTGACGGTGATGATTCCCTTCATGTCACTGGATCTCCGCGTACTTGGAGTCGGTGAATCCGGAGGCCTCGTCCACCGCCTTCAGCACCTCTGCGGGCACAGGGTCGTCGATGCTCAGGGCCATGACGGCGGTGCCGGCGGGAACGTCCCTGCCCACGGACATGGTGGCGATGTTGATTCCGGCATCGCCCAGCACCTTGCCCACCTTTCCGATGGTACCGGGGGTGTCGGTGTAGCGGGCCAGGAGCATGTGGCCACCCAGGGGAACCTCGAGACGGTAGCCGTTGATGCCAACCAGCCTGGGGGTGCCAATGACTGTGCCGACGAGATCGAACACGTCGCCGTCGGTCTCGATCCTCACCTCCAGGGTGCTGTCGTAGACCTCGGCCTCCTCCTTCTTACTCTCCTTGACGTCGATGCCCTTGGCCTTGGCGATGGCGGACACGTTGATCATGTTGGCGGCGCCGGCACCCACGATGTTGTCCAGGATGCCGATCTGCACGGCCATGTTCAGCACGCGGGTGTCCTTAGCGGCCAGCTCTCCGCTGACGGTGATCTCCAGGGTCTCGATGGGTTTCATGCCGTTGAGCTGATAGGCCAGGCTGCCCATCCTCTTGGCCAGGTCCATGAATTTAGCGACGGCGGGGTCCATCTTGCCCTTGGGGGCGTTGATGGCGTTGACGATCTCCCCGTCGTTCAGGTACTTGATGACGGAGTGGGCGATCTCGATGGCCACCCTCTCCTGGGCCTCCGCGGTGGATGCTCCCAGGTGGGGGGTGGTGACCAGGTTCTCCAGCTCCAGCAGCTTCTTCTCGTTCTCGCAGAGGGGCTCGTCGCACCAGACGTCGAAGGCGGCGCCGGCGATGACCTTTTCCTTGAGTGCCGTATACAGATCGTCCTCGTTGACGATGCCTCCCCTGGCCACATTGATCAGCATGGCGTTGGGCTTCATCATCTTGAACTGGGGCATGCTGATCATGTTGCGAGTCTCGGGCAGCAGGGGGGTGTGGATGGTCATGATGTCCGATGTGGTGAGGACCTCATCCAGATTCGTGAGTCTGACGCCGATCTCGTCCGCCACCTCCGGGGGCAGGAAGGGATCGTAGCCGATCATGGTCATGTTGAAGTGCTTCAGCCTGCGGGCAACCTCTCCGCCCACGCGGCCCACGCCGATGATGCCGAGGGTCTTGCCGTTCAGCTCGATGCCGCTGAACTTGCTCCTCTTCCACTCGCCCCTGTGCATGGACTCGTGCGCCTGGGGGATGTTCCTGGCCAGCGCCATGATCATGGCGCAGGAGTGTTCCGCGGCGGAGATGATGTTGGCGGCGGGGGTGTTCATCACCAGCACGCCCTTCTCGGTGGCGGCGGGGATGTCCACGTTGTCCACGCCCACACCGGCGCGTCCAACCACTTTCAGCTTGGAGCCTGCCTCGATCACCTTGCGGGTGACCTTGGTGCCGCTCCTGATGACCAGACCGTCGTACTCGCCGATGATCGAGCAGAGCTCGTCCTCGCTGAGACCGGTCTTCACATCCACAGGGATACCGGAATCCCTGAGAATCGTCAGCCCCTCCTCGGAGAGGGGGTCGGAAACAAGAATCTTCATTGCATCTCCTCCAGAACCTCGTCCATCGCTCCAATGAGCCCCTTCAGGGCCTCGGGGGTTATGTCGCCCATGTGGCCGATCCTGAAGGTGGATGATTTGATGTCGCCGTAGCCGTTGGATATCTCAAATCCCTTGGCCTTCAATGCGGAATGGAAGGCGTCGAAGTCCAGGTCGCCCCTGTTGACGACGCCGATGGTCTTGGACCTGAACCCGTCCTCGGGGTACAGTCCGTTGAAGCGTTCCTCCGCCCACTTCTCCACCATGTGGGCCATCTCGTCGTGGCGGCGGTAGCGGTCCTGCATCCCCTCCGCCAGGATACGATCCAGCTGGTAGTCCAGGGCGTACATCAGGGACACGGGGGGAGTGGTGAGGGCGTAGTTCTCGTCGGCATTCTTCTTCAGCTTGACGAAGTCGGCGTAGAATCCCTTGTTGGACATCTTGGCGGAGCGCTCCATCATCTCCGGGCTGACGCACACGAACGCCAGTCCCGGGGGTAGTGCGAGAGCCTTCTGGGTGCCGAAGATCACCGCGTCGGGGGCCATCCTCTTCAGGTCGAGGTCGGCTGCGAAGGCGGAGGTGACCGCATCCACCAGGACCAATGCGTCGGAGCTCTGCCTCCTGACCTCGTCCGCCAGCTCGGTGCTGGGATTCAGGACGCCGGTGGAGGACTCGTTGCTCACCCAGCAGACCGCCTCGGACGCGCCCACCTTGCCTTCTATGTCGGAGGCGCGGATGGCCTTGCCCCAGGGGACGGAGATCTTGGTGACGTCCTTGCCGTTGGCGGTGCCGCACTCGATGAACCTGTTTCCGAAGGAACCGTTGGTGATCCCCAGGGCCTTCGAGGAGACGGCGTTGCGGAACGCCCCCTCGATGAGCACGGTGGCGGACCCGGCCACCAAGAATATGTCCATGTCGGTGTCCAGCGCCTTCCTCATCTTCTCCACGATGGAACCGTGGAGGGCCTTGTACTCCTTGCACCTGTGGGTGATCATCGGACGGGTCATGGCCTGGAGGGTTGCGTCCTCCACATGCACCGGTCCGACGGTGAAAAGCTTCCTGCTCAAATGTACCACTCCGCGTCGACTATGCGACCGACGGACGATGACGGTTCCCGTATAATAAGTGTGCGCGGGCGCATACGCGCCCGCTGTGTGCGTTTCAGAAGGAGGCGAGGGCCTTCTTGATCCTGCTCAGACCCTCGACGATCTGGTCCTCGCCGGTGGCGTAGGATATCCTGAAGAAGCCCTCTCCCGCGGGTCCGAAGGCCCTTCCGGGGGTGATGGCCACGTGGGCCTCCTTCAACAGCCTCTCCGCCAGCTCGTTGGAAGGGATGTCCAATTTGCAACGGGGGAACAGGTAGAACGCTCCCTCGGGGACGTTGCACTCCAGCTGGGGGATCTCGGAGATCAGGTCAAGTGCCAGATCCCTGCGCTTCTTGAAGGTGGCGACCATCTTCTCCTTGTCCTCCTGGGGGCCGGTGATCGCTTCCACAGCGGCGGGCTGGGTGAAGGATACGCAGCAGGTGACGGAATGCGACTGAAGCTTGTTGATGGCGGCGATGTCCGCGGCGGGGGCGATGGCCCAACCCAGCCTCCAGCCGGTCATGGCGTAGGTCTTCGAGAGACCGGAGACGGTGATGGTGCGGTCGAACATGCCGGGCATGGACGCCATGGAGACGTGCTTGCCGTCGTAGATGACGTTCTCGTAGATCTCGTCGGAGAGGGCGTAGATGTCCTTGTCGACACAGATGTCCGCGATGCCCCTGATGGTGGACTCGGGCTGCACGCAACCGGTGGGGTTGGAGGGGGAGTTGATCACGACCATCTTGGTCTTGGGGGTGACCGCGTCCGCCACTTTCTCGGGGTCGATGACGAAGCCGTCGTCGAAGGTGGTGGTGATGTACTTGGGCACGGCACCGGTCATGCGGATGTGCGCCTCGTAAGAGACCCAGCTGGGGTCGGGGAGCAGCACCTCGTCCCCGGGATTCAGGTAGGCAAGGGCGATCATGAACAGGGCCTGCTTGGTGGGCGTGATGATGACGTTGGACGCGTCGCAGGGGATGCCGTTCTTGGTGCGGGAATAATCGGCGACGGCCTTCCTCAGCTCGGGGATGCCGGTGGACGGCGTGTAGTGCGTGAACCCGGACTCCAGGGACTCAACGCAAGCTTCCGTGATGTTCGACGGGGTGGGGAAGTCGGGCTCTCCCATGGAGAAGGAGACGATGTCCGCTCCCTCGGCCTTCATCTTAGCAACCAAGTTGGAGATCGCTACCGTTCCGGACGGGGGGATCTCCTGCAGCCTCTTAGACGTGATCATGTAACCACCGGAACGGTCGTATGCGCGTGTGACTAAAAGCGTTTTGTACGACTCTCACGTCATCAGAGCGCTGAGGTTGCCGTCCTTGACCGCTTCCTGGATCTCCAACGCTATCCTTCCGCCGGTGCTGAGGCCGGGATAGATCAGGTCGGCGTAGGGCGAACCGGAGATGAACGGGTTGGTACCGGCCACGATACGGGTGGAGATCTCGAAGACCTTGAACTCCAGCTTGTCGGTGACAACGGTCTCCAGGCAGAACGGTCCCCACATGCCGCCGAACAGCTCGTAGGAGCGGTTGACCACCCTCTCCGCCATGGCGAACGCCTTCGGTAGCAGGGATTCGCGGATGACCACGGGGGTGTTTCCGGTGACCACGAAGGACGGGTTCACACCCAGTCTCCTGGCCTCCTCCATGGAGCCGAGCTTGTACATCTCATCGATGTTGGTCTCGTCCCTCCTGTCTATGGAGAGAAGTTCCAGCGTGCCTCCGCGAGAGACGGAGTAGCCGTCCTTCTTGAACGGCGAATAGAAGAAGTGCAGATAGTACCTGGTACCGAGGATGTACTCCTGGATGGTGTAAGGCTGGGTATTGTCCACGGACGCCTTGAAGTCGGGGTAGTCCTTGGCGATGAAGAAGCCCCTGCCGCCCTTGGCGCCGTGGTACTTCACCATCACGGGCTCGTTGATCTCCCTGGCGTCGGTGAAGATGCGGGGCATGGACACCCCGGCGGAGGTGAGCCACTGCCTCTCCATGTCCCTGTCGGACTCCCACTGGAGGACGGAGCGGTTGCAGTATGTTGGGACCTCATAGTCCTCGAACCTGCTGGGCCCCATGTACTCCACGAAGGATCCGTGGGGGATGATGATGACGTTGCGGTCGTGAAGCTCTCCCACCCTGGACTCCATGTCGTCGAAGTCCTTGTAACGGATGATCTCGTCCGGCTTGGCCAGCGGGAACGCGTCGTAGTACTTGGTGTCGTGGGAGATCGTGATCCCAAGGGTCTTGAAACCGAGCTTCCTGGCACCGTGGAATATCTGGAGCGAGGAGTGCGAGCAGAGCGTCGCGATGGTTATGTCATTGAGGTCGTAACCTTCGAGAATGGAATCGATCCTCTTCTTGGGAACCATACACTCTGATTGGTTTTTGTGATATAAAGGTTGGGAACACGCGAATCTCCGCGTGTGCGCACGCACTCACGCGTCTTATATAGGTAGGCGGAGATGACCCTCTGTTCCGCGTCGTAGGATGCGGAAGGAGCTGATAGAATGAACAGAGAAGAACTGACACCCCATGTGGAAGAACTGAAAAGGGTGCTTGGAGACAAGATCAGCGAAGAGGAGCTCCTCAAGGAACTGGACGCCTACCTTAACGTCTACCATGTGGACATCATGTCCGCCAAGAGGGGCATCCTGAGGAAGCACGGCGACGTGGACCTGGACACAGGCTCCTTCGTCACCGGTGGCGCCGTCGTGAAGAAGATCGGCGAGCTCACCGGCAGCGAGATGAACGTGGACATCCTGGCGAAGGTGGTGTTCGCGGAGAAGAAGAACGTACAGATCAAAAACAGTGCCAGAACCATAATATCCGGCATCCTTGGCGACGAAACCGGCACCGCATCCTTCACCGTGTGGAATGGCGAGGATATCGAGCTGGAGAAGGGCGCCGTCTACATGTTCAAGAACTGTTACACCAAGCTCTGGAACGACAAGGTCCAGATCAGCACAGGGAACAGGAGCACCATCAGCAGGGAGAACGTGGAGATCTCCACCCCCGAGAGGCAGATATCGTATTCGTCCTCGGTGGCCAAGGTCGCCGATCTGAAGGAAGGCATCGGCAACGTCACCATCACCGTGAAGATCGTCTCGGTGGAGTGCAGGAACATCATGGTGAAGGGAGAGCCCAGGGTGGTGTTCTCCGGCATCGCGGCGGACACCACCGGCAAGGTACAGTTCTCCGCATGGAAGGACTTCGAGCTCCAGGAAGGGGAGACCGTCTGCATAAAGAACGCGTACATCCGCGCCTGGAAGGGGATACCGCAGCTGAACTTCGGCGACAGGTCCGAAGTCAGCAGGGTGGACGACACCATCGGCGACATAGCCAGCGCCGTGGATTCCCGCAGGACCGTGGGTGAGATCGTACGTAACGGCGGAGGCATCGACATCACCGTCTCCGGCACCGTGGTGGACGTCAGGGTCGGCAGCGGGCTGATCAAGAGGTGCCCTGTGTGCAACCGCTCCATCCTGGGGACGGAATGCATGAGCCACGGCACCGTGGAACCAGTCCAGGACATCAGACTCAAGGTGGTTATCGACGACGGCACCGGGGCACTGAGCGCCATCATCGGCAGGGAGCTCACCGAGAAGCTCACCGGAATGACCCTGAAGATGGCGGTGGACCTGTCCAAGGCCAGAGGGGAGACCGAGGCGGTCACCAGGGCCATGGCCGACAGGGTGCTCATGCGCCGTGTCACCGTCACCGGCAACGTCATGTCCGACGACTACGGACCGATGATGATCGTCAGCTCCGCGGATGACGACAAGATCGATGTGCCCGCCAGGGCGGCCGAACTCCTCAAGAAGGTAGAGGAGGCGATAATGTGAACGCCAGGGAGACCGCATGGAGGATCTTCGCCGGGGAGCTGAACGCATCCTCGCTGGAGAAGAAGGGAGAGGATGAGAAGTCCGTATCCTACGTGATCACCCCGCTGGGCACCATGGTCAACAGGGTGCTGGTCTGCGGCGTGCTGACCGAGAAAGAGAACATCGGCACGGACGACGAGCCCATGTGGAAGGCCAGGGTGCAGGACGTCACCGGCTCCTACTTCCTCAACGTCGGAAGGTACCAGCCGGAGGCGGCGGCCGCCATGGCCAACCTGGACACCCCGTCCTTCGTGGCCGTGGTGGGTAAGGTGAGGACCTATTCCCCCGAAGAGGGAAGGGTCTACGTGTCCCTGCGTCCGGAGAAGATGATGTCCATCGACGGCGACACCAGGAACATGTGGGTGCTGGATGCGGCCGAGAGCATGTGGGACCGTCTGCTGAAGCTGCGCAAGACCGTGAGCAACCCCGATGCGAACGCCAACGCCCTGATAGGTATGGGTCTGACGGCACAGGAGGCCGAGGGCACCATACTGGCACATGAGCACTACGGCGATCCCGACTCCTCCCGCTACCTCTCGGTGCTGCAGTCGGCGCTGAGGATGCTGCTGCCCGACCGCACCATCGACCTGGGTCTTCCCGAGGAGGTCCCCGACGCCCCCGAAGAGATAGAGGTCGAGGGCGGCGACAACGACAGCGGGATGTCCGCGTTGGACAAGGAGGATGTGATCCTCAGACTGATCGAGGAGCTGGACGACATCCACAGCAAGGGCGCCCCCAGGGCGGAGATCGACCGCAGGGCGGCCATGGAGGGCATCTCCGAGGCGGAGGTGGAGGAGATATCCGATTCCCTCATGGACAAGGGTCTGATCTACGAACCCAACCTGGGCTACCTCAGGAAGATTTGAAAAAAACGATGACGGGGCCGGTCCGCCGGCCCCATCATTTTATTCTGTTTCAGCTGGCGAAGTAATCCCTGGACGTGTACACGCCGATGGTCACCAGCACGCCGATGATGACGCCGATGATCCCCTCGGTGAAGAACGCCAGGATGGAAGCGGCGGCAAGCAGTATCACCGCGTAGGTGAAGTACGTGCGCTTGTAGCACAGATACACTGAAACGACGGCGGGGATGGCCACGGCGGCGGTGAGCCAGCCGGCTGTGGCGAGCTGGGACACGATCTGGTCGTGGGTTCCGCTGATGTTGTAGCCGAAGGTGGCCAACAGTTCCTGCAGGGTCATGCCCTGGTCGGCGGCGAACTGCTCCAGGATGTTCACCATACTATCCGCGCTGAGCGCTATGCCGATACCTCCCAGGATGGCCACTACGCAGTACAGCACGGTCAGTATGAATGCGATGAGGAATACGCCGCCCATGGACTGCTGCGACTTGTTGACATGGCCCCCGTATCCTCCGGCGGGAGAGGACCCCGGCATGGGTTCCGAATGGAGAGGCCTGCCGCAGCTGGGGCAGTAGGCGGAATCCTCCGTCAGCATCGCGCCGCAGGCGGGACAGAAGCCGTAGTTCTCGTCTGTCATGCCCGCTCAATCACGGTACAGATATATCATCTCGCGGTAAAGATGAATAAAGGGGAAGGCATGGGAGATGAAGGGTTTCCCATGAGATTCATCTACTTCGTCGGGACCGCCGGGAGCGGGAAGAGCACGCTGGTGCAGGCTTACAAGGAATGGCTGGACTACAACGGTGTGGATTCCGTGATAGTCAATCTGGACCCCGGCGCGGATGCCCTGCCGTATGCGGCGGACATCGACATCCGGGAGTGGATCATCCTGGACGAGGTGATGCAGGAGTACAGCCTGGGACCCAACGGCGCACAGGTGGTCGCGTCCGACCTGATGGCCATGAACGTGAACAAGCTCACCGACGCCCTGCAGGACCTCAAGACCAAGTTCGTGCTGATCGACACGCCGGGACAGCTGGAACTCTTCGCCTTCAGGGAGTCATCCCTGAGGATCGTGGAGGCCTTGGGGAAGGACAAGTCCATGGTTGTGTACACCTCCGACCCCATGCTCTACCGCACATCCAACGGGTTCGTGTCCGGCAAGATGCTATCCACCCTGGTACAGTTCCGTCTGGGTCTTCCCACGATAGACGTCCTGACCAAGACCGACCTGCTGGAGGATGAGGAGCGGGACAAACTGCTGGAATGGTTCGAGGATGCGGACAGCCTCTACGGCGACCTGCTCGATCGTGACACCGACCCTCAGACCGTGATAGGCATGGAGCTGTTCAAGACCCTGGAGGACATCGGCACCTTCGGCAGCATGAGGGCGGTGTCCGCAAAGGAGGGCTTCGGCATGGAGGAGATCTATGCCGCGGCCCAGATGACATTCTTCGGCGGCGAGGACCCGGATATCAGCTGATCATCCGAACATCGCTGCCGGGACCTGCTTCACCTTGTTCCTGCCAGCCTCCAGGACCTTGGTCTTGGCGTGCAGGAAGTCGTCGTAGTTGACGGTGTCGCGGTTGTCGCGGATCGCCAGCATTCCGGCCTCTGTGCAGATGGACTTGATCTCGGCGCCTGAGGCGCCGTCGGTGATGTCCGCCAGCCTCTTAGGGGAGATGTCGCCCTCCACGCTCATGTGGGATATGTGGATCCTGAAGATCTCCGCACGGGCATCCGTGTCGGGAAGACCCACATCGATGATCCTGTCAAACCTGCCCGGCCTGAGCAGGGCGTCGTCCAATATGTCGGGACGGTTGGTGGCGCCGATGATCTTCACGTCGCTCATGGGCGTGAATCCGTCAAGCTCGGCCAGGAGCTGCATGAGCGTCCTCTGGACCTCGCGGTCTCCGGAGGTTGTCACGTCCAGCCTCTTGGCGCCCACGGAATCCAGTTCGTCGATGAATATGATGCTGGGGGCCTTCTCCTTCGCCAGGTCGAACAGCTCGCGAACGAGTCTGGCACCCTCTCCGATGTACTTCTGCACCAGCTCCGAGCCCACCATCCTGATGAAGGTAGCGTTGGTAGCATTGGCCACGGCCTTGGCCATGAGGGTCTTCCCGGTACCGGGGGGACCCACCAGGAGCACTCCCTTGGGGGGCTCGATGCCCACCTTGGCGTAGAGTTCGGGTCTGAGCAGGGGATCCTCCACCGCCTCCCTGAGCTCGAGCATCTGGGTCTTCAGACCGCCGATGTCGTCGTAGGTGACGGTGGGCTTCTCCATGATCTCCGCGTCGGAGACCGCCGGATCGAAAGGCGTGGGGAGCACGCTCATCACCGCCAGGGTCTGCTTGTTCAACGCGACCCTGGATCCTGCGATGAGGTCCTCGCGGGGACAGTACTCGGATACGGCGACAACGAAATCAGGACCGGTGGAGCTCTTCACCACCACCCTGTTGTCGGGGAGCACGTCGCGCAGGGTGGCCACTATGAGCGGAGGGGACTTGATGCGCTCCATCTCGTTCCTGAGCCTGGTGAGATCCTTCTGCAGCCTGTACAGCTCGCCGTCGGAATAGCGCTTGTCGCTCTCCGCGGTCTGGAGGTCCTCCATGAGCCTGACGTTGCGCTCCTCCAGGTTCTGGATCCTCTCCCTGAGCTCTGCGATGGTCTCCTTATCTGCACTCCCGTCCAAGGTATCGCCTCATACCTGCCATGCTCACCCTGTTCTTATTATTTTGTACGCCACCGCGCGTCGGGTGCATGTGACTGGCACCTCGATGCGCCAGTACATGTGCCAGCACGGTATATCCATGTTTTTTTGTGTCTCCGGACGCGTCATCGTCCCACAGGGTTGGGTCATCAAGTATTAATCCGACAATGGATATCGCCGGGGCATGATGTGCGAGATGTGCGGCAAGGAAGTGCCTGTGACCCGTCCTGTCTTCATCGAGAGGACCAAGCTCAACGTATGTCCTAACTGCGCAAAGTTCGGGGACGAGAACAGGGGAGCCTCCGGGCCCTCCCAGGGACCCAGCGCACAGATCATCGAGCAGAGGCTGGAGAGACGCAACCGCCGCATGCAGACCAAGGACGTCTATGCGGGCAGGGACAACGTCCAGCTCATCGAAGGCTACGGCGAGGCCATCAGGAAGGCCAGGTCCGCTAGGGGCATGGATGCCGAGCAGTTCGCGGCCTCCATCAGCGAGAAGAAGGGTATCATCATGAAGGTGGAGTCCGAGGCCCTCACCCCCGACGACAGACTTGTCAAGAAGATAGAGAAGGCCCTGGACATCACCCTGACCGAGACCGTGCAGGGCGGAGGGGCCATCGGAAGGGGCAACCCCAACGCCAAGATGACCCTGGCCGATTTCATCAAGAAGGAATGAGTCAGCGGGAGACTATTGACTCCCTGACCTTCCCCGCCAGTTCGGTTATGTCGACGCCGGCATCCCTCAGGACGATGAGCGCTGCCGCCTCTATGTGTATACCCATGTCCCTGCAGATCTGATTGCTCTTGGATATCAGGTCCCTGCGCTTCATGCCGGCGGACTCCGCCGCCTCCATCAGCATCGGCATCACATCCACGTGCTCTCTCTGCTCCGCCGGGACCTCGGCGGGAGTCTCCGAGGGCTTGAGGGCCCTCTCGATGAGGTCCCTGGGGGGACGGTAGGCCACCGGGATGTCCAGCACCGGGAAGTCGGGGGCGGGACGATACACGCCGGAGGATTTCACCAGTACGCCGTCGCGGATCATGGCGGACAGCACCGCCTTGGCCTCGCTGTGGGACATCCACCTGAGGTCCATGGACATACCCATGAGTATGTCGTTCTCCGCGAACACGTCCTTCCCCTTGTTCCTCATGAAGGCCGCGGCGCACATGGCGAGTCCGTCATCCATGGGACCTCCAACGGCGCGGTATTAGATATCCGTTGCCCCATGTCCCCCTTATAGGCTATATTAAGAGGAAGTGGGTGAAAATCTCCAAAAGCTTTATATGACCCACCCTAATACCCGTGTTACTCCACAGGGTGACAACCATGAGTGACACTAGATTCGAGAAGGCCAGGATCGTCGGCGCCAGGGCGCTACAGATATCCCTCGGCGCACCCGTCCTCATCGACTATCCGGAGGACATGCTGGATCCTGTCGACGTCGCGATGATGGAGTATGACGCGGGCTTGGTCCCCATCACTGTCAAAAGAGATTGAGGTTTGGAAATGAGTGAAACTGAGAACACTGGACTTTTGATCGAGGAGGACGTCTACCTGACCTCCGGAGTTCACATCGGTACCCAGCAGAAGAGCGCCGACATGAAGGATTTCATCTACAAGGTCAGGCAGGACGGTCTGTACGTCCTCGATGTGAAGAAGACCGACGAGAGGATCAGGGCCGCCGCGGCGTTCCTCGCCCGCTTCGACCCCAGGAGGATCCTCGTCGTCTCCGCCAGGCCCTACGGCCAGAGGCCCGCCAGGGAGTTCTCCAGGGCTATCGGCGCCCCCACCTCCGCGGGACGCTTCGTGCCCGGCACGCTCACCAACCCCAAGAACGCCGGCTTCATGGAGCCCGAGGTCCTGGTCTGCACTGACCCCGCAGCCGACAAGCAGGCCCTGAAGGAGGCCCTGGACATCCAGATCCCCATCGTCGCCATGTGCGACGCCAACAACGAGACCAGGAACGTGGACCTGGTCATCCCCACCAACAACAAGGGACGCCGCTCTCTCGCCTGCGTCTACTGGCTCCTCACCAGGGAGGTCCTGCTCGCCAGGGGCGACCTGAAGGACCCCGCCGACTTCAAGGCAGAGATCGAGGACTTCGAGTCCAAGCTCTGAAACCCTTTTACCCCCTCAATCTCTTCTTTTCTTCATTATGCGTCAACCGGCGGTCGCAGGCAGATTCTATCCCGCCGATGCGGGGGAGCTTCGCAGGACTATCGAGGCGTGCTTCGCCCACCCCCTCGGTCCGGGACATGTTCCCGAGAGGGGTTCGTCCAGGAGATTGAGGGCGGTGCTGGCGCCCCATGCGGGATACATGGCCTCGGGACCGATTGCCGCACACGCGTTCTCCGAGATACTGAAGGACGGTCTGCCGGAGGCGTACGTGATCATCGGTCCGGACCATTACGGGATACCTTACGACATGGCCATGTGCTCCGAACCGTACGTGACGCCGTTGGGGATATGCGACACCCATCGGGAGATATCCGAGAGATTGGCCAAGCTGATCCCCGACTCCCCGGCATCCCATCGTCTCGATCACTCCGTAGAGGTGGAGATCCCGTTCCTGCAATACATAGACCCGGATCCGCATGTGGTGACGGTGATACTCTCCAGGCAGGACATCTCATCCGCCAGGTTCCTGGCCGACGCGGTAAGGGAGGCGACGGAGGGCATCGACACTTTGGTCATAGCGTCCAGCGACCTCTGCCATTACATCCCCGACGGCGAAGAGAAGAGGCTGGACTCAAAGTTCCTGGAATGCGTAAGGGACTGTGACGTGAACGGCATCTACCGCCGCATCCACGAGGACGGATTGAGCGTCTGCGGGTTCGGTCCCATCGCAGCTGCAATCATGGCCACCGGCAGTGAGCACGGAAGTATCCTGGCCCACAACAACTCGTGGGACACCCTGCATTACGACGAGAACGCGGTGGTCGGCTACGCCGCCGCATCCTTCGTCTGAGGATTCACCCTTGCCATTCATATATGTATAATGAATGGGCCCCACATGGACCGCCAGTCAACCGCCGCATCCCGTGCACTGATGTGGAGGCGCGTGATGCTGATCGTCTGCATGCTGATCACCATCGCATCCCTCATCATCGGACTGTTCGTTCACGAATCCGATCTCATCGGCGCCGGGATCATCACCACCCTTGTCCTCTTCACCCTGTTCGTCATGGGCGAGAAGAGGGGATACGTCAAGAAGCTGTACTTCCTCCCGATAGGCATACTCATGATCCCCTGCGTCCTGGTGGACGTGTTGGAGTTCTGGCAGCTCATCGATACAGGAGACTTCTGGTGGAAGATGGACATCATCTGCACCATTCCCGTGTACATCGCCACCGCGTTCGCCATCATCGGCATCCTGATCGGATACTGCGGCGTGCGCCTTGACCCGGTGATGATGGGTGTGTACATCTTCTTCACGTCCCTGGCCATGGGCGGATTCATCGGCGCAGGATACTACCTCTACAACTACAACCGCGGCATTCCCTACGAGGAGCAGATGGCCATGAACTACTACATGGGCTGGGAGTACCTGGCGGTGATTGTCGCCGCTGCGATCATCGCACTGGCCGTCAACCGGGGCATGAAGCTCAGGAACGTCAAGCTGCTCAGATCCGAGCACATCCTGGAGGATTGGGCATGATCGAGTACACCAGGCGCCAATATTACTTCGACATCGCACTGGCGATCATCCTTCCCGGGATATTGTGCATCATGATGATCCTGGCATTCCTGGGACACGGCAGCACCGAGCACGATCCGGTGTACATAGCGTTGACCATGGGCGCCTCCATGTTCATATCGGCGATCCTGCCGATCATGAGGATCACTGGGAAGTTCAGGGCACCCTACTGGTTCCTGTTCCTGGTGACCGGATGCCTGTACATGCACGCCGTGTCCCTGTACCTGGGATTCTACATCGACCTCTGGTACTGGAGCGTCATCGCCCACAGCGTGGCAGGCGTGGTGGTCTCCATGATCGTATTCACCGGACTGTCCGTGATACAGACATACACCCGCGGGGTGAATCTCGGTGTGTATCCGCTGATGTTCATGAGCGTGATCATCACCATCGGGTTCGGATGCGCATGGGAGCTGATGGAGTGGACGGTGGACAGGTTAGCCGGACAGTATTGGATGTCATACTCCATCTTCGACACCACCGACGATCTCCTCGCCGACATCGTGGGGAGCATCGTCACCAATCTAGGTCTTCTCGTATTGGTCAAGACCCGCAAGATGGAAGAGGTGGTGGAATCCATCAATCTGGGGGAGCAGATGCGTGTCATCGGCGCCAAGTGGGACCGCAAGTGCGGCCTGGACGTGGAGATCCCCGAGAGGGGTGCGAACACATCCATCGAATTCGGCAAATGGGAGAACATGCCCAAGGAGGAGCGCTTCTCCCGCAAGAAGACTGAATGAAATACCGATGCCGGCACTGTCCCAGACAGTGACCGGCATCGGTCATGTTTTATAATCTTCCCCACCTTACGCTTCCACTGAACTACAGTATAGGTGGAAGCATGAACGCTATCGTACTGGCTACCTTCATCGCGTATTTCGTGATAGTCATACTGGTGGGCGCCTACTTCTACGACAAGAAGACCGGCATGAACGAGTACTTCTTGGCGGACAGGCAGCTCAACCCGTATGTGGTGGCCCTTTCGGCACAGGCATCCGATATGAGCGGATGGCTGCTGATGGGACTGCCCGGCGCCATTCTCATGGCGGGAGTAGGCGAGGTCTGGATCGGGATCGGACTCGCCGTCGGAACGTACTTCGCCTGGCTCATCATCGCCAAGCGTCTGAGGATCTATTCGGAGAAGGCGGACAACGCCATCACCGTCTCCGAGTTCTTCACCAACCGTTTCGAGGACAACAAGACCCTGCTGCGTGTGGTCAGCGGGATCGTCATCCTCGTGTTCTTCACATTCTATGTCGCATCCGGATTCGTGGCCGGCGGAGGTGTGCTGAAGGCCATCTTCCCCGACGTGGACCTGAGCCTGCTGATCATCGTGGGTGCGGCCGTGGTCATCATATACACCTTCCTGGGCGGATTCAACGCGGTCTGCTGGACCGACTTCCTCCAGGGGATGCTGATGCTGGTGGCCGTGGTCATCCTGCCTCTGGCACTCATCGGCGAGCTGGGCGGCATGGATGCCGCTTGGGAGGCCATCGAGAGCGTTGCCGGCTTGGACCCCAACTTCAGTCTTGACATGATGTCCGTGGGCGCCATCACCATCGTCTCCGGTCTCGCCTGGGGTCTTGGATACTTCGGCATGCCCCACATCATGGTCAGGTACATGGCCATCAAGAACCCCGAGGACATCAAGAGGTCCAGGCGCATCGCCACCATCTGGGTCATCATCGCCCTGACCTGCGCCTGCCTGATCGGTCTGGTGGGCCGCGCATGGGCGGAGAGCGCCGGCATCATGACCGGGGACTTCAACCCCGAGCACATCATGATCTACGCCGTGGACGCCCTGTGGACGGTTGCCATTCCCGTGCTGGCCGGTGTGATCTTCGCCGCCCTGATGGCAGCCATCATGAGCACCGCCGACTCCCAGCTGCTGGTGGCCGCCGGTGCCGTGAGCAACGACATCTACAAGCACCGCAAGGGCAACGACATCTCCGACGAGAAGCTGGTCTGGATCTCCAGGGCCGTGGTCATCGTCATCTCCGTGATCGCACTGGTCATCGCGCTGGGCGACAACAAGACCATCATGAACCTGGTGTCCTTCGCCTGGGCCGGATTCGGTGCCGCCTTCGGTCCCCTCGTGCTTCTGGCCCTGTTCTGGAAGAGGACCAACTCCAAGGGAGCCATCGCCGGTATCATCGTGGGATTCGCCGTCACCATCCTGTGGAACACCTTCCTGGGAAGCGGCCTGATCGTGGACGGCATGCAGCTCACCGACAACCCACTCAACGGACTGTACGAGCTGCTGCCCGGATTCATCCTGTCCGCCCTGGCCATCATAATCGTGTCCCTGGCCACCGCCAAGCCCTCCAAGGACATCGTGGACACCTTCGAGGCCGTGGACGCGGAGTGCAACGCCGTCAAGCCCCTGGGCATCCGCGGCACCGGTGCCGCCGCCGTCATGTCCGGTGCGCTGTTCATCATCGGCGTCGGCTTTGCCGTGCTGCTGACCGGCTGGGACCCCATGCAGACCATCGGTGTGCTCAACATCGCCGGCGGAATGGAGGGTGCCTTCGCCTTCGTCGGTACGTTCGTGGCGGGAGCCGCCCTGGCCGTGGCCGGATACGGGCTGTGCGCCAACAGGAAGGACGCCAAGATGGCCTACGCCGGCGCCCTGACCGTTCTGGCGGGCCTGTGCTTCATGGGAGCCGGTTTGTTCGACCTCGGTGTCAGCGACTTCCACTTCTACCTGAGGGACGCGGCCCTGGTCTTCGGAGGACTGGCGCTGCTGGCCCTGGTCTGGAGGAATGTGGAGAGGGGTCAGTACATGACCGCGGGAGCGTGCATCATGCTGGGCGTCGTGACCGTCCTGGTCGTGTTCAGCGGATCCGCCATCCTGACCACCGCCTCCGCCATCGGCATGGTGCTCTGCGCACTCATGCAGGGCCTGAAGCTGATGGCATCGGACGAGGAATCGTATTGAAACCCATGGGCGCAGGCGCCTGCCTGCGTCCATCCTTTTAATACGAAGAAAAAGATACGACAGCAATCCAAAGGTGCTAATCATGAAGACATCTACCAATTCGCTCAAACTCGGAGCCGTAGTGGCTGCGCTGGGCGGTGTGGTCGCGCTCATGATGCTGGCCGCCAACTTCGACCTCAATCAGGAAGGATTCTTCAGGACCATGATCCTCTACCTCCTGATCGCAGTCATCTTCTTCGCTTTCGCCGGGGCTTTCAAGAGCAACGGCCAGTGGGGAAAGGGCGTCCTGACCATCATGGCATTCGTGCTCTACGCGATCATCATCGCAGGAGTCATCATCGAGATGCTCAGCCTGGTCTACGGACTGATCCTGCTGGTTTTCGGAATCCTGCCCCTGGTCTGCGCACTGCTCTCCGCCAAGAGCGACGTGTGGTTCTCCGAGGCCAAGTTCTGAGTCCAAATCCCCCGGCACCGCCGGGGTCTCAAAACCCTTCACTGTTCTTATAAACGGGGATGCGATATCGGCATCCGATGGATGAGAAGTTCACCTTCGCCCTCAGGAGGATAGCGCTGCTG
The DNA here is from genome assembly GCA_949292635.1 of uncultured Methanomassiliicoccales archaeon. GTDB lineage: Archaea > Thermoplasmatota > Thermoplasmata > Methanomassiliicoccales > Methanomethylophilaceae > SIG5. Next base: position 236,884 of record CASEZY010000001.1, read on the forward strand.
GGAGGCGTCGACGACTACATAGCAGTGTCCTCCAGGGAGCTGGGGGACGCCCTTGGCATGAGCCAGCAGTCCGCCTCCAAGAGGATCCTCGAACTGCTGGAGATGGACCTGATCGAACGTGACCTGGGTGCCAGGAAGCAGAAGATCAGGCTCACCGAGAAAGGCACGGCGGAGCTCAGGAAGGAATACCTGGAGTACCGCAGGATCTTCGAGTACACCGACCAGATGGTCATCCACGGAGAGGTTGCCGACGGCATGGGCGAGGGCGGATACTACATCTGCCAGCCCGAGTACGTGGCACAGTTCGAGGACATCCTCGGGTTCACCCCCTTCCAGGGCACGCTGAATCTGAAGATCGCTACCGACGACATCGGCAAGCTGGAGGTCATCCGCAACTCCAAGGGACATGTGGTCAAGGGATTCACCCGGGACGAGCGCACCTTCGGTAACGTGATCGTCTACAAGGCGAAGATCAAGAACATGGACTGCGCCATCATCGTTCCCGAGCGTTCCCACTACCGTGAGATCATCGAGATCATCTGCCACTACCACCTAAGACGCACGCTGGGTCTTGACAACGGCAGCAAGGTGGAAGTTAAGGTGGACCTCTGATCAGAGGGTGAACACCTTCGCCCAGTTGGTGAACGGTATCCCTATCTTCACGATCAGCATCTCCCCCGCGGTCGCCGCGTGTTCGATGGTGAACTGCTTGGTGCCGTAGCCCTTGTCGCCGGAACCGCTGAGCACCTCCGTGGTGCCGGTGTCGATGCCGTAGGCGATGACATCCGCAGAGGCCATCAGGTAGTATGCCTCATAGGTATTGTTGTTGAACTGTCCCAGGGAATATATGCGGCCCGAACCGTAATCAGTGACCGCGTAGGATGAGAACCCTTCTTCGTTCAACAGACCCAGTGACACGGTGTTGTATCCCGCATCGTTCAACATCTGTACGTTCACCCCGTAGGAGCAGTTAGTCAGTGTCACACCCATCCTCTCGGACCAGTATGTCGCTGTGACACCTGCGGAAAGCGTCGACTCGGCTATCGTCCCCTCCGGGAAGAAATAGGTGGCATCGAACTCCTCGATGCCGCTCTCGGAGGTCACGCTCTTGCCGAGTTCTCCCATGCTCCAATGAATCGTACCCCCTGCCAGGATCCAGTTCTTCAACAGATCGCCTTCGACAACGGCCTTCGGAAGAACTCCTGCGCAGAAGTAGACCGCCTTGCCGGATGCATTGCCGGTGTCCTGCAGCAGCTCCGTCAATGCGGCGGTGTCGATGCGCTGGCCTTTGGTGTAGCCTCTCAACTCCAGCATGGAATCCAGAGCGTCGTAGAATTGGACCTGTTGACTATGATATATCATTCCAGGCATGGAGGTGTCATACCAATAGTACAGACTGTTCGACACGTCCATACCTGCGTATATGCTGTACGAATAGCCGCTGGGAAGGAATCCGTTCAACGTGACGTTGATACTGTCATCGTCGTTCCAGATGTCCGCAGAAGTGTCTGCGAACATGTCCGCCTGGATCACCGCCCACCCGACCACCAGCACCGCTGCTATGACGGTCAGGATTGCCACCTCAGGATTCCTCATCCTTCACCTCCGCACATCTGTACCATCTGTAAGGGACGTATAGCATCGAGATATAGGCCGCCCCTCCGAAGACGACCATGAAGATCCCGATCATGGGGATCGGTCCGACATACGAGGTCAAGAACTCCAACACCGGGATCAGCGAACCCATGGAGGGGAATCCGGCGTACACGGAGAGTGTGTACAACACCGAGACGTTGCCGAGGATGAGCTGATAGAGGGTGAACGACACCCCCAGCACGATGGTAGGACGGATGAGGGCGGGCATGTAGACTGTAGCAAACACCGCAACGAACGGGATCAACAGGACCACGTACTGCGGCGCCGGCGGCCAGAGGAATATGGCGAATGCGGACAGCATGATCAATGTCGCCGCCTGCCGGTCGTCCTTATCGTCTATGAACAACAGGCGATAGGCCAGGTAGATGTTCAAGAGTATCGAACAGATCAGGAGGATGGTGACCACGCGCATGCCCAAGGCCTCGAAGACCTCGGAGAAGGAACCTTCAAAGCTTCCGAAGAGGGTCGTGACGACCACCGCCACCGCGGCGAGGAGGGCGACCAGCACCAACGCCTTGCGCAATCTCATGTGGAAGGATTCCGTAGGCGCCATCGTCAGGATGCGGGATACGATGTCGGTCCGCTTCACCACATACCACGCGACCGCGATCAGCAGGACGACCGCGGCGAGGAGGGCGATGGTGACGGTGGGTGTGAAGATGGATTCCATCATCTCCGGGGATGCTCCGACACGGGAGACGATGAAACGCATCGCCTCCCAGAAGTCACCCGTGAGGATGGATGGGAGGAATGTGAGGATGAAGGCCGCCAATGCGCCTGCCACCGCATCAATCAACGCCTTTGCCCCCCGGGCCGTGAATCCCTCCTTGCGGAACAGGATGGCCACGAGGATGAATATCAGGAACACCGGAAAGAACTTGATCAGGACCGCCAGCGAGAATGCTGCACCCGCCAGGAAGTACCTGCACCTCGACAGTAGGATAAAGGCCATCAGCGTGCCCAGTACGGCAAGATTGTCGAACATCACATGGACGCTGGACTCCAATATCGTCAACGGGCAGAGGAACCAGAGCGCGGATGCGAGCGTCGCCTTCCCCTCTCCGTAGCGTTCGGATACGACCTTGTATATCAGATAAGCGACGGCCAGATCCGCCAATATCAGTGGGATCTTGATCACGACGCTGTATGCCATGCTCGGGACCAGAGCGTTCACGGTCATCTCGCTGCCGATGAACGGTACCAGGTCCTGAACGAAGGTGCCGTAATCCGTCACCCCCAGCAACGGACATAACAGGGATACGAACGCCAGCACATACCCCCACGGGGGGGTGTAGAAGTACGACAGGGTGTCGTAGAGGCCCATGCCGTCCTGCTCCGTGGTGATGACCAGGGACCACCAGTTGATGTCGCTGTTGAATGTGAACAACGGGGCGAGGATCAGACGTATCGCCAAGCCTGCGATGATCATCACTCCGAACAGACTGCGCATCCATTGCTTGACAGATCCCATATCCACCCTATCACTTCCAGACGATCATACGGCCCTTTGCGGGATCGCAGGACCGTGTCATCAGGCCCTGCCGCAGGACTACCGTCGCATCGAACGTTATGTGTAACAGATTGGCCATATTAATCCCGACGTGTGAGGGACGAGTGTTCGAAATGCCGTATCATCAATGTACTATCATGAACATTGATGAACGATGCGGTGAGGAGATCATCCGGCCTGACGGCCGGATGTTTAGGATCGTGTGCTGCGACACCTTTCGCCCTCATCCGATCAGGTGCTTCATCACCGACATGAACACCAGCAAACCGTCCCCCTCCTCGGAGTCGTAGCCTCTGGTCCAGTCCGGATGGGTGAAGCGGGTGAGCACCCTCTCCGGGTGGGGCATCATGCCCATCACGTTACCTGCGGGGTTGCAGATGCCGGCGATGTCCGACGGGGAGCCGTTGGGGTTCCACGGATATGCGGCATCTCCCTCGGGGGCCACGTATCTGAAGACGATCTGGTCGTTGTCCTCCAGCTCGGCGACGAAGTCCGGGTCGCTGCTCAACAGCTTCCCCTCAGCGTGTGCTGACGGGATCGTGAGCACCTTGCCCTTGGGGATCTCCGATGTGAACACGCACTTGCCGCGGTTGTCGTTCCTCAGCAGGGAGGGACGGCACTCGAAGCGTCCGGAGTCATTGTTGTACAGGGCCGCAGTGGGCACCTGGGTCATGGACTCCTTAATCGCGGGAAGGAGACCCAGTTCCACCAGGATCTGGAAGCCGTTGCATATTCCCAGGACGGGCTTCTCCGCGTCCACGAACGCTTTCAGTTGATCTCCCACGGATGACTTCAGCCTGGCGGCGAAGATCGCTCCCGCGCGGATGTAGTCCCCTGCGGAGAATCCTCCGGGGAACGCAAGCACGTCGTAATCCTCCAGACTGCGCCTCATGTCCGCCGGGACCACCCCGGTGAGCTGCTTGATATGGACCTTCTCCGCCTTGGCGCCCACCGTCTCGAAGGCGAGAGCCATCTCGTCCTCGCAGTTGGTGCCCTCCATGCGGAGCACACAGACCCTAACGTCCTCTGCCTTCATTGGTACTCGCCTCCCATGATGTTCCAGATGGGATCGTTCCATGCCTTGCGCATCTCCTTCACGGAGAGTTCCACGCCGGATGCGGGGATGGTCAACTTGTCGCCGCCCACCCTGCCGATGCACTTGGCGCGGTCGCCCATGACCGTCTCGAAATCGTATGCCCGGTCCTCAGGCACCTCTGCGATCCAGCGGGAGCAGCTCTCGGAGTACAGTTTCCTCATGTCATCCAAGTCGTCCATGGCCGAGAGGTCGATGTCGGCACCGATGTCGCCGGAGATGCACATCTCCGCCAGAGCGATGGCGAGTCCTCCGTCGGAGCAGTCGTGGCATGCGCGGACGCAGCCGGCGTCCATGGCGTTGAGCAACCTGTCCATGGTGTCGATCAGGTTTTCGGTATCGGTGTCGGGGACCTCTCCGCCCTTGCCGCCGAACCTCCTGAACAGCAGCGAGGCGCCCATCTCGCCCTTGGTCCTGCCGATGGCGTAGATTCTGTCCCCGGACTCCTTGAAGTCCGCGGAGACAGCTTTTCTGACATCGTCGATGAGACCGGTTCCCAGGATCATGGGGGTGGGAAGGATGAACTTCCCGCCGGGGGCCTCGTTGTAAAGGCTCACGTTACCGGATGGTATCGGAAGACCCAGCGCCCTGCAGATGTCGCCTAATCCCCTTACAGCCTCGCGGAACTCGCCCAGCCTGTCGGGCTTCTCCGGATTGCCGAAGTTGAGACAGTCGGTGAATGCGTGCGGCCTTGCGCCCACGGCCACCAGATTCCTGCAGGCCTCGTCTATCGCCGCCTTTCCTCCGCGGTAGGGGTCCTCGGTGCAGAACCAGGGGTTGCACCCAACGGCGGCTCCCAGGCCCTTCCACCTTCCGGGCACCGGCATCAGCACGGTGGCGTCACCGGGTCCGGTCATGTTCATCTTGCCCACCATGGGCTTGAGCACGGTGGAGGCGCGGACCTCGTGGTCGTACTGCCTGACCGCCCATTCCTTGGATGCCACGTTCAGGTCGGAGAGCAGCGAGAGGATCACGTCGTTGTTGGACGGGAGCTTGGGGATCTCCTCCGCCCTGCCCTCGGATGACTCCGGGATTGTGTAGGGGCGGTCGTACACAGGACCGCCGGTGAGGAACTCCAGGTCCATGTCGAAGATCATCTCCCCGTTCCAGAACAGACGGGTGTGGGGGATGTCGGTGGTCTTCGCGATGGGTGTGGCGAGGACGTCCCACATGTCGAATATCTGCAGGATGGCGTCGACGTTCTCGGGCTTGCAGGTGACCATCATGCGCTCCTGGGACTCGGAGACCCAGATCTCCCAGGGCGCAAGACCTTCCTCCTTCAGCGGGACCTTGTCGAGATCGACATCGGCACCGCAGCCGGCGTCCAGGGCCATCTCGCCCACCACGCAGCTGAGGCCTCCGCCGCCCAGGTCCTTCATGCCTGTGATCAATCCCTTGGCGTTCACCTCCAAGCACGCGTGCAGTGTGGGTTCCTTGGTTATGGGGTCACCCAATTGGACGGCTCCGCGGGAGTCCTCGTCGGATGTGGATGTGAGGTCCGCGGATGCGAAGGTGACACCGTGGATACCGTCGCGACCGGTGCGTCCGCCTATGAGTATCATCACCTCGCCGGGTCCGCCGGCGTAGTTCAACGCCAGGTCTGATTTCTTCACGATGCCCAGGCAGCCCACGTTGACCAGACAGTTCCCGGTGTAGCGGTCGTCGAAGAAGAATCCGCCGGATATGGTGGGGATGCCCATCCTGTTGCCGTAGTCGCGGATACCGTTGACCACGCCGTTGGCCAGGTAGCGGGGGTGCTTGATGCCGGGAGGCAGCTCCTCCTTGGTGTCCAGCGGTCCGAAGCACAGCGGGTCCACCAGTCCGATGGGCTGGGCGCCCATGCAGATCACGTCCCTGAGGATGCCTCCGATGCCGGTGGCGGCGCCTCCGTAGGGTTCGATGGCGGAAGGATGGTTGTGACTCTCGATCCTGAGGGCATATCCGTAATCGTCGTCGAAGGCCATCACGCCCGCGTCCCCCCTGGACAGGATGTCCGGGTGGTCCAGGGCGAAGACGAACTGCTTCAGGATGTTCTTGGAGCTCTTGTAGCAGCAGTGCTCGCTCCAGGCCTGCCCCAGGGATTGCAATTCAACGTCGGTGGGATTCCTGCCCTCTTTCCTGAAGTAGTCGACGATGACCTTCATCTCGTCCAGGGAGAGGCTGAGGCCCATCTCCGCGGACAGCTCCTTCAGCTCGCCGTCATCGGCGGAGAGGATGTCGATCTCGTAGAGGGAGTAGGGGACGTCCCTCTTGCGCATGAGCCTGTCAGCGGACATGGCTCATCTCACCGTGACCTTGTAGTTCTGGATGACGGGGTTGGCCAGCAGCTTCCTGCACATCTCCTCGCCCATCTCCTTCGCACGGTCGGCGGGGGCGTCGATGTCCATCTCGAAGACCTTCACCGTCTTCACGGAGTTCACGCCCTTGAATCCCAGGGACTCGACCGTCTTCCTGGTGTTGCTGCCCTCGGGGTCAGCGACCCCTTTCTTGAGCTCGATCCTGATCTCGACGACTGTCATGATGCGCGATGATGCGCGTGCGCGATAATAAGTATTCTGGACGGTCAGACGGCACGTTTGCGGCCGAAGATCAGGTACGCGGTATGACCCAGCATCTCGAAGGCCGGACGGACCCCTCCGGGGTGCACCTCCATCTCCCTCTGGATGTTCTCCAGGGCGTGGACGTCGCACATGTCCCGCTGGCGCATGGCGTTGACCACGTCCGCCATCTGGTTCATGTTGGGCACGTAGGCGCAGACCCTCCCGCCGGGGCGGAGATGGGGGAGTAGATTATCCAATGCGTTCTGGGGGTCTGGCATGTCCATGATCAGACAGTCGGCATCGAAGTCCACCTCAACGGTGCGTGCGTCACCGATCTGGCACAACCAATTCTCCTCCAGTCCGGCGCGGCGGATGTTGCGTCCGGCACGCTGGGCGTTCTCCTCCACGTATTCGAGGGTGTGCACCTTCCCCTCAGGGCCCACGGCCATCAATAACGCGGTGGTGAGACCTCCGGATCCCGCTCCGACCTCCAGCACCCTGGATCCGGGGCGGACATCGGTGTTCATGATGATGGAAGCCGCATCCTTCGGCGTGATGATCTGCGCACCCCTCTCGAGGGAGCCCATCAGGTCCATGGTGCCGGGACGGAAGGCGGTGAGCCTCTTCCCCGCCACGGTCATAACCGAGCCGTCGTCCGTCTCCCTGAGACGGTTGCCGTCGATGGTACCCAGGGACTGGATCTTCATCATGCCGAACATCACCCTGGCGAAGTGCCTCTTGCCGCTGTCCTCCTCCAGGAAGATGAGCTCGCCCTCTTGGAACGCCATGGGTACGGCCACGCTTCCCGGGTATAAGAGAATGTGCGCGTTTTTATCCCCGGAAGGCGGTGACAGGGACCATGACCAAGGGGAAGCTCTGCATGATGGCATGCCCCATACTGGAGGACGAGATGGTCCACAATCTCTCCACCGACCCGGAGGAGAAGGACATCGTCCTGCTCACCAACAGCAACACCGAGACGCTCCTGCCGAAGCTGGCACATGCCGGGATCGAATACCGCGAATGCTCGGAGGAGGACTTCTTCGAGGACCGCATCGAATTCGGCGACGGATATTCCGTAATCATCTGGATGATGGACACCGGCCTCCACGAGGAGCCGGAGGACCTGAAGAAGGAAATCCGCAGGCTGCTGCTGAAGGCGGATCCCCACGTGGATGCGGTGATGCTGTACTACGGGCTCTGCGGGAACGGTCTGCTGGGCATCGATGACTGGGCCAAGGAGAGCATGGTGCATCCGATCACGATCATACGCGACGCCAGCGGCAGGATCTGCGACGACTGCGTCTGCGTCCCGCTGGACGGCACCGACAACTATCTGAGACTTCTGAGGAAGTACGCCGGGATCATGTATCTCACTCCGGCGTTCGCCAACGGGTGGGACGAGTTCCGCAAGCACATGACCATGTTCAAGGGCGTTGATCCTGAGGACGATTCCATGTTCAGGATGATCATGGACATGGCCGGATACACCAAGGCGATGAAGGTGCAGACCGGTCTGGGCGATCAGGAACACTTCCAGGAAAACTGCGAGAAGTACGCCGAGAGATACGGTCTGCAACTGGTGGAACTGGAAGATGGTTGGACCTCGACGGCCGCTGCGGACAGGTCCTACGCGGCCGCCAAAGAAAGTCTAAGGTGATCACATCGTCCTGGCGGCGTAGGCCTTGGACTTCGTGGGCTTGCCGCAGATTATGCACTTGCCGTCGAAGTCCTCGGGGATGTACGGAGTGCCGAGGATCTTGATGTCGTGGGCATCCTCGAACTTGTGACCGCACTCCTCGTCGCCGCACCAACCGAAGCTGTAGACCATCTGTTCGGCGGTGTCCTCTCCGGAGATCTCGTCCTCGGACTCGATGTGCTTCACCGAGGCGTTCTGGAACTCCCAGGCCTTGGCCTCCATGTCGTGCATGATGGTGTCCAGGATGAGCCTCACGCCGGGGACCAGCGAATCCAGGGCGATGGTGCCCTTCTCGGAGTTGTCCCTCCTTGCGAAGGTGACCACACCGTTCTCGATGTCCCTGCCGCCCAGCTCCAGTCTCAGCGGCACGCCCTTGATCTCCCAGTCGTAGAATTTGGAGCCGGGGCGGTCGTCCCTGTCGTCCAGCTTCACACGGATGCCGGCCTCGGAGAGCGCGTCGCGGACCTTCTCGGCCTCGGCGTTGACCTCCTCGGCGTTCTTCTTCGACAGGATCGGAACGATGACCACCTGGAACGGGGCAACTGCGGGCGGGAGGACAAGACCGTTGTCGTCTCCGTGCACGCTTATCAGAGCGCCTAGCAGACGCTCGCTCATGCCATAGGTGGTCTGGTGGACGTACTTGTGCTCGCCGTTCTCGTCCTCGTAGGTGATGTTGTACGGGATCGAGAAGTTGGTGCGGTAGTGGTGAACCGAACCCAACTGCAGTGTGCGGTGGTTGGGCATGACGGTGTCAATGCCCACGGTGTAGTGAGCGCCGGGGAACTTGTCCCACTCCGTCCTCCTGAGCAGGAAGTACGGTAGGCAAAGCTCCTTCATCAGACGCCCGAGGATGTCCAGGTCCTCCTCTATCTGGCACTGTGCATCCTCCTCGGTGTCGTGGCAGGTGTGCGACTCGAAGAAGTGGATCTCCCTGACCCTGATGAACGGGCGGGTCTGTTTGGTCTCGTAGCGGAAGGTGTTGACGATCTGGTACGTCTTCAGCGGAAGATCCTGATGCGACCTCACCCAAAGGGCGAACATGGGATACATGGCGGTCTCGGATGTGGGACGTACAACCAACCTCACGTCCAGTTCGTTAAGACCGGCGTGGGTGACCCAGTAGACCTCCGAATCGAATCCCTTGATGTGGTCCTTCTCCTTCTTGAACTCGGTCTCCGGGATCAGCAGGGGGAAGCAGACCTCGTCGTGGTTGGTGGCGTCAAGCTCCCTGCGGATGTAGGTGTCCACGAACCTCATGATCTTCCAGCCATAGGGGGTCCAGACGTTCATCCCCTTGATGGGGTAGCGCTTGTCGGAGAGGGCGGCCTTCTCCACCATCTCCAGGTACCACTCATTGTAGTTGTCCGCCTTGGTCAGGGGATCACCTCAGAGCATCCGCGATTACGCCCGCCACGGAGATGTGGGAGACGCTGTTCTCCAGGGTGTTGCAGCACAGCACCCCATCCAAGGAGCTGCCGGTGAGCCTCTCGATGGCGTTGTTGACGAACACACCGTGGGTGCAGGCGACGGTGACGCTCAGCGCTCCCGCCTCCTTCAGTTGCTGGGTGGCGGCCACGATGGTGCCTCCGGTGGCGATGATGTCATCCACAATGAGGACGTTCTTGCCCTTCACGTTGGAGGATGCCGGTTGGATGTGGACCTCGGTGCCAGAGATCCTAGTCTTCTGCAGGTGGTCGTAGGGCACGCCCATGCGGGTCCCCACGTCCTTGGCCCTGTTGGCGGCGCCGATGTCCGGTGCCAGGACCATGTCGATCTTCTTGCCGTTGAAGTACTCGGCGATGGCGGCGGCGGCCTTGAGGTCCTTCGCCTCGCAGGTGAAGTACCTGAGCATGTCCTCCTTGTGCACGTCGATGGTCAGAACACGATCGCAGTTGGTGTCCAGCAGCTTGCACATGACCTTGGCGCTCTCCGGCTCCCCGGGCTTGAACACGCGGTCCTGCCTGGCGTATCCGAAGTAGGGGATCACCAGGGTGATGGTCTTGGCGCCCAGGTTGCGAACCACATCCTGAAGAAGGAACATCTCCACCAGGTTGGGGTCGGGGTAGGTGTTCTGGACGATCACCACATCGTCCTCCAGCCTCTCCTCGTCGATACGGGTGTAACATTCGCCGTCGGGGAACCTGGTTGACAGGGCCTGGACGTACTGGCAATCCAGCAGCCTGGCCAGTTCCTTGGCCAGGTCCTTGGAGGATGAACCGCCGACTATGATCATGCATGGGCGTACGGAGACCCCGTAGTTATATCTGACGCAGACACGCCCGCACATATAATATCGGGCGAGCGCATCTACCGAATGGGATGCACATGACGGATGGGGATGCTATCGTCACCGAGGAGAATGTCGCTCCGACGGCGAATGTGAGAGAGCCCGTGGGCACGATCTATGGAGAGGTGGGTACCAATGGATTCCGCTTCGGGGTCACCAAGAAGGTGGAGCGCTCCGACTACGTGGTGGTTGACCACCCGGACGTGGGGCCGGTGCTGTGCCAGGTGGGCAGCATCGTCAGGAAGACGAACCTCACGTTGGACAAGAGTCTGGACCGTGATTCGGAGAGGATCATAGAGGAGAAGCTGGCCGCCCAGGCGGACGTGATCGGATACAGGGACGAGAAGGGTCTGCTCCAGGTGCCCAGGACCACCTTCAAGGCCGGTTCAGACGTGTACCTGGCGGAGGCCAAGTTCATCAAGAAGATCCTGGGCCTCAAGGACAATCCCCGCACGTGTGCGTATGTGGGTCTCCTCAGGGGATACGACATGCCCCTGATGCTGGACATCAACGAACTGGTGCAGAGGCACGTGTGCATATTGGCGAAGACCGGGGGCGGCAAGAGCTACATCTCCGGGGATATCATCGAGGAATTGATGAAACACGACGTGACCTGCATGATCATCGACCCCCACGGGGAGTACGGGGCCATGCGGGACCCGGGATCCTCCACCGACCTCAGGTTCGGCGTGAAGCCCAGAGGATTCGCCGACCGCATCCTGGAGTTCGGAATGATCGACGACCCGAACGTGAAGCCGCTGAAGTTCACCTTCAAGACCCTGGACGCCAGGGACATCCTGGACCTTCTCAACTCCACGGATACGAAGACCCATCTACCCACCCTGAAGAAGGCCATCGATGCGCTGAGGGAGAAGAAGGGTCTGTATTCCGTCAGGGACCTGATCGACGAGATCAACGAGGAGACCGGCGGCAGGAATCCCGTGCTGATCAGCGAGCTGGAGTATCTGGACTCCATAGGATTGTTCGCAGAGCGCGGCAATCATATCGACGAGCTGGTTCAGAAGGGAAAGACCACCATCATCAACCTCAAGGGCGTGAGCCCGGACATACAGCAGATGATCGTCCGCAGATGGAGCACCGTGCTGTTCGAGATGCGCAAGTTGAACCGCGTACCTCCGATGATGATGGTCATCGAGGAGGCGCACAACTACTGCCCACAGGCGGAGGCCACCTCGTGCAGGAAGGCTTTGGGAACGATAGCGTCGGAGGGCAGGAAGTTCGGTCTGGGTCTCATGGTCATCAGCCAGCGTCCCGCCAAGATCGACAAGAACGTTCTCAGTCAATGCGGCACGCAGATTATCTTGAAGGTAACCAACCCCAACGACCTGAAGGCCATCGCCCAGTCCATGGAGGGTCTCACCGACGGCATGGAGCAGGACATCCAGGGGCTGCCCATCGGCACCGCGCTGATCGTGGGCGCTGGGATACAGACCCCGATGCTGGCGGAAGTGAGGCCGAGGGAGAGCAGGCACGGAGGTGCCAGCGTTAGCATTCTGGAGGAGGATTGATGCAGGACACCATCACCGAGGATAAGATCGACAGATACCTGTCCATCACCGCCAGGGCGCTGGAGAAGCTGAAGGTGGTCACACCGGAGAGGAGCTTCTCCAAGCGTCTGGCCGACGACTTCCTGAACATGGCCAACTCGTACTACAACGACGCCAAGCACTTCAGGGCCAACGGGGACTTCGTCACCGCCTTCGCCGCGGTGAACTACGCCCACGGATGGATAGACTGCGGCGCACGTCTGGGTCTTTGGGACGTGGACGGCGACGACCAGCTGTTCACCCTGTACGAGTGACCGGTTTATAGGTGGATTCGCACACTATCGCCGGCACCCCGGCGGCATCCTCCAACTCGGATGCCGGAAGATCGGAGAATATGCTATGACCCAGCATGCACATCCCCGCGTGTCCCGGCAGCTTATCCAATACCGAGGACATCCTCTCGGTCTCCAGCCCCATGCCCTTGGAGAACTCCCGCGACAACGAGAACAGGGTCTCTGCGGAATGATCCTTGAGATACGAATCCACAGCCTTGGAACCAAGCTCCGAGAGCCTGGCGGAACGTACCGGGTCGTTAATCACCGACCCGGTCCCCAGGGTACCTCCGAGCACAGCGAGCGAAAGCTTAGGCATGCTACCGAACGAGACCACCTCGCCGTCTATACCGGGAGTGACCCTGACAGGGCAATGACCTTCGCATCTTATCGCGGCCACGTCACCGAGACCTCCGCCCTCCAGGACCTCCGCCCTGTGAGCGGCGCGGAACGCCCAATCATCGTCATGCCCCAGAAGGTCGGCGACACAGAAGGCCAGCGCCACCGCCCCGGCGGCGGACATACCGAATCCCTGACCCACCGGCAATCCGTTCTCCACCGTGATGTCGAATCCCCTGTCGGGACGCGCATCATTGATAAGACGACGGGAGACGGGGGCGTCGGAGACCGTGTCATCCATTGTGATGACGACCTTGCGGTCGCTGCGCTCCTCCAATGTGACCTCGGACCCCAGCGACAGGCGTATGCCCGCCCCACGGGAGCCGGTGGTGAGCACATCGTCCGTCCTCACCGGCTGGAAGAAGCAGGTGATGTGGCCCGGACACCAATACCTTATCATCTCTGGGCCACGCAGAAATCCAGGATGGAGTCGGCCACCTTGGTCTTGGGACCGGAGATGTCGACCTCCTTGTCCTTGGTGATGAATATCACGGTGGTGGCGGAACGGCCGGCGGTGTCGATGTCGTTGGCCACGATGGCGTTCAGGTCGTACTGCTCCATGCGGTTCTTGGCCTTCTTGACCAGCTCTGCCCTGCTGAGCTCCGACTCCGCCTTGAATCCGATGACGAAGGGGCACTTCTGCTTCAGGATCGGCAGCACCTTGGGTATGGGTTTGAGAACGATGTCGAACTCCGCGTCGCTGGGGATCTTACCCTTCTCCACCTTCTCCGGACCGAAGTCCGCCAGGGCGGCGGGGACGATGACCACGTCGTGGTCGATGCCCTCGGTCAACTTCACCAGATCGGCGACGGAGGAGTACCTCTTCACCGGCATGTACTCCGGCAGCTGGACGCTGGCGCCTCCCATCCAGAGCTCCACGTCAGCGCCTCTCTCGAAGGCTTTCTCGGCCAGCTTCACGGCCATCAGGCCGGAGGAGCGGTTGGTGATGATCCTCATGGAGTCGATGGGCTCCTCGGAGCGTCCGCCGATGATCAGGATGCGCTTGCCGGTGAGATCGTCCTTGGAGGTGAGCCTGAACGCCCAGGCCACGATCTCGTCCTTGGAGGCCACCTTGGCCCTGTCGCCCTTCACGTGGGGACCGATGAACGACACGCCCATGGCCTTCAGCTTCTCGATGTTGGCTGCCACGGCCGGGTTGCGCATCATGGAGTCGTGCATGGCGGGGGCGATGGCGGTGGGGATCCCTGCACCGATGGCCACGGTGGCCATGGTGGTCACGGGGGTGTCGTCGATGCCGGAGGCGATCTTGGATATGGTGTTGGCGGTGGCGGGATAGATGAGGAACGCATCGGCGGTCTGGTTGTCGAAGAGGTTCACGTGCTCCGCCTGGCCGGTGATCTCGACAATGGGCCTCTGGCCGGAGGCGAACTCCATGGCGGTGGGGGTCACCAGCCTCTGGGCCTCGGCGGTCATCACCGGGATCACCTTGGCGCCGTGGCGCACGAGTTCCCTGATAGCGGAGAAGCACTCCGTGGCGGCGATGCTGCCGGTGATGCCGATGACTATGGTCTTGCCCCTGAGCTTGTTGCTCTTCTCGCAGAAAATCTCCTCAGACGGATGCATTTGAATCCCTCAAACCGATGATGATGCGCCAAGCGTCCTCCAGCACCTCGTCCGGCCCTCTGCCGGCATCGATCACGCTGAACCCGTCCTCGGCCGCTATTGTCAGATAGTTCTCCCTCACACGCTTCTGGTATTCCAGCTTCTCGAAGCGGCTGCGCTCCCCACGGGAGTCGATCCTTCCCGAACAGAGCTCCGGGTCCGCGTCAAGAAGGATGGTGACGTCCGGGCGGCTGATGACGGCGTCGTTCATCGCCCGCAGCCACTTCATGTCCGCCGCTCCCGCGGCGGCCTGGTAGGCGAGGGTGGATGCGTAGTAGCGGTCGCAGATCACCGTCACGCCCGACGAGACGAGCTTCGAGATCTCTGCGGTGTGGCAGGCCCTGTCGGCCGCGAAGAGCAACGCTTCCGCCCGGGGGTCGTCGGTGACCCCTTCCCTCAGAAGGGAGCCGATGCGCCCGTCGGTGGGCTCTGCGGTGAGACGGACTTCGTTGCCCTCGGCGGCGAGGCGTTGGGCCAGGTTGGCCGCCAGGGTGGTCTTGCCGGTACCGTCGATACCCTCCAGAACCACGAACAGTCCTTTGCTAGACATCCGTACCGTGTGAACGGCATCCATCTTAATAAGGTGGCGGATTGGGGCCGAACGGCATGATCAGAAGGAAATGAAGTTTCCGGAACGGGATAATGACATGATCTGGCACATCTCAGAACGACACGGATTCGGAGAGTCTATCGTACAATGACGCCAGGGATTCCACGTCCTTGATGTCCTTCCGGCACACCGAGGACAGCCTCCTGCGGATGCTGGTGTCGTATTCGGTGCCGTTGAATCTCAGATACGATTCCAGGTCTGCGGCAAGCCTTCCGCCACGGGTGTCCCAATCCGTTAGGATAACCGCCTTATCACCATGTGCCAGCAGACGTTCCGTTGCGGCCAGGGGCCCGCCCTCCCTCTGGACTTCGATCGATCTGAAATCCGGACCGATAAGGTGTTCCAGGGAACGGCGGTCCTTGTTCCCCTCGATCAATATCACGTGATCCGCGGCGAGCTCCCGCAGCTCGGACAGGACCTCCTCGAGGTAGCGGAGACGCTCCTCATCGTCGTCGATGTCAGCCATCAAGCCTCTGCGCGACATCATTCGCACCTCCGACGAAGAAGACGGTCTTCTGCCTGGACGTGTGTCCCTTGATCACCTTGCAGACGCATCCCGCGGCGTCCGAGAGGACCTCCTCCACCTCCTTGTTGGCCCTGCCGTCCAGTGGCGGCGCCCTGACCCTCACCACGATCATCCTGCGCCATTGGTCCACCCCTTCGGGTCCCGAACGGCTGGCTCTCGGAGATACCAGGATGTCCAACTCGCACCCTCCATCGGCGGTCCTGATGATGTCGGAGACCTTCATCGGGTGATTAGCGGAGGCTGTCGATTTATGGGTTTCGAGCATTCAGCAAACCCTAATATACGGACGCCCGATAGCGAATCATATGGCAGGAGCGGGGAAAGGAGACACTGGCGAGATGCGCGTGGAGGACGTATCGTCCACCCTTCGCAGCGAGACCGGTACCAAGGCTCTGACCCCGGTCCGCAAGGACATCTATCCTGCCATCGCCGCGCTGGTGGCCAACATCGAGAAGGAGTATCAGAACTCCATAACCTCCGATGAGTTCTCGTTGGTCACCGAGGGCTGGAAGACCCGCCGTTCAAAGGTCATGTCGGAGTCCAAGCGCATCGCCGAGGCCCGCATGAGCAAGATCTGCAGCCTGGCCATCCGCAACACCTTGGGCGCCAGATCCCCCATAGACACCCTGACCCCCGAGGAGACGGAGTTCTACGACACCGTCTACGACGCCATCATGAAGGTCTGGGGAGCGCTGGAGCATAAGAAGACCGTCACCATACCGGACATCGCGCCGGAGGTGGAGGAATCCCCCGGAAAACCCCAGACTGCCGAAGAGCCGGCGATACCGGAGGCTCAAACGGAGACCCCCGTCCCGGAGGAAGCGGAAGTACCGAAGACCGCCGTTCCCGCGGAGGCGACGGGGGACGACCGCCCGCTGAGCGAGATGCCCTTCATCGACGACGGCCCCGAACCTCAGGAGAACGAGCCGGAGATCGACGACGAGGACAGGTTCGTGCCTCCTCAGGAGAGGGTAGAAGCGACGGAGGTCCAGGAGGATCCCTTCGCCACGGGAGAGATGTCGGTGATCATGATAACGGAGCAAATTCCCCCATTCGCCGGCCCCGAGAGGGATTATGTCCTTCGCAAGGGCGACGTGGTGAAGATGCCGAAGGCCATGGCGGACATCCTGATCGGCGGCAACATGGCCATGCAGATCAGATGCGGATGATGCGGGTATCGTCCTTCACCGTCGGATCGAGACAGTCCAATCTGCTGCGGCGGATGCCGGTCACGGCCTCCACCGTCTCCTTCGCCACATCCGGGGTGTTGTTGGTCTTGCTCAGATGTGCCAGGAAGATCTTGCGCCCCTCCCGCATAGTGGCCTTGATGGCGTCGGCGCACATGTAGTTGGACATGTGCCCGTGGTCGCTGTCTATGAGCACCTTCAGAGGATACGGATACGGACCCTCGGACAGCATCCTGCGGTCGTAGTTCGATTCTATGACCGCGACATCCGAATCCGCCAGTGCCTGCTTCACCGGAGGCGTGAGGGTGCCGGTGTCCGTGGCTATGAGCACGGAACCCTCGGACGAGGAGATGCGATAGCAGACAGGTTCCGCCGCGTTGTGGGAAGTGGGCAGCGGCATGATATCCATGCCTCCGAGGGAGAATGGACGGCGGGCGGAGACCTGGTTGTAATCGACCTTACCAAGTTTCGAGGAATTGACGAAGGTGCCGTGGGTGCAGAAGACCGGACGATCCAACTTGCGGGCGACGGGACCGACGCCGGAGACGTGGTCGGTATGCTCGTGGGTCACCAAGATACCGGATATCTCCGAGGCGTCGATGCCGTTGATGTCCATCAGATGCATGATGCGCTTGCAGCTGATGCCGGCGTCCACCATGACGGCGGATTCGGGTCCGCGGATGACGGCACAGTTGCCGTCGCTTCCGCTGGCCAGTATGTGGACCTCCATCCTCAGATCTTCCTCTTGTAGATCGAGAAGATGATGTCGCTGCGGGACACGATGCCCACCAGCACGCCCTTCTCCAGGACGGGTACGCGGTTGACATCCTTGCTGAGCATGGTCCTGAGAACGTCGATGACCATGGAATCCGGCGTGGCCGTGAGGACGTCACGGGACATGATGTCCTCCACCTTGGTCTCGGAGATCTTCTTGGCCGCCTCCATGAGAACGGGGTCCTCTGCGGACGAGTCCATGGGGAACGCCAGAAGATGGAGCACGGGGTCCTCGATGTTGAGCTCCTCCTCGTACTTCATGATCAGTTCGAGGATGTCGGTCTCGCTGACTATGCCCACCAGGCGGTAATCGTCGTCTATGACCGGTGCGCCGGAGAGGTTGTCCACCGCCAATGTGATGGTCGCGTCCTTGACGGTATCCGTACCGGCAAGGGAGATGACCTGCGTAGTCATGATGTCTCTGACTCTCAACTGACCCATATTCCCACGCAACGCGGATAGCGATTATATACTTATAGGAAGGGGTTAGGGTTGCGAAATGGCGGATTTCAGAAGATTGCTGGCGATAAGCTTTATTAACGATGACGGTATCCCACGTTCCACACGGGCTTGTAGCTCAGCTAGGTAGAGCGATGGACTCTTAATCCATCGGCCAAGGGTTCGAATCCCCTCAAGCCCGCCATCCTTCTAACATCACTGCCTTGCGATTGTTGTTATGTCGCGATGTCCGTCCCGAGAAGGTACCGTTAACAGCCTATGGATACACGCACCGATGTGCCATCCGGATGCTGCACGTCCGGACCGTATCGACATTCTGCCCGACACGATAATATCCATCCGTGTACTGGGCGTGGTCATGAAAGGCATCGCCATCCTGTCGGAGGTATCGGAATGATCGAGGGAATCTTCGAGGCCATCATGCTTCTCTGCTTTGCAGCGGCCTGGCCCGCCAACATAACCCGCGCCTACCGTGCCCGCACCGCCGTGGGCACCAGCCTGGCGTTCATGGTGATCATCGAGATCGGCTACGTCTCGGGCATGGTCAACAAGTTCATCAACAACGACATCAACTATGTGCTGGCATTCTACATCTTCGACTTCGCCCTGGTGCTGATCGGCATCCTCCTCTACTTCAGGAACAAGAGGCTGGACGCTCTGCACTCTAGCTGAGGATGTCGCCCATCCGGGCGGCCACCCTCCCCTTCACCTCTGCGAAGGGGTCGTTGAACGCATAGCTCATGCCCTTGCCGTGCCCGTCCTTGCGTAGGATGCCGACACCCTCCAGTCCGTTCAGACGATTCCGCAGAGTCTGGTCGGAGACGGATGGGATCCATACTCTGGCATCCGCCAGGGTGAATGTCCCGTAGTCCTTGGCATTGTATGCAAGAGTGCGGGACACCTCGTCCATATCCTTAACCAGATCCTTCTGCGAGAACAGCTCGTTGGCCTCGGTGTACGATTGGAGGAGTGCCTCGGCGGTGTAGCAGACGAAGGGCGTGTAATCTCCCGTCTCGTCGGTATATGCCAGCAGGTCATAGTAGACGTTGTTGCGCTTCAGCATCTTCTCCTCGAACCTGCAAAGTGCGCAGTTCCCGAAACCTCCGGCCTGGAGCACCATCCTCATCAGCGTCCTGCCGGTCCTGCCATTGCCGTCCAGGAAGGGATGGATGCTCTCGAACTCGTGGAAGAAGAGCGCGGCGGTACATACGGGATCGAAGGGCGACGACATGAGCCAGTCGAACAGACTCTCGGACTCCTCCCGGACGTGGGCGGGAGGGCAGCAGATGAAGAGATCCTCACCTCCGGACGTCTGCACGGACACCTCCACGTCCCTCAGTTCGCCCGGTATCCCGCGGAAGCCCGTGCCTTCCATCAGCAATGTGTGGACCTTTTCCGCGGTCTTGAGGGTCGGCATGCGGCCGACGGGATTGGTCACGAACATGGGATACAGGTGGTTGATGATCTCCTGGATGTTCCCCGGATTGGTCTCGTCATACCTTCCGGACGAGAAGCGCCCGGTGATCTTGGCCACATCCTCCTGCGACAAGGGATTGCCCTCTATGCGGGTGGTCCAATGGACATTGGAAGCGTACGCATCCTCCGCCAGTTTGATGTAATCCCGGGAGGAGATGATGTATTGGTCCAGGTCGTAATCCCGGCGCCTGATCTCCGATACAAGGCCGCGATACCATGTGGGCAGGGCCGGATACGGCCGGAAGGGGACCTTGCGCTTGTGCCGGAGCGGCTGTTTCGTAGGCACGAAGGACTCGTAATCCATCATGTGCGGACCCACCGACTCCGGGATCGTAGATTGATATGCCATTTGATGACCCGTTATCAAGAAAAATGATCCTGTACTTAAACACTCACTTTTCTTGATAATTTTTTATCATGAAAATTCATCAAGAGTATTAACAGTTGGATCGTAAACTCTCATTTTCGGTCGATTCTAACGAAATCTGATCGATGGAATAACTCGAATCTTTCGCCCATCATTTCAGACTACTTTCGAACCCCCTCAATATGTTGGGGAAGTCCAGCATCGCCGGACACGGGATCCCTCCGAACAGCCCGTTCAAGTAACGGACGGCATTGTTGTTGGTACGCTGGGTCCTGGCTATGGACGCGAGTGACGAGACGGTCCTGTCGCCATCCAGATCACTGGACATGACGAACACCGATTTGGGGTCCGCATCGGACATGAGCGAGATATTGTGCGTGGTGATGATTAATTGTTCATCACGTTCCAAGCGAAGCTCCGAGATCATGTCGCAGATCAGCTTGACATGCACGCCCGAATCCATCTCATCTATCACCACCACTCTCCCGGACACATATGCCAGCAGAGCAGGGAGCATGGAGATCAGCCTTCTGATTCCGGAGGATTCCCTAGATGCAGGGACCTGCCTGACCGTGCCTGATATCCTCTTGTCGAACATCAGTTCGTAACGTATCCGCCCTCCCAGGTCCCTGCGGTCGTACCACGCACGTTCGAAATCGGGGGTTATGCGTCTGAAGAAACGGGACATCGCCCCTTCGTATGCATCGAGGATATTCTCCGCATCCCTTGATATGGTGCCGGACATCAGACCCTGCAGTCCGCTGTGTCCGGCGCTGCCGGAGGGACATTCGATCCATATGCCCTCGATGTACGCGATCACCTTGCGCAGACCCTCCCTGACCGAGGCTTCCATGAATCCTTCGTTCTTGCGGACCAGTTCCCCGCGAACGATGGATAGGAGGGTGTGCCTGCCCCAATAGCGGTCGATCAGACCGCATATCTCCCCCTTGTACTCGGAAGAGAATATCGTGGGACCGAGCTCCGCATTTATGCTGGCGTTCTCCGAGGATATGGAGAAGTACCGTCAGCTGCGATCGTTGATCATGTAGTTGAGGGCCTCGTACACCACGAACCCCCGGGCATCCATGCTCAGTTCATACCTGGCGTCATGACCGTCCACGGACATCGTGACGGTGATTCTCGGACCGTCGTCGCTGCCAATCATCCTGACCTCCGAGCACAGTTCGGGCATGGAGGTCTCCTTCCGTTCACAGGGATCGAGGTAACATATGCCCTTGGCCTCATCAGCAAGTGGATTGATGGTATCGCTGGGAGAGAGCGTGAGCACGGAATCCCGAAGGAAGGCGAAGGACTCCGTCAGATTGGTCTTCCCTGCACCGTTCTCCCCGTAAACCAGGACGATGTTCTGCGGGGATCCCTTGGAGCCAGTTATGCGGAACTCCAAATCGTTGAACGATTTGAAACGTTGTAATCTAATGCTTTTAATCATATTGATTAAAAATATTATACGTTTAATTAAACATTTTGATATGTTTTATATCATTCTCATGATTAGTATGGCGGCATAATACCCCGCTTGATCATAACCATCCTGAGAATCACTTCCCCAAGACCTTCTCTGCAGTATGTGCCAGGAACATGCCCCATCCGTCGCACTGCTTCAGCAGCGAGATGATTATGCCGGAGCTGAGCTTGGACTCCCCACCCTGGCGCTCCCCGAACTCGAACACCGTCTCCTCGATATGGGTGTCCTTGGGGACGTACTTCATCAGGTCGAACAGTGCCTTGAAGCCCCGCATCTGGAAGTCCTGCCTGTGCTCTTGGATGACCTCTTTGCACATATCCGTCCTGCCGCCGAACAGCCCGCTCATGATGTCCGAGGAGATCTGACGGTCGTGCATCCTGAGTGTGAATGCCGCAAGATAATGAGCGCCCCAGGAGCCCACCCATCTGGTGAACGAGGACAGGTTGCTGCGGTCCTTACGGACGCCGATGGACAGGTCCGCGCCTGCCTTCAGCTGAGCGAAGATATCCTTCAGCGCCGACGGCGGATGCTGGAAGTCGGAGTCCATGTTGATGAAATACTCGGTCTCCGTCAGCTCGATGCCCTCGAAGATGCTGGCCGAGAGGCCCCGATCCTCCGGGGCGCGGACCACCAGCCTCACCATCGGGTCGCCCTCGGCGATCGCGGAAACGATGCTCTGGGTCCCGTCCTTCGAGTTGTCGTCCATCACCAGCACCCTAAATCCCGGGTACATCGAACGGAGGGTCTCCACCATCCTTCCGATGTTGGCCTCCTCGTTGTAAGTTGGAAGTATGACGGTGCAGCCGTCCTCTCCGCTCATCGGCCCCCCCAATCGTCTAAAAATAATATAGTATGTGCGCGATGCACAACGAGGTGTCTGAGATGCATGTGATATCTCTCGTGGTGAAGAACGAGTTCGGCGTCATGCAGAGGGTCATGGGCGAATTCACCAGGAACAAGATCAACGTGGAGACGATCGTGGTCGGGAAGTGCGAACTGCCCGGGAAGGCCAGGATCGTCATGTCCGTGATCGACGGTGAACAGGCACAGGTGGCCGTCGGGAAGCTGCGCAAGCTCCAGGACGTCTACGATGCCCGCGAGGTCGAGGAGAGCGGTCAGTCCGCCTACGCCCTAATCTCCACCAGCGGCGGCAACGTCGGTGTGGTCGGCGAATCCGACCAGGTGGAGGAAATCATCGAGCGCTCCCGGCCCGAGCGGTATGTCAAAGCGCTCAACGCACTGTGAGGTAACCGAAATGGAGAAATCAGAATTCATCTGGCTGGACGGCAAGCTCGTCAAATGGGAGGACGCCAAGGTCCATGTCCTCGCCCACGGCCTGAACTACGGGACCGGCGTCTTCGAGGGCATCCGCGTGTACGACACCCCCAAGGGAAAGGCCATCTTCAGGCTGAAGGACCACGTCAAGAGACTGCTGGACGGCGTCAAGGTCATGGGATTCGACATGACAATCGGCGGGAAGGAGTACGGATACGACGAGGTCTTCGAGGCCATCAAGGAGACCGTCAGGGCCAACAAGAACGTGGACTACATCAAGCCCTGCGTCTTCCTCTGCGGAGAGGAGACCGGACTGAACCCCATCGGCGTTCCCACCAGCTTCGCCATCACCTCAGTGTACATGGGCAACTACCTGGGCAAGGACGCGGACAAGGGCGCCAAGCTCATCACCTCCACCTGGCACAGGCCGGACAACCTCTGCTCCCCCGCGGGTGCGAAGGTCAACGGTGCCTATGTGACTTCCTGCCTCGCCAAGAGGGAGGCCAAGCTCAGGGGAGCCGACGAGGCAGTCATGCTCAACGCCAACGGATACGTGGCCGAGTGCACCGGTGAGAACATCTTCATGTTCAAGCGCGGCAAGATCTACACCCCCCTGCCCAGCAACAGCATCCTGGAAGGTATCACCAGGAACTCCATCATCCAGGTGGCCAGGGACATGGGCTACGAGGTCATCGAGACCGACATCAGCAGGACCGAGCTGCTCACCGCGGACGAGGTCTGGATGACCGGCACCGCCGCGGAGATCGCACCGGTGACCATGATCGACGAGAGGGCAATCGGCTCAGGAAAGATCGGTCCCGTCGCCGCCGCGCTGAAGGAGAGATTCCACGCCATCGCCGCGGGGAACGTCCCCGAGTACGCCGAGTGGAACGACTACATCTGAAACCGTCCGGGCAACCCCCGGACATCCATCTTCTTTTCTTATTCGGTCCGAGGACCAGTGATTCGCGTACCAATGTGAAAAGAGCCAGACATCAGCGTCTCGGCATTCTTTGTTGAATCTGTGTGAGAATGTTAATGGGGTTTTTGCCGGGGTCGGGGGACCCCGTGTGTTTGTGATCAGCTCTTCATCACTGCGAACAGGAAGATGCCGACCGCGACCAGAGCACCGATCAGGATACCGATCAGGTTGATGATGGCATCGTAGACGGCGTCCCAGGTGTGGACGTCGCAGAACGGCGTGATGTCACTGAATCCGGTCAGATACACCCAAACGATGCCCACGACGAGACCGATGAGTGCAAGCACAAAGCCGACGGTCCTGCTCTTGCCGGTCCCAAAGTACGCGGTGAAAACACCGGCGAGGACCATGATCAGAGCGAAGGCCAGGACGGCGATGGTAATGAATGTCATCCAATCCATACTATTACTCCTTCATGACTTTTTCCCGGCGAAGCCGGAACCTGTGGACACACGATAGGTTAAAGGACTTATATATTTCGCGTTCAAGGTTTATTATAGAACGCTCGCAATCCGTGTCATATCATGTACAGAGGCGTCAGACAGGCCGTCATTATGGTCGGGGGCAAGGGCACGAGACTGCGTCCGCTGACGCTCACCCGCCCGAAACCGGTGCTGCCGGTGGCGGACAGCCCCTGCCTCGGCCATCTCATCGACGTTTTCGCCAGAGCGGGCATCGAACAGGTGTTCCTGGCCTGCGGATACAGGTCCCAGCAGCTGATGGATACCATCGGCGACGGTTCGGACAGGGGCATCGAGATCGTGTATTCCTTCGAGGACCAGCCCCTGGGGACCGGGGGAGCGATCAAGCTCCTGGAGGACCGTTTAGACGATGTCTTCATGGCGGCCAACGGGGACGTGTTCGTGGATATGGACGTGAGAGAGGAGATCGATGTGCACCTGGACAACCACGCGGACATCACGCTGGCACTTACGCCGGTGGACACCCCCTGGAACTTCGGCACCGCCGTTCCCGACGGGACCGGACGCATCGTCGAATTCATAGAGAAGCCTCCGAAGGACAAGGTGAAGTCCAACCTCATCAACGCCGGAATCTACACCGTGAACAAGGAGATGATCGGCTACATCCCCGAGGGGGAGTTCTACGACTTCTCGAAAGACCTTGTGCCGATGAAGACCGCCGAGGGCTGCCGCATCTGGAGCTACCCGCTGAAGGGGATATGGATGGACGTGGGCAGGCGCAGCGACCTGATCAAGGCGAACCTGGAGATGGCGGAGAGGACCCGCAGCACCGGGTCCATGTCCGACACGGAAGCCTCGGGACCGATATATCTGGGTCATGATGCGGTGGTGCAATCTTCGAAGCTGGAGGGGGCATCGATCATGAAGGGTGCTTTCGTGACGGATTCCACCATAATCAACAGCGCCGTCATGCCGGGGGCGAGGATCTGCGGGGCCACCGTGGTGGACTCCGTCATCGGGGAGAACGCCGTCGTGAACATCGGTTCCTCCATTGAGAGGTGCCTGATCGGCGACGAGGCCGTGATCGAGAAGGGCTCGAAGCACATGGACGAGGGCGGGGCGTAGATGGAATCCTTGAAGATCGTCGTTTCCAACCCGTTCTTCTACCCCTATCGGGGCGGCATAGAGCACAGGATGCACAAGCTCTGCAGGGTGCTGGCGGATAAGGGGCACGATGTGAGCGTACTCACCGCCAGGCTTCCTGACACCGAGGCCGTCGAAGAGACCGAGAGCGGCTACACCATCGTCAGGGTGCCCTGCCGTACGATCGACATCTACAACCCCCCGTACATCATCTGCCGGGAGGTCGGCGAGACCCTGAAGAGATTGGATCCCGACATCGTGGACCACCAGTATCGCTGGGCGCCGTCCTTCGATAAGGACATCGCCAACCACGACGGAAAGAAGGTGTTCACCTACCACAACATGTGGGGGGAGGGCATCGGCATACAGCATTACATCTCCGAGGTCAACGACGGGCTGTACCGCAAGAAGCTGCTCCGCTACGACCACATCATCGCGATAACCGATGCGGTGAGGGACGACCTCATACGCAGGGGCATCAACGGGAGCACCATGACCGTGATCGACAACTGCCTGGAGAAACTGCCGCCGGTGTCCGAGACCGAGGGGGACTTCATCCTCAACCTTGGCCGCATGGTGGCCACCAAGGGTCTGAGGTACCTGGTGGAGGCGATGCTGGATGTGGATTACAAACTGGTCATGTGCGGCAAGGGACCGGAGAGCCAGCACATCGAGAAGATGATCTCCAGATATGGTCTGCAGGACAGGATCGAACTCCGGGGCTGGGTCTCCGACGAGGAGAGATACAGACTGATGTCGGAATGCAAATTCTTCGTGATGCCCTCGATCCAGGAGGCTTACGGATTGGCTGCCACGGAAGTGCTGGCACATGGTAAGGCCCTGATATGCACGGACGTTGACGGACTGCCCGGGAACGTTAAGGACGCCGGACTGTACGTCAAACCGAAGGACTCCAAGGGACTGGCGGAGGCCATCAACACCCTGCTCACCGACGACGCTCTGAGAAAGGAGTTGGCGGCCAACGCGGTGAAGGTCACCAGGGCGTTCACCTGGGAGGGACAGGTGGATAAGACCGTGAAGGTCTACCGCTCGGTGCTGGACTCCTGCTCAACCGATATATAGGCAATCGGAGATGAACGGCCATGGTCCCCATAGGTGCCGAATACGTGTTCCAGGCGCTGATGATCATCTCGCTTCTGCTGGTGATCATGTCCCTGCCGACGATATTCATCACCATCAGGAACTCTTCCAACGTCCTCAAGAGGTACATGGCACTCAGGTCCCTGAAGGACATCGACGACGATGACATCCCCAGTCATATCCTCGATGAGTGGAACGCAGTGCGCAACAACGTGAACTACGCCACCCTTATGACCGAGGAGCTGGAGCGTCTCAATGGGTTGAGACCTGCGCTGTTCCAGACGGAGGTTTCCATCGTACTGATGATCATCATGATCTTCGTACCCGGCTACGAGGGCACCGTTCTGATCTTCATGCTGGCACTTATCGTGCTATCGATCGTCGCATTGCTTTACAGCTTCTTCTGCATCAAGCGCTACGGCATGGAGTACATGCAGCTGCTCAGGGAGATGAGCAGCGGTCCCTCCAACGGCAGGGACACCATGTACGGGTGATGGAAAAACGTTATTAGACGCAGGCGGAATGACCGCACCATGACAACCGTCACACTGCAGACCACCATGGGCGACATCGTCATCAGGATGTACGACGACATGCCCATCACCGCCGGGAACTTCGTCAAGCTCGCCAGCGAGGGATTCTACGACGGACTCATCTTCCACAGGGTGATCCAGGACTTCATGATCCAGGGCGGCTGCCCCAAGGGCAACGGCACCGGCGGTCCCGGATACACGATCAAGGACGAGTTCGTCTCCGGCCACTCCAACGTCAGGGGAACCATCTCCATGGCCAACGCTGGACCCAACACCGGCGGCAGCCAGTTCTTCATCAACATGGTGGACAACGCCTACCTGGACTGGGACAACAGGACCACCCCCTACGCCCACCCCGTCTTCGGCGAGGTCATCCAGGGCATGGATGTGGTGGACAAGATCGGTTCCACCAAGACCGACATGAGGGACAAGCCAGTGAAGGACATCGTCATCACCAAGGCCGTCGTGTCCGGTTAAACCAAAGATCTTCCTTCCACAACAAGGTGGGTCCCGGACCTGAGGTATATCAGCGGGACCCCCGCCTTCCTCAATTTTCTCCGAAGTTCCTTGTCGTTGGTGAGGACGTAGGCGTCCTTCTGTATCGCAAGCTCGATCACCGACGCGTCGCCGGTGTTCTCGGTCTTGACGATCTCGAACCTCCTCGCAAGGTCCAGGGCTGCCGACGCGTACTTGTGATCGAGATGCTTCAGCTCGCCGATGAGGGGGCCGGGAACCATGAAATGGACATCTCCCAGGACCTCTCTGACAGCGTAATCTATGTTGATGCGCAACTCAAAAGGCATGAGTAAGGCGTTTGTGTCCAAGACGACGTTCTGCATGTCTACTCGACGATGCCGTATCCGATCAGTCTCCACTTGCTGGAGATCCTCCTGGATATGGCGACCCTCTGACCCTTGGCCACGCAGACCGGGATCTTCAGCATGACCTGCACGGAACCGGCCTTACCGCTCTTCACCACACCGATGGTGGTGGCGGTGCCGATGCTCAGCATCAGGGGCTCGTTGGACTTGATCTCGTCCACGCGGAGATCCGACGAGGAACCGACCACACGGTCCAGTAGCACGGTCTTCATGGCGAAGTCGTTGACCACCTCCGGCAGGTTGCCGGGGATGCCCACCATCCTGCCGGTGAGACCGTCGGACTTGGTGATGGACGGATCCAAAGAGGTACCGATGGAGATGAGGCCTCCGGGGCCCACCTCCTTCACGCTCTTGCCACCGGCCACCAGGGAGGTGACCTTGGTGAGGACCCTGTGCATCTTGCCGCTCTCGTCCCTGATGCCGGGGACCACTTCCACCTCGTCCCCGACCTTCAGCTTCCCCTGGATGAGGGAACCGCCGAGCACACCGCCCTTCAGGTCCTTGGGCTTGGTGCCGGGGGAGTTGATGTCGAAGGAACGGGCCACGTGCATGAGCGCGGGCGACTCGGTGTCGCGGACGGTGGTGGCGACGATGTGCTCCTCGATGGTCTCGATGAGCTTGTCGATGTTCACGCCGCTGTTGGCGGATATGGGGACAATGGGAGCGTCCTCCGCGATGGTGCCCTTGACGAACTCCTTGATCTGGCGGTAGTTCTCCACGGCCTGCTCGCGGGTGACGATGTCGATCTTGTTCTGGACGATGATGATCTTGTCGATGCCGACGATGGACAGTGCCATCAGATGCTCCTTGGTCTGGGGCTGGGGGCACTTCTCATTGGCCGCCACCAGCAGGATGGCGCCGTCCATCAGGGCGGCACCGGAGAGCATGGTGGCCATCAGGGTCTCGTGTCCGGGGGCGTCCACGAAGGACACCGCCCTGAGGAACTCCGTGTCGGAGCCGCAGACGGAGCACTTGGGTGAGGTGCCGTAGGCGGCGGCACCCTCGCAGTTGGGGCATTTGTAGAATGCGACGTCGGCATAGCCGAGTCTGATGGAGATGCCCCTCTTGACCTCCTCGGAGTGCCTGTCGGCCCATTCTCCGCTGAGGGCCCTGGTGAGGGTGGTCTTGCCGTGGTCCACGTGGCCTATCATCCCGATGTTGATCTCGGGCTGTCTCGGCACCTTCATCGTCTTACTCCGAAGGAGCCTCGGGGGCCAGCGACTCTTCTATGGACTTGGGGCCGTACTCTGCCACGGCCATATTGATCTGGACGATCTTGTCGGAGATGACTGCGCCGTGGACGGCGGTCCTCTTCCTCTGTCCGGGGTACTTCTCGTGGAATCCCAGGCTCTCGGACAGCAGCAGCTTGCGCCTCCTGTTGCCGGGGAGGTCCTTCCTCATGGGGGTTCCGTTTCCGTCGGAACCGCCGGTGATCTTCAACTTGTAGCCGGGAAGGCCGACGAAAATCCCGTCCACGACCTCTCCGACGCTCTTACCGTTCAGAGAGTTCGCGTGGTGGCCAGAGACGACGACATTGTAGGACTTGCCGGTCTTCACGTCATTGATGACTGCCTTGTATTCAACCATTTGAACACCTGTAGCCCCGCCTAACAGGACGTTGCTTATATAGGTTCGCACAGACCCAGGGGCTTCTCCATACGGAGGCTGCAGGAGCCCACGGTGCCGGTGACCTTGAAACCCAACTTCTCGTAGAGGTGCTTCGCACCCAGGTTGTCCCCCTGGACGTCCAGGGAGATCGACGAGAGGCCTTCTTTGAGGGCGATGTCCTCCACGTATGCGATAACGTCCGAACCAACGCCGTGTCCGCGGTGATCGGCCAGGAGATAGAGTTTGCTGAGGAACATGGAACCATCCCTGGGGCAGAAGCAGACGTATCCCGCTCTGTCACCACGGATGAGGATGTAGGCGTACCTCATACCCGCGCCCATCTGTTCGCGGATGTGCTCCGGGGTCTGGTTCTTGGCCAGGAAATCCTCCAGCACATCGTGGGATACGAATGTATAAACCTCTCTGTACAAAGGGAAGGCCATGGCTGAGATGTTCTCGGATTCCTCGACACCGACGAATTCCAGCTCCATGGTCAGTTCTTTCCCAGCAGTGCGGACAGGCGCTCCTTGAGGGAGGATATGCTGCTGACGTCACGCGGATCCTTCGAATCCCTGAACGCCAATTCGAGAGATATGAAATCACCGAGAAGCGTGGCCCTGAACACCTTCTCGAAGATGTTCCTGCCTGTGATGTTGATCACGTAGGGGTTCAGACCATTCTTCTTCAGGGCATTGAAGGTCTGCTTCTGCAGCTTCTCCATCATGCGGCTCATGTCGTCCTCGATCAGGAGGATAGGTTTCATCTTCACCTTGTTGAAGGAGGACATGCCGTCCACCCCCATGTGATTGGTGTCGGGGATGTGGCCGTCGAAGGCCACCAGCTTGGAGTTCTCGTTGAACTGCGCCCTCCATCTGCCTGCCACGGAGTAGAGGTATGACGAGGAATAGATCACGGGGACCTTCCTGCCGATGCGGCGGGCTGCCTTCACGGCATCGCTGTCCCTGCCTCCCTTGAGGGAGGCGACGTACTTCCTCAGGTCGGGGAGCACCTTGCGAATATCATCGGTGATGTCCGGACCGCCGATAGTGCGGAGGATGTTGAACGTATACCCGACTGTGTACCCTACGGCGTTGCGGGGCTGTATGCCCTTCTTCACCGCAACCACGTGAATGTCCATCTCGACACAGCGGTCCATCAGGATCCCACCGGAGGTTATGGCGATGATCTGGCATCCGCGTATCACTGCCTGCTCGAAGACGGACAACGTCTCGCGGGTGTTGCCGGAGTAGCTACTCACCAGCACCAGCGAACGCTCGCTTGCCCATGCGGGAAGCTCGGGGAACCTGACCACCTTCAGCGGTCTGGATGACACGGGGTACAGGCAATCGGCCACGATGTCTCCGCCCACGGCGGAGCCTCCCATGCCGCAAACGAGGATCTCATCGAACTCCATCTTCGGGAGGTCCAGTTCCTGATTGATCGCACGGTCCAGGTCGTCCACGATCTGGGCGGTCTCCCCCCTCATGTTGAAGGGATCCTTGACATTCTCTGGTGTCCGGTCCGCTCCGTTCCCATCCTGCGCGGCCATTCACATCCCCCAGAAAGGTTCCTCGCGACGTTTGATGCGCAGCACCTCGTCCAGGACCTGCTGCTCGTCGGCGGTGATGCCAAACTTGGGCATCTCCTTCACCGTCGAAGCCAGAAGGTCAACGTACAGCACATCCTCCTCGTTGGCCTGCCTGCCGATGGTTATGTCGTCTATCGCACAGGCGACCTCGTCGCCCTGCTTGGCCTCCTTGACGGGGTCCTCCCCATCCCTGAGGCTGCGTATCTTGCCCAGGGGGCGCCCGTCCTCGCCTATCAGCTTCAAACCGGGGCGCACGCGTCCCGCCAGGACACGGATGCCCACGATGGCGGGCTTGCTGGCCCTGAATACGTGATTGGGAAGTATCTTGATCTTGGCGGGGAAGGGGAACTCCGCCCGCTTGTCCGCCTCGCTCTGGCGCTTGGACTCCTCCACCCATTCCGTGTAATCCTCTATCAGACGGTACACCACGGCGTTGGAGAACACCCTGACGGGTTCCGATTCCAACAAGGACTGGGCGTCCTTGGATATGCCCACGTTGAACGCCAGGATGACGCGATTGAACTGCTCGCCCTTGGCGGCGCCGGTCTCCCTGATGTCCCTGCCGGAGATGTCCCCGAGACCGTACTTGCGGATGGGTATCCCGGCGGCCTTGGCCTCGTATGCGAGTGCTTCCAGGGACCCGATGGCGTCCGCCTTGATGGTGACTCCCTGTTCCACCACGTCGATCTTCACGGAGGTCTCCTCGGTGAGCTCCTTAACCGCCGGGTCCTTGTCGCTCTTGACCACCCTGAGCGGTGCGCCGGCGACCACGCCCTCCATGTTCTGGCAGGCCACCTTCACTCCCGCGGCCGCGTGCAGTTCCTTGACCTTATCGAAGCGGTCCCTGGGATCCATGATCTCATCCAGGGGCTTGGGCTTGAGGATCGCCTTGACCTTGGTGACTATAGGAGCGCCCCTGGTGCCCAGGGCAACGGTGTCCCCCTGCCTGAGCACTCCGGAGTAAAGGATCATGTCCAGGGTCTTCCCCAGTCCCTTCTCCTCCTTGATCTCCAGGATGGTCCCCCTGCCGGGGCCGTCCTCGCTGGCCAGCTGCGCCTCCAGGAAGCGCTGTGCCAGTCCGATGAGCATCAGCAGGAGGTCCGGGATGCCCTCTCCCTCCTTGGCGGAGATGGGCACCAATGCGACGGTCTGGGTGAAATCCTCTATCTGATCGTAACGGTTGGCGTTGATCCCCTCCATGGAGAGGTCGCCGATGATCGAATACAGACGATCGTTGAACGCGTTGAGGCTGTGGTCCTGCTGCTGCCTCTCGGACAGCACGAAGGGACGTCCCTCCTCGCACTGCCAGCCCTGAATCGTATCCACCTTGTTCAGGGCTATGACGAAGGGGGTCTTGTACTGCCTGAGGATCTTGATGGACTCGATGGTCTGAGGCATTATGCCCTCGCGGATGTCGATCACCAGAACGGCGATATCCGCCAGGGAGCCTCCCCTCGCTCTTAGGGTTATGAAAGAATGGTGTCCGGGGGTGTCGATGAACAGGAGTCCGGGAACATCGAACTTCTTCTTGCCCATCAGCGGCCCGCAGACCTTGTAGATGTGTTCTATCGGCACCTCGGTGGCACCGATGTGCTGGGTGATCGCCCCGGCCTCCCGGGCCTGGACGGAGGTGCCCCTGATGCGGTCCAACAGCTTCGTCTTTCCGTGGTCAACGTGTCCCAGCACGCTGACCACCGGCTGCCTGATGGTCATCGGGGCACCCCTTCAGGTTTGGTGGATCACTCGTAGATCCAGGCGTCCACGGTCCTGTCGTAGGAGGCCTGCTCTTCGGGCTTGAAGAAGATGGAGATCTCCCTCTCGGCGGACTCGACGGAGTCGGAGCCGTGGATGATGTTCATACCGACCTGCATGCCGTAGTCGCCGCGGATGGTGCCGGGGGCGGACTCCTGGGGGTTGGTCTTACCCATCATCTGCCTGCACACTGCCACGGCGTTCTCGCCCTCCCAGACCATCGCCAGCACGGGGCCGGAGGTGATGTAGGAGATCAGGGAGTCGAAGAACTTCTTGCCCTTGTGCTCCCCGTAGTGGGTCTCGGCGGTCTCCTTGGGGATGACCATGAGCTTCATGGCCACCAGCTTCAGGCCCTTCTTCTCGAACCTGGAGACGATCTCGCCGCAGAGCCCGCGCTGCACGCCGTCGGGCTTGACCATGAGGTATGTTCTCTCCATGGTCATTCCTTCTTCTCGGCGGCCCTGAGGCGTGCGGCCTTCTCATCAGCGAACTTGGCGGTCCAAGCGGTGGTCCTGGGGACTCTCTTGAGCTCGATCATGTTCTTATAGCACTTGTTGGTGCAGAAGTTCAGCACGGTGCCGTCCTTCTTCACGAACATCTTGCCGGTGCCGGCCTCGATCTCGGCACCGCAGAACGAACAGATTCTCTTCTCTGCCATGGGACTCACCTCATGCCGAGCTTCCTGGCCTCTCTGGACGTCTCCCTCAGCATGAGGATGTCGCCCATCCTGACCGGGCCCATGATGTTCCTGGTGATGATCCTGCCCTTGTCGCGGCCCTCAAGTACGCGGACCTTGACCTGGGTGGCCTCACCGGTCATGCCCGTGCGTCCGATGATCTCCACGACCTCGGACGGGATGCTGTCTGCGTCTACCATGGGTATCGCCTCAGTTCTTCAGAGCCTTGACAGCTGCGGCGATCTCTTCGCAGACGGGCTTGCCCTTGCCGGCGTCGGTGATGGCGATGGAAGCGGTGGGCTTCTCGAGGCCGATGGCGTTGCCGAGCTCCGCCTTGCTGGGGACGTAGACGAACGGGACGTTCTTCTCGTCGCAGAGGGCGGGGATGTGGGCCAGGATCTCGGGGGGCTCCACGTCGGTGGCCATGACGACCATGACGGCGTCGCCGCGCTCGATGGCCTTGGTGACCTCGTTGGTACCCTTCTTGATCTTGCCGCCGTCCCTGGCGATCTCAGCCAGAGAGTAGGCCTTGTCCGAAAGCTCCTTGGGCGTGTCGAATTTGACGAATACAGACATTTCAATTACCTCTTTCAGGTCCGCAAAGGGACCCTCATTATTCATCGGCTCCTGAAGAGCGAGTCGCCCTATCCTATCGGCGTATTTATAGGGATTGGTCTAGAAACAAGCGCATGAAAGAGCCGTTGATTTTGTGTTCAAAAGAACCTAATTACGGTTTTGTTTGATGTATTTGCAGAAATTTTGCGAAAATATCAAATAAAAATCAAACAATCTCTCTCACTCTCTCTTAATTCTCTCTTGCTCTAAAGAGCCGGAGAGGGGAGGGAAGATCCGATGATAGTTGACTTCACCATCGAGAACTTCGGTCCATTCAGAGACGAGACCGTACTGAGCATGCAGGCCACCGGTATGAAGGGGCTTCCTGGAAACATATCGGAATCAAAATTCGCGAAAAACGGACTGCTCACATCAGCAATAGTGTTCGGAGCGAACGCTTCCGGAAAATCATACCTCACAAAGGCATTCTCAGCACTGAGGTACATGGTGGCTGACACCCGTCACGACGAAACCCAATTCCCCTGGTATCAGCCATTCAGAATGTCCGAGAGGTGCCTGACGTTCCCAGTGCGCATTCGCATAAAATTCGTTGAGAAGAGTGTACTGTATGACTATGCGATATCATATTCGGCAGACCGCATAGTCTACGAGCATCTCTACCACTACCCAAAAAACCGCCGTGCATGCGTATTCCTACGCACAGGCCCATTGACATTCGAACAGGCGAAAAAAAGCATTGCAGGCCTCACAAACGGATCGTCCGCATATCTTGCTGTGGCATCCAAACTGAATGATGCCGTATGCAGCATCGTATCCAAATACATCCTTGAGAGAGTAATCTGTCTGGGTTCCAATCTCCTCCCATTGGTAGCTAGATCCTGCGTGTATCTATCGGAGAGCCAGGACAGGAAAAATATGGCAATGTCCGGACTGAAATACGCCGATTTCGGAATCACAGACTTCCAGTGGACAGAGGAGAGTGTCGATTCGTCCGAACTGGAGAGACTCATGCCTCCTGAGATGTACCGCGGCATATCAGATGCCGAGAGGCAGACCGTGAAGAGGATGGATATCCGTCTCAAGCATTCATTCAGAAGTTCGGATGACAGCGGACTTGAGGAGGTCCTCCCTCTGGAAATCGAGTCGTCAGGGACACAGAATATGTTCGGACTTCTAGGCCCTCTTACTGATGTGCTGAGCAACGGTGGCGTGCTGATCATCGATGAATTCGGCTCCACATTCCATCCCATGCTGTCAAGGTGGATTGTGTCGCAGTTCTCTGATCAAACAGGCGACATCAGAGCGCAACTCATAGCCAACTCCCATGACATGGAACTGATGGATACAAAGGAGGTACTCCGCAGGGATCAGATATGGTTCACCGATAAGGACAGAGCCACTGGAGCCGCGGAGCTCTATGCCCTATCGGATTTCGACGGCATCAGGAAAAACGCAGATATCGCCAAAGCCTATCTGAATGGAAGGTATGATGCGATTCCGCACATCCTCTCGGGAAAAATGAAGCCATGATCGTCGAACCGAGAGACAGAAGACGGAAGAGAAGGAAACCCAAGAACACCGCGCTTATCGTCGGTGACGGGCGAACCGAACAGCTGTACTTCGAATCCCTCAACAAGAGGTATGGCAAAATCAGCATCATATCCCTCGGAACCAGGAAAACCGGTATCGACCAAAGCATCAGGTTTGCAAGAAATGTTGCAAAACACAGACAGTTGAACACCAGTGATGGAGACCTAGTGGCAATCGTGATGGACATCGACGGCAGATATTATGAGGAAGACATTGCCAGAATGTACAGGAAGTGCAAGGAGAAAGGATATTCTCTGTTCCTGTCTAACCCTTGCATCGAAATCTGGTTCCTGCTCCATTACGAAGGAGTTCGTTGCGAATGCACACAGCACGAAGCACTTCATATGCTTGAGGCCGCCAGCAAAATGAAGTATTCGAAATCGAAGTCTTTCGAATTCGATGATGTGATGCTGAGAGAGGCTATGAAACGTGCAGAAAAAATCCTTCCAACGGAAGAATGCTGCCCGTCTGAATGTCTGAAAAGGAACCCCAGCACGATGCTTCACGTGCTAGTAGGCAACCTGCTAAACCGCCCCGAGCAATGATACAAAACATATTGCAGGGAGAAAATCGGCGGGGCTTGCGCCCCGCCTAAGGGAATCACATCTGGTCCTTCTTGAACTGGGTGTTCCTGCGGAGCACCGCGTCCTTGAGCTGCCTGCAGATGTAGTCCACGGCGCCGTCGTCGTCGGTCCCGATGACGCTGAGGAGCTCGTCCATCTTGGCGATGACCTCCTTGTCCATGCCGAGGGTGTCCTCCTTGGAGCGCATGGGCATGCTGAGCACAGCGTCAACCGCGGACTCCACGGTCTTCTCGTAGGACTTGCCGGAGGCCTTGGCGATGATGGCGTCGGCCCTCCTCTTGAACTCCAGTAGCACCTCGTTGCGGTACTGCACGGTGGCGCGGTCCCTGGCGGCTGTGCGCCTGTTCAGGTAGACCTGCCAGATCATCAACGCCATGAGCAGCAGCAACAGCACGGCCTGGAACACCAGTACGCCCGTAAGGTCGTTCATGGCGACGAAGAACACCACGATTCCCAGTGCTATCTCCACCACCAGGAAGACGCTCAGCGTCATCAGGGACGTGATGGCGAAGATGTGGGAGTTGGGCGACTTCGGTACGAAGACCGTGAATCCCATCACCAGCAGTATGGACACGTCGATGATCGCCAGGCTCAGGATCTGCTGTGTGGTCAGATCCCACCCGGCGGAATATGCCAGCAGCAGGTCGATGATCGCCGCGATTATCACCATGATAGCGGCGAATGGCCAGTTCTTGAATGTCGATTGCATGTTCACACCTTCTTTCCGCAGTTGGGGCAGAACTTGGCGCTCGCCTCCAGCTTCTGTCCGCAGTCCGTGCAGAACTTCGCCGCGGCCACGGGGGACCCGCAGCCGGGGCAGAACTTCGCACCTTCGGGGATCTGGGTCTTGCATGACGGGCATGCGTTGGCGGGAGCGGCGGCACCGTTGTTATTCGCCGAGGATTCCTGAGCCTGGGCCATGGTGTTGGCGGCCATTCCTCCGAAGGCACCGCCGGCGGCGATACCCATGCCGAGGCCTGCACCGGCGGTGGCAAGGATGTTGCCCTCGTTCTGTGCCAGGTTGTTCATGACCTCCATGTTCTTGTCCTGCTGCCAGGTTATTCCCAGGGTGTCCAGACGGGCCCTCTCTCCCTGAGCTTCCAATATTGTGCTGGCCTTGGCCACACGAGCCTCCTCCAGAGCCTTCCTGGACGCGTCGTCGGCCACCTCGATCGCTTCTATGTAGAAGTTGACCAGGCGCATGCCGTACTCGTCCATGACCACCTTCAGCTCGGGCTTGACCATCTCGGCCACCTCGTCCTGTCTGGCACAGATACCGATGATCTCGTCGTCTATGGACTGTATCACGCGTCCTAGGACGGATTTGACGGTCTGGTTGAACGGGGCGCGGAAGTCCTTCTTCACATCGTCCGGTGAGATGTTATCAACGTTGGATCCCGCGTACTTCAGGTAGAACTTCTTGGCGTCGTTGACCTGGATGGTGTACGCGCCCCTGGACTTCACCTTGGTGGCGATGTCGTACTTGCGGTCCACCACCTGTATGGGGGCGTCGGTGCCCCAGTTCATGTCCAGGCTGTGGGCCTTGTTGACGTAGAACACCTTACAGTTGTAGGCGCTGACGCCTCCGGTGAACACGCTCCTCAGCGGGGTGAGGAAGGGGAAGTTGTCGGTGTCCAGCGTGTACTGTCCTGCTGAGAGTGACTCCAGGATCACGCCGTTCTTGTAGAACAGCAACTCCTGGTTCTCGTCCACGATGACCTTGGAGCCCTCGTTGAAGTCCTCGTAGGGGACCTTCCAGAACAGGAAGTCGGGCTCGGCCTCGCACTTGATTATGCTGAAGAAGGGCTTCTTCCCGTTGGGATAGTCGGGATTCTTCCCTCTCAGGTTGTCCAATAGACCCATTCGATCACCTCGATGACGCAACATCGTGCGTTGATGGAAGGAGTAGCGTGGAGTGGGATAATTAAACTATGTAGAGGAACAGGGGAAGTTGACATGATTCCGAAGACGGTAGGATGGGTGCGGGGTTCGCCGTTGTGCGTAGCGGATCGGGATCGAATGGGTCCTGAGAACGGTGCACGAACAGGGATGTGCCTTAGATGCCGTCCGTGCACAAGTGTAGGTCTGGCTCATCAGCAATGGTGTCCCGACGACCGGAAACGGTGCGAAAAGTGTGTAATATAATGTAAGAAAATCATACATTAGATTACACATTTTTTACAAACATTATTATCCTCGGTTCACATACGCAGGATCATGGCGGAGATCCTGCGGGATGAATACCTT
Organism: uncultured Methanomassiliicoccales archaeon; assembly: GCA_949292635.1. GTDB lineage: Archaea > Thermoplasmatota > Thermoplasmata > Methanomassiliicoccales > Methanomethylophilaceae > SIG5. Next base: position 275,374 of record CASEZY010000001.1, read on the forward strand.
CGGAGGCTGGAGTCCTTCCGCGGCCGGCCGGACCTGGTCAAGATACTCACAGGGGTCAGGAGGTCCGGCAAATCCACCATCCTCTCGCAGTTCCGCAGGAGGTTGGAGGCATCCGGAGAGGAGGTGGTCTCCGTGGACATGGAGGCGATGTCATTCGTGCTGACCACCGGCCGCGACCTCTACGATTACCTCAAGGAGAGGATGCCCTCCCCGGACTGCGCCGTACTGCTGGATGAGGTGCAGTACGTCGACGGATGGGAGAAGGTTGTCAACGCGCTGCGTGCGGGAGGAGCGGACGTATACGTCACCGGCTCCAATGCCAAGGTATTGTCATCGGAGTTCTCCACCATGCTTGCGGGAAGGTATGCGGAGATACACGTTCTGCCGTTCTCGTTCAGGGAGTTCCTGGAAAGGTACCCTCCTCACGGCGATGTTCGCACCTACGCCCGCTTCGAACAGTACCTGAGATACGGCGGGCTGCCCATAATCGATCTTGACGATGACCCGGGGAAGAACAGGGTGATCATGAGCGGCGTCTACGATTCCGTCGTCGGAAGGGACATAGCCTCCAGGGCGGGGGTCGAACTGCGCACCGTGGAACGTATGACCAGGTTCATGTACTCCAACGTGGGGAACATCACCACACTGTCTTCCATCACCTCCGGGTCCGGCATATCGGACAGGCGCACCGCGGACAGGTACCTGTCGGCGATCACGGACTCCTACGCATTCTATCGTGCCGATTCCTACGACCTGGTTGGGAAGCGCCCCATGAGGGTGAAGGCGAAGTACTATGCGGCTGACACCGGGCTGCGGAATGCGGCGCTGGCACACTCGGATGACGATGCATCCGGACTGCTGGAGAATGTGGTGTTCCTGGAGCTGAAGAGAAGGGGGTGCTCGGTGGCCGTGGGCTCGTACCGTGATTACGAGGTGGATTTCACCGTCAGGAAGGATGCGGGCGTGGGGCTGATCCAGGTGTGCAAAACGTTGGTCGAAGACAGCACGCTGGACAGGGCGCTCAGGCCGCTGAGGCTGGCGGAAGGGACGAATAAGATCGTTCTGACCATGGACAGGGATCTGCCTGATGATACGGATGAGGTGTCCTTCGTCAACCTTACGGATTGGCTGATGTCGTAGCACCGAATGTTTCAATAGGAGCCTCCCCCCCTCCTATTACGCATGATGGAGGAGGTGTACCGCGATAACCGCTTGTCATTTGCGATGCTGGCCGTCATGTGGGCGATATTTATCGTCTCGGTCATCGTGCTCCCGGACAGGATCCCCGTCCATTGGGGCCTCGACCTCTCGGCACCCGATCGCTGGGGCTCGAAGCTTGAGCTGATCATTATGCCATTCATGACCACGATCCTGTCCCTCGCATGCATGGGATTCGCGAGAGTCGTCAAAGGGGAGACCTATGGCGACGGGAGGTCCAGCGAAGCGCTGATGAACAAGGTCACCGCGGGGATCACCGCCGCTATGCTGCTACTGCAGATCGGGATTATGGCCCTCACCGCCATGAGCCTGTGACTCACGAACGTCAGTTCGACAGCCTTCTCTTGAACTCGGTGATCGCAGGCACAGGGATGGGGTCGATGCCCTTCATCTCCGCCAGGCAGAGGGATACGTAATCGCCGAGGATGATGCCGTTCATTATGCGCTCCACCATATTGTCGCCGGGGAGGTCCACGATGAGGAATCCGGAGCCGTTCTCCTCCAGGAGCACGGAGCACACGTCCATGTACTCCGATACCGGCTGTGCGTCCCCCGCGCGGAGGAGTATCGGTATCACACCGGGAGGGGATGAATTGCACCAGGCCTCCAGGCTGTTGTGGCAGAACTCCGGAAATACCCCGGCTGCGGCCACGGTCTTGGCGTTCTCGTTGATCTGCGCCTTCCAGCGGTCGGCCACCGAACGGATGGCCTCGGAGGAGTAGATGAACGGAATCTTGTCTCCGATGCGGGCGGCGATGTCCTTCGCGATGGGGTCCGAACCGTCGGAGATCCTGCTGGCATATTCTATGCCCTTCTCCACGGCGGTGTGGAATATCCCGTGGAAAGACAGGTCTGAATCGTTGGCCTTGAGGACGGCGACGATATTCATCACCACGAATCCTATGTCGCTGCGGGGCATGAAACCGCTGCTGTTGATGAATCTGGGAACGTCGTCCCTCTCGGCGATGTCCTTCAGCTTCCCGCCGGAGGTGATCACATATACCCCGCATCCTCTCGCGCGGGCGTCGCTGTAGAGGGAGAGCATCTCCCGGGTGTTGCCGGAGTAGCTTACCACCATCACCAGTGTGTCCTCGTCAGCCCATTGGGGGAGGACGCTGACCCTGAGCATGGTAATAGGTATCTTGGACATGCTGTCGCAGATGTCCGCGACCAGGGCGCCGGAGATGCCGGAGCCGCCCATCCCCGCGATGATGACGTGATTGTAATGCCTTGTCAGCGAGGCGGTGACGAATCCGTTGGCGTCGTTGAATCCCCTGATACGGGTGAGGTGCTCGAGAGGGCGCTCTAGACCAGGTCTGTCGCTGGGAGGGGACATTATGGTATGCCAGAGGTCTGGGAATTTATAATGACTACGACATCCGGCATGTAGGTTGACAAAGTCTCCTCTCCAATCACATGAAGAATTTGATGTATTTTATGATACATTGATACATAATTGTTCTAGAACAGTCTTAGTTCACTGCGAATACCAAAGGCGTTTGCCCGAATCGCCATATGTTGAATATCGAATCACACAGGCACACCGAGTGACTAAAAACAAATAAGATATATATCGGTGGCATACAAACCGTGGCATTACCGTGACCGCGGTCATGGAATCAAGTGATTAACGTGACGTCGCCATCCGAGGATGTAAACTCCGAACCGTCTGCAAAGAGGCACACTGTTCCTACTTTACAGACAATTCGGGAAATATACCAGTACCGCAACATCCTGTGGGCACTGGTACGCAGGAACATCGTCGGAAAATACAAGAGCTCGTTCCTGGGATTCGCCTGGCACTTCATCACCCCGCTGTGTCTGATCGTCCTGTATTATGTAGTGTTCACAGGAATCAGAGCAAACCCGATAGAATCCTACTGGATATACCTTGGCTGTGGAATCTTTCCTTTCAGTTTCATGAATTCTAATCTGATATCTGGATCTGGGTGCATCTTGAATAATGGAGGGTACATCAGTAAGATGTACTTCCCACGTGAGATTGTCCCGCTGGCACAGGTGACGAGTTCGTTCATCATCATGCTGTTCGGATATGTAGTGATCATGATTCTGACAATAGCATCAGGATTCACTCTCAACCCGATTGCCTTGCTTACGATTCCAGTGATGTTTGTCCTGAACTACATCTTCGTACTTGGTATGGTGTTGCTTATGTCCTCGATAACCGTCTACGTCAAGGATATCCAGCATCTTCTGACATCAATGTCCATGGTGTTCTTCTTCACCACACCCATGTTCTATCTCGCCAGCGAGACCACCGGAATTCTTAGCAAATTAATATGGGTGAATCCGTTCACCTACTTCGTAGAAGCATACCACAGCATCGTTTACTTCGGCACGATGCCAAGTATTGAGATCACAGTAGCCTGCACAATACTAGCGGCTGTGTTCCTGGTGGTCGGTGCCATCGTGTTCAAACGTCTGAAGAGAGGTTTCGTGGAGAGGTTGTGATGAAGCCGGACAGCGCGATCGAACTGCATGACGTCAGCAAATCCTTCAGGATACAGATCAGGAACTCAGATTCGGAGAAGCTGTTCTTGCCGAAGGCACATTCCGTCAACAAGGTGCTGGATGACGTGAGTCTGACTGTGAAGAAGGGTACCGTGATGGGGATCCTTGGACGCAACGGCAGCGGGAAGAGCACCATCCTGAAGATCATCTCCAGGATCATGGAGCCGGACTCCGGTACTGTGGAGATTGGCGGGAAGCTCGCCAGCATATTGGAACTGGGGATGGGGTTCCACCCGGATATGTCCGGCAGGGAGAACATCTACATCAAAGGCGAAATGTACGGGTTCTCCCGGAAGCAGATCGAGGAGAGGATTGACCAGATCATCGAATACTCTGGGATAGACAGGTACATCGACAATCCTGTGAAGACGTACTCCTCAGGAATGGTGGGCAGACTTGCGTTCGCCATTATGGTGAATGTGGATGCCGATGTGTTGCTGGTTGACGAGATCCTCAGCGTGGGAGATGCCGCGTTCTCCGCCAAGGCCGCCGAACATTTCAAGAAGATGGCCAAGAGCGGGAAGACCGTGCTGTTCGTATCTCACAACATAAACTTCCTAGAACAGATCTGCTCGCGTGCCATTTGGATTGAGAACGGGAAGATCGTCGAGGACGGCCCCGCCAAGAAGGTGTGCTCGATCTACCGCAACCGTGTTTCCGAATCCTTCGACATAATATCTGATCTGGCACATTCCGGAGTGGCCGATGCCCAATATAAACTTGCCATGATGTACCACAACGGCACGGATGTGCTTCCGGACGAGGGTCTTAGCGCTTTGTGGATGAAAAGGGCTGCAGAGCAGGGGAACACACTGGCACAAGTGCGGTATGCAGACATGCTGATGCAAACTGGCTCATTTTCTGATGCTGAAGATGCCATCAACTTCTACAAATCTGCGGCTAATGCCGGGAATGAAGAGGCCCGGATGAAAATTTCATCATTGTCAAGGCACGAAGGTCTGAATCAAGACCTAGAGGCCGTGAAAGACATCTTCAGACAGTTGGCAGAGAGGGAAGATCCACTGGACATGTACCGCTATGCAGACCTTCTGCTGAAGACCGCTTGGAGTGATGAAGATCGTGTCAAGGCGTTTGAATGGTTCGTGAAGGCATCGGACGCTGGAAATGCGGATGCTATGCATTCAGCTGCTATAATGCTGCGTGACGGGAAGGGCGTGGCCAAGGATATCGAAAAATGTGTCTACTATCTTGAAATGGCTGCGAAACTGGGTCTTCAGAGATCGCAAGTATTGCTTGGTGATCTTTACTACGAAGGTAAAATCCTAGAAAAAGATGATACCAAGGCCATTCATTGGTATGAAACGGCTGCGCTTACAGGCAACCCTCGCGCACAATACATGACCGCCATCATGTATAGGGACGGACTTGGTACGGACCAGAATGTAACCAAAGCTGAAGAATGGTTCACGACTTATGTCCATTCATCAGCTACACAGCATATGATCTGGGCCGGAGACGCACTCAGATACGTAGATTTGGAGACTAAGTATAGCCCTACTGACCTTTATAAAATGGCCTCAAAATACCATAACCTCTATGGAGACCTCATCCTGGGCAATACCTACCACGACGGAATATACGAAGTTCGTAACGATGCGACGTCACAAATGTATTATGAAAAATCTGGGAGTCTATGGGGTACGTGGAGGACATCACTGGCAAGGGTACTGATGATCACAGAGGGCCTTAATAATATTGCTAGGATTATTGAACTTTACGAGCAGTCGGGTGCTTGTGGAGACGGAGAGGCACTATATCGCCTATCTTTAATCTACAACAATGGTTTGGGTGTTCCCAGGGACGAATTAAAGGCCAAGTCATTGGCATTAAAAGCTGCAAGATATGGAAACATTTCAGCGTGCAGAGCTATTGTTAAAAATCTTAAGAACATCGACATGCCTGACATTCTAAAATCGTCTAACAAAGATGAATGAAAAATGCCGGACCAGGGGGAAAAGAGTATGGATAAGATGATATTGATTGCCGGACCGTGTGTCATTGAATCCCAGCAATGTCTAGAAACGGTCGCCCCTCACATCGCAGACATCTGCGATGATCTAAACATCGACTATTTCTTTAAATCATCATTCGACAAAGCAAATCGCACATCAGTAAGTTCTTTTCGCGGACCCGGTATGGAAAAGGGCATCGAAATGCTTCAAAAAATCAAAGATGAATTCGGTGTGAAAATAACCACAGATATACACGAGCCGAACCAGGCGGCCCCTGTAGCAAAGGTTGCAGATATGATTCAAATCCCAGCATTCCTCTGCAGGCAAACCGACCTTCTAATTGCTGCTGGCCAAACTAATCGCATCATCAATGTGAAAAAAGGCCAATTCATGGCACCGTGGGATATGAAAAACGTGATTGGTAAACTCGAATCCACTGGAAACAAAAAAATTATGCTCTGTGAGCGTGGCACATCATTCGGGTATAATCGCCTTGTAGTAGATATGGCTGGGATATATGAGATGAAAAAACTAGGATATCCCATAGTTTTCGATGCCACCCACTCTGTTCAGCAGCCTGGCGGAGGAAACGGGTTCACCACAGGTAACAGAGAATACATACCCACCCTCACCAGAGCTGCCATCGCAGCGGGAGCAGAACACTTATTCATGGAAGTTCACCCTGATCCTTCCAAAGCATTGTCTGATGGACCCAATTCTCTTGAACTCTCCGAGGTCCGCAACCTGTTAGAAAAAGTCGTAGAAATCAGAAATGTTATTGGTGACTCAGCATGAACGACAACTATCTGGACTCCGCTCAATATGTTTTTGATAAGGAGATAGAGGGCTTACTTTCGCTCAAAAACAACCTCGGGGAGTCATTCAACAGGTTCGTAGACGAAATTGATTCTTGCAAAGGCCACATCATATTCATGGGTGTAGGAAAAAGCGGCCATATCTGCCAGAAAATAGTTGCTACAATGCAAAGCCTAGGCATAAAAACATTCTTCCTGCATCCGACGGAAAGTTTACACGGGGACCTCGGATCAATTTCCAAAGAGGACATTGTTATCGGCGTGAGTAATAGCGGCGAAACCTCTGAGCTCCTTGGAACAATACCTTCCATCAGGATAATAGGTGCCAGACTTTTTTGCATAGTTGGGAGGGAAAACTGCACACTCAGTAGAAGTTCTGAGATAACTCTGCTGATGCCCAACATGAAGGAAGTGTTTCTAGACAACATGGTCCCAACTACATCCACTACTGCAACACTGGTATTGGGTGATGCTTTAGCAGTATGCATAGCTGAAAAACGCGGGTTTACTAAAAGTGAATTTGGAATCTATCATCCCAACGGGGCATTGGGGAAAAGACTTACGATTAAAGTCTCAGACATCATGTCTAAGGACATCCAAAACACAACGGTTCCATGCGGTTCAACCATAAGAGAAGCTGTTGTGACCATGTGTGGATCGTCCATGGGCGGAATATGCGTCGTCAAAGACGGTCAACTTCAAGGTGTATTCACAGACGGGGATCTGCGCAGACATCTCAATAAGTACGGAGATGAGGCCCTCGAATATGTTATTGACGATGTGATGACCAAAAAATGTACGACCTTGGATTATGACACGCTGGCATACGATGCGATAGAACAGGTTGTTACCAAAAGTGCCGTATCGTTCTATCCCGTTCTAAAAGATGGGGAATATGCCGGCGCCATTAGAACGCTGGACTTTGTCCATTCAGGACTGATGAAATGATCAAAAAACTGATTATGGATGTAGACGGCACAATGACTGATGGCAGAATCAACATAGCCCCATCAGGAGAGTTGTTCAAATCGTTCGATGTCAAGGACGGTTATGGAATAAAGATGCTCATTAACGCTGGAGTAGAACCAATAATAATCACGGGTAGACGCTCAGATATCGTATCTCTGCGTGCGAAAGAACTGGAGATCTCAAGTGTATATCAAGGGATATCGGATAAAGCCGAATGCCTACAAAACATAATGGAAAAAGAAGCCTTATCTCCGGATACTGTGGCATACATAGGGGATGATATAAACGATTTGGAAGCTATGAAACTGGTAAGACACACATTTGCACCGGCGGACGCTTCAGAGGATGTGCTGAACTATGTCAATCAACGCCTAAACAGCACCGGTGGACACGGGGCGATAAGAGAGTGTGCAGAAGTGATTCTAAAAAAGAATCAGGAGACGGTATGATGAAGATAATTGGTGTGATTCCTTCAAGATACGCATCGTCCAGATTTCCTGGCAAACCGCTGTCAGACATTTGTGGAAAACCTATGGTTTGGTGGGTCTACAACCAGGCAAAATGTGTGAAAGAGCTGGACGAAGTGATTGTTGCTACAGAGGACGAGCGTATCACGGACGTTTGTGAAAAGTATGGGATTCCATCAATTATGACGTCTGATAAACACAAAAATGGCACAGAGCGCCTTGCCGAAGTAGCGGCCAAAATAGAGGCGGATCTGTACGTCACGATACAAGGCGATGAACCTCTCACACAACCTAGCGACATCTCCAAATTGATTCGTTTCGCTTTATCAACAGATGCGCCCTGTGCAACTATGAAAACCGCATACAGGAATCCTGTGGATGTCATCAACTCAACAACGCCAAAAGTTGTCTCTGATTTGGATGACAATATTTTATTATTTACGAGATCGCCAGTGCCATATCCTAAAGCAGATCTGGATTACATCATCTGGAAACCTATTGGAATATACATTTTCAAAAGAGATATTTTGCTGAAGTACCCTCAATTAAGGATGGGGCCGCTGGAAAGAGCTGAAGAAATTGAACTTCTTCGCTTCATTGAAAATGGATACAAGATAAAGGTGATTGAAACCGAGTCAAGTACAATTGCAGTAGATACTGAGAAAGATCTCAAAAAAGTAATTAATATGGCCAAAAACCTCTGTGATGATGACCCAGAATCCTATTTCATACATAACTTTAACAGAGGTGTCTGCTAAGATAATTGAGGACACTATTTGATAATTGCCGGACCCCGCTACACGGGACTCCACAATTATCCCCACTTTTTTCTCGAGAACACTGATCCACACAGTCGGAACCTCCGAGAACTAGCCGTAGTAGCCCAAATTGCCTCATTTGTAGGGTTGAAATTGGACATGGCGACCTTCACACTCATCCTTTTTACCTGAAACTTCGGATTGTGTAGGTTGCAAAGCCTGATTTCCGTTTTTGATTTATATATTGTATTTAAAGAGTTTAAAAAGCACAATCCTTTAATATGTAACCGTGCATATAGGTTACAATGGGAAGCATATACTATGTCGAGCGGAACGGGCAGAAGTATGCCTACGAGAGCGTATCCAGACGTGTGCCGGGGAAGAAGAATCCGGTCACCGAAAAGACGTATCTCGGCAAGGTGGATCCAGAGACCGGCAAGATAATTCCCAAGGAATCCAAGAAGGTCCCGACAGAGGAACATGTCCGCAAGTATGGATGTGTGACGGTCCTCGACAGGATCCAGAACGATCTGGGCATATTGGACGACCTCCGCGAATGCTTCCCGGATGTCGCGGAGAACATCATGGCCACGGCAATGGCCGTGGCCATCGACCCCACACCGTTCGACGATGTCCATTTCACCGTGGATGAGAACGGATTGAAGGACAGGCTGCGGCTCCGCGGCAGCCTGTCCCCTCCCGTGCTGTCCGACCTGACCAAGGACCTCGGCCAGAGGTTCTCGGCAATGGACACCTTCTTCACACGTCGTGCCGAGAGGACGATGAAGGGTGGCACCTACGCGATCGACATAACATCCAATTCCACCTATTCGGATATGGGCGGATATGCGGAATGGGGCTACAACCGCGACGGCGAGAACCTTCCCCAGACCGGGATCGTCCTCGTAACCGACGGTTCGGGCATACCGATCGCGTTCCAGATGCTGCCTGGATCGATCGCGGACTCGGCATCGTTGCAGAGTACTGTGGAATGGATGGGATCCATAGGCGTCGCAGGCAGACTGGTGGCGGACCGCGGGTTCGAGAACGCGGGGAACATGGCCGCGCTGCTGGACCGCGGGATACCATTCACCATCCCGTCCAACGCACGTGAGATGCCGATAAAGAAGCTCATGACGAAGGCGAAGAGGATCATGAAGGACTCGGACTCCATCCGCAGGCACGAAGGGAGGACGTACAGGGTGGCCGAGTTCGAGGTCGGCATCGCCGACCTCGAGAGCGGCCACCGCTACGTCACGAGATTGGACGCCAACGAGAAGGGTGCAGGATCCGAGAACGAGCTGTTCGAAACATCCCGCAAGATCAAGGCGTTCGTCGTCCATGATTCCCGCAAGGCGGCCGATGACATGGATTCCCTGATGTCGGCCATCGAAAGGGCCGAACTCGAACTGGAGGGCACGGTCAGGAAGGATCCGGCCAAGGAATTCAACAAACTGCCGGCGTTCGTCCGTTCCCATCTGGATTGGACGGTGGATGAGGATGGTGCGATGCACATCGAGAGGCTCCAGAACTCGTTCTCGTTCGATTCGAACAGGGCAGGGATGTTCATCATGTTCGCCTCGATGGACACGGACTGGGAGACGATGATGTCGTCATACGACACAAGGGACTGGGTCGAGAAGGCCTTCGACGTCTACAAGACGGACACGGACGGGCCCCGGTCTAGGACCGGGGACCCCGACCGTGCCCGTGCGAGGTTCTTCATCAGGATGCTGGCACTGATCATGCGCATCACGATTCAGAACAGACTGAGGGATCACGAGAGGGAGATACTGGCGTCGAAGAGGGAGAGGGACGACGTCTGCGGACTGTCTGTCAACTCCGTGATGAGGACCCTCGGGACGCTGATGGTGATCGTGAGTCCGGGCTATGTGAGGCTCACGCCACCCTCCAAGACGGTGATGGAGATCTTCTCCCTGTTCGGGCTCGAAGAGCCCGTGGCGGGGAGGATCGCCTTACCATGATGTAGCCATACAAATCTGAAGATTCAGGTTCCAAATATTGATATTGGCTTATGCGTCAAACTCAAATTACAACATATTGATGAATCGGGGAATCATTGAACAAATGCTTGTAGTTAGGCGGTTTGTAGGCACCCCCCGCCATTAGTCCAGTATTACCAACGCCTCATTCAAACTTTCCGGCGTATCGATTTCCCAAAGAATAAGAATCAATTCAGTCCTTGCCCACGAAAGGTTTTGATTGACCGCCTTGCGCATCCATTCGGCAGCCTTATTCAGATCCCTCTCAACACCTTTGCCGTCACGGTATGCACGACCCAGTCTGGCCTGCATCTCCCGATCATTT
>CASEZY010000002.1 GCA_949292635.1 uncultured Methanomassiliicoccales archaeon
CTCAGCGGCGGCGGCTGCGGGGGCAGCACCGGCGGCGGCTGCGGGGGCAGCGGCCATGACGGAAGCGGATGCGATGGCTTCCTCGATGTTGACTCCCTCAAGGGATGCGGTCAGTGCCTTGATCTTGGCTGCGTCAGGCTCGACACCGGCGGCCTTGAGGATGGCTGCGATAGCGTCCTCGGTGATGTCCTTGCCGGCTGCGTAAAGAACCATTGCGCTGTAGATGTACTCCATTTCATTCAACTCCTATTTATCCGAACAATGCAGAGAGGCCGGCGGCGGCTTCTTCCTCGCTGACCTCCTCCTCCTCTTCCTCGGGCTCCGCCTGGGCGGCAGGGGCCTCGGCGGCGGCAACGGGCGCTGCGGTGGCCGCGCAGGACAACCTGCCGGCGATGGCGTCGTTGGTGTAGCCGGAAGCAGATGCGACGGCAAGCATCTGAGCGTCTGCCTTCGCGAGGAGCATCTCTATGTTCTCTTTGGTTGGTATCGCGGCCGAAATCGAGAGACCCAGAGCCTCCCTGAACGCCTTCTGCAGCAGCGGGACGATGGTCTCCTTCGCGGGGAACGCGATGGAAACTCCCAATGCGCGGGCGTTGTATGCGGCCGTAGCGAACATGTCTCTGTAGTAGTTCTCGGGGATGTCCAGGACGTCCTTCTTGTAGATCACGCCATCCTCGTAGCAGGCCCTAAGGTCCATTCCCACGATCATGGGCAGGATCTCCAGCTTCGGGAGCATCGCTGCGACGTTGGCCGGGACGGGCTCGCCCTCCTTGACCAGCGTGGTATCCTTCTTGACTACTATCTTCCCTCCGTCGATTGCGGCGGGAAGGCCTAATTTCTGAAGATCTCCGATGATCGGGCCGGGTCCGAACGGGGTGGGTCCCTTGGGAACCACGATGTCGAAGGGGGCGATCTCTCCGGGCTTCGCGGCGGCGGGGGTCTTGGTGGACTCCAGCTTAGCGAAGAGCTTGAACGGGTTGATGTCGGTGGACACAACCGCGCACTGTCCGTGGACAGCCTCCTTGAGTCCCGCGATCTCGGGCTTGGACTCCGCGGCCTGCTCGATGGCCAGAAGAATCAGGTTGTTCTTGGTCATCTTGAGCTTTGCGTGGCCCCTGAGTCCCGCCCTCATGGTCTGGATCTGCTGTCCGCCGATGCCGTGGACGTCGACGACGGCCACGACGGGCGAGGACACCATCTCCTGGGCGAGCTCGTTCACCAGATCTTTCTTCCAAGCTGCGACGTGTGCCATTTACGAACCTCCTCAGATCAACCTCACGGACTTGCCCATGGTGGTCTTCACGTAGGACGAAGCGATGTTCATCCTTCCCTTCTCCAGCTTGAGCTCGACACGTTTGAGGACGGTCTCGATGTTCTCAGCCAGTTCTTCGGGGGACATGTTGACGGTTCCCACGGGTGCGTGGAAGGTTATCCTGTCCTTAGTCCTGACAGAAACGGTCTTGCGGAGGTTGTCGATCATTCCCTTCGGGTCTGCTCCCGGGGGAATGGGCTTCGGCATCTTTCCGCGGGGACCGAGGACGGTACCGAGCCTCTTACCGACGACCGCCATCAAGGGGGCCTCGGCGATGAAGTAATCGGTCTCGTTCGCGATCTTCTTGGCCTGCTTCTTGTCGTCTGCGATCGTCTGAAGTTCCTCAGCGGAGATCACAGTGTCGGCAACGTCTTTGGCTTTCAAGGCAAGTTCGCCACCACCAATCACGCAGACGTGGACCGGCCTTCCGCGGCCGTAGGGCAGGATGATGTCATCCTGGATACGGTTCTTCGGGATGGTCAGGTCGATGTCCTTGAGATTGATGGCCAACTCAACCGTTTCAACAAAATTGCGCTTCTTCGCACTCTCGAGTGCGTTCTGCACAGCCATAACGGTTGACTTATCTGCCAAATCTATTCCTCCTCGTAGTGCATGCGAACCTTGCGGCTCTCCTACAAGTGGGATGTTCGTATACTGGGGTTGTATTTAAAGGTGTTTCATTCCAAACGGTGCGGATCTCTATATTTGCGCGTTATATAGTCATATAATGTCCGTTTCGGACGAGGATGGGTTGTGGTGTGACATCGAACCTCTGCCGATACGACCCGCATTTTCCCGAGTGTTTCGAGAACGTCTCATCGGCAAGACTGCAGAAGATCTGCAGCCTGTGACAGCACCCGAATCATCGACTGCAAACAATCGGACACACTCCTATCCACGAGTCTGACGATGATCCTCCCGTCCGATAACTCAGCACCGTTGATGCACAACGCATCGTCCAACACGGCTATTGAATCCCTGCCCTCATAAGACATCCACATCATGGTGTAGCCTTCATCCGACAGGATCCAATCGCGCCCATCTCTCTTCAGCACTATATGTAGTTCGTCGCCATCGGGAAAACAGCACCCGGTTCCAATTAGGTAGCGATTGGTGTCGAGGCGTTTGAAGGTGATATTGCGCTGCCCGTGGTTCATCGAGTCCAGAATCGTCTCTGCCGAGATCATACGAACGCCTCCTTTGCACACAGGCCCTTAGCGAACCGCTCTGATATGAAAGTCTGAGATAAAACCTGAACCGCTTCGTTGAAGGCGGACGCATGACTCAGTGATGATATCGCTGACCTGCGGCAAGAATTACTAGCGACGACCACAAACGCATAGATGTGCCTGCTGGCACATCAGCATGAACTAAGATTCAAAGATTGCACACAAAAGCGATGCGAAACCAATTAAGTATACGTCACAGAATCCCAAACGGTTTGAAGCAGCTGTGATCACGGCTTCAGGCAATCCGGTCCGCGAGTGCGCTTGACCGCCTGCCCCCCTCCGCGCCGGGAACGCCCCTTGAGCGTCCGGGTGTCTCACGACCCGACCGGCCGAGGATCTGCCGCGGGCATCCAACCGAAAAGCGTCCGAACGGGGACCGTCGCCGCATCTTGTGGCGCCCTCCGCTCTCTCCTACGGAGGTTCTATTGGTTCGTTCAGGTCTCGGCCGCCACGCCGTGGGAACCGTCACCCGGCCCCACGCGCTGTCATCCGGTGGATGTCACAGCTGCTTCCATCCCTTCCCCTCCGTTGCTGCTGTGTGGCAGTTTCCTTTCGGGGGAAAGGATCACATGGCAACGACATCGGACCTCGATCAGCCTCGCCCTCGTACCGTGGCATTCCACGGCAGGGTCTGCGTCTCGATCCGCATCGCGCAACAGAAAATATTCGTTGAAGACTATATAATGATTACGTTTTCTCCATCCAACATCCAAATATCGACGGCAATCAGCTTGTGAAAACGGTCGTCGTGACGATTGGACATCGCTGGTATTCGAGACTGTCAGAACTGCCAATTCCGCTCTTGAGACCGATGAACACAGATGCAGGGCACGTTGCCCTGAACACACAGTACGGATCACGACTTGCCCGTGAGCCAATCGACTATGTCCACCACATGTATCCCTTCGATATTATCGAAGATGTACCTCCCGCAGGTTATGATGGTCTTCGGATAGTTGTCCCCGATGGCCTTCAACGCACGGACCGCTCCTCCCACCTCTTTGGAATCGAACATATTGGGACACACCTGATAATATGACGGCGATTGTACCGGATCGGCGATGAAATCCACCTCCATGCCGTTCACATCACATACCGCCGCATTCCTGTGACGCACCAGAAGCTCATTGAACACTATGTTCTCCAACAGCCCCTGCATATCCGCCTCGTCGAAGGGCAGCAGCATGTTGCGGAACCCGAGATCGGTGATGTAGTACTTGTCGATGGTCCCCCTGTCATCCCTGTACTTGGAATCCACCCGGCGGGCACGGATGATGAGTCCTGCGGACCTCATGGCATCCACGTACGATGCCACGGTGTCGGAGGTCACCTTGTGTCCCATATCCGCCAGCTGTTTGGCGATGCTGCGCATGGAGACACGCTTCCCGAGATTCCTCATCAGTACCGCGACGATGGGAGATACCAGCGACGCGTCCCGCAGACCTTTTCTGCCGATGATGTCACGGACGCACACCGTATGATACATGCCTTCGATCATGTCCTCCACGCTCTCGGGTGACCGGCCCTCCAGGATCGCCACCGGCGGTAGACTGCCGTGACGCAGGAAATCTCTGAACAGTGCCACCCGGTCGCCTTCGCCACGCAACACAAGATATTCCGAGAACGTTGGCGCCCTGACGTCGAACTGGATGAACCTGCCGGAAAGGAACGTTCCCAGCTCCGAATACATCAGATCGGTGTCCGAACCGGAGATATAGACGTCGGCACCGCGGTTGTACAGCGTGGACACAACCCTCTCCCAGCCCTCCAGCATCTGTACCTCATCCAGGAATATCGTCGCGTTCCCGAGATCACCCACCTTGGATTTGATGTCCTCGAGCAGTTCGGACGGACTGTTGAACTCGGGCAGAGAAACATCCAGCTCCCGCCAGTACACGGAAGACCCAGATATCCCGGAATCCAGCATCTCCTCCATCAGGGTGCGGAGGATCGTGGTCTTCCCGCAGCCGCGCATCCCCGCCAGGACCTTGATGAACAAAGGACCGCGGGCCGCCCTCAGCTTCGACAGATAGACCTCCCTAAGCATCGCAGCGGATGATGTGTTCATATGTCGAGTACGATGGACACACTATTTGAATTGACACGGTTTTATCGACTATAATCGACATATCTCCGAAAGCCGACAACATGGATCGACAACGGGGAGGTCCCTCGAAAATCCGATACTGGCTCATGCGTAAGAATGGGTAAGAAGAAATGGGAAGGCATCCCTGACCGGGGGGACGGAGGCCCCCCGGCGGTGATGAATGCGTTTCAGAACTGATCGTCGTAGAGACCGGCCTTGACGTCCTTCTGGAAGTCCTTGGGATTCTTGCCGTCGATGGTGACTCCGACGGAGACGCAGTTGCCTGCGACCTCGAGGACACGTGCCTTCATGTCGGCGCCCAGCAGGTCGTCCTGCTTCATGTCGGCAAGCTTCTTGGCCTGCTCAACGGTCAGGTTGCCCACCTTGGTGGTGCGGGCGTTGGAGGAGCCGGAGGAAAGACCCAGCTCTCCCTTGATAAGTGCGGAGATCGGAGGGGTACCGACCTTGATCTCGAAGGACTTGTCGTCCGCGATCAGGATCTTCACCGGGACCTTCATCCCGGCGAACGCCTTCGTCTTGTCGTTGATGGCCGCAATGACCTGACCGATGTTCACACCCTTCGGCCCGAGAGCGGGTCCGAGGGGAGGCCCTGCGGAGGCCCTGCCTCCGTCTACCAATGCCTCGACAGTATCTACCATTGTGTTCAGTTCTCCTTTTTCCTGACGCTGTCAGCTTTGACTGTGATGGGGATAGGGACCATGGCGCCCACGAGCAGCACCTTGATCTCCTCCTTGTCGGCCTCGATCTGCTGGACCTTGGCCATCTCTCCCTTGAACGGACCGCTGACCAGTTCCACCAGATCGTCCTCTGCCAGCCCGACCACGGGGGACAGGGGCTGCAGGTAGTGTCCGATCTCCTCGATGGAGGACTCCCCGTCCACGAAGGAGCGGGCCTTGCGGATGTCACGGGTCTTCTCCCTCATGCGGTCGGTGTTCATGCCCTCGACGAAGATGTACCCTCTGAGGCTGGCGGGGCTGAGTATGGCGTAGATGTCCTTGTCTCCCAGGTCCGCCTTGGCGGCAAGACTGTCCGCCACGCTGCGCTCCTGATCCATCTGGGTCTTCAGCACCACGATGGACTGCACGGCCACCGCCTTGGCGGTGACGGAATCGATGTTGCCGTCGGTGTTGGCCTCCACGGTGACCTCGGCGAACTCGCCGTACCTGGCACCCTTGGGGCAGGTGACCTCCAGGTAGAAGTCCTTGGCACCGCTGGCGGGAAGCTCCGCCTCGCAGGTGTCGGTGTGGAGGTAGCTGTTCCAGATCTCGCCGTTGTGGTCGCAGATGGCGACCGCCCACTCCGGAGCGTCATCCGCATCCGGACCGGTGACGGTCCCCACCCTGAACTTCACCTCTCTGCCGCCGTTGACCCTGAAGGGCCACTTGACCGCGACACCGGCGCGGACATCCTTGGGCTCATCGTCCCCTGTGAAAGCTATCGACATCCCTGCACCTCAGAAGTATCCGGGAAGGTAACTCATGACCCAGTATATGGCGAAGCCTACGACACCGAGGATCAGCAGCCCGGCTGCGACGACGCCCAGCGTCTTCTTGTACTCGTCGGCGGTGGGAGTGCGGCACATCTTCAGGATCCTGCCGTACTTCCCCTTCCCGAGGTTCTCGAACTTGGATTCCAGCGCATCCTGGGTCTCCATGGCTCTCTGCTCGATACTCATTCAGATCCCTTCCCGGACCGGCATGGCCGGTCTTTCAGTCCTCGCTACCGCTGAAACAGTAGCAGTGAAGATGACGGTCAATCATGCCCCCTGAGATAAACGTTTCGGTTTCCTTCTAATAGGAATTATATGCGAATGGGACGAAACACCAGTCCTACGGAGTTCCGAGATTATTAAATAGTGGTTTCCGATGTTGTGGCCGGTCCCCGGACCAGGTGGCAGCAGCATGGAAGAAGTACTCTGCAACATCGTGCTTATCAAAGAGAACAACGATTTCATCGCAAGGGTCCAGAGCGACCTCGGCGGCGTCAGGGAGTACACATCCTCCAACATCGAGGACGTCATCGAGCAGTTCGTCATGGACGTCCAGGATGAATTCGATTCGATGTGAGGTGATTGAGGAATGGCAACGGCGGACGCGAGAATCAGGCAGATCGTGAACGAACTGGAGGGCCGTCTGGCAGTGGACAACGGCGTACCCAGGAACATCAGGAAGGGAGCGTCCGAGGCCGTGGCCCATCTCCAGGATGCATCCAAGCCCATGGACCTGAGGGTCTCCAGTGCGCTCAGCGTGCTCGAGGACCTCTGCAACGACCCCAACATCCCCATGGAGTCCTGGAGCGTCATCATGCAGATCCTCTCCGAGCTCGAGGTCGTCCTCAAGGAGCTCTGAAACGGCCGGTCATCGGCCGTCTTAACACGATTCTTGCATTCTTTGAAAAATAAGAGGAAGGGCACAGGGCCTACGCCTTGTGCTCCTTCACTATCTCCAGAAAGTTCAGGAACAGCTGTTCCCCGTACTCGGTGTGCTCAACCTCCGGGTGGAACTGCACGCCGAAGATCGGACGGTCAAGGCACCTCACCGCCTCCACCTTGCATGACGGGGATGAGGCGATCACCTTGAACCCCTGCGGAGGCACCTTGACCTCGTCGTTGTGGGATGCCCACACCGTTATGTCTGAAGGGATGCCACGGAAGATGCAGTCGTGATCGTCTATGTGCAGCTCCACGGTGCTGTACTCCGGCTCGTCCGCCGGCCCCAGCTCTCCGCCGAAGTGCTCGCACATGAACTGCATGCCCGCACAGATGCCCAGGATGGGGAATGTCGCCTTGTCCAGGTATTCGCCGTTGTTGCCCATGGCCTCGGCGTCGGTGGCCACGCTGGGCGATCCTCCCGAGAGCACCAGACCGTCCAGGTCCTTCAGGTCGTCGAAGGGCGTGGTGTTGGGGACGATCTTCACGTCCACATCGAGATTCCTGAGAACACGCCACTCACGGTGGGTCCACTGTCCGCCGTTGTCGACGACATACACCTTCATGCGCTGTCGCACACCGTCCGAATATAATAATCATCACACGGTCAGCGGCGGGCGGTGAAGAATATGCGGCGGTACCTGAGCATCACGGTGCCGTCCGCTCTCTTGGGATACAGGAACACGAGACGTTCCGTCAGCTCCGAGAGGAAATCCTCCTGCAAATCCCCCAAATCGTCCATGTACGGGCGAAGCCGGGTCCCCCGGGCCCACTCCGCCAGGTGGCGGTGGGATGGCAGCGGATGGTGGTACGTGACCTCCCACACCTCCGCCGATCTCGAACAGGAGACCAGTATGTCGTAGTACTCCTCCGGGGACAGCACCCTCTTGGTCTTGGGCTCCTGCTCATCCAACCCCCACTCGGGATCGTTCAGCATCTCCGAGATGGCCATGTGCACCGGCTCATCCCGATTGGCGGGGATCTGCACCGCCAGCATCCCGCCTTCCGAGACGTGGTCCATGAACTTCGGCAGCAGTGCCGAATGCTCCGGGATCCACTGCAGGCATGCGTTGGAGAACACTAGGTCATAAACACCGTCCAACTCCGTTGCGTCCCTCAGCTCGAACCTCATGTTAGGGTAATCCTCACGGGCACGCTCGATCATCTCCGGAGACGAGTCTATCCCCAGGATGTCCGCTTGGGGGAATCTCTCCGCCAGGACCTCGGTGCTGTTGCCCGGTCCGCATCCGATATCCACCGCGCTATGAACATCGATGTCTATCCTGGACACCAGGTCCCGCACCGGCTGTGTGCGGGCGTCCTTGAACTCCAGATACTTCGCCGCGTCCCAGGACATGTCAGAACCTGTGGCAGGGGCCGTGGCCCGTGGCATCGAAGCGGGGCTTCCAGGCCTTGAGCGAATCCTTCATCCTCTGCAGACGTGCGGGATCCGGGACCCTGTCAGTACCGACGGCATCCACCAATTCCTCCCAAACGGAATCCTCCGCATCCGGACCTTGTCCGAAGCCGCGGAGCATCACATCGGACGAGTATACCACGCCGGAGTTCTCCTCACAGCAGAGCAGACCGTCCTGAAGATGCACCTCGGAAGGATAATCGACGAACCTGAGCCTGATGTCTTCGTCCTCGATCACGGTGGTCCCATCGGCGGGGATGATGTCCGCATGGATGCCGTATCCGAGAAGCTCTCTGGCCGCCAGTTTGGAGCACACCACCTTAGCTTCCGGGAACCTCTCCAAGAACACGGGGAGTCCTCCGCACTCGTCCGACTCAAAGTGGGATACGAAGATGTATCCTATCTTCCTCCCGTTGAGGATCGACTCGATCTCGGGCAGCGAACTCTTCACCTCATCCATCGTGCCGGTGGCGAACAGCACCGCCGGCTCCGATGCCAACAGGTAATGATGGATGGTGAACCCTATGGAGGGCACGGTCACGGTGAACCTGTACAGCCCCTGGAATATCTCGATCATTCCCACTCGATGGTCGCCGGAGGCTTGTTGGTGATGTCGTAGACCACCCTGTTCACCTGCGACTTCATGGTGTTGGTGATGCGCCTGGACATCTTGTCCAGGATGTCGATGGGGATCTTGGAGAACTCCGCGGTCATGGCGTCGGTAGAGCTCACCGCACGGATGACGATGGTCCTTCCGTAAGCGCGGCGGTCTCCCTGCACACCCACGGAGCGTGACGGCAACAGAGCGGCGAAGTACTGCCAGGGCAGGTCCATCTTGCCGGCCTCGGATGCCTTCTTGATCTCGTCCTCGACGATGAAACAGGCCTCCCTGACGATCTCGATGTTCTCGGGGGTGCACTCGCCCAGGCACCTGACGGCCAGTCCCGGTCCGGGGAAGGGTTGCCTCTCGGAGGCCTTCACGCCAAGATACCTGGCAACCTGACGGACCTCGTCCTTGTAGAGGTCCCACAGGGGCTCGCAGAGTGTCATGCCCATGTCCTTGGGCAGTCCGCCCACGTTGTGGTGCGACTTGATGGTGTCCCTGACACCGTCCCCGGATTCGATCCAATCCGGTGCGATGGTCCCCTGGACCAGAGTCTCCGCGCCGAACTCCTTGGCCTCCTTCTCGAAGACGCGGATGAACTTCTCGCCGATGATCTTCCTCTTCTGCTCCGGGTCGGTGACTCCCGCCAGGGCTCCGAAGAACACGTCGGCGGCGTCCACGACCTTGAAGTTCAGGCCCATGTCCTCGAACATG
Organism: uncultured Methanomassiliicoccales archaeon; assembly: GCA_949292635.1. Taxonomy (GTDB): domain Archaea; phylum Thermoplasmatota; class Thermoplasmata; order Methanomassiliicoccales; family Methanomethylophilaceae; genus SIG5. The sequence continues at coordinate 9,812 of CASEZY010000002.1, forward strand.
CCGCGGACCTCGTCGGTCTCGCCCTTGCGCATGAAGCCGCTGTCCACATAGACTGCCAGCAGCCTGTCGCCTATGGCGCGGCTGGCAAGCACCGCCGCCACCATGCTGTCCACTCCTCCGGAGCAGGCGATGATTGCCTTCCCCTTCACGGTCTCGGCGATCTTGCCGACCTGTTCGTTGACGAACCTCTCCGCATCAAACACTGACGGACACCTCCTCGGAGTCCTTAGCCACCTTATCGGCCATCTCCCTGCGATAATCCGCCAGCGCATCCGCGATGCGCCTGTCCCCGATGGAGAGGATCTCCGCCGCCAACACTGCGGCGTTGTCTCCCCTGTCGAGACCCACGGATGCCACGGGAATGCCGGGGGGCATCTGGACGATGGACAGGATCGCGTCGAGGGTCATCTTACCGCTCACCGGCACGCCGATCACCGGCTTCACGGTGAACGATGCCACCACACCCGGGAGGGCGGCGGCCATGCCCGCTATGGCGATAAAGACGTCCGCGTCGCTGCCCTTGACCAGCTCCTCCACCCTGGAGGGGGTCCTGTGGGCCGAGGCAACGGCGGCCTCGTAGCTGATACCGAACCTCTTCAGCAGAGCGACAGCTTTCTCCGCGACCGGGAGGTCGCTCTTGCTTCCCATGACGATGAGCACCTGAGCCATCATCTGAGGTTATGAGGGAACCCCATATAAACCCGCCTACGGGCGCGTGCGCTCCCACGCCCACGCGCGTGCGACGGAATCCCGCAGGGTGCTCTTGGGCTCCCACCCCAGAACCTCCCGGGCCTTGCGGTTGTCCGCCACCAGGACGGCGGGGTCCCCCTCCCTGCGGAGGCACTCCTTCAGCGGGATGTCCTCGCCGACCACGTCCCTGCAGACGGCGAACACCTCCCTCACGGTGGATCCTCCGTTGGTGCCCAGGTTGAAGCAGTCGGTCCTCCCGCCGTTGCGCAGATACCTGAGTGCCAGCACATGCGCCTCCGCAAGGTCGTTGACGTCGATGTAGTCGCGCACGCAGGTGCCGTCCCGGGTGTCGTAGTCGGTGCCGAACATGGAGAACTCCTTCCCCGTCCCGGCCGCCTTCAACACGTTGGGGATCAGGTGGGTCTCCGGGTCGTGACATTCGCCCAACCTGCCCTTCGGATCCGCCCCGGCCACGTTGAAGTATCTGAGCCTGGCACTTCTTATGCCATGCTTCTCGTAGTCCTGCATGATCCTCTCGGCGATGAGCTTGGTGGCGCCATATGGATTGATGGGCGCCTTGGGATGTTTCTCGTCTATCGGCGTGTACACCGGTTCTCCGTAGGTGGCGGCGGTGGAGGAGAACACGATCATCCCCACCCTGGCATCCGCCATCGCTCCCAGTAGATTGATGGTGCCGATCACGTTGTTCTCGTAGTACCTGCGGGGATTGCGCATGGACTCCGCCACCTGCGAGTAGGCGGCGAAGTGCACGACGGCCTCCACATCCTCCGTGACCGCTCTGCGGATGTCCTCGGGTTCCTTCAGGTCGCCCTTCACGAACCCCTTGAACCTGTCGGGGAACTCCCTACCGAGAACATCCAGGGCGTGCTGCGTCCCAAGTTCCAGACTGTCGAAGACCTTCACGTCCTCCCCCGCCTCCATGAGTTTCAACGCGCAGTGGCTGCCGATGTATCCGGCTCCGCCGGTCACGAGTATCATGGTCACCCCCACAACGTCCCCGCTTATCAAGATGACCCGTCGGAAATTCCCTACCAAAATGTGTGGCATATAAATGATTTATATACTCTGGTTTGCGGTTACATATATATTATTCCCATATCTTTAAATATAACCATCAATAATAACTGGTTTGCCGCACCGGAGGTGCCGCACGGGGAGATTATGGAACTTTTGGGAGAGGTGGAGACGATAACGAACGACGGGAACATCGTCGTCCGCGCCGTCACCGCTCCGGAAGTGAACGCGGCCGTGTACGACGGCAAAGAGAACCGCATCGGAAAGGTCAAGAGGATATTCGGACCCGTGGACGCCCCCTATGTGACCGTATCGCCGGCAGATCGGGGAAGGACCGGCGACATAACAGGTAAGAAATTGTTCCTCAGGGGAGAGAAGAGAGATGGTAAGACAAAAAGAAGGGACCGAGGAGGTCCAGATTTGTGCGGAGTGCGGCAGTAAGCACCTGATCCGCGACTACAACAGGGGAGAGATCGTCTGCCAGGACTGCGGTATGGTGGCAGAGGACGCGATCATCGACCAGGGACCGGAGTGGAGGGCCTTCGACGTCGAACAGGGCGAGAAGAGGGCACGTACCGGCGCACCCATGACATTCACCATCCACGACAAGGGACTCTCCACCGAGATCTCGTGGAAGAACAAGGACAGCTACGGCAAGAGCATCCCCACCAGGAACAGGGCCCAGCTGTACAGGCTGAGGAAGTGGCAGAGAAGGATCAGGGTGTCCAACGCCACCGAGAGGAACCTGGCGTTCGCCCTGTCCGAGCTGGACAGGATGGCATCCTCCATGGGACTGCCCAGGAACGTGAGGGAGACCGCCGCCATGATCTACAGGAAAGCGGTCAACAAGAACCTCATCCGCGGAAGGTCCATCGAAGGCGTGGTAGCAGCGTCGCTGTACGCCGCCTGCAGGCAGTGCGGCGTCCCCAGGACGTTGGACGAGGTCGCTGGATCCAGCCGCGTCGGCAGGAAGGAGATCGGCCGTACCTACAGGTTCATGACCCGCGAGCTGAAGCTGAAGCTGATGCCCACCAAGCCCCAGGACTACGTGCAGAGGTTCTGCTCCGAGCTGAAGCTCAGCGGAGAGGTCACCAGCAAGGCCTCGGACATCCTGAAGGACGCCTCCGAGAAGGAGCTCACATCCGGACGCGGACCCACCGGCGTGGCCGCCGCCGCCATCTATATCTCGTCGATCCTGTGCAACGAGCGCAGGACTCAGAGAGAGGTGGCCGATGTGGCGGGGGTCACCGAGGTGACCATCCGCAACAGGTACAAGGAACTCACCGAGAAGCTGGGCATCGAGATCCAGCTCTGAAACCCGAAGGACCCGGGGCGTGTCCCCGGGTCTGCGATTCCTTTTTTATCATCGGTTACGTTGTCCGACCATGGACGGGGAGCAGAGACCCAGCAAGCACATCTGCCTCACCAACAGGCATGCGCTGCAGATTTCGGGTGATCCGGAGGAGGACATTCTTTCAGCGTTGGCGGACCCGGACGTACTCACATTGGTCAGGGGACTCGCCAAAGAGGAAGCGAGATCGCCGTTCCCCGACGGGCTGTACGGCATGGATGAAACGAGGACCAACGCGGCCATCCGCAAGATGAAGTCCGCCGGTCTGATCTCGTCGAGAAGGGATGGCCCGGATCACGTGTACTTCCTCAACGAGGGAAGGTTCAGATTCCTCATCAACTTCCTGGAATCCCTGCTCAAGGCCTGAACCACTTGAAGGTCAGGTAATCCACCTTCTTTCCCATGAGTGCCAGCAGGATCTCTTTCTTCACCCCGCCGGACAGGCGCACTATGCGGGAGATCTCCGGCCAGGACAGTGCCTCCGATGCGGGAAGCGCATGCACCAGATAGCGGGCGTGGCTGTCGTCAGGGGACCCTTCGTACACGCGGAAGTGGGTGCCGTACTTGAATCCGGTCTTGACCGTGAGACCCTTGGCCCTCAGGTCGCGGTAGACCGAGTACCTCATCCGGAACGATTCCTGGCTCTTCTCCGCCTGATGCTTCAGATCGTCCAATGACACGGGCTCACGACTGTGGGTCTGCACCTTCAGAACGCCCTCCTCGCTGAGATGGCAGGCCTCCATCAACGAGAGCTGCAGCACCCCGGAGATGGTCTTCCCGTAGAACCCGTTGGCCCTCAGGTCCTCGGAGCCCTGCTGATCGAACACGAACACCCTATCACGGACGAAGGTCCCGTCCACCGGGCCGATGGGTCTCCTGAGGACACCGGCGGCCATGTCCGCGAAGGACATCTGATAATACGTCAGGTCCCCTTCCTCATCCACCACGCCGTACACCCTGGCACATTTCCTGTGAGATGCATCCGCCGCCAATTCTTCCAGATGGGCCTTGGACTGCTCCGACACCGGCATGAGCATGAACTGAGGGGGCGACCTGCTGGGGATCATCCCTCTGGGGTACACCGCCATGTCCCCTCCGCCGGTCTCGTTCTTCACTATGAACCCCCTCTGGCGGATGTCACGGTACACGATGTACCTGATATCGAACTCAGGATAGCATCCGGAGGCGTACCTGAACATGGACTCGAAGTCCATGGGACCGTAGGGGCCGTTCACCTCCAGACGGTTGCATTCCAGGAGGTATGTGGCCTCCACGAGATCCAACTCGAGACCGCCTCTGCTGATAGGATATCCGTAGGACCCGCGGTTGTAGAGCCTGCTGCCCTCCGCCTGGTCCGCGATGATAACGGAATCGCCCTTCAGCTCCCCGGCCATGAGCCTTCCTATGGGAGGTCCGTATTATTCGTTTTCGGTGGCGGACACTCCCTCGCAAACGCGACGGAGTGTGTATCGACCACATACACCGAGGGTGGTCAATGTGTCTGCTGGCACATCGTCGCACACGGGCCACTGGAAACCGATATAAACAACATATTGCGATTGCGTTGGTGGATGAGGATCGCATTCTTGACTGACAGCTATCACCCCACCGTCGACGGTGTGGTGACCATCATCGACACCTTCAAGGCGTCGCTGGAGAGCCTGGGGCACAAGGTGTTCATAGTGGCGCCGGACCCAGGGGAGGAGAACAGGATCGAGGGGGTCAGATACTTCCCGGCGGTGGCCTTCACGTCCTACGAGGGCTACTTCGTTCCTATCCTTCCATCCAACAAGCTGGAGGTCCTGAAGGAGATCCGTCCGGACGTGATACACACCTTCGGCGCCGCCCTCATGCCGTTGAAGGGGCTCATCGCCGCCAGGGCGTTGAGGATCCCTGCGATGCTCACCATGACCACCATGGTCACGGACACGTTAGGCTACTATTCACCGCTGAAGAACGTTCCCGCGGAACTGCAGGAGAAGGTGGCCTGGGTCTATCTCAGATGGCTGATGAACAGCATGGACGGCGTGATGGTCCACACCCGCTGCATCATGGACGAGTTGGAAGCTCACGGCGTGAGACCAAAGGACGGTCGCATAATCCCGGCGGGCATCAACACCGACGTGTTCAAACCCACCGTGGGGCCCTTCGATATACGCGATACGCATAACATCCGCGGCAAGAAGGTGCTGATGCACGTGGGCCGCATCTCCTACGAGAAGCACGTGGACGATATCGTGCGGGCGATGGCAAGGATCGACGATTCCGTGCTCGTTGTGGTGGGAGACGGTCCCGCCATCCAATCGGTGAAGGACGCTGCCGAAGAATGCGGCGTCAGCGATCGTGTGGTGTTCACCGGATTCATCGACCGGGTGATCCTTCCGGAGATATACTCGGTGGCGGACGTGTGCATCTCCTGTTCGAGATTCGAGACACAGGGCCTCAGCATCATGGAGGCCATGGCCTGCGGCAGGCCGGTGGTCTGCCCCAACGCCAGGGCGTTCTCGGAGATCATCACCGACGGGGTGGACGGCTTCCTCTTCGACGGCGGGGTGGACGAGCTCACCGCAAGGATACAGGATGCGTTGGCGGACGACGGCACCGTCGCCCAGCGGGGCATGGAGACCGCCGCCTCCTATTCCGAGGAGAACTGCGCCAAGATGCTGCTGTCCATGTACGAGGACCTCATCGACCGCAAGAACGAGGAGCTCGGGAAGGAACGCTGATCTCTCCCTTCACCATTCTTCTTAATATTCCTAATAGGTGGGGCCTCACATCCGTCCATATACATAGTTTTTTATAGAAGAACTACAATATGCGGTTTAGTTGTTAACCAATGGTTGACAACCTGGTGATGATATGACCGACATCGACACCGTGCTGACGATGATAAACAACCAGACGAGGCGGCGGATCCTGCAGGCACTCGTGAGGGAGCCCCACTACCCGCTGCAGCTGTCCAAGGAGCTGGGAGTCAGCCAACAGGCCGTGATGAAGAACCTGGACCTCCTGGAGAGGAGCGGGATGGTGGTCAGTCACCGGGAGACGAGCACGATCGGTCCCATGAGGACCATGTACGAGCCCACCTCCGAGTTCACCCTGGTGGTGGACATGCGCGGATGCATGTTCACAGCCAGGATGGTGGAGAGCGGGCACGAGGAAAAGGATAGGAAGCAGGTGATGCCCGAAGCGGACGGACTGGAACAGGTGAGGAAGGCGATAGCGGACCTGGATGCGGAGATAGAGGCGGTGCACAGGCAGCTCTCGGAGCTGATGGGCAGACGCGAGAGGATGATCTCGGAGACCATGTCCCGGCTGGACGGCGACCAGTTCCGGTACGTGCACAGGATGCTGATGTACAATCTGCTGAACCGCCCCGACGCTCCCAAGGAGCAGGTGGCGGCGGAGACCGTTCCCAAGAGGGAGCGTGCCGAGGAGACGATCGAAGACATCGAGAACGCGATGAACGCGTGAATGAAGGGAGGTATCATATGGCTAACGAGAAGGCCCTGAAGGTGGCCGAGCTGAAGAGCGGCGAGGCCGGAAGGGGCGTTACGAGGATTGACCCAGAGGTCATGGAGATCCTGGGTCTGAAGGTAGGGGACATCGTCCAGATCGACGGTACCAAGAAAACCGTCGCCAAGGTGCTGAGGGGCGGCCCCGAGGATTCCAACAAGGGAATCATACGCATAGACGGAAGCACCAGGCGCAACGCCGGCACCGGTATCGACGAGCGCGTGGACATCAGGAAGGTCACGGCCAAGAACGCCGAGAAGATCACCTTCGCCCCCACGGAGCAGCTGAGGATCCAGGGCGGAGAGGAGTACCTGAGACAGGTGATGGAGGGCAGGGTGTTCGCGAAAGGGGACACCGTGACACTCAACGTGATGGGGAACAAGATCGACCTGGTGGTCACCTCGTTCTCCCCCGGCGCCGAGGCAGCGATGATGACCTCTGGAACTGTGGTGAAGATCAACGATAAGCCTGCCGGCGACGGAGGCGAGATACCGAAGGTGTCCTACGACGACATCGGCGGCCTGGACGAGGAGGTCAAGAAGATCCGCGAGATGGTTGAGCTGCCGCTGAGGCACCCGGAGCTCTTCAAGAGGCTGGGTGTGGAGGCTCCAAAGGGGGTGCTGCTCCACGGTCCCCCGGGAACCGGCAAGACCATGCTGGCGAAGGCCGTCGCAGGCGAGACCAGCAGCAACTTCACCTACATCGGAGGTCCGGAGATCGTCAGCAAGTTCTACGGCGAGTCCGAGGGCAAGCTAAGGGAGATCTTCAAGGAGGCGGAGGAGAACGCGCCCAGCATCATCTTCATCGACGAGATCGACTCCCTGGCGCCCAAGCGCGATGAGGTGTCCGGCGAGACCGAGAGGAGGATCGTGGCACAGCTGCTGGCACTCATGGACGGACTGAAGTCCAGAGGGAAGGTTGTGGTCATCGGTGCCACCAACAGGCCCAACTCCATAGACGAGGCGTTGCGCAGACCCGGAAGGTTCGACCGCGAGATCGAGATCAGCATCCCGGACAGGGACGGCAGGTTCGACATCCTGGGCATACACACCAGGGGCATGCCGCTGTCCGACGACGTGGACCTCGGCAAACTGGCGGACCTCACCCACGGCTACGCCGGTGCGGACCTGTCCGCCCTGACCAAGGAGGCCGCCATGGCCGCACTCAGGAGGGTGCTGCCGGAAGTGGACCTGGAGTCTGAGGAGATCCCCTCGGAGACCCTGAACAAGATCGAGGTGAAGTGGGACGACTTCGTGGCCGCCCTCAAGGACATGCAGCCCTCCACCATGAGGGAGGTGCTCATCGAGAAGCCCAACGTGAAGTGGGACGACATCGGGGCCCTGGAGGACGCCAAGCAGGAGCTCAAGGAGGCGGTGGAATGGCCGCTGAAGTACGGCAAGATCTTCAGCCACATGGACGCCAAGCCTCCCAAGGGCATCCTGATGTACGGTCCTCCCGGCACGGGCAAGACCATGCTCGCCAAGGCGGTGGCAACGGAGTCCGAAGCGAACTTCATCTCGGTGAAGGGACCGGAGTTCCTGAGCAAGTGGGTCGGCGAGTCAGAGAAGGCGGTAAGGGAGACCTTCAGGAAGGCCAGGCAGGCATCGCCCTGCGTGATCTTCATGGACGAGATTGACTCCATAACCTCGGAGAGGGGCACCGGCTCGGACAGCAACGTCACCGAGAGGGTGATATCCCAGATGCTGACGGAGATGGACGGTCTGAACGCCATGCACGACGTGGTGGTCATCGCCGCCACCAACCGTCCGGACATGATCGACCCCGCCCTGCTGAGGCCGGGCAGGTTCGACAAGAGCATCTACATCGGACCCCCGGACCAGGAGTCCAGGAAGAAGATCTTCGGCATCCACACCCGCGGCAAGCCGTTGGCGGATGACGTGGACCTTGACGCTCTCGCCGAGAAGACCCAGGGATACACCGGAGCGGACATCGCCGCCGTCTGCAACGAGGCGGTGATGATCGCGGTCAGGGACCTGGTGAAGTCCGGCAAGACATCGGACGAGGACATCGCCGCCTGCAAGGTGGGAATGGACGACTTCCTCGCCTCCATCGAGAAGGTGGGACCCAAGGTGAGGAAGGAACTGAAAGACTATGCTAACAAGAAGGAGGTGGAAGCATGAGCGACTATCTGTGGGACAGTCTCTTCGGAGACTTCGACAGCATCCAGAGAAGGTTCGAGAAGATGTTCTCCGACCTCTCCGGCGGAGACAGCAAGACGTACGGGTACACGATGTACCAGGGACCGGACGGGATCCCCCATGTGAGGGAGTTCGGCAACGCGGTGAACGAGTTCTCACCCAGGCTCTCCGAGGCCTCGAGGGACCCGCTGACCGACGTGACCCGCAACGGCGAGGACGTCTTCGTCACCGTCGAACTGCCGGGCGTGAAGAAGGAGGACATAGTCCTGGAAGGCAACGGGAACAGCCTGAAGGTCTCGGTGGATTCCGAGTCCAAGAGGTTCGACAAGACCGTGACCCTGCCCTGCGAGGTGGACGAGGAGTCCTTCTCGGCGGAGTACAACAACGGCATCCTGGAGGTCAGGATGAAGGCCAAGGACTCCGCACCGGGGACCAGGAGGATCCGGATCGAGTGATCTCGGTCCGGGGGACGGGGGCTCCGCCCCGTCCCGCCCTTCGGGGGATTGGTACGGCAAAGAATTTAATGAAGGGTAATCCCATCAAAGCAAACGCTGTGACAAGGGACGCGCTCATAAACACCACCCGGGCCATACTCGCCAAGGCCGGCTACGACATATCCGCAGCCCTGGCTCTCCGCAGCGTGTGCTTCGACGTCGTCGCCAGACGCGACAAACAGCTTCTGATAATCAAGGTCCTCAGCAACGTGGACGCCTTCGCCCGCGACAACGCGGACGAGATGAAGGTTCTGGCGGACGCGTTGAGCGCCAGCCCGCTGCTGATAGGGGAGAGGTCCAGCTCCGGGCCTCTGGAACCCGGCATCGTGTACTCCAGGTTCAACATCCCCATCATGTCCAACGAGACCCTGGCTGACCATCTCCTGGAGGAGGTACCCCCGTTCATCTTCGCCGCACCCGGCGGATTGTACGTCAAACTGAACAAGGACCTCCTGAAGGACCTCAGAGAAGAAAGAGGGATCAGCCTTGGTACGCTGGCGGAGGTCACCGGCGTCTCCAGACGCACCATCCAGATGTACGAGAGCGGCATGAGCGCCATGATCGACGCCGCCCTCCGTTTGGAGGAATATCTGGACGCACCGATCATAGAACCGGTGGACCCCTTCGAATACAAACCCGAGAAGAGGGGGGAGAGCTATGAGCTCAGCGGCAGCGACCACCGCACCAACTCCATCATACTCAACCACCTGCTGGACATCGGATACTCGGTGACACCGGTCACCAAGAGTCCCTTCGAGGCCCTCAGCAGGGACCGCAGGGTCATCATCCTCACCTCCGTGGACAACGAGAAGGACCTGAGGCAGAAGGCCGAGGCGGCATCCGACATCTCCAGGGTCACCGGCAGGCACTCCGTCATCATCGTGGACGGCCCCGCCAAGCTGGAGAACTTCAAGTTCACCGCGGTGGTAACCAAGGACGAACTGAAGCGCATGGACGACAAGGAGGAGCTCACCGACCTGGTCATGAGCAGAAGCGACGTATGATCGATGTGGAATCACCATACGGGAAGCTGCACATACTTCCGATCGTGAAAGGCCTCAAGTCGGAGGCGGAGAAGGTCGAGTCCACCCTCAAGGGATACACGGGCACTGTCGCCATCTCCATGGGCGCCGAGGAGGTCAACGCGGTCCGCCACGCCGAGGACCAGGAGTGGGATTACGACCCTTCCGATCTGGAGGCGGTGTACGCATATCATCTCAAGAACTACGGCGAGGTAACCGTTCCTGTACCCGCATACCTCGCGGCGGTGAGGATGCGGGACGACATCGTGCCGTTGGACATGGACGACGCGGAGTACACGGAGGTGTATTGCGACTGCGTCGGTGTCGGCGACCTGCTGAAGGAGAAGAAGGTCGCCAAGAAGGGTATGAAGCACACCTTCCTATCCGCGGATGCGGACTCCTTCGCCAAGGAGTGGGACGAGTTCGTCTGTACCGTGAATGGATTCAAGGCTGTGGCGCTCCGCAGGGAGGAGTACATGGCCAAGAACATCGACTCGTTGCTCAAAGCGAGGGGCGAACTTCTGGTGATCGCGGAGACCGAACGTGTGGACGGCATCATCTTCGAACTCAGGATGCTGTGGAACCCATGACCTGCCCCCGCTGTAACGAGGAGAAGGAGAAGGGCAGCGTCTTCTGCCGCCACTGCGGCTCCGACCTCAGGAACCCTTGCCCCCATTGTTCCGACCATCCGGGGGATGCTTTCTGCCGCAGATGCGGAAGGAGGCTCGATCGCCCCAAGCCCGGAATCATGGGTATGGCCAAGACCGTCGCGCTATACGCGGGACTGTTGTGCGGGCTGATCCTCCTGTTGGAATTCGTCACCATGTGGTTGAAGCTCGGGGATGTGATATCATCCGCATCGGAACTGACGTTCGGCGGGTTCTATTGGCTGGACCCCATGCCCCGCACGCTGTTCACCGTGAGCGGCAACTGGATCATTTTGATATACACAGTCGAGGCGGTGATCGTCACCCTGTGTCTGTGGAAGATAGTGAAAGAGGTCCTGAAGACGAGGAGGGACGGAGACGATATGTCCGATACCGCCGGACTCCGCCTGCCCATGATCTACTCCATCTCATTCGTGCTGAACTTCATCGTGATGGTCGTCTTCAACGAACATGTCAGCACCCCCAGTATCGACGGTTCCATAAACATGATAATCAGCCTGCTGCACGCCTCGGTCTACGAGGAACTATACTGCAGACTACTGTGTCTGGGTCTTCCGATATTGGTGGTGTCGCTGATCCTCGCCCGCGGCAAGACGGAGGAACCGTGGTACAGATACCTCCTTGGCGGCTTCGGATACAGGAGATGGATGCTGATATTCCTGGTGCTATCCGCATTGCTGTTCGGTCTGGCACATTACGACGGATGGGGTGCCTGGAAGGTGATCCCGTCATTCGTCATGGGCCTGTTCATAGGATACCTGTTCGTCAGGTACGGCCTGTACGCAGCCATATCCATGCACTTCCTCACCGACTTCGCACTGTCGGCCACCTGGCTCATCGCAGGTAACCTGGGGATGACCATAACCGCGCTGAGCCTCTTGTCCATGGTGGTGCTGGGCCTCTGCGGATTCGTGATCCTTGGAAAGGAACTTATGGACGCGACCAGGGAGCGCAGGATCCTCTAGAGCCCCATCTTCTCGAACACGTCCTTCGAGTCCACCGCGGATTCCAAAGACTTGGACTCGATGACATACAGCCCGTCGTACCCCTTCAGGCGAGAGAGGTGCTTCTTGAAGTCGATGTTCCCCTCACCGATGGTGCGGTGCTGGTCGGAGGTGCCGTCGTTGTCATGCACATGCACATGCACGATCCTGTCACCGAGCTTGTCGATGATCTCCTCGATCTGCCCGTTGGTGTTGGCGTGGCCGATGTCGAAGCAGACCTTCATGTCCGTCCCGTCCACCAGCTCCAGCATCTCGTCCGCGGTGCGGCCCAGCATCATGGGGAACACCGGCATGTTCTCCAGGCACATCTTCACCCCGTACTGGGAGACCATGCGGTCCAGTCCGCGGATGGATTTCTTGGCGGCGGTGATGGATTTCTCCTGCATACCCGGAACGGAAAGGGAGTAGATGCCCGGGTGGATGGTGATGGTGTCGATGTCCAGGTTGATGCACTCCTCCATCAGGTTCAGCATCTCCATCACCGAGGCCTCCCTCATCCTCTCGGTTAGGGCGGCAAGATTGGTGTCGGAGATGGGGGAATGCACGGAATACGTAAGATCGTAGTTCTCCTTCAGCATGGAGAATATGCCGGAGATCTCGTGCATGTGATGCTCCGCCTCGGAGAAGATCTCCCAGTGGTCGAAGAACCTGGCGACCTGCGGGAGCACGTCGTCGAACCTGTATGAACTGAAATCAGTTGACGAGACACCAATCCTCATATCCTCACCTCTTCGCCGTCCACCGTCTCCGGGGCCACGTTCTCGATGAGAGCGTCCAATTCGGGATCCTCCACCTCCACACGGAGGGTCCCCAGGACGGTCCTCTCCTCGCAGAATGACACCTTACCGACGAAGGCGACCTGCTTGCTGAGATGGAACACCGTCCTCTGCTTGCCCCTGCGGCCCTTGATCATGACCGATCTCGCGGTATCCAGGATGCGCTGTCTGCGGATCTGCTTGGCGAAGTAATCCAAACTCCCGGCCACGCCGGATATACCATCCTGGGTCTCTTGGATCTCCGCGTCCGGGAACACCCCGAGGAGGGCCTTCCTTACCTTGTCGGGGTCCTCGCTGGGATACACCGGGCAGGAGACGGTGACGGTCGGCATGCGTGAGTATCTTCGGACGGCTATAAAACAGCCTTGACCGGCCTGTTCCGTAAACGTTTTTACCGCGTTGCCGCTCATAGGCACATGGACCGCAGGGAGGTGCTGAGCGAGGCCGCGAGAAGGAAACTGTTCCTCTCCCCGGAGGCCTTGGAGATCGTCATGAGCAACCATCAGCCCATGGCTTTCCTCGGCAACGTGCTCAACGCCCTCTCCGGCAACTCCATGTTCGTCACCAGGGAGGACGTGCTCTCCTGCTTGGAAGGGGATACGCCGGCGTTCGTCTCCGAGCCGGAGATCAGGCCCGCGGTCAGGACCCGTAGCGACATCAAGGTGGTCCCGGGCACCGACATCACCGGCAACTCCACCTGCGAGGGCACGGTGGACGACTTCGCCAGGTACTTCAAGAGCCGCTACACCATCCTCAGGAGGATCATCGAACGCAACCACCGCTTCGGTCAGGCCATGCCCATCGATCACGCCATGTCCCTGGACAGGGAGGTCCGTGTGGTGGGGATGATCGTCTCCAAGAAGGTCACCGACAACAAGAACCTCATCTTGGAGCTGGAGGACGACGAGGGCGGTGCCTGCAATGTCCTGATAAGCAACAACTCCCCCCACATCAACAAGGTGTACGTCACCGACCAGGTGATCGGCGTCATAGGCAAACCCGTCCGCCGTCCGGAGAAGGGCAGCGACGGCAGGGAGCGCAGGGGACTGATAAGCGCCACCGAGATCGTGAACCCGGACGTGCCGGAATCCAACCGCTGGCAGCGCAGCGACTCCACCTCCGTTGTCGGTTTCCTTTCGGACGTGCACATCGGCAGCTACACCTTCCTGGAGAAGAACTGGCGGAAGATGATCGATTGGCTCAAGGAGAACTCCGAGGCCATGGGTCTCGAGTACATCGTCCTGCCGGGAGATGTGGTAGACGGCGTCGGGATCTTCCCGGGACAGGAGGAGGAGCTGGACATCAACTCCGTCTACAAGCAGTACGACGCCCTTGCGGAATACCTGAAGGAGGTGCCCGACCACATCCAGATGGTGATCCACCCCGGCAACCACGACGCCTGCCGTCCCGCGGAACCCCAGCCGGCGTTGGACAAGAGGTTCCTTTCCAAGTTCGATTCCAACGTGATCATGACGGGCAATCCCATAAACCTGGAGATAGAGGGCAGGAGGATCCTCAGCTACCACGGCAGGAGCATCGACGACTGGATCTCCAGCGTGCAGCAGCTGACCTACGAGGACCCCATCGCGGTGATGAGGCAGATGATCACCATGCGCCATCTCGCCCCCGTCTACGGACTCAGGACCGCCCTGGCGCCGGAGAAGAAGGACTACATGGCCATCGAGACCGCCCCGGACATCTTCGTCTCCGGCCATGTGCACGGGGCGGGATTCGAGGAGTACCGCGGCATCAGGCTGATCAACGCATCCACCTGGCAGGCGCAGACCGAGTATCAGAAGATGCACAACTTCAACCCCCAACCAGGGATCATGCCGCTGGTCCACCTGGGCAGCGGGCACGTCCGCATGATGGATTTCATGAAGGAGTAGGTCCGCTCATCGATCGCAAGACCGCTGGCACATTCTCATGCCTACCCCCTTCGCCATCACGGGCATCTGATAAACCTTACGGACCGAGGATCGTCGGGCTTGCATCGAAGGGGTGTCGAACGGCGCAGGGTTAATACCATAGTGCCTGACAAAGGATGTATGCCGACGGCCGCACCCATCTGAGTATGGATGCGAAACGCGTTGCAAAGCTTTTGGAAACGCATTCCGGGACGTTAGAAGCGAAACGGAGGCAACGAATGAGCAACGACCAGGACATGACCAATGACAACGACGGCAGGGGCGAGAGGGAATCGGTGGTGGTCACCGTGAGGCTCAGCGAAGAGGAGGTGGAGATCCTCGACAGGATCCGCAACTCCCGGGCGAGACATCCCCCGACAAACAGATGCCCACGATGGCCGAGGTCATCCGTCAGACGATCCGCAGCGAATATTCCCGGACCGTCAGAAAAGGCGATCGGGGACGCGCCCCCGCGGGTGACGACGTCGACGATCTGCCGTCCGTCGTACGCCAGGAGAACATGTCCGAATACAGATTCAGGGGCGGCGACCTGTTGGTGTACAACAACCTTTTCCACGTAGCATACACCCTCAAAGCCCTCGATGCGAGCCTGGAGATGTGCTCCATGGTGACCAAGGGAATGAATGGGGATTATGTCGTTCGCATAGAGCAGGACATCTCGAAGCTCAGAAGATGGCTGTCCAAGACACTGTTCATCTCCGAGAACCTGATGACCGATCACATGGATCGGAACAGTTTCGGCACAAGGGACGACGAGGGATACCGCATCCTCTGACGATAAGGCGGCGGCGTGGGAGGCGCCGCCGCATATCGGACCTAATCTACGGGCTCAAGACTGTGATGGCATGGCCGCATGACGGGTCTCATGAAGGAATGGGTACGGTTTTATCAACCGGTACGCGATTTTTCATTCAGATGGATGTACCGGATGCACTTCGGATCATCAGGAACATCGTCAAAATGCAACAATTGTGTTCAAATTGGAGTTGCAGGTAGGAAGATCAGACTTCGACCGAATATCATACGAGACTCGTCGCTACAAATACAAGAAATGGGAGGATGCAACCGATGGTCAAGCACTGCATAATACTCAGTAGTTCATACTCCAGCGGATGCAGGATCGCCCTCCACTACATAGATGATGATCCAGAATGTGACAGGGCCGTAGAAGAGATAAGAAACGCATATGACGGCAAACTGGTCTCGTTCAACATTCACGTACTGCAGACGGAAGACCCTTCGTGGGACAGTGTCGTCAAAAGCGACCCCTACTTCGATGACGTCAAGGTCATAGGTAGCATAGATGAGTTCGTAGGGCTCATCCGGAAGGATCGCTACCTCAAGGGTTCGGAAATAGCCAGATACATACTTTCCAAGACGCCTTGCACCCACACCCGCCTGCAGAAGCTGACATACATGTGCTACGCGGACTACCTGTGCGAGACCGGGGAAAGACTGTTCGAGGACCGCATACTCGCATTCAAGTTCGGACCGGTCATAGACACCGTGTATCAGAGATACAAGGCGAACAGCCACGAATCTCCCGGCGGGATCATAATAGACGATGACAAGGAGATGCAGGGCGAGGAGACGCTTCCGATAATGAGCAGGCTCTTCTTCGCCGAGGACGGTATCAAGAAGGTCGCGTCCATCGACAGGACACTGAAGAGATACGGTTCGATACCGACGGATGAGCTCGTGGAGTTGACCCATCTCAAGGACACCCCTTGGTACGCCACGGACAAGAGCGGCCCGTATGCGGAGATCAGCGACGCCGATATCATTAGGCTGCACGCCAACGAGTCCCCCGCGGGGATTTATTAAGGTCCCCGAACAATCCGCTACCCATGATCACCGACCTCCCGCCCTGTCCTGTGGAGACCACCCTGCTGCTCATCGGCGACAAATGGACCGTCCTGGTGCTAAGGGACCTGATGCCCGGCACCAGGCGCTTCAACGAACTGATGAAATCCGTTTCCGGGGTGTCGCAGAAGGTCCTCACCGAGAAGCTCAGGAAGATGGAGGACAACGGCCTGGTGACCAGGGAGGTCTACCCGGAGGTGCCCCCCAGGGTGGAGTACACCCTCACCGACCTGGGAAGGAGCCTGGCGCCAATCCTGGACGCCATGGAGACCTGGGGCTACGGGTACAAGGACCTGGTGGCCGATCAGATTCGGTGATCAGAACCTTATCACTCCTAGGATGAACGCCACCAGCGCGGCGACCATTCCCAACTTGGCGGTCTTCTGAGCCTTGTGGGGATCGGAGAACACCTTGGCTGCGCAGAACAGGAACAGCAGGTCCGCCACCGCCACCGTGTAATACAGAGGCCCGTAGGTCTGCTGCGCCATGGGCAATATGCTCAGAGCGGGACCGGCCACGAAGAACACGCAGGCCAGCGCCGCCGCCGGCCTCACGCCGATCCTCATGGGCAGCGTGATCCTCCCCTCGTCCGAGCCCATGTCCTCGATGTCCTTGGCGATCTCCCTGCCCACGGACACCAGCAGCGCCATCAGTGCGACGATGAGATTGTCCGTGAAATCGCCCACAACGGCCGCTCCCAACAGGAACATCATCCCCGTCAGCACCGCGATCGTCAGATTACCGACGAATCCGCGCTGCTTCAGCGCCACCTCGTAGGCCACCATCAGCACAGCGGCGATGATCACTA
This sequence comes from uncultured Methanomassiliicoccales archaeon, assembly GCA_949292635.1. GTDB lineage: Archaea > Thermoplasmatota > Thermoplasmata > Methanomassiliicoccales > Methanomethylophilaceae > SIG5. The sequence goes on from CASEZY010000002.1 coordinate 27,126, forward strand.
TGGCGATGCACTCCGCATCGAAGGTGAGGAACGAGACCACCACCGAGCCCACGAACATCAACAGAGCGGCATGCAGCGCCGATTTCCGTTCCATCCTCCCCGAAGGGATGGGCCTCTCCGGATGGGCGGTGCGGTCAATCTCGTGATCGATGTAATCGTTGAGGGCGTTCCCGCCGCAGATGAACATGAATACCACCACCGCCGAGACGATGAGGTTCTTCCAATGGTCCCCGATGTCCAGGCCTGCGGCCATGAATGAGGCGACCATCACGCCCATCACGCCCATGACGGCGTTCCCCATGCGGAAGAGCTGGAGGTACTTGTTCACGACCCGCCCATGGGATTCGAGGTATTTATGGTTCCGCGGAGCCAGATGATATATTGCATGGACGCGTTTTGAACAATGATATGCATTGACGCAGCAGGACATCATCGGACTGATCCTCGTCTACCTCATCATCGCCGCATCCATCGGCATAGCGGTGACGCTGGAGCACAGGGGCTCCAAGGCGGACGTGCGGAAGCTGCTGCACATCGGTGTGGGGTTCTTCGTCTTCGTCTGGTGGATGTTCTCCGAGAACTGGCTCATGCTCGTCTTCTTCACCGTACCCGTGGCGCTGATACTGTTCCTGGGGATGATCGGCTTCAAGCCCATCTCCGAATCCAAGCTGGGTCATATCGCCAACGACAAGGGTCACAGCACCGGCCTGTTCCTCTACGCGGTGAGCATCACGGCCCTCGTGGCATTCTTCTGGGACCATTGGACCGCCGCCACCATAGGCGTGGTGGCCATGACCTGGGGGGATGGTTTCGGCAGCATCATCGGCAAGAGGTACGGGAAGCACAGGATAATCAACGGCAAGTCTCTGGAAGGCTCGTTGGGCGTCTTCGCCGCCACCGCGGTGATGACCGCCATGATCGTGCTGTTCTACGGGTTCCTGATATCATCCGGATACTACCCCGGAGGCGACGCCACCGCGAACGTGCCGCTGTGGGTCCTTGCGCCGGTGGCGGGAGTTTGCGCATCCATCATAGAAGCGATCTGTCCCGGAGAGTACGACAACATAGTGATGCCGCTGGCCGTGGCCGGCGTGATGGTGCTGCTGGGCCTGTGATATGATGACGTGGTACGTGGTGGACGAGATGGACGGCGCGGGCAAGAGCACCGCAGGGGAGATCCTCGTACAGGAACTGGAATCCAGGCGCAGGAAGGTGCTGTTCATAGAACACCTCAACCGTTCGATCCTCGCCGGCAGGTTGGAGTCCGCCTTCCTGCTGAAGGAGGGGAAGCTCTTCGTCATACTGTCCACGCTGGCATATGTGGCAGATGTTCTCCATTCGCTGATGGTGATGCGTGGCCGCAAGGGCAGAGAGGCGGACGATGTGGTCTTCGTGAGATACAGCATGGCCGTGGCATACCTCTCCGACGGGGCCTGCTCCAAAGCCGACAGATTGGTCAAGGCTCTGCTCCCCAAGCCGGACGTGGCCGTGCTGGTGGATGTGGACCCGGACACCGCCATGGAACGCATTATGGAGCGCGGCGAAGGCATAGAGATGTTCGAGACCTCGGAACGTTTGGGGAAGATCCGCCACAGGATGCTGGGCATCTCTGACGGATGGATAGTGTTGGATAACAGCGTACTCAAAGATACATTCAGACAGGAGATGGTGTCCAGAGTGTTCGGTGATGCGGATGCTGCATGACCCCACCCATCTGTACGAGGGCGCCCTCACACCGAGAGCGGACAAGGCCTCCCGCATCATCTCCTCGCTGACCTACGCCCCCGTACTGACGGCGTTCATGTTCATCCTGATAGACCTCAAGGCGGCGGACACCGCGGTGATGCTGCTGACCACCGCATCCGCGCTGGTCTTTGCCACCATACTGCCGATAGTCATCGTACGCTACCATTCCATAAAGGCAGGGAACACCGACGGGGATGTGGTCCGCAAGGAGGATCGCATGAAGCCGCTGCTGGGAGGGATCCTCAGCTATCTGCTGGGAGTGGCTTCCATGTGGCTGATCGGCTCCCCGCCTCTGTCATTCGCCATGATGGTCAGCTACACCGTCAGCACGGTGATCGTGCTGCTGATAAGCACCAAGTGGAAGATCAGCATCCACGCCACCGGCGTCACCGGCCCCACCATGGCGCTGTCGATTGCCTATTGGCCCTGGGGCCTGCTGATGCTCCTGCTGATACCTCTTGTGGCCTGGGCCCGCTACGTCAGGAGGAAGCACACCCCGGCACAGCTGATCGGGGGCTTCGTGTACGGGTTCCTGATCACCGGATTCTTCCTTTGGCTGTTGGCGTGACGTACTCACATGATACGGTCGTCACATCACGTCGCCCTTCAATCCCTGAGACACCCGATGGGGACCACCAAAACACCGTCGTCCCTACGGTATGCATACTCCCCGATACCGACCAACACCATCAGGAATGCAGGCGTGCCCATGCGCTCGGTGTCGAGTTTGCTGGCCAGTTTCTTCAAGTTCTCCGCTCCGGCATTGATCAATGTGATGCCCCCTAGTTTCACCTCGACCAAGGCATACCTTCCGTTGCGGAGGTGTATGACCGCATCGCACTCCAGGTCATTATGATCACGATAGTGGTACACACTTCCGCCTATGGCCTCGGAATAGACCCGCAGATCCCTGATACATAGGGTCTCGAACATCAATCCCATGGTGCTCAGATCGGCCAGAAGATCCCCTGGACCCAGATTGAGGGCGGCGATCGCGATCGAAGGGTCTACGAAGTACCTGGTGCTCGAAGACCTTATCGCTGTCTTGGAACGGAGATTCGGATTCCAAGCTTCCGACTCCTCAATCACGAATATGCGCTTCAGTACACCGATGTACGATGCTACAGTGTCGGAATCCAGAACCTCACCGTTTCCTATGTCCTTCCCGATCGATGCATTGGAGACCTGCATGCCCTGGTTGCGGGCATAGGACCTCATGAGTTTCTTCAGACGCTCCGGATTCCTGCGAACACCGTCTGCCAGGATCGCGTCGGATTTCACCACTGCATCATAGTAATTGTATGCGGCTTCCAACGCCACATCTTCATCATAATCGATCGCCATCGGCCAACCGCCGCGACAGATGAGGAACGCCAGACGGGGCGTATCGATCTGACACTGCCCCTCAACTTTTGAAGGGTTGTTGAACAGCCCATTCAAACAGACTTCCCCCGTCGAGTCTCCGGACTCGAACAGACTCATCGGACGCATCGTCAGCCAAGCAAAACGCCCCGTACCGCTGTGTACGATGCCTTCTTTGGGGGGTGTGACCGAGCCGGTCAAGATGTATTGCCCGGGAGAACCTCTGCGGTCCACTTCGCGCCTCACGGCATCCCAGATGAACGGGGCCGATTGCCACTCGTCGATGAGTCTCGGGGTTTCTCCTTTCAATATCCTGTCCCTGTAAATCTCGGACGCGACGATGCTCTCGGCCATATCGTCGTGACTGTCGATGTATTCGACACTGCCGGCGATCTGCAGTGCAGTGGTCGTCTTCCCACACCACCTGGGCCCTTCGATGACAACCGCCCCTGCACTGCGAAGCATCTGCAGAAGAATCTTGTCCACTATCCGCGGCCTGTATTCTATTCCAACTCCCCTCATTCTGGCACATAGCAAGACCGTTCACCATAGTGTATTTTTCGGTCATTTGGAGCAAAATTATTCGGTCATTTGGAGCAAAATTATTCGGTCATTTGGAGCAAAATTATTCGGTCATTTGGAGCAAAATTATTCGGTCATTTGGAGGATCGCACGGTGCGGGCCCCGGGAAACCCCCGGGATTCACACCATGGACTCCAGCACCTGCCTGATGTCCCCGTCGATGCACAGGGACCTTGACCTGATCTCCGCCGGTGCATAGGCCTGACCCATGTTCACGCAGGCGTACCTCGCCCTGGGGTTGGAGTAGGTCATCTGCCAGAACGGATACTTGATGATCGAAGGCGTGTTGTACCCAACCCCAAGTTCCAGATACAGCGTGCTGCGCCCCTGCACCCTCCCGAGGAAGTCCCTGTACCTCCCGGCGGCGATGTGCCAGCCCTCGTCCTCCACGAAGCTCTGATCAGCCCGCAGGTTCATCACCATCGGCCTTCCGCAGTTGGGGCATCTTGGCACCAGTTCCGAAGGCACGCGCATGTTCCGCTGCTCCGCATACAGCCTGCGGACCACAGCCTCGTTATCCCAGGTCCTGTCGCAGCAAGGCTCGGAGCACTGCCAGAGCCCGTAGTCCCCCTGGGTGTAGAACAGCCGCTCCTTATCGAAGCCGAACCTCTGGAAGCAGTGGTCCACGTTAGTCGTTATCACGAAATAATCCCTGTCACGGAGCAGATCGAGAAGCATGCGGTATGTGCCGTTCTCCTTGCCCTTGTAGCGGTTCAGCATGATCATGCGGCTCCAGAACGCCCAGGTCTCCTCCGGCGAGTCGTACTCGCGGAAGGATGCGCTGTACATGTCCGTGATCCCGTATTTGGCGATGAAGTCCCCGAACTCCTCCTCGAACCTCCTCCCGGAATACGTGAAGCCTGCGGCGGTGGACAGTCCGGCGCCTGCGCCGACGACGATGGCGTCGCTGTCCTCGATCCAATCCCTCAGGCGGTTGCACTCATCCGACAAGTGCTCTGTAGATTGCCTCGTCCTCGTCAGTGAAGACATCGAACACCACCTCCATCTCATGATCCTCCAGATACCTGCTGACCTCGTCCACGGCTATCTCCGCGGCCTCCCTCTTGGGAAACCCGTACACACCGGTGGAGATGCAGCAGAACGCTATGTTGCGCAGTCCGCGGGAATGTGCCAGCATAAGACATGAACGGTAGCTCTCCCTTAGCAGATCCTTGTGGTGATCCGTCAGAGGCCCGTTCACGATAGGGCCTGCCACATGTATCACATACTTACAGGGCAGGTTGTACGCGCCCGTGATCATGGCCATGCCCGTGGGCCATCTCCTCCCCTGAGTGATCGAGAAGCACTCGTTCCTCAGCTGCACCCCGGCGTATGTGTGTATCACGTTGTCGATGCAGTTGTGGCGGGGCGCGAAGCACCCGAGCATGCGGTCGTTGGCCGCGTTGACGATGGCATCGCAGCGTAGGGCGGTGATGTCCCCTCTCCACACGCAGATGCCGTCCCTGAAGTCGAGGGAGGATGCGTCGGTGATCCCCTTCTGTTCTATCCTATATGATAGATATCTGTCCTGGGCCTGCAGGAACCTCTCGGATACGGGACCGGGCAGGCGGACGTTCATCAATCCGCGCAGTAGCCCGAACCTCTCCTCCGGGTCCTCCGGGAAGAAGACATTGGAAGACAACTCACGGATCATGAGCTCCTCGTCCGATCTCATACTCTCGCTGTCATACATGATCGCACCATAATATCAGAATGAATATAACTGACCCAGTTACCTGTAGGTAACTGTGTTTCCACCAAGTTTCTGGTTGATACAAATACTCACCGTGCTATGTGGTTGATAGACCGAGACAGGTCGAGGAGACAACAACCATGAAGACGAATGTTGAGAAGCTCGAGACCGGAGATGTGACTGTGATCGACTGCGGCAAGGTGCGCATCCATGTGTACAACACCGCGGACGCCATCAAAGACCAGGTGATCATGCTGGAGAGGCCCCATGTCATCGGGAAGAACAAGGCCGTCATCCTGGAACTGCCCCCATTCAAGGACGGCATCCAGGCGTTCACCAAGTACATCCAGGACAAGAAGATCGATGTGGAGGCAAGACTGGTTTCCTACCACGCCGCAGGTACCTTCCTTCCCGACGTCCACGCGTACATGACCGAGAACGCCCAGAAGTACAACACCCAGGGCGGCGGAAAGGCGCTGATCGACAACTTCGCCGGCATCTTCGGCGAGGCCTTCGACCCCACCGTTGTGGGAGAGGGAGAGATCATCAAGGGCGGCAAGCTGGAGCTGGCCGGCATCGAGATGGTCATCAACCCCGACAACGACGCCTACGAGGTGGAGGTCCCCGAGGCGAAGGCAGTGTATGTGCACATGCTCGGCCACGACTGCCACTCCATCGTTGCCGGAGCGGGCCACGCCGACGCCATCATCGCCAACCTCAGGGGCTACCTGGACAAGGGCTACGAGATCTTCCTGTCCTCCCACTACAGCCCGGAGACCAGGCAGGACGTGGAGACCAAGATCGCCTACCTTGAGAGGCTGAAGGCCATCGCCTCCGACAGTAAAGATGCCGAGTCCTTCAAGGCCGCCGTCAACCAGGAGTTCGCCGGATACTCCGGAGGCAACTACCTAGACATGACCGCCGGATTCTTCTTCCCCCAGTGATGGGGATCACCCCCGGCATTCGCCGGGGGTTCAAACCTCTCATCGAATGTGGTATCTGGCACATCCATTCTATCGCCTGATCGTTGTGACAGGATCGTGACAACATATTAGCAGTGTCGAGGCACGTAATTCTAGTCAGATTCGCCCATCTGGCACAATAATTCTGCCGCCGAGGATCGTGACAATCCGCAGTCATGCAGATAATGCACAGCACAAACCGAACAGATACAAAATGACCGTATCGGGAGAGGGGGCGCCTAAGCGCCCCGACTCCCGGGATTGAGGATAAATTGTTTAACTGAGCAGTACCCAGAGGATGAGAGCGAAGCCGAGGATGAGCATCGAGTACGAGACGATCCAGATGATCTTGAACCACTTGGCAAGCTTCACCGGGTCGTTCTTTATCTCAAAGTACTTGTCCTCTAGCCACATCTCATCACGCAGCCTCGCCCTTGCTCTTGAGGAATTTGAGACGGATGGTGTTCTCCCTGTCCATCTCTTCGAGACGGAACTTGATGAAGTGCTCTGCCTCCTCGAGCTCGGGGATGACCTTGAATTCCAGGGCGTTGACCCTTCTCTTGGTCCTCTCGATCTCGTCCAGCAGCCTCTTCATGGTCGTCTCGACCTCGGCGGCCCTGACAAGGGTCACCAGCAGCTTCTCGAAGGCCTTGGAGGCCTCCTCGATATATACCGATGTGGAGATTACTCCGTATCCCTTGTTCAGGATCGTGCACTTGGACATGTCGGCGTCCACCTTGGGAACCATCATTCCCATGATGCTCTTGCTGCCGACAGTGACCTTGGGCTCGTTCTTGAGTGCGTAGGCCGCGCTCTTGACGGCAATCTCACCCTCAACGGCTATGGCTATGGCGATCTTCTCCATCGCCTGCTCGTAGTCAGAGACCACCGAGCTGCGCATGGCCTTGGCCTTCTCCATGACCTCGAAGAACTCGATGATGAGGCCGTCCCTCTTCATCTTCATGATCTTGTGTCCGCTCTTGGACAGTTTGATCCTCTTCTTCACGTCAAGGAGGACAGAGCGGGTGGGGGTGACATCGTGCGCCGGCATCTCTCTCACGCCTTCATGTACTTCTCGATGTACTTCCTGCTGATCCTGGTGAGCTGGTCCTGGTCCAGAGACTTGAACAGCTCCCAACCCAGGTCGAGGGTCTCCTCGATGGAGCGGTCCTCGTCCGCACCCTGGCGGACGAACCTGTCCTCGAAGAGGTCAGCGAAGTTCAGCAGCTTCTGGTCCTTGGCGGACAGAGACTCCTTACCGACGATGGCCACCAGACCGCGCAGGTCCTTGCCCTCCGCGTATGCGGCGTAGAGCTGGTCGGACACGTTCTTGTGGTCGTCACGGGTCTTGCCCTCACCGGTTCCTCCACCCATCAGACGGCTGAGGGAAGAGGACACGTTGACCGGCGGGTATACTCCGTTCCTGTGGAGTTCCCTGGACATGACGATCTGACCCTCGGTGATGTAACCGGACAGGTCGGGGATCGGGTGGGTGATGTCGTCTCCGGGCATGGACAGGATGGGGATCTGGGTGACAGAGCCCTTCTTGCCCTTGATACGGCCGGCACGCTCGTACAGCTCAGCCAGGTCGGTGTACATGTAACCGGGGTATCCGCGCCTTCCGGGCACCTCCTCCCTGGCCGCTCCGACCTGACGGAGTGCCTCGCAGTAGTTGGTGACATCGGTCATGATGACCAGCACGTGCATGCCCAGCTCGAACGCCAGGTACTCGGCGGTGGTGAGACCCAGACGGGGCGTGACGATACGCTCGACAGCGGGGTCGTCGGCCAGGTTCAGGAAGACCACTGCGTTCTTCAGAGCGCCGGTCCTCTCGAACTCCTTCATGAACATCTGCTTCTCTTCGTTGGTGATACCCATGGCGATGAAGACCACGGCGAACTCCTCGCCGGTGCCGCGGACCTTAGCCTGCCTGGCGATCTGGAGAGCCAGCTCGTTGTGGGGCAGTCCGGAACCGGAGAAGATGGGGAGCTTCTGTCCCCTGACCAGGGTGTTCATGCCGTCGATGGTGGAGATACCGGTCTGGATGAAATCCGACGGGTTGTCCCTTGCCCACGGGTTGATGGCCGCACCGTTGATGTCCAGCTTCTTCTCGGGGGTGATCTCGGGTCCGCCGTCCAGGGGCTGACCGGATCCGGAGAGGATCCTTCCCAGCATGTCCTTGGACACGGGCATCTTCATGGTCTCGCCCAGGAAGCGCACGGTGGCATCCCTGTCGATACCGGTGGTGCCCTCGAAGATCTGGACGACCACCATGTCGTCGGAGGTGTCCAGGACCTGGCCCCTCTTCATGGTGCCGTCGGACAGCCTGACGCTGACGAGCTCGCGGTATCCGATGGGCTCCGTCTTCTCGACGAAGACCAGAGGACCGGCGATCTCGGTGATTGTCTTGTACTCTTTGGATACTTCAGCCATGATTATGCCCCCAGCTCCTTGAACTGCTGGTCGAAGTCCTTGTCGACAGCGGCGAGCTCGTCGTCGATGGTCGGCTCGTACTTGGCCTTGATGAACCTGTCCTTGGCGGGTATGGAGGTGATCTTGTCGATCTGCACACCGGCGGCCAGGGCCTTGTCGGCAAGGTCGGAGTACTTCTTGATCAGCTTCATCATCATGAACTGCCTGGGCAGCGGGCAGTAGGTGTCCACGGGGTCGTAGGCGTTCTGCTGCAGGAAGACCTCACGGATCATCTTGGAGACATCCAGGACGATCTTCTTGTCGTCGGACAGAGCGTCGGAACCGACCAGCTGGACGACCTCCTGCAGCTCGGACTCCTGCTGGAGGGTCTGCATGGCCCACTCCCTCAGGTCGGGGAAGGACTCGTCCACGTTCTTCATGTACCAGTCCCTGAGCTGCTTGTCGTACAGGGAGTACGAGGTCAGCCAGTTGATGGTGGGGAAGTGCCTCCTCTCACGGAGCTTGGTGTCAAGCGCCCAGAAGACACGCACGATACGCAGGGTGTTCTGAGAGACGGGCTCGGAGATGTCTCCTCCGGGAGGGGACACAGCGCCGATGACGGAGATGGATCCATCGAAGCCGGCCAGGGACCTTGCCCTGCAGGCACGCTCGTAGAACTCGGACAGCCTTCCTGCCAGGTATGCGGGGTAACCCTCCTCACCGGGCATCTCCTCCAGCCTGGAGGAGATCTCTCTCATGGCCTCTGCCCACCTGGAGGTGGAGTCGGCCATCAGAGCCACGTTGTAACCCATGTCCCTGTAGTACTCCGCGATGGTCATTCCGGTGTAGACGGAAGCCTCTCTTGCGGCCACAGGCATGTTGGAGGTGTTCGCGATCAGCACGGTCCTGTTCATCAGGGGGTTTCCGGACTTGGGGTCCTCCAACTCGGGGAACTCGGTAAGGACCTCGGTCATCTCGTTTCCGCGCTCGCCGCATCCGATGTAGACCACGATCTCAGCGTCGGACCACTTGGCCAGGGACTGCTGGGTGACGGTCTTTCCGGTACCGAAACCTCCGGGGATGGCGGACGCTCCTCCCTTGGCCAGGGGGAACATGGTGTCCAGAACCCTCAGTCCGGTGACCAGCGGAACGTCGGGCTGGAACTTCTCGGCCACGGGCCTGGGCACACGGACGGGCCACCTCTGCATCATGATGACCTCCTTGCCGCCGATGACCGCTACGGGCTCCTCCACGGTGAAGGATCCCTTGTAGATCTTGTCGACCTTTCCGCTAATGTTCGGGGGGACCATGATCTTGTGCAGCATGGTTCCCTCCATGACGGTTCCGAGCACCTGACCGGGAGCGACGGTGTCGCCCTCGTTGACGATGGGCTCGAATTCCCACTTTGCCGTTCTGTCCAATCCAGGTGCGGTAACGCCACGGAAGATGAAATCTCCCATCTGCTCGTTCAGGACCTTCAGAGGCCTCTGGATACCGTCGTAGACGGAGTGCAGGAGACCGGGTCCCAGTTCGACCGCCAGGGGGCGTCCGGTGTTGACGACCGGCTCTCCCGGCTTCACACCGTCCGTGTTCTCGTAAACCTGGATGATAGTGCGGTCGCCGACGATCTTGATGACCTCACCCATCAGCTTCTCGTTGCCCACCTGCACCACATCGTACATACGGGGGGAGATACCGACGGCGGTGACGACGGGTCCGGCGACCCTGTAAATAATGCCTTCGTTACTCATCTATTCATCCTCTTTGTATAAATCAACGCCAATCGCTCTCTTCACCTTCTCGCGAAGGTCGGTCTCGCCCCTTCCGACGGGCACCACCACGGGCTGGATGGAGTCCAGCACCTTGGCCCTGACGTTGGGCGAGAGCAGGTCGAGGTCCTTGCCGTCGGCCGCGAGGACACCCACTCCGGGCTCCTCCATGGCCTTCAGAAGGACCTCCTGGTAGGTCTCGGGCGTGGTCACGAACACGTGCCTGAGCCCGGCAAGCCTGAAACCAAGAACGAATTCCTCGCTTCCAATGACTGCTATATCCATTTACACCACCAGGAGTCCTTTGATGACCTCTCTGTCCAGTCCGCTATCCAGTCCCCTGGCGATTATCCGGATGTTGTTGACCTCATTCTCCTTATGGATCATGAAGTCGACAACCGGGATGACCGACAGCGGGTACAGATGCGAGAAGGTCTTAGCCTGCTCGTTGTGATACTTCGTAAGCGCGGCCACGATCTCTCTGAGCGAATCGGTGTTTTCCAGCGCGGGCTTGATCTCCTCGTAGAAGTCAAGCTGCGCCAGGTCGTTTGCCATGGCGGAGAGGGACTCCGCGTTGGCGAGCTGAGTGGCCAGCTTCCTGTCAATCTGTTTGCCGCCGGGGATGACGAACTGCAGGACGTCCTCCCCGGAGATGCCTTCTTTCTTCAGTTTCAGGATCGTTTCGAGATTAGTGATGTCTATCTCGTTCCTGATGAAGTCCTGGTACAGGCGCTTGGGCCTCGAAGAGGGATCTATGCTCAGCAGCAGCTTCTCGTAGAAGCACTTGTCAAGATAGTCCTCGATGACGGCCAGGTTGTTCTCCTCCTTGTAGCGGGAGAGGACATCCTGGGGCACGGGGGCACCCTGCATCCTGCCGAACATGGTCAGCAGATCCTCGTCGGTCTCGCAGGCCATCAGCTTCTCCAGCTGGGCCAAGTCGAGCTCTCCTGCGGGGACAAGGTCCTCTTTGATTCCGTCCACGGAGAGTCCGAAGGACCTGCCGCGGAGGATGACCTTGAGGTTCCAGGAGTCCCACCTGCCCAGGTCGGCCGCGATCATCTCGTGGAGCTCACCCTGGGAGGCCTCCAGGATTCCCCTGAAGAGCCTGGCCATGTTGACGTAGGTGGCATGTTCGATGAGGTCAACCCCGTCGTACCTGCCGGTCAGCTCGGTGATCTCCTTCTGGTATCCGCTCTCGCTGATGAAGCGCGAGATCTCCGGGAGGCTCATCATGAGCATCTTGGAGTAAGCGTCCTCCTTGAGGAGACCGGCCTTCTTGGCCTTCACCCTGGCGACCAGGTACGCGTAGTTTCCCTTCTTGCCTTTGCGCCCGAACATGGAACCTCACCCGAAGAGGATGTCCGACAGAGACTTCAGCTCGCGATCCCAGATGGTCTGAAGGATGGTCCTGTACTGCATGTCGATCTGCAGCGTGCCGTCGGCGTTCTCCAGGATGATACCGGAGACGATGCCGTCGCTGGGGACCACCTTGGACACGCCGAGGTCGGCGGCCGAGACGGAGGATCCGGCGGGCACATAGACAATGGGGTCGGCGATGACCGATGACGCGGATGCGATCATCTTCTTGTAGACCTCGGCCTTCTCCTTGTCGGAGGCTGCCTCCAGGTCTGCAAGGGTCTCGTCGAAGGCCCTGCTGAGGATCTCCTTCTTCTTGGCAAGAACGATCTTCTTGCTCTCGAGCTCGGCGCTGGAGACCTCCTGGCGCTTCAGGCGCTCGACGGACTCAGCGAGTCTCTTGTCCTCTTTCTCTTTCATAGCGGAGATCTCCTTGTCCGCCTCGGCAGCTATCGCTGCCACCTCAGCGTCGGCCTCCGCCCTGATGGCGGCCGCCTTCTGCTGAGCGGACCTCTCGATCTCCAACTTCACATCATCTAATGCCATGAAACGGCACCTGACCTTCAAGCACTGGGGATGTATCCGGGAAGGACGAAAGCTGCGAGGATTGCGACGACGAGTCCGAAGATGACGATGGTCTCAGGCAGAACCATCAGAACCATTGCCTTACCGAACAGGGAGACGTCCTCGGTGATGGCACCGACGGCGGCGGCTCCGACGTCCTTCTCAGCCCAGCCGGCTCCGAGACCGGTCAGTCCAACTGCGATTCCAGCTCCGATTGCAATCAATCCAACATCCATTTCTATACCTCTGTCTGTATCTTTGCGGTTTTGATAAGGTGTTTGAATTTGGTTTTTAGAGGTGCGTACTCGACGCCTCCTCCCTCGAAGAACTTGTTCATCGACTCGACATACTGCAACCTGAGAGCGTGCAGACCGGCCGAGATGATTCCCAAGACCCATATCATAAGGTGCCCGATCAGGAACACGACACCGCCCAGTATGTAACCGAGGATGTCCCCGCTCCCTGCGAGCATTATCAGGGCGATGTAGTTGAACGCCAGCGCCATACCCGCCTTCGACATACCGATGGCGGCGAGACGGGTATAGGACAGGATGTTACCCACAAGACCCGGGAGCTCCAATATGGACTGTATCCCGTCGACCGGCCAGCACAGGACGATACCGATGACCAGTAACACCACGCCGGCGATCAGCAGGTACAGCAGCATGCCCTCCAGCGGGACGCTGGAGAACAGCATCTGGGTTATCGCATAGCACAGGATGACCAGACCGGTCAGGGAGAAGATCCATCCTCCCTTGTGGTGCATGGCATCCTTGAAGCCGTGCTGAATCGTGGAGTTGTAGAGACCCACGAAGTAGGACACCAGCAGGTGCACGATACCGATGTAGACGGTGAGCTTCAGCAGGAAGCTGATATCGTCGACGGTACCGATCTTGCTGACACCGTGGTCACCGATGACCACACCGTTGAACCACTCGGGCAGCGCGACTCCCAGGAGGGACTCCCAGGTGTGCTGCAGATCGGTGGCGTGTCCGAGGAAGTGCATACCCAGCATCTCTCCGAAGAAGAACGTACCAAAGATGGCGGCCCAAATGCCTCCGAAGAAGAGTACGGTGGCGATCGCCTGGAACTCCTTGCTCTTGGCGACCTTCAGTCCGTATGCACCGAGAACGATGAACGGGATTGCATAACCCAGATCACCGATCATGAATCCGAAGAATATCGGAAGGAATATTCCTATCAGGATGGACGGGTCCAGTTCCTGATACCTGGGCACCGACACCAGGGAGACCGGGAACTCGTAGTGCTTACCGTACTTTCCGTTCTTCCACTTGGACGGGGCCTTCTTGAAGCGGGGCTCGGCGTGCTCCTCCTCGTGGAGGTTCCTGCCCCTGTTCTCCTGGACCTCCATGTAGACGCCGCTGCCGAGCATGGTCTTCAGGTCGTCCTCGACCTTCTGGACCTTGGCGGTGGGCACCCACGCGTCGATCACGTAGGAGTAATCGGTTGTAGCGACCCTGAGGGGCGTCTCGCCGCGGCTGACCTCATCGGACAGCTCCTCGTCGGAAGCCACCAGGAATGACTTGTGCTGCTCGGACATGTCCGCCAGCTTTGCGTTGACGGCCTCCAGGGCTGCCTTGGCCTCTTCCAGGTCCTTCTCCACCTGGACCTTGGCATCGGCGGGGGCGCCGGTTCCGGAGGGCACCTCCATCTCCACGAAGTTGTGCTCGGAGAGCACGGCGGAGGCCTTGTCCTTGTCCGCGTTCGCGACGAACACGGCGACGATGGGCCTCGACTTCTTGTCGGAAGCGGAGATGTAGAAATCCGAGTTGGGGACCTGAGCCAGAGGCTCGGAACAGTCCTCCTTGACAGACCCTACCATGACCGTCAGCGACTCGTATCCGGAGTAGTCCTCCAGATTCAGAGGCAGCTTGGAGAGGTCCGCGAGGGTCTTCGCCTTAAGCTCTGATTCTGTGATTTTCTGAGCGATCTTGTTCCTCTCCTCGATGGTGTCGAAGACCGTTCTCTCGACGGCCTCCACCTCACCGGCGGAGATACGGGCTTTGATGTCGTCCAGGGACATGGGCTCGAAATCCGCCTTGGCGGCGTTGATACCCAGATCCTTCGCGGCAGACCTGACCTTCAGCAGCCTCTCGGAGGCCTGCGGGGAGAAGTCAAGGGGCTTGCCGATGGACAGTCCTTCATCAGAGTCGTTGGTGTAATCGATCAGGTGGACGGCGCCGATCTTGAAGAGAGCGTTGACGGTCTCCTCGAGACGGTCCTTGCCGCCCACGATCACAATTCTACTCATCGACTCAGGAAGTGACATCTATGCTCCTCACAAACTCATCGTTAAGGAATTTCTTCACTTCGTTCATCTTGGAAGCAGACTTCGACTCGAGGTCGGCAGCCTCCTTCCTGCCAGCGCTGAGCAGAGCGTCGCGCTCAGAAGACAGGTTGTCCTTGGCCTGGGCCATGGCAGACTCGAAGTTGCTGCGAGCCTGAGCCTCAGCATCCTGGATCTTCTGTACGGACATTCTGCGTGCATCAGCGATCCGGGACTTCTTGTCGGCCTCCGCCTTCTCGATGGTGGCCGCGGCATCCCTTTCCGCTGATTTGATATTTTCAAGTATGTCAGTTCGGCTCAAGTTACACTCCCCGACGTCTTTATTTGGCTACTGTATCGCTTGAACTTACTTAAAGCAGTAGTATCTTCCTTTTTAAAGGAGAAAGGGTAAGAATCCTACTCTTTAGGTATGTATTGACGGACCAGGATGTTGGTCTCCTCGAAGAGTTTCTTGGACATGTCGTCCTGATAGCCCTCGGAATACACGACCTCCTTCACCCCCGCGTTGATGAGTATCTTGGCACACATGGAACAGGGGAAGGTGGTTGTGTAGATCGTACTGTCCCTCACGCTCACGCCGAAGTACGCCGCCTGTATGATGGCGTTCTGTTCGGCATGCACCCCGCGACACAGCTCGTGACGAGTGCCAGAGGGTATCTTCATCTGCTCGCGTATGCAGCCAAGCTCCTCGCAGTGGCGGGTACCCTTGGGGGATCCGTTGTATCCCGTGGAGAGCACCCTCTTGTCCTTGACTATGACCGCGCCCACCCTCCTTCTCAGGCAGGTGGATCTCTTGGAGATCAGCATGGCCATCTCCATGAAGTACTCGTCATTATCCGGACGGTCCATGAGCCAGCGTACAACTATACCGATATTAATAATGACGGTCTTTTTTTATGAGAGAACAATGATTTCGTGGATATGGAGAAGTCCACCAAGCAATACATCATCGCCGCTGTCGCAGTGATAGCTGCCGTCGGCATAGTATTGGGAGGCTTGGTGCTGTACTCCGGCATGTATCCCCCGTTCTCGGTGATCAACTCTGGGAGCATGATGCATTCCGACGACTCCTCCATCGGCACCATAGACACCGGGGACATGGTGATCGTACAAGACCCAGACAAGAAGGATATCGTCACTTACGTGGAAGGCGCAACCACCGGATACTCCAAGTTCGGAGAGTACGGGGATGTAATTATCTACAGGGACGGGAACCGCAACATCATTCATCGGGCGATGTTGGAGCTGACCCTGCAGTCATCCACAATAGTCAGTCAGACCTGGAGCATCCCGTCCCTGATAGGTTACGACGACTGGGACATCGTGGATTCTTCAGGCAACAGCATCAAGTATTATACTTGGAACGAGACCAACGGAACGCTCACTCTCCTCTTGATAAATGCGAATGCAAGACTGCAGCTGACCGATGTGGGATACGGAAATACCACATGCAGTGTCACCCTCTGGAACATGGGTCAGAACATGGAGGAAGGACAGTCCGGATACCTCACCAAAGGGGACAATGCCAGAACCAATCCCAACTTCGACCAATCCCTGGGGATAACAGATTCACTGGTCACTCCCGACAGGATCCAATCCATCGCGAGTGTGGAGATCCCATGGATCGGGTGCATCAAGCTTCTGTTCAACGGAAACATCGATCAGATACCCGGGAACAGCATATTCTGTCTCATAGCTTCCATCATCGGGTTGATAATAGCGATATTCGCCATCAACTACGCGATCGAGAGACATCTCTCGAAGAAGAATGAGGAATGAGGGGGGGAGACCTACCCCTTCATTTCCGATGGAACTTCTCCCGAGGTCAAAGCAATCTCATCTGCGACGGATGCTTGTAGGACTCCAGATATTTGAAGGTGGGATCCTGCTTGAAATTGTCAATGATGATGCGATCGATGTTCAGTTCGATCACTCTTGACCTACCGGCTCTTCCGAACGAACGGATCGAAGCAGTAATCAAACCCAATGAATCCAACTCTCCGATGAGATCGCCTATGCGTCTCTGAGAGAGTACGGAAGTACCGATGATTCCGCAGAGGGATTGATACGCCTTGTAGACGTCACCGGTGGTCATGGATGTGTTCCCGCTCTCCACATTCTTGATTATCGCTATCAGAACCAATTTGGATTGAGGAGGAAGCGTCTTGATCGCTTCGGAGACGATATCGAATTCGATGCTGTTCTTGGCGGATTTGACGTGAGCTTCCTGGACCTTGTCGTCACCGTTACGTTCGGCTATATCAGCAGCGGTTTTGAGAAGATCGATGGCGACTCTTGCATCACCATCCACCTTGGCACCGATGCTTGCACAATAGAAGATGACGGAATCGTCGATCACATCCTCGTCGAAGGCCTCCTTGACCCTCTCCCTCAAGATATCCTCCAATTCCGCCATGGAATAGGGAGGGAAGATTATGCTCTCTCCTCCGAGCCTGCTCTTCGCTTTAGGCTCGAGAAGCTCCATGAACTTCATGTTGTTGGAGATGCCGATCAATGAGACCTTTGAACTCTCCAGATTCTCATTAATCCTGGCGAGATAATAGAAGACATCGTCACCCTTCCTGTCGATGAGCTTGTCTATCTCATCCAGAACGACGATAAACACCTTATTGAGAGTGTTGATGTAATTCACGATCTCGGAATATACCTTTTCGAAGCTCCAACCGGTGAAAGGGATGCGTCTGGAATCTTCGACAATTATCTGATTCCCGATGTTATAAAGAACGCTGTACGGAGTGTCGACGATCTCGCAGTTCACGTAGATGTACTGACATTTCTCTTGATTCTCGTCGGCCTTCTTCAGTTCCTTACCTATGTAATTCAGAACTGCTGTCTTTCCGGTACCGGTCTTTCCGTAGACCATGATGTTCGAAGGTTTATCTCCGTTCAAAGCGGAGGAGATGATCGAAGCGATCCTGTCTATCTGAGAGGTCCTGTGAGGCAGGATGTTCGGAACATAGGTGGTTTGAAGCACCTTCTTGTTCTTGGTGATGATCTTTCTCTTCTCCACGTATTGATCGAAGATCGAACCCGACATCACCATCACCTTTCACCAGAAACTGCGGTGTTTCCAGTGAACATTGATGCAGTATATATCGCTTCGTCTTCACACCGTTCACACTTCTGCATTAGGTTTAATAACAGAGTCGGCATCTCGGTTCATTCAAGGTGCTCTCATGAAACACATGGGTTGGGCAATGGTCGGACTAAGCGTCCTCCTCATCGCGGCGGTCGTCGTGTTCCTGTTCCTGATCGGCGAGCCTGTAGCTCACTGATTTCGGATTTTCGATTAAATATCCGATCCCCGGATATCACCATCCAGTTCATCTTGGTACGTTATCCGATATCGTTCCGATATCAGTGATATCTTCGATTTTTTGCGCCCCGCATAGCGGGAATTCCGGTCGCGTTCTCTCTTCCCCGAGAGAAGTTCCATCGGAAATGGAGGGGTAGGTGTCCAATGGATTATACCGAACCTCATCCTTCGGAATGATGTGTTCATAGCCGTCGATGACACCGATTCGATGAAGGGCAATTGCACCACCTTCCTCGCCACCGAGATCATCAGGGAATTGATAGATGATCTCGACCTCATCGGCAATCCGAGACTGGTCCGTTTGAATCCGGCTGTCCCGTGGAAGACCAGAGGGAACGGTTCGTTGGTGATGCGCTTCGGCAAGGGTTCCGGAGAGAGAAGGCTCATAGGTATGATCGACGGACATTCTCTGTATTCCTTTGACGAATGCGAAGACGATCATGCGGATGCGGAATCTATCATGAGGAGACTGATTCCACTCATCGAAAGGTATCACGAGGATGATGCGGACCCCGGGATGTTGATATCCTTTGAAAGACCGGACCCTTCGTTCTACAGAAGGGGATTGACCGAATTCCTGAATAGGGAGATCGTCGACAGGGAGATCGAACGCATCCATGGCATCACATTCACCATCGGCTGCGGCAGAGGCCTCATCGGTTCCACCTGCGGTCTCGCGTGGATCCCCGAGGACAGTAGTTTCGAATTGCTGGCATATCGCATGCCGGAGAGGTGGGGGACACCACGTACAGTGGATGCCCAATCCATCCGCAGGATGGATATGACATATCCATCCACATTCAACAGCTGGGAGGAGAGGGAGCAGAAGGTGGCAATGGTACCCGCCACCCCCTGTCCCGTCCTTTACGGTCTGCGCGGCGATTCCATGGAGGATCTCATCCCCGCCTCGGAGATGATCCAATGCGAGGAAAGGTACCGCTGGGTCATATTCCTGACCAACCAGGGAACGGACGATCACATCATCACCGAATTCGATTCCTTGAGACCCAACGCCTCGTATCTTGTCAAAGGAGTCGTAAAAGAATGTGCCAGACATATCGAACACGGTCATGTGTTCATTAATATCGATACGCAATACGGAACAATTACCTGCGGCGCCTACGAACCTTCCAAAGAATTCAGGATGGCCTTTGACCGTCTGATACCCGGCGACGAGATCGAGGTGATGGGAGAGTTCAGGGAATCCCCCTCCACATTAAATGTGGAGAAACTGCATGTGATCTCCTTGGCGAAGATGACCGAGAAGGTCTCCAACCCCGTCTGTCCGGAATGCGGACGCAGGATGGATTCGATCGGTAAGGGAAAGGGATACAGATGCAAGCGTTGCCACACCAGGTCCGATAACGTCGTCATCAAAGAGAGGACAAGATGGATCGTCCCCGGATGGTACGAGCCGCCCACGGCGGCAAGACGTCATCTCTCCAAGCCTCTCAAGAGGATGGGATTGGAGCAGCCCTGCGAATTCATCAATCCAGTTCGTCAATAGTCGTATCAGGAAATCGACAGTGTTATATATCCTGCAACGATAGTCGCAGGCATCGGGAGGAGGTGCCTCTATGGAAGACGTAGTCATTCTCAGCGCGACAAGGACCGCCATCGGAAAGTACGGAAAGACGATATCCGGGATCAAGCCCACTGAGCTCGGCGCACACTGTGTGAAGGAGGCTCTTAACAGAGCGAACCTTCAGGCGACCGACATAGACGAATGCATAATGGGCAACGTCCTTTCCGCAGGACTCGGACAGAATCCCGCCAGGCAGGCCGCCATCGGAGGAGGCCTTCCGGTGGAGATCGGTTCCTTCACCGTCAACGCGGTATGCGGATCCGGTATGAAGGCGATGATGCTGGCAGCCGATGCCATCAAGGCCGGCGAGTACAGCTGCATCATGACCGGAGGCATGGAGTCCATGTCCGGAGCCCCCTACCTGCTCCCAGGAGCCAGATGGGGATTCAGGATGAACGACCAGCCCGCGGTGGACGCCATGGTCCACGACGGACTCTGGGACATATTCAACAACCAGCACATGGGTTTCACTGGGGAGATCGTGGCGGAGAGGTTCAACGTCACCAGGGAGGACGCCGACGCACTGTCCGTGGAGTCCCACAAGAAGGCCGC
This sequence comes from uncultured Methanomassiliicoccales archaeon, assembly GCA_949292635.1. GTDB lineage: Archaea > Thermoplasmatota > Thermoplasmata > Methanomassiliicoccales > Methanomethylophilaceae > SIG5. The sequence goes on from CASEZY010000002.1 coordinate 47,354, forward strand.
CGCCGCACAGGCCGCTGGGAAGTTCAAGGACGAGATCGTGCCCTACACCATATCCTCCAGGAAGGGGGACATCGTCTTCGACGCGGACGAGGGTGTCAGAGCCGACACCACCATGGAGGGTCTTGCTAAGCTCAAGCCGGTGTTCAAGAAGGACGGAGTGGTCACCGCAGGGAACTCCTCCCAGCTCAGTGACGGTGCTTCTGCACTGATAGTTGCGTCCCGCTCCTTCGCCGAGGAGCACGGCATCAAGCCCCTTGCGTCCATCGTCGCCTACGGCGAGAGAGGTGTGAAGCCCGAGCTGATCATGGAGGCCCCCATCCCCACCACCGAGTGGGTGATGAAGAAGGCCGGCATGACCATCGACGACATCGACCTCTTCGAGCACAACGAGGCCTTCGCCACCGCGTCCTGCGCCGTCAAGAAGGCCCTGAACGTGCCGGACGAGATCTTCAACGTGAACGGCGGCGCCGTTGCGCTGGGTCATCCCATCGGATGCTCCGGTGCACGTGTGATGACCACCCTCCTGTACGCCATGAAGGACCGTCAGAAGGACGTGGGATGCGCCACCCTCTGCCTGGGCGGAGGAAACGCCGTCACCATGATCGTTCGCCGCGAGTGATCGTCTCAAACCACAACGCCCTTTGCCCCGCGCAAAGGGTTTATCAATTTTCTAACAGGTAAGGAGGGCATGCAGCTCGAATCCATCCTCTCCTCCATCGAAGCCTCCAGGGAGGACATCGTACGCGACATGGTCGAGATGATCCGCATTCCTGCCATCGGCCCCTTCAACGGAGGCAAGGGCGAGGGAGAGCGGGCGGACCACGTGATGAAGTACCTCGAGGGCTTCGACTCCGTGGAGAGGGTGGACGTGCCCGACGACTGCGACCCCACCGTGATGCGCCCCAACATCCTGGCGCGGAAGAACGGGAAGGGGAAGGGGACGGTGTGGATCGTCTCGCATCTGGATACCGTGCTCCCCGGGGATCTGGCACAGTGGGATTCACCCCCCTTCGAGCCCAGGGTGGATGGTGACAAGATATACGGTCTGGGCACCGAGGACAACGGTCAGGCTGTGATAGCGTCGATCTACGGCGCCAAGTTCTTCGAATCCGGCTCCCTGAGCAAGATGTCCATAGGTCTGGCACTTGTGGCCGACGAGGAGACCAAGAGTCTGATGGGGATAGGCCATCTCATCGACGCCGGCTACTTCACCGAGGACGATTTTATCCTGGTTCCGGACTGGGGCGTCCCCGGTGGCACCATGGTGGAGGTGGCGGAGAAGCACCTCCTCTGGTTCAAGGTGGCCGTGAAGGGGAAGCAGACCCACGGGTCCACCCCGCACAAGGGGATCAACGCCTACAGGGTGAGCACGCAGCTGCTTTCGGACCTTATGTTCCGCCTGGAGCTCAGATACTACGAGGAGGACCCCTTGTTCAAGCCTCCGATATCGACATTCGAGCCCACCAAGACGGTGGCCACGGTGGCCAGCGTGAACGTGATCCCCGCATACCACGAGTTCACCATGGACTGCAGGATCCTGCCCAAGTACGACCCGGACGAGGTGATGGACTTCGTGTTCAAGGTCGCTTCAGAACATGCGACGCGCTCCGGCGCGGACATAGACATCGAGGTGGAGCAGGTCACCCGCTCCGGACCCCCGTCCGCCACGGACACCCCCCAGTTCAAGGCGTTCATGGATTCCGTCCGCTCCGTGGTGGACGGGGACGTGGAGGTCACCGGCGTGGGAGGCGGCACATGCGCCAACTTCTTCCGCGTAGCGGGAATGAATGCCTACGTGTGGGAATGTGGCGGCGGTACCCTGCATCAGCCCAACGAACATGTGTTCGTCAGCAACATAATCACAGATGCCAAGGTGTACGCCAACCTGTTCTACAGGCTCTGTGTCTAATCGTCGAACAGACGGTTCAGCATCCACTGGCTGTCGAATTTGATGATGTCGTCGTACTCCTGACCGTTGCACACGAAGGCGATGGGCTTGCCGATGGTGTGCGCGATGGACAGTGCGGCACCGCCCTTGGAGTCCGCGTCTATCTTGGTCAGTATGACGGCGTCCACGCCGATGGCCTCGTCGAACGCCTTGGCCTGTTCGACCGCATCGTTTCCTGCTAGGGAATCGCCGACGAAGACCTTCAGGTCGGGCTTGGCCACCCTGACGATCTTTTTCATCTCGTCGATGAGGTTGCTGTTGGTCTGCATCCTGCCGGCGGTGTCGATGAGGACGCAGTCCCTGCGCTTGGCCTTGGCGTGCTCTATCGCGTCATACGCCACCGCGGCGGGGTCGGCGTCCTGGTTGTGCCTGATGATCTTGCAGCCCAGCCTGTCCGCGTGGATGGTCAGCTGCTCGATGGCACCTGCCCTGAATGTGTCGCCGGCCGCCATGACCACGGTGAATCCATGCTTCTGCAGACGGTTGGCGATCTTGGCGATGGCGGTGGTCTTCCCGGTGCCGTTGATGCCCACGAACATGATGGACACTGGACGCTGGCGCTCCAGGAACCACTGGTCGAAATCGAATTCGTTGAGTTTGAGGACGTTGTGAACGGCGTCCTTCAGGGAGAGCTCCACGACCTCTTCCAAGGTGTGGCCCCTGCTGAACTTCTTGCCCAGCAGGTTGTCCTTGACGCCCTGTTTGATCTCCTCCGCCACGGGAAGGGCCACATCGGCCTCCATCAGGGCCACCTCAAGCTCCCAGAGCATCTCGTCCAGGCTGTCCTCCTTGATCTTCTTGGCGAACAGTCCGGCATCCTCGCCCACCTTGGGGGCGACCTGCTCCTTCGTCTCCGTCCTCTCGGCCTTGGCGGCGGCTTTCGCTTCGGCCTTCTCAGCTTTCGCTTCAGCTTTAGCCCGCTTCTTCTCCTCCTTGGCGAGCTTGATCTGCTCTTTGCGGGAGAGCTGGGGCTCCTCCTTGGGGACCTCCGGCGCCGGTGCGACGGCGGGTTTCACCTCGGGCTGGGTCGCGGGCTGAACGGGAGCGGACCCGCTCTCGGGAGCCTCCGTCCTGGGGGCTCCCATCTGAGGGGTCTCGACGGGTTGAGGAATTTGGGGCTCCTCCTTGGGCGCTTCGGGCTCCGCCACCTCGGCGGGAGCCTTCTTGAAGAGCCCCTTGAGCTTGGACTTGAGGTTATCGAACATGTGAAAGGCTCACTGCTGCCTTCTCTGGTATTCCTGCTGGACCGCGACCTGCAGGTTGCGGTAGGCGGTGTCCATCTCCCCGATGGTCTCGTTCACCTTGGTCAGGGCATCCCTGATCTCCGCCAGGTTGGATTCCATGTAGGCGATGGCCTCATCCAGGGTCTTCTCGACGGAGATGCGGTTGCCGATGCTGACCACCGCCTTGGGGGCCGGGGCCACCCTGGCGGTGACGAAGGACGAGGCGCCGACGGGGACCATGATCTCGTCGCCCTCGGAGGCCTTGGCGTATGCGTTCAGGGTCTCCCTGGCGCGGGCTGCCTCCTCCGCGGATGCCGTGAGTATCTGAGCCTGCTGGGCCAGGGTCTCCAACTGTACCCTGTAGGTCTCCAGCGCGGCCATGGCCTGGCGTACCTCGTCGTCGTTCATGATCACTCACCGGTGACCTTGTACCTGACGGTGTGGTCGACGATCTCGTCGTTGGGGACCTGGTTGACGGAGTCGATGACGATCTCCCATCTCTTGACCTTGTGCCTGCTGCCGAGGGTGGAAACGATCTGCTCCCTGGCTGCGGCCTCGTCCTCGGCCGCGACCTCGACGTTGAAGGGCTGCATGCCCTGCCTTGCGTCCTTGAAGGAACCTGCGATGCGGTATGCAATCATTTTAATCAGAAAGCCCCCAACCGTATCACTCAAATAAAGGTTTGTATAGCCCGCGGGCGCGACGATTTAAAAGTCAGTGCATCCGAGCACCTTATCGGGGAAAACGTGCCAGACATGCACATCAGAAGAACGGGTCCTTGGAGGTGCCGTCCCCGTAGTCCGCCACCTTCCTTCCCACCAGGAAGACGGCGGCGTATTCGGGCACCTTCTGCACCCCGGGCAGCAACGAGAACCTCTGGTCCCGCAGGCGGATCTCGAATTGGCGTTTCACGTTCACGGTGACCTCCTCGTCGGAGTATTCCGTCGGCACCGCCATCGACAAGGGATCGAAATCGGTGAGCTGGGTCCTTGTCAGTGGCATCACCCTGAGCCCGGTCTTGCCGTGGATGGATCCGGGCAGTCTGATGAGCCTCTTGATGTCGGCGGTGACGGGCTCGTCCACCTCCCCGGAGAGTCTGACGGCCATGTCCTTGGCCATGATGTCGATCAGAAGATCCTGCGTCGGTTTCCTCAGGGTGGACATCTTGTTGTTCTCGAAGATCAGTTCCCTGGATTTGCGCAGGTCCGCCTGGGCGCCGTCTATCTTGCGGGTGCCGATGGACGGATACACCTTCCTCAGGTCCTTGGGGTCCATGTCGCAGATGTCGTCCACCACCACCTTGAGGCCGTTGCGCATCCTCAGATGCCATCCACCGGAGTCCGCCGGCGGGATCATGCGCACGACCCTGGCGTTGTTGATCGCCCTGCCGTTGATCACCGCGGAGCGGGTGGCCTCGTTCCTCAGCGGGAAGATGGAGTCGATGTCCAGGTTCTTGGCGGTGACGTAGTCCACCACCTCCCTGCGCTCGTGTGTTCCGAGGCCAAGCACCTCGGGGATCTTGATGTGGGCATGGTACCCCCTCCCTCCGGAGAAGACGATGTTCACATCCTCCTCGGAGAAACCCAGGTCCCCCATGAGGAACGAATCCACCAACACGATCATCTCCCTTTTGATCTGTGCCAGCATGGCCTCGAAGGTCATGTTCTCGGCGCCGGCCAGGTGGTCCGCGTCAAGGTCGAAGATCAATTCCGCGCCCAACCACTCCTTCTCCTCCATGGTGGGGGCGGCGGGCTTGCGGTAGTACGCGGTGGAGTAGTAGCTGTGCGACGGGACCCTGGACTCCATGAACCTGTGCAGGTCCCCGGAGTTGGTGAATCCCATGTGCCTCTGCACGAAGTCCCTGTCGAAGAACATGAACCCGAACTCCCTCCTGGCGAACCTGTCCGGCAGGATCGGGGTGTGCTCCCGGTAGTACTTCCGGAACGTCCTCAGAAGGAACCTGGAGTTCTGGTCCATGTCTGAAAGTATCTTCGGTAAGCTATAACTACGTTATCAGCGGTGGAAATCGCCATGGAACTGCCCCTCTACGACGACCATCTGCATCTGTCCCCCGCGGGTCGCAACATCGACGCCCTGCGGGAGTTCAGGGCGGCCGGAGGCACCGGGCTGACGCTGGTGAACCTGCCGTACGCGGAGGTTCAGGTGTCGGAGGCGGAGGACTTCCGCAGGCAGTACCGCATCACCGCGGGATTCGCGTCGCAAGCCCGCGACCTGGGTCTTCGCGTCCACACCGCGGTGGGACCGTATCCGATCCTCCTGATACATCTGGCGGAGCATCTCGGTCTGGAACGCGCCGAATCGATCATGGTCGAGGGGATGGACATCGCCGCCTCCATGGTGGCCTCCGGGGAAGCCGACCTGATAGGAGAGGTGGGCCGTCCCCACTTCCCCTGCGACCGTAAGTACGTGGACGCCTGCAACAGGGTGCTGCAGCACGGCATGGACCTTGCCGCGGACATAGGCTGTCCGGTGATGATCCACTGCGAGACCGACGACGATACGTTCTCGAGTCTGGCACATATGGCGGATTCCGCTGGACTGCCCAGGAAGATGGTGATCAAACACTCCTCCCCGGCGGCGTCGCGCGGGGACTCCACATGCGGCCTCTCGGTTTCGGTGCCCGCATCACGCACCCTCCTCCGCGGATCCCTGTCCGCAGGCGGTGTGTTCATGGCGGAGACTGACTACATCGACGACCCAGCCCGCCCCGGGGCCATAATGTCGGTGACCACCGTGCCCAAGAGGATCAAGGGCCTCTATTCGTCGGGGGAGATGTCCGAGGAGGACGTCATCAGGGTGTGCCAGGACATACCGGACGAGCTCTACGCCCGTCGCCGCTGATCGATGACAACACCGATAGTTTTTGTATGGAAACCATAATGCGTCAGCGATGACCACGGTTACCATCCGTTGCGTGTACGATGAGGGCGCCAAGGTGAACACGTCCCTCATAGGCGCCAAGGGTTCGGCGCTCCTCCTGGAGGTGGACGGACAGCGGACGCTCTTCGGCACCGGCAAGAGCGGAAGGTATCTCATCCACAACATGGAGATCCTGGATGCGGAGCCGGATTCCTACGACCGTGTCGTCATACCCTGCGGTTCATTGGACGTCATCGGAGGACTGGATGCGTTCATGGACCGCCGCACCAAGAAGGTGGACGTGTACTCCCGCCCCAACGTATGGGCCACCAAGCGCCTGCTCTCCCCTCTGATCAAGGAGGACAACGTGGGCGGTCTGGTGAAGCATGAGGTCTCCGATTGGACCGAACTGTCCCGTTCACTGGTCATAACCCCGCCGATATCGTCTGCGGCGGAGGAGCTGGCGCTGGTGGTGCCCACCCCCAAGGGCGCCGTGGTTGTGTCCGCGGGCGCCTACGACGGCCTGATGCACACCCTGGACCTTGTGAAAGGGAAATACGGCAAGATCAGAGCGGTGGTGGGAGGTGCGAACCTGCTGAAGGTGAAACAGCAGGACGTCAATGCGATCGCCGCCCGTCTGACCGATGATTTCGGGTCCCCCCAGTTACACCTGAACGGGACCACGTCGGCGGAGGGCACACAGAAACTCAGGGTCGCGCTGGGCAAGGATGCCGTGCACGACTTCTTCGCGGGGTACGATCTGGAATTCTGAGCGTCCCCGCTTTGCGAGGTGAAATAATGTCATCATACTCATGGGTATTCAGAACGCTGGGGATGTTCACACTCCTGACGCTGCTCCTGATGGCCATCGGGGCGGTTGTCTGTTACCTGTTCAGGTTCAATATGATGTTCGGGCTGGGGATCATGTTCGTGATCTCCTTCCTGATGTCCTTCGCATCATACTACATGAGCAAGGACATGGCCCTCAAGGCCAACAAGGCCCGTCTGGTCTCCGAGGCCGAGGAGCCCCGTTTGTACGGAATAGTGCGGGATGTTGCCGCCAAGGCTAACGTGCCGATGCCCGAGGTGGGCATCGTGGTCACCCCGGTGCCCAATGCCTTCGCCACCGGGCGCAACCCCCAGAACGCGGCGGTCTGCGCCACCACCGGTCTGCTGGACACCCTGTCCGATGAGGAGTTGGAAGGGGTCATAGCACACGAGATGGCCCACGTGCGCAACCGCGATATCCTGGTGATGTCCGTCGCATCCATGGTAGCTTCCATGATCACGTACATCGCACACATCGCCTACTTCGCGGCCATATTCGCACCCAACAACAATGACAACAACGGTGCGGGCAACATCATAGTCGCGGTAGCGATGGTGATCCTGCTGCCTATCGCGGCCATGATGATCCAGATGGGGGTCTCCAGGAACCGTGAGTACCTGGCGGACAAGAGCGGTGCGGAGTTCACCGGTAACCCCCGGGCGCTGGCCAACGCGCTCAGGAGGATCAGCGGCGTGGACACCGAGAAGCTCTACCGCACCGAGGCCCAGCGCAGGCCGCAGCGTTCCTCCCCGTCGTCGGGATATGATTCCAGGAACGACCCCTTCGCCAGGGGCGGGGACAGCATCTACGACTGTGCCCACATGTGGATCTCCAACCCCCTCAGGGGCGGGGGACTGTCATCCCTGTTCAGCACCCACCCTCCCATCGAGGAGAGGATCAGGCGTCTGGAGGAGATGGCCGACAAGAGAGGGCTTTGAAAACCCTGCGGGGGTCCTCCCCCGCACATCCATTCATTTTGGTATGGTCTGTCACTTGCTGTCAATCGGACAGTGCCAGCAGTTAGGAGAGATCCGTAATATTTTTTGCGGGGGCGCATACGCGCCCCCTATGAGAATCACTTCACCGGCTCCCATTTGGCCAGTTCGTTGACCTTGGAGAGGGTGGAACCGCGCTTGATCTCCTCACGGGTGCGGTTCTCGCGCTCGTGAACGTCGATTGCCCTGTTGGCCACCTCTACGGCCTTTTCCTTGGGAACGACCACGATACCGGATTCGTCGCCGATGATCCAATCGCCGGTGCGGACGGTCTGACCGCCCACCTTGATTTCGATGCCGATGCCGCCGTATCCCTTGGGCTCCCCGGCACAGGGCGCGACGGTCCTGGAAAATGAGGGGAATCCCATGGCGCGGATGTCGTCAATGTCCCTGATGGCGCCGTCGATGACCACGCCCTTCACTCCCATGGTGACCGCGGACCAGGATGCCAATTCTCCCCACACGGCCACGGGGGCACCGCCCACGTCGATCACGATGACGTCGCCGGGCTTGGCGCGGTCGATCGCTTCCACCGGTTTTGCCCAATCGCCGTTGGTGGTCTGCACCGTAAGTGCTCTTCCGACCATCCTCACCCCGTCCCTGATGTGGGGGGTGAGACCGAACATAACGCCCTGCTTGTGGAAGGCGTCGGAGATGTTGCACGTGGATACCATGGAGAAGGCCTCGAACAGTTCGTCCTCCCCGTACTTCTTGGCCAGCTTGATCTCCGCTTCCTTTCCCGCCATGGCGTCCTTGACGCTCTTGGCCGAGCCGACGATGTCGCCGGTCTTGATGATCCCGCCGCCCACGATGACGATGGACGCTCCGGCGGCCACGTATTCGCCGGCGTTCTCGGCGGTGATGCCTCCGGCAACTGCAACAGGCAGTTTCGTCTCCGCGACGATGCGCCTGAGGATCTCGATGGGTGGCTCCTCGCCCTTCATCTGCTCGTCGATGCCCATGTGCAGGCAGATGTATGCGACACCCATGGCCTCCGCCTCCTTGGCGCGGGCCACCTTGTCCGGGACGTTGATGAGGTCGAGCATCACTTCCGACCCGTACTTGCGGGCGGTCATGACGCCCTCCTCGATGGTGCCGTCGTCGGCCAGGCCCAGGATGGTGATCACGTCGGCTCCCGCCTTGGACATGATCTCCACCTCGAATCCGCCGACGTCCATGGTCTTGGTGTCGGCCACGATCTTCCTTCCGGGGAACTCCTTCCTCAGAGCACGGATGGCCTCCGCTCCCTCGCTCTTGATCAGGGGGGTGCCCACCTCTATCCAGTCTGCACCGCCCTCGACAGCCTCCTTGGCGATGACCATGGTGCGGCTGAGCTGGTGGAGGTCCAGCGCTATCTGAAGTACCGGCCACATGACCGCCTGATTCCCGGAACTCGCTTTATATCTTTCCGGAACGGCGTCTGTCGTCGTACCACCGTCGGTCATCTACGGCAATGAATGTGCCAGCGTGGCACATCTCTCTTCGACGTACGTCGGATTTATGATTAAATGGAAGAAAGGGTGCGGATACCGCTCAGCTCGCCCGTCTCTCATCATGACGCAGCTCGAAAATCCTCATCATCGCGGCATCACCCCATGAGCGGGAGGTTAGAAAAACCTTCACATGCTCGCTTTACGGGGTTGTATGATGTGCCAGTACGGCACATCCCCTCCACGGCAGCGCTGGAAACATATAAGATTCAGCATACGATAGGGCGGCTCATGTCCGTGTTTTCAAAGAAGCCGGCGAAGCTCAAGGTGATGTTCGTCGACGAGATGAACGACCTCCAGTCCCAGGTCGCCGAGTACTTCCTCAACGAGATGTACGGCGACATGTACGAGGCTAGCAGCGCCGGTCCCAAGTGGGACTGCATCGACTGCGAGCTCATCTCATCCATGTATCAGCTGGGGTACGACATCCGTGCGTGCTCCGCCAAGGACTTCAAGGCCAAGAAGCTCCCCAAGAAGATCGATTACATCGTGTTCCTGGAGAAGGCCACCTACGACCGCATCAAGGACATCATCCCCTGGGAGTCCAAGCAGATCCTCAAGGACTTCGGACGCAAGACAGGATTCGAGGCGGCCACCGACGATCTCGAGCTGTACCACTGCTACAGCGCCATGATCGAAGAGGTCCGCAAATGGGTGGAGGAGACCTTCAGGGACCCCGCCAACCTCGAGAGCCTCGTGGTATGATCCCCGTCATCGTCTACGACGAGTGCCAGTGCGACCCCCGCAAGTGCACCGCCAAGCGGATGCTGAAGTTCGGTCTCGCCCGGGAGGCGAAGACATTATCCGCGGTGCCGAAGGGTTCCATAGTCCTGTCGCCGTTCGCCGACATGGCATTATCACCAGCGGACAAGGTCCACGGACATCGCGGATTGGCGGTGATGGACCTAACTTGGACGAACATCGACCGCTTCCCCCGCCCCCGGGGCACCAACGACCGCGCTTTGCCATACCTGCTGGCGGCCAATCCGGTGAATTGGGGGAGGCCCTGCAGGCTCAACAGCGCCGAGGCGGTGCTGGCATCCCTGGTCATATTGGGCGAGGACGAGCAGGCGGAGACCTTCATGGGTAGGTTCAACTGGGCCCCGGAGTTCATGCGCCTGAACGGCGAGCTGCTGGAGGCATACGCATCCGCCAAGGACAGTGCGGAGGTGGTCCGCATACAGAACGAGTACGTGGACTCCCTCTGACCATCGCGACGATACGACACCATTTTCCCAGTCCTTGGTGGCCCGTTGCTCATTAAATACGCGTAATGAATGTCTCGGCACATGGTGACGATCATGAGTGACGTCGTCAGGCTGTTCTGGATGGCTTTCGGCGACGATAGGCTGACCACGGCTGAAGCGGAGGCGAGGTTGGCCGACATGTTCGGGTACCACTGCCCCGACGACTTCGCCAAATCCCTCAGCAAGATGAAGCAGGCAGGCTTCGTGAAGGGGGAGGTGTCCTTCGAGAGAGGCGGCTGGGTCTGGTGGGTGGATGACGAATGCAGGAGCAGGGATCCGGATGGTGACGGCGTATGGGACTCAATGATGAGGATGTGAGGTCTGGTTGGGAGGAGATCCTTGGCAGGGACGAGTTCCACGTCAAGCTGATGGACGTCAGGGACAGCTATCCCGACAAGAAGAGCCTGTATGTCGCATACCAGGACATCGATCTATTGAATCCCGAGCTGGCGGTGGAGATCCTGGCCAGGCCGGACAAGTGCCTGGCGATCGGGGAATCCGTGATCAAGGACCTGCTCCCCGGGGATTGGGAGCCCGGCGAGAGGATCAACCTGAGGATCACCGGCTTGCCCAGGGACGCCAAAGTGGACGTGCGCGACGTGAGGGCGAAGCACCTCGGTCGCCTCATAGCCGTGGAGGGGATGGTCCGTAAAGCGACGGTTCCGAAACCCAGGCTCACCAACGCCCTGTTCCGCTGCTCCAAGTGCGACGCGGAGATGTGGGTGCCCCAGAACGGCATGCTGATCTCCGAGCCCAGGGCCTGCGTCAGCGAGGGATGCAACGGCAACACATTCATCCTCGACGAGAGGAGATCCAAATACATCGACACCCAGAAGATCGAGATCCAGGAGAATCCCGAGGGTCTCAGGGGAGGTGCACAGCCGGAGAGGATGTCAGGATTCATAGACGATGACATTTCCGGATTGGCCACCCCCGGCAACAGGATCACCATGAACGGTGTGCTCCGCTCGGTGCAGAAGACCGAGAGGGACAAGTCCACCATCTTCGAGACGTTCCTGGACGTGCTTTCCATTGAGTTCGAGCAGTCCGACTTCTCCGAACTGGAGATCACCGAGGAGGACGAGAAGGAGATCCTCCGCATGTCCCGGGACCCGGAGCTGGACAAGAAGATAATCCGCTCGATATCGCCCACCATCTACGGTCTCGACAAGGAGAAGGAGGCGGTGGCGCTGCAGCTGTTCGGAGGTTCGCATATCCTCATGGACGACGGCACCTCCATCAGAGGGGACATCCACATCCTTCTGATAGGGGATCCGGGAGTCGCCAAGTCGCAGCTGCTGAGGTACATGAGCTCCCTGTCCCCCAGAGGCATCTACGCTTCTGGTAAGTCCGCATCCGCCGCCGGTCTCTGCGTTGCGGGTGACACGGAGCTTCTGACGGAGGAGGGCAAGAAGCTCAGGATCGGGGATCTGGTGGAAGCGAACATCGGCACCGATCCGGAGGAGTACCGCCCCGGCATCTGGCGTGCTCCCGTGGAAGGGGTCAGGGTGCTCTCCATGCACGAGTACGGGTCGCTCAGATTGCACCCGGTCACCTACGTCTGGAAGATCAAATCCCCGGAGAAGCTGATCCGCATCACCGCCGGCGATATCTCATTGACACTCACCCCGGAGACCAAGATACAGGCCATGCAGGGCGCCACCTTCGATTGGTACGAGGCTCATACCATCTCCCCCGGCGACATGGTGAACACCTTCACCGACCACATGCGTTTGCTGCGCGTCGACGACGTGCAGGAGATCACCGATGTGCCAGCGTTCGTTTACGACCTGACGGTGGACCCGTCCCACAGCTTCGTTGGCAACGGCTTCATGGTGCACAACACCGCCGCCGCGGTGAAGGACGACTTCGGAGACGGGAGATGGACCCTGGAGGCTGGCGCCCTTGTGCTTGCCGACAAAGGTCTCGCGTGCATCGATGAGTTGGACAAGATGAGCACACAAGACAGGTCGTCCCTGCACGAGGCGATGGAGTCCCAGAAGATCTCCGTTGCCAAAGCAGGCATCACCGCTACGCTGCAATGCAGATGCTCCATGCTGGCCGCCGCCAACCCCAAGTACGGCAGGTTCGACAGCCACGAGAAGATCGCCACGCAGATCGACCTGCCTCCGGCACTGATGTCCCGTTTCGACCTGATGTTCGTGCTCACCGACAAGCCCGAGGCCAAGCGCGATGCGGACATCACCGAGCACATCCTTCGTGTGCACCGCCGCGGACAGGCCCGCATGATGAACGAGCTGGGCGGCGACGAGAAGATGGTGGACGAGATGCTGGAGCGCACCAAGGACATCGTCCCGCCTTACAGCGTGGACATCCTGCGCAAGTATGTGGCCTACGCCAAGAAGAACTACATCCCCCAGATGACCGACGAGGCCATGGATATCATCAAGGACGATTATCTCAACATCAGGCAGAAGGGCGACGAAGGCTCCATACCCATCACCGCCAGGCAGTTGGAGGCGTACATACGTCTGTCCGAGGCCTCCGCCAGGATGCACCTGCGCAACAGGGTCACCGCCGAGGATGCCAAGAAGGCGGTCAGTCTGGTGAACTACTACCTAGGAATGATCGCCAAGACCGGCGGAGGTTACGACATAGACCTGATGGGAGGCGCGGTCACCAACAGGGAGCGGAACCACATGGGTATGATCAGAGAGATAATCGGCCGCTACGACAAGACCGGCGGCATAACCATCGAGGAATTGAAGAACCTGGCAGCCAACGAGGGCGTGGATGCGGCCACCGTGGACTCCATCATCGAGGTGCTGTCCAGGAATGTGGACATAGTGGTGAACGCAGGGAGGGTGAAGTCGGTATGATAGCGGTGAGGATACACAGTGCCAGCGGCGAGACCGTTCTGGCGGCCTGCGACCACGAGCTGCTGGGTCTCACGTTCAAAGAGGGCAAGTTCCGTCTGCACGTGTCCGAGCGCTTCTACAACGGCGAGGCCATCCCCGACGAGATCCTGGTGGAGAGGATGAGGAGCGCCTCCATCATGAACCTGGTGGGGGAGCGCACGGTGTCCATCGCGGTGAGCGAGGGCTACGTGGACGAAGAGAACATAATCGTGATCGACGGCGTGAAGCACGCCCAGGTAGTGATGGGCTGATGTTCTGCGTCAAGTGCGGCAAGGACCTGGAATCCGAGGCGGTGAACGGCCTCTGCATGGACTGCTACCTCAACGGCAGGAGCCTGCTGCACATGCCCCACCACGTGGACCTGGAGCGCTGCACCAACTGCGAGGAGTACCGTTTCGGCGACCGCTGGGTCTCCATGGGGGAGGAGGATGCCCTGGAGGAGACCGCGTTGGGAGCCATGGAGGTCCTCCCCGATTGTAGCATCGAGGCCGCAGCCGCCAAGGCGGTGGCCCAGGACGAGAGGACGTTCAAGGTGTACGTGGAAGCGGACATCTACGTGAACGGGTGCATGGTCACCGAGACCGGCGACACCATCGTCCGGCTGAAGAACACCGTCTGCCGCAAGTGCTCCCGCCAGCTGGGCAACTATTACGAGGCCACGCTGCAGATCCGCTCCGGGGACAAGGAGCTGGACGACGGCCTCAGGGACGAGACCGTCCGCAGGGTGAGGGATTCGGTGGAGATACAGTCGAAGAACAACCGCCAACTGTTCATCACCAGCGTGAAGCAGGTGCCCGGCGGCGTCGATATCCTGTTATCCAACATCTCTCTGGCGAAGGGACTCGCCAAGGAGCTGGCGGACGCCTACGGCGCCGATACCAAGGAATCGGCTTCGCTGGTGGGGATGAGCTCCGACGGCATCGACATCTACCGTCTCACCTACCTGGTCAGACTTCCCGCGTACCACGTGGGCGACATCTTGGAGTGGAACGGTTCCCCGTGCAAATTGCAGTCCGTCGGGCGCAACGGCGGGAAGATCATATCCCTGACCAACTTCAGGGAGGCCTCCGTGAGGCGTTCCGACCTGCGGTCCATGAGGATCGTTGCCAAGCAAGACGACCTGATGGAAGCGGTGGTCCTATCGAAATCGGGAGGGGAGGTGCAGGTGATGCACCCCAAGACCTACGCCTCCACCGATCTGAAGGTCCCGGATGACGCGGAGATCGGCGATACCGTGATGACGGTGCAGGACGACGAGGTCCTGTACTACGTCCCGTGACCGATTCATATTCAAACGGCGGCGGGGATACGGCGGTCATGATAACACTGCCGGAGACCGCGGAGGACATCATCGTCAGACTCCTCCGTCTGGCCAACACCAAGCTGCCGGGCGACATCGGCTGGGCCCTTGAGGCCGCCGCCGGATGGGAGACCGGTTCCATCGCATACTCTCAGCTGGGGGCCATCATGGACAACGCCAAGAAGGCGGAGTTCCTGGGAAGGCCCATGTGCCAGGACACCGGACTTCCCGTGTTCTACGTATCCGGCACATTCGACTCGTCTATCAAGAAGGATATCGAGAACGCCGTCCGCAGGGCCACCGCCGAGGTACCCCTGAGACCGAACCTGGTGGATCCCCTCACCCGTGAGAACACCGGGGACAACACCGGCCTGGGCGCTCCGTTCATCCATTATCACCCTACGGATGACCCGTTCATCCAGGTGGATGTGCTCCCCAAGGGCGCCGGCTCCGAGAACATGACCAGGTTGGCCATGCTGAACCCCGCCGACGGCATCGAGGGCATCAAGCGCTTCGTCATCGACGCCGTATTGGACGCCGGGGGCAGGCCTTGCCCGCCCACCATCGTGGGCGTGGGTATCGGCGGCACCTCCGACAGGTGTGTGGAGATGGCCAAGGAGGCCCTGCTGCGCCCGCTGGACGACAGGACCAAGGACAAAGTCATCCGCGAGCTGGAGGAGGAGCTGTTCGTGAAGCTGAACTCCTCCGGATTGGGCCCCATGGGTCTGGGCGGAGCCACCACCGTTCTCGGCGTGAGGATAAAGAAGGAGGGCTGTCACACAGCAAGCCTGCCGGTGGCGGTTAACATCGGCTGCTGGGCCACCCGCAGGGCGTCTGTGAGGATCTACAAGGACCGTCCCCCGGAGTTCACACAGGGGGTGTTCGCATGAGGATGATGCAGACCCCGTTCAACGAGGGGGAGGTCCGTTCCCTCAAGCTCGGTGAGGTTGTTGGCATCTCCGGGACCATCGTCACCGCCAGGGACGAGGCTCACATCAGGGCGTTGGAGAAGGGTCCCGAGGGCAGTCCCGCCTGTTTGAAAGGATGCGTGCTCTTCCACTGCGGTCCCATCATGCAGAAGGCGGACGGAGGATACGCGGTGGTTGCGGCAGGCCCCACCACCAGCGCCCGCATGGACAAGCTGGAGGCGGAGATGATCCGTCGCTTCGGGATCAAGGCGGTCATAGGCAAGGGCGGCATGTCCAAAGAGGTGGCGGAAGCCATGAAGGAATGCGGCTGCGTCTACCTCGCCGCCGTCGGCGGTGCCGCCGTGACCTACGCGGAGAGTCTCATCGTCAAGGGTGTGCAGTGGGAGGACCTGGGCATGGCCGAGGCGGTCTGGGAACTCGGTGCGCAGTCCTTCGGACCTTTGGTGGTCGCTATGGACGCCGACGGCAACAGCCTCTACGAGGACGTGAAGGCCAAGATCAAGAGGTGATCAATCCTCTTCCTCGGTGTCGTCGTTGATCCAATCCCCCATCCTTCCCTTCCTGACCCTGTGCTGGAAGAGGATGGAGACGACGATCAGCACTATGCAGATTATCCCGCCGACGATCATCAGGAAGTGGGGCAGGTCGAATCCGAAGTACTGCGTATCGGACTGCTGGGTCATGATCAGGCGGTAGCTGTTGGTGGAGTTGTCCTGTATGTCCACGGGCGTGGAATCGTAGGAGTATCCCGCAACCGACGCACTGATGATGTAGTGCCCGGTGTAGACGTTGCTGAAGGTGAAGCGTCCGTTGTAATCAGTGTATGTGGTGTACAGGACGCGGTCGGGGTTGTCGGATTTGGCGAGGCGGATCTCCACGTTGGAAAGGGCGTAGTCCTCCCCGGAGATGACCAGGCCGCTGACGTTGACCATGGCCGGCCTCAACTGGATCATCTGGTTCTCGGTGAGGTCGATTTCGTCATTCGCAGTCCCTACGGCGATTATCTGGCGGGCGGTGAAGGTCAGGGTGTAGTCGGCAGTACCGGGTTTCAGGTCGGTGGACGTGGTGGCGATGGTGTCGAATGGGGCCTCGAAGATCCTGTATCCGTCCTGAACGCAGATGAAGTAGCTGTAGCCGGCCTGCAGCACCGGCACCTGCTCGCTGAACGTCCAGTGGCCTTCGGTCTCTCCCTCGCCGGGCTCCATCCATGTGCCTGTGGCCTCTATGGGGTCGCTGTCGTAGTACCACGTCTCCGACGAGGCGGAGGTGCTGGTGCTCGTGTCCCTGTGGCCGGCGATGATGATCACGTTGATGGGATCGGTACCGGCGGAGGTATCCCAGCACTTCAGGTCCCCGGTAAGGGTGAACGTCTCCGCGGTAGTGCTCGTATCACCGGAACTGCTACCGCCGGCGTCCCCTGTCTCTCCCGGTGCGTAAGAATCGAAGGAGATTGTCGGCATGACCGCCAGTAACATCAGGGCGGCGACCAGAGCTGCGGGGACCCATGCACGCATACGCGGACAATCGCCCGCGAATCATATAACCGTATGCGTCCGCGCATGCATGCGCACCCGACGCGCATATTAGACAAATGTCGGGTAATGGGCGGTAAATACGCCCGTCAATCGTAGGTTTATATAGAATAAGAGTGTCGCGTACCCGTAAATGCCCATCAAACGCTCTGACAGGACATACACTAAGGAGGAAGTAATGTCCTCCATGCAGCCCCTGGTATCCGCATGGTTCGACGAGAGGTTCGACGGGCTGACCGAGCCCCAGGCCCGGGCGATTCCGGTGATCCACGACCGGGAGAACGTCCTCGTCTCGTCGCCCACGGGTTCCGGGAAGACCCTCACTGCGTTCATGAGCATCATCGACGAGCTCACCCGCTACGCCTCCGAGGGCACCCTGGAGGACAGGGTCTACTGCATCTACATATCCCCGTTGAAGGCCCTGGCCAACGACGTCAACCGCAACCTGAACACCCCGCTGTCGGAGATGCGGGAGGTGGCGGTCCGCAGGGGCATGAACGTCCCCGACATCAGGGTCGGCGTCAGGTCCGGGGACACCTCACAGTACGAGAGGCAGAAGATGCTGAAGCATCCGCCTCACATCCTCATCACAACCCCAGAGTCCCTGGCACTTGTTCTCGAGGCCCCCAAGTTCAGGGAGAAGCTGGACCGCATAGAATGGCTGATCATGGATGAGATCCATGACATCTGCGACTCCAAGCGCGGAGCGTTCCTTTCGCTCACCGTCGAACGTCTGGCACAGCATTGCAAGAGACCGTTCACCCGCATCGGTCTGTCTGCCACCATGGCACCGATAGAGGCCGTCGCCGGATATCTTGTTGGCTGCGAGAACGGCGAGGTGCGCGACGTCACCCTGGTGGAATCCGATTCCAAGAAGGTCCTGGACCTGGAGGTCATCTGTCCGACGGACGACATGACCGCCCTGTCCTCGGACATAGTGAACTCCATGATGTACGACACCCTCAAGGAGCTCATCGACGCGCATGAGACCACCTTAGTGTTCACCAACACCCGCTCCGGTGCGGAGAGTGTGGTCTACAAGCTCAAGGAGAGGGGTCTGGAGAGCGTGGAGGTGCACCACAGCTCCCTGGGGAAGGAGATCCGTCTTGACGTGGAGGAGCGCCTCAAGCACGGCGAGATCAAGTGCGTGGTGTCATCCACATCCCTGGAGCTGGGCATAGACATCGGGTCGGTGGACCTGGTGTGCCAGATAGGCTCTCCCAAGTCCGTGGCCAAGGGTCTGCAGAGGATCGGCCGCAGCGGTCACAGCTTCGGAAAGGTGGCTAAAGGGAGATTGTTGGTGTTCGACCCCGACGACCTGGTGGAATGCGCGGTGATGTGCCGCGCCGCCCATCGCTCCCACATAGACAGGGTGCAGATCCCGGAGGATTGCCTGGACGTGCTGGCACAGACGGTGGTGGGTATGAGCCTCTCCGCCCGCTGGCCCGCCGACGACGCCTACGAGCTGGTGCGCAGGTCCTACTGCTACCGCAACCTTACCCGCGAGGCCTTCGACAGCGTGCTGAAGTATCTGGGAAGCAAGGACGAGTACGAGGGCGTCTACTCCAAAATCTGGTACGACGAGGACACGAAGGAGTTTGGCAGGAAGAAGGGGTCCAGGATGATTTACTTCATGAACCTGGGCACAATCCCGGAGGAGTCCAACTACCGCGTGATCACCAACCGCGGCACCGTTGCAGGAGAGCTTTCCGAGAAGTTCGTCGAGAGGCTCACCCCCGGTGACATCTTCGTTTTGGGTGGCCGTTCCTTCGAATTCGTCCGCTCCAAGGGCATGGCCGCACATGTGAAGGAGGCCTCCGGCAGGAAGCCCACCGTCCCCTCCTGGGCGGGTGAGATGCTCCCCAGGAGCTTCGACCTGTCCATGGACGTGGCCACCTTCCGCGGGGAGATGGCCAGGGACATCGAGACCAAGAGCGACGTGGAGTTGATGGGCCATCTCTGCAGCGACTTCGACATCGACAGCGGCTCCGCCCGTTCGCTGATATCATATTTCAAAGAGCAGAAGTCATCCGCCGGGGTCATCCCCGACGATAAGACGCTGATGATCGAGGAGTACGTGGACCCATCTGGCAATCAGCGCATAATATTCCACTTCCCCTTCGGCAGGAGGGTCAATGACGCCCTCTCCAGGGGATTCGCCTACCGTCTGACCAATCTCACCGGATCCAACGTCTCGGTGACCATGTCCGACGACGCCTTCATGATCGGCACCTCCCGCAGGGTGGACATCGCCTCCATACCGGGTATGCTGTCCTCGGAGGATCTCGCCCCGGTGTTGAGGAAGGCGATCCGCGATTCGGAGATATTCAAGCTCAGGTTCAGGCACACCGCCGCCCGCAGCTTCATGATTCTCCGCAACTACATGGGCAGGCAGGTGTCCGTCAACAGGCAGCAGACCCGTTCCGCGTATCTTCTGGAATCCCTGGCGGACATGGAGAACATGCCCGTGATCGAGGAGACTTACCGCGAGGTGTTGGAGGACGACATGGACATCAAGAACGCCCAGTTGGTCCTCGACATGATCGAGAGGGGCGAGATGAGGGTGATGACCCAGCAGTACACGGGCACCCCGTCCCCCTTCGCACACGCGATCATCCTCTCCGGCTTCTCGGACATCGTGCTGATGGAGGACCGCACCGCCCTGCTCAAGGAGCTGCACCGCAAGGTGCTGTACCGGGCGATGGGCGACTCCGTCAAGGAGTTCGAGTTCGAGGAGGATCAGGTGATCCCGTACTTCAGGGAGAAGGCGGGCAGGGTCACCTGCAAGGAGGATCTTCCCAAGCTCCTCTCGCGTACCGGGCCGCTGCAGGCCCTCAGGGAGAGGGGCAGGAACATCTACCCCTACTGCGACGCGGACAAGCGCACAGTGGACGTCTGGGTCAGGGAGTTGATCTCGGAAGGCGTGATAGGCACGGTGTTCCTGGATGACGTGCATATAGTGAACGTCGACGAGGTCCCCTATTACGCCGCGGCCACCCGCAGGGAGCGGGAGCTCAATGAGGCCGACGAGAAGGTGCTGGCACAGATCACCGGGAACACTCCCCTGAGCGGGATCCCGGAGGCAACCGAGCTCAGCGAGGACACGGTGTTCAGGTGTGTCCGTAAATTGGAATCCATGTACCTGATCACCCGCACCGGCATCACAGGCAACAACCGCTGGCTCTTCTCCCGTTTCGACGCGGAACTTCCGGATATGCGCACCGCGGCGGAGCATATCGTGGACCGTCACTTGGAATGCTTCGCCCCCGCCACATTGCAGGAGATCGCCTACGCACTGTCGATGAAAGACGCCGACGTTCGCACCACCCTTACGGCATTGATGGCCGAGGGCGATGTCGTGGAGGGGAGATTCCTCATCTCCGAGGGCGACCAGTACATGCGCTCCATCGACCGCCTCAGGCTCAGGTCTGGCAACAAGAACGTCTTCGACTATGAGACGGTGGAGAAATATTGGGTGTCGAAGGGATCGTCGTTCGATTCCATCGAGGACTTTTTCGCCTTCTTCGGCTCCGCCGGCAGTGAGATCGACGTCTACAACAGGGTGAAGGGATTCGACCTGAAGCGTTGGTACGAGTTGCGTCAGAGCGGGGAGCTCCGCCTCGGCAGGTTCATCCGCGGAAGGGTCAGGTATGTGCCGGACGCGGACGCATCCAAGTTCTACGCCCTCAGGGACGAGCCCGTCACCCCCCGTGACCTGGAGTTGTTGGACATCCTCTCCGGTCTCGGAAAAGCGACCATGAGGCAGCTGGTCTCCGAGACCGGTTGGGACAAGGAGGAGGTGAAGGAGAGCATCCTGCGCCTGGACCGTGCGCTCAAGGTGATACGCGCATTCGGCGACCGGGAGGACTGGGGTACCGAGAACACCTACGAGCCCTATGAACCGGAACCGGTGAGCGAGAGCCCGGTGCCTTACATGGTGGAGTTGGCGCTGAAGGCCTACGGGCCGATCCCGGCACAGGCCATGAGGCATCTGTTGGGGATACCCATGGACGAGGTGGCCCGCGTGGCGGACACCCTTGGGGCTCAGACCATCTATGTGGGCGACGGCAAGGTCCCCATGCTGATCATGCCCGACGAGATCCCGAAGATCTCCGAGGCCCAGGTGAGCGAGGACATCATCGCCATGTCACTGTACGATCCGGTGCTCGCACCCAAGTGGGCGGAGATCTCCGCACGCTACGGTGACAAGTGGATCTATCCGCTGGTGAAGGGCATCTCCATCGTCGGTGCGCTGGAGGTGTGGGAGATGTCCGGCTGCATAGAGGTCCGCGGCATGGATCTGGACGACGTCTCGCTGTTGGACGACACCCTGAAGGCGGTGGACCGCCTGATGGGCTACTTCCGCATGAAGGGGGTGGACGTGGTCCGTATCAGGGAGCTGATGGGCACCGCGGCGGACTCCGTGGACGACGGTGTGAAAGAGACGTTCCTCTCCAACGGATACATCCTGGTCAACGGCTTCTTCGCCAAGGGCCGCATCATCGACCGCAGGTTCACCGAGCAGGAGATACTGAGCCTGGTATTCAGGAGGCAGCGTGTCGCCCGCAACTCCCGTTACATCTCGGTGGGAGATGCGGTATCCGTCCGCGGATACCTGCGCAACGAGTCCGAGATGCTCACCCGCGTGGAGGACCGCACACCCATCAAGAAGCAGGCGGAGCGTGCCGGTCTGATCAAGACCAACCTGGTCCCCGGATACACCGGTTACACATCCATGGAGAACGCCCGGCTGTTCAGGGCCTACAAGCAGCAGCCCCTCACCTCCGATCAGGAATTGGTGGCGCGCATCATCGCCAATCGTCAGCCGGTGACCAAGAGGACACTGTTGGACGTCTCCAGGCTTTCCCCGGACGACACCGCCGAGGCATTGAACGCATTGGTGAAGATGTCCTACGTGTATCAGGACTACAAGTCCAACTACTGCCTGATGCCGGGGGAGCCCGCATCCAGGGAAGGCGCTCTCAAACGCATCCTGCTGATGCACTTCAACGACTTCGGCATATTCTCCGCGGAGAACCTGTGGAACTTCGTGGGTGGGCGCATGGCCCCCATACGTCAGGCGCTATCTGAACTGGAGGACGACGGCGCCCTGGTCAAAGGTTTCCTGGAGGAAGGTTCCGCCACGCTGTACTGGATCCTGGCGTCGGAATTGGATAGGAAGGTGGAGAAGTTCAGGGACATATTCGTGCTGAACACGCAGGATAACCTGCATGTATACCTGCGTGACCGCATCAAGCGTCAGGTGGGATCCTCCGAAGCGGTCATCTTCCGCGGCACCGAGATCATCGGCTCCTTCAAAGGGAAGTTGAACATCACCGGCGCGAAGATCGAGGACTTCAAGGGCGGCGACGACGCCTGGCGGGTGATCAGGACGGTGGCCTCATCCCTGGGCGTCAGCGTTGACGAGGGCGACGAAGCGGACGAGGACGACTGGGACGCGGCGGAGTTCTACATCCGCACCAACCCCGGTGCGCTGTGATCCCCATGACGGTGTATACCGTCATCCAGCATGTGCTGGATACCACTGTTTCGACAACTGATTTAAATAATCGTTACTCGTAGTTCTAGCGATGAAGATTCCATGTGAGCTGGTGGTGTGGTACCTCCTACCGACCATCAGGAAGGAGGTGGCGAGAGAGCTGGTCTCCGCACACGGATATTCGCAGGCCGATGTGGCGAGGACCTTCGGCGTCACCGACGCTGCGGTCTCCCAGTACCTGAAGAACAAGAGGGGGGACAACAAGGTCGTCACCGAGAGTCCCGAGTATTCCGAGGTGCTGAGTGCGATAAAGAACTCCACCGCGAGGATCGCCAATGACGGTGCGGACTTCGCGGACGAGGTCTGCTGCATCTGTATGGCGATGAAGAAGGTGGGCCTGCTGAACAAGATCTATGAGATCGAGTTCGGCTGCAAGCCCCCGGCCTGCACCTGCGAGGCCAGTATGCTGTCGGAGTGATACAGGAACTCCTGGGAGTATCCACAGTATCTTCCGAACCTGTTCCTGGAGAACTCCGCCAACACTTTGTAGGAGCCTTCGGCTCCGTATTTTTCCTTCAGCACGTGGCCGATGCGGGCATCTATGGGGAATGCGTCAAGATGGCCGTAGGAGAACAGCGCTATGCAATCGGCCACCTTCGGTCCCACGCCCTCGATCTTGAGGAGTTCCTCCACGCATCTCCCGTAGGGCAGACCTTCCAGCGAATCGGGGTCGAAGGCACCGTTCGCAACGGACTCTGCGAAGCGGACGAAGCGGCCTTCCCGATAGCCGAGTTTACAAATCGGTATCCTTTCCTTCTTGGAAACGATCTCCTCCGGCGTCGGGAAGGAGTGTCTTCCTCCCAGGTCCCTGCCGAACTCCCGGCAGACCGACTCCACCATGGTGCCGATGCGCTTCACGTTGGCGTTCACCGCCAGGATGTACGTGGCGATGCATTCCCAATGGTCCTGCCTGAGGATGCGCAGTCCTCTGCAGCCGTCGATCAGCTCGGCCACGTAGGGGTCGGCGGCAGCGCATTCCTCGTATATCCCGTTCAGATCGTCGTCCGCCCGCATGTACGAGAGGATCCTCTCCTCTGAGCATCCGACGCATTCGAAACCGTCCTCCGTCTGCGTCAGCGTGACCACCGAATCCCCCAGCACGCCTTCCCACGAATCCCCGGCCTTCCGCCAGCGGTGGGCCTGTCCGCAGCCCAGGGTGGAGTCAAGGTCCACGTCAAGGACGATCCTCATGCCCGTGGCATCGTAAAGATGGGGATTAACGTTGCCGTCCGTCAGTTGATATAACAGTCCGCCGTTCCCCAATCATGAGGTTCGGACCCGCAGGGTACCCACCTGGGAGCAAAGGCCCCAAGGACGCCATGGACACCGTCCGCGCGTTGGGTTTGGATGCGTTGGAGATCGAGTTCGTCAGAGGCGTGAGGGTCTCCGAGGAGAGCGCCCGCAACACCGGTGCCCTCGCCAAGGAGAGGGACATCAGGCTCAGCTGTCACGCACCCTATTTCATCAGCTTCAACTCGGACAAGCAGGAGACCAGGGACAAGAGCGTCCAGTACGTGGTGGACACCGCCAGGGCCGCTCATTGGCTGGGAGCGTACATCATCGTGATCCATGCGGCATCCTACGGCAAGAGCCCTCAGACCGCCACCGACAGCGTGGTCGACGGTCTCAATCGTGCGAGGGAGATACTCGACGACGAGGGCATTAGGGACGTGATCCTGGGGATCGAGACCATGGGCAAGCATGGACAGTGGGGCACCTTGGACGAGATCGAGAAGGTGATGGGCCAGGTGGAGCTCACCGCGCCTGTCCTGGATGTGGCCCACACTCACGCCCGCTTCGGCGGCAGCCTGAAGACCGTTGATGATTGCCGTGAGCTTCTGGACCGCTTCTTCCCGTTGGCAGGGGACATCGCGCACTTCCACATCAGTTGCATAAAGTACGGGGACAAGGGGGAGATCAGCCACCTTCCCCTGGAGGCGGCGGATCCGGACATGTCGCTGTTCGCGGAGGCGGTGAAGGACTGCGGTAGGGATTGTACCTTCATCTGCGAGTCGCCGCTGCAGGAGCGGGATGCGGTGGTCTTCAGGAAGATGTTCCCCGAGGTCATCTGATCCTTGGATGCGAACATGC
This sequence comes from uncultured Methanomassiliicoccales archaeon, assembly GCA_949292635.1. GTDB lineage: Archaea > Thermoplasmatota > Thermoplasmata > Methanomassiliicoccales > Methanomethylophilaceae > SIG5. Next base: position 72,257 of record CASEZY010000002.1, read on the forward strand.
CGCAGACGTGTGAGGTCATCTCGCGGCCGAAGGATTTCGTGTTCCGCGCGGCGGACGGTGACGTCGGCGACTTCGAAGGAGGATTCCATCGGTTGCTCCTAGCACTATCTGGCGGCTCCTGCGGTTACGAGTTCGATGAGAACGGCCTTTCTGTATGCATCTCGCAGAACAGCGTGTTCATCGCCGCATCCCGTTCAACGGATGTGGCAGATGATTCCGAATCCCCTGACGCATCGCAGTCTGCGGATCGCGGTACCTGCGACATCAGCACGAACGGATGTGCCAGCGGTGACCATGATGCGAACGTCGTCTTACAATCGTTTGGCGACAGCATACTCGCTGCCCCGCGCATCCCTTTGAGGGTGGAGACCTTGGACGGTGATGGTCTGGCTCTTTTGAATCCCTCCCAATCCACCGACTTCATATTCAGGGTCGAGGGCGATCTGTCCTCGGAGGATACGGAAGGGATCGATACGGGCGTTCGCGGACGTACCAGGATGATCCCATCCAAACTGAGGTTCGAGAGGATCCGCAGCGAGATCTTCGAAGGGAACCTGAGGGTTGTGGACTCCTCTTTACCGGAGATCCTGGCCGTGATGATGCTGTTCTTGTATGACACTGGCACAAGTGATGTCCCAACGCTGGTGGACCATCTCGACAGGACGAATCCCTTGGGGTATCAAGGTCCACACGATTTCTATCGGACGAAGGTCAAGCGCCTTTTGTTAGAATGTTTCATGGGTTTAGTTCCGGATGAGGCGTGGAACGGCATCGCGACCGCCCATGGCGGATGCGTCATAATGGATGACGACGGTTCCGTGTCCTGCTTCACCACCGCCGATCGCAGCAGGTTGGAGGATTTCCTGTACCAACACTCTCGTCTGGTCGTCGGTAGCGTTCCCGGATCTGGGGTTATAGAGGGTGACGAAGGGGCTCAGTACTCACTCAACCTCGGCATACGGCTGTCGCTGTGATGTGGCACATATTGGGGAGTATTAACGGATTGATCGAATCGACTATAGTGTGGTCTGTCTGGTTTCTAGGTCTGTGTCTTCCAGGATGTCAATCTTTTCTTCTTTAGGAGTTCTGGATTTTCTTCTGGAGAAGTTCATGTAGTATGTGCCATCCTGCAGATTGATGAATTCAACATCATCCCTCCCATACCTCTCCAGGTCTTCTTTCGTGACAGGGTTGCCAGATTTTACACCTAGCCTGTTTCTGAAATATAGCCCTAGTTCGCTGTTGTTTTCACAAGTCTCTATGGCTTTGCCATGAACTCCCTTTGTGTTCTGTGCGGTGACGCATTGAAAGACGAATCCGTCATCCGTCATCACTGTAAACACCTCTCCCTTCTTAGGAAAGAATCCAGAACGCCCTATGCCAGCAGGAATTGGGATGTACGCCTGATTGGGTTCACGCCCCTTTCTCTGACCCCAATTGAGTTTAGAACCCATCCCTGTGTCTCCATTTTTGTCGGTAAGTGGCAATGTCACGATGAGTTTGTTGTCAGATCTTTCTTCGAATTGTTTTACCTTTTTCTTTAGGTCTTTCTCACTTCCGATATGAACCATGTCTTCTATTTCATCATGGTTGCAGTAAGCAGTGTCCTTCTCAAGAATCTCAAACAATTCTAGTGCAGACGTCGGATCGCACTCTGTAACAGATTCGACCTGATCCCCGAAGAAGGCATTCTGAGAGTAATTTGCTGACCCAATGAATGCCCTCTTAGGCACTCCACTACTGAGCCAGATGTATACTTTTGAATGAAACGGCTTACGATTTATCATCGCGTATGAACACATCACATTGTTGTTCTCTTTGACCATTTTTTGGTATGCTCTGTGCTCCACAATAGTAATTCCATTGGATGGGACCATTCCAATCAGCAGACGGATTTTGATGTCCTTTTGTATTCCGTTGTCGGGGTTCTGAATGTAGTCCAGATGTCTCTTCAGCATTGATGATGATGCGTAGCCTGTGATTATTCTGAGCTCATCACAACTCTCCATTGGTTCTAAGAGCACCCTCTCTAGGAGGGCGTTCCTTGACTCCGCATTGCTGAAGATGTTGTTCATCTGCTCATCTCAACAGGAACGCTGGCGGACAGACGGTTCATTTCGCCACCTCCATGGACCATAGCCGGGATGGTGGCCTGGGTACATTCGTATTTCTGGCCTAGGAGCGTTTTAAAGACAGCCTCAAAGATAATCTTGGCACCTTCAGGCGGTACAGCCATACCAATCTGTTTCCGAACACTTTCCTTGGATCCCTCAAATACATATGTATCAGGGAACGTCTGGATGCGAGCACGTTCGCGATTGGTCAAAGCACGGTTTTCAGACCAATGATACATATGTGTGCCGCCCCCGCCGGAACCTGTCAGAGTGTATGCAGGTTTTTCCGGATCCAGTCTTCTGTAGATTTGACTGATCTTGGCCCCCTTCACATTTAGTTGTAGATGTTCCGGGAGGTTTGCTGTAAATGCATTCTCCCCAGGTTTGATGTATTTCAGACGTTCAACAACAGCCTCACTTTGTTTAGATTGCTCGTTGTTGGGAGCGTCGGGGCTGATTGGCGGGTTTTCTATGGCATCTTTGCAGGTCTTTACCTGGTAAGACGGAGCAGGTATGTTGAACCTCAGTCCGAGATCTTTCCTGATGCCCACTATGATTATTCTGTGTCTCGACTGAGGTATTCCATAGTCCTCGAAACAGTACATGTTGGGGAAAAGATCGTATCCGGTGTTGTATAGGTCGGACAATATCCTTTGGAAGTCGGCCCCATCATTGGAATTCCGAAGACCGCTGACATTCTCTGCAATGAACCAGCATGGTTGATACTGCTTCAGAACCTTTACACCATATGTGTACAGCGGGCCAAAAACACCATTCATTCCCTTATGTTCTCCGACGACACTGTAGTCATTGCAGGGAAATCCGAACGCAAATGCATTGATGTCTCCAAGCGACTTAATGTCCAGCTTGCTTACATCTTTGCAAATGATCTTGTCGTGAGGAATGTCGATGTTCCTGCCGTAGGTCTTGCATGTGTCCTTATCGTAGTCATTTGCCCATGCGTGGCTAATCTCTATTTCATCGCTCATGGACTTGGCAGCGAGGTCTGCACCCAGGGCTATGCCACCAGGGCCTGAGAACAACTCTCCCATTCTGAAGTGCAACTTCGGAGCCATGATTTTTAGTAGGCAGGTAGCCTATAAAACCATAATGGGGGGAGGTGACCGAATTCGCTGAATCGTTCGGTCACAATACTTGCCTTTGCACACTTTTTGTTTAATGACCCAGCGTTTAACATTCACTCCGAGTTTGACACTTTGGTCCGCCTCGTTCGTTTTCAAGTCGTTCGATCAGACTTCGTCTGTTTGAGACTGCAACCTCACCTGTTCATCGTCTTGGAACAGATGGTGACATGTCGGGAGAATGTTGTTCGGGGAAATTTACTGTTAAATGGACAGTGCCAGTAATTCATAAAAATTTGGTTTCCGAGCCATTTGACAGATGTTATTACCCAGGTTGTCCGAAGTCCTATTCCTGCCGTAACGGAGCCCCGGACACCCTTAAATCAGTCTTTCTGCCGCCATAGTGCTTCAGAACGTCCTCGATAAGACGTCCAGCGCCCTGTTTACGGGCACTGTGGCATCACGGCATGTACATGGCACTTGGTCGGAACGGCCGTATACGGGCCTTACGGGGCCATAGAACGGAAGCTATTCTCGTCGACCGTTACGATAAGAGGTGAAGGTCGCGTTCGCGAGCGATGCGAACACAGCTATTTGTCTAGCGACAATCCCCAATTTCGTATGTATCAGCGCACATCTTGCACCGCATCGATTCCACGAATATACGGAGAGGACACGCAGGACGGACGAACCGTGTGAACGTGTCTCCCCTGTCGGAAACAATATAAACCGCACCCACATTCGCACAACTGCGCCACTGTGGCTCAGAGGTAGAGCGACTGATTCGTAATCAGTCGGCCGGGGGTTCGAATCCCTCCAGTGGCTCCACTTCAGCTTCTCACGAACTTCAGGTAGCGGCAGGTCCCTGCGGAATGGATCTCCCGCATCATGTCCTTCAGCAGACCGCCGTCCCCGGAGATGATCATCACCTCCAGGCAGTTGCGGTCCTGCAGATGGGAGTGCAGCTGGGTCTTCACGATCTCCCCGTACCTGTGCTGAACCTGGGTCAGCCAGGCGTCCCCGTGGCTGCCGTGGACCATGATCAGCACACCCTCCACCGTGCCGGAGAAATCGTCCAGTTCCTTCAGCTCGGCGGTGGCCGACTTTATGGCGAAGCGCACGGACTCGCTGCGCCCCTTGAGCTCCAGGGCATCGGTGATGCCGTCCAGGGCGCCTACGCTGTCCTCGTCCAGGGAGATGCTGATGACCGGCATTCAGTCCTTCCTCAGGTAGTTGCTGACGATCTTGACGGCGCAGACGTCCCCGCACATGGAGCAGCCGTCCTCCTTCTTGGTGCAGCCCCTGGAGCGGTACGCTTCTGCCTTCTCGCGGTCAAGGCAGAGATCGAACATGGAATCCCAGTCCAGGGCCTTCCTGGCCTTGGACATCGCCGTATCCCTGGCGTGTCCCTTGCCGCGGGACATGTCCCCCACGTGGGCGGCGATCTTGCTTGCGATAAGCCCTTCCCTCACGTCCTCGGCATCCGGCAGGCTCAGGTGCTCCGCCGGTGTCAGGTAGCAGAGGAAGTCCGCTCCCGCCATGGCAGCCATGGCCCCTCCTATGGCGCCCACGATGTGGTCGTACCCGGGGGCGATGTCCGTCACCAGCGGGCCCAGAACGTAGAACGGGGCGTTGTCGCAGAGGCTCTTCTGCATGATCATGTTCGCAGAGACCTGCTCCGCTGGCACATGTCCTGGACCTTCAACCATGGCCTGGACGCCGGCCTCCCTGCACCTCTTCACCAGACGGCCCAATGTGACCAACTCGGAGATCTGCGCCGCATCCGAGGCATCGTCTATGGCGCCGGGGCGGAAGCCGTCCCCCAGGGACAGGGTGACCTCGTACTTCCTGGCTAGATCCAGAAGATAGTCGAAGTTCGCGTACAGGGGGTTCTCCTCCCCGTTGTGGAGTATCCACGCGGTGAGGAACGATCCTCCCCTGGAGACCACGTCCATCACCCTGCCGGAATCCTTCAGATTGGCCACCGTCTCCTTGGTTATCCCGCAGTGCACGGTGACGAAGTCCATGCCGTCCCTCATGTGCCGCTCGATGCCGTTGAAGATCTCGTCCTCGGTCATCTCCACCACCGCGTTCTTCCTGGCGGCGGTGAGGCCGATCTGATATATCGGCACGGAGCCGGTGATCACGGGGCAGGCCTTCAATATCCTGGCTCTTATGGCGTCGATGTCCCCGCCGGTGCTCAGGTCCATCACCGCGTCCGCACCGTATCTCAGTGCTACGCGCAGCTTCTCCAGCTCCGGCTCCATGTCAGGCATGTCCCTGGAGGTACCCAGGTTCACGTTGACCTTGACGCTCATCCCCTCGCCTATCCCCGCAGGTTCGGGGTCGTGGGCGGGGTTGCAGGGTATGACGATCCTCCCGGCGGCCACGCCCCTGCGGACGAACTCCGGGTCCACGTTCTCCTTCTCCGCCACGGCTCTGATCAGCGGGGTGATGCCCTTGCGGGCCTGCTCCATGATGGTGCTCATAACATGCCCCGTATGGCGGTGGTCCAATAAAACATGGGGTCAGGCCTCTCGCACGCGCGAGGGTTCCCGCACGTCGTGCGCCCGCGCGTACGCGCGTCTATATATAGAAACTGAGCATACTCCCCCCAATTACCGAGAGGTTTCGCACATGGATGGGAACGGCACACAGCAGGAGTACGACGCGAGCAGCATCGTGGTCCTGGAGGGGCTCGAGGCCGTAAGGAAGCGCCCGGGCATGTACATCGGCAGCACCGACAGTCGCGGACTGCACCACCTGGTGTTCGAGGTGGTGGACAACAGCATCGACGAGGCCATGGCGGGATTCGCCGACAGGATCGAGGTGGAGATCAACGAGGACGGCTCCTGTACCGTCACCGACGACGGACGCGGCATCCCCACCGGGATGCACGAGACCGGCAAGTCCGCGTTGGAGGTGGTGCTCACCGGACTCCACGCCGGAGGGAAGTTCAACAGCAACAGCTACAAGGTGTCCGGAGGACTCCACGGTGTGGGCGTATCCGTGGTGAACGCCCTGTCCGTCAAGCTCATCGCCAAGGTGAAGAGGGAGGGGCAGCTGTTCTCCCAGTCCTTCGTCAGGGGGGTCCCCGACGGACCCATGCAGGTCCTGGGGCCTGCCGAGGGCACCGGCACGCAGATCACCTTCTATCCGGACCCGGAGGTCTTCGAGACCACCGAGTTCGACTACGACGTGTTGCAGAACCGCTTCAGGAACCAGGCATTCCTGAACCGCATCGTCACCATAGACTTCCGGGACCGCCGCAGCGGCAGGCAGGAGAGGTTCCACTACGAGGGCGGGGTCTCCGAGTTCGTACAGTATCTCAACAAATCCCGCACCCCCCTGCACCCAGAGCCCATCTACATCGCCGGGGAGTACCCCTACGAGAACGGGAACAAGGTGGAGGTGGAGGTCGCCCTGCAGTACACCGACGGTTACAGCAGCGACAACATCAGCTCCTTCGTCAACACCATCAACACCCCCGAGGGCGGCACCCACATCGCCGGGTTCCGCACCTCTCTCACCAAGACGATCAACGACTACGCCAAGGAGAAGGGCGCGATCAAGAACGGCGAGGGATTCGACGGAGCGGACGTGAGGGAGGGCCTCACCGCCGTGCTCAGCATCAAGATGCCGGAGCCCCAGTTCGAGGGGCAGACCAAGGCTAAGCTCGGCAGCAGCGTGGCCCAGACCGCGGTCACCAGCATCATGAACAGCGGTCTCGCCGAATACTTCCTGGAGAACCCCAAGGTGGCCGACGTCATCATACGCAAGGTGGAGGAGGCCAAGAGGGCCAGGGAGGCCGCCAGGGCCGCCCGTGACGCCACCCGCAGGAAGAGTGTGTTCGAGTCCAACTCCCTCCCCGGGAAACTTGCCGACTGCACGGAGAAGGACCCCGCCAAGTCCGAGCTGTACATCGTGGAGGGGGACTCCGCAGGAGGCAGCGCCAAGCAGGGCAGGGACCGTATGTTCCAGGCCATCCTCCCCCTGAGAGGGAAGATCCTCAACGTGGAGAAGGTCAGGGTGGACCGCATGCTGAACAACGAGGAGATCAAGAACCTCATCACCGCCATAGGCGGCGGGTTCGGCAGGGAGTTCGACCTGACCAAGATACGCTACCACAACGTGATCATCATGACCGATGCGGATGTGGACGGTGCGCACATCGCCACGCTTCTGCTGACGTTGTTCTACAGGCAGATGCGCCCGCTGATCGAGGCGGGTCACGTCTATCTCGCCATGCCCCCGCTGTTCCGCGTCTACAAGGGCAAGAAGGAGATCTACGTCTACAACGAGGACGAGATGAAGGCGGCCATGCAGGAGCTGGGCCCGGGTGCCCAGGCCAACAGGTACAAGGGTCTGGGAGAGATGAATCCCCACCAGCTCTGGGAGACCACCATGGACCCCCAGAACCGCGTGATGAAGAAGATAACCATCGCCGATGCCATGCTGGCGGACCAGCTGTTCTCGGTGCTGATGGGCGACGACGTGGAGCCCAGGCGCCAGTACATCATCGAGCATGCCCACGAGGTCATCAACCTGGATGTGTGATAACATGGACGAGAACACCACGCATCCGAAACTTCTGACCCAGACCGTCGAGAAGGTGATGTCCAGCTCCTACATCGACTACTCCATGAGCGTCATCGTCGGGCGTGCCCTGCCCGACGTTCGCGACGGACTGAAGCCCGTGCACAGGAGGATCCTGTACGCCATGAACGATATGGGTCTGACCTATCGCTCCGCTCACAAGAAATCCGCCAGGGTTGTGGGAGAGGTCCTCGGTAAGTACCACCCCCACGGAGACTCCGCCGCATACGAGGCCATGGTGAGGATGGCACAGCCCTTCTCATTGAGATACACCCTCGTGGACGGTCAGGGCAACTTCGGTTCGGTGGACGGTGATTCTGCCGCCGCCATGAGGTACACCGAGGCCCGTCTCACCAGGCTGTCCGGCGATCTTCTCGCAGACATAGACAAGGACACCGTGGACTTCGTCCCCAACTTCGACGAGTCCCTCAAGGAACCGGCGGTTCTTCCGTCCAAGTTCCCCCAGCTGCTCGTCAACGGATCGTCCGGCATCGCCGTGGGAATGGCCACCAACATGCCGCCCCACAACCTGTCCGAGGTGGTGGACGCCATACGCTACACCATCGACAACCCGGAGGCGGAGGCCATGGATCTCATGCAATTTGTCAAGGGTCCCGACTTCCCCACCGGAGGCATCATCTACGGCATGGGCGGGATCCGCTCCGCCTACGAGACCGGACGCGGGAAGCTGAGGGTGAGGGCCAGGACCCACATCGAGGCCAAGCCCAACGGGAAGGAGACGATCATCGTCGACGAGATCCCCTATCAGGTCAACAAGACAAAGCTCATCGAACAGATCGCCGAGAAGGTCAAGGATAAGACCATCGAGGGCATCACCGACCTCCGCGACGAGTCCGACAGGGCGGGTATGCGCATTGTGATAGAACTTCACAAGGACGCCATGTCCAACGTGGTCCTGGAGAACCTGTTCAAGCACACATCCCTGGAGCAGACCTTCGGCATCATCAATCTGGCACTGGTGGACGGAAGGCCCCAGGTGCTCAGCCTGAGGGGGCTCATCGACCAGTACATCCTGCACCGCAAGAACGTGGTCACCCGCCGCACCCAGTTCGACCTGGCGGCGGCGGAGAAGCGCCACCACATCCTGGAGGCGCTGATGGCGGCCTTCGACATGCTGGACGAGGTGATCGAGCTGATCCGCGCCTCCGCCGATGCGGAATCCGCCAATCTGGGTCTGCAGGAATTGTTGAGCATCGACGAGGAGCAGGCCAAGGCCATCCTCGATATGAGACTTCAGAAACTGACCGGGTTGGAGATCACCGCCCTCCGTCAGGAGTACGACGAGCTCATCCGTCTCATGGAGGATCTGAGGGACATACTGGCTCATGAGGGCCGCGTCCTCAACATCATCAAGGACGAGCTGGCGGAGATGAAGGAGGCCTACGGTGACGAGCGCAGGACCTTCATCGACCCCAACGCCATCGACACCGATGAGGAGGACCTCATCTCCATGGAGGATGTGGTCATCACCATCACCGAGGACAACTACATCAAGCGCATCCCGCTGCGCACCTACCGCCAGCAGGGACGCGGAGGCGTGGGCCTCACGGGCATGCAGACCAAGGAGGAGGACTCCGTCATCAAGATGTTCGTCACCAGCACCCACGACTATCTGATGTTCATCACCAACCGGGGACGCCTGCTCTGGCTCAAGGGCTACAAGATCCCGGAGGGCAGCCGTCAGTCCAAGGGCAAGCCCATCGTGAACATGCTCTCCGACCTGCAGGAAGGGGAGAAGGTGGTGGAGGTGTTCTCCACCCACGACTTCCCCGAGGACAGGTACGTGCTGTTCTGCACCGCCGACGGAACGGTGAAGAGGACCAGCCTCTCCGCCTACGGCAACGTGCGCCAGAGAGGGATCAAAGCGATCAAGCTGGAGGAGGGCGACGAGATCGTCAGTACCATGATCACCGACGGCAACAGCCAGGTGATCATCGCCACCAGCGGAGGCATGGCCGCCCGCTTCGACGAGTCCCTGGTGAGACCCACCGGAAGGGACACCATGGGCGTCAAGGGAATGACCCTCGGTCCGGGTGACCGTGTGGTCTCCATGGAGGCCGTCAAGGACGACGATCTGCTGCTCTCGGTGACCGAGAACGGCTACGGCAAGATCTCCGGCGTGGACGAGTACCGCAAGACCAACCGCGGTGCGAAGGGTGTGATCACCATCAAGACCACCGAGAGGAACGGTCGTGTGGTGGCGGTGCGCAAGGTCGACCCGGAGGACGAGCTCATCGTCACCAGTCAGACCGGCAAGATCCTCAGGATCAAGGTGTCGGACATCCGCGTCACCGGCCGCAACGCCGCCGGCGTGAGGATCATGAACCTCCACGACGGCGATCGTCTGATTGCGATGCAGCCTGTCGCCAAGTCCGAGGAAGAGGGGACGGAGGACATGTCCGACTCCTTCAGCGTGACCCCGGAGAGCCATGGCGAGGAGTGATCTGGCACTTTCGTGCGCATCCCTGCTGGCGGCGGTCTCGTGCGCCGCCGCGGGGTATCTCATCACCGGGTCGGGGTGGCCGCTGTACCTGGCGGCCGCCCTCTTCCTGGCCAACGCCCTGGTGTACGGGTTCAAGTATTGCCGGGGCAGGGCCATGGAAGGGAAGGAGACGATCGCCGTGGTGATGATGAAGGACGGCGAATTCAAGGGGGAACCGCCCGTCAGGGGAAAGTCTCCCCCGGGTGCCAGGTAGATAACTTTATAATCGGTGTGCTTATTCCGACACTTACGCCGCGGTAACTCAGTTGGGAGAGTGCATGACTGAAGATCATGAAGTCGCTGGTTCGAGCCCGGCTCGCGGCACCATAATTACATTCTCCTGTGCGTCCATTGCAATGTGCATGCAAGGAAGCTGGTGACCATGTCCGTCGATGTCCTTCTGATAAGTGTCGAATCCGAGGATTACACACTCGGTGAGATCCTTCAGCTGGTGGACAAGTACCAGCAGGAGAATCCCGACATGGAGGTCTTCCTGGACGGCGACCGCAAGGCCATCATGGGAAGACCCAGACATCTGCAGCGCCTGCCGGAGAGATGACCATGGGAAGGGGAAGGATTACCATCGGACTGTACAATTCGTACGACCCGTCGAAGTTCAGGGAACCCCACCGCCGTGCCATCGCCCGCGCAGGGGGCTTGGCGATGTCCTTCGACATGAATCTGGCACTGTTCGGTTTCCCGTTCCCCGAGGACATATCCACCCCGGTGGATCTGGCGAATTGGGTGGCCGGTACCACCAGCATCGGCTCCCACGGCGATTATTTCGTTGATTTAGCGGAGATGGGCCGCTTCCACAGCTTCCCCTATCCGGCAAAGGGATTCCCGCCCCAGTTGGGCGAGGCGATATTGACGACATCGAAACCCAAGGAGAACCTGAGGGTCACCGCCAATCAGGTCGCCGATATGGTGCGCTCCGGCAGGAGCGTACTGCTCGTCTTCGGCCTGGGCCCCCACGGTGTTCCAAAGAGCGCCGCATCCATCCCGAGATACAACCTCGACATAACCGGCGGAGGGTACTCCCTGGAGACATGCACCGCCGTGGGCTCCGTCACCGGCGCTCTGCACGCGCTGCTGGATCAGTAGTTCTCGTAGAGGATGTTCCCCTGTTCCAGGAGCACGCCCTTGCCCTTCTCCACACGGCCGACGACGGCTGCGCCGTCGTAGTTCCTGGCGATCTCCTCCGCCGCGTCAGCGGGGGCGATGATGTCGAATCCCATGCTCATGTTGAGAGTCTGGTAGATCTCCTTGTCGGATATCTCTCCCAGCTCCTGGATCTTGGTGAAGATGGGAGCGGGCTTCAGCGGGTTATCAATGACATAACGAAGACCCTCCTTCATGCGGAGGATGTTCCTCAGTCCGCCGCCGGTGATGTCCACCAGTCCGTGCACCTCGTATTTCGAAAGGATGTCCAGAACGTCCTTCACGTAGATGCGGGTGGGCGTGAGGAGCTCCATTCCGACCGTCTTCTGCAGTCCGGGGCAGGAGTCCCTCATCCCGTATCCGGCGGACTCGAAGACCTTCCTGGCGAGGGTGAGGCCGTTGGAGTGTATCCCCGATGAGGCGAGGGTGACGATCAGGTCGCCTTCCCTGCAGTCCTCCCCGGTGACCACCTTGTCCTTATCAACGAATCCCAGGCAGGTACCGGAGACGTCCACGCCGTTCACCATCTCCGGCAGCACGGCGATCTCCCCGCCCACGATCTCCATGTTGGACAGTTCCGCGCCCTTCTCGAGACCGATCCCAACGGCCTTGGTGATCCCCTCGTCGGGATGGTCTATGGCGATGTAATCAACGAAGGACATGGGCTCGGCACCGACGCAGATGGTGTCGTTGACGTTCATGGCTATGCAGTCGATGCCCACGGTGTCCCAAACCCCCAGCTCCTCGGCGACCAGGAGTTTCGTACCGACGCCGTCGGTGGCCATGGTCAGATACACGTCGCCGAAGTCGATGAGGCTGGCGAAGAGGTTCTTCTTCCTCACCATGGTTCCTCTGCCCTCCCTGCGGTACTTCAGCTCGCCCACCAGCGACGCGATCGCGCTGGATTTGTGATCTATGTCAACACCTGCCTTGGCGTACGTCCAACCCTCAGTCATCTAGGACACCGATTCTCGGAACCTTTGCGCCGTATTATACCTTGTCGCACCCGCACATGCGAAGCGGTTTTATCCGCGGGGGTGGTGAGGGGTCACATGCACGAGCGCTGGCTGGAGGAGAGGCACCACGAGTACTACTACAAGCTGGCCAAGAAGATGGACTACCGTTCCAGGGCATCCTTCAAGCTCATGCAGATCGACGACCGCTTCGGCCTCTTCAAGGAGGGCGACCGGGTGGTGGATCTGGGAGCCGCTCCCGGAGGGTGGCTCCAGGTGGCCAAGGAGCGCGTGGGCGCCGAGGGCACCGTGGTGGGCGTCGATCTCAGACCCATACGTCCTCTGGAGGGAGTCACCACCATAGTGGGCGACATCACCGAGGATGCCACCATGCGCAAGCTGCTGGAGATCTTCGAAGGCGAGGCGGACGTGATCATCTCCGATATGGCGCCAAACATCGCCGGTCATTATTCCACCGACCACGCCCGTTCGGTCAACCTCTGCGAATACGCCGTGGGCGTGGCGGACCGCATCCTCAAGAAGGAGGGCCGCATGGTGATGAAGGTGTTCTACGGGGATATGTTCAACGACCTGAGGAGACAGCTGGAGCTTCGCTTCCGTTCGGTGAAGGTGCATTCCCCCGACGCATCCCGTCCCACCTCCTCGGAGATGTACGTCATCTGCAAGGGATACACCGCCAAAACCAGGGTCCCGATCGGGGAGGCCGTCCCGCCGGAGGAGAAGAAGCCCCGCTTCACCGTCAAGGGGAACCTGTCATGACCGTGTCCAAGATCGTCTGCATAGGGTGGAACTACCGCCCCCACATCATCGAGACCGACGCCGAACTCCCGAAGGAGCCCACGGTGTTCCTGAAGCCCCCGTCCTGCATCATCCATGACGGGGAGGACATCGTGATACCAGACGGTGTCACCAACGTGCAGCATGAGGTCGAGTTGGCATTGATCGTCGGCAAGAGGTGTCACGACGTCACGGAGAGCGAGGCGTTGCGGTACATCTCCCACGTGGCGGTGTTCAACGACGTCACCGCCAGGGACATGCAGTCCGAGGCCCGCCGTACCGGCAACCCCTGGTCGCTGGCGAAGGGGATGGATACCTTCGGTCCCCTGTCGGACCCGGTGCCTGCGGAGGGGTTGGATCTCTCCTCGTTGCATCTTACCCTCAAGGTGAACGGAGAGGTCCGGCAGGACGGCAACACCAAGGACATGATCTTCTCCCCGGCCTTCGTCGTGTCGTATCTGTCGAGATTCATGACAGTGGAGCCCGGGGACGTCATCGCCACCGGCACCCCCGAGGGCGTGTCCGAGATAAGGCGCGGCGATGTTGTCACCGCAACGATAGATGGAGTGGGAACGATCACCAACAGGGTGGCCTAATCCCAGAACCTCTTGTTCTTGGCAAAGAGCACTTCCGCGGCGAGGATGTCCCTGAGGAACTCGTCTTCGTCGGTGTGCATACTTCTGAGTATACGGGATGCGGCATCGGGTCCGACACCCCTTCCCGCCAGGGTCAAGGCGGCCTTGCGGCCGTCCTCGTTGACCAGGTTCGCTATCCTGCGAACGCGGACCATGTCCTTCCTCTGCTCATCCGTCAGCTTCTCGCGGTCCATGCCGAAGAGGGCGATCTTGTCCCTGTCATACTCCTTCAGGGCGGCGATCATGTTCCCGCCGCAGCGGGGGCAGATGAACCTCTTGGGAGCATCCCCCACCCTGAACCTCCACTGCGACCTGCAGTTCAGGCATGACGCGAACAGCACCTCGTTCTCCAGCCTCTTCTTCAACGCCATGAGGATGGAGTGGTCCGCCCTCAGGGGCTGCATGAGCTCCCTGGATCTGGTGATTCCTTCCATGCCCATGGGAGATACGGTGCCCACGGTCACCTTGATCTCCCCGCTGCGGATCATGGACACCGCCTTCTCGGTGTTCTCGATGTCCAGGTCCTCCCAGAGGACCTTGTTCACAGCCTCCCTGTACGCCGGCGTGTCCCTGTGCAGATCGAAGAGCCTGCCGAAGTTCATGAAGCGGTGGTCGGCCTCCTTCTCCACGATGCCGAACTTCTTCGCCACATAGGCGAACCTCCACTTCAGGAAGGTGGAGTTCAGCACGGTCATCCTCGCAAGGGCCTCCACCGTCCCGGGTTCGATCCTCTTGAAGGTGTCCATCACCGTATCCGGCTGGATGTTGCGGGGCATCTCCAGGATTATGCGGTATTGGTCCGTGGTCACACCCACGCTCTCCCCGATCCTCGCCGCCAGCAGCGCTACGAATATCTTGCTGATGGTCTCGTTGACCTTGGTGCCGAAGCAGGCGTTTATGATCACCAGCCGGTCCCCGAACTCCATGGTGATCAAACGGTCACTAGGCACGCTCCACTTGCTGCGCTGCTCGTTTACGTACCTGTGAACCTCAGCCTTCGCGTTGTCGTTGCACTTGTATGCGGAGAGGTCGCCGGTGCGGCGCATGCGCCCCACCTCCATGGCAACCTCGAAGGGCACGGGGATGTCCGATCCGGTCCACGACGGCACCGAGCCGATGTCCCTGGCCTCCTCCACCAGGATCTCGTCCTCCCGCATCTCCACCACCCTCCAGGTGCGGCCCTTGGCGATGAACATGGCGTTCTGGCTTTCGAAGGTGGCCACGAAGCTCTCGTCCAGGGTGCCGATTATCGCCCTGGTGGCGATGTCGCGGATGAAGTACGACCGTTCGTCGGGGATCATGGAGATGTTGCTGTAGAAGTAATCCATCCCCTTGCGGGAGCGGCGGAAGCCGTCCTCGTCCTCGAAGAGCATCTTGATGCTCTTCAACTGCTCCAGAACGCCGTCCATGTCGTCCCGCTCCAGGTCCCTGAAGGGGTGTGCCCTGCGGAATACGGCGTAGGCGGAGTCCCTGTCGATGCGTCCGGACATGGTCATGGCGACGAGCTGGTTCGCTACGACGGTGAGGGGACAGGGTCTTGCTGAACTGTCCTCCACCTCCCTCTCCTCGCATCTGCGGGCCACCACCATCGCCTCCATGATCTCGTCCGGTGCCGTCACCAACACCTTTGCGCGGATCTTACCGCCGATGCGGTGGCCGGCCCTGCCGGCCCTCTGGACCATGCGGGTCACCCTGCGGGGGGAGTTGTACTGTATCACCAGGTCGGTGGTTCCCACATCGATCCCCAATTCCAGGGACGACGTACATATCAATGCCTTCAGGTCGCCGCTCTTGAAGCGCTCCTCCATCTCGGTGCGCACCTCCTTGGACAGCGACCCGTGATGGACGTCGATGGGGAACTCCGGGTCCCAGTGGCGGAATCTGGCCGCCAGCCACTCTGCGGTCTCGCGGGTGTTGACGAAGAACAGGGTCGAACGCCCCTCCTCCACAAGTTGTCTAGCCCTGATCATCACCGATATGATGTCCGGGTCCCCCTGCAGCTTGTCCAGAAGGACTGCATCGTCGCAGGGGTCGGGGCGCTCGATGGAGATGTCCATGTCGCGGTGGGTGTCGTGCCTGCAAAGCGTCACCTTCCTCTTCACGCCCACCAGGAACCTGGCCACCTCGTCGCCGTTCCCCACGGTGGCGGAGAGTCCTATCCTCTGATACTCGCCCGCCAGCAGGGTCAGGCGCTCCAAGGCCACGGACAACTGTGCTCCGCGCTCGGTGTCCGCCAGTTCGTGGATCTCGTCCACCACCACCCAGCGGATGTTCTTCATGTGCTGCGCCAGACGTTTTCCGGTGAACATCACCTGCAGGGTCTCCGGCGTGGTGATCAGCACGTCCGGGGGATGGAGGGATTGACGGTTCCTGTCCGACGACGACGTGTCCCCGTGGCGCACGTCCACCTTGATGTCCAGGTCGCCGCCGATGTCCTCCAGGCGGCGGAACATGTCCCTGTTAAGCGCTCTTAGAGGGGTGATGTAAAGACACCTTATGCCGGGCCGGGGGCCCTCCTCCCGCATGGCGTCCAGGATCGGAAGCATGGCCGCCTCGGTCTTGCCGATGCCGGTGGGCGCCAACAACAGCACATTGTCGCCCCTGGCGATCCTGGGCCCGGTGTCCCGCTGGGGGTCGGTGGGCTCGGTCATCCCCCTGGCCGCCAGAACCGATTGCAGTTCCGCGGACAGGTAGTCGAATGTCATGTGTGAGAACGATGCCGGGCCCTGCGGGGCCCGGCGTTGGGGTTTGGAATCACTTTCTCTTCTTGGCCTTCTTCATGGCGCGCATCTGTTCCTTGATCGTCTCGCGGATGATGATCGCCTGCTTCTCGCCGTCGGTGACGTCGGCGGGGTCGAACTTCAGAACGACCCAACCCTCGTCCTCCAGGGGCTTGCGGGCGTCGGTGTCGTCGTGCTCGACGAAGACAGCGACCTTGCCCTTCACGAAGGCCACGGGGATCTGGTACTCCCCGTAGTATCTCCTGCACCTGAGCTTCTTGTTCCAGGCGGCCCTCCTGACCACTCCCTCGGGGGTGAGCTCGTAGTTGAACTCATCCTCGTCGTATCCGGCCAGGTCGTTGGCTTCCTCGGCGATCTCCTCGGTTGCGACCTCGGCCACTGCGGCATCCGTGGCTGCGGGAGCCACTGCGGGCTGTGCTGCAGGGGCGGCCTCGGCGGCTGCCGCGGCAGGTGCTGCAGCGGGAGCGGCGGCGGGGGCTTCGGCCTTGGGTTCGGGCTTAGGCTCGACCTTGGGCGCGGTGACCTCCAGCAGGACCTCGGAGATGTCCATGATCTTGATGGGGGAGTTGAGCTTCTTGGCGCCGGCCTTCAGGTTCAGCACGCAGAAGGGGCAGGCGGTGACGATGATCTCGGCACCAACGGCCTCGGCGTCGTGGATCCTCTCGGCGGCGATGTTGACGGCGAAGTCGTTGAAGGCGGACTTGTATCCTCCTCCGGCACCGCAGCAGCGGGAGTTCTCGCGGTTCTTTTCCATCTCCACGAACTCCAGGCCCTTGATCTTCTTCAGGATGTTCCTGGGCTCCTCGTAGACCTTGGAGTGCCTTCCCAGGTGGCAGGGGTCGTGGTAGGTGACCTTGTGGTTGAACTCGTTGTTCAGGGGGAGCTTCCTCTCCTTGATCAGGCGGTCAACGTACTGGGTGAAGTGGTAGACGTTCTGGCCGGTCTTGGAGTAGTACTCCCCGAAGTTGGAGGAGACGGTCTTGTAGCATCCGGCGCAGGTCATGACCATGTCCTTGGCTCCGACGCCGTCGGCCTTGGTGACGGTGGTGATGGCCAGGTTCATGGTGTGGGCGGTGATACCGGTCCTCAGCATGGGGGAGGAGCAGCAGACCTCGTCCTCGCCCAGGCAGTTCATGGAGACGCCGGCGCGGGCCAGCACCTTCACTCCCGCGGTGGGGATGTGCTGCATCCTGTAGGAACCGGTGCATCCGGCGAACATGATGGCGTCGGGGACCTGTGCCCTCTCGACGTCCTCGGGCCACCAGGCGTCCCTCTTGGCCCTGGGCTCGCCGAAGGAGTTGCCGGTCTTGGCGATCTTCTCGGAGATGCCCTTGTGGACGGGCAGGGGGGCGACGCCCTCCTGGACCAGCCATGCCCTGACGGTCTCCCACAGCTTGACGAGCTCGATGTTGGCGTGGCAGACGGCCTCGCAGTTCCCGCAGCCGGTGCACTTGAACATTGCATCGACGAACTCGGGGGAGATGGTGGCCTTCCTGCCGAGGAGCTTGTCAACGGCGCCGAAGCCGGCCTTGTCCAGCTGGTTCAGGTAGTAGATCTTGCCTCTGGCGGTGACGGACTCCCAGGGGGTCTGTCTGTGCGTCTCGCAGACGTCGATGCAGTATCCGCACATCTGACATTGGGCCAGCTCGCGGGTGATCCTCGGGAGCTTGATGAGCTTGGGCTTATCGGGCAGATTGATCGTGGCCATGTGTTCATCCTCGGATTATGGTCGCTTCCGCCCTGTCTAGCGATAGGCGGAGCTCTGAATTGGTCCGAGAAACTCCCTGGGGGTATTTGTAGGTATTGGGCTCCGGCACTAGAGCCACACATCCAAAATCATCAATTTTTACGAAATTCGTAGAATATGCGGGAGCCAGCAGTCGAACGGTATCTATGCCAGTACGCACTTTCGTTCCGACAGGGCAAAAACGGTATATCCGCGCCCCGTGATTAGCGGGATATGCCCTCCGGAACGGCGTATTTTGACAATGCGGCCACCACGATGACCCTTCCCGAGGTGGCGGAGGCCATGCGCCCCTACTTCACCGAGATGTACGGCAACCCCAGCAGCCTCCATTCCATGGGGGCCGATGCGGCGGAAGCCCTGCGCAAGGCGCGCAAGAGCGTGGCGGACGCCCTGGGATGCTATCCCTCAGAGATCATCTTCACCGCCGGAGGCACGGAATCGGACAACATGGCGGTGCTGGGCACCTTCCCCGGGGCGGGAGGGCGCGTGGTCACCACCGCCATCGAGCACTCCGCGATACTGGAGACATGCGGGGAGGTCAGGCGCAGGGGCGGCGCGTCCACGCTGATCCCCGTTGATTCCGAGGGATTCCTGGACCTGTCCGCCTTGGATTCGGCCATGGGCGACGATGTGTACCTCGTCTCCGTGATGGCCGCCAACAACGTCATCGGCACCATCGAGGACATCCGTGAGTGCGCCAAGATCGCACACGAGCACGGTGCGCTGTTCCATACCGACGCCGTTCAAGGGTTTACAAAGATGGATATCAACGTCAAGAGGGACGGTATTGACATGCTTTCGTTGTCCGGGCACAAGATCCACGGCCCCAAAGGCATCGGAGCATTCTATGTCAAGTCGGGAACGGACATTCGTCCCATCGTCTTCGGCGGCGGTCAGGAGAACGGCCTCCGCTCATCCACCGAGAATGTCCCCGGGATAGTGGGTCTCGGCAAGGCGGTGGACATCGCCATGTCCAACATGGGCGGGGACATGCGCAGGATGACGGAGATGCGGGACCGCATCATCGATTCCGTACTCGATATCCCGGGTGCGGCGTTGAACGGTCCCCGTCACGACAGGCTCTGCAACAACGCCCACTTCCGCTTCGACGGTGTGAAGGGCAACAGCCTCGTCCTCGCGCTGAGCAGGAATGGTGTGGCGGTCTCCACCGCCTCCGCCTGCTCCGCCGGCGACACCGAGCCATCCCACGTGCTCTCGGCGATAGGGCTCACCCCCCAGCAGTCCATGTCCGCGTTAAGGGTAACGCTGTCGCACCTGAACACCGACGCCGAGGTCGACCTTCTGTTGAAGGTCCTCCCCGACGCGGTGCGTGAGTGCCGGGTCTAATATTCGGGGTCGTAGCGCCTGAGCCTGAGGGCGTTGGTCACCACCGACAGAGAGGACAGCGACATAGCTGCCGCCGCCAGCATGGGCATGTGGCTGAACTCCGCCATCCCCAGCAGATACGGCAGTCCCGCGGCTATGGGTATGCACACCGCGTTGTAGCAGAACGCCAGGAACAGGTTCTCCTTGATGTTCTTCAGGGTGCGTCTGCCGTAGTCCACCGTGCGGGGCAGGTTGTAGAGGTCGTCGTTCAGCAGCACCACGTCCGCCGAACCCAGGGCGATGTTGGTGCCGGATCCCATGGCCACCCCCACGTCCGCCTGGGCGAGGGCGGGGGAGTCGTTGATCCCGTCTCCCACCATCATCACGTTCTTCCCCATAACCTGCAGGTCCTTCACCCGCTCGGTCTTGTCGCCGGGGAGTGCGCCCGCATGGACGTTCTCTATGCCGCAGAGGTCCGCGGTCCTCCTCACCGAGGACTCGCTGTCCCCGGAGACCACGGTCACAGAGATCCCGCGGTCCTTCAGCAGGGACACGGTCTCCGCCGCTCCGTCCCTGATGCCGTCGGAGAGTGAGATCACAGCCCTCTTCTCCCCGGCGACGGAGATCACCACATGGGTGGTGCCGTCGTCGGATTCGTGCTCGGAACCGAACAGCTCCGCGGAACCGGCGGTCATCCTCGCGCCGCCGGAGGAGAACGATATCCCTTTCCCCACCGTGTACTCGAAATCCGAGATGTCCGCAGGCTCCACGCCCTGAGATTCGCAGTATTCCACGATGGCCTTCCCCACCGGGTGCTCCGATCTTGACTCGGCGGCCATCACCGCGGGGAGGACGTTCAAATCACCGTCGACCGACACCACCCGGGGTCTTCCCAATGTCAGCGTGCCCGTCTTGTCCAGGATGATCGCGTCCACCTTCCCGCTGCGCTCCAGGGATTCGGCGTCGCGGAACAGGATGCCGTGCTCGGCGGCCTTCCCGGAACCCACGGTGATCGCCAGCGGCGTCGCCAGACCGAGGGCGCAGGGACACGAGATCACCAGCACGGAGATCATCACGTTCAATGCGAAAGTGGGGTCCCTTCCCGACAGTAACCAGCCGAGTGCCGCCAGCACGGCGATGGTTATCACCGTGGGCACGAAGATCGCCGCCACCCGGTCCGCCATCCTGGCCACCGGTGCCTTCGTGGCCTTCGCCTCCTCCAGCATGTTGGCGATCTCCGAGACGAAGGTGTCGCCGCCGGTGCGCTCCACCGCGAAGCGGAAGGCACCGTCTACATTCATGGTACCGGTGAACACCTTGGCATCGACCTCCTTGATCACGGGCATGGGCTCCCCGGTGAGCATGGACTCGTCCACCGAAGTCTTCCCTTCTGTGACCACGCCGTCGGCGGGGATGCGCTCCCCGGGACGGACGGCCACCACGTCCCCGACAGCCAGTTCGCTGACGGGGATGCGCACCTCCTCGCCGTTCCTGACCACGGAGGTCTCCTCGGGGATCAGCGTCAGCAGCCTGGACACCGCATCGTCCGCCCTGATCCTGGAGCGGAACTCCAGCCACTTGCCCACGGATATCAGGGTGACTATCATGGCGGCGGAGTCGAAGCAGATCCCGGAGACGGAATCCGCGCCCAGCATCGCCGCTATCATGAGATACGAGCTGTAGAGGAACGCCACGCCGGAACCCAGGGACACCAGGGTGTCCATGGTGGGGCTGCGGTGCAGCAGGGCGGGTATGCCCTTCACGAAGAACTTGCGCCCGAGGATCAGCACCGGCAACGCGAGAGCGAACTGCACCAGGGCGTACGCCCAGGGGGTGTCCTCCAGGGGCACCCCGAGGCCGAACATGGGCCCCATGGCGTATATCGTCAGTATTATCGTCAGGACCGCGGAGACGCCGATGGCGCGGATGTCCCATCCGCCCCCGTCGTCCGCCTTCTCCGCCACGGGATAGCCGGTCTTGGCCAGCAGGCGCTTGATCTCCTCCTCCGATGTGACCTCGTCGTCGTAGATCACGTTCACCATGTTGCTGGAGAACACCGCGTCCACCGAGGAGATACCGTCCTCGGGACCCAGGGCCTTCTCTATCCTGGCGGAGCATGCCGCGCAGGACATGCCGCTGACCTTGAAGGTCTTCCTCGTCTCGGCCATCCTCTCATCCCAGCAGGCCGTGCTTCACCTTGGCCTTGAAGCCGGCATCGACGACCGCTCTGACCAGCACCTCGTCGGGGATCTGGCGGTCGGCCTCCACCACGGCGGTGCCCTTCTTGGGGTCCACACTGGCGGATGTGACGCCCTCGATCTCGGACAGGGCCTTCTCCACCTTGGCCTTGCAGTTGTCGCACTTCATGCCTTCCACGTTCAGCTTTATCTTTGCCATATTTGCTGTTACTTTTATTGTTCTATTTAAGTTTAGGCATGGCTAATTGTTTTTTTGTAGGCTGTCAAGCACCGTTATATGTCCCGTCTGCCATGTACCGCCATGGTCAGACGGGATGGGGCAGCCGTGGCTATGGCCATAGTGCTGCTGTTGACGATGATACCGCTCGCCGGGGACCAGGCGACGGGAGCGGAGGGGAGGACGCTGGACGGCATCCTCTTCTCCGAGGTGTCCCCCAAGGGGGACTCCGAAGGGTTCGCGCTCACGAATTACGGATCCTCCGCCGTGGACATCGGCGGGTACACCATCGCCAAGGCGTACGATACCACCGCATCTTCGAATCTGTTCGTGGTGAACTCGGGAACGATCATAGGTCCCGGGGACACGCTGGCATTCGTAAGGACGGATTCGGCCACCGATTGGTTCTGCCGCACCTCCGACACCCGCGATGTGGTGACCATGGCCTCGTCGGGGGGCAGGAATCTCGCCGTTACGGACAGCGCCGGTACGTTGTACCTCTACAACGCCTCCGGCACGCTCATCGACACGGTGGCGTACAGAGCCAGCCTCACCGGCGCGGACAACGCCAACCCCCAGGCGGGTTGGAGCGGGCAGTCCGCCTACCTGGGTAACAAGCAGCAAGGCATCATCCGCGTGGAGTCTACCGACACCGACACCGCCGCCGATTGGACGCCCCAGGGCTCGGGACTGCTGTCCCAGTCATACGATTCCGTCACTTCGGTGAACACCACGGTAACGCCGTTCACCTTCCCGGAGTCCAGCGGCAAGCCGATCTATGACGCGTTGTACGATGCGGACCAATGGGTCTGCATTTCCATCTACATGCTCACCAGTCAGAACATCATCTCCATACTCTGCGGCCTGGAGGTCAGGGGGGTGGATGTGACTTTGATCCTGGAGGAGGATCCCCTGGGATACAGCCATCCTGTGGATGATCTGAAGGCCCTCTCGGAGGCGGGAGCCGACATATGGATGATCGGTGCAGGCACCGATGACCGGTACTCGTACGTGCACAACAAGTACATGGTGGTGGACGGGGACACAGTCGTCATCACCTCCGAGAACTGGACCTCCGGCAACATGGAGTGCAAGGATAGGACCAACAGCGGTAACCGCGGATGGGGCGCAGTGGTCTACGGCACCGAGTTCGCAAAAAAGATGATGGAGTACTTCGACAACGACATCAACTACAAGGTTGACCTGCTGTCGTTCAAAGACGCTTATCCGACAGCCACGGCTTCCACCGATCTGCCTGCCTACGACGATGCGGTGGCCTACGGACAGTCCATCAATTATCAGAGCCAGACATACAATGCCAATGTGAGCATCTACATGTCTCCGGACAACACCTGCAAGGCGCTGACCGAGCTGATCGACGGTGCTCAGGAGAGGGTATACTCCCAGCAGATGGACCTGGGGGCCGCCTGGTCCTCGCTTTCGGTCTCTGAGTCCCCCGTCACCGCCATGGCGGATGCGGCATATCGGGGCGTTGATGCAAGGCTACTGATCTCCGCCAGCGACGAGAAGGACTTCGTGGACGAACTGAACTCCCAGTCCAACGTGAAGGCGGCGATACAGAAGAGCAGCGGATTCTCCACCATGCACAACAAGGGAGTGGTGGTGGATGACACCGTTTGGGTCTCTTCCGTCAACTGGACGCCGAACTCGTTCTACAACAACCGCGAATGAGGGCTGGTGATCAATTCCGCAGAAGTCGCAGATTGGTACGCGGCAGAGTTCCTGGATGATTGGAACGGCAGCTACAGTCTCAAGGACACGCTGACATTGTCTCCGGGAACGGGTGTCCCCGCGGACGGGGAGGAGATGACCATCACGGCCGAAGGCGCCACCGGCGCTTGCACATGGACCATATCCCGCGAGTCGGGAACGACAACGGAGTCTACCGACGGTAACTCGCTGACGCTGACCAACTACGAGGATCTCAACTACATCCGCGTGACAGACAGTGTCGGAGAGGAGGGCAGATTCGTGCTCACATACGCTCCGGCGCCGGAAAATGCCGATGATGGGTCCACGGACATCCTTGACTTGATCAAGGATAACCTGCTCTACATCATCGGCGCCATCATCGTGGCGATCCTGGTTGCGACGGGCGTGCTGAAGAGGTGACGGTGCCCGGCTCGGTGACCCTGGAGAACAGGTACACCCCGAGCAGCACCACCGCCGCCCCGGCCACCACGGTGGCGGCGGGGACCTCCCCCAGCACCATGAACGCTATCGCGGAGCCGAACACCGGCTCCAGAAGGTTGACCACGGCGATGAAGGAGGCCTTCTCGTACTTCAGCCCCCAGCTGAACACGGAATGACCCAGCAGAGTACAGAACACCGCCATCCCCAAGGCGCACCAGAGGTCGTTGGCCGTCGGGTGGAGGTCCGTACCCATCCCCAGCGACAGCACCAACGCGGTCATCGCCGCCGCTGTGTACACGATGAAGGTGTACGTCATCGCGGACATGGACGCCCGCTCCCTCCTGCCGATCACCGCGTATATGGCGAACAGCACCGCACCGGAAAGAGCCAGCAGGTCGCCGAACAGCATCCCGCCGGCGATGTCGGACATGGAAATTATCACGCTTCCCGCGAAGGTCACCGCTATGGCCGCCCATCCGGCCTTGGACACCCTCTCGCCTAAGAACAGCATGATGATGGCGATGAAGAACACCGAGGTGTCGATGAACACCAGGCTGGACGCCACCGTTGTGTAGTTGAGGGACTCATAGAACACGTAGAAGTGAAGTGCCAGCACTATGCCGCTGAGGGTGCAGAACATGACATCTCTGAAGGGAGCGTTCAGCAGCTCCCTGCGGTATCTCAACAGTATGAGCGGGGACATTATCACCACGGTCAGTAGCAGACGGTAGAACACGATCCCCATGGAATCCATGTCCGCCAGCCTTCCCAGCACGGCGGACACCGACACCGCCAGGCTGGCGAGCACTATCGCGATCCTTCTGGCGGCGGTCTCCATGGTCTGCGGTTCAGTTCTTGAGATATATAGGGATTGCCTATGCGGGGATATGCGCTACAGGGCGGTAGCCTTCGATTTCGATTATACGCTGGGGGACTCCACCGACGGCATCATGATGTGCGTCTCCCATGCCCTGGAATCCATGGGGCTGCCGGTGCCCGACATCGACACCGTACGCCGTTCGATAGGCCATCCTTTGGACGTGGCCTACAGGATGTACACCGGGGACGATGATCCCGGCAACGCGGAGCTCTTTTCGAAGCATTTCATAGACAAGGCGGACCGGACCATGACCGAGACCGCGGTGCTGTATCCCGATGCGATTCCGCTACTGGAGGCTCTGAAGCGCGAGGGGATCCCGGCGGCGGTGGTCACATCCAAGTTCCGCCGCAGGGTGGACGCCATCCTGGAGCTCAGGGGCGCAACCCATCTCGTGGATGCGGTGGTGGGGTCAGACGATGTGACACATCCGAAACCGGATCCGGAAGGCCTCGTCATGGCGGCGAGGCTGATGGGCGTCAGGCTCGAGGAGATGCTGTATGTGGGCGATACGCTGGTGGATGCGGATGCCGCCGCGTCGGCGGCGGTGGACTTCGCTGCCGTGCTTACCGGCTACGGCCCCGAGGGGAGGTTCGACGGCTGCGGTGCAGTGACGGTGGAGAAGGACCTCACAGGCATCCGCAGGTTCCTGGGCCTGCGATAATCCATTATCATTCTTCATCCATGGGGGCGCATGCTCACAGTCGATACGGCCGTCTGCACATCCTGCGGCCGCTGCGTCATCACCTGTCCCGTTTCGTCGGTGATTCTGAAGGACGGCTATCCTGAGTCATCGGGTCCATGCATAGGCTGCGGGGAATGCGTGGCGGTGTGCCCCACCGCCGCCCTCAGCTGCTCCGAGGCGCCGCTTCCCGACTGCGATCACATATTGTTCCAAATGCCCGACGCCGGACACGTCAGGGAGTATATGCGTCGCCGCAGGTCGGTGCGCAGATATCTGCCCGACCCTCCTTCCAGGAGCGAGATTAGCGAGCTGCTGGGTCTTGCCGGTACCGCCCAGACGGCGATGAACGTCAGGAAGGTCTCCTTCGCCGTGCTGGACGATCCGAAGGAGGTCCGCAGACTGGCGGATATGTGCGCGGACTGGATCGAGAACAACGAATCCGAGGACATCCGCTCCCGCTACGCCCGCACTCTTGAGGGCTATCGGGCCGGCAGGGACACCATACTCAGAGGCGCTCCGGTCCTGGTGCTGGCACTTTCGGAAAGGAACTATCCCAAAGACAGGGAGACCTCGGTGATCTACCTGACGTGGGCGGAGCTGTACGCGCCGTCCCTGGGACTCGGCACATGCTGGGCGGGGATCATCGAGAACATGCTGCTGGCGGACCTTCCCGAGGTGAACTCCCGTCTGGGGATCCCCGACGGTGTCCGTGTCACCGGCGCATTGATGGTGGGATATCCCGACATCGAGTTCAGGCGCATCCCTCCCAGGGATCCGGTGAGCATAACGTACCTGAATAAGCGCATACTGTAGTGGGCCTGGCCGGATTTGAACCGACGGCCATCTGGTTATGAGCCAGACGCTCCACCATACTAAGCTACAGGCCCGTTTTGTTGTTGTTTGAGAACGGTATGGCGCCGTCACACGGGCTCGAACCGTGGACCTTGGGATTAACAGTCCCACGCTCTACCAACTGAGCTACGACGGCTTAGAGTGGGCAAAGAAGGGGCAGTATTAAAGAGTTGCGGAGACCTTCGCCTCCAGATCCTCAACGTCCTTCTTCAGCTTGGCGAGGTACTCCAGCATGGATCTCATGTATTCCTCGTAGATGTCGGTGGCCACCGCTCCGTCCGGAGTGGGGAGGATGGCACCGTCCTTCTCCAGGAGTCTCAGCGAATAGCGGATCTTGTGCTTGGGTTCCCCGAGGATCTCCGAAAGGCGGATGATCCCGGTGGCGCCGTTGACCTTCAGGGTGTGCAGGAGCTCCAGATGACGGTCCAGGAGCTCCAGGTCCTCGTCGATCTTGTCCGTGATGCTGTCCCTGACGTCTGCCATGGCTCTATCAACACCGTGAGCATATATCAAACATCACAGGCTAAAACGATCATAAAACGAAGAAAGCATCCGCTGACATATGGGCGGATGAGAATGGGTCGGGATGGACGCTCAGCGTCCGTACCAGTGCTGTCTTCCCCACTTGTTGTAGTTCTTGGTCCAAGCCTGGATGAAGGACCCGCAGCAGTCCAGAGCCTCCTGCTCCGTCTTGTAGGTCTTGTAGCATTCCAGACACTGGTACCTCATTTCGGGTGCCTTGGTCTTTCCGAACATTGCCGTGGCAATCGCGTGTTCGATAGATAAAGGTTGGCTGTCCGTCACCGCCGGATGGGTTGGATGGATGACCGTCCAACCCTGCCGCGGATCAACCCCTCGGACGATCGTTCGACTGGCATATCCTCCGTCTGCGGGGAAGAGCGCTCTCAAAACGCCATCCAGCATGTCCTTGTTTTAACAGTGGTTATAAATAGATTCCTAACCATCTGGTTCTCGGCTATGAACAGAATCAAGGTCATCAATGAACCGTCAGAGCTGGTCCCCATGCTCAGGTCCGTTGATACGCCGGTCAAGCGGGATGTGCTCAAGGAGGTGACCTTGGAGTGGAGGACCGCAGACGACATCGAGGCCAAGTACGGCCCCGAGGGGAGGGAGGCCATCATGTTCTTCGACAAGATGAAGCTGGTCGAGAGCAAGTGGATCGCCGTCGAAGGAAAGAATTTCCCCGAAAAAGCCTACCACACTTTCTACACATCTTTCCACATCAACGCCCAGTGGCCCGTCTACGAGATCAGCGATGTGCTCGCCGCCGCCATGATGAGCGAGGAGGAGTACGCCGACATTGAAGCCCGCATAGTCGCGGAGGTCGGTCCCTCCGGTCGCTTCTCGGGAGATGTCGCCGAGGCGCTGGGTCTAACCTCCACCATGCTCAAGGGCCTGGTCCGCAGATCGGTCAAGATGGACTTCCGCGGCCACAGGATCGAGCTGAAGCGCGAGGAGTAGACGGACGGCATGGCGGACATCTGGATAATGAGGATAGGGCACCGCCCGCAGAGGGACAAGCGCGTCACAACCCATGTGGCGCTCTCTTCCAGGGCGCTTGGAGCCAAGGGCATATTCGTGGATACCGAGGACCCAGTGCTGGAGGAGAACATCCGCAGCGTGGTGGGCAGGTTCGGCGGAGATTACAGTATCGAGACCGGGGTGGCGTGGAAGCAGAAGATCAAGAACTTCCCCGGCAAGGTGGTCCACCTGACCATGTACGGACAGAGGGTGGACGAGGCGATCCCGAAGATACCCCGTGACGAGGACATCCTCATCGTGGTCGGCGCCGAGAAGGTGCCACCCGATGTCTATCGCCAGGCGGATTTCAATGTGTCCGTCGGTAACCAACCCCATTCGGAGATCGCCGCGTTGGCCATATTCCTGGACCGCTTCACCGGAGGTTCGGAGCTTTACGCAGACCGCCACGGCCGCATGACCGTGGTCCCTAACGAGAGGGGGAAGACCGTTGTCGACACTTCCAGATGAGTCCGGGTGCATCCGCCTGCTCACCGAGGCCGGGTGCAAGCGCAGGGTGATCGTGCACTGCTGCACCGTTTGCACTGTGGCCGAAGCCATCGCCTCCGGGCTGAACTGCGACATGGACCTCGTACGCGCGGGGGCGCTGCTCCACGACATCGGCAGGTCGGTGGACCATTCGATAATGCATGCGGTGATCGGCGCGGGCATAGCCGAGGACCTGGGTCTCCCTTCCGAGGTAATCGAGATCATCCGCCGCCACACCGGCGCCGGATTGGACGACGAGGACGTCCGCGAATTCGTCCTCCCTTCGGGGGATTACATACCCAGGACGCTGGAGCAGAAGATCGTTGCACACGCGGACAACATGGTCAGCGACAACAAGCTGGTGCCCCACACCCGCTCGGTGGAGAAGCTGATGTCCAAGGGCTCCGACAGGGGTGCCCTGAGGATCCAGGACCTGCATTCCGAGCTCTCCGAGATATGCGGCTACGACCTGGACCGCCTGGTATCGGAACTGGGCATGTATCCGCGCATGAAGGGTCCGCTCAAGGAATTTGAAGTGGACTGAGCTCTCCGTCCAATCCCGCTCTGCCGGGCATCTTCTTCACCACGATGATGTCGCACACGGCGGTGACCCAGGAGTACGGGATCCCCAGGATCACGCCCTTCTCCGCCACCGCGGGGTTGGGGTCCTCCACGATTATGCTGCCGATCCTGCGGGCGTCGGTATCCACCGCAAAGGCGCTGGCCTTCCCAACGAACAGACCGTCTGCGGTGTAGATGCTCATCCCCAGCAGTTCCTTCGATTCTTCCAGCATCGCATCCCCGTCCCGTCAATCCCATGTGACGATATAACCGTGATGTAGGGCCGTATGTTTATTAACACCGCATGAAGTTGCGGAGTCCATGACTCTCCAGATTACAGAGGAAGGCTTCGACAGCTTCGTAGACTCCCACGACAACGTCCTCATCGACTGCTGGGCGGAGTGGTGCGGACCCTGCAGGAGGTTGGGCCCGATCATCGACGAGATCTCCGCGGAGTACGCCGACAAGGTCGCCGTGGCCAAGCTGAACGTGGATGAGGCCCAGGTCATCTCCCTCAGGTTCGGCATCCAGGCCATCCCCACCATACTGCTCTTCAAGAAGGGCGTGCTGGTGAACACCCTGGTCGGTCTCAGGCCCAAGGAGGACATCGTCCTCGCCATGAAGGGCGCAGGCCTGCTGGAGTAATCCGGACATGCGTTTCGACGTGGCGGTGATCGGCTGCGGTCCCGGAGGGATCCAGGCGGCCATCCATGCATCAAGGGCGAAGGTGTCGGTGGCGCTGATCGGCAAGACATCCAACAGCGCCGCTTCCGGCACGCACATCGAGAACTACCTAGGCATCCGTGAGATCGCCGGGGACGAGCTGCTTGATGTGGGCATGAGCCAGGCGGAGACATTCGGTGCCAGGCACTTCCCCCTGAACGTCACGTCCGCATCCAAGACGAACGACGGCTTCTCCGTCGTGTTGGAGGATGGAACAACGCTGGAGGTATCCGCCGTGGTCCTGGCCACCGGCATCTCCAGGGAGAAGCTGGGCGTCCCCGGGGAGAACGAGCTCTTCGGGAAGGGCGTCAGCTACTGCGCATCCTGCGACTGCAACTTCTACAAGGGTCGCATCGTGGCCATCGTGGGTGGGGAGACCGAGGCGGCGGTGTCCGCCGAACTGATGACCCGCTACGCATCCAAGACCTACTGGGTCTCCGAGTCCGTTGAAGCGTCGGATGTCGTGCGCCAACGCGCTCTGGACGCCGGAGCGGAATTGATCCCGGCATCCGTGGTCCGCATAGTCGGCGATGACAAGGTCAGGAGCATCGAGCTCTCCGACGGTTCCTCGGTGGACGTGGACGGGGTGTTCATCGAACTGGGCGCGAAGTCATCCGCGGATCTTGCCATGGACCTTGATGTGATGCCGGAGATGGACGATTCCGTGAAGGTGGATTCGTCATGCGCCACATCCGTTCCCGGGGTGTTCGCCTGCGGCGACGTCACGGGAAGGCCGTGGCAGGTGGCCAAGGCCGTCGGCCAGGGGAACGTGGCAGGCACGTCCGCCGCACGCCATGTGAAGGAGGTCAGGAAATGACCGTTGAGGATCTGGTCGCGGGGATGCTCCGCGAGGAAGGCGGCTTCCAGAAGGCCCTGCGCAGGGTGCTGGAGGATGAGCTGGGGATGACCGTGAACGAGTTCTCCAAGGCCACGGGGATCTCCCAGAGCACGATGTACAAGATACTCGAGGACAAGCGCGAGCCCAATCTCCGCACGGTGCGCATGATCGTCCGCGCCGTTCGCATACTCTCGAAGTCGGTGGGGGAGAACTTCATCGCGGTCATCGCGTCCCACATGGTCCTGCAGACCCTGGAGTCGGAGACCGAGGTGGACGGGCAGATCGTCCGTCTGAAGGAGTATCCCGTGTCCACGGTGGAGGACGCCATCGTCGCCGCCATCAGGGCGGAGAGGGACGGCGCGTTAGGTGTCGTTTGCGCACCCATCGTCACACCGACCGTCGAGAAGATCCTCACCATCCCCGTGTCCCCGGTGATGCCCACTAACAGCATCTCGGTGGCCATAGAGCGTCTCAAGCGGGAACTCTGACCCTTCGGGGGGTCAAGTTAAATAACCACCTTTACTTATTTAGGTCCCAGTTTAAGGGAGTGATTCAGCTGTTCGAACTTCACGTTGTCAGCAACACCCCGTTGACGGGCATCGACGACGCCGATACCGTCGCGGAGCAGTTCCTCATGCAGATCGGGTACATACCCAAGGGGTACGACCCCAAGACCTCGGCCACCAGCGTCCGGGACAGCATCCCCTACCGTCTCTTCATGGACTATCTGATGCGCTATACGGACAAGGCCTGGTCGGTGGAGGAGCTGGCCGCTCTTCTGGATACCACCAAGCCCACCATATACCGTCACATCAACAAGCTGAAGGCCCTTGATCTGCTGGAGACCACAGACGTGATCTTCGATGGCCAGAAGCGCAAGGGATACCGCATCAAGTACGGGGACCTGTCCCTGGCCTGGAATTTCACGGAATCCAACATCGACATGGCGATGAAGGGCTACCGCAAGTCGGTGGACCATCTCCAGAACCTCATGAACGGAGGGGACAGGGGTGACTGAGAGCTACGAGATCTCCAAGGGTTCGAGATGCCTGATCCGCACCGCCGAGGAGGACGACACCGTCGGCAGCTTCGAGGGTTACGTGATGATGGGCAGCGACACCGCCATGGTCGTCCGCATGGACGGCGACAGGATCCGCTACATCCCGGTGGCCCAGATCTCGTACGTGGATCTTCTGGAAGCGGCGGAGCCGGTGCAGGCGGCGCCCAAGAGCGGCAACGGTCCCTATTATGGATGATCTTCGTCGGCTCGCCCGGACATTGATCGACGGGGTCATGTCCGGGAGCATCCGGGACAGGGATGCGCTGCAGGCGGAGAAGATGCGTCTGTGCCGCCGCTATCGTCTGGATGAGGTCCCTAGGAATTCCGAAATCTTGGCTGAGGCCACGGAGGATGAGCGGGAGAAGGTGCTGCCGCTGCTGGTGAAGAAGCCCATGCGCACCGCCAGCGGTGTGGCGGTGGTGGCGGTGATGACATCTCCCCATCCGTGTCCCCACGGCAAGTGCAGGTACTGTCCCGGAGGGACGGACTCGCCGCAGTCATATACGGGAAAGGAGCCGGCGGCCCGCAGGGCGGCCAGGAACTCCTTCGATCCGTACCAGCAGGTCACCGACCGCATCCGCCAGTTGACGGATATCGGCCACGGCACCGACAAGATCGATCTGATAATCATGGGCGGCACCTTCACCTCCCGCGACCCGGAGTATCAGGAGTGGTTCGTCCGCAGGTGCTACGACGCCATGAACGGAAGGGACGCTCCGGATATCGAGACGGCGCAGGAGTGGAACCGCACCGCCGACCACAGGTGCGTCGGCCTGACCGTGGAGACCCGACCCGATGTCTTCGATATGAGCCAGATAGACGCGGCCATGGCCCTGGGCGCCACCAGGGTGGAGCTGGGGGTGCAGATCCTGGACGACGACATCCTCGCCGGCGTGAACCGCGGCCACGGCGTGGAGGAGGTGCGCAGATGCACCAGGGAGTGCAGGGAGAGGGGACTCAAGGTCTGCTACCACATCATGCCCGGTCTTCCCGGATCCTCCCCGGAGAGGGATCTGGAGAGCTTCCGCACCATGTTCTCGGACCCGGACTTCCGTCCGGATATGCTGAAGTTCTACACCACCCTGGTGATCGAGGGCACCGAACTGTATGACATGTGGGTGTCTGGCTCATACGTCCCGTATGACACGGACACCGCCGTCGCACTGCTGGCGGACATGAAGGCGGAGGTCCCCGGGTACGTGAGGATACAGAGGGTGCAGAGGGACATCCCCGCACCCCAGATCGCCGCCGGCATCACCAAGAGCAACCTCAGACAGCTGGTGGCGGCGGAGCTGGAACGTACCGGAAGGAGATGCGGCTGCATCCGCTGCAGGGAGGTGGGCCATACCGGCGCCCCCTTGGACGGCGAGCCTGTGTACGACGACATGATGTACGAGGCCTCCGGCGCTTCGGAACACTTCATATCATGCTCAGCCGGGGATTCTTTGATAGGCTATGTGAGGCTGAGAGCGTCATCACCGGTGGCCTACGTCCGCGAGCTGAAGGTGTTCGGCAGGATGGCGGCCATCGGCGAGGACGGGGACTGGCAGCACAGGGGCTTCGGCAGGGAGCTCATGCGTCTGGCGGAGAACGCCGCCATGGATGCGGGAGCCACCGAGATACGGGTGACCAGCGGGGTGGGCGTCCGCGATTACTACGCTTCGCTGGGCTACGAACTCAGGCGGCCGTACATGGCCAAGGACCTCACTCCAAGGTGATCCCGGCGTCGTCGATGGATATCCTGGTGGTGGAGTACACCAGTCTTCCCTTGCCGTCGATCCTCTGACCCGGGTTCGCCTGTGCGTCCGAGGAGCGGACCAGGATGTAGCGGATCTCACCGGTGGCGGTGTCTATCACGATATCGTCCAGGATGCCGATGACCTTGCCCGTGGGGGTCATCACCCTCTTGCCTGCGAGTTCCTTGGTCAGCATCATTTGGGTCATATGATCACCCGTACAGCGGGGAGTCGAAGTTGGTGCCCCTGCGGGTCATCTCCTTCTCCGCTTCCTGATAGGCTTTCATATCCTCGTCGCTGACCGAGGGCTTCACGGTCTTCAACGCCCCCTCGAAGTGTCTCATGCTGATGAAGGAGGCGCGCTTGTCCTCCCGGTACGCGCACATGCCGGCCTCTCTGCATAGTTCCGCCAGATCCGCGCCCACGTACCCATCGGTGCGCTGTGCCAGATCGTCCAGGGATACGCCCAGCATGGGCATCTTGGAGGTGTGCACCTCCAGCACCCTCCTGCGCGCATCGTAATCCGGCAGGCCGATGAGGATCTTCTTGTCGAACCTTCCCGGCCTTAGCAGGGCCGGGTCGATCATGTCGGGGCGGTTGGTGGCCCCCATGACTATCACGTTGTCCAGCTTCTCCATGCCGTCCATGGATGTGAGTAGCTGATTGACGACGCGCTCCCAGACCCCGGAGCCGTCCTGTCCCCTCTTTGGGGCGACGGCATCGATCTCGTCGAAGAAGAGTATGCAGGGTGACATCTGTCTGGCTCTTTTGAATATCTGTCTGATGGCCTTCTCGGATTCCCCCAGCCACTTGCTGACGATCTCCGGGCCGTTGATGCAGATGAAGTTGGCTCCCGATTCGTTGGCCATGGCCTTGGCCAGCATGGTCTTGCCGGTGCCCGGCGGACCGTAGAGGAGGACGCCCTTGGGCATGGGGATCCCCAGCTTCTCGAACTCCTTGCCGCCCTCCCCGGGCATGAACGCCTCCTTCAGTTCACGCTTCACGTCCTCCAGGCCGCCGATGTCCGACCACCTGACGTTGGGTATGTCCACCAGGACCTCCCTCATTCCGCTGGGCTCCACCTCTGAGAACGCCTCCCGGAAGTCGGCCATGGTGACCTTCACATCCTCCAACACCGTCTCCGGCGCGGGGCCGTCCCGGTCCACCAGGTGCATGTGCTTGTTGAGGCACTTCATGGCGGCCTCTCTCGCCAGCGCCGCCAGGTCGGCGCCCACGAACCCCTGGGTCATCCCCGCTATGGCGTCGATGTCAACGTCCTCCGCCAGGGGCATCCCCCTGAGGTGGACGCCCAGGATCTCCGCCCTGCCCTTCAGTCCGGGCACGCCGATCTCGATCTCCCTGTCGAACCTCCCGGGCCTCCTCAGGGCGGGGTCCACCGCTTCCTCGCGGTTGGTGGCGCCGATGACTATCACATCACCCCTGCCGGACATGCCGTCCATGAGGGTGAGCAGCTGTGCCACGATCCTCCTCTCCACCTCTCCCGAGACCTGGTCCCTGTTGGGCGCGATGGAGTCGATCTCGTCTATGAACACGATGCTGGGAGCGTTCTTCGACGCCTGTTCGAAGATCTCCCTCAATGCCCCCTCGGATTCGCCGTAGTACTTGCTGACGATCTCCGGACCCTGTATCGAATAGAACGCGGCGCCGGATTCCTTGGCCACCGCCTTGGCGATCAGCGTCTTCCCGGTGCCCGGGGGACCGTAAAGAAGGACGCCCTTGGGCGCGCTGATGCCCAGTCTGACGAACAGCTCCGGGTGCTTCAGCGGCACCTCGATCATGTCCCGGATCCTGCGGAGCTCGTCGTCCAGGCCGCCCACGTCGTCATAGGTGATGGAGCTGTCTATGGTCTTCCTCTTGGAGCGGGGCTTCCTGTCCAGCACCTTCACCTCGGTGTTGGTGCCCAGCACCACCAGCCCCCTGGGTTCCGTCTCGACGACGGTGAAGGGCGCCAGGTTGCCCATGAGGTACACATTCGGCACGAAGACGTCGTTGCCGGTCATCACCGGACGGCCGAAGAGCCCCTCCCGGACCCTGTCGTTGATGTTGCTGTCGAAGCGCACCGTCTTCCCGGACGGTATGTTCGGGGCGAATGTTACGGAATCGGCGTAGACGACGTCGTGCTTGACGATGCGGACGGTGTCGCCCACCGAGACGCCGGCGTTGGAACGGGTGGTACCGTCTATGCAGATGATGCCGGTGCCGGTGTCCTGGGGACAGTCCTTGAAGACCTTGGCGGCGACGGAGGACTTCCCCACGATCTCGATGATGTCGCCTACGCTGAGGCCCAGCCTCTCCCTAGAGGCGGGGTCCAGACGGGCCCTTCCCAGGCCGGCGTCCGTCTTGAAAAACGCCATGGCGACCTTCAGCTCGCCCACCGCTCCTTCCATCGTGCGGTGATTGGCGTGGCTTTATATTTCCTATTCGGACCCCGTTTCCTATAAGGGACACACGCGCGCATACGTCCTTTATAGATATGTTATAAATAGGAGAACGATATCCCGCAGTCTTGCAAGCTAAAGCTATCAAGGGCCTGTAGCTCAGCTAGGTAGAGCATCCGACTTTTAATCGGGTGGTCAGGGGTTCGAATCCCCTCAGGCCCGCATGGTAGTCTTCATGAGCGATCAGACACGGATCAAGTATGAGGAATATCGAATGAGTTTCATGAGTTCTTCTCAGGAAATGGGTTTCCCGCTGACCGGCAGCGGGGCAGTTTGTAGGTGAAATACTTGGCAGCAGACAATGTTTCGTTCAACGTCCTCACCCACGACCTGGTGCCCGAACACCACCTCATGACCGAGGCGGAGACTTCTGCCATGCTGGCCCAGAAGGGCATAAGCAAGGAGCAGCTCCCCAAGATCAGGAAGTCGGATGCGGCCATCAAGGTCCTGGAGAACATCGAAGGCAGGCCTATCGATGAGGGCAGCGTTGTAAAGGTCGTGAGAAAGAGCCTCACCGCGGAGGAGTTCGTGGCGTACAGGCTCGTCACGAAGGGGTGATAGTGTGAGGGACCTTGTAGATCTGTACTTCAAAGACCGTAGCATAGTCGACCACCACATCTCGTCCTTCGACGACTTCCTTTGCCACGAGGACAACCCCAACAGCCGCATGCAGAGGATCGTGGACGACATCAGGGTGCCCACCGACGATGCCGAGCGCGGCATCATTAAGCTGGACCCCGAGCGCACCGGCGGCAGGGACATCAAGATACGCATCGGAAGGAGGCGCAACCCGGACGGCACCGTGGATCCCAACGCCAAATCCACCATCCGCGTGGGGACCCCCCGTGTCATGGAGGCCAACGGATACTCCCACGACATCACGCCCATGGAGGCCAGGCTCAGGAACCTCAACTACCTGGCGCCCATCTCCGTGGACTTCACCATCATCGAGGACGATGTGGAGGGCGCCACCGAGACCGTCCACGTGGGCGACCTGCCCATGATGGTCAAGTCCAGGGGCTGCAACCTGAACAAGAAGAACATCGAACTGGTCAAGGACAGGCCCCTGTCCGACACCGAGTACGAGAACGAGCTCATCTCCGACAAGGAGGACCCCAGGGACCCCGGAGGATACTTCATCATCGGCGGTACCGAGAGGGTCCTGATCACCCTGGAGGACCTGGCCCCCAACAGGATCATGGTGGAGTACAGCGAGAAGTACGGCTCCAGGGTCGAGGTGGCCAAGGTCTTCTCCCAGAGGGAGGGTTACAGAGCGCTGACCCTGGTGGAGAAGAAGAAGGACGGCACCATCATGGTCACCGTCCCCGTCGCCTCCGGTTCGATCCCCCTGGTGGCCATGATGAAGGCCCTGGGAATGGAGTCCGATCAGGACATCTTCAACACCATCGTCTCCCACCCCGAGATGACCAACCTGGTCTACGCCAACATCGAGGGCAGCTACGACAAGAAGAACTACCCCCCGAACGGCTACCGCACCAAGGAGGACGCCATCGCCTACCTGGAGAGGAACTTCGCCGCCGGTCAGGCGAAGGAGTACAGGACCAAGAAGGTGGAGTCCATCCTGGACCGCTCCCTGCTGCCCCACCTGGGCGACACCGAGGCCGACCGCCAGAAGAAGGCTATCTTCCTCGGAAGGATCGCACGCTCGGTCCTGGAGATGTCCCTCGGCCTCAGGCAGGAGGACGACAAGGACCACTACGCCAACAAGAGGCTCAAGCTCTCCGGCGACCTGATGGAGGACCTCTTCAGGACCAGCTTCAGCAGCCTGATGAAGGACCTGAAGTACCAGCTGGAGAGGAACTGGAACAGGAAGAAGGACGCGCTGAGGATCTCCTCCTCCATCCGTCCTGACTTGCTCACCCACAAGCTGCTCCACGCACTGGCTACCGGCAATTGGGTCGGCGGACGCGCGGGAGTCTCCCAGTTGCTGGACAGGACCACCAACATGTCCGCCATGTCCCACCTGAGGAGGGTCACCTCGTCCCTGACCAGGAGCCAGCCCCATTTCGAGGCACGTGACCTGCACCCCACCCAGTGGGGAAGGCTGTGCCCCTCCGAGACCCCCGAGGGTCAGAACTGCGGTCTGGTGAAGAACGCCGCCCTGATCATCAACGTGTCAGAGGGCTACCCCGATTCCGAGGTGGCCTGGATGATCAACGAGTTCAACTTGGACAAGGTCAACAAGGACGATGCCAGGGTCTACATTAACGGAGACCTGATCGGTACCCACCCCAAGCCCGCCGCCCTGGTCTCGGAGATCCGTGAGCGCAGGAGGTGCGGCCTCCTGTCCGACGAGATCAACGTGCGCTACGACGAGCAGATGGAGGAGGTCATCATCAACTGCGACGAGGGACGCCTGAGGCGCCCCCTGCTGATCCTCAAGGACGGCAAGACCATGCTCACCCGCAAGCACGTGGAGGGCATCCGCGAGGACCGCATCAAGTGGGACGATCTCTTCAGGGAGGGCGTCATCGAGTGGGTGGACGCGGAAGAGGAGGAGGACACCTTCGTCGCCGTGGACGCCTACGACACCCCCCAGAGGTGCGAGCACTGCGGCAAGGCCCTCTCGCCCTTCGACGTGGACTGGATGAACCCCGGCAAGGACGAGGACGTGGAGCTGAAGTGCCTGCACTGCGGCGCCGTCATGACCGTCCCCACCAAGATCCGCAAGGACCACACCCACATGGAGGTGGACCCCATGGTCATCATCGGTATCGCCTCCGGACTGGTCCCCTATCCCGAGCACAACTCCGCGCCCCGTGTCACCATGGGAGCGGGAATGGCCAAGCAGGCACTGGGAGTGCCCGCCGCCAACTACCGTATGAGGCCCGATACCCGCGGCCATCTGCTCCACTACCCGCAGAGGCCCATGGTACAGACCCAGACCATGCAGTACATCGGCTACAACCACAAGCCCGCCGGTCAGAACTTCTGCATCGCCGTCCTCTCGTACCACGGGTACAACATCGAGGATGCCATCGTCATGAACAAGAGCTCCGTCCAGCGCGGCCTGGGCAGGTCCACCTTCATGAGGACCTACAGGGCCGAGGAGCGCCGCTACCCCGGCGGACAGGAGGACCACTTCGAGATCCCCTCCCCCGACATCGTGGGCGCAAGGGCCGATCTGGCATATGCGTCCCTGGGCGAGGACGGACTGATCTCCCCCGAGGCCGAGGTCAACGGCGCCGACGTGCTGATCGGAAAGACCTCCCCGCCCAGGTTCCTGGAGGAGGAGACCGACTACCTGTCCCCCCAGAAGAGGAGGGAGACGTCCGTCACCGTCAGGCCCGGAGAGACCGGGTTCGTGGATTCCGTCATGGTCACCGAGTCCGAGAACGGCTCCAGGCTGGTCAGGGTCAAGGTCAGGGACCAGAGGATCCCCGAGCTGGGAGACAAGTTCTGTTCCAGGCACGGACAGAAGGGTGTCGTGGGACGCCTGGTGGACCAGACCGACATGCCCTTCACCGCCGACGGAGTGACCCCCGACATCGTGGTCAACCCCCACGGTATCCCCAGCCGTATGACCATCGCCCACGTGCTGGAGATGATCGGCGGTAAGGTCGGAGCAATGGAGGGTCGCACCATCGACGGCACTGCCTTCTCCGGAGAGAGGGAGCAGTCCATCCGCGACGGCCTGATCCGCAACGGATTCAAGGACACCGGCAAGGAGGTCATGTACGACGGCACCACCGGCCGCATGATCTCCATGGACGTCTACACCGGAGTGATCTTCTACGAGAAGCTGCACCACATGGTCAGCGGCAAGATGCACTTCAGGTCCAGGGGTCCCGTGCAGATCCTCACCCGCCAGCCCACCGAGGGACGCTCCAGACAGGGAGGTCTCAGGTTCGGTGAGATGGAGAGGGACTGCCTCATCGGTCACGGCGCTGCCATGGTCATCAAGGACCGTCTGCTGGACGAGTCCGACGGAACCCAGCAGTACATCTGCGGCAACCCCAACTGCGGTCACATCGCCATCCACGACCGCCGCGGCGCCCTGTACTGCCCCGTTTGCAAGAACAACACCAACATCTACCTCGTGCAGACCTCGTACGCGTTCAAGCTGCTGATGGACGAGCTCCTGTCGCTGGGTGTCGCCATGAGGCTTCAGCTGGAGGATTTGAAATGATGCGCGGAATCACCAAGAGGATCGGATCGATCAAGTTCTCCTGCGTCTCGCCCGACGAGATCAGGAGGATGTCCGCAACCAAGATCATCACCGCGGACACCTACGACGATGAGGGTTTCCCCATCGACATGGGTCTGATGGACCCCCACATGGGAGTCATCGAGCCCGGGCTCCGCTGCAGGACCTGCGGCTGCAAGGTGGACGAGTGCCCCGGACACTTCGGGCACATCGACCTTGCCATGCCAGTCATCCACGTGGGCTTCATCAAGGACATCAAGTCCCTGCTGGAGTGCACCTGCAGCCAGTGCGGCAGGTTGATGCTCACCCCCGAGGAGGTGGAGGACCGCAGGAGGGAGATGGAGAAGATGGAGGAGCTGGGAGGCGACTCCGTCGACGCCAAGCTCTTCGCCAAGAGCACCGCCAAGGCCGGAGCGGGCCACGAGACCTGCCCCTACTGCGGTGCCGAGCAGGTGAAGATAAAGCTGGACAAGCCCACCACCTTCCGCGAGGTCAACGACAACCACAAGCTCACCGCCAAGGAGGTCCGCGAGAGGCTGGAGCGCATCCCCGACGAGGACCTGGTCACCCTGGGCATCGACCCCAAGACCTGCAGGCCCGAGTGGATGGTGCTCACCGCCCTGGCCGTTCCCCCCGTGACCGTGCGCCCCTCCATCACACTGGACTCCGGCGACAGGTCCGAGGACGACCTGACCCACAAGCTGGTGGACGTGCTGAGGATCAACCAGAGGCTGAGGGAGAACCGCGACGCCGGTGCGCCCCAGCTGATCGTGGAGGACCTGTGGGAGCTGCTCCAGTACCACGTCACCACCTACTTCGACAACCAGACGTCCGGCATCCCGCCCGCAAGGCACAGGTCCGGACGCCCGCTGAAGACACTGACCCAGAGGCTCAAGGGTAAGGAGGGTAGGTTCAGATCCAACCTGTCCGGTAAGCGTGTGAACTTCTCCGCCCGTACCGTCATCTCCCCCGACCCCCTGCTGTCCATCAACGACGTGGGTATCCCCATACCCGCGGCAAGGGAGCTCACCGTGCCCCTGCACGTCAACGAGCAAAACATCGAGAAAATCAGGGAACTGGTGGCCCGCGGGACCGAACCGCTGTCCGAGGACGGCAAGTACATCCCCGGAGTCAACTACGTGATCAGGGCCGACGGAAGGAGGATCAGGATCACCGAGAGGAACGCCGAGGAGGTGGCCGAGGGACTGGACATCGACTATGTGGTGGAGCGTCAGCTGATCAACGGCGACGTGGTCCTGTTCAACAGGCAGCCCTCGCTGCACAGGATGTCCATGATGGCCCACAGGATCAAGGTCATGGACGGCAAGACCTTCAGGTTCAACCTCTGCGACTGTCCTCCCTACAACGCCGACTTCGACGGCGACGAGATGAACCTCCACGTCCTCCAGAGCGAGGAGGCCAGGGCGGAGGCCCGCATCATCATGCAGGTCCAGGAGAACATCCTCTCCCCCAGGTACGGAGGCCCAATCATCGGAGCCATCCACGACCACATCACCGGTGCGTACTTCCTGACCCACGAGAACCCCAGGTTCGACAGGGCCCAGGCCATGAACATCCTCAGCAAGCTGGAGGACATCGAGATCCCCGAGCCCCAGATCGACGAGGACGGCAAGGAGTACTGGACCGGCAGGCAGTTGTTCTCCGTGGTGCTCCCCAAGGACCTGAGGGTGTCCTTCAGGGCATCCATCTGCCAGGGTTGCGACAAGTGCGAGATGGAGAACTGCAAGTACGACGCCTTCGTCAAGATCGCCAACGGCCAGCTGGAGTGCGGCACCGTGGACGTCAAGGGCATCGGCAACAGCAAGGGCAAGATCCTGGACAAGATCGCCAGGGACTACGGCTCCGACGCCGCATGCAAGTTCATCAACCAGGTGACCAGGCTGGCACTGGGTTCCATCATGAACCACGGGTTCAGCACCGGCATCGACGACGAGGACATCCCCGACGAGGCCAAGCTCCAGATCACCAACTTCAACAACGAGTGCGTGAAGTACGTGGACGACCTGGTCCAGTCCTACAGGGACGGCACCCTGGAGCAGATGCCCGGACGCTCGCTGAAGGAGACCCTGGAGACCAGGATCATGAGCAAGCTGGGAGAGGCCCGTGAGGAAGCGGGCCGCGTCGCAGGTAAGAACATGGGTATGCAGAACCCCGCGGTCATCATGGCCAAGGCGGGTGCCAGAGGATCCATGCTGAACCTGTCCCAGATGGCCGGTTGCGTCGGACAGCAGTCCGTCCGTAACGAGAGGATCGCCAGGGGATACTGGAACAGGACCCTGCCCCACTTCGAGAAGGGGGACCTGGGCGCGTTCGCCAGAGGATTCGTCACCAACTCCTACAAGACGGGACTGTCCCCCACCGAGTTCTTCTTCCACGCCATGGGAGGAAGGGAGGGACTGGTCGATACCGCCGTCCGTACCTCCAGGTCCGGATACATGCAGAGGAGGCTGGTCTCCGCTCTGGAGGACCTGAAGCTGATGGACGACGGTTCCATCCGCAACACCGCGGACACCATCATCCAGTTCAAGTACGGCGAGGACGGCATCGACCCCGCCAGGGCCGTCGGAGGCAAGGTCATCGATATGGACGACCTGTTCACCGAGGTCTTCGAGGAGAATGCCGCCCAGTTCCTGAAGCTGGACTCCGACTCCAGAGGAGGGGACTACGGATCCATGGAGAAGGACGAGATGGGCTACGAGGTCGAGGAGGAGATCCCCGAATTCGAGGCCGATAACGATTACGACG
This sequence comes from uncultured Methanomassiliicoccales archaeon, assembly GCA_949292635.1. GTDB lineage: Archaea > Thermoplasmatota > Thermoplasmata > Methanomassiliicoccales > Methanomethylophilaceae > SIG5. The sequence continues at coordinate 115,235 of CASEZY010000002.1, forward strand.
GTGAGTGAGATGAGCGACGAGATTACTGTTCAAGTCAAGAAGTGGCCCGCCCTTGAGGCGAGAGGCGTGGACGAGAGGGACATATCCAAGCTCCAGGAGGGCGGCTACAAGTCCATCGAGGCCATCAAGAAGGACGGCGTCGAGGGTCTCATCGCCCTCGGCTACACCCCAGGCGAGGCCAAGGACCTGCTGGCCAAGGTGAGGTCCACCCCCGCGAAGGGCAAGACCGTCAAGAAGGCGGAGGAGGTCCATATCGAGAGGATGGAGGCCGTGGACAACAAGCACCACGTCATCACCGAGGCGGAGCAGGAGCTCATCGACATCGCCGCCGCCAACGGCGCGGAGATCCCTCTGAAGGTGATCGTGGACATCGCCTCCCGCATCGAGGGGAAGGAGGTCACCGCCGAGCAGAAGGAGAAGCTGATCCAGGTGGCGGGAAGGATGTGCCAGGCACACAAGATGGACTCCCACGAGTCCGCCGGTGTGATGGCCGCCCACTCCATCGGAGAGCCCGGTACCCAGATGAACATGCGTACCTTCCACTTCTCCGGAGTGGCGAACGTCCTGACCACCCAGGGTCTGCCCAGGCTGATCGAGATCGTGGACGCCAGGCGCATACCCAGCACCCCGTCCATGGACATCCCGCTGAAGGGACTGGCCGCCGAGGACGAGAACGTGGCCAAGAGGGTGGCCTTCGAGATCGAGACCACCGCCCTCATCGACATCGCCGATGTGGAGACCGACGACGCCACCCTGAGCCTGAGGATCACACCCTCGGTGCGCAAGATGGAGGCCAGGAACATCACCATGGACGACATCGTCGAGCGCCTGAAGAAGATCAAGGCCCTCCGCGACCTGATCACCGCCAACGACTACGAGATCCTCATCCAGAGCGACGAGGCCTCTTTCAAGAAGCTGCAGTCCCTGTATGACGCGGTCCGCAATGCCAAGGTCAAGGGCATCGACGGCATCTCCAGGGCGGTCCTGACCAGGGAGAAGGGCGGTTGGAAGATCGTCACCGAGGGCAGCAACCTGAAGGAGGTGCTGAAGGTCGAGGGAGTCAACATCGAGAAGACCAAGACCAACAGCATCCTGGAGATCGCCGACGTGCTGGGCATCGAGGCGGCCAGGAACGCCATCATCAACGAGGCCTTCGGCACACTGTCCGAGGCCGGTCTGAACGTGGACGTCAGGCACATCATGCTCGTCGCCGACCTGATGACCAACGACGGATACGTGAAGGCAATCGGCAGGCACGGAATCTCCGGAAAGAAATCGAGCGTGCTCGCAAGGGCGGCGTTCGAGATCACCGCGCCGCACCTGCTGCACGCCGCCATGAACGGGGAGGTGGACCACCTCCGCGGAGTGGCGGAGAACATCATCGTCGGACAGCCCGTCACCGTGGGCACCGGCGCAGTAAACCTTGTTTACACACCCAAGAAACGCGAAACACCCGAGAACAAGGGGGATGAAGAATGATCGATATTGGTAGAGCATTGAAGGCCGCCATCTCCACCGGCAAGGTGGAGTTCGGCGTCGACCAGACGGAGAAAGCAGTCAAGGCGGGCAAGGCACAGCTCGTCATCGTGGCAAGGAACTGCCCCAGCAGCACCCTGACCGCAGGGGACCTGGGAGTGAAGGTCCATGTCTACGAGGGCAACAACATGGAGCTGGGCGCTCTGTGCGGTAAGCCGTTCTCGGTTTCCGCCCTGGCGGTCATCGACAAGGGCACCTCCAACATCTTAACGCTGTGAGAATATGGTTGCAGACATCGTGCTTACCGAGGAGACCCTGAACTACATCAGGATATTCCAGAGCGTTGCGAAGGCGGACGTCCGCGACTGCATGGTCACCGAGGACAAGCTGGTTTTCGTGGTCGAGAAGGGCCAGGGGAACACGGCCGTGGGCAAGAAGGGCGAACACGTCATCAAACTCAAGGACCTGACGGGGAAGAACATCCAGGTGGTGGAGTACTCCGAGGATCCCGAGCAGTTCGTGAAGAACGTGTTCCACATCTACGCTCCGGAGAAGGTGGTCATCGAGCAGCGCGGCAACATCACCCACGCCACCGTCACGGTGGACCCCAAGCTCAAGGGCAGGGCCATCGGGAAGGCGGGGAAGAACCTCCGCATAGCCAGGGACATCGTCAACCGGCACCACGAGATCCAGAGCATCAGTGTGGACTGATCGACGCGCCCCCTGCGATCGGCAGGAGGGGCCCCCAAACCCCATACGGCCGCCCGGCCGTCAGAGAGGTCTGCGTTCGACCTCGAGACGGTCGGCGGTCGGGTATTCTTCTATCACGTAGCTTTTGAAAGGTATCCCGGAGGCGACGCCCTCCAGCATGACGGCGTCCGTCTCCATACGTGCCAGATCCCCATTGTAGGACATCATGTCCTCCGGGATGCCGGCGGACAGCAACGCTTCCCTAACATCGGACTCCGGACCGTAGACGGCGCCCATGACCACGGTGCCGTCGTCTGTGACGGAATCGAAGGGTCTGGCACAGCGCTTCGCCTTGCGGATCAGCCGGCGGCGGAGCTGTATGCCGTCCTTGAATGACGAGGCGCAGAAGTGTATCCTCATGCGGCGGTGCCTGCGCATCATGTCCGCCGCCAGCTCTCGGGAGCCGGCCACCGCGGCGGAGGTGTCGTCCACCACCTCGTAACCGTGCTCGGACATCATGTTCCAGTTGCTCTCCGAGAACTCCAGCTCGTTGAGGTTGGCGAAGCTCACCCCGTGGGTCTCCGCATACGAGAGCAGGGCATCCAGTTCGCTGCGTTTGTCGGGAAGCGCCGGTACCTCGATGCCCACGTCCATCCTCGATCCGGATGCTATCTCGGACAGTGCGGTCTCGTCCATGCGGGGCCACATCCCCACCGGGGGGTGGAAGCGGATCTCGTCCAGGCCCGCCTCCTCCAGCAGCCTCACCCTCTCGGGGTCGATGGTGGCCGTGTAGAGATGGATGTGATGGCCGAGACCGTACCTCTCCTTCAGGTTGCGGATCGCCCTCAGGGTGCGGTCCATGCATTCCAGCGGGTCCCCGCCGGTGATGCCGGTGCCGGAGGCGTCCATGGAGTCCGCTTCGTCGAATATGTCGTCCCAGGAGGCGGCCCTGCGCTCGTTGGCGAAAACCACGTCCTTACCCTTGCGATCCAGGGAGACGGGGCAGTAGTAGCAGCCCTGGCGGCATCTGCCGGAGACGAACAGCACCATCTTGGAGCCCTCGATGCATCTCACGCAGCCCTCCGCAGGCCTGCCGCTCCTGGAGGAGCCGCATTCCATCCTGACGATCATGACCTTCCGAACACGGCGGATGCTTTAATAATCCACGGCGGGATGGCCATGGCATGCAGAGGAGGACGGGGGTCGTTCTGGCCCTGGACGAGACCGATCCCGCTAGGGCGTTGGCCGTGGCGGAGACCGTTGCGCCGTACATAGACGCGGTGAAGATCAACTGGCCGCTGGTGCTTTCCGCGGGACCGGACATGATCGACCGTCTGGCATCCAAGACCCACGTGATCTGCGACTTCAAGGTGGCGGATATCCCCAACACCGTCCGTCTGATCGTGGAAGGCTGCGTCTCCAGGGGTGCATCCGCCGTCATCGTGCATGCGTTCACCGGCTCCGATTCCATGAAGGCCGCCGTCGACGCCGCCGCCGGGAAGGCGGACATCATTGCCGTGACGGAGATGAGCCACCCCGGAGGATTGGAGTTCACCGCCAAGCACGCGGAGGATCTGGCTCTTGTGGGTGTGCGCAACGGCGCCAAGGGATTCATCGCCCCCGCCACCCGTCCGGACAGGATCGCCGCCGTTCGGAAGGTCATCGGCGACCTGACCATCATGTCCCCCGGGGTGGGCGCCCAGGGAGGCTCCGCCAGGGACGCCATCCTGGCAGGTGCGGACTACGTGATCGTGGGCCGTGCGATCTACGGCTCCGACGACCCCGCCGGTGTCGCATCCGCCATCGCCGACTCCATCAAGGACCTGGTCTGACGCCTCTCTATAGAACGTGCGCGTCTCCGTATAACCTATAAATATAAGCGGGCCAATCGTCCGCCGTTCCAATTTGCGGAGACATAGAATGCGCTTTCACAGAACCGATTCCAGGGAAGCCGGGCAGGAAGCCGCCGTATCGAAGCCGGTGCGCAAGTCTGCCCCTACGAAGAACTGGCGCCTGATCATCATTGCGGGCGTCGTGCTGTTCCTCGCCGCGTTCCTCAGGGTATTCTTCGCTTTCGACATCTCGGTCGGCAGCGATTTCGCCCTGTCCGGGGGGACGGCAGCATCGAACAACCTCTACGCTCTCGAGAAGCTCCTCTCGGAGGGCGCCGTGTCCTTCGTCAACGGCTCCATGTACTATCCCTACGGCTCTGCCAACGTGGCGCCCATGCTGTTCACGCTGGTCATGTACCCCTTCGCCCTCATCGCCAATGCCATAGTCGCCGACCCCGTCGTGGCCGCATCCGCCACGCTGGCCCTGTCCGGCCCCGTGCTTGGCGTGCTGGCCTGCATACCGACGTACTACATCGGCAGGGAGCTCACCGGAAAGAACATGGGCGGACTGCTGGCCATGCTGTTCATGGCCGTCTGTCCCGTCGCCGTGCAGCAGACCGTGCTGTCCAACGGCTCCGGCATATCCTTTGCGCTGTTCTTCGCCTCCATCGCCGTGCTGTTCCTCATCAGGGCGCTGAAGGCCTGCGGTCAGACCGACAGCGCCAGGGACAACGCCGTTCCCAAATCATACCTGGTCCCCGCCGCCGTGGCAGGGATCATGTTGGCCATCGTCGGACTCACCTGGACCGGATACCGTGCGGTCATCCTCCCGGTGCTGGTGCTGATGGTGGCCCAGGTCCTCATCGACCGCTTCAGGGGAAGGGACCCCATGCCCGCGGCCAAGCTGTACGCCGTGGTCATCGCTCTGGGCGCCCTGATCCCCGCAGTCTACTACCTCGCGGCCGGCCAGTGGGAGCTGGTCGCATCCGGCACCACCGTGCTCTCGGTGATTGCGCTGGTGATGTGCGTCGCGTATTCCGCACTCGCCCGCAAGCCCTGGACCATGATCCTGCCGGCCTTCGTCATCATCGCCGTGGCGGTCTTCGCCCTGCTGGCGGTGTTCCTCCCCGACCTCTACTCCGCAACGGTCGGCGGCAACAGCCTGCTCAGCCCCGAGTACTCGGCCATCCTGTCCGAGTCCAGACTGAGCCTGTCCACACTGGCGGCGTACTTCGGATGGCTGACCTTCTGGTTCCTGTTCATCGTGGTCGCGTACCGCCTCTACAAGTTCCGCGAGAACGCGGCCTCACCGCTGTTCCTCGCCACCATCCTCTGGCCGTTCTTCATGTTCGTCTGCTGCTGCCACACCGCATCCGAGGCGGCGGTGGCGTCCATCGCCTTCTCCGCCACCTTCGCCATGCTGGTGATCTGGATCCTGGACAAGGTGGACATCCCCGCCTACTTCAACTCCATCCGTGCGGCTGACGGCACGACCAAGGTCAGGAGGCTGTTCAAGCCCATGCCCTTCATCACCGTCCTGGTGGCGGTGCTGCTGGTGGCCGCGCCCAACATGATGTACGCGGTCAGCGCCGGCGTCTCCACCAACCAGGCCGAGGAAATGAACGAGACCACCGGCACCGAGCAGTTCGGCGGCATCGGATACTATGTGCAGGACAACGACACCTGGAAGGTGCCCGAGGCCCTGAAGGACGCCGGCCTCACCGGCACCATGGGCGGCTGGTTCGAGTACTCCGACTACATCGCCATGTCCGGACTGAACTCCATTACCGACGCACAGGGCAACGGTGCCCTGTCCGTGTCTCAGATCCTGCTGTCCAACGCCGTGGACGGGAGCTCCACCGCGGCCATGCTCGTGGCCTTGCTCATGTATTCGGGCATGACCGATGATGTGCGTACCGCATTGGGCAACGCAGGCCTGTCTCAGGCGCAGATCGACGTGATCGCAGGCGTCCTCGACAGCGCAGACTACAGGATCGGCGACAGGACCGTCAGGGACATCGTCACCACCGACAACGAGACTTATGGCCACCTGTCCGAGGACATCAGTGACACTAACGTCAAGTACCTGTACCTGACCAACTACATGTCCGACGAGCTCAGGGGATACGGCGTGTCCGAGGCCTACGAGGCCGTATGCGACGCCACCGGCAAGTCGTTCGACCACATCCTGCTCACCGGCGACATGATGCCGCTGTACTACTCCAACGTCTTCATCCAGATGGCCCTGATGACCGGCCACGTGTTCAACAGCAACACCTACGCCGTGGAGGGCTTCATGGAGATCAACTGGACCCAGTACTACCTGTACGGCAACCTGGTCTACGACTACACCGACGAGATGTACGACAGCCTGCTCTACCGCGGCTATATCGGTATGACCCCGGAGGAGGCGGGATACAGTTCCCTCTCCGAGTACATCCAGGCTCTCCAGCACGCCGACGCCAGCGTCAAGATGGTGCCCTGCTACGGACTGAGCAACTACGAGGTGACCTACTGGCAGGTCATGTACAACCCCGACCCCAACGCTGAATCCGACAGCGACGGTTGGGTGCAGTTGGATGCCGCCGAGGCTCAGAGGCGGCAGACCGCCGACGGAGGTGTGATCAACTACCTGTCCGGCCTGCCCCTGATCATCTCCTACGCGGGCAACCACTCCGACAATGCGGTGGAGGTTCACGGTCACGTCACCGACGGCACCAACGGCATCGCCGGCATCCAGGTGTCCGCCGTCGACGCCGGCGGAGTTGTCAGGGCCACAACCTTCACCAAGTCCGACGGTTCCTTCACCCTGAGGGCAGAGGTGGGCGAGACCATCGTCTACTACGCCGCATCCTCAGGTACCTCCGGTGTGCTACTGGACTCCAAGGTGGTCGCCGCAGGAGCCGACTACGACCTCACCGCCCGTTCCGCCTCCAGTGTGACCGTGAACCTCCGTATCATCAGCGGCGGGACCTCCGTGCCCGTCAACGATCCGGAGGACTACGTGATCACCCTCACCGGCAGGAACACCGGCAACGTGTACACCGGCCCCCTGAGCGACTTCAACGGCATGGCGATGGCCATGGACATTTACACAGTGTCCGTTTCCAACGGCTCCAACACCGTCTACAGCGGACAGTTCACCGTGGGCGATGTGGACGCATGCACCGCCACCTTCACCCTTGACACCACCGAGTACACAATCACTGTGAGGGATGTCTACGGCACCACTCCGTCGAAGATCACCGCGGTCAGGGTCTACAACGACGATGTCAGTGTGATCGGGGAGCTGAACAACGGCTCCGTCACCGTGAACCTGCCCAGGGGAACCTACAGGGCCGAGATGCTCACCGGAAATGCAGGATCATACTCTGTCGCATCATACATGGTCACCAACGGATCCTTCACGGTCTCCACGTCCGCCAGTTCCAGAACCCTGTACGTGGTCCCGTCTGCGACCATAGAGGTGCCTGCCGACGCATACGGTTCCGTCGTCGTGGTGTCCAACGATGCGTACACCGCATCGTTCGTGCCCGATGTGAGCAACGACACCATCACCGTGCCCGTATCCGAGGTGGCCGACACCTCCTACACGGTGTACTACATCAAGGGCAGCAACATGTCGTATGCCAGTGTCTCGCTCGGTCAGGGCTACACAGAGGACTTCGGTACATCTGGATTGACCACTGCGGCCTACACCAAGGTCACCGGTACGCTGAGGAACGCGTCCAACACCGCGGTCTCCGGTACGCTGACGTTCATCGTCAACGGCAGTCAGTTCTACGCCTCCGCAGCCAGCGACGGTTCGTACACCGCATACCTGCCTATCGCTGAGGCTACTACCGTGATGGTCTACGCCACCAACAACACCGATGCGTACATCGGCAACGTGACCATAACGGACGGTGTCGCCGATGTCACGATGACTGAAGCTGACCGCATGCGCAGCACCGTCTCATGGGACGGCAACGGTACCGACACGTACTACTCGTACACCACCGTGGTCTTCGAGATCACCGACGGCACCAACACTGTAGCAACCATCCGTGTGACCACCATCCTGAACAGCACCAGCTCTCTCAGCAGTTCCAGCAACCGCTACTCGCTGTATCTGCCCGAGAATATGGGCGCCACGATCACCTCGACGGTCAACACCGTCAGCGATGGTCTGTGGTACGAGGACGACAACGGTGCGCAATCGAACACCGCGACCAGGACCATACCCACCGATGATCACTCCGGCAGTCTCACGGCCTTCCAGCTGAAGAACTCCGGAAGCATCACCGTGCGCAACGATCTCGATATCGATGTACTTCTGAAGGTCGGAACTGTGACAGGAGACGCTCCGACGGTTCCTGCTGGTCAGACGTACGAGTACGACAGTGGAATCGATAGGCGCTCTGTCTCCGTGGACCTGGGTTCCAGATCCGACTCCGAGGCTTCCACCGCGTACTACTTCGATGGAACCTATGCCTTCGATCCCACCGAGGTGACGGGGGAGATCGCACTGTCCGCTCTGATGGGATACGCCTCGGCCGCTGACGCCCAGGCATCCGTGATCTACAAGTCCGTGTATGTCAAGTCCTCCGAGGGTGACACCGTCGCCTTCCAGAACGGCGATGCGGCCTACGAGGGATACACGGACAGCGATGGATACAGGCAGTACCTGATATCTCGCAACGGCGCCACCAGCGACACCCTGATCGTCACCAACGAGAACCAGGTGTACTATTCCAACATCGACCTCACTAGCACCGCCGAGGTCCGCATCGATGCCACCTCCAAGGTCGAGGCACGTACCGTGAGCGGATACGTGGGGGTGATGGAGGACGGTACGATAACCGCCATTTTCAACGGCATCACCGTCATCGGCACCGTCGAGGACGGAGAGTACTCTCTGAAGCTCATCGACGGCACCTGGGACCTTAAGGTTGTCTGCGACAATGATGGAGGCCTGGATTATCTCTCTGATGGCACCGTGACCGTCAATGGCAGCGATCGTACCTACAACATGGCAACCGACGATGGTGACAACGACATCGCCAGTACCACGGCCAGTAAGACTGAATTCGGTGTGATGACCTATGTCGAGATGGAATTCGACATCACCACCCTGCCCGAAGGGCAGTATTCCCTCGCGCCTGGTTCCGGATGGTACAACTTCGATGTCACCTACAACGGACAGAGCATCAATGACCTGTACAAGGCCGACACGAGCACCGAATATATCATCACGGTCACCGGATGGTACAACAGCGCTCTGACCACCCTTGGCAGCGCCGATCTCCGCGTGGCGTTGGAGTCCGATGACACGACCGCGTACCTGGTCGCGAACTTCAGTGATAACCTCGCGACCTCCGGCTCAGGCACAGTCTATCTGGACAAGAGGACCGACACCGTCAACAGCTACAGCTACTCCTACGTCATATCCGCTGACAACACCGCCAATGGATATGTGAACGTGGAACTCGAGTTCACCGTTCCCGCCGGCTGGGTATACGAGGTGGAGGAGACCGTTGACGGCAACACCTCCTACACGCCCGGTGACGCAACGACCGGAGGAAAGTACGACTGGTACGTATGCCCCGGAGTGACGGAGCTCAAGGTGACCTTCATCAAGGTCGACGGTGTGGCAACCTCTTCCGAGGTGCCCGAATTCAACGCAACCGTGACCAACGTCGGTTCCGGAGACGCGATCACGCTGGCATCCTACACCAACACCGTGTCCATCGACGACGACAACGTCGCTCACATCACCGGTACTAGCGGCTCCGCGGAGGTCACCGCATCCGACATGGGGGCCGACGGCAGAGGCGTCCTCAACGCCCTCGGCGACATGCCGATGATCGTGTGGGTGCTGTTCGCGCTGATCGTGATACTCATCATCCTGACCTTCTGGATGTCCTTCAAGAGGGGGGTGTTCGCACGCAGAAGATGAATACGTTCCTGATAGCGGCGCTCATGGCGCTGACCTGCTTCGCGGGACTGGCGGTCTTCGCGTCCGATTCCTCGGACGCGGTGTCCATCGGTCTCAGCGGAGACACCGATTGGGTAGAGACCGGCGAGACCATCCAATTCGAGGTCACCGCGGAGGGATACTCCTCCAGCAACAGCGTCTCCTACACCGCGGCAGTCTACAACTCCTCAGGCACCAGGATGACCAGTGCGGTCTCCTCCACCGAGCGTACCATCACCAGTAGCGATTACAGCTACACCCTGACGGTCACCGCTCCGAGCACCGCCGGGGACTACCGCCTGGTGGTCACCTTCACCCAGGAGGATGCGGACGGAAACGACGTGCAGATCGCCCAGAGGGTCCAGAACATCAAGGTCGTGGAGCCGGTGACGCTTAGCGTCGTCCTGTCCAACGACCAGGATGTGGCCAGGAACATCACCGTCTACTACGTGATCAACGGCACCAGGGTGGACGACAGCCGCCAGGAGATCACCGTCCCTGCCAACGGTTCCATCACCGTCACCTACGACTACGTGGTCAGGGACCTGGCTCAGGAGACCACCTTCTACCTGGAGCCTGCCGGAGACACCCTGAGCGGAGATGTGACGGGTCTCGGTGCGGATTACTCGCACACGTTCTACGTGAACGACAACAACTACACCCTGTACGAGATCCTGGCCGTCATCGTTCTGATCATCGTGGCCATCGTGGCGATCTACATCTACCGCAAGCCGGTGAAGAACTACGGCAAGCCCAAGTCCAGGCGCTGAGCCGGACTTCGCTCAAACCCCTTTCCTCACAACTTTTCTTGTTTTATTCAACGCATGGACATGCGTGCGGTGAACAGGTCGGAGCGGGTGCGCTCCACCACGCCCCTGGCTATGTCCTGCTTCCTGCGTATCGGCAACACCGCGTCGGGAACGTCGAAGAGTGCCAGCTCCGCGTACATCTCCTCCATGCAGGCGAACAGTCTCTCCGCTTCTTCGTTCTCCCCGCGGGTGAGGCGGTCGATGACGCAGCGCCTCAGCTCCCCGATGGCGTCCGCCATCCCCAGGAGCCAGGATTGCGGCACCGTGCCGATGTCGTCGAAGGATGGCATCTTGTCCCCGTTCACAAGTGCCAGAAGTATCTCGGCCTCCGCATATTCGCCGAAGGCGTCCACGGCGGCCTGATAGCGGTCCATGTCGAATCCCAGGGATGTGAGGAGCTCCTTGGCGGCGTTCCTCAATGATTCCAGGTCCGCCGTGCAGTCCTCCCGGGTGTGCACCGCATGGATCACCCTCTTGCTCAGTCTGGTGATGATCCTGGACTTCGAGATCGCGATCTCCCTGCATTCCTCCATGTCGCGGAGTATGTCCGCCACAACCGAGGCGGTCTCCCTCAGGCCTTCCATGCTCCCGTATGGGAGGGGCGGTATTTCATACCGATTCGAGGAACCTGCGCTCCAGGGCGTTGCCGCGCTTCAGTTCCGCCAGCCTGCGCTCCGCAGTTGGGGAGCGGTATCCCTTGAACTCTATGCCGTCGTATTCAACGTCGAGAAGCGTCAGCCCCTCGGCGGATGCCAGGCCAAAGGTGATGTCCTCTCCATCCAAGGCCCTGCGCACCTTGTCTGTATCCGATCTCCCGGAGGCCACGGAGACTATGGCAGGCACCATCCTGCGGATCATGTTCCAGAGGAACCTGTTCGCCTTGAACAGTATGTCGAAGGTCTCCCCGTCGTCGGTCACCTCCACCGAGTCTATCGTGGATACCGTGGGCTTCCCGTCGGGACGGCAGAACCTTATGAAATCATGCTCCCCGACGAACACCGAAGCGCACTCTCTGGCTCTTTCGATATCCAGGCCTTCCGAGGACACGGTGTATCTGTACGTCCGCGACACCGCGTGCCTGGGTCTGAAATCGTCGTCCACGTACGCCCAGGAGAGGAAGAACACCCCGTCCGCCACCGCGTTCAGGGCATCAAGCATCCTCTCCGGGTCGTCGAATCCGGTGACGAAGGATGCCACGTTCCCCAGGGCATTCACACCCGCGTCGGTGCGTCCCGCCATCCTGAGGTCGAAGTCCTCCGCGGTCATGCCGCCGCCGGTGCGCACCAGCGCCTGTAATATCTCGCTCTCCACCGTGCGCAGCCCCGGCTGGATCTGGGACCCGCTGAAGCCCCTGCCGGTGTAGGCAACCTTCACAGCAACCCGGGTCATTGCCCGCGGATCTGTTTCATGTGGGCGACCCTCTTCTCCACCAGCTCCCGCTTGCCGATGTCGTGGCGGACGAAGATCCAGTTGCTCTTCACATGGGTGAGGGCGTCTTCGCATCTGCGCTCCGCCTCCTCGATGGAGTCGGCGATGCCCACCACGCCCACGGATCTGGAGGACATGGTGACCAGACGGCCGTCCTTCTCGTCCACATTGGCGTAGTACACCACCGCTCCGGCCTTGCGTATGGCATCTTCGTCGACGGAGATGTCCTTGCCGGTCTCGGACTTCACGCCGTAGCCCTTGGGCACCACGTACTTGCAAACGGTGGCCTGGTGCTCGAACTCCACGTCCTTGAGGCATCCGTTCGCCATCATACTGCACACATCGGCGAAGGGCGTCTTCAGTATGGACAGCACGTTCATCGCCTCCGGGTCGCCGAACCTGGCGTTGAACTCGATGATCTTGGGGCCGTCCTTGGTGAGCATGAACTGGCCGTAGAGGGTACCCACGTACGGGCATCCCTCCTCCGCCATGGCGGAGATGACCTTCCTGATGATGTCGATGGCTTGCTCCCTCTCCTCGGAGGTGATGAACGGCAGCAGGTGATTCGCGTCGCTGTACGACCCCATGCCTCCGGTGTTGGGTCCCACGTCGCCCTCGTAGGCGCGCTTGTGGTCCTGGACCAGCGGCAGCGGCACCACGTTCTTGCCGTCGCAGAACACCATCTGTGTGAACTCCTCGCCCACCGCCTTCTCCTCTATGATCACACCGGCGCCGCCGATGTTGGCGTCGAAGATCTCGTGGACGTAGTCCATGGTCTCCTCGAAGGAGTTGAGGTGCTCCCCCTGGACCTTCACGCCCTTCCCGCCGGTGAGGCCCACGGGCTTCACCACGATCTGGGTCTTCAGCGTTTTGAGATAGGCTTCGCAATCCTCGGCGTTGTCGAAGGACGCGTATCCCAGGTTGCCGGGGATTTTGTGCTTCTCCACAAGTCCCCTCATGAACGACTTGGACGTCTCTATCCTCGCCGCCGCCTGGGTGGGGGATGCGCACTTGATCCCCGCCGCCTGCAGGGCATCCACCAGACCCACGCCCAAGGGGGCCTCCGGTCCGATGAAGGCGAGCTCCGCGCCGCACTCCTTGGCGAATTCGACGACCTTGTCCACATCCGTCTCGCTGCACAGCCTGTACTTCGCGGATCTGGCTATTATGCCCGGGTTGGCGTTCTTCATCACCGCGTAGATCTCCGCGCCGGACCTGTGGAGCGCTTCCACCGCGGCGTGCTCCCTGCCGCCTCCTCCAACTGCGAGTATCCTCATGTTCACAGCCCCAGTGCTTCCAAGATGGCGTCTATGCCCTCACCGGTCCTGGCACTGCAGGGGATGATCTCCTTCCTGCCGCCGGTGAGCTCGTTGTAATCTCTGATGATGATGTTCGGGTCCACACCCACCGCGTCGGCGATGTCCATCTTGTTCAGGATCGCCAGGTCGGAGTGGATGAAGATGTCATGGTGCTTCCTGACCATGTCGTCCCCCTCGGTGGTGGATATCACCACGACCCTAACGTCGGTGCCGAGAGGGAAATCCGACGGGCAGACCAGGTTGCCCACGTTCTCGATGAACAGCACGTCCACATCGTCGAAGTCGATGGTCTTCAGCCTCTCGCCCACCATGTGCGCTTCCAGGTGGCACTCCTTCCCGGTGTTGCAGTTGGTGGTCTCCAGGCCGGAGGCGGTCATCCTGTCCATGTCGTCGGTGCCGGTGACGTCGCCGGCGATGGCGTGGACCTTCTTCCCCTTTTGCCTGAGCCTCTCCGCCAGGGCGATGATCAGCGCGGTCTTGCCGGCGCCGATGGAGCCCATGAAGTCCACGGAGAACACATCGTGGTCCTTGAGCATGTTGTAATTCTCGTTGGCAAGGGCACGGTTCTCCTTCAGGACGTCGTACTCCATTCCCACCGTGATGTTGTGCATGACGCGGTATCCTGGTGGCACATAATGATACTTGCGGGCGTGCCTGTGCATTGTAAAAAGATATGGGCTCAGATTCTACTACATTCTGCTGGTAGAAATGGTAGAAAAAAGTAGAAAAAAGTAGAATCAGGGTAACTTATACAATGTATTTCTGCCACTGCCCTTGGATACTACGATCCCGTTGGAGATCAGCAGGTTGAGGACGTTGGTAGCCTTGCTGCGAGACACCCCCAGTGTATCTTCGATCTCCTTTCTTCCCATGGGGCCGTTGAGGAGTAGCCTTACCACTTCCTTTACTGTCGGATCATCAGTCTTGAAGTCTGTTGGAGGCAAGCGTATCGTAAATGTGGCACCTTCGGACTTTATGTTCGGTTCGAACAGGCTGTCCTCGTAACATGACATTATTCTCGGTATGCCGGTCCCATATGCCTCTATGAATCCGAGACGCTGGAATATGCCGGCCAATCTTGGATTTCTGGGAACCGATATCCCGTCCATGATATCATTCACCCCGATTTTGTATGGAAGCCCTCCTAAAGAGGTTATGATCAGGTCGTTCCCGACAAATGATATCAGAGTGGGTCCGTCTATGCTGTAGTCTCTGTGAACGATAGCATTTACGACAGCCTCCCTTATGGCAATCATGGGGTAAATGCGTGCATCGGTATGCACAAGGCCTGTGATCTCGGTACGACTGCGGTTGAACGATTCTATGAAGGCCATGGCATCGTTGAGCTGTTTTAGAACCGAACCTGCGGTCTCCTCACGGGCGATAATCGTCTCTTTGAATTTGCTGCTATGAGCAGCCATCTTGATGCCGATGGTATTCTGGTCTGAGAGGAAGTATGCCAGCATCGTGTATCTCCCGTTGCCGGAGTAGAATCCGAGTGTGCGTTTCTGAGTCTCTCCGAATGCTGTGTTGTGTTCCGCGAAGACCTTCTCAGTCCATTCAAATGTGAGGTCCTGGAGGACGGAATCCGTTTCTTCGAATTTGATGGGAGCATATTCTCTTACCAATCTCATCAGTTCCGTATCTGATACGGGGACCGATGCAGGTCCTCTGCGGACGTACACCCCTTTCGTGTTGATGCCCGTCCTCCTAAGATAGTACGGTTTGTCCGTGCCTTCAAAAATGATGATCTGAACGACATCCTTGCCATTCATTTCAATTGGCCCTACGCGGAGAAAATGAATGACGTCTGGACGGATGTTGTCCATGAGCTCCTGTGTGATTTTTCTTGACAGGTCGTCTGGTTCGTTAACACCAATTGCCTGACCTTCGTCGTTGACGCCGATATAGATGGTTCCGCCACGGGTGTTAAGGAATGCCACAACCGTTTTGATTATCGAGTCTGAGTATTCCCTTTTGAATTCGGTCGTCTCATCCTCGCGCATACTCATGACACGGGATATAACCATATACTTTTTTCTACCAAATACTACTTTTTCTACCAGCAGAATGTGGTAGAATCCCTGTGCATTTGGGCAGATGACCTTACGTTCACCCTAATTATTCGGCACATCCCTCACTTCTTGTGAAAGTGCACCCGCGCAACCCATAATAACCAATAACAGGATGCGCGCGCGAGCAGCATGAGCTATTCAGACGATACCGTGCGGCTGCTTGAGGCGGCCGGTGCTACCGAGGGTTCGATGGTGGTCCTTGAGACCGGGGGCAGGAGCTACAGGGGCAGGCTGATGCCCCATCACGAGTTCAGTGGCCCCGACATCGTCATCCTGAAGATGAAGAGCGGGTACAACGTGGGGATCAAGGTGGACTCCGGATCCAAACTGAAGGTGGAGGAGTCGCCGGCGGAGCCCGCCCACAGGGAAGCTGACGTGGAGCCGAAGAAGGGTCTGCCCACCATCTCGCTGATCGGTACCGGCGGCACCATCGCGTCGTACGTTGACTACCGTACCGGCGCCGTCCATCCCGCACTGTCCACATCGGACATGGTCAACGCCGTCCCGGAGATCAGGGACATCGCCAACATCCGTGCGAAGGTGCTGTTCTCCATATTCTCCGAGAACATGGGTCCGGAGCACTGGAAGGGGATGGCCGAGTGCATCAGGGACGAGATCGCCTCCGGTGCGGATGCGGTCATCATACCTCATGGAACGGATACCATGGGATACACAGCGGCTGCGCTGTCGTTCATGCTGCAGGGAATATCCAAACCTGTCGTGCTCGTTGGAGCACAGAGGTCATCCGACCGTCCCTCGTCGGACGCATCCACCAACCTGATGGCCTGCGCCAGGTTCTGCACCGAGGCCAAGAAGGCCGGTGTCTTCGTGATCATGCACGATACCTCCGGCGACGATTCCTTCGCTGTCCACTTGGGTACGAGGGTGAGGAAGATGCACACCTCCCGCAGGGATGCCTTCCGCAGCATCAACGCCACACCGGTGGCCCACATCGACGCGAAGGGGAAGATAGACATGCTCTCCGACGCACGCGACGTCTCCGACGAGCCCGTCATAGCAAGGACGGACATGGAGGACGGCGTGCTGCTGCTCCAGTACTTCCCGGGCATGGACCCGGAGACCTTCCGCCCGCTGATCATGGGTTCCAAGGGTGTTGTGTTCGCAGGCTCCGGCCTGGGACACGTGAACTCATCCTTCGTTCCCATGCTGAGGGAGGCCTGCGCCAAGGGCGTGGTGGTGGCGATGACGTCACAGTGCCTCAACGGAAGGGTGAACATGAATGTATACGATACCGGCAGGGACCTTCTGGCCGCGGGCGTGGTGCCGCTGTTGGATATGCTCCCGGAAACCGCGTACATCAAGCTCAGGTGGGTGCTGGCGAACACATCCTCCCCGGAGGAGGGCCGCACCATGATGGCCACGCCGCTCGCCGGCGAGATGGGCGACAGGAGGGAGTTCTGATGGAACACAAGCTCACATGCGGCATCGAGATCCACCAGCAGCTGGACACCCACAAGCTGTTCTGCTCCTGCGAGAGCCGTCTCAGCGAGGACGGTGTCGGCTCCGTATACCGCAGGCTCAGGCCCACCACCGGCGAGACCGGCGAGATCGATAGGGCGGCACTCGCACAGTTCAGGAGGAACCTGGGTTACAGATACCAGGCCGTTCCCGGCGTATCCTGCCTTGTCGAACTCGACGAGGAGCCTCCCCACTCCGCGGACTCCGAGGCCCTGGAGACCACATTGACCTTCTCGGAGATGATGAAGGCCAGGACGGTGGACGAGATCCACTTCATGAGGAAGATCGTGGTGGACGGTTCCAACACCTCCGGGTTCCAGCGCACCGCGCTGGTGGCCATGGACGGTTCCCTGGACGTGAACGGGAAGGATGTCTCCATCCTATCGATCTGTCTGGAGGAGGACGCCGCCAGGAAGGTGGAGGCGGACGACGCCGAGGTCACCTACAGGTTGGATCGGTTGGGCATACCGCTGATCGAGGTGGCCACCGGCCCCGACATGCACACCCCGGAGGAGGTGCTGGAGGTTGCCTATCGCATCGGAACGTTGCTGAGGGCCACCAAGAGGGTGAAGCGCGGCATCGGCACCATCAGGGAGGACCTGAACATCTCCGTCCCCGGCGGTGCCCGCATAGAGATCAAGGGCGTGCAGGAGCTCAGGCTGCTGCCGCTGTACGTCGAGAACGAGATGAACCGCCAGAACATGCTCATCAGGATCAAGGGCATCCTGGAGGGCAGGGGCGTGAAGCCTGCAGAGTTCGTCTGCGAGGACGTCACCGACCTGTTCGCGGACTGCCAGTCCAAGGTGATCCAGGGCGCACTGTCCTCCAAGGGTAAGGTTCTGGCCGTGAGACTCCCCGGATTCGCGGGAGTGATGAACGGCGACGAGGGCAAGCTCCGCTTGGGTGCGGAGATGGCCCAGAGGGCCAGGGCCCGCGGTGTGAAGGGTATCTTCCATTCCGACGAGCTCCCCGCCTATGGCATCTCCGGCGATTACGTGGACAAGCTGAGGGCGCACCTGGGCATGACCGGCGAGAACGACGCCTTCGTGCTCTGCGCCGCATCCGCCGCCAAGGCCCAGTCCGCCCTGGAGGCGGCGGTGGCCAGGGCCAATGAGGCTTTGATCGGTGTGCCGGAGGAGACCCGCGACCCGCTGCCCGACGGCACCTCGAAGTATTCCCGTCCCCTGCCCGGAGCGGCCAGGATGTACCCCGAGACCGACGTCCCGCCCATCAGGGTGACCGAGGAGCATATGGCGGAGGTCCGCGAGAACCTGCCGGAGCTCCCGGAGGAGACCGAGGCCCGTCTGGTGAGCACCTATGGGATAAATGCGCAGCAGGCCAGGCAGCTGGTCCGCCAGGACCATGCGGACATCTTCGAGAGGGCCGCATCCGTGGAGGGCATGGCATCCGTCGCGGCGACCACGTTCCTGAACACCTACGGCGAGCTGGAGTCCGAGGGCATAGACATCACCGCCATGTCCGAGGACTCGGTGATCGGCGTGTTCACCGCACTGTCCGAGGGGGTCTTCGCCAAGGAGGCCGTTCCCGCCATCCTCAGGGAGATGGCCCGCACCGGCAAGGACGCCCGCAAGGCCGCATCCGCATTGGGATTGGAGGCCGTGGACGAGGGTGAGGCCGAGGCCGTGATCGCCAAGATCGTCTCCGAGAGGCTGGACTTCGTGAGGTCCAAGGGCTTGGCCGCCGTTGGTCCGCTGATGGGCCCCGTCATGGGTGCCCTCAGGGGAAAGCTGGACGGCAAGCGCGCCAACGACCTGTTGGTCAAAGAGATCAACAAGGTGCTCTGATCTCCAGGACACTCAGCCGCTCGAAGAATAGCGGCAGCTCCCCCAGGACGGTCACTTCGAACCCTTCCAGCATAGCGTTCAGCCTGTCCCGGTCCATCAGCGAGGACACCACCACGACGATCCTCCCTCCCGGGACCAGATGATCGCCGGCATCCAGCAGGCGCGGTAACGGTCCGAGACCGTCCCCCCCTCCGGACCAGGCCTTCGCTAACAATCCCTCATCATCGGCGGGAAGGTACGGGAGGTTGAACAGGATGGTGTCGAAGACGCCGTTCACATTCCCGTATACGTCTGATTCGGCGAACTCCCCGGACAGTCCGTTATCGATGAAGTTCTTTCTGGTGAGCTCCACCGCATATGGGTTCACATCGACACAGGTGACCCTGGCGCCGTTGGCGGCGCAGTGCATGGACACCACCCCGGAACCGCAGCCGACCTCCAGCACCCTCTCCCCCGGACGGACCTCCAGGGATTCTATCAACAGGATGCTGTCCTCGGACGGCGGATACACGTCCGGATGCTCGGACATCTTCAGCGACGGGTCGTATCTCACGGTCACCCTCCTCATGGAAGACGTATGCGCTCGTGCGCTTTATCTATATATGAGGGGATTCGGCAAACATGATCGGGTTGGACGTCCTTGCGGTGGGGTATCTGGTCCGGGATGAGGACCATAATCTTCTGGAGGCGCACTCCACATCCACTCTCGTGCGCGCCGGGGACAGCATGATAGTGGTGGACACCAGCAGCAAGTTCATGCGTCCCGCATTGAAGACCTCGTTCAGGGACCTGGGCATCTTCCCCAAGGACGTTGACACTGTCGTGCTGACCCATTCCCACAGCGATCATGTCGGCAACATCGACATGTTCCCCAACGCGGAGATATACGTTCAAGCGGGCGGCGCCGACCTGGGCGCGGACGTGAATGTGGTGGAGGGGGACATGCAGCTGTGCTCCGGCGTCAGGCTGGTCCACACCCCCGGGCACTCCGACGACAGCATGAGCGTGTTCATCGAGGCGGATCGCGCATACGTGATCGCCGGCGATGCCATACCGACGGAGGACAACTACCGCAGGATGGTGCCCCCCGGTATCTGCAACGACAGGGAGGCGGCCATGGAAAGTATAAAATCCATCGCCAACTTCGCCGACGTCATCGTCCCGGGGCACGGATTCCCCTTCATGACGAGGTGACAGAGATGCCCAGAGAGGTCCCCGATTCAATCTACTTCGACTGCCCCGACTGCGATGACGATACCGTGCACGAGGTCCTGAGAGGCCGCATGGGAAAGGCGTCGCTGGAGTGCACCCTCAGGTGCACCGAATGCGGGCGCACGTTCTCCACCACCATCCAGTTGCCCAAACTGATCAAGACTCAGGTGGTCATCAGCGACGGTCCGGTTTCCGAGAGGACGGTGACCGAGCTGGAGGAGACGGACCTCATCACCGTGGGCGACGAGTTCCTGCTGGAGGACGGCAGGAGGCTCAGGGTGTGCTCCATCGAGCTGGACGGCGACCGCAGGGTGAAGAAGTGCACCGCCGACAAGGTGAAGATGCTCTGGTGCCAGCAGTTCGACAACCTGAGCATCAAGGTCACCGTGAACAACGATCGTGTCAGCTACTCCCGCAGGATCACCGCGGAGCCGGACGACGAGTTCGTCATCGGCAACCGCCTGGAGCTGGAGGACATGGACTGCTTCATCCACGCCATCAAGACCAGGGACAAGCTCCTGCACCACGGAACGGTCGAAGCAAGGGACGTGGTCCGCATCTACGGCAAGTACGGGGAGAAGTCATACCCCGTCCTGGACCTGGACGAAGACGAGTTCTAAGATATCCGACAGGTTCCCGCTGTGGACGCAGTGGGTGGCGGCCTTCTCCGTGTACTCGTCCACCGGATTGAACGCTATGGACATGCCGCAGGCCTCGAACATGGAGATGTCGGTGAAGGAGTTCCCCACGGCGAACGTCCGCTCCTTGGTGGATCCGTACTGCTCGATGAGCCTCTCCGTGGTGACGCCCTTCTCCCGCAGGTCCACCACGATGATCCCCTCTCCCGTGAGCTTGCCTTCCTCATCAATTTCCAGACCGTCGGCGGCGTAGCCGTCGAAGCCGTACTCGTTGACGATCATCTCGGCGGCGATGTCGATGCCCCCGCTGCAGATCACGCACTTGATCCCGGCGTACTGCAAGGCGGCCACGGTCTCCTGGATCCCGTCGATAAGGGGCAGGCTGCGCATGATGTGGATGATGTCCCTCCTGGAGATGTCCGGCTTGGCGGTCTTCCAGAGGGCGATGTCCCTGCGCATGAACTCCCGCTCGTCGATCTCCATGTTCACGAAGGCCCGGTAGGCCTCCTCGTTGTCCACCCCGAACCACTCGTGCACGTATGCCCAGGAGCTCCTGTTGGTGGTGAGTGTGCCGTCCATGTCGAAGATCGCCAGGTCGTACGTCCTGCCCATGCTCGTTGATTGCAGGGGCAGTAGTTAAAACGACCGTCGGGAGCGTTATAACAAGGTACTGCATCACAGGCGCGATGATAACGATCATCGGCACCGGCCACGTCTTCGACATCAGCGTGGCGGTGATGAACCTGGTCAAGCACATCTGGCCGGATGCGGTGCTGGTGGAGCTGGACGTCTCCCGGTACAACGCCCTCAACGCTATCCAGAGCGGTGACGCCAAACCCTCACCCGAGGACGAGAAGAAGATGCCCTGGGTTTATCGCCGGGCCGCCAAATACCAGAACCGCATGGCGGAGGACCACAGCACCGATGTTGGCAAAGAATTGCTCACGGCGGTCAACACCGGGAAGCTGGTCGGAGCGGAGATCGGGTTCATAGACACGGATGCGTACCGGGCCATGGGGGAGATGTGGGAGGAGATGCCCCTGAGGGAGAAGATGAGGTACGCATTCTCCACGTACACCGACAACGTCCGTGGATCCAAGGGCGCGGACAAGGTGGCGGAGGAGTTCGGCAGGGACGAGGAGGGGATGATGGAGGACATGCGCCGCCGCTATCCCACCATGGTCCGCAAGCTCATCGACGAGCGCAACGACCACATGGCGGAACAGATCCGCGATTATGCAGAGAGGTTCAATAACATAGTAGTGGTATGCGGTGACGCCCATGTGGAAGGCATCTCCCAACGCCTCGGGGACCTTGAGATACGCAAGGTGAGGTTGGCGGACCTGATGGACCCGGAGCGTCTGAGGGACATACATTCATCGGCATGGAATCACGAGGGAGTGGAATGAAGGTACAGCTGCTGGCATATACGCCCGGGGCCGACGCGGTCTGCGCGGCGGCGGGGAAGTCTTGCTATTCCGAACGCCCGTCACACGAGCTTCTGGACTCCGGGGACCCGGACAAGGTGCTGGGACGCATCGTCGGCATGGGCCACCACTCTGTGATCGAGCACGCCGTGTTCACCTTCTCCGTGGAGGGCGTATCGAGATCGCTGACCCATCAGCTGGTCAGGCACCGCATCGCGTCGTTCTCCCAACAGAGCCAGAGGTACGTCTCCCTGGAGAAGCCCACCTACGTTACACCGCACACCGTGGAGGAGCAGCAGGAGCGGGA
Source organism: uncultured Methanomassiliicoccales archaeon (assembly GCA_949292635.1). Classification (GTDB taxonomy): domain Archaea; phylum Thermoplasmatota; class Thermoplasmata; order Methanomassiliicoccales; family Methanomethylophilaceae; genus SIG5. Next base: position 137,688 of record CASEZY010000002.1, read on the forward strand.
GGAGATCTATTCCTCCCTGATGGACTCCGTCTGGAGCGCCTACAACCGTCTGATCGAGTTGGGCGTTCCCCCGGAGGACGCCAGGTACGTGCTGCCCAACGGCTGCACCACCAACATCACCATCACCATGAACGCCAGGGAGCTGCTGCATCTGTTCTCGCTGAGATGCTGCAACAGGGCCCAGTGGGAGATCAGGGAGATGGCGGATGAGATGCTCAGGCAGTGCAGGAAGGTGTCCCCCACCATTTTTGCCAATGCGGGACCGCCCTGTGTGAGGGGTCCCTGCCCGGAGGGGAAGCTCAGCTGCGGCAAGCCCAGGAAGGGTGAGTTCTGACTCCGGATATATATTCCGGATGCTCGCGGCGGGTGCGGTTCAGTGAGCAACCATTAAATAATGAATCCACTTAATCCGGCCTACTCGGTGAAAGATATGGGAAGAATCAGACCCACATACATCAAGAGAGTGTCTATCGAACTCGTCAACAAGTACCCCGAGGCGTTCAGCATGGACTTCGAGGAGAACAAGGTCATGGTCAACAACCTTACCGACGTGTCCTCCGTCACCATGAGGAACCGCATCGCCGGTTACATCACCCGCTACCTCTCCCACAGCGAGATCTAAACCTCTCCGCGTTCGATCCGCGCACATTTCGCCCGCGTGGGGTAGCTTGGATATCCTGTGAGATTGCGGATCTCTTGACCCGGATTCGAATTCCGGCGCGGGCACCACCCTTCTACAATCATTCGTCGCCGGCAGGCTCTTCCGGCCACACCTTCGATGATATCTCGCAGTCCCCGGGCGGGATGATCCTCGCCACCTCCTCCTCGGGAACGCCGAACTCCTTGGCCATGTGCGCCGCGGTCTTCCCCGCCTTGCCCCTGCCGGGGACTATGACGAAATATTTCCCGGACACGGCTTTGACGGACTCCTCGGGACCGCACATGACCTTCCGTTCGTTCTGATATGTTATCTCTCCAACGGCCAGGCGCATGGGCAGGTGGTACTCGTAGTTCCTCTTGCCGCGGATGATGAACGCTCCCCTGGGAACGAACTCTCCCGCCTCCGGGGTCTTGGACACCTGGTCGGGATAGACCCAGTAGGCGCTGCCGTCGCTGAGGGCGGCAACCCATCCCTTGGACTGTGCCAGCGCGAAGTGGCATGCTTCCCTGAGCTCAGCATCCGAGGCCTTCTGACCGTCCTTGAGTATGGTGGACGGGGCACCATGCAGGTCCGCGTGCGCATACACGTCCGCGTCCTTCAGATGCTTCTTGACGATGTTGTCGTTGGTGTGGGCGTCCTTCCCTGCGATGACAAGCTTTCCGCCGGAGGTTACGAACCACTTGTACCTCTCGAACCAGAACTGCTTGGTGGGTTGTGCTCTCGATGCCCTGGCCACCTCCTCCCTGGCGAGACCCTTCTCCCTCTTGGCGATGGCAGCCTCGGTGTCCTTGAGTGCCTCCTTGGCCCTGGCGGACTTCTCCCCGATCTCCTTGCCCTTGGCATAGATGTCGGAGGCGTTGGCGTCCAGTCCCTTTGTGTAATCCAGACGCACATCCTTGCCGTTCAGGGTGGCGACGACGGAGTTCTTGGAGGGATCGATGCTCTTGACGAAAGGTATCTTCATAGCCCCTTCCTTCAGCTTCTCCCAGGTGAGCTTGGCGCTCTGTTCGTTGAGCACCTTCAGCAGTTCGTCCGCCTTCGCATAATCGGTGTACAGGGCATCCGCCTTCTCCCGGAGGTCGTCCGCCTCCCTGCGGTAAGACTCCACCGTCTCCGTCTGGCTCTCCATGCGTCTGCGCAGGCGCTCCAGCTCCGGGTCCACCCTGGTGCGCTCCTCCTTCTCGCCCAGGCGGGACATGAGCTCCTCCACCGCGGAGGATATCGTGGGGAATGTGACCTTCTGGTACTGTTCGTATATCCCGAGATCGGCGGGGGTGATGTCCACCACCTCGTCACCGTCGGTGTACATGGTGGGCACCGGGGACTCCAGGATCCCGGAGACCATGTCGCGCATGGCATCCCACAGAGCGTTGAGATCATCATGTGCCAGCTCCGCGGCCTTGGTGGATTTGTCCACCCCTGCGAGACGGCAGACCTCCTCGGCGTACTGTCCGCCGAGACCGATGCCGGTGGCCAGCGTCCTCACCGCATCCGAATTGGATGCGGCGAACACGGGATCGAAATCCTCCCTCGGAGAAGAGACGGGATCGAAGCGCACCTTCGGCATCACGTAAGGCTCCCCGGGACGCACCGCCCTGTCCTTCATGGTCTTGTGGATCAGGCAGTTCACGATGACGCCGTCCTTCACCAGCAGGATGTTCCCGCCGCCGAAGAGCTCGAAGATCAACTTGTAATCGGCATCGGCTTTGAACACCTCGGTGACCAGCATCCTGTCGAATCCCTGCTGCACCGTCCTGCCGATGCGGGCGTTGTCAAGGTATTTCCTAAGATAAGTGGCGAATGACAGGGGATTCAGCGGCGTCTCCGGCTTCTTGGAAGGCAGATACAGCCATTTCCCGTCCTTGAAGAAGAGGTCCCTCTTCCCCTGTCCGCTGACGTTGATGCGGAAGAGGACGGTGCCCGAGTCCCATTGGAAGACCTTGTCCATGTGCCCGCCTTCCAGTCCGGCCATTTCCGCAGACACCGAGCGGATGTCGAAGGAACTCATCTCTCTCTTCATGGTCCACGGTTAGCGCCCATACAGGTTAAACGTTATCGGGGGAGCGGGCATGGGATACCTTTATAACAGATAGCGTGTTTGAGGGCTTGAGGCCGCCGTGGCTAAGTGGTATAGCGATGCCTTGGTAAGGCATAGGTCGCGGGTCCGATTCCCGTCGGCGGCTCCTTTCTCACTCACTTCCTCATGGGGTAGAACACGAACCCCGACCAGATCTTCGGGAAGAAGTATGTGGTCTTCTTGGGCATCCTCCTGCCCGAGAGGGACAGGTCCCAGATGCTCTGGAGGCGGGGGTGGTTGAGTATGATCGCCAGGTCGTGCTGCTTTGCTGCCATCGACTTCATGACGGAGTCGGTATCGGCGTCGTACGACACCTTGGACTTGCCCTCGTCGGCCTTGTACACACCGTTGAGCACCAGCTGCTGGGCGATGTAGGTGTCCAGTCCCCACAGGGGGTCTTCGCTCTCGGAGCGGGGGTGCCTCGCCAGCATGCACCTGCCGGTCTTGAAGTACAAGCCCATATCGTAATCGGGGAGCTTCGCCAGCATCTCCTCAGGAGTGGTCTCCTCGGTCTCCAGCGCGGTCTTCTGGATCTTCTTGACCGCGCCGTTCTCTCCGATGTCCCCGGCGTCCACCAGGCGGTGTGTCGGCCAGATCACGAGGCCCTCGTCATCGGCGGCCACAAGGGTGGCCAGGACGAACTGCTTGCACTCGATGCCCGGGTTCTCCTTCGCATAGGCCAATGCGGTCTCGTAGCGGTGGTGACCGTCGGCGATCAGCATGCTCTGGCTCTTCAGCGTCTCGGTGATCTTGGACGTTATCGAAGGGTCGGAGACCTTCAGGTACTCGTGCCTGACACCGTCCCCGTCGGTGATCTGATACAGAGGCTCGGCCGCATCGTTCACAGCGGCCATGAGCTCCGCGCCCAGACCCGGGAATATGCCGAAGATGGATTCCAGGTGCACCTCCATGTCCCTCAGCAGGTTCAGGCGGTCCGCCTTCACCTTGGAGAAGGTCTCCTCGTGGGGTATGACACCGCCTTCGGAGTAGTCCTCGGTCCTCAGGATCCCGGCGATGCCGGTCCTGACCCTGGTGACCCCGGAGTCGTCGAAGGTCTGGCGGTAGAGGTAGAACGAGGGCTCGTCCTCGGCGAGCAAACCGTCGGCCAGGGCGACGTCGAACTCCTTCCTGGCGTTGGTGTATCTGCCGTTGTCGGGCATCAGTGTGAAGCGGGTGACGTTGCACCCGTGGGACTGTAGCTCCGCCAGCGCCTCCGGGCCGATGACGTCGTAGGGCGGGGAAACCCTGTCTGCGATAGTCTCGTCGTCTCTCAATGCGGGTCTGAGGCCCTTGAACGGCAGGAACGTCACCATTTGGAAGCACCTGCGTTCGCATTGATTACATCCTATATAATCGGAATTAGCAGATCCTCGGCACCGGGTCGCCCACCGGGGGCTCCAGGATCCTGCGTCCGCCGATCTCCGTGCGGAGTATGACGCGGGGCACGTCGGTCTCGTAGGCGTGGCCGATTATCGCCGCATCCTTGCCGTATGGATGGGACCTTACGGCTTTCAGCACCTCTTCAGCCATCTCCGGGACGCAGGCGATCATGACCTTGCCCTCGTTGCCGATGCTGAACGGGTCGATGCCCAGCATCTCGCAGGCGTTGGCGGTGCCGTCCCTCAGGGGGATGTCGGTCTCGGAGACCTCGATGCCCACCTTGGACTTGTCAGCCCACTCGTTGAGCAGGTTGGCGATGCCTCCGCGGGTGGGGTCCTTCATGGTCACGATGCCTCCCGTCTTCAGTGCTTCGGCGATCAGACCGTTCAGCGGGGCCACGTCCGAGCCCACCTCGCTCTCGAACCCGTATCCCTCCCTGGATGACAGGACTGCAACACCGTGGTCCCCCACGTATCCGGAGACGATGATGGCGTCACCCGGACGGATGTTGTCGTCGGTGGCCCACTCGGAATCCACCTTCCTGTACTGTCTGGCCGTCTCCAGGTTCCTGTCCATGTACGGCGAGCGCCTGCCCACGGCGGAGGTGACCATGAACATCTGGTCCACCGCTCCCGCGTCCACGACCTTGGTGTCGCCGGTGGCCACCGGGACGCCGCATTCCCTGCAGGTGTTGCCCATGGACTCCAGGACCTTGTCCACCACATCCATCTCCAGTCCCGCCTCCAGGATCAGGGAGCAGGATAGTGCCAGAGGCTCCGCGCCCATCACTGAAATGTCGTTCACCGTGCCCGCGACGGACAGGCGTCCGATGTCCCCTCCGGGGAAGAAGAGCGGCTTCACGGTGTGGCCGTCGGTGGTGAATACGATGCCGTCCACCACGGCGGAGTCGTCCAGGGAGCTGAGTGGTACCTGGAAGTCCATCTTGGGGAAGTGCGCGGTCACATGCTTGGAGACGAACTCCTGCATGACCTCTCCGCCGGATCCGTGGTTCATCGCGATCTTGGCCATGGGCCGCGGATTGCTGTATCAAATTAAATGTTAACGCCGACGTGTACCGCCCTGTTTTCTATGTCACAGCGTCGGGAATTGAATGAGCCAGGTGTGCACATCCCATCCCCGTGGTGCATGCTCCGTCGCAACGATCCCGGGGACAGCGTTCCGAGCCACCCCTAAAATATCAGGACCAAGATTGAGCGATGACGGACCCGTAGGGTAGCCGGATATCCTGAAGGTCTTCGGAACCTCCGACTCGGGTTCGAATCCCGGCGGGTCCGCCTATTGTCAGCCGATTTTAGATGTGCTAGTCAATCGGTCGATGAGTCATGTCGTCCTTTGGACCATCTTAATACGGTCACTGTCATTCGGATTCAATGAAGGAAAAGGACAGGATCCTTCTCCAAGAGCTGGAAACGGCTCTGGGGATCATGTCATCTGCAATCGACGGTTCAGATTTCATAGAACCTGTCTCAGCGGAATCATTCATGGGTGATTGTTCTCGGACAGCGGAGGAATCCAGGAAGAGGTCGAGGGGGCTGCTCTTCAGACTTGGGCTGGTGAACAAAGCATTCAGGGGTAGCATACTCGAATTTCTCGAGAGATATGGCCGCTATCCCAACGATGTCCGTCGACACAATGCGGAATTGGCAAAGAAACTGTCCGGAAATGTCGGCAGTTCCATCAATCCTGTTGAAGGGAGAGTTCTGGACGGTCAGCAGCTGGCAGCCATAGCCATGGATGTCAATACGCGTCTTGTCATAGCCGGTGCGGGAACGGGAAAGACCACGACCATAGTTGGTCTGGTCAAGGATCTTTTACTCTCGGGAAAGGCCCGTCCGGAGGAGATGCTCCTCTTGTCTTTCACCAATGCGTCGGTCAACGAGTTGAAGGAACGTATACTGAAGGAGACCGGAGATCGCATCGATATCACCACATTCCACAGACTGGGGCTGAGGATCATAGCCTCTTCAGAAGGGAAGAAACCAAGCGTCTCTCACATGGATCTGAATAGATTCATCACTGAGGAATTGCAGAGGAGGGCGGGAGATCCAAGTTTCCTGGCACATTTAAACGAATACATAGCATTCGATTACGGAACCCACACCGACGAGTTCTCCTTCGTCACCAACGGGGACTATGTCAGATATCTCAGGGAGAATCCGCTGATAACGTTGAACGGGGAGAGGGTGAAGAGTTTCGGCGAGGCCGATATCGCCAACTTCCTTGCCGTGAACGGAATCCCGTACATCTATGAGGATCCTTATCCGGTGGACACTTCCGACGACAAGCATGGGCAGTACCGCCCGGATTTCCATATCGTTGGTACGGACATATACATCGAGTACTTCGGAACGGACCGTGACGGAAATGTGGCAAGATTCATGATCGATGCCAATCCCGACGCCGCAGAGGTGTACAGACAGTCGATGGAATGGAAGAAGACCATCCATCGTGCGAACGGCACCAAGCTCGTGGAACTGTTCGCGTATAGCAGGTCCGAAGGGACGCTCTTGGAGGAACTCGAATCCAAACTGTCTTGCCTTGGGGTGGAAAGATCCCCGGTATCGCCGATCAACCTGTTCGATCGCATGGTGCAGAGCGGCAGGTTGAGGTTGGAATCCCTTGCATCGTCCATGACCACCGCGATACTCTTCATCAAAGGGTACGGGTCGTCATGGGACGAGGTATATCCAACATCAGGCGACAGGAGAGTACGGGATTCACTTAGGAGATTGGGGGCCGTTCTACGTCCGATCTACGAAGAGTATCAGAAGCAACTGGGTCTCCGTAACGAGGTGGATTTCGAGGATATGCTGAACATGGCATCGGATCGTGTCAGGAACGGCTGGACTCATCCGTACGAATTCGTCATAGTGGATGAGTATCAGGACATATCGAGATCCAGGTTCAATCTGTTGAAGGCGATGCGTGCATCGAAGGATTACAGGTTGTTCTGTGTGGGTGATGACTGGCAGAGCATCTATCGCTTCAGCGGCAGCGACGTTTCATACATCCTGGATTTCGAGAGTTATTGGGGTCCATCGGAGGTCTGCAGGATCGAGACCACATATCGCTTCACAGGGGATCTCCTGAGGAAGAGCGGTGAATTCATAATGCGTAACCCCAGGCAGATAAAGAAGAATCTGGTGGGAGGTGCGGAACACGACTGCAGGGTCGTGGGCCTGTCCGCCAAGACGGAGGCTGAAGCATACAGGCTTGTTGCCGACGAACTCCGTAACATCCCGGATGACGAATCGGTCCTTTTCCTCGGCAGGTATAGTCATGACATCGTGAAGCTTGGGGACATAGGTCTTCAGTGGAGACCGGACATCGGGGACGGTTCGTTCAGGGTTACCGATGCTCGCAGACCATTTCTGAAGATGACATTCAGGACCATCCACGGTTCCAAGGGGCTGCAGGCATCCAACGTGTTCATCCTGAACAACAAGGTAGGAAGATACGGTTTCCCGAATCTGAGGGAAGAGTCGCCACTCATACCTTTGCTTCTAAACGGCGGGGACAGCAGGTTGGATGAGGAGAGGAGGCTGTTCTATGTGGCTTTGACACGTGCCAGCAAGAGAGTCTATCTGGTGGCGGTCAAGGGTTCGGAGTCCAGGTTCTACAAGGAAATCTTAGGTTCGGGCGATGAACCTGATGCTGCTCCGTTAACATGTCCGGTATGCGGCGGCGATATGGTTCTGAGGAAGGGTGAGTACGGACAGTTCTACGGTTGCTCGAATTATCCGATTACCGGGTGTAGATACACAACCAGGTATGGAACTGGCACTGATCGGAGAAACGTCATTCAACGCAAATCTCGCAAGTAAAAACGCCTCAGATACGCTTGCGCATGACGATGCTTCTCGGAACGTATCCGCAGCGTTCGTAGAACCTCACCGCATCCGCATTGGCGGAGCCCACGTTGAGGGTCACCGACGTCAGACCCATCTCCCTGAAGCGGGACTCCGCCCAGGCCAGCATCTCCCCGCCGACCCCCCTGTCCCTGTACCCGGGCTCGACCCTTATGCCGAGCACGTAACCCGTGGGCTCGGAGGTGAACTGGTCCGCCGACACCCCCAGCCAGAGCATACCGGCGTTCTCGCCGCCGTCGCTGAGGATCAGCACCTCGTCCCCCATCGCCCTCTTCGAGATGCTCTCCGCCGCCACCTTGGTTACGGACTCGATCCAGAGCGGCGCGATCTCCTTCTCATCAGAATCCACGGACTCGATCACGTCCGCCCCGATGCACCCGATCGCGTACGCCATGTCCTCGGCGGATGCCGGACGGAGCTCCATCCCGCAGGGAAGTCTGACGGCCATGCCCGGCCATCGGCTTCATGGGATATAAGCGGGGGCGGAGTCCCCGGATTATACCATCCTTATTTATAGAAGGATAGATACATCGCTAACAGCGAATGTTTATATAGAAGAACAAACGTCAGGAGGCTCAGTATAATCCGACCCTATACAAGGAGGAATACACAATGGGAATGGGTAACGCACCTATAGTGATTCTGAAGGAAGGCACGAAGAGGGACAAGGGCAAGGACGCCCAGTTCAACAACATCGCAGCGGCCAGGACCATCTCCGACGCAGTCAGGAGCAGCCTGGGCCCCAGGGGAATGGACAAGATGCTGGTCGACTCCATGGGCGACGTCGTCATCACCAACGACGGTGTCACCATCCTGAAGGAGATCGACGTACAGCACCCCGCGGCCAAGATGCTGGTCGAGGTCGCCAAGACCCAGGACGCCGAGGTCGGCGACGGTACCACCACCTCCGTCATCCTCGCAGGCGAGCTGCTGAAGAAGGCGGTCGACATGGTCGACGCCAACGTCCACCCCACCGTCATCGCTGCCGGTTACAGGATGGCCAACATCGAGGCCCAGAAGATCCTGGTGGACATCGCCCAGAAGGTTTCCATCGACGACGAGGAGATGCTCCGCGACATCGCGGGCACCGCCATGAACAGCAAGCAGATCGCCGGTTCCAAGGACTTCTTCAGCAAGATGACCGTGGAGGCCGTCAAGACCGTCGCAGTCAAGGGCGACGACGGCAAGTACACCGTCGACCTGAACAACATCCAGACCGTCAAGAAGACCGGCGCCTCCATGGAGGAGAGCGAGCTGGTCAAGGGTCTCATCATCGACAAGGAGCCCGTCCACAGCGGCATGCCCAAGAGGATCGAGAACGCCGTCATCGCCCTGATCGACGCCCCCTTCGAGGTCAAGAAGACCGAGATCGAGGCCAAGATCGAGATCACCGACCCCACCCAGCTGAACGCCTTCCTCGAGGAGGAGGAGAACATGCTGAAGAGGATGGTCGAGAAGGTCAAGTCCGTGGGAGCCAACGTGGTCTTCTGCCAGAAGGGCATCGACGACCTGGCCCAGCACTTCCTGGCCAAGGAAGGCATCTACGCCGCCAGGCGCGTCAAGAAGTCCGACATGGAGAAGCTGGCCGCATCCACCGGCGGTAACATCATCAACAAGCTGGAGGAGCTGGACAAGGACGACCTCGGCAAGGCCGACCTGGTCGAGGTCAAGAAGGTCCAGGGCGAGGACATGACCTTCATCACCGGACTGAACGAGGTCAAGTCCGTCTCCATCCTCATCAGGGGAGGAACCCAGCACGTCATCGACGAGATCGAGAGGTCCCTGATCGATGCCTGGAGCGTGGTCCGCGTTGCAATCGAGGACGGCATGACCACCACCGGCGGCGGTTCCACCGCAGTCGAGCTCGCCATGAGGCTCAGGGAGTACTCCGCATCCGTCGGAGGCAGGGAGCAGATTGCCATCGACGCCTTCGCGTCCGCCATGGAGTCCATCCCCACCACCCTCGCGGAGAATGCCGGACTGGACCCCATCGATGTACTCATCGAGATGAGGAAGCAGCACAAGGAGGGCAAGCTCACCGCTGGACTCAACCCCTTCACCGGCAAGGTGGAGGACATGAGGGCCCTGAAGGTCATCGAGCCCTACAGGATCGGCAAGCAGGCCATCAACTCGGCCACCGACGCTGCCGTCATGATCCTCAGGATCGACGACGTCATTGCTGCCCGCAGCATGCCCATGCCCAACGGACCTCCGGGCGGAATGGGCGACATGGGTGCCGAGGAGTGAGATCCCGCACTTTTGAATGAAACAGGGGCTCCGGCCCCCTTCTCCCGTCACGGGAGACTACGAAAAGGCGATGGTATGACTGGAGAGTCTGAACAGGGGAACATTCAGGAGGAGACTCCGGAGACGGATGCGCTTGCTGAGGCCCAGGCCAAGGCCGAGGAGTACCTCGACATGGCCAGGCGCGTGCAGGCTGAGTTCGAGAACTACCGCCGCCGCACCCAGAAGGAGAACGAGGAGTTCAGGGCCTTCGCCACGGCCGGTCTGATGACCGAGCTGCTGTCGATCGTGGATGACTTCGACAGGGCCCTCGAGCATCCGGACGGCAGCGACGTGTTCGTCGAGGGCGTCCGCGGCATCAGGACCAACCTGATGAAGATGCTGGAGGCCAAGGGGTTGTCGGAGATCGACGCCTCGGGCAAGTTCGACCCGAATTTGCACGAGGCGCTGTGCACGGTGGACGGCGACGAGGACGGCATGGTGGCGGAGGTGTTCCAGAAGGGATACCGCCTGGGGGACAAGGTCCTCAGGTACGCGAAGGTCAAGGTGACCAAGAAGTCCGCGCCCAAGCAGGACGCGGCAGAGCAGAAGAACGAACAGCAGGAGTGAGACAGATGTCAAGGATAATTGGAATCGATTTGGGGACGAGCAACTCTGCGGCATCGATCATGGAGGGCGGCAGGCCCACCATGATCCCCAGCGCAGAGGGGACCAGCGTTGGAGGGAAGTCATTCCCGTCGTACGTGGCGTTCACGCAGGACGGACAGCTTCTGGTGGGCGAGCCCGCCAGGAGGCAGGCCGTCACCAACCCCGACGGTACGATCAAGAACGTGAAGAGGAAGATGGGGACCACCGAGAAGGTGACCGCTCAGGGGAAGGAGTACACCCCCCAGCAGATCTCCGCATTCATCCTCCAGAAGATCAAGAAGGATGCCGAGAGCTACCTGGGCGAGACCATCGACAAGGCGGTCATCACCGTCCCGGCATACTTCGATGACAACCAGAGGCAGGCCACCAAGGACGCCGGAGCCATCGCTGGTCTTGACGTGGTCCGCATAATCAATGAGCCCACCGCCGCCGCACTGGCCTACGGGCTCGACAAGGGCGACACCTCCCAGAAGATCCTGGTCTTCGACCTTGGAGGAGGTACCCTTGATGTGACCATCATGGACTTCAGCGACGGGGTGTTCGAGGTCCTGTCCACCTCCGGAGACACCCAGCTGGGAGGATCCGACATGGACGAGGCCCTGACCAACTACGTGCTGGCCGAGTTCAAGAAGCAGACCGGCATCGACCTCAGCGCCGACAACATGGCGTTCTGGAGGGTCAGGGAGGCCTGCGAGAAGGCGAAGATCGAGCTGTCCAGCACCATGCAGACCGAGGTCAACCTCCCGTTCATCACCTCCGACGCCACCGGGCCCAAGCACCTGGTGCAGACCATCACCCGCGCCAAGCTGGAGGAGCTTGTGGAGCCCATCGTGGAGCGCTGCAGGACATCCATCCTCCAGGCCATGAGCGACGCCGGCCTGAAGAACGACAACATCGACAGGATCATCATGGTGGGCGGACCCACCAGGATGCCCATAGTGCAGAACTTCGTGGAGAACATCGTGGGTCCCAAGATCCAGCGCGGGATCGACCCCATGGAGTGCGTCTCCATGGGAGCGGCCATCCAGGGAGCGGTGCTCTCCGGAGAGGTCAAGGACGTGCTGCTGCTTGATGTGACCCCGCTGTCCCTGGGTATCGAGACCCTGGGAGGCATCGCCACCAAGCTCATCGACAGGAACACCACCATCCCCACCAGGAAGTCCCAGGTGTTCTCCACCGCCGCTGACAACCAGCCCTCGGTGGAGATCCACGTGGTCCAGGGAGAGAGGGAGATGGCCGCCGACAACACCTCTCTGGGAAGGTTCGTGCTGGACGGCATACCCCCCGCACGCCGCGGAGTGCCCCAGATCGAGGTCACCTTCGACATCGACGCCAACGGCATCATCAACGTGACCGCCAAGGACAAGGGCACCGGCAAGGAGCAGAAGATTACCATCGCCTCCTCCAACAAGCTGAGCCAGGACGAGATTGACGCCATGGTCAAGCAGGCGGAGCAGTTCGCCGACGCGGACAAGAAGAAGCGCGAGGAGATCGAGCTGCTGAATCAGTCGGAGACTGCCATCTACACCCTGAGGAAGACCCTCGACGAGCTCGGCGAGAAGGTCTCCAACGAGGAGAGGGCTAAAGTCGAGGCTGCCATCAGCGACCTGGAGGCCGCCCGCGCCGCCAAGGACGTGGAGCAGATCAAGCAGAAGATGGACGCCCTGTACAAGGTCATGGAACCCATCTCCCAGAAGCTCTACCAGCAGCAGGGACAGCCTCAGCAGGATGCTCCCAAGCAGCAGAGCCAGGAGTCCAAGGCGGACGGCGACTTCGTCGACGCCGACTACAAGATCGTGGACGACGAGTAAGCATGCCCAGAGACTACTACGAGATCCTCGGCGTCCCCAAGGACGCCGACAAGGACACCATAAAGAGGGCCTACCGCAAACTGGCCAAGGAGAACCATCCTGACGTATCGAAGGACCCCAGGGACGTGGCCGAGGAGAAGTTCAAGGAGATCTCCGAGGCCTACGAGGTGCTGTCCGACGACGAGAAGCGCAAGATGTACGACCAGTACGGCCACGACGGCCTGAACGGTCAGTTCGGAAGCGGAGGCTTCTCCTGGGACAACTTCACCCGCTACGACGACATCAGCGACATCTTCGGCGGGGACTTCTTCAGCTCCTTCTTCGGAGGGGGCAGGCAGTCCCGCCAGTCCGGTCCCGCCCCGGGGAACTCTCTGAGGTATGACATCGAGATCGAGCTGATAGATGTCCTCAACGGCAAGGAGGTGGAGCTGTCCATCCCGCACCACGTGAAGTGCCCGGACTGCAACGGCACCGGAGGGAAGGACGGCAACGTGACCACCTGCCCCCGCTGCGGAGGCAGGGGCCAGGTGCAGACCGTTCGGAACACACCCTTCGGACAGATGGTGTCCGTCTCCGACTGTCCCCAGTGCCACGGCAGGGGCCGCACCTACACCGAGCGCTGCCCCAAGTGCAACGGCAGGGCTGTGATCCAGAAGACCTCGAAGATCCAGGTCCGCATACCCAAGGGCGTGGAGAGCGGCACCCGCATCCGCGTTCCCGGGGCAGGGGACGCCAGTCCCGACGGCGGACCCAACGGGGACCTGTTCGTGGTGGTCTACGTCAAGGAGCAGAGCGAGTTCGAGAGGGACGGCATCAACCTCTGGACCGGCCTCACCGCCACCTACCCCAAGCTGGTGCTGGGCGGCGAGATGGAGGTCAAAACCCTGGAGGGCGACAGGATCATGCTAAAGATCCCCGCCGGCACCCAGGTGGGCGCCGTACTGAGGATCCCCGGCAAGGGACTGCCCAGGGGCAACACGTCCTCCCGCGGAGACCTGTTCGTCCGCATGAGGATGGACGTACCCAAGAAGGTCACCGACGAGCAGAGGGAGTTGCTGATGAAGCTGGACTCCACCGCCGGCACCACCTCCTCCAAGCGCAAATCCTCCATGAAGGACAAGATCCGCGAGAAGCTGGACCTCTGAGCCCGAACAAACCCATTCCCACACACTTATTCTTCACTGCCAATCGACACGGTTAATATGCGTTGGCACATGCGGTATCCGATGAGCGGAGAAGCGTACGACTGCCCCAAGTGCGGCGGGCCGGCGGATATGATCGAGGGCAAGGACACCATAATCAGGTGCCCCTCCTGCGGCGACACCAGGATCGTCCTGAGCATCAGGACCAACGGGGACATATTGACCCTGGTGGAGGGTACCGACACCCCGTACGAGCTAGATCCCGCGGTGCGCAGTGCCAGGAAGGCGTTGGACGCCGTCCCCGAGGGGGACATCGGCGCTCTGGTGGATGCACGCAACGCTTTGGCGGGAGCGTACGCCGAATCCGGTAGGGAGGTGGAGGGCGAGCTGCTGGTCAGGGAGTCCCTGGACCTTCTGAAGGACGCATTCTCCGACTCCGTATCCCGCTACTGCAATCAGGTCTCCTTATCGGCATACTACGCTCAGGTGAGGGGCAGCAACGCCGACGCCATCCGCATCTACGAGGACGCGTTGAAGATGCTGGGTCATATGGACGACCCCGCCGTGGCGGTACTGAAGATCAAGCGCAGCCTCCTGTGGACACGGGCGGATGCGGACGCGGCTAAGAAGCATCTCGAGGAAGCATTGGAGATTCTGGATCATTGCGAGGCCTCCGACCCCTACGCCAAGGTGGCCGCCTACGAGGCTCTGCGCACCATCTCCGTGCAGAACGGGGACAGGGAATCCGCCTCGAAGTATCTCGACCTGGAACTGGACGAGCGCCTGAACCTCCTGGATGCGGACACCCCCGCCTCCAGGGTGGCGGAGCTGGCGGATTCCATGGGCCGCAAGGCGGAGGAGCTGGCCAACGCCGGCGACAAGGACGGTGCGATGAAGATCCTCACCGACGCGGCGGAGCTCACCGTCGAGGTGCCGCAAGCGAATGCGTACGCGGTGATGAACCTGGCCCGCTACCAGCAGTCCACCGGTTCCGTCCCGGAGGATTTCGCCGAGAGGATGGACGCGGTGATCGAAGCGTTGGCAGACGGGCAGGACAAGCGCACCAGAGAGACGCTGGCACAGGCCTACATGTTCCGCTCCATGTCCAGGGATGCGGAGGACTACGACGGCCTCACCAAGGACATCGGCGAGTCGTACTCCATCCTCATGGACCTGGCCTACAAGGGCGACGTGAACGAGATGTTCCTGATGTCCGCCGCCAGGTCGTATCTGGTACTGCTGAACATGAAGGATCAGGAGAAGGCCCGCGCGGTCCGTGCGGAGCTGGCGGAGATAGGCATATCCCAGATGGATCTGGACCGCTCTTCCAGATCGTCCATGGGCAACGCCGGCAAGAGCACAAGGGTGGATATCGCCCCCAGGCCGGAGAAGCCCCTTCCCGGACGCAGGCTCAAGCGGAACATCAAGGGAAAACAGTCGGAATAGATGGATGGCGCCGAGGGAGAGATTCGAACTCCCGAGGTCAGGGACCAGTGGTTTTCGAGACCACCGCCATACCGGGCTTGGCTACCTCGGCTCGTCCCGTCTATCGGATTCTGGTATTAGAAGTTTGTTCGGTGCCTCTCCGTCTGGGGTTCCGACGCTCATCACGGCATTATCTTTCCCGGACGGCCTTGGGGATGGCGCCGGGAGTGCCACGCCGTACGGCAGCACCTTCCCTGACATCCCGCGGTCGCATCTCAACCCGTGAATCTGACGTATGACATCCTTCGATCCGGCCTCTTCGTGTCAATCGACCGATGCGGATAAACCGCAGTCAGTGGTTGCGTTCCCATGGACGCCGAAGGGTACGACGAGAGGATCCGCCGCACCATACCGGATTACGACGGCATCGTGGACGCCGTCGCCTCACGTATACGCGATTCGGGATGCGTGGATTGGCTGGATGCGGGCTGCGGGACCGGAGAGGCGGTCAGCCGGGTGTTGTTCTCACGGCATATCAACGTCACCCTGTTGGATTCCTCGGAGCAGATGCTCTCCGAAGCGGGAAGGAAGCTCGGTGACGGGTGCGCCTACGTGTTCGGGGACATCCGCGACCTTCCGTTCCCATCTGACTCCTTCGATGCCGTCTCGTGCATACTCTGTCTTCACTATCTGCGTCCGGAGGAGCGGATCCCGGTGTTCTCGCAAATGTATGATATATTACGCCCCGGAGGGGTGTTCGTGTATGCCGAGCACATCATCCCCGAGGATCCGTGTTCTGCGGAAGCGGAGTGGAGGAGGTTCCTCATTGACCGCGGCCGCACCCCGGAGGAGGCGGACACTTACCTCGGACGCAAGGGCAGGGAATACTTCCCGTTGACCGTTGACGATCACCTCCGCCTGCTGAACGACGCAGGCTTCTGCGATGCTACCGTCCTTATGGTGTCATGTTCGCAGGCGGTGCTGGCTGCTCGCAAGTAAGTCTTTTTAACCAATCGAACCCTACCAAAGGTACCGTGCGGACGGCGCCCGGAGTGCCGTCTAAAGGGTGAATCTTTATGGTCACAGTGAAGAGGGCATTGATCAGCGTTTCTGACAAGGATGGTATCGTGGATTTCGCCAAGGAGCTCCGCTCCCTGGGCGTCGACATCATCTCCACCGGCGGCACGTACAGGCTGCTGAAGGAGAACGGCGTGGAGGTCACCGAGGTCGCAGAGGTCACCGGGTTCCCGGAGATGCTCGACGGCCGCGTGAAGACCCTCGACCCCCATATACACGGCGGTATACTTGCCCGCAGGGACGTGAAGGAGCACATGGACGCCATAGCCTCCAAGGGCATCTCCCCCATCGACATGGTGGTCGTGAACCTGTATCCGTTCAAGCAGACCGTCCTCAAGGACGAGAACGACCTGGAGAACATCGTGGAGAACATCGACATCGGCGGACCCTCCATGATCCGCGCCGCGGCCAAGAACTACAAGTCCGTGGCGGTGATCACCAACCCCTCGCAGTACGAGGCCGTGCTGGCGCAGATGAAGGACGGCGGTCTCACCGAGGACCTGCTCTCCCGCCTCATGGCGGAGGCCTTCGTGGCCACCGCGGAGTACGACAGCATGATCGCCAACCAGATGAACAAGAGGTTCGGCACCCTGTTCCCCGCATCCTTCCCGATCCCGGGGGAGAAGGTCATGGACCTCAGGTACGGCGAGAACCCCAACCAGGCCGCCGCTTTCTATAAGGACCCGTTCACCAAGGGCCCCACCGTTGCCAAGATGGAGCAGCTCCACGGGAAGGAACTGTCGTACAACAACATCCTGGACATGGATAAGGCCCTGGACATCGCCATGGACTTCGAGAAGCCCACGGCGGTCATCATGAAGCACACCAACCCCTGCGGTCTGGCTAGCGCCGACGACATCTACGACGCATTCGTCACCGCGTATGCGGTGGACCCCCTGTCCGCCTTCGGCTGCATCATCTGCATCAACCGCCCCTGCGACATCAGGGTGGCCCAGGAGATCGCCAAGTACTTCGTGGAGGTTGTGGTGGCTCCTTCCTTCGAGGATGACGCCTACGAGCTGCTGTGCAAGAAGAAGAACATCCGCCTGATGCGCACCAACTGCGCCATCGGCCCCTCCGAGAGGGTCAGGGAGTTCAAGATGAAGAAGGTCCAGGGCGGGATGCTGGTGCAGACCGACGAGGACGTGCCCATCGACCCCAAGAACCTCAAGGTGGTCACCAACCGTGCGCCCACCGAGGAGGAGGTCCACTCCCTGCTGTTCGCCTGGAAGCTTGCCAAGCACGTCACTTCCAACAGCGTGGTCTACGTGAAGGGCGAGAGGGCCGTCGGAATCGGCGCCGGACAGATGAGCCGTGTGGACTCAGCCAAGATCGCCACCATGAAGGCCAACGAGCCCACCGAGGGCTGCGTTATGGCCTCGGACGCGTTCTTCCCATTCAGGGACGGCGTGGACGAGGCCGCCAAGGCCGGTGTGACCGCGATCATCCAGCCCGGAGGATCCATCCGCGACCAGGAGGTCATCGACGCCGCCAACGAGCACGGCATGGCCATGGTCTTCACCGGATGCAGGGTCTTCAGGCACTGAATCCAATCCCGCCCTTTGGGGCGGGACTTCACAGACATGAGATGCGAATGCCCTTGCGGCAACGGATACGAGTTCGATCCATTGGGATTCTGGATCTGCCACAGGTGCGGGGGCGTCAACGACTCCGGTAGCCTGGGCGGCAAGAGGGGCGACGCGTTCGCCCCGGACAGGGTGGACGAGTTCGTGGACGGGGAGAGGGACTTCTCCGCCCGCGCCGACGCGGCCGCCCGCGCCAACCCGGATTCCTGGGAGGCGTGGTATTCGTTGGGTGCGGCATACGGTGCCAGAGGCAACGTCCTGGAGGCGGGGCTGATCTGGACCAAGGCGGTAGCGCTGGCACCCGAGGACGAGAAGGACGGGCTTCTGGAACGCTGCGCCGCAAGGATGGCGGAGAACATCTTCAGAGGCGTGGTCACCGGGGACAGGTGCAACACCCCCTATGTAAGAGGGTTGGAGATCCTGTCGAAGGGCCGTCTCGACAGGTCGTTCTGCCTGATGGTCTACGAGAGGATGCTGGGCCATGCAGCTCGCTTCATGCCCCGCGAAGCCTATTCACTGGCGAATCTGGGTCTTTCCGTCATGATGCAGGGGATCAGCGTCCATCCGGACATCAGGGACCACCGGTGCATGCTGGAGGAGATGATCCTCATCGCTGAGCGCCCGGTGAATACCAAGTCGATCAACCCCCTGAGGAAGGCCGCGGACAAGCGGATCTCCGGTTACATGGGCGGTCAGGCGGACGCCTTCCGCATGGCGGCGAATGCGATAGCATCTGCCCTGGAATCTTACTCTGGAGACGTGTCCGAGCTTGCGGCGATCCAACCGTCCGACGGCTCGGCAGGCTTCGCCGATGTACTGTCGAAAGCGATGTTCAAGGGCTCGGAGGCGGCGTTCCTGAAGGCCTCCAAGGCATCCGACGCGGAAATAACCGCGGCGGAATCCGAGACGAGGGACCTCGTCGGGAGGTACGCCTCCATGTTCATGGACGGCGACGCTTCCGCGGTGCCGGAGAACAGGGCGTACACAGGGTGAGTTCACTCCTTGTCGGTGAACTCCTCCAGTTCCTCGGGGATGATGGGCATGCCGGCGGCCTTCCTCTTCATGTGGCCTCCGGGGCCTCCCCTCTCGATCCTCGCCTTCTCGATGCATTCGGGATCGTCGCAGACGAAGGCGGCGAAGACGAAGTTGGTGGATTTCTTGCCGCAGAACTGGCAGGGGTAGTCGTCGAAGTTTATGGCCATGCCATCGGCATCGCGGACGCCTCGCTTAAACATATTCTTGCTAACGAAGACCTTAGTCGGGGTTTATGTCCTGCCAGGGGGATTACGTATCCATGGCAACAGTCGTCGTCAAGATGAAGTTCTGCGACAAGACCCACAAGATCGATGTGAGCATGCGGGACGACGGTGACCTGGACGTTCACATAGACACGGACTGCGAGAACGTCAAGGCCTTCGCGGAGAAGCTCGGTCCCGTTCTAACAATGGCAGATGTCACCGAGAGGGAGGGCAGCAAGCTCTCCGACCCGGAGATACTGGAGCCTCTGACCCTCACCTGCCTGACGGTCAACGGCGTCATGGACGCCGCCTGGCTGGAGATGGGCATGCTGTCCAAATCCAGGGCGAAAGAGGTAGGGTCCAACGAGGTGAGCTACGAGTTGGTGGAATGACCCGCAACCGCTGCCTCTGGCATGCCGCAGACGGAAGGTGCTCCAGCTGCAAATGCCGGCGCATCCGCATGGACGTGCTGAAGATCCCCGACTACGAGATGTGCATCAAGGAGCGCGACTACGAGACCTGCACCTTCTTCAAGGAGCGCCCCGACGTGCCGGAGCCGAAATGACCTGGCTCTCCGATCTGGAGGAGGACCTCAGGGCGAAGGTCGATCGCACCGACGCTTTGGACGAACTTTTCCAGCTGTCGTTCTCCGGGGAAGACCCGGAGAGGGTGTCCTGGTGCCTGGGGAAGATGGCACAGAACAAGTGCCAGGACATGCGCGTCCTTACCATCTTGATTTCAATGATGGGCACCTCGCCGGAGGTGGATGAGAACGTCGCCTGGGGCCTGGGAGAGCTGGCGGGCAGCGGCATGGGGGATGACGCTTCCGTGGACTTCCTCAGGCGGATGCTGTCCTCGGATATCGACTCCCTGAGGGCCACCGCGGCCTGGGCCGTCGGCCGGTATCGGGGAAGGATGGACATCAGGGATGCGGGATCCGAGAGATTGTTGGAAGAAATGGTCGACGATCCTTCGCCATTGGTGAGCATGGCGGCGAAGAACGCTCTCGAACAATGATTGTGCCAGAATTGGAGTATGGTGGGCCCGGCCGGATTTGAACCGGCGACCTCCGCCATGTCAAGGCGACGTCATAACCCCTAGACCACGAGCCCGGTAGAGACCACTCATATCGTGATTATACAAATAATTTATCCATGCCCAACGGCACCCGGGCGGGCGATGGGATATAAACGCGGAGGGAGTTGGCCGTTCCATGATAACCCTGGGGATCGAGGGCACCGCCCACACGCTGGGCGTGGGCATCGCGGACAGCGACGCAGGCATACTGGCCAACGTCCTGGACATGTACCGTCCCCCGCAGGGAGGGCTGCATCCCAGGGAGGCGGCGAACCATCACGCGGATGTTGTTGCACCTCTGGTCTCCAAGGCATTGGAGGAGGCGGGATTGTCCCCCAAGGACATCGATCTGATATCGTTCTCCAAGGGTCCGGGGTTGGGGCCTTGTCTGAGGTCGGCGGCTACCGCCGCCAGGGCACTGTCCTGCGGCCTGGAGGTCCCGATCATCGGCGTGAATCATTGCATCGCCCACATCGAGATAGGAAGGGCAACCACCGGCTGCAGGGACCCCGCTCTTTTGTACGCATCCGGTGGGAACACACAGGTGATCGCGTTCTCCAACGGCCGCTACCGCATCTTCGGGGAGACCCTGGACGTGGGCATCGGCAACATGCTGGACAAGCTCGGCAGAGAACTGGGTCTCGGATTCTACGCCGGCCCGACCATCGAGAAGCTGGCACTGGAGGGGGACAAGCTGCTGGACCTCCCGTATTCCGTGAAGGGCATGGACGTGGCCTTCTCCGGCATCATGACTGCGGCGCTGGTACTGTATAAGAAGGGTCATCGTCTGGAGGATATCGCGTACTCCGTGCAGGAGACCTGCTTCGCCATGCTGGCGGAGGTCACCGAGCGTGCCATGGCCCATGTGGGCAAGGACGAGGTGCTGCTCGGAGGCGGTGTGGCGCAGAACACCCGCCTCAGGGAGATGATCGCCGAGATGGCCCACGAGCGCGGCGCGGAGATGTTCTGTCCCGACCGGCGCTTTTGCATGGACAACGGTGCCATGATCGCCTGGTTGGGCAATGTGATGTATCAATCCGGAGTGCGCATGGACATGGCGGACACGGTGGTGGAGCAGAGGTTCCGCACCGACGAGGTGGAGGTCAGCTGGCGCTGATCTGTTCGCCGATTATACGGTCCAGGGTCTCCAGGAACTCCTTCTCCTTCCCGTTGGGGAAGGTGGCGCCGGCGGCTATGCGATGGCCTCCTCCGCTGCCTCCCACGGATTCCGCCGCCTCCCTCACGGCAACGGCCAGATCCACGCCGTTGTCCAGCTGGCACCACATGCCCCGGGTGCTGACGTTGGTGCGGCCCTCGTTCTGGGTGTTGTAGCCCACGGTGGGTTTCATCCTGTCGCCAAGGTACTGCATGGCGATGCCGCAGACGATGCCGGTGGAGCCGGTGAGGGTGCTGTCGAAGTATTGGATATGCTCCATCTGGGTCAGTCCGTTCGCAGCCAGTGCGGACACGGATTCGGCGATGCGGTTCTTGGCGGCGTCGTTGGTGTTCACCGCCCTGAGGAGGCAGTCCTCGTCTCCAAGGAAGTATCCTATGGCGAGACCGCCGAGACCCTCCCTCCCGCAGGAGTTGAGGATGTCGGCCATGCTCTCGGCGTCGGTGTTCAGACCTTCCAGGGTGTAGCGGTCCCGGCAGACCTCCCTCATCACGCCGGCGTCCACCCCCTGCAGGGTCAGGCGCACCGCGATCAGCGACGACAGGCGGGTCAATTCGTCCTCGTTCAGTGAGGACGACAGCCTGCTGCCGTCAAGGCCCGCTTCCTTCAATATCGCCGATACCGCACCCTGGTCTCCGGTGACGTCCCGGATGAAGGGGTCGGTGGACATGTACAGGGACTTCGCCAACGGACCGGAGGGGACCAGGGACCCCTTCACGCGCTTGACGAATCCTCTCCTCTCAGCCTCTTGGAGCAGCGGCACGTTGAGACCGGACACCCCGTTCACGTGCTGTCTGTCCCCGGCGATGCCCGCCATGGCTATGCGGGACAGGTCCCAGTTGTTGTCGTCCACGGTGACCGCCAGCAGCAGGGCCATGGTGGACCCGCAGGCGGAGGTCATGCCGTCGATGCCGTAGAGGTGCGGATTCGCGTATATCACACGGGAGCTGTCGTGGTCGGTCTTGTGATGATCCAGGACGATCACGTCCTTATCCAGGGCCTCCAGGCGCGGGATGTACGACGCGCCCATGTCCGACATGAGTATGCATTTGGACACGTCCGCCTCCAGGGCGGCGAAGGTGGCGTCGTTCAGCACCGGCAGGGTGGACACCTGGAACTCTTTCCCGAGGCGTTGGAGCATCACCGCCAGGATGGATGCGGCGGCAACGCCGTCGGCGTCGTAATGCGAGAAAACATGAATGAAATCGTGACTGCGAACGGTGTCCGCAGCCGTATGAAGAACGGTAAGGAGTTTGGGGGGTAGGACATCCTTGTCCATCTGACACCCTTACTTCAGCATCAGCTCCGCAGTGTTGATGGAATACTTCCAATCCGCGGGAAGGACGTTGTTCCTCTTGTAGTAGCGCTCCAGCCTTCTGATCTTGGCCTCGATGAGCTGCAGTCCCCTCTTGTTGGAAACGTCACCCTTGTTGTGCTTCAGGTGGACGTTGAGGGCGATGGCACGCCTCATCAGGTTGGCCAGGTCCTCGGGCAGGGCACCCGCCACGTCGTTCTCCTTCATGATGGCGGTGACGGTCTTGCCGGTAGCGAGCTTGACATCGGGGACACCGTACTGGTCCCTGAGCATGAGTCCGATCCTGGCGGAGTTGTTACCGTCCTTGGCCATCTTGACGATGAGTCCCTCGATCTCGGTGGCGTTGAGGGGGACCCATGCGGGGTTCTCGGTGACCAGGGGGTGCTTGGAGCAGGACTTCCCCTTTCTTCTTGTGTGCATTCTTGCCATGACTTATTCCTCTGAATATTTCAGGCGGCGAGGCTAGGCCTCCGTTATCTGATTCAGATATTTAAAACTCTAACTCGGCAAACTTGGGTATAAGTTTATGAAGAGGGTCCGGAAGCCTTCGGCTTCCTGCCCCTCTTCTTCTTGATGCCCATCAATTT
>CASEZY010000003.1 GCA_949292635.1 uncultured Methanomassiliicoccales archaeon
TAATACCTTTCTTTATAAATCTTTTAAATACCATATATAAAGAAGAATCAAAGATCCGTACGGTTACATCGCTGTAGTACTACAAACCGCAGATTTAGGATTCCTACAAAACTATGGAATCAAGGATGTTACGGCGGTGGGATGTTCAATCCTGCAGGTCGAAGGTGTCCCTGAGGTTCAAGCCTCCGCCGATCAGTGCCAGCAGCCCTCCCGTCATGGTCACGAAGTTGCCGATCGATACCGTCACCGTGAGGGTATCCGCATCGATCATCCCCCTCACCAGATCCGCCGCCGTTCCGGTGAACAGCCCAGCTCCGCCTCCCATGTACGTGAAGGCCATGGCGCAGGCGAAGGCGAGAAGACCCAGCACCATCTGCGCTGCGGGGATGATCCTGCCCTTGGGCTCCCTGACGGTGCCGTATACCGATATCACGACACAAAGCACCCCGAACACAAGTGCCAGCAGCGGCAGGAACTTGGCGAATCCAAGGCCGTCGGAGCCTATCCCCATGAACCCGGCGCCCTCGGTGAGCATGGACAGCCCCGTCGGCGACGACGACTGCCCGACGACGGGTTCGATGAGCACCCATCCCAGGAAGAATCCCATTGCCGACACGATGCCGCCGATGATCATCAGCAGCGAACCGTAGGTTATCTTCACGTTCCCGATGACGATCCCGGTGCCGATGCGCTTGGCGATGTCCGATACGGCCATGTCAACGACAAGGCGGACAAGGTAGTTAACCGCTTCTAGAGCTCCGCTCCCAAAAGGGCGTAGATCTCCCTGGCATATCTCAGTGCCAGGTCCCCGTCCTCTATGCGGTAGAACAGCATGTTCCCCCTGGAATACAACGTGACGGAGATCCCGTTCCATCTGAACCTCACGAACTCGTTCCCGAACCTGGCGTCCGCCTTCAGCAGCGATTCTGCGGCATCCATGTCGATGTCCGGGCGCCGCCGGGGGTTCAGGAACACAGAATGTCCCTCGCACAGCCGCATCATGCCGAAGTCGTCCTCCATGGCCCCACATGTTATGATAAGAATATCCCTCTGTCGATATCGTTTGAGTTCAAACTCGAATATTGCAAATTCTATTATACCGAATACATTCTTCCCGATACATGAATCTCAGGACCCTCCGCCGCAGCGATGACGAGTTCATCCGCGACGCGATAATGTCTTCAGGAGAGGACGAGGCCGAACTCCCCGACAGCAAGGCCCGCAGCCTCTCGGTGACGCTTCTGTATGTCATCGCCGGCATCGTCATCTGCCTGGCGGTGTGGTGGATCTTCGCCGAGGTCTACAACTCCTTCGCAGCTCGCGTGATAACCTTCCCCACCCCGCCGGAATGCTTCGCCAGGGTGTTCGAGATGTTCGCCGAAGGGTTCAGCATCCTGGGTAGCGACATCGGCACCCATGTGCTGAACAGCCTCAGGAGATGGGTGGAAGGGTTCCTGATCGCGTTGGTGATCGGTCTGGCGATAGGGGTCGCCATGGGCTGGAGTTCGAGGATATACCGTCTGGCCTCCGTGCCGGTGAACATCCTGCAGACGATCCCGGGACTGGCCTGGTACCCGGTGTGCATACTCATGTTCGGCCTGGGCGAGAACTCCGCGCTGTTCATCATCGCCGTCACCGCCATCTCCCCTATAGCCATCAACGTGGCCTCCGGATTGAGGAGGGTTCCCCAGGTGAACCTGAGGGTGGCCCAGATGTGCGGCAAATCCAGGATGGACACCTTCTCCGAGGTCCTGCTGCCTTATGCGGCCATCGACTTCATCAACGGCATACGCATCGCCATGGCCAACGCCTGGAGGATGCTGATCGCCGCGGAGATGGTCGTCGGGGTGGCCGTGGGTCTCGGCTACGCGATACAGATCGAGACGGCGTACATGGATTACGTCACAGCCTTCGCTTGCATCCTGATCATATGCGTCATCGGTTTGGTGATCGACAAGCTGATCCTGGCCAACGTGGAATCATATGCATCAAAGAGACTCGGACTGGAGGCGTCGGCATGAGCGTTCTCGAAGCGGAAGGGGTTTGGAAGGCCTTCGCGGACAGGAGGCGCACCAGGGCCCGGGTGGTGCTGAAGGATGTGACGCTCAGGGTGGAGGAGAACGAGTTCGTCTGCATACTGGGTCCTTCCGGCTGCGGGAAGACCACATTGCTGAACCTGTTGGCAGGGTTCGACAGACCCATGGAGGGTCATGTGCGCTACCGCGGCGAGGAGGTCACCGGACCCTCGTCTCAGAGGGCGATGGTGTTCCAGGAGTTCAGTCTCCTGCCGTGGATGAACGTCCTGGGCAACGTGGAGTTCGCCATATCCAAGGATATCAGGGATCCCGATGCAAGGAGGGAGAAGGCCATGCACTACCTGAGGATGGTGGGTTTGGAGGCCTTCGCCGACCAGATGCCCGCCTCGTTGTCGGGAGGGATGAAGCAGAGGGTGGCCATCGCCCGCACCCTGGCGATGGAACCGGACGTGCTGCTGATGGACGAGCCCTTCTCCAGTCTCGACGAGCAGACCAAGAGCCACCTGGACAACGAACTGAAGAGGATCTGGAACATGGACCGCAAGACCGTGGTGTTCATCACCCACAGCATCGACGAGGCCATGCTGATGGCCACCCGCATCATCATGCTGTCCGCCTCCCCCGGCCGCATCTCCAGGGAATGGGTATTGGACCCGTCGGAGGAGCGGGACCCGTTATCGGACCGCTTCATCAAGCTGAAGAAGGAGATCCTCTCCGAATTGAGCCTCTGTTCCTGCACGTCCACCGGCCCGAAGATCATCACCGTGGAGGACCTGATATCATGAGCAGGAAGGCCATGGCCGTGCTCGCGGTGTATGTGATCATGGTGGCGGGGGCCGTCGCCGTGGTGGGCTCTCACGTGAGCGCCAACGACGACGCCGACATCTCCATAGCGGTTGGCACCAAGAATTGTTACGAGCCCATGTGGATCGCCGAGAGGCTCGGGTATTACGCGGACGAGGGCATCACCGTCAAGTCCAACTATGTGGACGGCGGCGGCAACGCCTCCGTATCGCTGATGGAAGGAAGCTCGGACATCACACTGGTGGGTGCGGACCCTGCCATCAGGATGATCGCCAGGGGCGGAGTCGTACTTGTGGCAGGCATAGAGATGCCGGTGAAGGATTCCTCCAGGGAGTTCGCCTATCGCAGTGGTCTGGGCATCGATCTGAACGACGCTTCCACCTTGTTGAACAGGAACGCCGACGGCACATCCACCGTCAAGGTCCGCTGCGGCATGGACACCGCCACCGGATACTACTCCGGATATCTGATGTATCTGTACGATCAGATGCAGATGGGCAACATAACCGAAGCCGAGTATCAACTTCTGGGTGCGGTCAACGACGGCAGCAACGGCGGCGGTGTCGTCCATGTGGAGTTCGCCAACCAGGCGGTGGCCTTGGTGAACGGGGACGTGGAGATGATCACCAGCGGGAACACGGTGTTCATCGCCGAGAGTGCGGATGTGGAGATCGAGCTCGGAACATATTCCCTGCCGTCAAGCGGAGGCACCTGCTACATCTTCGCCTCCGAGGACACCTACAACAACAACTATGACAATCTTGTGAGGGTCCTGAGGGCCTTCGACAGGGCATGCCTGTACATCCAGAGTGACGAGACCCGTCAGGGTGCGGCGGAGATGTGCGCCCGTTACTACGGAGCGACGGGATGGACGGTGGAGACCCAGTTGGAATTCTTCGAGGGCAACTTCTGGGACATCTGCATGGTCACCGACGTTGAGGGAGACCTGTCCATCAAGGCGTATCTTCTGGGATACGAGAACCTCGACTATGAGAGCGCGGTGAGGGTGGATGCGGTGCGCGATGCGCATATAGGCGTCACGCAGTACGATGGCCTGTACATGTACGATCTGAACGAAAGGAAGCTGGTGGAAGCATGAGGACACCCCGTGAGATATTCGTCTCTGCGTTGTCCATGGAGGACACCGAGAGGGTGCCATTCTGTCCCCGCGACCTTACCTTGGGATTGGACGCGCTCGATGTGCGTACGGACTCTGTCTTCGGCGAGAGATACGATTCCAAACTCTCGGTAGCATGTGTGTTGGCACTTCAGGAGATGGTGGGTCACGACGTGACCATGGGGTGCATCTGCTCATACGGGCTGGAGGTCTTCGGCGGGGAGATGAAGTACCCGCCGGACGGGATCCCCTATGCCTCAGGATATCCGTTCGACGATATCGACCGTCTGGATCTGTACCAACCGGAGCAGATCGTCGGTGACAGGATGCGTGCCATGAGGGTAACGTGTGAGGCGGTCAGGGACAAACGTCCGGATCTGGGTCTTTGCATAAATATCCCCGGTCCGGTGACCATGGCCGGCTTCTCCAGGAAGCTGGAGACATTCATGATGGACATGATCGAGAACCCGGACCTGGTGTCGAAGCTGGTATCGTTCTGCACCGACGCGCTGATAGTTCAGGCGGAGTACATGAGCGACGGCATCGCCGACGCCGTTTATCTGGCGTCTGCGTCGGACAACCCGGACATGATGGGGGACGACGACTACCGCAGGCATTCCCTTCCCGCGGTGAGATGCATCGTCGATCGTTTGCACGATCTGGAGATACCCTCGATCTTCCACCCCCATGGTGTGTTCTCCACCGAGGACCGTCATGATCTGCTGATGGAATCCGCATCCGTGGCCGACGGTTTCCAGTTCGCTGAAGGGAACGATCCCCTGCCGATCGCGGGATCATGCAGGGACACCTGCGCACTGCTGGGCGGGGTCAACGGCTACTCGTCCCTATTGCTGGGGCCGGAGGAGAGGATTATCAGGGATGTGGACCGTTTCCTGGACGAGATGGAAGGAACACACTACATCATGACATGCTCCTGCTCGGTCAACCGCGGATTGCCCATAGAGAATCTCAGGGTGGTGGCGGAGGAGCTGCGGAGGCGCTCCTCGTGAGATTGGTGGTGTTGGCCGGCCTCCGCGGGTCCGGGAAGACTTCCTGCCTGCTGGCGGCATCGAGGTACATCGACACGCCCATCGATTTCATCGCCAACAATCCCGAATCCCAGGAGATGATGTCCCCAGTCTGCAGGCGCACGGACAACTTCCCTTTCAAATCCCCGTGCGCCAGGGTCCGTCAGTTCAGGTTCAGGTACGACCTGATGATGGAGGGGTCGCCGGAACTGCTGGTGTGCGAACCCCCCGGCACCTGCGAGGACGAATCATCCCCGATGATCAATCCCGTGTTCGTGAAGGACCGGGGCAAGGTGTCCTTCGGCCCTCTGATCACATTCTTCGAACCGGAGAAGGTGTTGGAGGGTCTCACGTCCAAGACCGTTCAGGGCCGCAGGCTCCGCAACATGGCGGATGAGTCGGATGCGGCCGTGGTCGCACACAGCGAATCCCTCACCGACGCGCAGCGGGTTTCCATCGCTGAGACGCTACGTTCGGTGAATCCGGACATCGAGGTGCTGTTCGTGTCCTTGGACACGGGAGAGGGCATCCAGTGTCTTGCACGGCTGATAGAATCCGAAGGATCCTACACGCGCCCGCTGTTCAACTGACGGACGGTGTCCGTCATCGTCCTTATGTTCTCCAGCGGGACGCCTCTGTGCAGCGAGCAGGATGCGGAGAATATGTACGGTACATCGGATAGTCCGCGGACGTAGGTCTCCGTCTCATTCCTTATCTCCTCCTCGGATCCTGTCATCAGCGTCGGCACTATGTCCGTTCCGCCCATGAAGGAGACCTTCCCCTTCAGGGATGATGTCATGACCCTGATGTCGCATCTTTCAGCGAAGTGGAAGCAGTCGCATCCGGTGTCCTCGACAAGATGACCCAGATCCTTCTTATCTGAGAACAGTTCCCCGTGGGGATGCCAAATGCACGGCAGCCCCTTGCTCTTGAATATGTTGACAAATCCCTTGGTGTGACGTACTGAAACCGATTCGAACACCTCCTCACCGAAGAGGTCGGGATTGTCGGTGGCCGCCGCCAGCAGTCCGGCGTCGATGCTCCCGTCCCTGTGCATGAGATCCACCACAGATTCGGTGTTGCTCCTGCAGAATGATATCAGCTCCTCAAGCACATCTGTATCTGTCTGGCACATCATGGACACGTTCTCGATACCGGCGAGAACCCCTGCCTTGGTCAGCGGTCCGGTGACGTTGGCCACCACCGCCGCGTCCGTCAATCCTCTGACGATCTTGTACGATTCGATGGCATCCAATGCGATGCCACGCGGTTCCGGGTCCAGGGAAGAGAAATCCGTCATACCATTCAAGGGATGGGTCAGCGGGGCGGTGATCCCCCTCTTGGGATACTTCATCTCCCCGCCGTACTGCTCCACGATGAAGGCAGGTGAGTGGCAACAGCCGATCACAGCGTCCTGTCCGGTGAAGCGAGAGAATCCGACGATGCACCTCGCCGACTGACCGGCATCGAACCTCCCCTTCGATAACACGGAATCGGTGTCCACGTCCGCCAGGTCCATGCATAATGTCATATCCCTGAGGAACACGGGTCTGGGCGTCACGTCGCCCCTCAGCGCCGATAAGAAACCATCGCGCAACGGCTCACCCGTCGAACCCGATGATCAACGAGAAAAGTCTGGTGCCTACGGGCAGGTTGTGCAGCCCTTTGAGGTACGTGTCCGATATGACCGTGGGCGAAGCGCCTATGGCGCCTTCGAATCCGGAGCGTATGAGCTGGGGGATCTCGAAGGGGTACAGCACGAAACGCTCCTCCCCGGTGCCCACCGTCTCCGGGAACACCACGAAGTCCTCGGATACCCAGATGACATCGGTGCGTCCCCTGTATTCCTCCATCTCCTCCGGGAAGATGGTCTTGCCCATGATCGTGCCGTCGTCGCAGGTGAGCACCACCCTCGGATGGTATTCGTGCTGGAACTCGTCGGTGTAGAATGCGCAGAAGCGGTGCTCCTTCTCCGCCACCACCTTGCAGCCGACGTTCTCGTACTCCTGGTTGTTCTGGGTGAGAACGCTGCCTTCGATCTCCAGTATCTTCCTGACCTCTTCATCGCTCAGACCCCAGGTGCTGTGGATCCCTTCCACGGTGGAGAAGAAGTCCATGGCCTGTTCCAGACGTCCCATGGGGTCCGGATGGATGTAATCTATTTATACAAAGTTCGGCATGGGGGCGATACCGTGCTAAGTGTTAGCACGCAACAAGGTGAATCAGATGTCTCTGTTCGGAATACCCGACCCCTGGATCTGGATGGCGTACGTGGGCAGCTTCGCCTGCGTGGCCTTCTGTGCGATCTGGTACTGGCTCAAGAAGGACGAGGTGGAAGAGGATGAGTAGCGTCAATCTCGTCGTCTTCTCCGTCATGACCGTCATATTCGTGGCGGCCACGCTGCTCCTGGGTCTGTACGGTTACCGGAACTCCAAGAACAGCGAGGACTACATGCTCGGACGCAACAAGTCCAATTCCATGATCATCGCGTTATCGTACGGTGCCACATTCCTGTCCGCATCCGCGGTCATAGGTTTCGGCGGACAGGCTGCCGTCCACGGCGGAGCGCTGATGTGGCTCTGTTTCCTGAACCTCTTCGTGGGTGTGATCGTGGCGTTCATGGTGTTCGGCTACCGCACCCGCCGTATCGGCAAGAGGCTGAAGGCCTCCACCTTCGCCGACCTGCTCGGCAAGATCTACAAGTCCCGCGGCATCAGGCTGTACACCGCGATACTGATCATCGTGATGATGCCCATCTACTGCGCCGCCGTCCTGAAGGGAGGGGTGAACTCCCTGGCCGTGATCACGGGACTGGATTACAACATGATGCTCATCCTGCTGTCCGTGGTCGTCGCCATCTACGTGGTCTACGGAGGCATCATCGCCGTCATGTACAACGATGCCCTGCAGGCGATCATCATGCTGGTGGGCATGATCGTGATCTTCGCCGTCACCATCGCCGCCGTGGGATGGGACGGGTTCTCCATCCTCTCCGAGATGTCCATGTTGCAGATCAACGGGCCCGGGGTCCTGCCCGGTGCCAACGGATGGACCTCCTTCGCCGACTTCGGCAGTCAGGAATGGATGACCGTGGTCACGACATTCCTGCTGGGAGTGGGCATCGGTGCATTGACCCAGCCTCAGCTGGCCGTCAGGTACATGTCCGCCAAGAGCGACAAGATGCTGAACAAGTCCATGCTCATCGGATGTGTGTTCATCCTGATCATCGTGGGTTCCGCATACACGGTGGGAGTGCTGTCCAACGTGTTCTTCATCGACGAGTTCGGACAGACCGCGGTGGCGTACGTCACCGACGGTGTGGACTTCATCATCCCCACCTACATCATCGAGGTGTTTTCCAGCATTACCTTCGGTGACATCTTCGTGTCCCTGTTCCTGCTGTCCCTGCTGTGCGCGTCCATCTCCACCATCAGCGCCCTGATGCACACCATCGGCGCCGCCGGCGGATACGATGCGTACTCCGTGTGGAGGAGCATGAAGGAGGGTCGTGACGTGGACTCCCCGTCCATCAAGCTCAACAGGATCGTCACCATGGTGATGATGGTGATGGTGGTGGTCTACTGCTACCTGATGCCCTCGGACATCATCGCCAAGGCCACATCGGTGTTCATGGGGGTCACCGCAGCCGCGCTGCTGCCCACGTACTTCCACGGGCTGTACTCCAAGAATCCGGACCGCAAGGCCGCCATCGCCAGCATCACCGCGGGTACGGTCGTGTACCTGTTCTGGGCGCTGTTCGTATGTGCCAGCACCTCGGTGTTCCTGCCCATATGCAGTCTGATCACCGGCAATGCGGTGCTGTTCCCCGGGACCGCCCTGGCGTACACAGACCCCATGATCGCGGCGCTGCCGGTGTCCATCGTGGTCATGGCCGTCGTCCTGCTCATACGCAGGAGGGCGGAGGCCGGCTCCGAGGAGCCTGTCGCGGCATGAGCCGGAGGGCACCGCCCCTCCTAAACACCATTTCATACCAATTTTCCAGGAATCGTAATTTTTCTACGAAAATCGTCAATCGTTTCCATTTCATCTACGAAATCCCGCCGTAATATACCTAAAATGGCGGTAACATTAAAATGTCGTCCGTAGTTACAGCATCTTGGTCTACATGGACATGGAACTAGTTTGGCACGGAAGAGGCGGACAAGGAGTTGTCACCGCCAGTGAGATCCTCGCCGAGACGGTGGTCGGGGAGGACAAGTACGTCAAGGCCTTCCCCGAGTTCGGTCCGGAGAGGATGGGGGCGCCCATCAGGGCGTTCACCCGCATTTCTGAGAAGCCTATCAGGGTCCACACGCAGGTCTACGAGCCCGACATCGTCATCGTTCTCGACGGCACGCTCATCGGTAAGGTGGACGTGACCAAGGGCCTGAAGAAGGGAGGCATCGTGCTGGCCAACTACCCCGGCACGCCCGAGGAGCTGAAGAAGGCACTGGGCACCGATGCCGAGTGCCACACGGTCAACGCCACCAAGATCTCCATGGAGGAGATCGGCAGGCCGGTGGCCAACACCGCCATGCTCGGCGCACTGATCAAGCTCTCGCCCATCGTCTCGTACCCCGCCCTGGAGTACCAGATCGTCTCCAAGTTCACCGGCAAGCTGTCGGAGAAGGCGATCAAGGCCAACCTGGCCGCACTGAACAGGGCCCACGAGGAGGTGATCTGATGAATCACAAGGACATGATCATCGGATCCCGCGTCACCGGCGGGACCGCGGAGAAGTTCGAGACCGGGGACTGGAGATCCGTCACCCCCGTGGTGGACATGGACAGCTGCATCGACTGCATGACCTGCTGGATCTACTGCCCCGATGACTGCATTCTGATCGACAAGGGCAAGATGGCCGGCATCAAGCTCAGCCACTGCAAGGGCTGCGGCATCTGCGCCAAGATGTGCCCCAAGGACGCCATCACGATGAAGGAGGACTGAACATGGGAGATTTGGCAATCAACGGAGACAGCGCCATCGCATTGGCATGGAAGCAGATCGACCCCGATGTGTGCGCCGCGTACCCCATCACACCGCAGACCATCATCGTGGAGAGGTTCTCCGACTACGTTAACGACGGAGACGTCAGCACCGAGTTCGTCTGCGTCGAGAGCGAGCACTCCGCCCTGACCGTGTGTACCGCATCCGGTTCCGCCGGAGCGAGGACCTTCACCGCCACCTCCTCCCAGGGGCTGGCGTACATGTGGGAGATGCTGCCCATCACATCCGCCATGAGGGTGCCTCTGGTCATGGCAGTGGCCAACAGGACCGTCAGCGGACCCATCAACATCCAGAACGACCACGGGGACGTCATGTCGGCCAGAGACACCGGATGGCTGTCCATCTTCGCCGAGAACGTGCAGGAGGCCTACGACTGCGCGATCATGGCCCCAAGGATGGCGGAGCACCCCGATGTGCAGCTACCGATCCTGGTGAACCTGGACGGATTCATATTGACCCACGCCATCGAGAGGATGACCCCTCTGGAGGACGCGGTTGTCAAGGAGTTCGTGGGCGAGTTCAAGCCCTTCATGCCGCTGCTGGACTACAAGAACCCCGTGTCCCACGGCCTGATGGACGGCCCCGAGTTCTACATAGAGCACAAGTACCAGCTGGTCCAGGCCATGGAGAATGCCGTCCCTGTGATCGAGCAGGTCTTCGAGGACTACGGCAAGCTCACCGGCAGGAAGTACAACATGGTGGAGCAGTACATGTGCGACGACGCCGAGTACGTGGCCGTCGTCCTCGGTTCCGCCTACGGCACCATGAAGGCCGCGGTGGACGAGCTCCGCGCCAAGGGAATCAAGGCGGGAGTGTGCATGCCTCGTGTGTTCAGGCCTTGGCCCGCCAAGGCGCTGGCCAAGATCCTGGACGGCAAGAAGGCCGTGGCGGTCATGGACAAGCACCTGTCCGTGGGAGCCTACGGTCCGCTGTACCCCGAGGTCACCGCTTGCCTGGAGGCATGCAAGAAGGCGCCCAAGGCCTACGACTTCGTCTTCGGCCTGGGCGGAAAGGACACAAGGGTCTCCGAGTTGGAGGTCGTGTACGAGAAGATCGCCTCCGGCAAGGCGAAGATCGTCAACTATCTGGGGGTGGAAGAATGAGCTCCAAACCTATCAAGGAACTGATCAACTCCGACGTGAGGCTCACCTCCGGCCACAGGCTGTGCGCCGGATGCATCGAGTCCGTCATCGCCAGGCAGGTGCTGATGAGCACCGACAAGCCCGTCGCAGTGGCCAACGCCACCGGATGCTTCGAGGTGTCCACCACCATCTTCCCCTACACCGCATGGAACGTGCCGTGGATCCACACCGCCTTCGGCAACGGCGCCGCCACCGGCGCCGGTGTTGAGGCCGCCTACCAGGCTCTGAAGAGGAAGGGCAAGATCACCGAGGAGATGCGCTTCGTCGCCTTCGGCGGAGACGGTGCCACCTACGACATCGGTTTCCAGGCCCTGTCCGGTATGATCGAGAGGGGACACCAGCTCATGTACGTCTGTCTGAACAACGAGGCCTACATGAACACCGGTATCCAGAGGTCCGGTGCCACCGGATTCGGCGCATCCACCACCACCTCCCCCGCAGGGACCGTGGTGCCCGGTAAGACCGAGTACCCCAAGGACCTGACCATGATCATCGCCGCCCACGACCTGCCCTATGCGGCTCAGGTGTCCCCCCACAACTGGAGGGACTTGATCGGCAAGTGCGAGAAGGGATTCGAGTGCGGCGGTCCTGCGTTCATCAACGCACTGTCCCCCTGCCCCAGGGGATGGAGGTTCAACTCCGAGGACGGCATACTGATGGCTAAGCTGGCCGTCGAGACCTGCGTCTGGCCCCTCTACGAGTACGAGAACGGCAAGTTCACCCTGACGGCAGAGTCCAAGAGGATCGCCGACGGCGTGATCGAGAAGAAGCCGGTCACCGAGTGGTTCAAGGCCCAGGGCAGGTACAAGCACATGCTCACCGAGACCAACGCCCCGCTGGTGGCCAAGGTCCAGGCCGAGATCGATCGCAAGTGGGAGAGGCTGGTAGCCCTCTCCAAGCTCTAAACCTCACAGCCGCGGCGCAAGCCGCGGCACCACACCTTCTCCAACCCCCATCCAGCATATGCACGAATATATGTGCCAGTCTTGAGGATCCAACATCGTAGGGTGTCTTTGATAGAAAAGATCTAAGGGGTTTGGTGATCCCGGGCGAACCCGGGACTCACTTCTTGGACCACTTGGGCTTCATACCGGAGACGAACAGCAGTGAGAACACCAGCACGCAGAGTATGATGAACACGACCGCAACCACTCCCGCATTATTGCTGGGCGAAGGTATGCCGCTAACACTCACCTCCACGGGGATGTATCCTGCCGTAGCATCGGGTGGGTAGTACAGGTGGACCGTCATCTCGTATGTCCCGGGCTTCTCATTCTCGATGCTGTATGATATCCCCGATTCCAACACGTATCTCTGACCGTTGGATGAGCTCAGATACACGTATCCCTGCGAGTCATCGTAGTCCACTGCGACGGTGAACGTACTATATGCACCCATATAGAACGAGAACTCATCGATCTGGCTATTCGTAGCTGTCAGGGGTATTGTCCTGGACTCCGAGACGCCACCGTCCTGAGGGTAGATATATGCGGTCACGCTGCTGTTACCCAACGAATAGATGCTGTAAGTGCCGTTGGCGTCACCTATGTATGTGCTCATGTCATAATCTGACGGGTTAAAGCTGGTCTTGCCTACGTTGACGACTTCCTCGAGGAATCTGGTTTCAGAACTCGATCCCTTCTCTATGAGGTAGTTACCACCCAGAGAGATGCTGCTGTTTCTGACGGTGGTCTCACCCCGATACCACTCATATTGTGTGCCGCAATTGATCTGGTTCCCGGTCACCGTGGTCTCGCTGCCGGTGATCGGTGCCTTGTCGAAGGTAATCTTCGCTTCTGTGGGAACGTACTGACCGTAGGTATAATATCTGTCCAGGGTGAAGTAGTAGCTCCCGGCAGTGGCGATATTGACGACGTTGTCCGTGTTGGGTTCCAGAGTCTGATACGAGTAGCTGTTGGGGGTGCGCATATCGATATCGCTGTTACCTGATATGGCGATATTGATCTTGTACGTTCCCGGTTCCAGGTTGAAGTATGTATGTTGGTACTCGAAACGTTTGACATCGCCGCTACCGTTGTAGCTACTGCAGTACTGATAGTATGTGTCGCCAACTATCGGGGAGGTAACCCTATATTTTTCCATGGCAGTGTAGTCCCCGCTGACGTACCTCATGAACGCATCGTCATGCGGTTCCTCCGTCAGGATGACATATCCGTAGCTATTGGGGTCAGGATATGTGATTTGCGCCCTATAGCCTGCCACATTGTTGGAGTATATTGTGATGTTCTGTGTGTATTCTTCTACGGCATCCGATTCTTCGGACAATACCAAAGGTACCGCGGAGAAGACCATCGCCGCTATGATCAACGATGTAATGATTCTCTTGTGCATCACATATCCCTCCTTGCGATGACCCTGTTGCCGTGGATCAGGCAGAGTATTCCCAATATGACACAGACAAGGCACATGATCCCGATGCTGGAGCCGACGGTGAATCCGGGGATAAGCTGCTGTCCAGACATCATGCTCAACATATCCACCAGACTGTAGAGGGAAGCACCGCTGGACATTCCCATCATATTTGGTCCCAGATACAGCAGTGCCAGATCGAAGGAGAAGCAGGGGAAGTATCCTAGTATGTGCGAGAATGATGTGGCATCGAACATGGACAGCAGATAGGCTATGACCATCGCCAGTCCGGGAAGTCCCACGACCATGATCAGCAGGGTCTTTAGCACGGCCCCCCTCTTCGACTTGGCGCTGAACATGTAGGTCATGGCGCAGAAGAAGAACGTTCCACACAGTACCAGTATCATGGATTGCACTATGGGGCCGGTGTATGCCTCAGCACCACCCATAGAGAGTAGCAGGGCGATGCCGTAGGCCGCGAACACTGTGCCGGCGGCGAGACTTAATCCGCTGAGGAACTTCCCGATGTAGAAAGCACCCCTGGTTACGGGCAGCGGCAGCGAAAGGTATACGGTGCGCTCGTTGAACTCGGTGGGGAGCATGGCCGCACAGGTTACGGTGGCCATGAGCGCCGCCAATATGGGAAGCAGTGTCAGTATGGTGGCCATGGTGGTGTTGGCGACCTCCGCGTTCGCTATGATGTCCCTGCTGATCATGAGGTAATAGATCACAGGCATCAGGATCAGCAGGATCGCCATGAGCCAGACGGTGCGCTGCTTGGTGAATCTGTTCATCTGTGTCATGTAGCAGATCCATATCTGCGCCAGGGTGCCGGACGTAGTGTACACAGAGTCCCTGCAGGCCTCCTCATGGGACAGGGTCCTTTCGGACTCGTCGTACGCATCCTCGATCTTCTCGCCGAGTCTGGCCTCTGCCTTGGCCGCCTTGCGGGCGGCCTTCTCGGCCCTCCTCTCCTCGCGGCTCATTTGACGTTCACCTCGTTCTCGGTTAGTCTCATGTAGAGCTTCTCCAGATCAGCGCCGGTCTCGTTCATCGACAGCAGCCTCAACTTGTGCGCCGCCACCAGGTCGGCGATGTCCGCCTGCTGTTCGTCGCTTCCGATGAAGGCGAACCTGACCGAGCGGTCTCCCGTGCGCTCGAGGTTTGAGACCCCCGGCATGGCCTTCAGGTCCGATACGAACACAGGGGTGATGTTCGCGATGGTGCGCAGGTCGATGGTGATGCTCCTGTCGCTCACGGCCATGTTGTGGATCAGTGTGTTCACGTCTCCGCTGATCACACAGCGTCCGCGGTTGATCATGGTCATGGAGGTGCACATCTCGGACACCTCTTTCAGGATGTGGGTGCTGATCAGAAGCGTCAGACCGCGGTCCTTCAGACTCCTGAGGGTCTCCCTGACCTCGATCATCCCTCTGGGGTCGAGACCGGATGTGGGCTCGTCCAGGATGATGATCTCCGGGTTGGGGAGCAGCGCGGCGGCGATGGCCACCCTCTGCCTCATTCCCTTGGAGAACTGTCCGATGTGCTTGTCGCGCCACTCCCACATGCGTACCTCTTCCAGAACGTCCCTGGCACGTATGCCGATCTCCTTGCGGGGGATCCCGTGGATCTTTCCCACGTAGTCCAGCATCTCGCCGGGGGTGAAGTTGTGGTAGCATTCGGGGGTCTCGATGACGCAGCCGACGTGCGTCATCGCCTTCCTGTGGTTCCTGGCGTCGATCCCGTTGACGAGGATCGTGCCGGATGTGGGTCTCACAAGACCCGTGATGGACTTCAGGGTGGTGCTCTTGCCCGCTCCGTTGGGGCCGAGCAGACCCATGAACTCTCCTTTGCCCACCTGCATATCGAGGTTGTCGACGGCCGTGAAGGAGCCGTAGCTCTTCGTCAGGCCTTTGATGTCGATGGCAAGCGGGGCGTCGCTCTCTTCGGTCATTGCCGATATCTCCTGTCGTCGCGGACCAAGCGTCCGCAGGAAGTCTCCGGTCGGCGTCCGCGAGGGGGCGTCGGTGCGGAATTTGTACATCATATTTGACGGGATGCGTATATAAGTATGTACAGGTCAGTCATACACTGAACAGAAAAAGTCATTGAACAATGGCGTTCATATGTTTGGGGCAGGGGGCTTGCGCCCCCGTTAAGGTGTTCAGAGAAGGGTGACCAGTGCGTCCACTGCCCAGCAGCCCTTACCCTCGTCGCCGACGATGACGGGGTTGATCTCCAGCTCCTTGATCTCCGGGTTCTCCACGGAGATGAGCACGATCTTCCTGATGGTGTCCTTCATTGCCTCGATATCGGACTTGGCCATTCCTCTGGCGCCTGCCATGAGCTTGTATGCCTTGGTGGACTTGATCATCTC
Organism: uncultured Methanomassiliicoccales archaeon; assembly: GCA_949292635.1. Classification (GTDB taxonomy): domain Archaea; phylum Thermoplasmatota; class Thermoplasmata; order Methanomassiliicoccales; family Methanomethylophilaceae; genus SIG5. The sequence continues at coordinate 15,883 of CASEZY010000003.1, forward strand.
GTCCAGTTGCTCCTCGCTCATGGGCACGTGGGCCTGGGAGATCTCTCCGAGGATCTCCACGAAGATGCCTCCCAGTCCGAAGGATATGACGGGGCCGAACTGGGGGTCGCGGATCATGGACAGGATGACCTCCTTTCCGGAGACCATCTGCTGTATGGAGACACCCACCAGTTTCGCCTCGGGCTTGGCCTTGGCGCAGGAGGTCATGATGCTGTCGTAGGCCTTCCTGGCGGCGGCCTCGTCCTTCACTCCGACGACCACACCGCCCACATCGGTCTTGTGCTGGATGTCGGGTGAGATGATCTTCATGACCACGGGGTAGCCGATCCTGTTGCATGCGGCGGCTGCCTCGTCGGCGGATGTGACGGTAGCCTCTCCCGGGGTGGGGAGGTCGTATGCGGCGAAGATCTCCTTGCCCTCCGCTTCGGTCAGGGCCTTCCTGCCCTCCTTCTCGGCGTTGTCCAGGATCTCCTTGGCCTTGGCCCTTCCGGACTTCTTGGGCTGGATCATGGGGGTGAAGGGGATCTGTCCCCTGACGGTGTACTGCCTCAGGATGTCCAGGGCGTGGACCGCTCTGTCGGGGGTGGGGTAGGTGGGCAGTCCTCCCGCCTTGGTGATGGCGGATGCGGCGGCGCATTTGGTGCCTCCGGCCCAGCAGACAACCATGGGAACCTTGACCTCGTCCTTCATCTTCACCAGGCTCTCCGCCACGGACTCCAGGTCAGCGGTGTCCAGCGGGGATCCCATGACCACGAGTCCTCCCACGGAGGGGTCCTCCTGGACGATCCTGATGGTCTGGTCGAAGTACTCCGCCTTGGCGTCTCCCCTCACGTCGATGGGGTTGGTGGTGCCGGCAACGGTGGGGACCTCGCGCTTGATCCTCTCGATGGTCTCCGGGGCCAGCTTGGCGGCGCCGATATACTTGGCGTTGAAGGCGGCGTCGGCGGACATGACTCCCAGTCCTCCGGCGTTGGTGATGATTCCGATCTTGTCCTTGTCCATGTGGTCGTAGGCGTGGAAAACCGCGAACGCATCGAACATGTCCTCCAGGTTCTCCGCGCGGTAGATGTTGAGCTTCTTGAAGACCACGCTGTTGACGGCGTCGGATCCGGCCAGTGAGCCGGTGTGGGATGACGCTGCGGCGCCTCCGGCCTCGGTGGAACCGGACTTGAAGATGACGATGGGCTTCTTGTCCTTCATGCCGCTGATGGACTCCACGAACTTCTGTCCGTTGGAGATTCCCTCGCAGTACATACCGATGACACGGGTCTTATCATCCGCGTCAAGCACGGGGATGAGCTCGGCCTCGTCCACATCACTCTTGTTACCGAAGGTGATGAACTTGGAGAGTCCGACGTTGTTGGCGACGGCCCAGTCGAGCATGGAGGATCCCACGGCTCCGGACTGGGAGAAGATGGACAGGTTGCCCGTCTTGGGCATGGCCTTGGCGAAGGTGGCGTTGACCTTGCCGTAGGGGTCCATGTTGCCGAAGCAGTTGGGACCCAGGATCCTGATTCCGTACTCCTTGGCCTTGGCGACCAGCTGCCTCTCCAGCTCGGCGCCCTCGGGACTGTCCTCCTTGAATCCGGCGGTGAGGATGATGGCATACTTGATCCCGGCGGCGTTCAGGTTGTCCAGCTCGGGGATGACGTAGGATGACTTGATGACGATGACCGCCAGGTCAACGGGTTCGCCGATCTCCGTGACGCTCTTGTACGACTTCATGCCCTGGATGTCCTCGCCCTTGGGGTTGATGGGGTAGAGCTTACCGTCGAAGCCGGCGTTCAGCATGTTCATGATGATCATACCGCCGATCTTCGTGGTGTCGTTGGATGCGCCTATGACGGCTATCGACTTCGGATCTGCGAAACCTTTCATGTCACCGCGAATGATGGTCACCTTTAATATACTTTCTCAGCAGATTTTGTCGGAATTCGTAGAAATTCGACGATTTGCTACGAATTCTGATTCGGCCACTATTATTATAGAATGAATGACCCGATATTCTACGAAATCCGTAGAAATTGATGTCATTTACTGCGGATATCGTATATCTGACGTATCAAATATACGACGATTGACGACAACACCCCATCCAACCGGTATCTCTGACGATATTTCAGACCGACACGTTATTAAGAAAAGGAGTGGGTGGCCAGCCGATGGCCCGGCACTCGTTCTCGCTGCCAAAGCTTTCGCAGAAGCGCATCGAGAGTCCTTCTCTTTGCGTATCGGGCTATCTGTTGTGCGCTCTGGGTCTGGTGATGCTGCCCTGCTACATCCTCGGGTGGATCGACGGCGATGCCACCGAGATCACCGGGATCCCCATGGCGCTGGGTCTTGTTCTCGGACTCATCTTCATCCTGAGCTTCCGCTCCTCGGAGTTCCTGCGCCCGGTCAATGCGGTGTCCATGCTGGGCATCCTGTGGCTGGTGTGCTTCCTGTTCGGGATGATACCTTACCTGATTTACGGTTTCACCCCGATGGAGGCGCTCTTCGAGTCCGCCAGCGGTTTCACCGCCGTCGGCGCCACCGTGATCCCCGACGTGTCCGTGCTTCCCCGCAGTCTGCTGCTCTGGCGTCAGCTCAGCAACTGGTTCGGAGGGATCATGGTGATCCTGCTGTTCATGCTGTTGCTCCCCATGGTGGGGTTCGGCAGCCGCGGGTCCTTCAGCAACGAGATGTCCGGTGCCTCGGGCTCCCGCGGGATGACCGTCCGCGTGAAGGATGCGGCGCTACAGTTCACCATGATCTACATGGTCCTCACGATCACCATGATGCTGCTTATGACGGTGCTGGGCCTGGACCTCTTCGACGCGGTCTGCCTGACACTGCCCACCGTCTCCACGGGAGGGTTCAGTTGCACGGTGTCGGAGTTCACCGCGGCCATGAAGGTGGTCATCATCCTCTTCATGTTCCTGGGCGCCACCAACTTCTATCTCCACTTCAGGGCGATCTTCATGAAGAAGCCCGACGCCTACCGCAGGAACCGGGAGTTCATGGCCATGCTGCTGATCATAGCGGCGGGTTCGGTGCTGATGTTCCTCATTGTCAATCCCGGTTCCGCTGGCTCTTCGGCGGAGGTGTTCCTGGATTCCGTGTTCATGACCGTCTCTGCCTCATCCAGCGCCTGTATAATATCCGTGGAGTTCACCGCCTGGCCGGAGCTGGCACAGTTGCTGTTCTTCGCGCTGGGAATCATCGGTGGGTCCGCGGGGTCCACCGCGAGCGGTATCAAGATCTTCAGGATAGTCATACTGTGCCAATACATCCGCAGCATGTTCTTCCGCATCTTGCATCCCAACAACGTGCGCACCGTCACCGCCGGCGAGTCGTACGCCGCCGATGAGGAGGTCAGGTCCACCCTGGTGGTGATAATGATGTTCATCCTCACCATCGTGGTATTCTCCGTGGTGTTCATGGCATTCGGCTACTCCACGGTGGAGAGCATAACCTCGGTGACCTCCGCACTCTCCAATCTGGGTCTTGGTGTGGGGACGTTCACATCCAGTTTCGAATCCATGAACGTGGCGCCTCAGGCTATAATGGTGCTGCTGATGTGGATGGGTCGTCTGGAGATCGTCACCGCCATCGCGATATTGTCCCCAGGCACCTGGCGGGAGCAGATAAAGGATATGAGGCACCGCCGCGAGGCAGCCGCACAGTGATCAGATGGGGTCTTCGAAATAATGTGCCACCTGCGCCGCGAAGTCGTAGGTGCCGGTGGTGCCGCCCAGGTCCCTTGGTATGTATCCCTGCTCGTAGGCCGAGCTTATGGCCGCGTTCAGGATGACGGCTTCGTTGGGCAGGCCGATGTGCCTGAGCATCATCACCGCCGCCATCATGAGGCCGGTGGGGTTGGCGCAGTTCAGACCCTCGAGGTGGGGGCAGTGTCCGTGGGATGCGCGGAACAGTGCACCGTTGTGACCCGGGGTCATCACACCCATGAGGTAGGTTCCTCCCACGGTGGCCGAGAGTCCCTTCGCCAAAAGGAATGCGTGCAGGTCGCTGACCACGGCGATGTCGAAATCCGTCCTGGCATCGGCGATCCACTGCATCACCTGCACCATGGTGGTCTCCGAGAGTTCGAGACCCTTGCCGTCCATCTCCTTGCGGAAGATCTCCGTGTACCTCTCGTCGGTGAGGGGGGACGTCCTGCCTCCCAGGACGCAGCTCACACGGTTCCTACCGGTCCTCTCGGCGATGGTGGCGGCCACGCCGCAGGCCGCATGCACCTGACTGTACTGCATACGGGTGCTGCGGGTGATGCCGTCCATGTCCTCCGTCTCCGTCACCATGTTGGAGCCGGGGCGGTTGGAGACGATGTAGCAGTCAACATCACCGTGGCCGATGTTAGGCGCGACGCGTTTGATCCTGCGGACGTTGGCCATGCCATCGATGCTACGGACGATGTCGTCCTCCGGGTTGCGGTATCCTTTGACGGTGTGGGGTGTCGCGAAGGCGCCCACCAGCACCGCCTCGCATTCCGGGAGTGCTTCCAGGGCCTCGGCGGACATTGTCCTGCCGGTATCCTTGAAGTATTCGATGCCGGCGTCGCCCATGATGAACTCCACCCTGTCGGTGAGGGCACCCACGGCCTGGATGGTGGCGGAGAGTATCTCGTCCCCGATACCGTCTCCCGGAATGGCTAGGACCTTGTGCATCAGAGCCTTTCCCTCAGCGCGGCGTATATCACCGGCAGTGAGATGGTGGCATCGCCCTCCACGGTGATCTTCTTGGCGTCGGGCTTGACCTTGCCCCAGGACACGGCCTCTCTGATCTGGGCGCCGGAGAGGGAGCCGTCGAACTCCTGGGCGGTGGTCATGTAGACGCAGTAGTCCAGGCCTCCGCGGAACTGGTTCCACCAGATCACGTGGTGCTTGGAGATGCCTCCGCCGATGAGGATTCCGCCGGTGTACTTGGCGTGGTCGGTCATCTCGGACAGCATCTGCTCGTCGGCGAACAGGTCGATCTTGAACTTCCTGTGGAACTGGTAGTACATCCACAGCTGGCAGCCGAAGGATCCGTCGGTGATGCCGGGGACCACGATCGGCACGTTGTGCTTGTGGCACTGGTACAGCAGGGACTCCTCGTCGTCCAGGCGGGCGCCCACGGCGTCGATGATCTCATGGGTGCTCATGGAGTCCTTGCCCTCGAAGATCTCCTCGAACATGGGCAGCAGGTTGTCCTCCAGGACCTCACCGTAGCACTTGTCGGGGACGAGCACGTTTCCAAGCCTGCTGGTCTCGTACTTCTCCCTCAGCATCTCGTCGTCCATGTCGAAGGATCCCTTGTAATACTCGGCCCAGGTCCTGGAAAGGTCGTGGTCCAGGGTGCCGCAGGTGGTGATGATCAGGTCGATGAGGCCGTTCTTGACCATGTCGACGATGACACCCCTGGTGCCGGTGGCCATGATGCAGGCGGGGAAGGAGAGGATCCTCAGGCAGTCCTTCTGCTTCATCATCCTCTCGATGATGTCCACGGAGTCCGCCAGCTTCTGGGCGGTGAATCCTCCGGACTCGCCCATCATCTTGATGAGCTCGTTGACAGTCACGGGGCCGTTCACTTTGATGTCTTTGACGGGAATCATGTCCATCGAATCAGCTTCCTGGCGCCGTTTATAGCATACCCTATTTTATGTTGTGGGTTCATCGATTCGCTCGCGGATTCCGAAAAGGGATACTAAACAATGTTATTATCCTAGTTGTAATAACATTATCCCAAAGGGAAAAGTCATATTCAAATTATCCTAATTGTACAAATAATTCCTTAAAGTGTTAAGTGGCCCCCGCCTATCAGAGACCATGGAGCCCTCCCCCGAAGGTATCGCCGATGCGGTTGGCAGGCCGGGGTTCAAGCTGATCCAGGCGATGATACGCCCCGGGAATTCCGCTTCGCCCAACATCGCCATGTCGGCGGAGGGGATCCGGGACCGCTTCGAGGAAGCCGTCAGGTGAATCAAAAGGGTCTGCGGTCCTGCAGACCCTCTCACTCCCTTTTCGTCATCCTGAGGAAGGACCTTATGGCGGAGACCTTGCCCTTCCCTCTGCCGAAGAACGCCTCGTTCAATCCCTTCATAGCATCGGAGGACCCTTTCCTGTAAGGCATCCACCAGGCGTCCCTCTTGAAGCGGCAGGTGTCCACGTGCACGTGATGGGGGTGCATCATCTGTCTGAAGCCCTCCTCCGCATGGGTGGTGCCGATGCCGCTGAGATGTCTGCCTCCCCAGGGGGTGGCGGGCAGTCCGAAGGTGTATGTGGAATTGTTCACATCCACCGTCCCGGCGTGCATGCGCGAGGCCAGACGTCTTGCTCTGGCTATGTCGTTGCTCCATACCGACCCGCCTAACGCGAAGCAGCATCCGTTGGCGAGTGCCACGGCCTCCTCGTCGTCCCTGAAGGTGTACAGGCTCACGATGGGTCCGAACATCTCCACATCCGTTATCCCGCTGTCCTTGGGAAGGCCGTCCACCACCGTCGGCCGGAAGTAGTATCCTTGCAGTGCGTCGTTCCGCCTCCCGCCGGTGAGGAATCTTCCGCCTTCCTTCACGATCATGTCGCAGAGCTCCTCCATGCGGTGAAGCTCGGTCTCGTTGATCATCGGGCCCACGGACACCTCCTCGTCATCCCAGCCGTTGCCTTGTCTCAGTCCTTCGACCTTGGCGACGAACATCTCCCTGAAACGGTCGGCGATGCCCTCCTGCAGATAGATGCGCTTGGTGCTCACGCACACCTGGCCGGAGTTCACGAACGATGACCACAGCGCACAATCGGTCGCCCTCTCCAGATCCGCGTCGTTCAGGACTACGAAGGCGTCCTTGCCTCCCAGCTCCAGGATCACCGGTGTGACGGTGGACGACGCGGCTGACATGACGTTGGAGCCTGTGTCGGTTCCTCCGGTGAAGACGATCTTATCCGCTCCCGCCGAGGTGATCGCGGAGCCCACGCCCCTGCCGTTCACCACCCGGACCAATCCCTCGGGGAATCCGGCTTCCGCGAACAGCCGTTCCATCAACGCCCCGGTGAGCGGCGTGTCCGAGGACGGTTTGATAATCACGCCGTTGCCGGCGGAGACCGCCATCAGCGCCTCCGTAAACGGTATCGCCAGGGGGAAGTTGTACGACGAGATGATGGCGATAACGCCGTATGGTACATGCTCGATGTAGGATCTGCGGCCCAGCATGGAGCACATAAGCGACATGGGTCCCTGATCCACCCTCTCGGTGAACCTGAACCTTCCGAGCAGGGACTCGCAGTACTTCGCCATGGCGGTGCAGCTGAGGATCTCGGTGCTGTAGCATTCGCATCTCGGCTTCCCGGTGTCTCTGTGAATGGTGAGGGCGATCTCGTCCGCCCTGTCCGACAGCAGCATCCTCAGATTGCGAACCATCTTGATGCGTTCCCCCGGCGGAACGGTACACCACCGGCTCTGTACATTGCGGATGCTCTCCACGATCCCGGGGACGTCTCCGGGGACCGTGGCCTCCGGTCCCTCGGTCTCTGTCAGGTCGGCGGGGTTCACGGACACCAGCCTCGTCATGCCGGGCGTATCGTTCCCACAGTATATCAACAGGGGAGGACATTCGCCTGCGATGATGGTCCTCAGACGCTCCATGGATTATCCGCAGTTGCTGTCAGCCGTTAGGGGAAGGAAGGTCCTGATCTGGACGTGCAACACATGTGCCAGACTATGCGGCGGTCTCGGGGGAGAGGAGTCCGCGAAGCGCTTGGCGGACCGTCTCTTCGAGGACGGTGTGAATGTTGTCGGCGTCATCTCCACAAGCGCGTCATGCCTGGAGGAGAAGGTCATCGCCAAGTGCGATTCCTTCGACGGTCATGCCGACCTCATCATCTCGCTGACCTGCGACGTGGGATCCTGTCTTGCCGCCGGAGTTTTCGGCATCCCGGCGATCGACCCTCTGGAGACCCTGGGCCCCGGACATCTGGACCGCAACGGGATGCCCGTGCTGCGGGACGGATCCGTGGTGATGATGGGTACCGACCCCCTCGTCTGACCTACTTTTATTAGTCACGCGTACTCACGCTTATATATGAAACGGGTTTACCATGGGTCCAAGCAACAATAGGGGTGTAACTCACTATGCTTGACATTATGGACACTAACAACCTGCTGTTCATGATCGTCGTGGCGTCTGTCATTGCTCTCGCGGTTGCCTACTACTTCTTCAGGGACATCTGGTCCAAGGACAAGGGAACCCCTGAGATGCAGGCGATCTCCGACAAGATCGAGGAAGGCGCCATGGCCTACCTCAGGCAGCAGTACAAGACCATCGGCATCATAGCAGTGGTCATCGCAGTCATCATTGCCATCGTTGGCTTTGCTGTTGACTCGTTCTCCAACTACCTCAACTACAAGGTCGCTCTGGCATTCCTCATCGGTGCCGGATGCTCCATCCTGTCCGGATACATCGGCATGAAGGTATCCGTGAACTCCAACATCAGGACCGCTTCCGCCGCCCGCAGCTCTCTGGGCGACGCGTTCAAGTGCTCCTTCCGCGGCGGAGCCGTCTCCGGTATCGCCGTGTCCCTGCTCTCCCTGGCGGGACTGTTCATCGTCTTCTTCGTCTACTACTCCTGGTGCGGCGAGGACATGACCCAGACCCTCCACTCCGTGGTCGGATACGCCTTCGGTGCGTCCATGGCCGCTCTGTTCGCCCAGCTGGGCGGCGGTATCTACACCAAGGCCGCCGACGTGGGTGCGGACCTGGTCGGAAAGGTCGAGGCCGGTATCCCCGAGGACGACCCCAGGAACCCCGCCGTCATCGCCGACCTGGTGGGTGACAACGTTGGAGACTGCGCCGGTCGTGGAGCAGACATCTTCGAGTCCACCGCCGCCGAGATCATCGGTGCCATGGTCATCGGATTGGCCGTAATAACCACTGGACTTACCATCCTCGACGTCCCCGTTCTCAGCAACAACTGGGTCTTCCTGCCCCTGGTCATCATGGCCTTCGGCCTGATCGCCTCCCTGGTGGGTATCTTCTCCGTCCGCCTCAAGGACGAGAGCGCTGATGTTGTTAAGTCCCTTAACATGGGCTACTACATCACTCTGGTCATCGTCATCACCACCATGATCTTCAGCTGCTACTGGCTGCTGAAGGATGAGTGCGACGCCTGGTACTTCTTCGCCATCGCAGGCATCATCGGTATCGCCCTGGGTCTCGCAGTGGTCTACATCACCCAGTACTACACCGGCGACCACAAGCCCGTGAAGACCATCGCGGAGCAGTCCGAGTCCGGACCCGCCACCAACGTCATCATGGGTCTGTCCGTGGGACTGGAGTCCACCGTCCTGCCCGTCGTGTGCATCGGTGTGGCCATCGTCGCCACCTTCCTGCTGGGATACTTCGCCGCCGACCACCTCCTGATCCCCGGTCACGTCGAGCCCACCATCTTCGGCCTGTACGGTACCGCCATCGCCACCGTCGCCATGCTGGCCTCCTCCGCGTTCATCCTCGCAGAGGACACCTTCGGCCCCATCACCGACAACGCCGGCGGAATCGCGGAGATGTCCAACCAGCCCGAGGAGGTCAGGAACAGGACCGACAAGCTGGATGCCGTCGGTAACACCACCAAGGCCCTGACCAAGGGATACGCCATGTCCTCCGCCGCTCTGGCAGCCTTCCTGCTCTTCGCCGCCTTCTTCGAGATCGTCGCCGAGGCCACTGGACACAGCATCGTCGAAGAGATGCAGAAGGTCGTTCTCGGCAACCCCATCATGTTCGTGGGCGGTCTGATCGGTGCGGCCCTCGTGTTCTTCTTCGCCTCCCTGGCCATCCGCGCAGTCGGAACCGCCGCCGGAGAGATGGTGCAGGAGGTCCGCGAGCAGTTCGCCGACGGAAAGATCATGGCCGGCGAGAAGGAGCCCGATTACGGCAGATGCGTCACCATCGCCACCCAGTCCGCTCTGAGGGCGATGGTGGTCCCCGCTCTGCTGCCCATCCTGACCCCCATCGTCTTCGGTCTGCTCTGCAAGTTCCTCATCCCCGAGGAGGTCTACGACGGAGCACCCTACGCCGTTGGCGCCCTGATCATGGTCGCCACCATCGTGGGTATCCTGATGGCCAACTTCCTCAACAACGGAGGAGGAGCCTGGGACAACGCCAAGAAGTACATCGAGGAGGGTCACCACGGTGGCAAGAAGTCCCCCGCCCACGCCGCGGCTGTGGTGGGAGACACCATCGGAGACCCCTTCAAGGACACCGCCGGACCTTCGATCCACGTGCTGGTGAAGCTGCTGTCCACCATCTGTCTGGTGACGGCCATCCTGTACATCTGAAACCATCGAGGGGGTTCTTCCCCCCTCCTATTTTTTATTATAACACATCGCGCACCCTTATATACGAGATGGCCATAGCCCACCTCTACTCAGAGGGTCCACTATGTACATGCGCACACAGGCTGAAAGGGTCGTCCGCATCCCCCCGTCCCAACTGGGCGAGGATATCGACAAGATCATCGACAAGCTCACCTGGGAGTCCTTCGAGGGGAAGCTGGGACCGGACAAGGCGGTAACCGTGCTGGTGGAGAACGTGCAGCCCGTAGGTCAGGGCCGCATCGTCCACGGAGACGGAGCTGTGTACCAGACGGTCAGGTTCGACCAGATCGTCTTCAAGCCCAAGGAGAACGAGCTCGTGGAGGGCGATGTGGTGGAGGTGCTGAAGTTCGGTGCCTTCGTCAGGTTCGGACCCCTGGACGGCCTGCTGCACATCAGCCAGGTCATGCAGGACAGGGTCGACATCGACACCGAGAACCAGCGTCTGATCGGCAAGGACACGCACCACACCCTGTCGGTGGGTGACCGCGTGAAGGCCAGGGTCGTGAGCATGGACCTCAACGAGAAGAACCCCCAGGACAGCAAGATCGGACTGACCATGCGCCAGTCCGGACTGGGAAGGCCCGAGTGGATCGCAGAGGAAGCGGAGAAAGGTGGTGAGTGATGGTCGGACCAGTGCTCAAGGCATGCAAGAAGTGCAGTCGTATCACCGAGGATGACGTCTGCCCCATATGCAACGAGCCGACCTCCAGAGAGTGGCAGGGCTACGTCATAATCACGGACCATACCAAGTCCGAGATCGCCAAGCGGATGAACATAACCGAGAACGGCAAGTACGCTCTCAGGGTCCGCTGATCCCGATGGAAGGCTGGCGCATCCCCGAGGGGAAGCGTGACCTCTTCAAGGAGGTCATCGGCCGGCCGGTGGACATCGAGGAGATAAGAAACGCTAACATGACCGTCACCGTGGGGGATGTGGTGTCCCTGACGGTGAGGGAGGCAGGCATCGTTCCCGCCCTGGCCGTCTACGACGGCTATACGGAGCGGAGGGAGATGACGGGCTTCGCGGTCCTGGTCGGAAGGCTGGGGCTGGAGGAGACCGTGGTCGCCAATCCCGCGGGGACAATAACCCGCGAGCTGGACGATGCCGTGAGAAACGCTTTGGAGAACGGCCCCGCGCTGATCCGCGTCGAAGGGGAGGAGGACCTGGCATTGATGCCGGTGATCCGCCACGCCCCGGACGGCGCCATGATCGTGTACGGATGGCCGGGAAAGGGAATGATGGCCGTGATCGACGATGAGGCCGTCAGATCCCGGATCGAGACACTCTGGAAAGAGATGGAGGAGATCGAATGAAGATGGAGATATCCGAGAAGAAGGTCAACCCCCTGCTGAAGAGGACCGAGGTCCGCTTCACCATCGACCACAAGGGTGCGGCCACCCCCACCAAGGGCGCCGTGGTTGAAGAGATCGCAAAGCAGATGGGCGCGTCCAAGGACTGCATCGTCCTGGACCGCATGGAGTCCGTGTTCGGCAACGGCATCACCAACGGATACGTCAAGGTGTACGAGTCCAAGGATGCCGCTCTGGAGATCGAGCGCGAGCACATCCTCAAGAGGAACGGCATCGAGAAGCCCCAGTACGTTCCCGAGGAGCCTAAGGAGGAGTGAGCATGGCAAAGAAGGCAAGCTCCGAGCCCAAGACGTCTCCCGCCAAGTCCACCGCTTACAAGGTCAGCGGCGACAGCGTCACCAGGGAGAAGCCGGTCTGCCCCAAGTGCGGCCCCGGCGTGTTCATGGCGACCCACAAGGACCGCGTGTCCTGCGGCAAGTGCGGGTACACCGAGTTCAAGAAGTAAACAGGAAGGTTATATCTCCATCGGCCCCTCCCTCTCACCCGGGGCCGCCCAGGATCGCCGGTTCATCGACAGCTAAACCACTTCCCTTCCGAAACCATTACCCACGGGCCTGTGGTATAGCATGGATATTATCGGGGCCTCCGGAGCCTCTGACCCGGGTTCGAATCCCGGCGGGCCCGCTCCATGAACGTAACGGGTCCTTCTAGAAACGTACAAGAATCTTGATGAATGATGTTTGAGTGCCTGCGCACAGCGGCGCAGGCTAAGGGGATCACTCCTTCTTCTTCTCTTCCTTCTTCTCTTCGGATGCGGCAATGGCTGCCTGGCGGTTGGCCTCGCGCTCATCCTTGTGAGTCTGTTTGTACTCCTCCAACTGCTTCTCCAGCTCGGCGATCTTGGCCTCGTTGTCCTCGATCGCCTTGCAGGCCACATCCATCTCGGACTGGAACTCGGGGTAGGGGTTCCTGCGGTTGTTGTGGTACTTCTTGCCGATCTCGTTGTAGCGCCTCTCGTTCTCCTCCCTCAGAGTGCTGATGGAACTCTTGATCCTCATCGTTCCGACTTCCTCTTCGGTCTTGTTGAGGGCGTTCTTCGCTCCTGCTTTGACACTGTCCAATAATCCCATGCATGAGGAACGCAGTCTGGTACTTTTAGGGTTTCGCCATACCGAACTACGATGGTTTGAAATGCAGACAGTAAGATTCCCGTGGCATGTGCGGAATCAAGGAAGACTGTCCATGCAAGAACTCCGGCTGTCCCCGTCACGGGAACTGCAGGGCCTGTGTAGAATTCCATGTGGAGAAGAAGAACAAGCCCCCGTTCTGCCTGCGTGACATCCAGTGGACCGAGTACAACAACTGAGCAAACCAGGCGGGAGGGATTCCGCCCCTTTCCCATTACAAGTGTTATTATCCTGCGAGGGGATGACCCCTCATGTATCTGACCGACGCTGAGCAGGCCGTCCTGGACGGCGAATCCGGCGAAGGCGCCCAGAAGGCCATGGAGCTGGTTGTGGCTCTGGGCAAGGTCTACGGCGCCGAAGGGCTGGTGGACATAACCTCCGCGCACCTGTCCGGGGCCTCGTACAAGACCATCGGCGACGGGGGCCTGAAGTATCTGAGGGACATGGCGGACGGCGGGGCCAAGGTGTCCGTGCCGTCCACGCTGAATCCCATAGGCATGGACAGGGACAGATGGGCGGAGATGCACATCGGCGAGGACTTCGCCGTGAAGCAGAACGAGATCGTCCGCCTCTACGGCGCCATGGGCGTCAGGACCACATGCTCATGCACCCCGTACATGGGAGTGAACGTTCCCGCCAAGGGCGACCATATCGCATGGGCGGAATCCTCCGCGTTATCTTACGCCAACTCCATGCTCGGCGCCAGGACCAACCGTGAGGGCGGTCCCGGAGCGCTTGCCGCCGCCATAATCGGGAAGACGGCCAATTACGGATTGCATCTGACGGAGAACCGCAGACCCACCGTGGTGATCGACGCGGACATCGGCGACTCACTCTTCGAACATTCATTGCTGGGGCAGGCCGTGGGCATGAGGATCGGCGGCGGCATCCCGTATTTCAGGGGCATACGCCCCGGTCCCGAGGAGGGCAAGACCATGGCCGCAGCCATGGCCGCCGCCGGTGCGGTCGCCATGTGGCATGTGGAAGGCGTCACACCCGAGGCGGGGGACTTCGATGTTTCCGATTTGGAGGTGATCCACATCGGGAAGGAGGAGCTGAAGGACGCGGAGGAGAAGGTGAACACCGTGGATGACGTCCAACTCATCGCGTTGGGCTGTCCCCATCTCACCGAGAGGGAGATGCATGAGATCGCCATGATGCTCAAGGGCAAGAAGAAGCGGGGGGACACCGAGATATGGTTCTGCACCTCCGCCGCAATCAGGGAGAGGTGCGCAGATGACGTCAAGATACTGGAGGAGTTCGGCCCGGTGCTGGCGGACACCTGCATGGTGGTCGCCCCCATCGAGGGCACGTTCTCCCGCACAGCCACCAACTCATGCAAGGCCGGAAACTACCTTCCCACGCTCTGTTCCCAGAAGGTCATGTGCCGTGATGTGGCACAGCTACTGAAGGTGATATCGTGATCCTGCAGGGACGGAGCATATCCCGTGGCAGGGCCGACGGCACCGTTCTCAAGTTGGAGGAGGCTCTCAGCTTCCTGGGAGGCGTGGACGCCTCCACCGGTGAGCTCAGGGTGCAGCGGGAAGGCAATGTGAAGGACCGCATACTGGTGTTCCCTAGAGGGAAGGGCAGTACCGTGGGGTCATTCGTGATGTATGACCTGATGGTCCACGACGCCGCACCCGCGGCCGTGGTCAACTCGTCGGCGGAGACCATCGTCACCACCGGCGCGGTAATCTCGTCGATACCGATGGTGGATTCCGTGGATGTCGCTCTCATCAAGGACGGCGACCGGGCTGTCATCGACGGCGATGCCGGTACGGTGGAGCTTCCGGACGTCCGTGTGACAGAGAGTTCCTCGTCGGCGGTGTTCATAGGAGACAGGATCCTCATGCTGCACCGGCCCGACGGCGCACGTTCCTTCCCCGGACGCTGGTCGCTGGTGGCCGGCAAGCGGGAGGGTTCCGAGACTCATCTGGAGACCGCCAAGAGGGAGATCATGGAGGAGACCGGGCTGACCGTCGGTGAGCCGGAGGCCTCCGAGGGTCCGCTGCTGGTCCGTGAGGGCGACGTGATCTGGAGTGTCAGCATGTTCCTGTTCCGTCTTCCCGAGGGTTCGGAGGTGCACATCAACAGGGAGAACACCGAGTACCGGCTGTGCTCCTTGGAAGAGCTGAAGGCGATGGACCTGGTGCCTCTGACCCTGGAGTCGGTGGGCAGGATGACCGGTGGGAGATGAGGACCTCGGACGCCCATCTCCACGACCTCTCCTGCGGTGTGCCAGATCTATACATCGCATGCGGTACCCGTCCGGAGGATTGGGATTCCCTGCCCGCTGAGGGTAACGGGATCAGATGCTACGGCATCCACCCGTGGTACGCCGACCAATGGTCCCCGGAGGCCGAGGCCGCGCTGCGCACACGTCTCGCGGAGGATCCGAATGCGGGAGTGGGGGAGATAGGCCTGGATTCGGTGAGACAGGGCGGAAACGCCAAGGAGGCGTTCATGTGCCAGATGTCTATAGCCTCGGAGTTGGGCAGGGTGACATCGGTGCACAACGTGTGCTCCGACGAAGGCATCCTGGAAGCGGTACGCGAATACGGCGGCGGATGCAGGAGCATAATCCTGCATGCGTTCTCCTCGGAATCCATATCCGTCAGGGAGCTGGCGTCCATGAACTGCTATTTCTCGCTGTCACCGAGGGTACTCAAACGCAGTCCCGCACGCATCAAGGCGCTGTTGGACAAGATCCCCGACGATCGCCTGCTGCTGGAGACGGACTGCCCGTACGGCTCGGACATCGGGGGTCTGGCACTTATGATATCTCAGATCAAAGGCATGGATGCGGAGGCGTTCTGCGATATGGTGTACGACAATCTCGGGAGGGCGATATCATGACCATGACCGAACGCACCGGCCTGCTGATCGGGGCGCAGGGCGTGGAGCGTCTGCAGTCATCCTTCGTGGTCATCGCCGGCGTCGGTGCCGTCGGAGGATACGTATTGGAAGGCCTGGTCCGTGCCGGCGTCGGTCACATCCGCGTGGTGGACCATGATGTGTTCGACGAGACCAACCTCAACCGTCAGCTGCTGGCTACCAGGGACACCGTCGGTCAGAGCAAGGTGCGGACCGCTGTGGAACGCGCCCGTTCGATAAATCCGGACATAGACATCGAGGCCATGGACGTCATGGTCTCTGCCGACACCGTCGAGGACATACTCTCCGGCGGACCGGATGCGTTGGCGGATGCCATCGACACCGTGGAGCACAAGGTGGCCCTGCTGAGGGCGGCCATGGCCCACGGGATCCCGTGCTTCTCATCCATGGGTGCGGCTCTTCACCTGGAGACCCAGATGATACGTGTCGCACCGTTGAAGAGGACCAAGGTGTGCCCTCTAGCGGCCACCGTTCGCTCCAAGCTGAGGGACACCGACACCGGTTCCATAACCTGCGTTTACTCCGAGGAGCCGCCGTTGTTGAGGCCCGGGACCCGGGACGCCCACGGAAAGAGCGTCCTGGGGTCCCTGCCCACCGTGCCGGCGGTCTTCGGGATGACCCTGGCCAACGAGGTGATCAAGCACCTCCTGCAGGACTGATCACAGAGGTCTGATGCCGATGGTGACTTCCTTGCCGGTGATGTCCCAGGTCTTGACCTCGTCCCCGGTGGCCTCGGAGGCGATCTCCAGGCTCTCCGCTCTGACCTCCTTGGAGATGAAGTCCTTCCAGGAGTCGAACAGCTTCGCCAGGTAGTCGTCGGCGGAGACGCGGATGTCCACGAACCTCTCCACATCCAGCTTCATGTCCTTGCGCATCTGCTGGATCCTTCTGATGAGCTCCCGGGCATATCCCTCGGCCTCGATCTCCGGGGTGACGTCGAAGTCGATCACGATCTGACCGCCGCTGAAGGAGCAGGGCTCCTTGTCCCTGGGCATCCTGTCCGCGGTGATGTAGGCGATGTCCTTCACGTTGCCCTGCTGCTTCAGGACGTCCTCGAACATGCGGACGGAGTCGCCGCCGCAGATCATCACCTGCTTCAGCGGCCACCTGAGCTTGCTGCCCATCTTGGCCCTCTCGGTGGCGATGATCTCCACCAGCTCCTGCACCTCGGACATGGCCTCTTCGATGTCGTCCCTGATCAGACTCCGGTCGGCCTCCGGCCAGTCCTCCATGTGCACGGTGAGCAGCTTGCCGTCCATGTGCCTGTACACCTCCTCCGCTATGTGGGGGGTGAACGGCGCCATGGCGATGGCGGTCTGCATGATCGCGTAGTGCAGTGTGCAGTAGGACGCCAGCTTGTCCATGGAACCCTCGTCCTCGGACCAGCTGCGGTCCCTGATGAGCTTGACGTACCATTTGGAGAGGTCTTCCATGATGTAGTACTCCAGCGCCCTGGCGGCCTTGTGGAGCTCCCTGGACTCGATGCCCTCCTTGATGGAGGCCTTCATCTTCTCGGTCCTGGACAGCATCCAGCGGTCCTCGCCTCTGAGGTGGGGGTCCATCTCCTTCAGCGGGTGCGCGGAGGGGTCGAAGTCGTCGATCTCCATGTACATGGTGGCGAACTTGACCACGTTCCAGTAGGTGTTCAGCACCTTCCAGGCGTTCTTGGGACCCTCCTTCAGCGGGGGGTTCTTCCTGGTGTCCCACTGGAAGCAGGTGTCCTCCCAGGGCGCGTTCGCCCTTACGGAGTAGAGCCTCAGCGCATCGGCGCCGAACTCGGAGATGACCTCCTTGGGCTCCACCGCGTTGCCCTGGGACTTGGACATCTTCTGTCCCTTGGGGTCCAGCATCCAGGCGTGCATCATGACCTCGTCGTAGGGTGCCTTGTCCATGGACATGACACCGGCGCCCAGCTGGGAGTAGAACCAGCCGCGGGTCTGGTCGTGGGCCTCGACGATGAACCTGGGAGGCCACCATGTGTCGTACTCGTCTCTGCGGGCGGGGTATCCCAGCGAGGCCCATGCAGCCACGCCGGAGTCGAACCAGACGTCCAGGATGTCCGGCACCCTGTGCATGCTGCGCCCGCACTTGGGGCATTTGAATGTGACGTTGTCGATCCAGGGGCGGTGGATGTCCATGCCCTCGGTGTATCCGTCCCCGTCCTTCAGCTCGCTGACCTGTCCGATGACCTTGCGCTCGCCGCAGGCGCACTCCCAGACGGGGATGGGTATGCCCCAGTACCTCTGCCTGGAGATGCACCAGTCCCTGGCGCCCTCCACCCAGTTCCTCTCCCTGGTGGAGCCGGCCCATTCCGGCACCCATTTGACCCTGTCGATCTCGGCCAGCATCTTCTCCTTGATCTTGGGGACGGTGACGAACCACTGTCTTGTGTTGCGGTAGATGATGGGGGTCTTGCACCTCCAGCAGTGGCCGTACCTGTGCTTGATCTTCTCCTTGTTGAACAGCACGCCCTTCTCGTCCAGGTACCTCATCACGTCGTCGTTGACGGTCCTGACCTTGCGGCCCTCCATCATGGGGAAGGCCTCGGTGAACCTCCCGGCGCCGTCCACGGGGCAGAACACGGACAGGCCGTAGCGCTTCCCGGTCTCGTAGTCGTCGGGACCGAAGCCGGGGGCGGTGTGCACCAGTCCGGTGTTGTCCTTCTCCACGTAATCGGCGTTGACCACCTTGAACGTGTAGTCTGTGCGCTTCATGAAGTCGGGGCTGATGTCGAAGGGGGGCACGTATGCCATGCCCACCATGTCCTTGCCCTTGAACCTCTCAAGCACCTCGAATTTGTCGAACCCGCCCTTCTTGGTGACGTACTCCGCCTGGGATTCCAGGCAGATGACGGTGTCCTCGCCGTCCTTGCCGGTGAGCTTGATCTTGGCGTAGTCGAAGTCGGGGTGGGCGGCCACCGCCATGTTGGACGGCAGTGTCCAGGGGGTGGTGGTCCATATCAGCAGGGACGTACCGGAACCGTCGGTGAGGGGGAACCTGACCATTACGGAGGGGTCGGTCTCGTCCCAGTACTCTATCTCCGCCTCGGCGAGAGCGGTCTCGCATCTGGGGCACCAGGTGACCACGCGGCTACTGGAATCCAGCAGGCCGTTCTCGTCGGCACGCTTGATGGTCCACCAGGCGGACTCCATGTACTCGCCCTTGATGGTCTGATAGGGGTGCTCCCAATCCATCCAGGCGCCCAGCTGCTTGAACTCGTCGGTCATGCTGGCGTGGAGGGAGAGGGCACGTTCCCTGCAGGTCCTCACGAAGTTGTCTATGCCGATGATCTCCTCGATCTCCTTCTTCGACCTGACACCCACCTCGTCGGGCTTCCCGTCCCTGCCGGTCCTGCCGGGGACGCGGATGTCCTTCTCAACCATCACCTCGATGGGGAGTCCGTGCATGTCGAATCCGGGCTGGTCGCGGACGTTGAGGCCGTTCATCCTCCAGTATCTCAGCAGGATGTCCTTGATGGTCTTGTTCAGGGCGGTGCCCATGTGCACGTGCCCGGACGTGTACGGGGGGCCGTCCACGAAGTAGAATCTCTCGCCGGTGCTGCGGAGCTCCTTGGTCTTGTGGTAGGCGTCCTCAGCCTCCCAGGACTCCTGGATCTCGCGTTCGATCGTCGGTGCGTCATAATTCGAGCGGACCTGCTTTATCATCACAGTCACTTCCTCCGGAACTATCTTGTCCGGATGTGGCCGTGTAACATCCTCTCTTTTATAATGGTGATGTTCAGAAGAAGGAGTCCAGGGACCTCTGGGCACGCTTCGCCTTGTTGGCGACCCTGGATGATTCTATGCGGTCCAATGCGGATGACACCCTCTGCTGGGAGAACCCGTACTCGGTCATGAACTCCAGGACGGCGTCCTTGTCCAGCTCCCCGGGCTTGACGGTATACTCGTCTGTGTACGAACCGTTGAGGAAGATGTTGCGGACCTCTTCGTACTCCGGGATCTCCATCTCCAGGTGCTGCAGCACGCTCTCCAGGTCCCCGTATTGGCGGATGAGCTTCAGTCCCTTCTTGGGTCCGATGCCGCTGATGCCGGCGTTGAAGTCTGTGCCCATGAGGATGCACATGTCCACCAGCTGCTTCCTATCGATGCCCAATTCTTCCAAGAACTCCCCGGTCTCGATGACCTCGGTGCGCACGTCCCTGTAGAGGTCCTTCCCGGGGACCTTCCTGCGGCCGGTGATGGTGACGTTGCGCAACAGCCTCGGAGTGCCGAACAGCAGTGAGTCGAAATCCTGCGACGCCGCTCCCCAGACGTCACCCTTGGAGCACATGTACGCTCCCTGGGCCTCTCCGTCGCTGGGTGCGCTGACGCAGGGCATGCCCATGAGCTTCAGCAGATCCCTGGAGGAATCGCGGATCTCGTCGGTCATGCGGGAGGTCTGCTGCGCCTTCGAGAAGGCCTTCTTCATGTCACCTTCCTCGACGGCCTTCTGCCATTCCTCCACCGCCTTCTCCCTGCGCTCCCTCCTGCCGGAGAGGGTCTCGCTCTTGAGGCGGTGGGGCTTTCCGTCGAAGACGAACACCGGTTCGATACCCGCCTCGATCAGATTGGCGGTGCGGTAGAGAAGTCCGGACAGGTGGGATGTGACCCTGCCCTTGTCGTCGGTCAGGGGATATCCGTCCGGTTGCCTGATTATGGAAAGGAACTGATAGATGGTGTTGTAGGCGTCGATGGCCACGGTCTTGCCGGAAAGGTCGGCCAGTTCGACGTTCCGGGGCTCGGTGAGCCCCGAGAGATTTACTCCCATCTCAATCCGTCCCCTCGACGCCGCCGTAGAGACAGACGCCGAAGACCACCAGCAGGAATGTGACGATGAGCATGATCACGGCCACGTTGGTGTTGATGAAGCAGAACACCACGAACAGCACCGCGAATACAATGGTCAGCAGGAGCGACAGGTTCCTGCCATCCGTCAGCTTCGAAGACATGTCCCGCCAATCGCCCGTTACAATAATAAAGGTACTTGTCGGCAGAAGGGTGCGGAGGGGAAGGATCTCGGAGGTTCGATGCACTCCGGACAGTCCTCCGGACCAGGAAATCTGAAAATCCGGTCCGAAAAGTCGTGTATTTTATGTCCTGAAAATCATGTATTTTATGATGTGCCAGCACACATCTGTAAGATGCTCGTGCAAGGCGATAGTTCAGCATATAAAGGCATGCCTACGGCACTGTGTTCAGAAGGTCTCCTTCCACAGCCTTATCTCGGCAGCCATGTCCTCCCTTCCGAAGAGGTAGCTGCCGGCGGCCAGCACGTCCACGCCCGCTTCTTTGCACCTCTTCCCGGTCTCCCGGTTGATGCCGCCGTCCACCGAGATGAGGATGTCCCTTCCGGAGGAATCGATCAACCTCCTCAGAGCGGAGATCTTCTCCAGTCCCTCCTCCTTGAACGATTGCCCCCCGAAGCCGGGCTCCACGGTCATCACCAGGATCAGGTCTATCATGTCTAGGTACGGCTCCACCGCGGACACGGGTGTCGCGGGTTTGATGGAGATGCCCGCCTTCACACCGAGCTCCCTGATCAGTTTAAGGGCGGCGGGGATGTCGCCCTCCGCCTCGATGTGCACCGTCAGATAATCCGCACCCGCATCCGCGAACTGCCTGACGTATCTCACCGGGTCCTGGATCATCAGGTGGACGTCGAAGACGATGTCCGAGCAGTTGCGGATGGCCTTGACCACCAGGGGGCCGATGGTGATGTTGGGGACGAACATGCCGTCCATCACGTCCAGGTGTGCCCAGTCCGCACCTGCATCGCTTACGCGCCTGAGCTCTTCGCCCAGCTTGGAGAAGTCTGCCGACAGCATCGACGGGGCCACCAGTACCATGGTTGCCGTATCGCCGTTAAGACATTATAATCCTGCGACCGCCCGGAACCTTCGGGAACCAGCGGGTTATAAACGGGTGATGGGCGATTCCGCGGACATGACGGATCACGTTTGCGACGCGGCCGGCTGCAGCGCCGCCGCCGAGAGGTCGCTGAACATCAAGAAGGTGGCTCCCACCGGTATGGAGCTGAAGGACCCGGAGGCCAGGCAGGTCCACCTCTGCAAGGAGCACTATCGCTCCTGGAAGAAGATGGCCAAGGATGCCATCCCGGATTACCTCGGTAACTGACATGCTGGGTCTTACCTTCCTGGGTACCGCCGCCAGTGTCCCGTCCCGGGACCGCACCATGTCCTGCATAGCTGTTAAGCAAGGGAAGGCGGTGACGCTCTTCGACTGTGCCGAGGGCTCCCAGCGCCAGCTGATGATCTCCCGGCTCTCGTTCATGAAGGTGAACTCCATCTTCATCACCCATCTGCATGGCGATCATGTGCTGGGTCTTCCCGGATTGTTGCAGACCATGGGCATGAGCGGCCGCACCGCGCCGCTGGATGTGTGCGGTCCCGTCGGGATGAGGGATGCGTTGGATTCCATGATGAGGGCCTGCGACGGCACCCTGGAGTACGAGTGCAATGTGCACGAGCTCTCCGACGGCGACACGTTCAGGCTGGAATCAGCGACCGTCACCGCATTTGCCACCGAACATGGGGTCCCGTCGTTGGGTTACCTTTACGCGGAGGACGACGGGCCGGGCAGGTTCGACAGAGCCAGAGCTGTAGAGTTGGGCATCCGTCCCGGTCCGGATTTCACAAGACTGCAGAACGGCGAGATCGTGAGGGGCGTGGAGCCGTCTATGGTCATCGGCCCGCCGAGGAGGGGCATGCGCATAGTCTACACCGGCGACACCCTGCCCGGAGGGCGCATCATCGAGATGGCGAGGGATGCGGACGTCCTGATACACGAGTCCACCTACGTTCCCGCGGATGCGAAGCTCGCCAAGGAGCACATGCACTCCACCTGCATGGACGCCGCCGAGACAGCATCCGAATGCAACGTGCGCTTCCTGTTCCTGACGCACATCAGCAACCGCTACGACGACGCCTCGGTGCTGGAGCAGATGGCGAGAACGGTGTTCGAGAACACCATCGCCGCCATGGACATGGATTCCTTCGAGATCTCCGACAAGGGGCTCATACGAGTTTGAGGATGTCCGCACTGGTAACCAGACCGACGATTTTCCCTTTTCTCGTGACAAGCACAGCATCCGCCGTGGCGAGCATGGAAGACAGCGCTGCCATGGACGCGCTCTCGGACACCGTGGGGAAGGATTCGTCCATGATCTCCGATACCATCACCTTCCCTATCTGATCCATGGTCCTTCCGCTGCGGATGTGCTCGAAGATCGTCCTCTCGGAGATGCTACCCACGGGGGAATCCCCTCTGAGGACGGGTATCTGCGATACCCCTGTGCGCTTGAGGAGGTCGGCCACCTCATGAACCGGCACGTCCTCCTGCACAGAGATGATATCGGTGGTGGCGATGTCCATTATCCTCACGCCCCGGTCGCGGTCGGCCATGGCGTCCAGGGTCTCGAAGAGTCTGACAACTGTGTCGTATCCTGCCGAGATCCTTCCGGTCTCGATCTTGGTTATGGTGCTCTGACTCACACCCGAGGCGGAGGCCAGTTCCGCCTGGGTTACACCGAGCATGAGCCTTCTTTTCTTTATCTCGGTGGCGGGCGGGAATCTCATGAAGGTGATACCTGAATATTCATATATGAATATTTTACTCAACGTTCTTTATTTACAATAAGAGGTTGTTACCTCTCCATCCGACCCAATTGGTCAAATTAGAAGGGAGTCAGACTATGGCAGCACCCAAGAACATCTACGTGGAGAACATTCACGACCTACCTACACCCCGCGGAAAGATCGAGCTCGTCGAGAGGAAGGGTATCGGACACCCCGACTCCGTCTCCGACGCACTTGCCGAGACGGTCTCCAGGGCCCTTTGCAAGATGTATCTGAAGGAGTTCGGCACCGTCCTCCACCACAACACCGACGAGACGCAGATTGCCGCCGGCAGGTCCGCGCCCAAGTTCGGCGGGGGAACCATCGTGGACCCCACCTACATCCTCCTGGTCGGACGCGCCACCACCGAGGTCACCCAGGACAACAACCTCAGGGAGCTCCCCTGCAAGCCCGTTGCCCTCAAGGCGGCCCACGAGTACATCAAGAAGACCTTCCCCAACGTGGACCCCGATTCCGACATCATCCTGGATGCCAAGATCGGCATGGGATCCGACGACCTGAGGGGAGTCTACCAGACCTCCAAGGTCCTGGCCAACGACACATCCTTCGGTGTGGGCTACGCACCCTACTCCATCACCGACAGGCTGGTCCTGAAGACCGAGGAGATGATCAACAACCCCAAGTTCAAGAAGATCCTGCCCGAGACCGGACAGGACGTCAAGGTCATGGGCTCCCGTGTGGGCAAGGACCTGACCATGACCATCGCCTGCGCCATGGTGGACAGATACATCGACGACGCCGGCCACTACGCCTCGGCGATGGAGCAGCTCTACGACAAGGTCAAGGAGAACGCCCTGAACATCATCGATAAGTCCGGAGAGGACATCAACTTCAAGCTGGACATCAACACCGGCGACGACTACGCCAGGGGCGTCTACTACCTGACGGTCACCGGACTCTCCCAGGAGATGGGGGACGACGGTTCCGTGGGACGCGGCAACAGGTGCAACGGTCTGATCACCCCCTACCGCCCCATGTCCATGGAGGCCACCTCCGGAAAGAACCCCATCACCCACATCGGAAAGATCTACAACGTCATGTCCAGGCTCATCGCCCAGGACATCGCCGACAAGATCTCCGCGGATGTGGAGGTCAAGGTGAGGATCCTGTCCCAGATCGGCAAGCCCGTCTCCGAGCCCCTCAACTGCAGCGTGCAGCTGGTGAGCATGACCGACAGGCCCCACATCCTCAACAGGTGGAAGTCCGAGGCGGAGTCCATCGCCTACGACTGGTTGGACAACGTGGACAAGATCACCAAGCTCATCATCGAGGGGAAGGTCAGGACCTTCTGATTCCATGAGGATCATCGACGTTCCGCAGTACGGTCCGATGTTCCGGTTCACGGACGCCAACGTCTACTGGACGCTCTATGTCCTATCCGACGGAAGGAGGGTGGGCAGGAAGCGTCTGGCGGAATCCGTCGGGGTGGGGGAGGGCAGCATGCGCCGCATCCTCAAGACCCTGGAGGAGTGGGAGATGGTGATGATCAAGCAGACAGGCATCACCATCACCCGGGCCGGCATGTCCTTCCTGGAGGAGGTTCCGGTGAAGGTCATCGACGTGGACCTTGGCGACATGGCCCTGGGTGACTACGTCCAAGCGATCCTGGTGAAGGGAGTGGCCGACAAGGTCCAGAACGGAATGCAGCAGAGGGACGCCGGCATCAGGGCCGGCGCCCTGGGCTGCACCACCCTTCTCATCCGCGACGGAGTCCTCATGATGCCTCCCGATTGGAACATCGACGAGCGCAATCCCGCGCTTGCCAAGGACATCAGGGAGAAGTCCGGCATCACCGAGGACGACATCATCATCGTGGGTAGCGCCAACGACAGGGAGGCGGCGGTGAACGCGGCGCTCTCCGCTGCGTTCGAGCTGTTCTGAGATGGACCATCTCTTCAACATATCCGTCTTCCACGCACCCGAGGAGATAGCCGCGGTGGTCAACTTCCGCGGCGGATTGTCCGCCATGGGGGCGGACGGATTGGAACTGCAGACCGGGTACTCCCCGGCTCCTGCGGACCTTTCCCCTTCTGTGACATCCGTGCACCTGCCTTACGCTGTGGACTGGTTCGGTCCCTGGACCGGTCGCAGGTCCCCCGGCCAGGGCCTTGAGGGCGATTGGCTCAGATACAGGTGCTACGGTCATGACAGGGATTCCATAATCGATTCATTGCGTCTGGCCATCCGCTGCGCGGAGCCGGTTGAGCCGGTGTTCGGCGTCATGCACGCCGGGTGCGGCAACATAGAGGAGATCCTCTGCACGGAGTACACCGACGATTCCGGCGAGGTCATCAACGCGTTCTGCGAGATGGTGAACGAGGCGGTGTCATCGTTCCCCGGGGAAGAGCCGCCCTTCACATTGGCCTTCGAGAACACCTGGTGGCCGGGATTCCGGGCACTGGACGGGGAGTGCTTCCGCGTCATGGAGCGGGAACTCGCCTTCGACGATTGGGGTCTGTGCATAGACACAGGCCACATGCTGGTCTCCGCCGGAGGGGCGGGAGGCGAGGCGGAGGCACTGTCCAAGCTGAACGCATGCGTGGACCGGTACCCCCAATCAATGATCGACCGTGTGGTCTCCATGCATCTCCACACAGGCGCGGGAGGAAGTGCCAGACATGCGGAATCCATGACCAGGGAGCAGGCCATGGCGCTGCCGGAGGAGGAGCGGGTGAACCGCGCCTTCTCGTATCTGGGTCATGTGGATCCGCACCATCCGTTCACATCTGGGGAGGTGACGCATCTGGTGGAACGCCTGTCCCCGGACTGCATAGTCCACGAGATGTCCGCCCTGAGGATCGAGGATCACATCCGCGACCATATATGCCAGCGTTCGCTTTTCGGCGGTGTGGACAAGCTTTAATAACGGATCTCTGATTAATCAATGGGAGGGTACTCATGCAGGAAGGAAGTCAGAAGAAGACCCGCGGAGAACTTGGGGATGTGCTCATGCTCCTTGTGATCGCCGTGGTCGCACTCGTCATCGTTCTCGTTGTGGCGTTGCTGCTCTGTCTGATCTTCGGTGTCGCCGTGGACGTCATCAACAACGGCTATGCGGTCATCGACGCCGTGGCCATCTTCATGGCAGGTGCCATGATCGCCATGGCGCTGGCACTGGGGAAGAGGCGTTAGATCAGGCCTTTGGCGATGTCTATCGCATCCAGGCACAGCTTGGTGCACAGGGTGTCGAAAAGTCCGTCCGCGTAGGCCTTGGTGTTGCCTTCGTTGGTACGGACGTCCACGCCCATCAAATCAGGGCAGGTCAACCTGCCGTTCCTCTTTTGGAACTCATCCAAGAACTGTTCCCTCTTTATCAGTGCCAGACCCTTGGAGGAAGCGTCCGGTTCCGTCGAACCGTACCTCCATCCTATCACGATCAGCCCGCCCAGGATCGCTCCGCACACGGTCCCGCGGAACAGTCCCATGCCCATGCAGGATGCGGTATGCATCACCGCCTCGAAATCATCGCCCAGCTCCTCCCTGAAAGCGGACACCACGCATTGAGTGCAGTCGAAGCCTCTGTCGAACAGCGCAGATATCTCCGCCCGGTCCATATCGTGCAATCGACATGGCGGTATTTGGAACAGGCCGTAGGAACTCTGCGGTGAAGTAGCATGATTTAAATATGGCATCAATATTGGGTGCTTCCAAGAGGTAAACACCATGGCACGCTTCAAAGAGGCAGAGAGCAGGCTCCTGGACAAGACCGTCTGCATGAACTGCTCCGCCACCAACCCGAAGAACGCGACCAAGTGCCGCAAGTGCGGGTACAGCAACCTCAGGCCCAAGGCGAAGGAGAGCAGGAAGCAGTAAGCTCCCTCTCCCATTCCAAGGGACCTGTGGATCAAACGACCCGGACGGCGGCGTCCCAGCGGCGCACGTCATGCTGGGCGTCCCCCACCGGTTTCCCGTTTCTGTTAACAGATTAATATAGGTTGAACCGCTACCAGCAGACAAGCAACGGCGGGGTTCAAATGACTGAGTCCACCAAGGTCCTCATTGTCGAAGATAACGATGCCATCCGTGAGATCATCGCACAGGTCCTGGATGTAGATGGCTGCGAGACCAGGAAGGCATCCACGCTAGAGGAGGCGGCGAAGGAGATCGATTCGTTCAAGCCCCACATCACCATCCTCGATACCCGCATGCCCGGCGGCGCCCTGAACTTCGCCCAGGGCTTGGACCCCGACTGCGGCACCAAGGTCATCCTCATCCTCAGCGGCAAGGAGGAGATCCCCAAGGACAGCAACATCATCGTCGGCGGGTTCCACAAGCCGTTCAAGAGTTCTGACATCCTGGATGCGGTGCGTGCGCAGCGCGAAGATATGAAGGCCGAGAGGACCTCCGGCACCAAGGACCGCCCCAGATTCAGGTTCTTCTTCCTGGGGAAGTCTAAGACGCAGGAGCCCCAGGAGGAGCCTGACGACGGCGGGCTGATGTTTGGCAAGAACTACCTCGTGCTCGAGGACTCCCCGTCGGACGTCTACGAGGCGGTACGCATGATGGCGGTGCACAACTGCGACATCTTCGTCATCACCGCCGACCGTCCCAAGTCGGTGAAGGACCGTTTCGAATCCAAGTCGTTCCTGAAGACCCTGAGGGGCGGGAACAGCGACGAGGGGTCACCGGAGGAGGAGAGCGTCAAGACCACCTACAAGGTCACCGGCCTTGCCCCCCGCGAGAGGGAGGGGTACATGGACGTCTCCCGTCTGGGCACCCTGATGGCGGAGATCATGAACCATGCCAAAACCTCGGTGCGCCCGGTGATCGTCATCGACAACCTCACGTACATCATCGAATCCAACAACATGAACCTGGCATTGACGCTGGTCTACCAGGTGATGACTTCGCTCCAGATGCGTAGCTCGGTCATCGTCTCGGTACGGGAGTCCATCCTCACCGAGAAGGATAAGAACCTGCTGCTGTCCCGTATGGAGCTGTACAAACCCGATAACGCTGAACCCCAGAACAAAGGGAAGGAATGACATGACAGGCATCGAGAAGGTATGGGCCCGCGAGGTCCTGGATTCCAGGGGCAACCCCACCGTGGAGGCGGAGATCACCGTCTCCGGACACAAGATAACCGCTATCGCACCCTCCGGTGCATCCACCGGCTCCTGGGAGGCCCACGAGCTTAGGGACGGAGGCGCCCGCTACGGCGGCAAGGGAGTGACCAAGGCCGTGGAGAACGTCAGGACGGTCATCGCCAAGGCCATCACCGGCATGGACCCCACCGACCAGGCGTCCGTGGACAGGGCCATGATCGAGGCGGACGGCACCCCCAACAAGAACAACCTGGGCGCCAACGCCATCATCGCCACCTCTTTGGCCGTGGCCAAGGCCGGGGCGTTCTGCGAGCACGTCCCGCTGTACAGGCACATCGGCAGCAACGGCGTCACGCTCCCCGTGCCCATGCTCAACATCATCAACGGCGGCAAGCACGCCGGCGGGAACCTGAAGATACAGGAGTTCATGATCATCCCCGCAGGCGCACCCTCGTTCTCCGAGTGCCTGAGGATGTCCTCCGAGATCTACATGTCACTCAAGTCCATGCTGAAGAAGAAGTACGGCGTGGGCGCCATCAACCTGGGCGACGAGGGAGGCTTCGCCCCTCCCCTGGACACCGCCGCAGAGGCTATGGAGACCATCGTCTCCGCCGCATCCGATGCGGGCTACGTTCCCGGCAAGGATGTGTTCCTCGCCCTGGACGCGGCGTCCAGCGAGTTCTTCTCCGACGGCGTCTACGAGGTGGACGGCATGAAACTGTCCGCGGGAGAGCTGGCCGACCACTACGTGTCGCTGACCAAGCAGTTCCCCCTCATCAGCATCGAGGACCCGTTCTTCGAGGATGATTTCGAATCAACCGCGGAGCTCACCCGCAAGGTCACCGGCGTGCAGATCGTGGGCGACGACCTGTTCGTCACCAACACCGCCCGCCTGGAGAAAGGGATCGCGCAGGGCGCAGCAAACGCACTGCTGCTGAAGGTCAATCAGATCGGTACCGTCACCGAGGCCGGCAACGCGGCTGAGATGAGCTTCGCCAACGGATACAACGTGGTGGTCTCCCACCGCTCCGGCGAGTCCGAGGACGTGTCCATCGCGGACCTGTCCGTGGGATGGGGCTCCGGTCAGATCAAGACCGGCGCACCCGCACGCGGGGAGCGCACCGCCAAGTACAACAGGCTCCTCAGGATCGAGGAGGCCCTGGGAAGCGAGGCCGTATTCCCCGGCATCAAGGCCTTCCGCAAGTGATTCTTACGCCGGCCGCAAGGCCGGCGGATGCCCTTCTCGAGGGGCGCTTCGGCGCCCCCTTCACATGTGCTCAAAAACGTAGGAAGATGAGCATCAATGCGGTCTGTTCCCGACCCCTCCATTTCCTGTGGAAACCCTACGTTACGGTGTTCCCAGGAGTCTATATATACGTTGGTCGGCCCGCATATAAACAGATACTCAAAACAGCCATCCATTGTACTATAATATACAGTAATGTATTATTTCCTATGGAAAAACCCACTATTTATACTCCCGATCATCACACTTTTTGCGTTAAAACGGCGTTTATGACTAACTATAAATGCTATCTACACATGGAGAGGGAAGCCGGCGGCGGAGGGCCGAAGCCTCGTCTAGAGGGGTCTGCGCCGCACGAACTGCAAGGGGAGAGAGATGGAGTTCGGGTATGTATCAGGCGGGCCTAGGAGAGCCCGTTTAGCCACGATCGACGGCGACGTCGGTGGGCTCATGCGCAAGGTCTACTGCAGATGCGGACGCATCGTGGACGTGGACCGCTGCTACATGAGCCGCAGGCTGTCCCTCCACAAGGAGCTGGAATGTCCCGAGTGCCGCAACGCCCGCATCTCCAAGGAGATCGACGAGCTCAACGCACACTTCTCCCCGGAACAGCAGGAAGACGGCCTCTGCTGGTGATTTTATACCGACCCGACGATCCCTGGTCATGCACCTTGTCATCGTGTCCGGGATGCTCGGTTCGGGCAAGACCTCCGTGATCCTGAAGCTGTTGGACGGGATGTTCCCCGCCGGAGCGAAGGTCGCCGTCATCGAGAACGAGTTCGGTGAGTTGGGCGTTGATACCGAGGTGCTGGAACGCAGCGGCATGCCTGTCCGCGATCTGAAGGGCGGATGCATCTGCTGCACATTGGCGGGAGGTCTGGCGGATACCCTGCGCGGGTTGTCCCAGTATTCCCCCGACTATGTGGTAGTGGAGCCCACCGGCATCGCAGACCCGTCTATAGTGGTGAACTCGGTCACCGACGTGGACGGCATACACATCGACGGGATCACCGTCCTGGTGACCGTGGACTGCGAGAGGTTCCTGAAGGTCAGGATGATGTTCGAACATCCCCTCAAGAACCAGTTCAAGGTGGCCGACGCGGTGCTGATGAACAAGGTGGACACCGTCTCGGCGGAAGACCTGGATGCTATCGAGGCGGGCGTCCGCGAGATCGGTTATGGTGGAAAGGTCATCCGTATCAGAGCGGACAGCGGCGAGGGCATGGATGCTGTGAAGGGGATGTTCGCATGACCTCCGACCAGGAGTTCATACCGACGGTGGCCGCCTGCAGACTGTACGGCGCCGTTGATCTCCCTGCAGCTGAGGCCAACAACCTCCTGAAAGGATTGCTGTCCCGCATCTCGGTGCGCTGCGGAAGGATCGGGGTCATAGGTCACAACAAGGCCAACTTCCGCTGCGGGGACGACCTGCTGTCCATTAGCTGCACCACCGAGGACGGGAACGTGCGTTCCAAGACCGAGTTCACCGACAGGGTGTGCGACGTGGAAGGGGTGATGGACGTCATCGTCTACTCCGCCGATTTCCATGATCTCAAACATATCATCGAGGACGAGACGTCCGAGACGGGACTGAGGGCGGAGGTGAAAGAGCCGGAGGGCTGTCACGACCCCGATTGTCACGATCCAGATTGCCACGACCCCAGACACAGATTGGTGAGGTTCGATTGAGATGGGTTTCACAGAGCTTGCTAGGATGAGGTATTCCGTCAGGGACTATAGCGACGAGCCGGTCTCCGACGCCGACTTGGAGAAGATAATCGAAGCGGGGATGCTTGCCCCCACGGGTAAGAACAACCAGCCTCAGCGCATCTACGTCATCAGGAGCCCGGAGGGCATTGCCAAAGCCCGTTCGCTGTCGAAGATGGCCTTCAACGCCCCTGTGGTGCTGATGGTCTCCTATAAGAAAGACGAGGCCTGGGTCTGTCCCTTCAACGGCCGCACCATCGGTGAGACCGATGTCGCGATAGTCTCGACGCACATGATGCTGAAGGCGGCGGAATTGGGATTGGGCACATGCTGGATCGGCTACTTCGATGCCGCACTCTTCGCCAAGGAGTTCGACGTCCCGGAGGACGAACAGGTGGTCCATCTGATGACGCTGGGTCATCCTTCGG
This sequence comes from uncultured Methanomassiliicoccales archaeon, assembly GCA_949292635.1. Taxonomy (GTDB): domain Archaea; phylum Thermoplasmatota; class Thermoplasmata; order Methanomassiliicoccales; family Methanomethylophilaceae; genus SIG5. The sequence goes on from CASEZY010000003.1 coordinate 47,696, forward strand.
AGAAGGCCGAACCCACGAAGATGCACTTCGAGTCCAAGGACCCTTCCGAAGTGGTCAGATATCTCTGATCACTCGGGGGCCTTCCGCTTCCTGCTGTCGCAGGACATGTTGATGCATTCCCTGTGGTTGCCCATGGAGATGATCGGTGCGCCGCAGACCTCGCATGCCTCCCCGGTGGGGGTGATGGTGCCCTTGGGGCGCAGCGGATAGGTCTGGTTGCACTGAGGCCAGTTGGAGCATCCGGCGAAGCGCTTCCCCGCCTTGGAGAACAGGATGCGGATGTGTCCCTCCCCGCAGGTGGGACAGACGCCCAGATCCGTCTTGGCGGTGTTGCTGGAGCATTTCGGGTCTATGCATTGGATCTGGGGAGGGTTGCCCTTCCTGATGATCCTCAGCTGGGGCAGTCCGCAGACCTCGCACTTGGAATCCACGGTCTGCACCATGGCGCCCTTTGGCATGGGGTAGGCGCAGGTGCACTCTGGGTAGCCGTCGCATCCGATGAAGTTCCCGTTCTTGGACTTCTTGATGGACAGGTTGTTGCCGCAGTTCGGACAGATGCCTATGTGCTGCTGTGCGTGCAGCGCCTCCCTGATCTCCTTGCCGATGGCGTCGCTCTGATCGGAGATCTGCTCCGCCGCATCGTGCAGCATCTTCTGCGACTCCGAGACCACACCGTCAAGGGTGCGCTCGCCGCTGCTGATCTTGATCATGTCCTCTTCCAGCCTGGCGGTCATGGCGGGCTCGGCTATGCCTCCCCCGTGCCTCTCCAGCGACTTCGTCAAAGCGATGCCGCTGGCGGTGGGGATCATGTGGTTGCCCTGCACGTAGTTCCTGGAGTACAGCTTGCTGATGATGTCGTGTCTGGTGGACTTGGTCCCCAGGTTCAGACGGTCCATCTCCTGCACCAGGGAACCCTGGTTGTACCTGTACGGGGGCTTGGTCTCCTCCGCCGCGATGGTCATGGAGCGGATGTCGATGGACGAGCCCACCTCCAACTTGGGTATGTGGACGTCCCTGGAGGGCATGTACTTCTTCCAGTACCTCTTCCAGCCCTCCTCCACCGTGCGGTGGCCGTTGGCACTGAAGGTCTCACCTTCGACCTCCACCTCCACCTCGGACACCTCGGCCTTGGCGTTGGGTGCAACGGTGGCCAGGAACCTCCTGGCGATGAGCTCGTAGAGCTTCCACTTGTCGCCCTTGAGCTTCTCGGCGGTGGCCCCGGATGTGGGGTATATGGGGGGGTGGTCGGTGGTCCTGCGCTTGCCGCGGGAGGGGTAGATGTTCTTCTGCGCCAGCACCTCCTCCGCCTCCTTCCTCAGGTCGGATTCCTTCAGCTTCTCCAGGACGCTCCTGAGGTTCAGGCTCTTGGGGTACTCCGTGTTCTCGGTACGGGGGTACGAGATGTATCCGCCGGTATACAGGTCCTCGGCGATCTTCATGGCTGTCGCGGGCGGGATGCCGATCTTGTTGGCCTCCACCTGCATCTGCGTGGTGTCGAAGGGCGGGGGGCGGAACTCCTCCTTGTCGCTGACCTCATACTTAGTGACGGTGCCCTTCTTGGCGCTCTTGCACTTCTCGTGGACGGCGTCAGCGACCTCCTTCTCCCAGAAGGGATTGTCCACGTGATTGCCCTCGAAGGCCAGCATGCCGAACCTGCCCACGATCCTCCAGTAGGGCTTGGGGACGAACCTCTCGATCTCCTCGTGGCGGTCCACCAGGAGCTTGAGCGTGGGGCTCTGGACCCTGCCCACGGACATGAAGTTCTTGCCGACCTGTCCCGAGGACAGCGAGATGAGGCGTGTGAGGACCGCGCCCCAGGAGAGGTCGATGATCTGTCTAGCCTCGGCGGCGTCCGCCAGCCGGGCATCCGGGAGGGTGAGGGCCTCGAAGGCGCTCTCCACCTCGGCCTTGGTCAGGGCGCTGAACCTGGCCCTCTTGACCTTGGACATGTCCGCCTCCGCGTAGCGGACCGTCTCCATGCCGATGAGCTCCCCTTCCCTGTCGAAGTCGGTGGCGATGACGATCTCGTCCGCATCCTTCATCAGCTGGCGGATGGCGCTGACGATGCTCTTGAACTTCACGGTCTTGACCTGAGGAGCGTACACCAGGTCCACGGGGGAGCTGGCGCTCCAGTCGTTGTATTCCGAGGGATAGTCGAGCTCGATGATGTGGCCTCTGAGGCTGATGACATCGTACTCGTCCCCCTTGTGCGTGAATGAGAGGACCCTCACCCCGTTCACGTTCCTGGATGCGGGGGTGGCGTCGGACAGGATGGTGGATATCCTCCTGGCGGCGTTGGCCTTCTCGGTGATCACTAGTTTCCTCATCGGCTCCCCATCCGACTGCTCTATATTAAATAATTAGTAAGGGGAGAACCCGATAAATACGGCCTCGATGGTTCGTCAGACATGAGCGGACTCCTGCCGATCCTGGAAGATGCGGTGTCGCGTTCCGTCTCCGGACGGAGGGTGGCGGTGGCCTTCTCCGGGGGCATTGACAGCTCCCTGGTGGCGTATCTCGCCGGGAGGCATGCGGACTCCGTCTCCCTCTACGTAGCGGGCTTCGAGGGTAGCCACGATATCGAGGCCGCACGCTCCGCCGCGGAGGCGTTGGGCCTGCAGTTGAGGGTCGTTCCGATGGACGACGCATCGGTGGAGGGGATGCTTTCCGTCATGGTGTCGGTAACCGGCACCACCGATCCTGTGATGCTGTCCTTCGAGATGCCGCTGGCACATGTATTGGCGGCATGTGAGGAGGACTTCGTGGTCGGCGGGCAGGGGGCGGACGAGGCCTTCGCCGGATACTCCCGCTTCGAGGGCATGGATCCCGGGGATTTCATGAGTGCCAGACAGGAGGCTATAGACAAGCTGATGGGGCCGACGATGTCTCACGAGTCCAAGATGTCCGCCCATTTCGGGAAGACCATACTGTATCCCTTCGCAGACCCGGCAGTCATGTCATACGCTGGATCATTGGGTCCGGAGGGTCTGATGCCCAGGGACGGCTTGCGCAAGCACGCCCTCAGGGAGACGGCGGAGGAGGTGCTTCCGATAGTAGCGGCCAGGAGGAAGAAGGCCGCCCAGTATGGTTCGGGCGCGATGGCATCCATGCGTCGTATCGCCAAGGCCAGAGGTTCCTCCGTGGAAGAACTTATTATAGCATCACTGAATGGGTAGGCCCGTGAGCGACTTCGTGAAGGAGGACGTCGTCGACTGGCTGAAAGGCCTGGCATCCCACGGCGTCAAACTGGAGCTGAAGAACATCAACGAACTTCTCGACAGGGTCGGCAATCCACAGTGCTCCTTCAGGACCGTCCATGTCGCCGGTTCCGACGGCAAGGGTTCCACCAGCGCCATGATCGCATCCATCCTGCAGGAGGCGGGCGTGAGGACGGGATTGTACACATCCCCCCACATCAGTGAGATCAACGAGCGTCTGAGGGTGGACGGGGAATGCGTCACCGACGACGACATACTTCTCATGGCCCACGAGGTGATGATCGTGGTGGAGTGCATGAAGGACGAGGGGTTCGACTGCACGTTCTTCGAGACCGTCACCGCCATGGCCTTCCTTTACTTCCAGAGGATGGGTGTGCAGACCGCCGTCATCGAGGTGGGTATGGGCGGGCGCTTCGACGCCACCAACGTCCTCTCCCCCGATGTGACGGTGATCACCAACATCAGCAAGGAGCACACCAAGTATCTGGGCAACACCATCGCCGAGATCGCCTTCGAGAAGGCGGGCATCATCAAATCGGATGTGCCCTGCGTCACATGCAACGACGGCGAGGCGCTGAAGGTGATCATCGACGTGGCCAGCTGCCACGGAGCCCCGCTGAAGCGTGTGGACGACACGGAGCTGGTGTCCATGGACACCGAGGGCTCCGTGGGGAGGTACGACGGCAGGGAATATCGCATCGGCATCCCAGGCTCATATCAGATCGTCAACGCGGCCATGGCCATCGAGGCCGTCCGCAGGATCAAGGGTGCGGAGATAACGGAGGAGCACATAGCCAGAGGCCTGGAGAAGGTCAGATGGCCCGGCAGGATGCAGCTGTTCCCCGAGAAAGATCTGATAATAGACGTGACCCACACATCCGCAGGCATGAAGGTGCTGAGGGACGATGTGCTGGCTCTTTACGGGAAGGTGGTCACGGTGTTCGGCATCCTTGACGACAAGGACCTGGTGGGCATGGCATCCTCGGTGGGTGACATGTCCGACCTGGTGTTCGTCGCCGCTCCGGACACGGATCGGGCGCTGGACCCGGCGGAGCTGCGGAGGGCCACCGGGATAATATGCGACGACGTGACCCCCGCCGCCACCGTGGAGGAGGCCATCGACATGGCCATGGCCGCACGGTGCGACAGGAAGGTGCTGGTCACGGGATCGTTCAGAATGGCGGAGGCGGCGTTCAAATGGCTGAGAAGGACATCTGCGTGATGCTTGACCGCATGGCGGAGGAGTACAACCAGGGGTGCTATCCCGGCAGGAACTCCGAGGGACTGAACCCGGAGTGGGAGCCCGATCCATTCCATGTTCTGATCGCGACGATACTTTCGCAGCGCACCAAGGACGACAACACCCGCAAGGCATCGGACAACCTCTTCCACAAGTATGATTCCATCGAGGCCATCGCGGACGCCCCCATCGAAGAGGTGGCGGAGCTGATCCGTCCCGCAGGGTTCCCCATGCAGAAGGCCAAGGGGATCGTGAACTGCTGCCGGGTGCTGAGGGACCAATACGACTGCAGGATCCCGGAGGACACCGAGTCATTGATCACGCTGCCCATGGTGGGCAGGAAGACCGCCGCCTGCGTGCGCTCCTACGCCATGAACATCCCCTCGGTGTGCGTGGACACCCACGTCCACAGGATCGCCAATCTCATGGGATTGGTGAGCACCAAGGATCCGGAGGCCACGGAGTTCGCATTGATGGATCTCACCCCCAGGGAGAGGTGGAGCGACATCAACCGCTACTTCGTCCGTCACGGTCAGGTCATCTGCATCCCCAACCACATGCGCTGCGACCGCTGCATGGTGGTGGACATGTGCGATCACGCGCTGAACCGCTGATCATTGTGCCCGATCCTTCGACAGGCGTATCTTCTGACGTTTGTCCTTAGGTTTATCGGGATACAGATATTCCACCTTACCACATTCCATCAATTCCATCAGGCACCTTCTGAAGGTGTTGTTGATGCCGTTGTATCCTATGGATGCAGCCAAGGTTTTGCTACTCTGACATCCATTGATGCGCAGGGATTCCAGTATGAGTCCCTTTGTCTCTTCTGAGGTTCTATAAGTGGATTGCTTGACAACAGGAGTTGGGTATGGCTTGGGTTTGAACCCGGGATGTATTGGGATGGTGACTCTTGTGAATCTGCGGTCAGGATCCGTCTCATAAGTTGGCATGTTGGAACCATTGTAACTGAGTGCTCTCTTGACCTTGGGAATCCCAGTGTTCCGACCCTCTGCCAGTTTTAGTTCTTTCAGAAAATCACCGAGTCTCCTGTTCAGATTGTATTCGCATCTGAGATCACCATTGGCTATTTTCTCATCGGAAATGCTTCTATCTGGTCCAGGGCAGTTGAATACCTCAATACGATCGGGGCGCACTGTTACTTTGATAGGTTCAGAAATCTCGTAATCCTTGTGATATACTGCATTCACTAACGTTTCTTCTATGGCCTCATACGGGTAGTTGAAGAATCTTATCGCCTCAGCCCGGTCAGACACCTTGAATACCTTCTCTTCTATGACCGTATTGCGAATCAATGTCAACGCACTTCTAATCTGATTGTCTAATGGCCCGTGGAATATCCTCTCCAACATGCCTTCTCCTGTTTCGTCTGGCATAATGGCCACTTCAATGCGGGCGCCTCTGAAGAAGTCGTCTGGACGGTCGTTGAACATCATGAGTCCAATATTCACCGGGCGTAACATCTCTTCGGATCCTCTGACAATCTTCATAGAGCGGCATAATGTCACCAGATCTGTGTTCAGATCCGTATGACTGCCTACTCTACCAAGGTAGTCTTGTATGTAGTTGAACTTTATATCGCGAACAACGGCGTTCTCATTGACCATATCATCAAAAGGAAGTTTCCTAGACCTTCTGATAAGGTCAATCTCCTCATTTCTATCTGCGCGAACAGTGTTGGATAATTTTCTGATATAGTATGCGTTTTCACCGTGTTCGCTCTTTTTTCCACCTATTGATACGGGACATTTGTAAGGTCTTGATTCACCGCCGGGCACCCATATTATGATTATCCCTGCGCCACGGAATTTAGTATATTGTGTGTCGGGCGTATAACGCGGAGAGATTAGGTTACATATGCGGAACAAGTCCTTCTCAATATTCACAAACGACTTTTCGTTTATGTTGTTGAAATCAGTAGCAACACCGTTTGTTTCTTTGACACCTATTACAATGTATCCCCCGCCGATGTTGTCGATATCGTTGGCGAATGCGCAGATGGTGTGAAGTATCTTTTCGGGATTCCAGTCGCTTTCGAATTCAATGCGGTTGCTTTCAATAATATTTTCACACAACAGCGCCTCAGGGTTGATTGGAATAATCTTCACACCTTTGTTTTTATGAGTGATTTCTTATGCCTATGCTTGTGCTTATTCATATGCTTATGCATATGCATATGCTTATGCACATTCATGTGCACATGATACGGGTAATGTTAGGTTGACCCCTGTTTCGGCCCGTTGTCGCTGATGACTTTTTTAACGGCGTTCGCTATGCGCACCCATGCACGAAGTGGCGGTGATATCCAACATCGTCGACGCCGTCCTCCGCAAACTGGAGGAATACCCCGACGCCAAGGTGGAGGCGGTGAACCTTGTGATCGGCGACCTGACCAGCCTGGGATTCGAGCAGCTGGAGTTCGCCTACGGCATCGTCACCAGAGGCACCCGCCTAGAAGGCACCAAGGTCAACATCGAACGGGAGGAGGTCAGGGTCCGCTGCAGGACATGCGGGTACGAAGGCCCCGCAGGCTCCTTCGGTTCGGATTATCTGGACCACACCGTACCCATCCTCGCCTGCCCGGAATGCGGAGGCGGGGTGGAGGTCACCGCGGGGGAGTCCTGCGGCGTGAAGGACATCGAGATCACGGAGGACTGAATAATGTACAAGCTCAGGGACGAGGCCACCGCCAACAAGATCCTTTCCAAGATCAGGGACATGCACATGGAGGACGTGAAGTTCATGCACGTCTGCGGAACGCACCAGGACACCATGGTCCGCTTCGGCCTCGATGCCATGCTGAAGGAGGTCGGCGTGGAGATCAAGCAGGGTCCCGGTTGCCCGGTGTGCGTCACCACCAGCAGGGAGGTGGCGGATGCCATCACATTGGCACGCAACGGGGTGACCATCTGCGCCTTCGGCGACATGATGAAGGTGCCCACCACCATCGGCACCCTGAACGACGCCAAGGCCGACGGTGCCGACGTGAGGATCGTCTACTCCATCGAGGACGCCGTGAAGATGGCGGAGGCACAGACCAAGCCGCTGACCTTCGTGTCCGTGGGATTCGAGACCACCGCCCCGTCCACCTGCGTCCCGTTGGCCAAGGGCGTGCCGGAGAATTTCAGCATCTACAGCTGCCATCGCATCTGCCCCCCGATCCTGAAGACGCTGTTGGACCTGGGCGAGAGCAAGGTGCAGGGATTCATCGAGCCCGGCCATGTGGCTGTGATTACCGGAACCCACATATTCGAACCGCTGGCACAGCAGTATCACCTACCACAGGTCGTGGCGGGATTCGAGCCTCTTGACATGCTGATGGCGGTCTACATGCTCTGCAAGCAGCTCAAGGGGGGCAGGGCGGAGGTGGAGAACGAGTACACCCGCCTGGTCAAGCCGGACGGCAACCCCAAGGCACGCAAGCTGATGGATGATACCTTCGATGCGGTCGACAGAGCATGGCGCGGGTTCCCGGTGATACCCAAGAGCGCACTGGCACTGAAGCCCAAGTTCCAGGACCACGACGCCAACAAGGTCCACGAGGACATCCTCGCCAAGGCGCCGGAGGTGGAGGAGGAGGCCAAGGGATGCAGGTGCGGGGACGTGCTCCGCGGACTGATCGCATCCGAGGAGTGCCCCATGTTCGGCACCGCCTGCAAGCCCCTGTCGCCGAAAGGACCGTGCATGGTGTCAGCCGAGGGCGGATGCAACATCGCCTTCCGCTTCTCCGGGAGGAGGTAGGCGTGTCCGACGAGATCCCCGTGTTCAGCAACGTCCGCAAGACCGCGGAGCCCATGGGATACAAGCCCGATCGCAAGCAGGTGCTGGTGATCACCAACGATTCCACGGTGTTCCTCACCAAGAAGTGGGTGAGCGCCTACGAGATGTTCGGCGGCAGGCTCACGGAAGTGAAGAATCTCGTGGAGCGTCTCTCCGAGCATGCGCAGATGTCCTTCGGCATCATTTCCGGACAGTACGGGTTCATCCCTGCCAACTATGTGGTGATGCCCTACGACAACGTGCCGTCTGACAAGGCAGGTTATCTGGAATTACAGGAGCGCACCGACTACGCCGGGAAGATCGAGTTCGTCACCAAGGGGTTCTTCGACCGCATCGTGGTCTGCGTGCCCAAGGACATGTTCGACATCCTGAAGACCAGGCTGCCGGACAACAGGGTCATCGCCGTCACCAGTCCGGAGTACGAGGAATACTGCAACATGCGCGGCTGGACCTTCCTGCCCCGCAGCGGCGCAAGGGTGGGGAACGAGAACGCCGACAGGATCGAGGAGATCGTCAGGTCACTTTGACCTGCGCATCTCCTTGATCACCGCTTTGGTGTCATCGTCCACCTGATAGGACTCCACTATCTTGGTCAAAGTCTTCCTGTAGGTCCACTGGTCCAGTGGACAGTCCTGTCTGAGGAACGACATGGTCTCCTCGGGATGCTTGGCGAAGCACATGGACAGCGCCCAGGCAACGCCCATCTTGAGATAGTATCCGTCGTGTCTGGCACTTCCCAGGAGATCGAATATCTCCTGCAGACGGTCGTCCATGTACTGCATCATGCCCACTGCGGCGAATCTCATGCCGTACTCGGTGCCGCAGTTGATGTAATCGACGAGTATGTGCCAGTATTCGTCCCTCTCGTTATTCTTGGGTTTGTAGACGAAGCCGTCGCAGACCGCCCAGTTGTCTATGTGCGGTATGAACCCACGGATGCGGGAGATGCGTTCGTCGAGGGGCATGGGGGCGTTCATGATCACGTTGCCTACAACCATCCTCTCCTCCACGGAAGTCATGGAGTCCATGGAATCAAGGGTCGTCCGCCAGTCGTCCTTGATGATCAATTTGGCGATGCGCTTGACCACGGGGGCTCTCACGCCGATGATGTCGTCGCATCCCGGGATGTGCTTCCTCTGAAAGTCCCTGTATCCTATGTCCTGCTCGGCCTCCAGCATCGCCCTGACGTCCATGTTCGTGGAACGTTGGGGAAGTACTTAAGCCCGTTACGCATCCTTGGAGCGTTGATAATAAGTGCCAGCAGACGGACCGACATCCCAGCCTTCCACGGGGAATGGTTCATGAACCGTATCAGGGCGGGCTATGCGTTGGTGCGCAACGCAGGCAGGCCGAACATGATCCACCGGGTACCGCTGGACCTGCCGTCGGTGGATATGATCGTCTTCAGCACCAAGGATCCCGGGCCGATGCTGGATTCCTTCCGTGAGTTGAAGGACATGGGATACAGCATGTCCTTCCACATCACCGTCAATGCATACGGCCGTGACCTGGAACCCAATGTCCCCGATTGGCAATCCGTCGTCGAAAGCGTCAGGGAGGTGTCAGGCATCGTGGGCAGGGATATGATCGCGTGGAGATACGACCCCATCATAGTGAACGACCGCTACGACCTCCGTTTCCACCGCGACTCCTTCCGTGCCATCGCCGAAGGGTTGGAGGGGAGCGTCTCCCGCTGCTCCTACAGCTTCCTGTCCACCTACAGCAAGCTGGTGGATTACATATCCATGGGACTGATCCGTGCTCCGGATGCGGTCGAGAGCAGGGCCTTCGTCGAGGATGCCGTCTCCGTCGCCGCATCCCACGGGATGCACATGACCTGCTGCCCCGCATCCCACGGTCTGATCCAAGGGATAGAGACGGAAGCGTGCATCGGCCCGGAATGCATGCGCAGGTGGGGCGTACCGTACCGCATGCCCTCCACACCCTCACGCAAGGGCTGCGGATGCGTGGAGATGGAGGAGGTGGGCATCTATGACTCCTGCTTCCACGACTGCGTGTACTGTTACGCCAACGCTCCCAACAGGATTCGCAGGTCGCGCAAGGAATACGATCCGCAGGGCGAGATGCTCTTCGGTACGCCGGGGAAGGACGACATCATCCTGGACAGGAGGGTGCCTAACCGCCGGCTCACTGATTTCCTCTGATGCACCAATTATTTCAATACAGAACCTTTCAACCCGTGTTATGAGATTCAAGGACCTGCTGTGCAGCAGCGCTTTCATGATGAGTCTCGCGATCATCGTGTCCCTCATCACCAACGCCTCCGGCCTGTTCCCCGGAGGTGCCGGCGAGGCGCTCAACTCCGACGTGAGGTCCAATCTGACCGTCTTCTTCCTGGCGGTGATGATGACCATATCCTTCTCCAGGTTCTCGTACAGGGACCTCAATCCCCTCAAGAACGTGAAGTCCGTCGGTCGCGCCGTCCTCCTGGGCATGGTGGTCGCCTCGATCATCCCGCTGCTGGGCTTCTTCCTGCTGAAGGACAGTGAATATTATTCGTATGTGGTAGGGCTGGTGTTCATCGCCGCCACGCCATTCGCCGCCTCGGTCCCGCCTTTGTCATATATACTCAGAGGAGACATGGAGCACGCTCTGCGTTCGACCATCGTGGTGTACATCCTCTCGTTGGTCTGGATACCGTTCATCATCTGGATGTGCATCGGAGAGTTGGTGGACATGAAGAGCGTGGCCATCACCGTGGTGGAGATCATCGGTATCCCGTTCGTCCTCTCCCGTCTGCTCACCGGGTTGAAGATAAGCAAGGAGACCATGGGCATTATACTGAATCTGATCATCTTTTTCCTGGTCTGGCTCTCCGTGAGTTCCGCCAACTTCAACATCGGTCTGACCATCCTCCTGGCGTTCGTTCTCGTGGCGGTGCTGAGGACGTTCTTCCTGGGCAATGTGGTGGAAGCGGCGGAGAAGAGGAGGGGCATCCACTGGAAGCAGAGGGTCACCGACATTTTGATGACTTCTTACAAGAACAAGGGAATCGCGTTGGCCATGTGCGCCGCCGCCCTCCCCGGATACATGGTCCCCAACGCCATGGTCGCAATAGCGGCCTCGATAATAGTGGAGGTCTGTTGGGTTGCTTTCATGGATGGTGTGCTGTTCTCCAAGAAGAGGATGATCAGGGAGCTCTCCGCCGAGGGAGAGGATGTTTCGGATCTGATGTGACATGGCCGGTGTGAAGCAGGTCAAGGCCGGGTGGTACAACGCGTTCCGCCCCTGGACGCTGCACGGGGCGATTATCCCCGTGTTGATAGGCGGAGTCATCGCTTATGGCGACGGGTCCAGGGAGTGGGTGCTCTTCGCCATGGCACTGGCGGGAGGCATACTGCTACAGTCCGCGGCCAATCTGCTGAACACCTACGGCGACTTCAAGACCGGACTGGACACCGAGGAGAACCACACCCGCTCTCCGGAGCTGGTCTCCGGGAAGCTGAGGCCGAAGTCGGTCCTCATGGCCGGGTTGGGATGTCTGGGGATCACCGCGTTGCTGGGGCTGTACATGGTGTGGCAGACCGGCTGGGGGATCGTGATATTCGGCATCGCAGGCATCGCCGGGGCCGGACTGTATACCATAGGGATATCGTACAAGTACATGGGTCTGGGTCAGCTGTCCGTCATGGTGATGATGGGCTTCCTGATGCCCCTGGGAACATACTACCTGATGACCGGTGACGTGACCTGGCAGGTGTTCCTGGTCAGCATCCCCAACGCCTTGATGATCACCGCCGTGCTGGGAGGCAACGAGCTGAGGGACTTCGAGTCCGACACCGCCGCCGGCGTGAAGACCCAGTCGTCCAGATTGGGGTACGACAACGCCATGCGTTTGTATCTGATCATGAACACACTGCCGTTCATCATCGTGCCGATATTGATCGTACTGGAATACCTGCCCGTATGGTGTCTGTTGGCACTGCTGGCTCTTTGGCAGTGGCGTCACACGTACATCAATGCCCGCGGTGCGGGGGAGGATCCTCACAAAGGGTTCATGCTGGTGCCCCTGGCCTTCAAGCAGAACTGGGTGTTCGGTCTGCTGTTGGTGATAGGTTATTTATGTGGTCTGCTTACGGCATGAACGAGGTCGGCACATGAGCGAAGAGTTGATCGGCAATCAGTTCGAGGGCAAGGAAGAGTACGTCAGGGACGTCTTCGAGGAGATCGCCGAGTACTATGACCGCATGAACGGCATCATGTCCATCGGCATGGTCCGCGGATGGCACAAGTTCATGTTCAAGAAGGCCGGGGACATCCAAGGCGCCAAGGTCTGCGACGTGGGCTGCGGCACCGGCGAGCTGGCCTTCATGGCCGCCGAGCGCGTGGGTACCGAGGGATGGGTCTGCGGAGTGGACCTTACTCCGGGCATGATCGCCATGGCCAAGAAGAAGATGCCCGAGCGCAACCTCCCTAAGGAGGTGGACTTCCGTGTGGGCAACGCACTCAACATGGAGTTCGAGGACGGCACCTTCGATCTGGTGACCTCGGGATACATGCTCAGGAACGTCACCGACATCCAGAAGGCGGTGGACGAGATGTTCAGGATCCTCCGTCCCGGTGGGAAGGTGGTTGTCGCGGAACTCTCCATGCCCAAGAACAAGGTGGTCCGCTGGTTCCACAACATCTACGTCTTCAAGATCGTCCCCATCTTCGGCAGGCGCTACGACAAGGGGAAGCAGATTGACGGCCGCGAGTCCGCCTACCAGTGGCTGATGTCCTCCAGGCAGGGTTTCCCCCACGGCGAGGACATGGTCAAGGTGTTCAAGAAGGCCGGATTCTCCGATGCCCGTTACTATTCCAAGACCTTCGGGGCCGTGAACATCTACGTGGGCTCCAAGCCCTCAGAAGACCAGTGAGCACCACAGCCACGATATCAGCAAGGTGGAGACGCACACCGGTGCTCCAACCTTCAGGTATCTGAAGAAGCTCAGGGCGATGCATTCCTTCTCGGCCTCCTCTTCCACGATCACGTTTGCCGCGGCACCTATCAGCGTGAGGTTGCCGGCGAGGGTGGAAGATGCGGCCAAGGTCATCCACAACGCCGTGTTCCCCACGGGGATCATTTCGCCTATCAATACCACCGCGGGCACGTTGCTGATCAGGTTGGACATCACCGCCGTAAACACGGTGAGCTCGCCAATGGATGGCGTGTTGCCGTCGGAGAATCCCGGGAATACTCCCGCGAGAACGTCCACCAGTCCGGAGAGCACCGCCCCCTCCATCACGATGAACAGCCCGATGAAGAAGATCAGCACGCCCCAGTCCACCCTCAATGCTACACCGTAAGCGGTGCGGACGCCTCCGGTGGCGGCCACCGCGAACGAGACGATCCCGGCGATCACCGCAATGACCCAGAGCTCCACACCCATGATGTCGGAAAGGGCGAATGCCGCAACCATCAGAACCAGGATGGCGGACATGACCCTCAGTCTCAGAGGGTCGGTGGCGGCGCCCTCCGGTTCGGTCGGTGTGATCTGCAACCTCTTACCGAAGATGTACGCAAGCATCGCATACGACACCAGAAGACAGAGAAGTGCCAGCGGTATCATGTACATGGAGAACTCCGCGAATCCGATGCCCGCGTGCGACGCTATGTATGCATTCTGCGGATTCCCCACGGCGGTGGCCACGCTACCTATGTTCGCACTGATGAACAGTCCGACGAGATACGGTATGGGGTCCGCCCTCAGCCTGCGGCAGCATCCTATGACAGCGGGGGTGAGCAGAAGCACGACGGCATCGTTCAGCATCAGCGCCGACAGCACCGCCGACATCAGCATCAGGATGCCGAGTAGCCTCCTTCCGTCGGATGCCTTACCGACCAGGATGTCGCCGACCACACCGAAGAACCCGGAGGTCTCCAGCGAGGACGCCAGCAGCATCATCCCCAAAAGCAGGAGTATGGTGCCTGTGTCCACAGAATCGACGGCCTCCGATGGTGAGACGATACCGAGGAGCACCATCAGCACCGCCCCGACGGCGGTGGCGTAGGGCATGCGGATGTTCACACCCTTCACCCTGCGCACCGAGATCAGGACGTACGTCAGCAAGAATATCGCGCCTGCGACGGTAAGCTCCCACTCCATCGTGCGCGTGAGAGCGTGCCCGTAGAAATACACGCGCACGGAAACTTATTAAGCGTGCCGTCGTACGCGGTGGCATGGCCCTGAGGATACACAACACGCTGACCGGAAAGAAGGAGGACTTCGTCCCCGTGGAAGAGGGGAAGGTCAGGATGTACGTGTGCGGCGTGACCGTCTACGACGACATTCACATGGGACACGCCAGGAGCATGATCGTCTTCGACATGGTGGCGAGATACCTGCGCCACTGCGGCTATCAGGTCACCCATGTCACCAACTTCACCGACGTGGACGACAAGATCATGATCAGGGCCGCCGAGAAGGGTATCGAGCCCCTGCAGCTGTCGTCCATGTACATCGACGAGTTCTTCAAGGACGCTGAGAGTCTGGGGATCCGCAGGGCGGACATCTATCCCAAGGCCTCCGAGTGCATCGGCGACATCATCGCGATGGTCAAGGAGATCATCGACAACGGATACGGCTACGTCACCGATGACGGCAGCGTCTACTTCTCGGTGGAGAAGGTGAAGGACTACGGCCGCCTCACCAACCAGAGGCTGGAGGACCTGGCCAATCAGGGCAGGCAGGTCATGGAGGACAGCGGCAAGCGGAACCCCAAGGACTTCGCCGTTTGGAAGGCGGCCAAGGACGGGGAGATCTCCTGGGACTCGCCCTGGGGCAAGGGCAGGCCGGGATGGCACATCGAGTGCTCCGCCATGATCAGGAGGTACCTCGGAGGTACCATCGACATCCACGGCGGAGGGAACGATCTGATATTCCCGCATCACGAGAACGAGATCCTGCAGACCGAGGCCGCCACCGGTGAACCATTATCCAACTACTGGATGCACAACGGTATGCTGCAGGTTAAGGGCGTGGGCATGAGCAAGGAGGAGAAGATGTCCAAGTCCCTGGGCAACTTCTTCAGGGTCAGGGACGTGGCGGCGAAGTTCGACTCCCACGTGATCCGCTTCTACTTTCTGAACACCCACTACCGCAGCCCCCTGGTATACGGGGAGGACATGCTCGAGGAGGCGTCCGCGGCGCTGGGCAGGCTGGTGAACAACTACCGCGCCCTGCAGTCCTGCGCGAAAGCTTCCGAAGGCACCGACGACGCATCCGAGGCCATAGAGGAGGCGAGGAAGGCCTTCGCCGACAGCATGGACGACGACTTCAACACCCGCGGCGCCTTGGAGGGATTGTTCGCGTTGGCCAAGACCACCAACCGCATGATCGGCGAGGGCACGCTCTCGTCCAAGGGCGCATCCGATGCCATCTCCTTCCTGAAGGAGGCTGACGACGTGTTCGGCATCCTGCCGGAGGACGGACAGGAGGATTCCGTCATGGACGATGTGATGAACATCCTTATCGACATCAGGGCCGAGCTGAGGAAGAGGAAGGCCTACGACTTGGCGGACACCATCCGTGACCGCCTCACCGAGGCGGGCATCCGCCTGGAGGACTCCTCAGAGGGTGCGAGATGGAAGCGGATTTGAAGGCCAAGGCGGAACTGGTCCTGGGAGGCGGCGTCAGGCTGCCCGAAGGGTTCGAGATCCCGGTGAGGCTGTCCCGTTCCACCGCAGGTCCAGGTGCGGGTTCGGGTTCCCTGGTGTTCTCCTTCGGCGGATACAGGGTGAAGAAGCCCGTGTCCTACGATTACGGCGAGTTCGATCTGCATATCGACGGCGAGAGACTCTCCCTCTGGCGGGACGGAGTGGTGATCGCGGATGATGTGGAGATCGTCCCGGTGGGATTCCACGCTCCGGAGCAGGCGTTCTTCACCATAGACGAGAGGTGCATCTTCCGCTGCGCATATTGTGCGTCGCCCCATCTGGACAAGAGCATGTCCAAAGGCCTCACTCCGGAGAAGGTGGTCTCCATGATCCGCGAGTCCCCCCAAAGGGACTCCATCAAGGCCATAGCGTTCACCAGCGGGGTGGTGGAGAGCGTATCCCACACCGTCGATCTTTTCGTTAGATTCGTAAAAGCGGCCCGGGAGGCGTTCCCCGACCTGCCCATAGGCGTGGAACCTTATGTGGACGACATGTGCCAGATCTCCATGTTGAAGGAGGCGGGAGCGGATGAGATCAAGATAAACGTGGAGGCGGCCACCCCGGAGCTCTTCGCCAGGGTGTGCCCCGACCTGGACTACGATTCGATCCCGGGGATGTTGAAGGAGGCGGTCAGGGTGTTCGGGAAGGGCAGGGTAGCCTCCAATCTGATCTACGGCATGGGCGAGACCGATCAGGAGCTCCATGCCAAGATCGATGAGCTTGCGGACATGGGCGTTCTGGTGAACCTCCGTCTCCTGAAGGTCAGCATGACCAACATCGACAATCTCAGACAAGCGGGGGTGGAGCCGGTACCGGTGGACACCGAGAGGGCGCTGGCACTTTCATCTTATCAGAGCAGGGCGTTCGCCCGGAACGGTCTGGATCCCGGGGATTCCGAGACCATGTGCTTCAGCTGCGGATGCTGCGATATCATCCCCGTAAGGCCCTGATCCTGGCCGAGAGCTGACAGGCCTTGCATTCCTTCCCAAGGGAGGGTTCCCCGCATTCGCATCTGTTCATCTTCGCCGACGGGAACATGTCGTACAGTGCCGGGCGCAGGGTGTCGTAGGACGACAGGATACTGAATCTAGTGCCGGGGGAGCGGTCCTCCAGTCCGTCCACGACATCGCGATACTGGTTGCGGAGGGCCTCCTCCCAGTAGGGGCAGACGCCGTCGTGGAATGGGACCTTGGCCACCAGCGCGTACAGGAGGGACTCCTTCTCGGGTATCATCCTCAGCGGGGCGATCCTGGGCGTGAGTCCCGGGATGATACGACTGTGAGGACCCAACCTCGCAAGTCTCTCCACATCGCCCCGGGCGAAGTCCATGAGGATGGATTGCGCCATGTCGTCCAGGTTGTGCCCGGTGGCGAGGTACTTGGCGCCGATGGACTCGGAGACCATGTTCATGCACTTGCGGCGGAACACTCCGCAGTAGGTGCAGGGACTGCTGTCCCCGGAGAGTGGTGCGGTCTCATCCATGGTGACGTCGAGAACGTCCCTGAACGATACCTGGTGATACGGGATGCCGTTCTCTTTGCAATAATCGGAGGCGATCCTCATACTGGGAGGCCGGTATCCCTCGATCCCTTCGTCAACGGTGACGCAGTGTATCTCCACATCCCTGCGCTCCCCCAGGACCTTGTGCAGAAGGTGCAGGGTGACCATGCTGTCCTTCCCCCCGGAGACGGCGACGGTGATCACGCCACCGTTCTCCAGGTCGGCCTGACGGCGGATCTCTTTCTTCACCCTCCTCTCCACGTACCTCATGAGGTGGTCGTCGCAGAGGTGGGTGCCGTTGTATCTTATCAGGGTGATAGCGTCCTTCCCGCAGAGGTCGCACTTCATTCCAGCATCTCCTCGATGGTGGACGTCAGTGTCTTGGCGGGGATGTCCTTCAGCGAGATGGACTTGGTGCGGCCGCCGGTCTCGTCGGAGACCATGGATGTCGTCACAAAGCCCAGTTTCTCCAGGTCCCGGACGTAGGTCCAGAACTGGGTGTGCTTCCTGGCGGGGGTCTCGAACTCCTCGCAGGCGATGTGATACGTCTTCTCCGCCGCCGCAAGAGTCACGGAGGAGCGGTTCTTGATGGACCTGCTGATGGCAAGCATGGTGAGGAGGTGGTTCTTGTCCAGCGATTCCATCTTCGATTTGGAGAACTCGGATATGCTCATCATGTTGGATTCGCGGACGTCCTCACCGGTGACGATGCCCTCGTCCTTGGTCTCGGCTATCCGCGCCGCCTTGTCCAACAATTCGATGGCGGTGCGGGCGTCGCCGATCTCCGCGGCTATCTCCGCGATCAGATTCAACGCGCCGTCGTCCACCCCGTCGTGGACGATGGCCTCCTCCGCCCTCGCCTTCACTATGGCGTACAGTTCGTCCTTCGTGTAGCGGGGGAACTTGACGGTGTTCGCTCTCTTGAACGAAGATCTCGAGGCGTCGTCCAAACGGTCCAGGATGTTCTCCTGGGAGATCATGATCAGGGAGATGGATACGTTGGATGCGCCCATCTCCTCGTTGCTCCTGGACAGCTGGTACACCAGGTCACCGGAGCCGCGTTTGAGGAGGACGTCCGCCTCGTCGAGTACAATCACCAACCTCGTGGCGGACTTCTTGATAAGACCCAGCAGCGACCTGTACATCTCCGCCGGGGAGAATCCCCTGTCCGGGAATCCGGGGTCGTAGTGCCTCAGCAGTTGAAGGAGGACGCCCGCCTCGGTGCTCTTCTGGCGGCAGTTGACGAACACATAGTCCATGCGGATGCCCTTGCCGGAACAGTAGTCCGCCATGTCCATGCAGAAGCGCTTGGCGGTGGCGGTCTTGCCGGTACCCACCGACCCGTTGATGAATGCGGTCTCGGAGAGGCCGTCGGTGACCACGGGGGCGAAGAGCATGGACAATGTGTCCATCTGGCTCTCTCTTCCCACCAGTCTCTCCGGGACGTAGTCGAAGGACAGCTTCGCCCTGTCCCGGATCAGCACCGACGCCTTCTCGAACATCTCATAACCTGCTGTGTCTGATGAATCCGGAGCAGGGGATCACCTCCACCCCGTGCTTCTGCCACTCGTCGGCGATGATGTTGATCCCCAGGGAGTCCGAGGACATGTGTCCCGAGACCACCAAATTCATGTGGTGCTTCCTGGCCTCCTCCACGTGGGATTCGGGGAAGTGCATGCCCACCACGGTGCCGATGCCCGCCTTGGACAGTTCGGCGTAGATCTCCTTCGGTCCGGAGGTGCCGCCGTTCATCTTGCAGATCACCGGGCCGCACCTGGCGGTCTTGGAGCCCACGATGATCTTGGGCGGGGAGTTGTGCTTGGAAGCGGTGATGAACTCCGGTTCCTTCATCAGGATGTCGATGATGTCTCCGACGGTACGCGGATGGTTCTCCTGCATGAGGTCGGTGAGATACGCCTGCACGCAGTTGTCCGCCGGGGTGTGGATGTTCATGATCGGGATCCCCAGGAGCCTGGCCGCATCCACCGCCTGGTTGTAGTTCGCCGGAAGGACGTTGCGGAGGACCTCGTCCATCCTGCCCCTCATCAGTCCCTCGGACACGGTTATCGGTACGCCGGCGGCCGCGTACATATCGGTCTGCAGCCACATGACCTCCGGGAACGGGGTCCTCGCCAATCCGAGGGGGTGGTGCCCGACGATGGCGTCGATCCTCTCACCCTTCTCCCTCAGCCTGTCCGCCAGCAGCACCTCTCCGGTGCCGATGTCTATCCCCCACATGACCCTCTTCGCTTCGAGGTCGCCGTCCCCCCAGGAGAACCTGGAGTCCGCATACGGGTTCCACAGGCGCTCCATATCGAAGGCGTCCTTGGCGTA
This sequence comes from uncultured Methanomassiliicoccales archaeon, assembly GCA_949292635.1. Taxonomy (GTDB): domain Archaea; phylum Thermoplasmatota; class Thermoplasmata; order Methanomassiliicoccales; family Methanomethylophilaceae; genus SIG5. The sequence continues at coordinate 67,449 of CASEZY010000003.1, forward strand.
ACCCTCCAGCTTCTTGTAGGAATCCTCGGTCTCCTTCAGGAGACGGTCCACCTCTTCCCTTCCGCGGGGGTCGTGGTCGATCCCCTTCTCGACGGCCGTCCTGTAGAGTTCGGACAGTTTCATGCCCCGGTGTATCCCCTGGGCGTTCATTAATCCTTTTGACGCGTGCGCCCATGCAATCCTTTAACCGTAACCACCTGCATGCCCGCCCGATACCATGAAGGAGATCTGGACGGAGAAGTACAGGCCTAAGAATCTGGACGAGGTCGTTGGCCAGAGGCACGTGACCGAGCGCCTCAAGGCATACGTAGGCACCGGCAACATGCCGCATCTCCTGTTCACCGGTCCCGCGGGGACCGGGAAGACCACATGCTCGCTGGCACTTGCCAGGGAGATGTTCGGTTCCGAGTGGAAGGGCAACTTCATAGAGTTGAATGCGTCCGACGAGAGAGGTATCGACGTGGTGCGCGGCAAGATCAAGGAGTTCGCCCGCACGGCACCTCTCGGAGGCGCTGATTTCAAGATCATCTTCATGGACGAGGCCGACGCGCTGACGTCCGATGCCCAGGCTGCTTTGAGGAGGACGATGGAGCGCTACTCCCGCATCTGCCGCTTCATCCTCTCCTGCAACTACTCCTCCAAGATCATCGACCCCATACAGTCCAGGTGCGCGGTGTTCAGGTTCAAGCCCCTGTCACAGGACGATGTGAAGGGATTCATCCGCCGCATCGTGGACGCCGAATCCATAGACATAGAGCCGGATGCGGTGGACGGTCTGGTACATGTGGCCCGCGGGGACCTCCGCAGAGCGGTGAACTCCCTGCAGGTCGCCGCTTCCACGGGCAAGAAGGTGGATATGGATACGATCTACCAGGTCACCGGCATGGCCAACCCCGAGGAGGTCAGGACGATGTTGGAGATGGCCCTGGACGGAAACTTTGTGGGTGCCAGGGATCGTCTCGACGAAATAATGGTCACCTACGGCCTGTCGGGACAGGACATCATAAGGCAGATACACAGTTGCTTCTTCGACCTGAGCATCGACGACGCTTCCAAGGTCCGTCTGATGGACAAGACCGGGGAGATCGAGTTCCGCATCGTGGAAGGTAGCAACGAGCGCATCCAGCTGGAGGCGCTGCTGGCGTATCTGGTGATGATGGGTGGCTCCCGCCGCTGATTACCTGCGGAAGAGGCTGAATCTCTTCTTCTTCGGAGGCGGCTCGCAGGCCAGGGGCTCAGGCTCCCTCTCTGCGTAAAGAAGGTCCGGTGTCAGGATCACCGGCACCTCAACGAGGTGGGATGTGGGGCCGCTCCATTTCCTGCGCTCCTTCCGTGCCTTGTCGATGGAGTCCAGGAAGGCGGTGGCCTCGGCGAAGCCGTTATCCTCCGCGATCTCCATGTATCTCTTGCCGTAGATCTCATCCTTCCCCACGCCCTGGCCGAGATAGTACATCTTCCCGAGCATGAAGTAGCATCCGTACTCGTTCATCTCGGTGCCGTGGCGGAAGATCTTGGACGCCTGGATCAGATTCTGAGGGGTGCCGGTGCCGTTGTAGTACATCATGCCCACCCTATAGTATGCCGGCGGGTAGCGGTCCTTCATGGCGTCGTTGAAGAGGTCGTAGGCTCTCAGCGGGTCCTTCATCCCCAGGGCATCGGACATGAGGATGTCCCCCATGTCTATGCGGGCCTCGTTGCACTGCCTGTCGATGGAGAGCGAGAACCAACGAACGGCCTCGCCCACGTCCCTGGGGACGCCGTTGCCGTGGAAGTACATATGACCCAGATAGTACTGCGCTATGGCGTACCCCTTCTCGGCGGAGAGGGTGAACCACTTGGATGCCTGCACATAGTCCTGGGCGACGACGCCCTTGCCGTCGTAGTACATCTTGCCCAGCAGGAACTGTCCCCTGTCGTCGGTGTGACCGGCGGCCTGGGTGAACCACTTGAGGGCAGTCTCGCTGTTCTGTGTGACGGGTCCATTGGGTGTGATGAACAGCAGGCCGTAGTCGCACATGGCGCGGGTGTCCCCCGCTTCGGCCGCGGCCTTCATCAGAGTGATGCCTTCCTGCACGGTCGCGGGGTCGGACAGCATGTCCAGTGCCTTGTCGTAATTGGGGTCGAGGTACGTCATTGGACCGTCATCACCTTCCTCATGGATTCTAGGGCCTCCTCGTTGCTCATCTGCACCGCCTTGCCCAGGTCGCATTTGGTGACGTTGCCGTTGCACTCCACCTCCAGGGACACGGTACCGTCCACGCTGGCCTCCATGGTTATGTCTATGCGGGTCTTGCCTCTGGAGATCCTGCCCTCCAGCGGCACCATGAACGTGATCAACAGCCTGGAGGTGTCGATCTCGGAGATCTGTTGGGACGGAGGCGCCCTGGTGTCGCACACCTTGATCTCCAGCTCCTCCTGGTCGTCCTTCTTGGGGCGGCACTGGATCTTCCTCTTGAGGGGCAGGCGGGTGTTGCGGTAGATGATGTTCAGCACCTTCTCCTTCCCGTCCACGCCCATGACGATGCCGTATGTCTTGTTCAGTATCGGCGCCAGCGTGAGCTCCTTGTCCTTGAACAGGGAGCGTGCGTAGATGGCCGCGCCCCTTGCCACGGCGTGGGCAGGGTCGTATCTTATGATCTCCACGTCCGGGAACGCGGCCTCCAGGGTGGACCTGATCAGCGGGGTGATGGAGGGCCTGCCCACCATCACGATCCTGTCCAATGATCCCATGGTGAGGCCGGCGCCCTTCACGGCGGCCCTGGTCATCTCCACCGTCCTGTCCACCAGGGGTTTGGTGGCCTCGTCCAACTCCCTGCGGTCCACGACGAACTTGACGTTCGTACCTCTGAGCGTGACTGTTCCCTGGGCCTTCTCGACCCTGTCCAGGACGATCTTCAGCCTCTCGGCCTCGTTGATTATCTGACTCCTCAGCAGGCTGTCGTTGTCCATCTCCGTGGGGGAGATGCCGGACATGGCCACCACCTTCTTCTGGATGATGGACGCCAGGTGCAGGTCCCAATCCCTGCCTCCCAGATATTTCGTGCCTTCGTTGCAGAGCACGGTGAAACCCTTCTCGTCCACGGTTATGACGGTGATATCGAAGGTGCCTCCGCCGATGTCGTAGATGGCCAGGTTCCCGGAGAAGTCCGGGGTGTCGTAGCAGTACGCGATCGCCGCGGCGTCGGATTCGTTGATGACCTCCGCGCTGCGGAGTCCCGCCAGGGTGGCCATGTTGAACACATCCTCCCTCTCGGCGTCGCCGAAGTCCGCAGGGACGGCGATGACCGCCCTCTCCGGCCTGAAGCCCTTCTCGTCCTCGAAGGTCTTCATCATCTTGCGGAGGATCATGGCGAAGAACTCCGTGACAGAGTACTCCTCGCCGAAGATGATCTGACGGTGGTCGGTGCCCACCATCCTCTTGAAGTTGGACTGCAGGTGGTACTTCTGCTCGTGCTCGACCCTGTCCAGGGCGGCATAGCCTGCGTATCTCCCTCCCGGCGTGACCATCACGACGGACGGGAACTGTGAGTATCCGTTGTCCCAGGTCTGTATCTCGGGCGCCTCGCCGTCCCTGGTGTACGCCAGGACGGAGTTGGTCATGCCCAAGTCGATGCCGATGTAATACCCCTCTCCAGCCATGCAACATCATTACGCGTACGCGCATCCCTAATTGGCACTAGCATGGGAGGTCGTATAAAAAAGGTTGGGGGAAGACCCCCTCTTTCATTTCAAGCCGACGATCCTTCCGTCGGGAAGCATGTCGATCCTGAGGGCGGCCGGCTCCTTGGGGAGTCCGGGCATCAGGTTCATGTCGCCGCAGACCGGGACCACGAATCCCGCTCCTCCGGAGATGTTGACCTCCCTCACGTTCAGCTTCCATCCGGTGGGCGCACCTTTCTTGGACGGGTCGTCGGTGATGGACGCCTGGGTCTTCGCTATGCACACCGGGAAGGAGCCCATGCCGTTGGCCTCGATGGCCGCGATCGCCTTCTTGGCCTTGGAGGAGTACACCACGCCGTCGGCGCCGTAGATCTTGGTGGCCACGGCCTCGATCTTCTCGGTGATGGGGATGTCCAGGTCGTAAAGGGGCTTGTAATCCGCCTTCTCGTGCTCCAGCACGTCCACCACGGCGTTGGCCAGCTCGATGCCGCCCTCTCCGCCCTTGGCGAAGACCTCGGACATGGCAGCCCTCGCGCCGACGTCCTTGCAGTGATTCCTGATGAGCTCCAGCTGCTCCTCGGTGTCGGAGGCGAAGCGGTTGATGGCCACGATGACGGGGCATCCGTAGAGGCCCAGGTTGGAGATGTGCTTGTCCAGGTTGTTGAAGCCCTTCACCATGGCCTCGGTGGTCATGGTGCTCTCGTCCTTGATGTCGGCGCCGCCGTGCATCATCAGTGCGCGAACGGATGCCACCAGGACCACGGCATCCGGTGAGAAACCGGACTGCCTGCAGACGATGTCCATGAACTTCTCTGCGCCCAGGTCGGCGGCGAATCCCGCCTCGGTGACCGCGATGTCGCCCAGCTTGAGGGCCGCCCTGGTGGCGATGACGCTGTTGGCACCGTGGGCGATGTTGGCGAACGGGAATCCGTGGATGAATACCGGCGCCCCCTCCAGGGTCTGGACCAGATTGGGGTAGAAGGCGTCCTTCAGCAGCACCATCATGGATCCCACGCAGCCGATCTGCTTGGCCGTGACGAGATTGCCGCTGTAGTCGTAGCCGATGACGATGTTCTCCAGCCTGCGCCTCAGGTCCTCCCTGTCGTTGGCAAGTGCCAGTATGGCAGATATCTCGGATGCGGAGGTGATCAGGAAGCCGGCCTCCCTGGGCACTCCGCCCATGGTCTTGCCACCAAGGCCGACGATGATGTTCCTCAGCTCCCTGGCGTTCATGTCCATGGCCTTCTTGAAGAGGATCCTGGTGGGGTCGATGCCCAGCGCGTTGCCCTTGGCGAGGTGGTTGTCCACCATCGTGGACAGAAGGTTGTGGGCGCTGGTGACGGCGTGGATGTCGCCGGTGAAGTGGAGGTCGATGTCCCACATGGGGTACACCTGGGAGTATCCTCCGCCGGTGGCACCGCCCTTCACTCCGAAGGTGGGGCCCAGGGACGGCTCCCTCAGGGCGCCGACCACGTTCTTGCCGATCTTCTTCAGCCCCTGGATCAATCCGATGGAGGTGACGGTCTTGCCCTCTCCCGCCGGGGTGGCGGTGATGGCGGTGACCAGGACGAGCTTTCCGTCCTTCCTGTCGTTGTATTTGCTCAGGACATCAAGGGGGACCTTGGCCACGTGCTTTCCGTAGGGGTACAGGTCCTCCTTGTCGATGCCTATGCTCTCGGCGATCTCGCTGATCGGTCTCACCTTGGCATCCATCGCAATCTCGATATCAGTCTTCAATTGAATCCACCGAGACTGTGCATCAAGCTGCGGGCTTAATATGATGATTGTCAGTGGGCCGCCGCGCTTGCCGGTCTGGAGTACAGAACGCGGCTTCCGCCGACGTTTTTCGCCTCCTTGCCCTCGATGTCGGAATCGCCCTCTTCGTCGGATTGCTCCCGGTCGACGACGCTGACGTCGATGATCTGGTCCTGTACGAAGCGGGAGCTGCGGCTGTACTTCCTTCCGTTGGGGTATCTGTTCTTGTCGCGGAACCACTCGATGTACGCTTCCTTCGCTTCCTCGGGAGCGTCGCTCCTGATCCCTTTGATCCCTGTCCTGCCCTCGTCGGGCCCGAACATCACCAGATACCTGTTGAACTTCCTGACATGTTCGTCCATGCTATATCCCGGAAGAATATTGAACGTGGGATTATTTCAAGTCACTAATGTTATAATTTTTATAAACGTTATTTATGTTATAATAGTTATAATAAATAGCCAGATGCGCGAATGAAGTGAAAAATGTGAAGGGATCAAGACTTCTTGGACTTGAATCCGGAGCCGCTCACGATCTTCTGGGCGTACTCATTCCCGTTGGCGGCGGACTTCTTCATCCATTCCAGGCCGGCGGCCATGTCCTGTTCCACCCCGTCACCCTCGAAGAGCATCTTGCCCACCCGGAACTGCGCATCCGGGTCGTCCAGCTCCGCCGCTTTGAGATAGAGCGCGTAGGCCTTCGCGTGATCCTCGGTGGTGGCCTCCCCCAGGAAGTACATCGTCGCTAGGTTGTAGATTGCGGGAGGATACCCGTTCTCCGCGGCGAGGCTGTACCAGCTGAACGCTTCAAAATCGTCCTTGTCCACGGCGGTGCCCTCGTAGTACATCACCGCGACCCTGAACTGCGCCTCCGGCAGCCCCTGCTTGGCGGATTTGAGGTACCAGTTGAACGCTCTGCGCAGGTCACGGTCGGTGCCGACACCCTCTTCCGAGAGCATGGCCACCTTGAACTGACTCAGGGAATCTCCCCTCTCGGCGGCCATCGAGAACCATTTGAAGGCCGCCACCATGTCCTGTTCGGTACCGATGCCGTAGAGGTGCATGGAGGCGATCTCGTTCATCGCCTCCACGCTGCCCTTCTCCGCGGCGAAGGCGAACATGCGAAGTGCCAGATCGGGATCCTTCTCCCCGCCGAGGCCGTGGAGGTATGCGATGCCGAGACAGCAGGTGCCCTCCGGGTCGCCCAGATCGGCGGCCCTGCGGTACAGCTCCCGCCCCTTGAAGTGGTCCCGCTCCACCCCCTCGCCGCTCATGTACATGTTGGCGAGACGGTCGATGGCGGGCACGAATCCCAGCTCCGCCGATCTTTCGTACAGAGGGAGCGCCTTCTCCGGCCCTTCGGCCGAATATGTGCGCTCCGCCTCCTCGAACAGACGCTGTCCCTCTCCGGGTTCGAACATGACCCGCACTCTCAATGGGGGTATTTGGTGCTTATCCGAACAGGGGGCACTTGTCCACCGCGGACGGGTCCGGTTCCACGGCCTTCACCGCATACACGGAACCGTCGCCGATGACTGTGGTGCCGGGTATCTTCCTGGCGGCGGTGTTGGCCTTCAGCTCGTCCACGTCGATGCGGATCTCCCTGACGTCGCTGCCGGAGGTGCATTTCTCCACTATCTCGCCTGCGGCGTTGATGTAGGCGCTCCTGCCGGCCATGACCACGCCGGGGTCAGGTCCGGCCATGTTGCACAGCATGATGGGCATGGAGTACTTGGCCGCGGCGGCCATCGCTATCAGTATGAAACGGTCCATCTGAGGGTCGGTGAGCGCGGATATGCAGACGATCATGTCAGCCCCGTCCTCGGCGTACCTGCGGACCAGGGCGTCCTCGCTCAGGTCGGCGCCCACGGTCAGTCCCATCCTGAGACCCTGGCGGTCCACGATCATGGGCGAGCTGCCGGGGGTGAAGATCTCGGAATCGTCGAACACCCCGCCGGCGTCCATGACTATCTTGTCGTACTCCTTCAGATCGTAGCCGTCCACGACGACCGCGGAGTTCCTGAGGCCGTCGTCCTTGATGATGGGGCAACCGCAGATGACGGTGCTTCCCTTGGCCTGGGACAGCTTGGCGACACTGGTGAGGACATCGTCCATCAACTTCTCCGCCTTCATCTCGGTGCGGTCCTTGGTGAGGCCGCTGCAGAACATCTCCGGGAACACGAAGACGTCGGAATCCACGTTGTTGATCCTCATCCTCGCCTTGAAGAAGTTGTTCTTGGGGTCGTTGATGATCCCTCTCGATTGGACCAAGGTGATTTTCATGACGTATAAACCAAAAAGTGCGATTATAAAGCTGGTTATACGGTATCATCGAAGGTTCTGACACACTTTTAATATGTGTCCGATTCATCAATGCGTGATACAATGTTCGAAGACGACAGATCCGATTTCGGAGTCCCCGTGGCGGGATTCTTCATCATGGGATTCGCCGGCCTGCTGCTGGCTCTTCTGCTTCTTAACGCTGAGTTCGAATTCACCACCGGTGCCTACAACAGCATCCCCTTGCTGATGATGATCGTCGGTGTCATCGGCATCGTGGTCGGTGCGGCGGCGGTGAGGAAGGCGTACCTGGTGGAGGGATTCTCCTTCGGTATGTTCTCGCTGTTCCTGTTCCTCATACCCGACATCGCCGTCTCCGGCGCGACCGGCGGCCATCTGCTGCTGGGCATCATTGTCCTGCTGGCCTTCCTGTTCATCGCCTTCCTGTCCTATTCAGGCGGCGTGCTCGACCTGGCCATCGTCGATGTCATCCTCGGCATAGCCTTCCTGCTGATAGTGGGAGTCGAGGGCATGGCGCTTGCCGGGGGAATCCTGGTGTTGATCGCGGCGGTCATCTGCATCTACGTCTGCCTCAGCGACTGGCTCTTCGTTCAGGACATCATGAGGGAGTACGAGGCGGCTGTCTGCGAGTGCGGTTGCGGCGATGAGGACTGCGACTGTGAGGACGAGTGCCACTGTCACGACAAGGAATGACTCTTACGGGGCATCCGCCCCGGATCTCTTATTTTTTTGAACATCGGAACGGACTCCCGTCCGAGAGTGACTTTTTGAGAAGACGAGTAGTGGGCCCGACGAGATTTGAACTCGAGACCTTCCGGTTATCAGCCGGACGCTCCAACCAAGCTAAGCTACGGGCCCAAGTTTGGTGAGACTGGGGATACCTATGTCTCATATAAAGATTTGCAATGATGATCGTCCGCCAGGCCCGATGTTCAATTCTTCAGACAGGACAGCGGTTTCACATGCACCCTGTCATCCTCGGTGTACGCAGCGTCTTCGACTGTGTAGGGGTGCCATGAGCCGAATGCCGAGGTTTGGATGATCTTCGGTCCATCGGGGGCATTCAGTCAGTCCTTCGGTGAGGTCTCTGCAGTGCGTATCATGTTTGGCGCGTCAAGTATTCGGGGGTGTATCGGCGTGTGCTTCGGATCTTGCCGCCTACGGCCATCTTCATCGGTACCGGATTCGTATGCTTCCACATTCAGAAGGTGAATCACTTCACCGCAGGCTCTGACCGGCTGTGCGTTATTGTCGTTTACTTAAAGAGTATTTAAAGTTGGAGTTGGACACATTTTCATTGGAGGGGTCGGTCGCTCGGGAGCGAGCGACCTCGTTCCACCCGTCCCTCAACGGACAAGAATAATAATCGCGGGAGGGCATCACCGACACATGCCCTCCGTGTTCCATTGGGTGAAGGTGAAGACGATCTGCTACGCCACCGAGGACGAGGACCTGCTCTGCCGCATGACCGCAGGAATAGCAGGCACCGACGAGTTGGACGTGGACGTGTCCGAAGGCCTGCACGGCAACCCCATCACGGTGATCGACGCCACCCTGAAGAAGAACCCTCAGTACGTAGCTTTATTCAAGGGATTGGGCGAGGACGTGATCCGGGAGCTCCTGGGACAGCTGGAGGAGAGGATCGACGAGGACTGCATCCTTTATGTTAGATTCGACAAGCAGAAGGCGGTGGAAGGGGTTTTGGAGATATCCCACGGAGGGGACGTGGTGTCCCTGACGGGGAAGGTGATGGCCCACCCCGCCAGGAAGGAGGTGGCGGTGGAGACCGTCAGGAATTATCTTCTGGGTCTTCTTCCGGCTCCACAGTCACCTTGACTATCTTCACCCTCTTGTTGCGCACGGAGGTGACGGTCATCTCCATGCGCCCCTCGATGACGGAGTCCCCGGCGATGGGCGGCTTCTGCAGACGGTACTGTATGTATCCGCCCACGGTGGAGCCGTCGTAGTCTCCCAGGGGGATGCGGAATCCAGTCTCCTCCATCAGGTCGTTGATGTTGGCGTCACCGAGCACGGTGAAGTCGCCGTCCTCGTCCCTGACGATGTCGTAGCGGACCTCGTCGCTCTCGTCCCAGATCTCGCCCACCAGCTCCTCCAAGATGTCCTCCAAGGCGACTATGCCGATGGTGCCGCCGTAGTCGTCCACAACGACCAGCATCTGCACGGTGGACCTCTGTATCTCGTCCAGCGCATTGGCCAGGGTGGTGGATTCGGGCACGAACCTCACCCTGCGGATGATGGGCATGATGGATTCGTCGCGGTCCACAAGGAAGTATCTGGCGAAGAAGTCCTTGGAGTAGACCACACCGATGATCTTGTCGATGTTGCCGTCGTAGACAGGCAGTCTGGAGTATCCGGACTGGATGAACACGTTGCGGGCCTCGTCCATGGTGATGTCCTTGTCGATGCCCACGATGTCCACCCTGGGGGTGATGATCTCCTCCACGCACTTGTCGTCGAAGCGGATGGCGGACTTGATCAATTCGCTCTCCGCGGCTTCAAGGGTGCCTTCCTCCTCGATCTCGTCCACCATGAGGACCAGCTCATCCTCGGTGAGGGTGGGGATCTCCCCGTTCTTCCTTATGACGCGGTTGGTGACACCCTGGGAGATCTTCTCGAAGATCAACGTCAGGGGGGTGAGGACCACGCTGATGAAGGATATCGCGGGAGTGATCCACAGGGCGAATCCCTCGGGCTTCGCCTTCGCCATGCATTTGGGGGTGATCTCCCCGCAGGCGAGGATGACGATGAGCATCACCACAGTGGCCACCAGGGCACCCTGTTCGCCGCCCATCAGGCGGGTGAAGAGCACGGTGCTCAGGGAGGAGGCGGTGATGTTCACCAGGTTGTTGCCCACCAGGATGGTGGTGAGCAACTTCTCGTAGTTGTCAAGCAGCTTGTTGGCCTTCGCGGCCCGATGGTTGCCTTCCTCCGCCATCTTCTTGAGTTTGATGCGGTTGAGGCTGGTGAATGCGGTCTCCGTGGCGGAGAACATCGCAGAGAAGAGCACAAGGAGGGCAAGCACGGCCACGATCCCTATCATCATGGGGTCGAGGGCCATCTAATGCATCCCTGCCGTTTTGATCTGACTATTGTTCATATGGTTCACCATCGCCTTTGCGGCGATATGTGCCTGCGCAATTTCGTTATGTATATTAAAATCGCGGTGAGCGGGGTGATGGGAAGGGAAGGGGTTTGCGGTTCGGTTTCAGAAGAACTTCGCCTTGACGTCCGCGCTGAGCAGGTACAGGAAGGCCATCAGGTACATCACCACGGCCGCGACGACGTCCACGTACGCCAGTATCAGATAGATCCCCTCGTAGGAGCCGTTGGTCACTCCGAGGAGGGCGATCAGCAAGATGAGCACGAACGCGGCGAAGATGACGATCAGCATATAGTGGATCACCTTGTCGAAGATGTTCCTCGTGTTGTTGGTGACGATCCATCCCACAGCGAGGATGATCGCGGCAAGGACGATGGTGCCGATGCCGGAGGCCAGGTGCTGGTCGGCGCTGCCGAAGGCGGCGACGAAGACCCCGTTGATGATGCCGGTCACCCTGACAAGGAATATGTAGCCGGCGAGCACGCCGAACTTGGAGGAGATGCCTTCGGGGAACACGGGTGCCAGAGGGCCGGGCCTCTGGGTGAAGACCATCACTCCCGCTAGCAGATAGAGCACCTCGGCGACGATTCCGCCGATGTTCTCCACGGTGAGGTTGCTGGTGTCCTTCACCAGCAAGGCTGTGCAGACGATCAGGTCCACCAGTCCGACGACGGCTATCAGCAGTCCGAAGTTCTTGGTGTCGTCCAGGAACGATGCCATGTCACGGCCCAGGTGTGGCCGTATAAGACTGTATGCGGAAGGGTGCCCGAAGGTCACATCCTGGCTCATGTGCGGATGCGGGTATGGGGGGCGGCACATATTCTTGGAACGTATGCAAAGGGCCATCGATTGACGGTACCATTGGATGGCGGTGAGATGAAAAGGAAAGGTAAGTGGTTTGCCGGGTCCCTTGCGGGACTCAGAACTTCGCCTTGACCTCTGCGCTGAGCAGGTACAGGAAGGCCATCAGGTACATGACGATAGCAGCGATGGACTCCACGATGGCCAGGATCAGGTACATGTCGTGGTAGTAGTCACCGAGTCCGAAGATTCCGATGAGACCCAGGATGACGGACAACGCGAAGATGATGATCAGGATGTAGTAGATGACCTTGTCCAGAACGTTCTTCGTGTCGTTGGTTATGATCCAGCCCACAGCGATGATGATGATGGCGAGGACGATGGTTCCGATACCGGCCATCAGGTTGCCGTCCGCGCTGCTGAAAGCGGCAACGAAGATACCGTCGATGATGCCGGTGACTCCCACAAGGAAGATGTAGCCGGTCAGGACGCCGAACTTGGAGGAGATACCCTCAGGGAAGATCGGGGCCAGCGCTCCGGGCTTCTGAGTGTAGACCATGATGCCTGCGAACAGGTAGATCAGTCCGACGATTATGCCTCCGATATACATGAGGCTAAGGTTGTTCATATCCTCGATCAGCATCAGCACGCTGACTATGAGGTCAACGAGTCCGATGATGGCAATCATCAGTCCGAAGTTCTTGGTGTTATCCAGGAATGATGCCATGAGAGGTAAGACGCGTTTACGGGTATTTAAGATTGTTTGAGTATGTTCAAAGATTTTGGCCCCTAAACAACGCATTCCTCTGCGTTTCGTATCAAAGCGGGCGAGGGTATCTCTATTAATGGTTTGCCATGAGCCAGCAATACGGCCGTTGCTTATACATAGGATTCGAAGCTCGGAGCGTTGTCGCATCCGGGGATTCGGACTCTCCGTGCGAATCCAACGACGGAAGGACATCCACTGCCGATACGGCCTTGATTGTGCTCAAAATGTAGAAGGGGAAACGGTTTGGAGGAGTCCCTTGCGGGACTCAGAAGATCCTCTCTTTGACCTCTGCGCTGAGCAGGTAGATGAAGACCACCAGTGTCATCACAATGTTCATCGCGTACCTGACGTACTCGGCGATCAGTGCGATGGTGTTGGAGTTGGCGGGCATGTCATGATCGCCCACACGCCCGAGACGGCGACCAGGAGGAACAGGATGATCAACACGACGCAGAGGATCTTGTCCATGGTGCCCTTGTTGACGTTGCAGAGGGCCCAGACTATGATAGCCATGATCACACCGAAGACGGCGATTATCAGTCCGTCTACGCCGTCGAGGGTGGTGCAGAGACCCAGGACGGTCACGCAGAATCCAGCGAGGTAGACGTACCCGGTGACCACTCCGAACTTGGTGTCGATGCCACCTTCGAACATGGACGCAAGGGGACCGGTAATGACGTATCGAAGTCGATGCGGACCGGGCCTTCACCATCGCTGAGATGACGGAACGGGGGCCGTCCCCCCGGACCATCAGAACTTCGTCCTGACCTCAGGATCCAGCAGGTAGATGAAGGAGATCAGCACCATCAGTATCTCCAAGCCGGTCCTCACGTAGGTCGACGCAAGGATGAAGCTGTCCATGTAGTAGTTCTGCAGGTCGAAGAACAGGACGATCTCGTACACCATCAGTATGAAGTAGATCGCCAGCATGGCCGGCCACATGATCCTGTCCAACTTGGTCCTCTTGGGCATGGCGGATATGTGACCTGTACCCATGAGGGCAAGACCCAGCAGTATCAATATCGCGGCGGCGTAGGCGCCTTCGATAACGTTGTACAGGCCGACGACGACGGTGACCAGGCCCACCATGAAGGAGTGTGCTATCAGGCAACCGAACTTGGATTCCATGCCCATGGGGAACAGGCGGGTCATGAAACCCGGACAGGCCCTCCTGGCTATCAGTATGCCGAAGGCCACATAGAACAGCCCGGTGAACACCCTCACGATCTCCAGGGACGTCACGCCGTCGGTCATGGATACGATCAGGAACGCCAAGCCGACGACGCCGATGGCGGCGATGGTCAGACCCCAGTTCCGGGTGTTGTCGAAGAACGAGCCCATGTATCCGCCACGGAGAGCGCGGTATTTAACTTTCAAGATACCGGCACCCGTAGGAAGATCGCGAACCGACCCTGGGAATCATACGGGGAGCGAGATCGATCGGCGTCGCCGGCTACTGCCCCCTATAAATAATAAAAATAATATGCGTGAATAAAGGTGAAAGAATGCCCGAACCTTTCGACTACGAAATCGTGGAGAAGATCGCTGTCCTCTCCACCTCCTCCAAGGGATGGACCAAGGAGCTCAATCTCATCAGCTGGAATCACAGGGACCCCAAGTTCGACATCAGGGAGTGGTCTCCCGACGGCACCAAGATGGGGAAGGGCGTGACCCTCTCCAACGAGGAGGTCGCCTATCTCAAGGAGGCCCTGAACGCCAGGGAGGACATCTGAGACGGATATGGCGTCCTTCGACTCCGGCGTGACCGGCATCGAATACCTCACCCGTCTCAACCGGCGGGTGCAGGAGGCCGCTTCCGGCAGGAAGGGCGCCGTATCCGATGACAGGTTCCTCATAAACAACTACAGACCCGAATTCTATCAATACCTGGAGAGCCAGCTCTCCCACGAGAGCCCCCAGGTGCGGAGGGAGGTGATCAACCTCCTGAGGCAGGTGGGGGAGACCGCCGCCCGGGAACGCATCAAAAGGATGCGCATCGAGGATACCGAATACGTGATGCTGGCGTGCTTGGGTTATCTCTCTGCGATGGACCAGGCGGACACCGCCGTTCCGGATCTCCTGGATACCTTGCAGCACACCAGGGGCAACGAGTTCGCCCTTGCCGCCCGCAGACTGGGATCCATAGCCCGTCCCGATGACATCCCCGCCATCCGGAAGGAGTACGGCAGGGTGGACGGGGAGATGCGGGAGCATGTGGCGGTGACCCTGGAGAAGATCATCTCCCGCTATCCGCAGCTGGAGCCGCAACGCCGCTTCATCATGTCCGATCCGGTGTTCCCGGACGAGAAGGCTTTCATCGCTTACGCGGAGAAGGCTATCGACTATCTCGGGGTGAAATACCACGAGAGCATCGAGCCCCGCAAGAGGGTCTCGGAGCGCACGTACAACAACGTGGCCGCATCCATCAGGAAGATGCAGATCCGCCTGTACAACGAGCGGGACAACCTCCGCTACTACGGCCAGGACGCTCAGGACAGCTTCTCCTACCTGGAGGATCTGGTGATCTGGGCGGCAGAGGACCTGGCAGGGAAAGAGGTGGTGATGGAGAAGCCCACCGTCAGCCGGGTGTCCGGGATAGACGGCATCTGACATTGTCACGCATCCCTCCCAAGACCGACAACGGTTTATAAGTGGCAAACAGGTCCGTCGCTCATGGCTTACGCGAGAGACGGATACAGGGACCGTCGCCCTTCCCAGCCCAGGGAGTACACGAAGGCGGTCTGTGCGGACTGCGGTGCCGAGTGCGAGGTGCCGTTCAAGCCCACCCAGGGCAAACCTGTCTACTGCAGGGATTGCTACAAGAAGCACGCTCCCCCCAAGAGGGAGAACAGGCGCAGCCTCTTCTGAGGTCTGCGCCCCTATTTTTAATTCGCATGTGCATGTGGGGTCATGGACCCCACCACCATCGCTTTGATACTCCTAATCATAGGCGCGGTACTCCTGATAGCCGAGGCCCTGAGCCCCGGCGTGTTCCTGGTGATACCCGGGGCCGTCCTGGTGATCCTGGGGATCGCGGGATGGATCTCCCCGGACTTCCTCACCACGATCTACGCTCCGATAGTGGGTGTGATCGTGGCCGTGCCGGTGACCGCCGCCACACTCGTGCTCTACAAGCGTCTGGGCCGTCCGGAGCCCCCGTCCACCACCGTCACCGATTCGCTGGTGGGCAGGACCGGGAAGGTCATCGCCCCCACCTCCCCTGACGACCTGAAGGGCAAGGTGCGCATAGGCTCCGACATATGGAGTGCCAGATCCGACGTTCCCATATCCGAGGAGGAGGAGGTCGTGGTGGTGCATGCCGAGGGTGTGCACGTGAAGGTGGAGCGGGTCGAGGAGGGAACCCAATGAACGACATATATCTGGTCCTGCTGGCGGTCTTCATCATAGCTGCCATAGTGATGGTACTCAGCGGTGTGAAGATCGTCCAGCCCTACGAGCAGGCCATCTATATGAGGCTGGGTAAGTTCGTCAGGGTGCTGAACCAGGGTCTCAACATCGTCTGCCCGCTGATCAACGTCGTCGTCAAACTCGATCTCCGTACCCAGGTGCTGGACGTCCCCAGCCAGGAGGTCATCACCAAGGACAACTCCCCGGTGAACGTGGACGCGATCATCTACATCAAGGTCACCGACCCCAAGAACGCCTTCTTCGAGGTCACAGAATATCGTACGGCTACAGTGTATCTGGCACAGACCACTCTGAGGTCCATAATCGGAGAGATGGAGCTGGACGAGATCCTCTCCAGCAGGGAGAAGATCAACATCCACCTGAGGGACATCCTGGACGAGTCCACCGACAAGTGGGGCGTCAAGATCGAGGCGGTGGAGATCCGCGAGGTGGACCCCGCCATGAAGGTCAAGGAGTCCATGGAGGAGCAGACCTCCGCGGAGAGGAGGCGCCGTGCGGCCATCCTGCAGGCGGACGGCATGAAGCGCGCCGCCATCCTGGAGGCCGAGGGACAGAAGAAGTCCATGATCCTCCAGGCCGAGGGTAAGAAGCAGTCCATGATCCTGGAGGCGGAGGGAAAGAGGCTGGCCACCATCCTGGAGAGCCAGGGAGAGGCCCAGAAGCTGAGGATAACCTCAGTGGGCGCCGCCGCATTGGATTCCAAGGCGCTGTCGGTGCTGTCCATGGAGACTCTGAAGACCATCAGCGACGGGCAGTCCTCCAAGGTCTACTTCCCGCTGGAATTGACCAAGTTGGTCGAAGGCATCTCCGGCTACATGGGCACCGGTTCCAACGTGCCGGAGCGCGAAGTCTCCGATATCGGCGAGATCGAGGCGGCAGTGGGCTCCGCGGACGACATCCTCGGACCGATACCGACTCCGGAGGAGATAAAGAGCCAGATGGAGGAACTCGACCTGGAGATGGAGAAGGACCGCAAGGAATCCGAGGCTCTGGTGAAGACCACAAGCTCCGAGTCCACCGTCGACGTGGACTGATCATTCTTCCCGGCGGGACTCCTCCCGCCTCTTCTTCTTTTGCACCCTCATGTCCACCAGCAGGTTCAGGCGAAGGCCCATGAACCCGAACACCGCTGCCGCGACGCCTATGCACATGAGGATCACGCCGGGGATGGTGTTCCGCATCATCACGAGACCCAGACCTATGAGAATCATCGCCGCGCCCAGGAAGAACAGTGCGCGCATGGGGCCTTTGGAGTACCACATATCGCAGCGGTAATCGTCGTATGGTTGAAAAACGGAACGGTGGTGGTTGGGGACGGGCTTGCGCCCGTCCTAAGGGATTCAAGCGATCTTCTTGCCCGCACCGGGGCCTGCGCTCTCGTCGTAGACCTCCTTGACGGTGAAGGTCCAGACGGCGTTCGCCTTGAGGTTGATCTTGGCCAGGTTGCCGTTGAGGGCATCCAGGACGGGTCCGGAGTCCAGGCGTCCTGCGACCTCGCAGCGGGCCTCGTAGGCCTCCTTGCCGGCGACGACCTCCAGGGCCACCTTCTTGTTCTCGGCCATGTTGGCCTTGGCGGTGTTCATGAGGATCTCGCCCACGGCGAGGGTGCTGTCGTCGATCACGAAGATGCTGCCGCAGACGATGGCGTGGGGCTGACCGTCCTTGGAGGCGGTGGTCAGGACCTTGACGGTGTCCGGGCGGCTGAACAGTTCCTTGACATTTGCAGGCAACGGCATTTCATATCACCTGCATGTGAATCGGTGTGCCGAGTATTTGTATGGTTCAGATACACCGGTGTAACTAAAGGGAGAAACCCGGAAAGGGTGGTTCGGAAGAGGATCAGTCCTCTTCCTCGACCTTGGCGAAGCGGTTGTAGATCAGGAGGGAGGCCAGGTAGACGGCTCCGATGATCACAATCAACGCGAAGTCGATCATCTCGAACTGCATGGCCTCCCCAATGACTGCCAGGTATTTATCCGATTCTATGTCCGGATTCCAAGGGCTGCGAATCCGGGGATTCGGCACTGGGTCTTGCGTCCGGATTCCTGCGGATTCCGCAGATATCCTGCGATTTTTCTGCGCAATGCGTACGGGAACATCCGCAAAACCGTTGTACACTGGGTCACGGTTTTATACCGTGAAGTCCTACCCAGCGAAAGCATGACGACGTATGACCTGGTTATTATCGGAGCAGGGCCCGGAGGGTTGACGGCTGGCATCTACGCCAGATCCAAGATGATGAAGACCCTCATACTGGACGCCGGGAAGGTGGGCGGACAGCTGGTGAGCCTGTATCCCGAGAAGGGTATCCACAACTATCCCGGATACGAGACCATCCAGGCCAGGAAGCTCTCCGACAAGCTCTACGCCCAGGCGGAGTCCATGGAGTGCGAGATCCACGACTGCGAGAAGGTCACGGAGATCGTCAACGGAGAGGAGGAGTACATCGTCAAGACCACCAAGGCCGAGTATTCCGCCAAGTCCATCATCGTCGCCATCGGCATGGGCATGTTCAAGCCCAAAAGGATGGGCGTCCCCGGGGAGCAGGAGCTCGAGGGGAAGGGACTCACCTACATCCTCCCGGTGAAGGAGGAGTTGGTGACCAAGAAGGTGGTCATGTTCGGCGGAGGCAACAGCGCCATCGACATGGCGTTGGTCTCCGCAACTGTCACCAATACCACCCTTGTGCACAGGAAGGATACCTTCCGTGCCGATGAGGCCACCGTCATGACGTTGGGCAAGAGCCGCGTCAAGACCATCATGAGCGCCAACCTGGTGTCCGTGAACGGGAGCGAGCAGGTGGAGTCCGTCACCCTCAAGCAGGGCGAGGAGGTCTTCGACGTGCCCGCGGATCTCGTGGTGATCAACATCGGCATATCATCCGACCTGGAGGACCTGAAGGTCTGGGGCATCGAGCTCACCGACACCGGCCTGATCAAGGTGGACTACGACATGCGTACCAACCGCCCCGGCATCTTCGCCTGCGGCGACGTGATCGATTATCCGGGAAAGTACAAGCAGATCATCACCGCCTGCGGCGAGGCCGCCACCGCGGTGAACAGCGCGTACAAGTTCGTCAAGAAGCCCTACTGGGCGTGATCATCCCGTCACACTCGACGCGGGCACTTTTGGATCTTGGCAGAATGAAGTAGGGAAGGGGTTTGTACGTACCCTGTGAGGGATGCGTACGTTTACTCCTCGATAGCGTTGGAGGGGCACTCGTCGACGCAGGCTCCGCAGTCGACGCACTTGCCAGCGTCGATGACTGCGATGTCGTCGACGGTGATAGCGTCCTGGGGGCAGACGTCAGCGCAGGCTCCGCAGCCAACGCAGTCATCAGCTTTCACTGTAGGCATTTTTAGACCTCGAACCAAAATTTTGCTTGATGTATTTAACAGGTTCTCCGCCGGGTTCTTTTCGGTATTCCTACTTATTTATATGTAGGTAAACCTAAAATCACCCTTGCGCTCACCATATTTAAACGGCGATGAAAGGACCGTCAGACGGCGGTCCTCACTCCTCCATGGCGCCGTTGGGGCACTCGTCCACGCAGGTACCGCATTCCACGCACTCGCTGCCTATGACCGCCTTCCCGCCCTCGATCTCGATGGCCTCCACGGGACATACGTCCTCACAGGATCCGCAGCCGTTGCACTTCTCTATGTTCACTGTGGGCATCCGCTCACCTCGTGTTAGAAGCGCCTTGCGGACTATATTATCGCTTCCAGGGGAGGCCACCATATCGCTGGTGGTCGGGTGCAGGTTTTAATCCGGATTCGCGTATGGTCAGGCATGGAGTGCTACGCCGGCATGATCTGGGAGGATGAGCCGTTCGAGGGATACATCTGCGTAGACAACGGCATCGTCAGCGAGATAGGTCGCGGGAAGGCACCGGAAGGCGCTCATTTCTCAAGATTCATCATCCCGCCGGTGGTGGACACCCACACGCATCTCGGGGATGCGGGACTGGACCTGAAAGGTGCTAAGTATTCCCTGGAGGAGCTGGTGGCCCCGCCGAACGGTCTCAAACATCGCTATCTTCGGTCCACACCCCGTGAGAAGATAGTGGATGACATGAAGGTATACTGCCGTTCCCTGAAGGCCTCCGGGGTGTCCCGGGTGGTGGATTTCCGGGAAGGGGGGCTGAGAGGCGTGCGTATGCTCAGGGAGGCCTGTCCCGACGCTGTGATACTCGGAAGACCTGTGTCGGATGAGTTCAACGCCAACGAGATCGATGCCATCCTCAAGGAGGCCGATGGTATCGGCATCTCCAGCATCAGCGACATGCCTGTCGCATACGCGGAGGCGATAGCCGATGCGGTGCACAGGGCGGGGAAGACCCTGGCGATCCACGTCAGCGAGCGGATACGGGAGGACATGGATACGGTACTGTCCCTCCAGCCGGACTTCGTGGTGCACATGTGCATGGGCACCGATCGGGATCTTCGAGCATTGGCGGACGCGGATGTGCCCATATCCGTCTGTGCCCGCAGCAACCTCTACTTCGGCAGGGTGCCTCCCCTGAAGAGGATGTGCGACGCCGGCGTCGACATAATGATCGGGACGGACAACGCCATGCTGTTCCCCCCGGACATCATGGGGGAGATGGACGTGTTCCAACAACTCTGCGAGCAGCAGGGATGTCATCCCTCAACCCTACCACGCGCATCCGCGCGTTCTTCCAAACTATTAAGTCAAGGCGTCATCCTAGGGGTGGCCGTCGGAGATGCTGTCGCAGCGGTACCCGGTGACACGGTGACCGTCGTCGGCAGAACATGCTGACAGGAGTGAATGGAATGGCTTTCAAGAACATTCTGGTGCCCACCGACGGTAGCGAGTTCACCAAGCTCGCCATCCAGACCGCGGTGGACTTGGCAAAGGAAGTGGGAGGAAGCGTGACGGCGCTCTATGTCATCGACCAGACGGTCTTCGGGAACGTGCCCATGGACTCGTCGGTCACCGCCATATACGATATGATGAGCGCCGAGGGACACAAGGCTACCGAGTACGTCAGGGAGCGCTGCCAGGAGGCAGGCATCCAGGTGACGGAGAAGGTGGTGGACGGGTCCCCCGTGAAGGCAATCGTGGACGCATCCCCGAACTACGACGTGATCGTCATGGGAACACTCGGCAGGACTGGTCTCGCGAAGCTCATGATGGGTAGCGTGGCCGAGCGTGTGGTCAGATATGCCCACTGCCCTGTCCTGGTGGTCAGGTCGCCGGAGACTGATAGTAAATGAAGACAGTAGCAGACGTGATGACCAACATGCCGATCGTGGTCAGGGTTCCCGGCAACAGGAACGACGCGATCAACCTGATGGTCAGGAACAAGCTCACCGGACTCCCCGTGGTCAGGGAGTCCGACGGACAGCTCATGGGGATCGTGTCCAGGCGCGACGTTTTCAGGAACGTCAGCGAGGACCAGTTGTCCCTCATCATGAAGAAGAACCCCATCGTGATCTCTCCCGAGGCTACCATCGAGGACGCGGCCCGCATCTTCCACGAGAAGAGGATCCACAGGCTGCCCGTGGTGGAGAACGGGAAGCTGGTGGGCATCATCACACCCACCGACCTGATCCGCGAGATCAGGCACATGCGCACCTCCAGGACATCGGAGGACGCCATCCGCCTCAAGTGCGTCACCTGCTACGAAGGGGACCCCCTCTCGTACGTGGTCGCCGCCATGCGCATCAGCGACGTGTCGGCCATGCCGGTGCTTGACGGACACGGAAAGCTGTCCGGGATCATCACCGACAGGGATCTGTTCGTTGATCAGACCAAGGACCTGGAGGTCATGAGGGAGATGGGCCTGGACGACACCTGCAGCGACCTGGCGGGATACCGCAACGTGCTGCCCCTGTTCTATATGGCGACGCACGAGGACGAGCTCCCCGAGAACGCGCTGGTCAAGAGCTACATGGTCCCCAACCCCACCACGGTGTTCATGAAGACCCCTCTGAACGAGGTGGCCAAGGTCATGGACGTCAACGACTTCGGTCAGATCCCCGTGCACGGGGACAAGGACGAGCTTGTGGGCATGATCTACGATGTGGACGTGCTCGTGGCACTCATCGGTGATGAGAATGAGTGATGTGGACCCCTCGGAGCTGCTGGCCCTCTGCAAGCGCCGCGGCTTCATCTGGCCCTCCTTCGAGATCTACGGGGGGGTGGCCGGCATGTTCGACTACGGACCCCTGGGCTGCGCCCTCAGGAACAACATCGTCGACGTCTGGAGAGCGATCTACAAGGGCCGCGAGGGCTTCGTGGAGATCGATTCCGAGACCGTGAACCCCAGGGAGGTGTTCAAGGCCTCCGGACACGTGGACGAGTTCTCCGACCTGATCACCTACTGCAAGCAGTGCCAGGCACCCTTCAGGGCGGACCACCTGGTGAAGGAGTTCTACGACAACCCGGACGTCCTTACTCCCAAGCAGCTGGAGGAGGCGTTCGTCAAGCATAACATCCGCTGTCCGGAGTGCGGCGGGGAGCTGGGCTCCGTCGAGGAATTCAACCTGATGTTCAAGACCACCATCGGACCCGGTTCGTCCAGGGTGGGATACCTGAGGCCGGAGACCGCCCAGGGCATATTCGTGAACTACTCCAACCTCTACCGCTACAACAGGGAGAAGCTCCCCCTTGGTGTGATACAGACGGGAAGGGGCTACCGCAACGAGATCGCCCCCCGTCAGGGCATGATCCGCATGCGCGAGTTCAACATGATGGAGGTGGAGCTCTTCGTCAGCCCGGAGGACAAGGACTGGCCCAGATTCCCCGACATCGCGGACAAGGAGATCACCCTCGTGCCGAACACCACCTGCGAGCCGGTCACCATGACCGTTGGTGAAGCGGTGGAGAAGGGCATCATCGCCAACCGTGTGCTGGCATATTTCGTCTACACCACCAAGCAGTTGCTGGAGCGCCTGGGCATCGACCCCAAGAGGCTCAGGTTCAGACAGCACCTGGCGGACGAGATGGCACACTACGCCGCGGACTGCTGGGACGCGGAGGTTTTATTGTCGTACGGGTGGATCGAGATCACAGGTATCGCCGACAGGGGATGCTGGGACCTGTCCCGTCATGCGGAGTTCTCCGGTCAGGATCTGACCCATTTCATCAGGTACGACGAGCCGGTGGAGATGGAGGTCGAGAGGATCCGCGCCAAGCACAAGGCTCTCGGCCCTAGGTTCAAGGGCAAGGCCAAGGACATCGCCGCCGCCATGGAGGCAAAGGATGTCTCAGACGTGAAGAACGGAGTGCTGGCACTGCAGATCGACGGGGATACCGTGGAGCTCACCGAGGAGTTCTTCGAAGTCGTAAAGACAAAGGAGAAGGTGGCCGGAAGGAGGGTCATACCCCATGTGATCGAACCCTCACACGGACTGGATCGTATCTTCTACTCCGTGCTGGAGCACGCCTACGACCGGGACAGCGAGGAGGAGTACACCGTCCTGCGCCTGAAGCCCGAAGTGGCACCCATCAAGGCGGGAGTGTTCCCCCTGATGGAGAAGGACGGCCTGGACGACATAGCCAGGGACATCTACACCAAGCTCCACGCCACCGGCATCGAGTCCTACTACGACGGCTCCGGTACCATAGGGAAGCGCTACGCCCGCATGGATGAGGCAGGGACCCCGTTCTGCATCACGGTGGACTACGACACCAAGGAGGACGGCACCGTCACCATCCGCGACAGGGACACCAAGAGCCAGCGCCGCATTCCCGTGGAGGATGTGGAGCGCGTGATGCGTGCCCTCATCGCCGGGGCGGACTTCCAAAACGCTTGAAACCGACACCGCCCGGGAGCGGATCCCGGGCGGTTGTTACTGTTTTCCCATATGGTGTTAAATACTGCGAAATTCGCAGTATCGCATCGAATTAGTCACTTTTCGGAGACTATATATGGTGAATATCGTGATATGATTCCCGAGGTGTAAAAGTGGGAATAATCGACCTACAAGATCATAAGAAGCTTGAGATCCTCCGTTCTCAGATCGACGGCTTCAAGGTCGCAGACGTTATGAACACCGAGTATCCCACCCTGTCCCCCGACGACAGGGTGAGGGACATCCTGTCGCAGATGAAGGCGACCGGATTCCAGGATATACCAATCATGGAGAACGGCGAATTCGTCGGGATGGTAAGCTACGGCACCCTGCTCAAGAAGAAAGGGGTCACCGGCGACTCGAAGATCAGAGGTCTGATGGCCGGAAGCTCCACCGTCGCCCCCGACGACACCCTGATGGACGCCGCCGAGAAGATGGTGGTCTCCAACAGCAGACAGATGGCCGTCGTCACCGGCAGCGGCAAGAAGAAGCTGGCCGGCATAATCTCCAGGGGAGATATCGTCGGAGTGGTCTCCAAGCTCAAGACGATCAACGAGATCGCCGTCTGGGAGATCATGACCGCCCCCGCGGAGAGTGTGAGGGAGTCCGATACAATGGCGGATGCCATCGAGCTCATGCGCAGCCTGGACATCAGGACGGTGCCCGTCCTCTCCCCCGACGGCGACGTCAAGGGCATGGTGGGCATGCACGAGGTCATCGACAACAACTGGACCGCCGGATACCGCTCGCTGTCCGATATGGGCGACCAGGTGAAGATCCAGGTGGGCTCCGTGTGCACCAACCACGCGGTCACCGTGCCCTGGGACACCGACATCGAGAGCGTCGCGGAGCTCATGCTGGAGCACAAGATCTCCACCGTCCCCGTGATGGAGAACGGGGAGCTGAAGGGCGTGGTCACCCAGTACGACATACTGGAAGTGGTGGCCGCCTGCCGCGAGAGGGAGATGCTGTTCGTGCAGCTGTCCGGACTGTCCGACAGCGACAAGGAGTACACCGACCAGATCTATGCGGATATACAATCGGAGATAACCAAGATCTCCAAGGTGGGAAGACCCAGCTCGCTGACCCTGCACTACGGCAAGTACAACGACAACGGCGGACGCCAGAAGTACAGCGTCACAGCCAGGCTCGCCCTGGACAGCGATGTCTTCACCGCGAAGGAGGTCGGCTGGGACATGGTCAAGGTGTCCAGCGATCTGATGAAGAAGATCACCTCCGCCGTCATGGACCGCAAGGACGCCAAGGACACCTTCCGGAAGAGGAAGAAGTAAACCCACCGGCGTCTCCTCCCCGGAGACGCCTTCACAACCTTTTTTTATACTATTATAATACGCAGTACCCATGTCGCAGTACGATGTCGCAGCCGCCGAGAAGCGCTGGGAGCAGATGTGGAAGGATAGGGAGATCTACCGTTTCGATCCGAAGTCCGACAAGCCCGTATTCAGCATCGACAACCCTCCCCGCTACACGTCCGGGTCGTTGCACCTTGGACACGCCACCGGCTATTCGCTGATCGACTTCGCCGCCCGCTACAAGAGGATGCAGGGGTACAACGTGTTCTTCCCCCTGTGCTTCGATGTGAACGGTACACCCATCGAGGTGAAGGTGGAGAAGAAGCACGGCATCAACAAGCTGGACACCCCCAGGGCGGAGTACCGCAAGTACTGCGAGGAATATGCGGAATCCTTCATCGCCCAGATGACCCACCACTTCGAGATCCTGGGAGAGTCCATGGACCCCTCGATATATTATCAGACGAACGCACCCTACTACCGCAGGGTCACGCAGCTGACGCTGGTGGATCTGTTCAAACGCGGGCTGCTATACAAGGCCAACTTCCCCGTGAACTGGTGCCCCTCGTGCATGACCGCCCTGGCGGACGCCGAGGTGGAGTACCGCGACAACGTCAACAAGCTCAACTACATCGTCTTCAAGGTGAAGGACAGCGATGAGCAGATGATCATCGCCACCTCCCGTCCGGAGCTGCTGAGCACCTGCCAGAGCGTGGCCGTCCACCCTGACGACAAGTCCAAGGCACACCTGGTGGGCAAGACCCTCATCACGCCTCTTTACAACAAGGAGGTCCCGGTCATCGCCGACCCCAAGGTCAAGATGGACTACGGCACCGGGAACGTGATGATCTGTACGATCGGGGACAAGGATGACCTCGAATGGTGCCTTCTTTATCACTATCCCTTGCAGAAAGCCATCGACGAGATGGGCAAGATGACCGCCATCACCGGCAAGTACGAGGGCATGAAGGTCCTGGAGGCCAGGGAGGCGATCATACAGGATTTGAAGGACGCCGGACTGCTGATCAAGCAGGAGGACAACCCTCAGCAGCTATCCATCTGCTGGAGATGCCACAACCCCGTGGAGTACCTGCAGGTGCCCCAGTGGTTCTTGAAGACCTTAGATTACAGGGACAAGATCTTGGAGAGGTCAGGCTCGATCGAGTGGCACCCTGAATTCATGCGGTCTCGCTTGGTGGATTGGACCAACTCCCTGGCTTGGGACTGGGTCATCTCCAGGCAGAGGATCTTCGCCACACCCATCCCCATCTGGGAGTGCGAGGACTGCGGCCACGCCGTCTGCGCGACGGAGGACATGTGCTATTGTGATCCGTACTATGATGCCGCTCCGGTGGACAAGTGCCCCAAGTGCGGCGGAAAGATGGTCGGATGCCCCGACGTCTGCGACACCTGGGTGGATTCGTCCATATCTTCGCTGTACAACACCTTCTACGGAAGGGATGAGGAACTGCACAAGAAGCTCTTCCCCATGTCACTGAGGCCTCAGTCCCACGACATCATACGCACCTGGGCGTTCTACAGCATCCTTCGTGCGGAACAGCTCGAGCAGAAGATCCCCTGGCACGACATCATGATCCACGGGTTCATCATGGCCCCGGACGGGACTCCCATGCACTCGTCCATCGGCAACGTCATCGACCCCATACCGATCCTGGAGGAGTATGGTGCGGACGCTTTGAGGTACTACGCCGCCACGTGTTCCCTGGGAATCGATCACGCATTCAGGGAGAAGGACGTCATCCGCGGGCGCAAGCTGCTGACCAAGGTGTACAACCTGGGACAGTTCGCCAAGAGGTACATCACAGAGAAGCCCGGGGAGATGCCGGAAGGTCTGCACCTCTCGGACCGCTGGATCCTCACCATGTACAGCCGCGCTGTACGCTACGCGACGATCTACCTTGACCAATATCTGTTCGATAAGGCCGCCCGTGTAATCGAAAGTTATACATGGCATGAACTCGCGGACCACTACGTGGAGATGGTCAAGGGACGTACGGACGATGCGGTCAAGTACACCCTCTACACCGTGATTCTCGGTTCCATCAAGATGCTGGCCCCCATTATGCCGCATGTTACCGAAGAGGTATACCAGGAGCTTTTCAGGGATTTCGAGGGTATCGAGTCCATCCACCTGACATCTTGGCCTGTCGAGGTCCTGGATGACAACGTGGCTGCGGAAGAGGGCGAGGTTCTTAAGGAGGTTATCGCGAACGTCAGGTCGTGGAAGGCCGAGAAGAAGATCCCTCTCAATGCCTCGATCAGGCTGATGGAGGTCATTGGCCCCACCGCTTCCAAGCTGGAACCTGCCAGGTCCGATATTATCGGAACTCTCAAAGTCGAGGAGCTCAAGATGCAGGCGGATGCGGAACTCACCCGCAACGTTGTCGGCATCAAGCCGGTGCATGCCAAGCTCGGTCCGCTGTTCAAGGCTAAGGCGAAGGCTGTTATCGCGGCTCTTTCTGCGATGGACGTTGCCGATGCCGCCTCTCAGTTGGACAAGACAGGCAAGATCGTCCTCGATGTAGAGGGTGAGCAGGTCGAACTACAGGCGGATCTGGTCGCTGTCGACACCGAGCTCATGCTTGATGGTAGAGCGGTGGAGACGCTGCAGGTCAACGATTTGTTGATTGCGATCGAGCTCTGATATCATTCAAAACAATCAGGTGGGGTAACCCCACCCAATCTATTTTATTGGAATCTGGTGTGTAATCTGACTTGTAGTTACAGGCATGTGTCAGTTGTCTGATTCTGAACCTTCAGGGGTTTGACGGGCGAACGAAGTCGATTGGCAACCGGAGTTCATTTTTCAATCCACGCACCCGCGAGGGGTGCGACGAACATCGATGGGTTTGGAATCAATATGCCTCTTGGCATTTCAATCCACACACCTATGAGAGGTGTGATTGTTAATGAGTTTGAGTGGAGTACAGAGGCTTTTCACCCATACATCCACTAGGATTCAACCATAGGTGATAAAGACGATCTCGAGTGATGTCTTTTTCAATCCACGTGCCCGCGAGGGAACGAAACAATATGTTTGTGGAGTTCCGACCGTTTTAATAGTATTCGGAAATCACCTCCGTCTCAATCCCAGGCAGGTCTTCAACTTGTATTTCATAGTCTGATAGTCTAGCAGGTGTGTCACAGAACGTTGTGACTCTGAGGGAGTTGTGAACCTTCGCAGTGGAAAATCTTCCCAGCGCTGAATCGTGCCTCCACCAGATTGTCTGTATGATCTCCATACTGCCATCAGGTCTGGATGATGAACTATCGTTAATCAGGAGTGTGCTCAGCGCTTTTTTGAGAGTATCTGCATCATCATCGTCGAATCCGGTCTTTGATGCCAACTGAGGGTTGATACTCCCCTTCAGGATATACAGCCCGTGATGGACACGATATTTCATTCCCATGGTGTCCGAGCCTTTCTTGTCTTTGGTCTCAGAGTTTACAGACTTGGTAATCTGTGTGTTTACGATATTGATCGGTGCGACACTGATGGCCGGATGTACGGACACCGGGCCTTTGATGCCGATAGAGACTCCATGAGGGCCGTCTGACCCGAACGCGAACAGCTGTCCGAATGCACGAACATCAAACCACCTTTCACACGCCCGTTCAGTGAAGGATCCGTTCTTCTTCGATTCCCTGATCAATGGTTCCGCTCTGTCCCTCAGACTCTCCATCCCATCGTCCGCGCGGTCAGCGGATTGGACGAAGATGTTTTCGCCCATATCTTGGAGTCTGTTGCGAAGTTTACGTTTGATGCAGACATCGGAGATCTCACCGTGACCGTCGATGGTCGTTCTGGGGCGGTTGCCGTTCAAAGGATCTCCGTTGGGGTTGGCATTGTTAACGGAGATGATCTGTGCGAAGTCGATTTTGTTTCTGATGTGATTCATTCTTTCTCCTCCCTTATTCTGAATTGTTTCTCTTTCTGACAGTGATATGCTATCAGGAACTCTCCCGACAACCGGCTGTTGTCCATGTATTCATCAATGGCGAATTTTGACATGACTTCCGAGATTTGCCGCTCATAATAGTTGGCCTGCCTGCCCAGGCGTGTAATGTAGGGGACAAGCGACAGTTCGATATCCCTCCAGGTAGCAAATGGGAATTCCGAGAACCGTTGCATCATCCTGATAGCATTGGTCGGTCTGTTCTCGCCCGACGATCTTAATGCCGCACCTTCCAACAGGTCCGCGAGTGCCAACAGCCTGCCGTACAGATAGTCCCTGCTGCATCTTCCTTCTTCTAAAACCATCTCGTATGTCCCTCCTTTTGATTTTTTGTACAGTGAGCAAGCAATCGCCAAAGTTTTCTGCCAGTCCCACTTCGAGTTGAATGACATGGGGTTCGAAGCCCTTCTGACGACGGATTCAACGATGTCTACCGGAATCTGGGTCCCGTCGATGATGCATGACAGGATACGGTTCAACGTGACTGTTACAAGTCTTTCATGAACTATGGGGCCGTATGCGGCCATTGCGATGTCCTTGGGCGATGGTGCGCCGATATAGGAATGCCTACTTCCGTCGCTTGATACACGGTTGTGTCTCCAGGCGCATTGGTTGTGCCACCTCTCCAGTGTTTCCAGGAAATCGGATCCATCCTTGTCTCTGAAAAGAGTGACGGCAATCCTCCCTTTGTTCTCTGAAGCCGAATCCAGTGCCATCAGGTAGACATTGGAGTCGATGATCTCAGAATTGTAACCGCGAATCCTATTGTTGATGTGTTTAGCAGCGGCAACATTCGTGTACACGACGTTCTCCGGGGCTTCGATCATCTCGTATGGATCGTCCAATGGGTTCATGACATGGGCATCAGCGGTGTTCCAAGCGACGACGCACAGCGTCCCATGACGATATCCTTGTCTACCGATCAGCCATCTCAGGGCATTGTGGGCCTTCTGGGAGGTTTCGGAACCTATGCCGCAGGCCTGTTCCGCCGTTTCAAAACGTCCGCGGTATGTGAATTCTGATTTGTCACTGCTGGATATGATCTTGCAATTATCAGCCGGGCTGCGTATTTCCTTTGGATGCTTATGCATCAAGGTTGTAATTTTTCCGGTGACGTAGCACAGCCCAACCTTGGAATCTAATTGTTGGTTGTAGTCTATCCATGAACCAATGACGTCCTTGTCGTACCACGTGTCCAAGAGGCGGTCACCTGTATACACAGACCATCTAACGAACGCATCCTGCTGCTTCGCTGTTTTGGACATGGACAGCTTCCACTCGTCCCGGGAGTCGGACAGTAGACCATTGTCATCCTCTACCAGTAGTCCGCCGTCGATGAGATCATCGTAGATCGTCCCTTTTCTGAGGTATGAGTGCACCGCTTTGATATGGGGGCTACCGGAGATGTCACACCACCTATCCAGCTGTTCCATGTATATGCGGTGGGCTGCTCCGTAATTGATCTTAGACTTCTTGCAATGGGCAGATAGATCACTGACGAGGTAGGGGAGTTTCTCCGTGAGTCCATGCGGCAATATATTCGTGGTTCTCCCAATAGATTCATTGGTAGACTGAATAATCGTTCTCTGCCGCCCCTTCGGTATCGCCTCAACGTTCAGACAGTTACCTTCCGAATCTAACGTGATCCCAATGTGTGCCCTGCCCGGCGAGTGATATATCGGCAGCAGGGGTGTTCCGCCGTCATTCAGTCTCGAGACATCGTAGCACCTGTCGTATGTTTCGGCAAGAGCTTTCATCCAACTCATTCCGCACCACATCTGATTCCTACTCTGCGAGGTGTGTAGTTCTTGATGTGCTTGGACAGCGGGCACTGGTCGGGACGGATGAAATCCACGATGCCATCCCTCATCTCCGGGTACCAGAAACGTGCACGCAGGGAATCGTCTCCCGTCTCGTCGGCATAGTCGAAGCCGTGGAACATGATGTCAAACGTGCGGTCCGAGCCGTCGTAGGCGCCGGGACCTTCACCGAATGTGCAGGGCTCCACGTATCCCTGGCATTCGCGGGTTCCCAGGAAGATGTCCCTGTATCCTCCTTTGCTCAGGGCGCGATGGGCTATGTCGGAGTGCT
Source organism: uncultured Methanomassiliicoccales archaeon (assembly GCA_949292635.1). Taxonomy (GTDB): domain Archaea; phylum Thermoplasmatota; class Thermoplasmata; order Methanomassiliicoccales; family Methanomethylophilaceae; genus SIG5. The sequence continues at coordinate 98,488 of CASEZY010000003.1, forward strand.
TCCGCTCGTTGCAATCGCCAGCTAGGTCCGGTCTGTGGGGGTTCCATATGAACCTGGCCCTGACCTGATACTCTACATTGTGGAGATATGTGTGAACGGTTCTGTCGTACGGGCTGTTGCTCCTGTTGTAATGGAGCGCTAGCATATTGACGGATTCGTTGAGGATCGGGTTGATGACGCGGAGCCTTTCGATGATCCAGATGATCGTCGGTTTCCAGTAGATGCTCTCGACTATGCCCTTTAGCGCCTGATATGTGGGTATGGGATAGGATGTTTTCTCGCCCCCGATCTTGGAGACGGGGTCACAGAACATGGCGCGGCGGCCCCAAAGACGGAATTCTATAACGTTGTTCATCTCACACCTCGTAATGTTCCTTCATCTTTCCAAGAACGAACCCCAAGTCTGCATCGTAGTGTCCTTCTCTCAGACAGTACAACGAGCTGCCGTCTACGATCTCGTAAACGATCCCTTGGCGGATGGCCTCGTCAAGACGGTACGTGTTGACGGAGTACTGTTGGAGGGCATTGATCGTCGCCTTGGGATCAGAGCATGTGGGGTCCGCATCCCCAATCTCGGAGATGAGTCTCCGTGCCGTGTCATCGTAGGGTACGATGATGCTCTGCATCCTCCCGATGGCACTGAATATGGAGTTAGCGGTGCGGAAGGACTGCCTGGAGTATAGCGGCGGATTCCTTCCGTTGATCGAACGATATGCATGCACGGCGTTGCTGTTCGATGACAGCATGTTGCAAAGGTCCTCGCCGCGCCCGACCGGATACGCCATGTCCCCGGTCCTCTTGGACGAGAACATCTCATAATATCTGTCCATGGTCGCCGGGTCGGCGGGATCGTGCGTACCATCTCCGAGCATGGCGTCTGATACCCTACGCCCTTCGTAGATGTCGACCAGGGGGCCAAGTTCCTCGTCGGTCTTGACCACGATGACATCTCCGACCGCTCTTCTACCATGGCGATTGCAGCGTCCTGCAGCCTGTACGATGGAATCCAGGCCGGCAAGGGAGCGGATGACCATGTCGAAATCCATATCCGCGCCGGTTTCCAGGACCTGTGTGCTCACGCATATCAGGCGACCGTTTGACTCCAGCCCTTCACGGATCTCTTCCATCCTGTCCCTGCGATGCCTTGGGCACATGTCCGTGCTGAGATGATAGGTCGGGATGTGGCGGCCTCTGGATCTGAGATGCAGGAAGACCTCCTTCGCCATCCTCTTGGTGTTGACGATGACGAGAACGTTCCGGTGTTTGCCGATGCACTTTTTCGCAAGGTCCGCCAGATATCCGGGGCCTTCGGCCTTCGCTCCGGGGTTCGCGTACCATATCCTCGTGTGGCGCATGCTTTGGAACAGGCTTCCGGTGTCGGGGACGATCTCCGGTTCCTTGTCCATGATCAGCGGGAACCTCTCTGTTCTGTGCAGCAGGGGCTGGGTGGCAGAAGTGAGGACAACGCTGCTTCCGCAGTGCTGGGTGAGGAAGTTCACGGCCGCGTTGAAGAGGTATCTGACCTTGACCGGGAGACACTGTATCTCGTCGAAGATGATGACGGCGTTGGCCAGATTGTGCATCCTCCTGACCTTCCTGGTCCCTGATGAGTAGAACGTCTCCAGGAACTGGACCATGGTGGTGAAGATCACGGGGCCGTCCCAGGAGTCGGTCGCAGAGTCCCAGGCATCCGTATCACCGTCCCCGACGTCTACGTTGGAATGGCATTCCGTGACGATCGGTGCCCCTCCATCCCTTTCGAGGATGCCTTTGATGACCGCGGCGTTCTGGTCGATGACCGAGAGATACGGAGAGACAACAACAATGCGCCTCATCCCGTGTACGATCAGATGGTTCAGGGCGAATCTGAACCCGGAGATTGTCTTTCCGCCGCCGGTGGGGGCCGTTAATGAGTATGCGCCTCTCGGCCTCGACGAGGATTCGAGACATCCCTCCGAGATGCGGTGCCGGAGCCTGTCGATGGGTGTGTCTTTTGGTACGGACCCCAGATGTTCCTCGAGGCGGCGGCTCAGCTCTCTCCAGTCCGTGTTCTTAGACATATACTCCTCGTTCCGGACGAAGGATGCGGTATCGATGCGATCCGCATCGACCAGGCAGCTGAGGATCATCCTGATCAAGAGTCCGAGCCGGAGTCTCTTCTCGCTGCCGTCCGCATGGGATATAATGATCCTCTGGATGAGAGCCGAGAGCTCATCGACGGCGGGCGCATACTCATGTATGGTGTGCAGGAGGAGTCCCTCATCGATGCGGTGGAGGGTTTCCTTCAGGAAGTTCTGCCCATGGAGCCTCCTATCGAAATTGTCGATACCGTCGGGTGTCAGGCAGTCGATTAGTCCGGTGTGGTGGGACATCACGGCAATCTCGGCCATCTCGGATGCGAGACATTGGTGTCCATCACCATCCCTCAGGATGCGGAGCAACTGTGCGCCGGCGGTGGAATGTATCACGTCGCCGCGCTTCTGCTTCGGGTCATAACCGAGGATGTACGCGAAGAAGTCCGGGTGGGCCTTGCCGATGTCGTGGATTAGGCCTGTCAGATAGGCCATCCTTCCGATTCCGATGGCGCTGCCGAAGGATCCTGCCAGGCGGGCCGTGTTGTAGAGGTGCTCCTCCAGTGATTGGATCCTTCCCGTCTCGTCGATATGAGCAATGTTCCCGAATTCCAGACTCTCGATCATCTTCATATTACCGATTACACTCGGTTGATATGTGTGATGCAGTTCTAGTATATCAATATATCATTTAGATGAAATTAATATATCAATGGATATTGATTAAATAATGAAACAAATGTATGGTGCTGGGCCAGTAGTCTACTGACAGGGTGGGGGTAGGGGCCCCAATCAACAGTTTTCGATGTTTCATGCCCTGATCCAAAATGCTAGAATATGGTGTGACCGGGAAGGGCAACACCGTCGGTAACGGTACGTACGAGGCTTGCGGAAACCACTCCTGCAAGTTCTCCGCAAGGAATGCGGCCATCTATTCAACATCCGCACAGGTAATGTTTACGAAGGCCTCAGGATCGAGAACGAAAAAATCGAGATTGGCCTCAGGCGTCTCAAAGGGGGCTTCAGCCTTTGTGTCACTGCGTGTTCGGACAGATGCAGTGTGTACGGCGTGCGTCTACGGTCCCTTCGGGCGTCTAGCCACATTGGTCGCGTGAGGGAGAACGGTTGAGACGCTACAGGTCAACGACCTGTTGATTGCGATCGAGCTGTGAGGGGAGACCCTCACAACTCCAACACCTTTTGTGATCTGAGACCATCCGCCGGCAAGATATCGGTGATGTGCCAGTAGTAATAATTCGCTTATGACGGTCATATTGAGGATGTGTCCACATATGGAAACAATTAATCTGTTACATCGGCTAACCCGTACCCATGGCCGCTCCCAACGCCAGACCTCCTGCCAGTAACATCGACTTGGTCAATCATGCATTGGAAATCATAAAGCCCCGGCTTCAGGACTTCGTGATCCGTAGCATGGAGGATACCTTCGGCAGCAGGTGGTGGGACGATTGTGTGGTCGCTCGTAAGTTAGTCCTGAACGCCAGCAATTATCTACCGACCGGAGACGCGTCAGAAGCTGCCATCCGTTCATACATGGACATCACCCTCTGCATGAACATCATCTCGCAATATAAACTGGTCAACGACAGCAGTGTCAGGAGTGCCAATAATCCGCTCCAGGCGGTCCGCCGCGTGAGGAACTTCCAGAGTCACAACGGCCGTACCGATATTACCGACTCCGAGGCCGCCGGCATGGTCATGCAGGTGATAGCCCTCGATGAGTATATGTCCCTGGGCTGTGCGGACGGGCTCTGGGAGATTATGAGGTATCTGGGGCCTGCCGGCGTGAAGGTGGACCATCCCGTTGAGTGGAAGGACGTCACGACGGTAAAAACAGCAGGGAAGGAAGGTTCCGCTCCGGCGCATGTGCCATCTGAGAACGGTTCTCAGGCAGTGGAGGTTCGTGTCGTCGGTGAGACTGGGTCTCGCAATGACGACAAAACTAGCGTATCTGCCATGTGCATAGATGCCTGCGAGAGCTTCCGCCGGCGGCTGGAGGAGAAGCAGAAGGGCAATGGCAGCGTCGGACGTTCCACCTCCGAGATAAAGAGCATAACGCCATCCAACGGCGTTTACCACCTGTCATTGTATCACCCCATCATCCCGGATGAAAGCATGGGTATCACCATCGGCGGGTACGCCTTCGAATCCGACCGTGTCCGGTTCGAGAATTACAAGAAGGCCACCCAGACCATAGATCTGATAACAGAGGACCCAGATCTGCGGCGTCTATTGGACTCCAATGACCCGGGACTGAAGAAGATCCTGTTCACCGATATGCTGTGGATCGTCAATCGTACCCGGGACTTCTATTCCTCGTTCAGTTATCATCTCGACAATCCGTCGATATGCGGTGCGCCGTCAGAACCTCTTGGAAAGACGTATCTGAATCTCTCCGACGAGCAGCGTAAGGCGGTGGAGATGAGCATGTCTGAGCCGCTGTCCTATGTCTGGGGTGTTCCCGGATCCGGTAAGACCCAGTACGTGCTAGCGACCACCATCATTGAATGTATCCGCAAAGGTCAAAGGGTTGCTGTGGTGGCACCCACCAACTCCGCCTTGGAGCAGGTGCTCAGAGGCCTTCTGCATTCGTTCGAGGGCATTCCCGAAGAGGAGAGGATCATCAATCCAAGGGAGGATGTGGTGAGGATCGGAACTCCTACGTCGGAGTTCATGGACAACTATGGATACGTCTGCTACAGGAAGGACATGGTCAAGAAGATGGACGATCTGTTCAACGAGCTGTTGGAGCTCAGGGACATTCTCTCCGAGCGCAGATATGACGAATATCGTGGTCTCTGCGAATCCTCTTTGGAGAAAGCATCCTCGCTGGGTCAACATGACATCCAGGGCAGGAGGGCTGTGGTCTCCGCTTTGAAGCCGTTGATCGACCTCGTGAACGGGGACATGCGTCTTCGCCATGAGAACATCTCCGTATTCGAGGACACCCTCAAGAGGGACATAAAGGCGTTGTACGACACCCTCTATCAGAACAGGGACAGGAGCGCGTATCTGAAAAGTAAGTTCCCCTCCATGTCCGTACAGAGTCTGGAGAAGGAGGTCGCGGACCGGGAGAAGAGGTTCGATGCCATGCGCAGACAGGGCGGTGTAGCCACCCCCGAGACGGCCAAGGTGGTGGCCATGACGCTCCCGCGCTTCATCATATCCTACGGTCCCTCTGCCGCGGACGGGAGGATCCCGCTGGACGTGGACCATGTGTTCGTGGACGAGGCGGGTTACTGCAACTGCATCCAGACCTACACGTTGTACTCCCTCGGTGTTCCGATAACGTTCCTGGGAGACCACATGCAGCTGGAGCCGGTCTGTGAGATCGAGTCGAAGCTTCTGAAGGCCGATTGCCTGAGCGGTGGTCAAGGCGGTCACGATTTCCTTTGGGATATGTCCTCTCTGCACTCTGAGCATCTGATGGACGGTGATATGGACAAGCTTTCCCGGACGTATCTGTTCGAGGATGAACCTGATTTCGCACATACGGCATATTCGCCGCTGACTACCACTCACAGGTTCGGTTCGAACCTGGCGGAGGCGTTGGGTCGCTATGTCTACACCAAGGATGGTATCATCAGTGCCAGTGACCGTCCCTTGGAGGTCAAGATCATAAGCGCATATGTGGACAAGTTCAATGAGAAGCAGGACAGGTTCCGGCGCCCCAATTCCGACGAGGAGCAGGCGAAGAAGTACTACAGGACCAACTCCGCCGAGGCGAAGGAGGTGTTCGGATACATCCGTGAGAACCTCTCGAAATCCGACGACTATGTGGTGCTCACGCCCTATACGGATCAACGCAAATATCTGCAGGAAGCGATTCCTCGGGATCGGGTCCTGACCATACACAGCTCTCAGGGGAGGGAGTGGGACACCGTCATCATATCGCTGGTGGATTGCCGTGCCAATGAGAATCAAGGTGTCCTGATGCGCTTCACCAGCATCTTGCCTATCCCCGGAGAGGAGATCAAGGGTCTCAAGGTGATGAACACCGCACTGTCCAGGGCGAAGAAGAGGTTGGTCCTGGTCTGCGATGCGGAGTTCTGGGCATCCCGCAACGGTGAGCTCGTGGGGGACGTGGTGCGCTCGAATTACCCGTGACGTATTCCGGACGGTGGCAAACAGTCAAAAATAATCTTTGATTGTCATCAAATCCCAATATATGTCTATCAGACAATCTTACCATCATGGATAAAGGGAAGATAGGCATGTCTCCGCGGTCTGTCGCGGATGTGGTACGGAACGGAAGCGCCGTGGGGTGCTGAGATGCACATCCACATCGCGCCGGTGGGGTTCAGCAGGGAGCCGGTGCTGAAGGTGATCAGCAGGCTCCCGGGGATAGATGTGTTGTACCTTCTGCACACGGACAACCCGGTGTCGCTGGAAACCGCCCGGAGCATCAGGGACACCGTGTCCTGCATGATTCCCTCCATCAACCTTATCACCATCCCGTTCTCGGATTTCATGGGGATTGTGGCGACGATCTACAGCATCTTCGAGGACACCAAGGCAAAGGATGCGGAGTTCTCGGTGAACATAACCGGCGGCACCAATCTGATGGCCGCCGCGGTCTGCTACAGCTCGTATTACATCAGAGCTAAGATCTACTACTCCCTGAACAGCACCGACCCCATAGAGAGCCAGGTGATCGAGATCAATGCCCCCAAGGCGGTGGACGTCAGCGGCTACAGGGAGCTCACCCGGGATATCCTGCTGTACATGCTGGAATGCAGACGCAGGGACATCATGGTCACCAATTCCGATATCTCATCGAGATTCGGCATCAACAAGCAGAAGGCGGCGTACCACGTGAAGATACTGGCACATGACGGTCTCGTGGAGAAGAGGCCGTTCGTGGAAGGCGGTGTGCCGGATGCCCGCAGGAACGCCCTGGTGCTCACGGCACAGGGCGTGATGATCGCCAACACCCTGTGATCATTCACAGAGCCAGCTTGCCACAAGCCTGCCCTGTCCGGTCAGCTTGATGCTGTTGACCCTGTTGTTGGTCCTGCCCCCGGATTCCACTCCGCGGACCTTCTCCAGTAAGCCTTCCTCTTCCAACACGCGGAGGTGGTAGGATACGGTCTGCTTGTTCAGGCCGAAGGCGTCGGAGATCATGGATGCGGTAAGTATGTCCTCCTGGCACTCCAGCACGTAGCGGAGGATGTCCTGGGTCTTGCCCTTGATGCGGTGCAGGTCCGGGGTCCTGGGGGTGGGTATCCATATGAGCTGCTCGGAGGCGCTCTTCTCCGGGTCCCGCAGGACGTAGCATATCTTGGCACCGACGAAGAACGCCGTGGAGCATGCCGCGGCGGCCATGAGGTTGGTGCCGCCGGTGATGTTGATGGAGAATGTGTTCTTGCTGCCCTCGTCCCTGAATATGGAGTATATGGTGTCCACGATGCTCTGGAAGTCGAAGCCGCTTATGGTGCGCATCTCCACATCCACCATCGCCCTGCCGAAGAAGTCCTCCAGGATGTGGGCGGATTCGGAGAACGCCCCGCTGATGAGGATATACACCTTGTCGATGCCGGGGATGGCGTTGAACGCCTTGATCACTGGTTCCACCGCCTGGCCGGCGGTGGCGATGTGGATGTGCATGGTAATAAAATTAGTTTTACCGTATTAGAATTTTCCTAAATATCTATGCAATCATATTACTGTCCGAGGTAAAGAAAATGATAATCGGGATAGACTTCGGAACCTGCTATTCCAGTGCCGCGATCATGAACGGGCTCATACCCGTCACCACCTTCCTCAAAGACTCCACGGGCATGGGGGTCCCCTCATTGTTCATGTACTCCCAGGAGGAGGGCAGGGAGATGTACGGCGAGGAGTGCGAGACCGGTGCCGCCTTCAGGCACTCCTCGGACATCATCCGCTACATGAAGAGGACGGTCCGCGAGGACCCCGCCAACCTGGAGAAGACGGTATCCAGCGGAGGGAAGGAGTACAGGCTCAGCGAGGTCATCGAGAAGTACCTGACGTTCCTGATCAACGAGATCCGCACCGCCGCCATCAGGTCCGGGGAGTACGCCAACAACGAGATCGAGGCGGTGACCATCACCGCCCCGGTGGGCATCGCCAGCGGCCAGATGATGGCCTCCGAGTACAACCGTCTGATCCAGGAGGCGGTGATGCGCATCACCGGCCTTCCCAAGGAGGACGTGAGGGTGCTGCAGGAGCCCGTTGCGGCTGCGGTTTCATATCTGTACTCCCAGGATGTGAGGACCCACTACGACGGCATCCAGAAGATCCTGGTCTTCGACCTTGGCGGCGGAACGCTGGACGTGAGCATCGTGGAGCACGACCCCGCCACCATGGAATACAGGATCCTTGCGAAGGAGGGCGACCTGGAACTCGGCGGCAACGATTGGGATGCCGCCCTGAGGGACAGGATCATGGAGAAGGTGGGCCTGAAATGGCAGGGCACCCCGGAGGAGACCGCCAGGTTCGTGAAGGTGGTCACCAGGACCAAGGTGGAGCTGTCGGACGCTGACGAGTCGGTGGTGGTGTTCACCATGAACGGTCAGGACAGGTTCACCCGCATATCCCGCAGGGAGTTCGAGGACTGCACCTCCCATCTGCTGGAGAGGGCGATGGACGTGATGCAGCGTGCCTTGGACTTCGATCCCGAATGCGCCCCGGACAGGATCGTGCTGGTGGGCGGGAGCAGCAACATGCCCCAGATCGCCAGGGGGATCATCGAGAGGACGGGATACGCCCCGGAGGACGTGTGCGTGTACGAGCCGTCGAAGGCGATCGTGAAGGGGGCGGCGGTGTTCGCCAAGCTCAACCACGCCTCGGACGGTTCCGCCGTCGGACCCAGGGTGCTGGACATGGCCACCCTCACCTACGGGTTCGACTCACGCTATCACGGCGAGAGGGAATGCATCTACAACATGATCTACAAGGGGGACCGCTTCGACGAGGACGGCCGTATAATCAGGAAGTCGGAATCCAGCTTCATCCCCCTGAGGGACAACCAGACCGTGGTCACCTTCGAGGTATATGAGTCCGAGTTCTCCCGGGAGGATTGTTTCGAGGAGAACTGGATCGACATGGGCTCCGGCGAGACCTACAACGGACTGAGGGTCTCGGTGCAGGTGCCGCCGGAGTACTTCGGCAAGGCCCGCGGGTTCCACATGTGGGCCACCATGTCCCTGGATTCCAACGGGATATTGGACATAACCGTCACCGATGCCGCCGGCAGGAGGCTGGCGTACGGCTCCACCGCCCTGGGGGAGTGAGCATGGGACGTCGGGACAAGAAGGAGAGGACCCTCACATACGGCTATGCCGTGGTGAGGGTGGGCTGCGTCTGCGGTCGTCACGAGGTGGGCACCAACAGTAGGGGGGACGTGGTGTGCAAGAGCTGCGGGAGACCCCTGGCCCTTGCCACCGGGTTTCGGGTGTTCGGTACGGAGACGGATGCGTTGCTGTCGAGATTCGACGAGGACGAGGGGATCCGCGGGGCGCTGGAATCCCATCTGAGGGAGACGGCATGCCCGGAGGAGATCGACGAGACGGAGAGGCTGAGGGCCAGGGTGGAGGAGCTGGAGGAAGAGCTTACCAGAATCATCGAGGGGCACGAGGCGGAGATTTCGGGGATCAAGGAGCAATTCGGGGAGGAGATCTCCAGGATCGTCGGGGAATCGAACGAGAAGATCTTGCGTCTGGACGGAGAGAGGAGGCTGCTGAGGGAGAGGTCCTCCGCACTCGAATCGGAGGTGGCGGAACTGAACGCCACGATGAGGCACCTGAGGAACGAGATCGAGCGCATGCGTGCGGTGGATGTGCGTTCCATAGCGGAGGAGGTCATGATCTATGCAGCCGGTGTGGACAACACCCTGTGCGAGTCGGAGAGCCTGGATGATGCCAGGGAAAGGGTGGATATGCGCACCCACCGGCTGATCAGCGCCGTCGGCAGCAAGGGGATGCATGTGACCTTCCACCGCAGGGGGGACCCGGTGGGGGAGGGAAGGATGGACATCACGCCGATCCCCACGGACAATCCGGAGAAGGACATGACGGTGCAGAGGTCCACCCGTTACGGGTGCTCCTTTGACAACGATGTATACGCGGATGTGCCGGAGGAGTTGTCGGTGTTCAGGTGTCAGGCAATGCGGATCGATGAGTGTTAGTGGAGATGTTATTCACACTTTCTGGTTAAATGGTTATTCATTTCATTCTGATCCGTTATTGTTAACAATAGATCGTATTGTCAAAAAGTCGAATCTTTGGTTCCATATTGGCATCTTCGTGTGTCGAATGCGTTTGACGCATTCTGACCGCGAAGATGCCAGTAGTTGGGGAACCCTCAAGATTGACAACACTCTCAAACTTATTGTATGTGTCTAAATGAGATTCAATGGTTGGGGAACCCTCAAGATTGACAACACTCTCAAACACAGTAGAGCCGGAGACAGTCACCGTATCGGTTGGGGAACCCTCAAGATTGACAACACTCTCAAACTCTTCATTCTCGCCATTTTGCAATTTAATAGTTGGGGAACCCTCAAGATTGACAACACTCTCAAACCAGGGTGGATACCCGTGTCCCTGCCGTCCTGTTGGGGAACCCTCAAGATTGACAACACTCTCAAACGTTTGAGCGTGGGATTCGACAGAAGAGAACGTTGGGGAACCCTCAAGATTGACAACACTCTCAAACCAGATTCAACCGACCTGTCTGAGATGATGCGTTGGGGAACCCTCAAGATTGACAACACTCTCAAACTATGACGTGCTAGTATTAATAATTTTGTATGTTGGGGAACCCTCAAGATTGACAACACTCTCAAACAATGAAAATGTGGGGGACGGAGTGTACAAGGTTGGGGAACCCTCAAGATTGACAACACTCTCAAACTGCGGCCGATGATTCATGGTATCACCTCACGTTGGGGAACCCTCAAGATTGACAACACTCTCAAACGTCCCTGCGCTGGGAATTGTTCGAGTTAAGGTTGGGGAACCCTCAAGATTGACAACACTCTCAAACATTGTTTGGGGCGAGCGTTACACTAGTTGCGTTGGGGAACCCTCAAGATTGACAACACTCTCAAACTGACCGGGCCTAAATCGGAGTTCCGCACCGGTTGGGGAACCCTCAAGATTGACAACACTCTCAAACCTTACATTCGTCATATCTATCTTCTCCGTTGTTGGGGAACCCTCAAGATTGACAACACTCTCAAACACGACTGGGCACGCGAAGAGCGGAACGGCGGTTGGGGAACCCTCAAGATTGACAACACTCTCAAACTCGCGGGACGTTGCGATCAGATAATGCGCGGTTGGGGAACCCTCAAGATTGACAACACTCTCAAACAAAATACGGGATTCCGTCCTAGATACCCCTAGTTGGGGAACCCTCAAGATTGACAACACTCTCAAACTATCTTACTCCCTGACTTTGACAGAAGCCTGTTGGGGAACCCTCAAGATTGACAACACTCTCAAACACCAGTGAATGCCACCGCGCCGGACCGGTGGTTGGGGAACCCTCAAGATTGACAACACTCTCAAACATTAAAATATCTCCAAACCTTCTTAGCACCGTTGGGGAACCCTCAAGATTGACAACACTCTCAAACCTCAAATAGGTTGCCATTGGGCCCAATCTCAAGCTCACAGCGGTCTGTATCTATGATTTTGGTCGGGACGTTATCATTTGGAAATGTATTCTCAATCAACAAAATGGGTGTGTTTGAATACTCCAGTTGTTTCACCAGTTCCGAATAGTCCTCTTTGCTGAGGAATTTGTCAAGATTGACTATTATGGCAAGTCTCTTGGATCCATATTCGGACATCAGTCTGACATATTCGCACACCCTCTCCGGTAGTGATTCCGGTTCAATCATTCCTACGGACATGACTTTCAGCAACGCTTGGATCGTCACGTCCCCAGAAGAGGATCCTGCTTCGATCTCTGTGGAAACCGTTGTGATGTAGTTGGTCAGAGCAGATATCGCGTCTTGAACCTCTAGGAAACTGTCACCGCATTCCAGTTCCTTGGTGATGGTCTTGTGCAGCCCTGTTATGATCTCCTTGGCATTGCAGGTGATGGAAAACGGGTCGATGATCATATGTGTATTCTTGGACAACTCGATGTTCTTGGAACCGTCAGATAATACGAACCGACCATCGTATCCTGAGATCTGGCTTTGGAGTTCGCCCACGGCACGTCCCAGTTCACCGGGCTCCTCTATGGTCAACCGCCTCAGTGCATGTTCGTTAAAATCAATCGGAGTGGAGAAGAGAAAATGGCTGAGCATCATAGTACCACGAATCTGTCAAGGGTGTCAAGTACCTCTTTTTGCGCTTCACCGACGATTATCTCAATCTGTTGGAACTGGCGTTCGGTAACCGTAAGCATTTGAACGTTCCCTTTCGGAGGTCTGTGGCTGATGACATCCTTTTTGATTGTCTGAACTGCGGCGCCATTCATGGCTATCTTACAGTAGACGGATTTTTGGACCATGATGAAGCCGTGAACTTGGAGGTACTTACGGAATTTCGTATAGTTCCGCCTGTCCTCGGATGTCTCGACCGGCAGGTCAAAGTATACAATCAGTCTCATCGCCCGTATCCTCATAGTCACAGAAAACCATCATCTCCGGATCGTTGTTCTCTAGAGCTTCGGTGACGCTCTTCACATAAATCGGCAGAGCGGTGTTCAGATACATCCGCTTGCCATTGAGCATCACTGGTGTGTTGAGTATGGCAGCCATGCTTCTTTTGCAGGAGATATCAAACTCATCCGGCAACAGTTTCAGAGTCAGACTGTCAACCAGGGGACGAAGGGGTTCGATGATATCACAGCCCAGATTGAACTGGTTGTAGGTGTTGTCATGGAAGATGCCAATCTGAGTTGTGTACCCGAGACAAACGATCTCTCTGTTTATGGCTGACAAAAGAATCGCATACCCGTAGTTCAGACAAGCATTGATAGCCCCGCCATTCTTCCGGGAGAATGTAATACCGAAGAGGGAATTGAAGTAGACCTTGGCGGCGTGCCCTTCGCGATTGGTCCCATCCATCCATTCAACGTTCTCCGCATAGCCGAACAGCATGGCGGCTCGATCGGTATCATAGTGATTCAGGAGGGTGGCCTGGTTGATGATCTTCTGTCTGACGATGGCGGCCCAAACGTTACCTTTGGAATCCTCGGTCCACCTTATCTGACTGCGGAGTTTTGCCGGGGAGTCGTGACACCCACAGTATGGTACAATCTCTCCGTAGGGGTTGTGGGTCTCGTCACAGAATATCACCTTGATCTTCCGCTTGGTCAGTTCGCAGAGGAGCATGGCCGTCATGGACACTGCGGTACTTTCAATCAGCAACACGGAGATTTCGGAAAGGTGGACCTTCCTAATCTCCGTGTTGCGAATCACCATGTATCCAAGTTTGAGATCAAGCTTGGAGTTGCTGGAAATCACCACCGTTCTCCAGGTCATGCTCAGTTCAACTTCACTCTATTTTCTATGAGCCCAGAAGGTGACTGATTGACAAGCCAGACGTCAACATCTGATGGCAATTGACAATTAAACTGAATCCTCCCAGTAGTTGCTACACCACCTATTTTCTTAAGATTTGCATACACTGGTTTACATTGGAACGGCTGTAAGGCCTGATTCAATATTTCCGCCTGAGTCATCAGGTCACTGGATATGAATGCATCTAGACATTTCTTAAGATTGGAGGAGAATGAACCCAAACTCTTGCTGTATGGATGTTTAAGACTCTTCTCCATCAGGACATTATATAGGCATACATTTTCTTCTGCAGATATCCCATAGTAGTCTGGGCTTTTCACCGTTTTATTTTTGAAATCTTCGCTTATGTCAAACAGTTTTCTACAATATTTGTATAGTGTGTCAGGAAGCAAGAGCGGGAGTGCCGGTTGGAAAATGATGTAGTCATTGGTTCTTTTTCCAGTACGGTACGGTATCCCATCGCGTTCTATCAGGCTGTCCATCTTAATACACGGTAATATGACCTTTACATCCATCCCCTTTAGTTTTGAGAAGTGAGCTTCTAGTTCAGCCTTGTTTTTAAGAAGGTGCACTTTGTGGAGATGCAATACCTGCAATGCCCGAATTGTTTTACCTTTTTCCTTGTACTCTATCAATGAATAGCAAGCCCCTTTCTCATTATCAAATCCACCATAACGATCGGATGGCCTGTTCTGTTTCCTATCGAAGAGGGTCGCTTTGGCCCTTGTAAGGTTGTCATCAAACAGCGGCCCCTTCTGCATGTATGTGTGTCTGGTGGACAGGATGTTATCTCTGCGCATGTACTTGCGAACAGTCGCCTCTGTCCCTTCCGGCCCTGGGATCCATGCGGTGACCCCATCACGGATGACGGGGTTGTTGTACATCTTTGCCAGGTTGTAATGCTCTCCAGAACCTACGAATCTGGACACATCCTCGGCGAACTTGGTATGGTATGTGTTGCCGACGACTATGTTCAAGTACGCATCCTTGGCGTGGTGAAGATCGTTCACCGATCTGCACTTCAGCAGATCCAGTTTGTTACGGAAATCCGATACCAGTCCGGCCCTGGAATAGACGACCTTGGTATTTTCGCCGAACATCTGGTTGAGGACATCGATCGTGGTGGATACTGACTGGTTGGTCTCTACCAACTGACGGTTGATGAACTTGGCCAGCTCATCCTCGGTGAACGGGGTGCTGCGGACTAAACGTGAGTACTTCTCCTTGGTGATGTACTCCTTTCTCAGCAGTTCGTCCCAGAGAGCCTTCTGCTCTTTGCGTATCTCCGGCGGAAGCGGATACCTGTCGCTTTTGGCCTGGTTGCACGCCTTGTGGGCTAGTACAAGGTTGTTGTGTATGCTGTCGTCCTTGATCTTCGACTGAGGGTAGATATGATCCCTGTCAACGAGCTCTGTGTTGTCGATGTCGTTGATGTCGATGGTCTTGCCGCAATACATGCATCTGCCGAGTTGGGTGAGATAGAGGTACAGACTGCGTTTCTTGAGTTCCGCCTCTTCTTTACTGTCCAGGAGGTTGATCCAATATGGGTCTTCCCCGCAGTTCTTGTACAGTTCTGCAAGTTTGGTCTTACGGGAGTCCTTTCTCTTGCCCTTCTCGTCGCCGGTAGCATCGCGGGTGGTCTCCACGAACACCTTCTTGGGCGGGTGCCCTACACACTTCACGATATCCTTCACAACGGCAATCGTACGCCAAACGCTGCGCTTGACGGCGGGAGACACATATCTGGCCTCCAGTGACTTGTATGTGACCTCTTGGTCAGCGGTTTGCGCCTTGTTGTGCTTGTCGATCTGGTCTTTGAATGAGTATTTGTGCAGAAGCTCCATCAGATTGTCGTTGGTGGATTCCAACATCCCCATGATATTGGTCCTCTGTCCCGTCTCTCTGCAGGTGTCATAGAGCCCGGTGAGCAGTTTGGACGACAGTCTGCCCCAGCCGATGAAAGTGAGTTTGGACAGCTGCTCAATCTCCTTGTCGGTGAGCTCGCCGGAGTGATCTTTCTTCAATTTGGCTTTTATACGGATCCTTTCGCCAAAGACGGTGATGGTCCTTATGACGTCCTCGGCGAGCCTGTGATCGTTCACTTTGTCGCCAATGATCTTTTTGAGGGTGTGCAGTGGTTTAAGATTGGATTTTATCGGATCGTCCACACCGGTGATCTCCGGCTTCTCGGTGGCATCGATGAGCCCCTCTCTCTTCAGATAATCGGTGATGACCTTCTTGGTGACCTTTCCACTGTTATTCACGAACAGGTCCGTGATCAACTTTTTCTTAAGACCGACGGGAATGAGGTCGCCGTTGATTCTGAGTTTGTTGATCTCGTTATAGAGTGTGAAGTACGAGTACAAAATGGAGTTCTTGGGCAGCACTTTCTCCCCCACCATGTATGTACAGTAGTTGGTGAGCCTGTCCATGAAGTTCTCCGCGGACTTGTCGTAATCGATTATCTTCTCGATGTTCCACGGTGTGATGTGTTCGAAGGAGTTGCGTACGGCCCAGGCCTTCTCCGATCTGGTATCCAGCGGACCAACATAGTATGGGATCCTGAATTCCTGTATCATCAACATCTTGGTGGCAACATCGAAACCGCTGTCATCCACCCGCGTCAGGAACGGGTAGTGCTTCGATACATTCTTCAATAGGGCATTGAGCTCCTTCCTGTGAACGGTGTAGGGCAGGATGCTGTTGTTCCTGCTGGTCTGCTTCGGCATGAATGTGCCTTCTTTCAGACGTGCCATCATGTCCGCCAGGTTCTCATCGTCCTTTGCCGAAGTCTTATCGAGAATCTTGTAGACGAATTCGCAGAACTCTTCCTGATTGCAAGTCTTTTCGGGCTTACCTTTGCCACAGACGTTGACATATGAGCAATAGTTCCCTTTCATGCTCTTGTCCTTGGCCTTGAAGATGTCGTTGTATTTGTCGGGAACATACTGTTTAACCACTCTTTTCAGAAGGCGGAGGTCCGCGGTATGTTGCTCGAATTCTGCAATTTTGACTTCGGAGATGCAATTATGACCGGAAAGGATGGAGGATAGTGCTCCCCAATCATACAGCTGCTTGGCGATCCTCAGTGTGCGCATCTGGTCCGGATACGAGTCCTCCAGTTCAGCGATGGCATCTTCGGCCGAGGCCTCTTTGAATGATACGGACGAATTGTTCAGCTCATCATCACCGAATATGATCCCGAGTTTCACCTTCCCGCCGGCTAGTAGGCCGATGATATCTCCGGTGGCATCGCCACATTCGATGACATCTTTGAGCAGTTTCTTCTTGTCGGTGATCCCTATATTCCTGTTCTTCAGTATGTCGGCAAGCTTGTCCTTGTCTGCGATGCTGAGTTCGATATCGTACTTCTCCAAGTCGTTGACGAACTCGTTGACCATGTCCTCGAACTTGGGGTCTTCGTCGGATTCGTCGGTCTTGAAAAGGAAGTGCCCTCTGAACTTGATGATGTTGTGGCATGCAAGGTAGACCAACCGTATGTCTGGTTTCTCATCCGTCTCCATGAGATATTTGCGGAGGTGGTAGATCGTCGGGAATCTGCGGTGATATTCCTTATCGTCGAATCCAGGGTCGTTGAACAGGCTGTTCTTCTGGTTCACCCTCTTGTCATCGGCGAAGAGGCCGCTGTCGTCAAGCCTTTCGAAGAAACTGGGGTCCACCTTACAGATCTCTTCGGAGAAGAGTTCGCGCAGAAGCGTGATCCTCTGTTTCCTTCTGTTCAGGCGGCGTCTTGCTACCCTGTGCAAACGGCGGTCCTTGGCGGTCTTCCCCTCTTCGAAGAGATGGATGCCCCACATGGCCTTCCTGCAATACTCCAGGATGTTGTAATCCGGGTCGGTCACTGCCCAACCCACAGAATTGGTTCCGATATCTAGGCCGAGATAGTAGTCCTTGATCTCCTTGCTCATTACAACACCTGTGTCGTTAATTATCCAAGTTTGCACAAACTATTAAAAGATGTTTTGAAATTGGAGTTCCGACAACACAAGTTCAAATAAGGCATTGCCGGAATCGCCCGTAAGGGCCCCGCAATCGGCGGGATTGTGCTGTCACTTTTCCTTATTTCACGGAAATATATGTTGTTTCTACTGTAGCACTTTTTGTGTCGAAAAAGTTGTGTTTATGGGATTGTAAGTTGAGCCTTTTCTTGCACGGTGCATGCAAATTGGATCAGAACTCTGGCAATACGTTCGTATCCAGTAGAGTTGCGGTAGAAAAAGGTGGTCTGTGCTGTTAATAATCAGGACGTGTCTATTGGACGTTCATCGCCCTGCCCGAGGACCTAAGCGCATCTGTGTTCAATTCACTCCCGTCAAGCACCAACTTCCCGTTGATGAACACCTTCTCGATCCCGAAGGCCCTCTGCTGATCCGGCACACCGTTCTTTACGGCAGCTTCATCGAAGACGGTCACGTCGGCGAAGCACCCCTTCCTCAGGTAGCCCCTATCCCGAAGCATGAACCTGTCCGCCGTGGCCCCGGTCATCCTGCGGACGGTGTTCGGCAATGTATCTCCCGTACCCAACAGCGAATCCCTCAGGAACTTGGGGAAGCAGTCGTAGATCGCCGGCTTCTGAATGCCGTAGTCCTCCACCCAGGCGTCCGTCATGTACAGGCATAACGGATTCTTCTCGAACTCGCTTATGATCTCCGGGGTGGTGCACGGTCCAAGACTTATCCTTCCGTGGAATCCGCTTAACTCGCAGAGTTTGAGATACATATCCACGTCGCCCATCCCCTCCTCCTGAGCGATCCGATGCACCGATTTGCCCTCGAACCTCTCGTATCCCGGGCCTATGTACGCGACGACCATGTCATCGAAGCCGAATCCCAGCAGACGCGTGGCGGCGGCAGCCAGGATCTTCAGCCTCATCCTCACGAAAGCGGAATCTCTTTTCTCCCGGGGCATCGCCTGATACCACACAGGAAGGATCACCGTGATCACCGACAGTCCCCGCAGCTGGTTGTAGATGTCGAACATCACATCCACGCCCTCACTGCGCATATGGTTGACCAGCCTCACGAACTCGTCCTTGTCCCCCAGGGACTTGCGCCCCATGAAGATGGCGTGGGAGATCTGCAGCTTGAGGTCCGTGCCCTTCGAGATCTCCACCAGCTCGTCCACCGCCCTCAGCAGATGGGACCTCCCGAACAGGCCCTTGTACGACGTGGATATCTTCGACAGTGCGCGGGAGTGCACCGTCAACGGCTTACCGTACTTCACGCACAGAGCCGCGACCTTCCTCAATTCGTCAAGGTCGGCGTACATCCCCGGCTCGTACATCAGCCCCAGCGACAACCCCGCGGCACCTTCCCTGAGGCCGTCCTCCATCAGACGGAGCATGTGCCCCTCCTCCTCTTCGGTGAGCTTCCCGCTGTGGTTGCCGCCCACCGCCGCCCTGGCGGTGCAGTGACCCACGATCACCGCGATGTTGCACGGTGTGTTGCCGTCTATCGCCTTCAGATAGTCACCGACGGAGCCGTAGGCTCCGGTGGAATCCCTGAAGTTGAACAGCCCGCCGCCCATCTCGTCCAGATGCTCATCATTGTCGAAGCCTACCGCGGAGATCCCGCAGTTGCCGGTCACGAATGACGTTATGCCCTGGCGGATGAAGGGTTCGAAGTACGGCAATGGATCGTTCTTGGTGGCGAACCAGTCGTTGTGGGAATGCGCATCTATGAACCCCGGGGCCACCGACTTGCCTGATACGTTGATTATCTCCGCGTCGGCGTCGATGTGCTCCGCAACGTCGATTATACGGTCGCCGTCGATCAGCACATCCCCCATGAAGGGCTCGGAACCGGTGCCGTCGTAGATCTTCCCGTTCCTCAGCAGGATCAACGGCGGCGCCCCCGGTTCAGTCCTGAACGACTTCCACACGGATGTGCTTGCCCTTGTGCTTCGCCTTGGTCAGGTCCATGGTCATGCGGTTGGCGAAGTCCCTGTGCACCTGCACCAGGGACTCGTCGGCGCCCAGCTCGATCTTGCCGATGGAGGTGTCGTGGATCCTGGCGTTGCGGATGATGAAGTCCGCCAGCGAGACCTTACCGTAGCCGTCGTCCTTGCCCAGGTTCACCTTGAAGTAAACCATGCCGAAGGGATCCGCGATCTGGTCGTAATCGATGACCTTCTTCACCTTGTCCTTGGCCCCCTCGGGGAGCTCCGGCACCGCCATCTTCTCGATCAGCATGTCGGTGCGCCTCTGGAACTCGGTGACCAGGTGCTCTTCGGATGATGTCACAAAGGACACCGCGGTGCCCTCCTTCCCGGCCCTTCCGGTCCTGCCGATCCTGTGGATGTAGGTGTCCACCATCTCCGGCATGTCGTAGTTGATCACGTAGGTGATGTCCTCGATGTCGAGTCCTCTGGCGGCAACGTCGGTGGCGATGAGAATATCTATTTTATCGGTGCGGAGGTCGTTAATGACTCTCTCCCTCTTCGTCTGCGGCAGATCGCCGTGGATGGCCTCCACCTTGTATCCCAGCTTGTCCAGGCGCTCCTCCAGCATGTCCACCATCTTGATGGTCTGGCAGAAGATGATGAACTTGTCCTTCTCACCGGAGTCCAGCAGCCTGCACAGGGCCCAGGACTTGTTACGCCTGCCCACGGGGATGTAGTACTGTTTGGTGAGGTCCAGAACGACCTCGTCCTCGGAGACGGTGATCTCCTTGGGCTCCTTCATGTAATCATAGGCGAGACGCTTCACGTTCTCGGCCATGGTGGCGGAGAACAGCAGGGTCTGCCTCTCCCTGGACATGGCCTTCAACAGGAACTCGATGTCCTCGATGAATCCCATGTCCAGCATGCGGTCCGCCTCGTCGAGGACGAAGACCTGAATGTGGGTGAGGTTCAGCGCTCCCCTGGTGACCAGATCCCTCACTCTACCGGGGGTACCGGCGATTATGTCCGCACCCTTGGCGATGGTGGTTATCTGCTTCTCGATGTCGGCCTTCCCGCCCTGGCCCCCGTATACCGGCACGCAGACGTGGCCGGTGTACTTGGCCAGCTTGGTCATCTCCCTGTAGCACTGCAGGGCCAGCTCCCTGGTCGGGAGGAGAATGATTGATGTGGGCAGCTGCTGCCCGGCGGGGATCCTTCCCAGGATGATGGAGCCGAAGGCACCGGTCTTTCCGGTACCGGTCTGGGCCTGCCCGAACATGTCGCGGCCCTCGATGCCCAAACGGATGGTGGCGGTCTGGATGGGGGTGGGCTCCTCCCATCCCATGTCAGTCATCGCCTTGGCGACCTCTTCCGGGACGCCGATCTGTGTGAAATTCTCGATCATGTGATCATATCCTGCCTGAGACTCGAACCCAGACTTCCTTTTCTCGCCCCTCGTATATACTTATCTTATAAAGGGATGCGCCGAGGGGCAGGGTGATCCGACGGGGCGCGGAGACATTCCCGCTTCGGCCATCAAATAATTTAATTCACATAAATTAAATCTTAATAAATTATATTGTAATTTAATTATCACAACCATTATATTGGCAAGCTGTGATGACACATCCATGTTCATAGGGCGCGAGCACGAATTGGAGCTGCTGAATCGCAGGTACGACGGTGACACATTCCAATTCGTTCCCGTCTACGGTCGCCGGAGGGTGGGGAAGACCGCTCTGCTGCGGGAGTTCTGTAAGAGAAAGGACTGTGTGTTCTTCACTCCGGTCGAAGGCGCCCTGGACTACAACATGAGCTCTCTGGCCTCCGTCATCGTCGGTGCCAAGGTCAATGCGGATATGGATTCGGTCCTGGGGATGATCCGCGAGAGGGCCTCGAAGGAGAGGTTCCTGCTGGTGATAGACGAGTATCCCCGTATCATAAAGAAGGCTCCGGAGTTCCAGGACCGTCTGCAGGAGCTCATCGACGAGATCCATGATGATTCCAAGCTCTTCCTGATCCTCTGCGGGTCGTCCATCGGCATCATGGAGCATCAGGTGTTGGGATACAAGAGCCCGCTATACGGGAGGCGCACCGGCAGCCTGGAGCTGAAACCGCTGGACTTCTGGACAAGCATGCGCTTCCTCGAGGGCTTCGAGATGAAGGATGCGCTCAGGATCTACGGGATGGTGGGAGGGATCCCCATGTATCTCCGTCTGTTCGATGCGAAAAAGAGCATCAGGGATAACATCGCGGACCTGTTCTTCGAGGAGGACTCGTTCTTCTTCAACGAGCACACCCTCACACTGATGGAGGAGTTCGAGAACCCCGCTACGTACTATCTGGTGATAGAGGCCGTCGCCAGCGGGCACAGCAAGACCTCGGAGGTAGCCTCCTATGCGAGGTTGGACCAGCCCATCGCGGCCATCCACCTGAAGACCCTGACGGACATAGGCATAATCTCCAAGGTCAGGCCGGTGGACAATCCCGACGGGAAGAAGACCCGTTATCTCGTGTCGGACCCGTTCATGAGGTTCCAGCTCGGACGGGTGCTTCCGGCCAGGATGGGACTCTACGAACCGCAGGAGGCGGCGGAGAAGGTCCTGAAGCTTCTGGACGGGGATATGGGTGTGGTGTTCGAAGGGATATGCACGGAGTATCTGCTACGGAGGTTCGGCGGCATACCCGGCAAGTGGTGGGGCAACGATCCTTCCACCAAGACCTCGGAGGAGATCGACATCGTGATCACCACCTCTCCGGGGGAGGGTATCTTCGCCGAATGCAAGTTCACTTCGAAACCGGTGGGCAGGGACGTCCTTGACACACTGATGCGCAGGTCGTCGTTGGTGAAAGGGTACCAACGCCGCACATATGCGATATTCTCAAAGAGCGGGTTCGAAGGGATCGTACCCCGGGAGGATGTCCTCCTGTTCAGCTTGGACGATGTGATGATGCGTCCCGAGCGTTGATGCACCGATATGCGGTCTCGCATCGTCAGGTAATGTCCCCACAAAGGGGGCATCTTTCTTTTATATCGGGAATCCATCAAGGGCGATACCGCGAGTGTGATGTAGGGGTTAACATCCAAGCTTCCCAAGCTTGAGCCCCGGGTTCGATTCCCGGCACTCGCACCATAAACAAAATCTTTAAATCACATGGCTCAATGCCAGTGCAACCACGCGAGTGTGATGTAGAGGTTATCATCCAAGCTTGCCAAGTTTGGTACCCGGGTTCAATTCCCGGCACTCGCACCATCTCTTCCTTCTCGAAGTCACTGTCACGATCAGTTACGCACGCCGTTAATGCGTGTTACGAATTGTCTGGTGGACGCATAATCCAAATGGTTATGAAGGTCACACCCGATGGGGTCCGCGGTATACCATGAGCATCAAGATGTCCCCCGTCCTGCTGTCACCCAGCGGCAGGATGGTGGCAGTCTTCGGGGGCGGGAACGTGGCCCTCCGCAAGTGCCGTCATTTCGACGGATTCCGCATCAGGGTGATCGCGGAGTCCATACTCCCGGAGCTGAGGGACATCGCCGAGGACTGCGTGGAGGTTCATATCGACGGGGATTCCGTCTCGAAATACATCCATGATGCGGACATAGTCGTGGCAGCCACCGATTCCCATGCTCTGAACGATGCGATACGCGACGTCTCCATGTCCATGGGGAAGATGACCAACTCCGCCCACGGCGGCGGTGACGTTCTGATCCCGTCGGTATTGAAGAGGAGGGGATACACAGTGACGGTGTCCTCCGAGGGCCGCGTCCCCGCGTTCCCTCCCTACGTTATCGAACAGTTGGATCCGTTCCTTGACGAGTCTTATGACGACATGGTGGACCTCCTGGTCCGTCTTAGAGCGGAGATAAGGAACCGTATCCCCACCCAGCCCGGACGTGCGGAGTTCCTGGCCAAGGTGTTGCATGATGAGGACATCTGGCACTTGCTACGTGATGGCGATCCGGGAGGTGCGTACGCCAAGGCCGAGGGGATGATACCGTGATCGTCAGCATGCATGTGACCCACACCTCCGCCGGAAGCGTGGAAGGCCTGAACCGTGTGGTGGCGATACTTGAGAACGAGTTCGCCGGCGGCATGAAGGAGGTCCGTGCGGTTACCGAGTATATCATCGTCAGGAGCTGCAACCGTCTGGAAGTGTATACGGCAACCACCGACAACCGGGCCACCAGGGACGACCTGGAGAACGTTATCCACCGGGTGGTGCCCTCATCCAACATCTCCTACGTGCTGGAGGACAGGGACAGCATCAAGCATCTCTTCGCGGTGGTCTGCGGCCTGGATTCCCTGATCGTCGGGGAGGACCAGATCCAGCACCAGGTCCGCGAATGCTACATGAAGGCCAAGGACGAGGGGCATGTGGGCTCCATGCTCACCAGGCTTTTCGACAAGGCGATGATCGTGGGCAAGCGGGTCCGTTCCGAGACCGCCCTGAACAAGGGTGCGGTGTCCATCGGCTCCGCCTCCGTGGAATTGGCTGAGAGCAAGATCGGCGACCTGCGGGGGAAGAGCATCACCATCCTGGGGGCCGGGGACATGGCCTCCGTCATCGCCAAGAACCTCATAGGAAAGAATCTGGGCACGGTGTTCGTGTCCAACCGCACATATGCCAGAGCCATGGAGTTGGCTTCCGAGTTGGGAGGCACGGCGGTCAGCATGCAGCGGATGAGCGAGGCCATGGGGGACAGCGATCTAGTGTTGGTAGCCACATCAGCACCTCATACCGTCGTGCACAGGAAACAGGTGGAGGCGGCAATGAGCCAGCGTCCCGAAAGGAGGATGCTGATCATTGATGTTTCAGTACCGAGGAACGTGGACGAGGACGTGGCCGAGGTCCCCGGTGTGGACCTGGACACCATGGATTCCCTCATGGACATAGCGGCGGAGAACGCCAACCGCCGCAGGAACGAGATCGTCTCCGCGGAGAAGATCATCACGCAAGAGTTGCAGAGGATGGACACCGAGGCCAAGGAGCAGCTGGCCAACGATGTCATCCGCCGCATCGGCGTGAAGCTGGCGGAGATCCGCGACCATGAACTGCAGACGGCGATGTCCAGAGCGGATAACGCGGACATCGACGAATTACTCAACGACTTCTCACGGGCGCTGGTCAGCAAGATCACCGCCGATGTCTACAAGAATCTCAGAGAGGCTTCCAGGAACGGCCGCACCGACGCCTGCAGCGCGGCGGCGGAACTCTTCGGATTGGAGGATGAATGACATGATGTATCCCGATGTGCGCCTCAGGAGACTGAGACAGAGCCAGAGGATGAGGGATCTGGTCTGCGAGACCAGGCTTCACCCCGATCAGCTGATATTGCCGATATTCTTCGACGCCAACCTGGACAAGGTGAAGACCACAGGCTCCATGCCCGGTGTGCCCACCTATCCCCTGAAGGGCTATGAGGACATAGCCAGTGATATACAGGGTGCGGGCGTCAACTCCGTGCTGGTGTTCGGGGTGCCCGACCATAAGGACCCTATCGGCACCGGTGCCTGGGAGAGGGACGGCGTCGTTCAGAAGGCGATCCGTGGACTGAAGGAGACCTCCGACATGATGGTCATCGCCGACCTCTGCCTCTGCGAGTACACCGACCACGGACACTGCGGGAAGTTGGACGAAGAAGGCTCCGTGATCAACGACGAGACCATCGAACTGTACGGCCGCACCGCCGTTTCCCAGGCGGACGCAGGCGCGGATATCATCGCCCCCAGCGGCATGATGGACGGGCAGATCGCCGCCATCAGGAGGGCTCTTGACGACGCCGGGCACAAGGACGTGCCGATCATGGCCTACAGCGCCAAGTTCCACAGCGCCTACTACGGACCCTTCAGGGACGTGGCCTGCTCCGCCCCCGGCAAGGGGAATCGTGCGGGATATCAGATGCAGGCCGCCAACCGCAGAGAGGCCATGCGCGAGATAGAGTTCGACGTGGCCGAAGGCGCAGACATGATCATGGTGAAGCCCGCCGGACCTTATCTGGACATAATCAGGGAGGCAAGGGACCGCTTCGACCTGCCTCTGGCAGCATATCAGGTATCCGGAGAGTATGCAATGATAAAGGCTGCCGCTGCAAACGGATGGATCGACGGCGACAGGGTGATGAGGGAGTCGCTTCTAGGAATCGCCCGCGCCGGCGCCGACATGATAATCACATATTTCGCGAAGGACATGGCGGGATTGCTATGACGGGATCCAAGGAACTCTATCTGGAATCCAGGGAGCTGACCCCCGGCGGGGTCTCCAGCCCTGTGAGGGCGTTCCGCCCCTACCCCCTCTTCATCTCCAAGGGAGAGGGCTGCATGATGACCGACACCGAGGGCAACGAGTACCTGGACATGTGCATGTCATACGGACCCCTGATCGCAGGTCACGCCAACCCTGTGGTGCTGGATGCCGTCAGGGAGCAGATCGCCAAAGGCACCGTTTACGGAGCACCCTCCGAACCGGAGCTGGCACTCATCAAGAGGATCCATGCGAACGTCCCGTCGGCGGAGATGGTCAGGCTTGCCTGCTCCGGCACCGAGGCCACCATGCACGCCATCCGCCTCGCCAGGGGATACACCGGAAAGAAGGGCATCGTGAAGATGAACGGAGGGTTCCACGGCGCCCACGATTCCGTTCTCGTGAATGCGGGATCCGGTTCCGCCGGAGGCGTTCCTTCCTCCGCAGGAGTGCTGGAGGCTACCGCTTCATACACCTACACAGCTGAATACAACGACATCGAGTCCATGAGCGCTCTGCTGGACTCCAACAACGACATCGCCTGCGTGATCATGGAGCCCGTGCTGGGCAACGTGGGCGTCGTTACACCCAAGGGCAACTACCTGCAGGAGGTCCGCAAGCTCACCGCCGAGCATGATGTCGTGCTGATCTTCGACGAGGTCATCACCGGCTTCAGGCTCTCCGCCGGAGGCGCACAGGCGCTGTACGGCGTCACCCCCGACCTGACCACCATGGGCAAGATCATCGGCGGAGGATTCCCCGCCGGGGCATTCGCAGGTAAGAAGGAGATCATGGAGAACGTGGCTCCTCAGGGTCCCGTCTATGCGGCAGGCACCTTCGCCGGCAACCCCGTCTCGGCTGCTGCGGGTCTGGCACAGATCGAACTGATGCTGAAGGACGACAACTACCGCACACTGAACGTCCGCACCAGCAAGCTCGCCAAGGCGGTGGAGGACCTCATCTCCGACGCCGGTCTGGAGGGATGCGTGAACTACGCCGGATCCATGATGTCCGTGTTCTTCGGAATCACTTCTGCAACTACGGGCAAGGAGGCCATGAAGGCCGACCGCGCCATGTTCGACAGGCTGTTCCGCTCCATGTTGAAGAAGGGCATCTACCTCCCGCCCTCAGCCATGGAGGTGGACTTCCTCTCGTTGGCACATGACGACGATGCGGTGAAGAGGTTCGAAGAGGCCTTCGCCGGCTCCGTCAGGGATGTGAAGGGATGAGAGTAGGCAGCAGGGAGAGCAAGCTCGCCATGCGGCAGACGGAGATCTTCTGCCAGAGGATGGCCATTCTTAACCCCGAGGAGGAGTGCCAGGTCATCGGAATCAAGTCTCTGGGAGATATCGATCTCACGTCCCCGCTGAACCAGATGTCCGCCACCGGCGCCTTCGTCCGCGAATTGGACGAGGCGATCCTCAAGGGAAGCATCGACGTGTCCGTCAACTCCCTGAAGGACATCCCCACGGTGGTGGCCGACGGCCTCACCGTCGGTGCAATCCTGAAGAGGGACTCGGACGAGGATGTGATGCTTCCCTGCTCGATAGACCAACTTCCCCAAGGGGCCAAGGTGGGTACCGCGTCGGTACGCAGGGAGATGATGCTCCGGGAGATCCGCCCGGATCTGGAGATTGTCCCGCTCAGAGGCAACATCCACACCCGCCTCTCCAAGTTGGACAGGGGCGAGTTCGATGCGATCATACTTGCCAAGGCGGGTCTGGACCGCATGGGCATCGAAAGGCCGATGCACATTCTGGACAAGCAACATTTCATACCCGCTCCCGCCCAGGGGGCCATAGCGGTGGAATGCCGCTCCGACGATCCCGAGACGCTGAGGATGATCTCCGCCATGGACGACTACGACACCCGTGTCGCCGTGGAGGCTGAGCGCAGGATCATGAGGATAATGAAGGCCGGCTGTTCCGCGCCGGTGGGGATAAACGCAGTCGTCGTCGGAGACGAACTGCGGATAACGGCGGTGTCCTACAGCTACACCCCGGAGCCCAGGAGGCTTAAGATCACGGTAGCAAAGGAACCGTCCGACGACGAACTGATCCCGATAGCGGAATACCTCACCGGAAGGAGGGATTCGATATGAGCGGCAAGGTGTATCTTGTGGGAGCGGGTCCCGGTGACCCCGGACTTATGACGATAAAGGGAATGCAGCTACTGAGGGAGGCGGACGTGGTGATGTACGACGCCCTGTCCAACCCCGACCTGCTGAAGGAATGCAAGGCGGGCGCGGAACTCATCGACGCCGGGAAGCGTTCCTCGGACCATCATCTCAGCCAGTGGCAGACCAACGAACTTCTGGTGAAGTATGCCTCCGAGGGCAAGAACGTGGTCCGTCTCAAGGGCGGTGATCCGTTCCTCTTTGGAAGAGGTGCAGAGGAGGCCGAGGAGCTCAGGAAGGCGGGTGCCGAGGTGCACGTGGTCCCCGGAGTATCATCCTCCATATCCGTTCCTGAGTTGGCTGGGATTCCTGTAACGCACAGGGATCACACGTCCCTGGTCACCTTCGTCACCGGCCACGAGAAGGCGGACCGTGACAAGGACCGCATCGATTGGAAGGCGCTGGTGAACGGTCACGGCACCATCGTGATACTGATGGGCTTGGGCAACGCCGCTTCCATCTCAAAGGGATTGATCGAGGGTGGGATGTCCCCGGACATGCCCGCCGCCATCATATCCAAGGGATCCACCCCCGAGCAGAGGGTGGAGCTCACCGTGGTCTCCAAACTCAGGGAGACCATCGAGGAGAAGAAGCTCGAGGCCCCGGGCATCATGGTGATCGGCACGGTCACCGAGCTGCGCAGGGTCCTGGGGGATATGGCATGACCGTCATAGGATTCACGAGACCGCTGAGCAGATTGGACGATGCGGTCAAGGAGGCCCGGGATATGGGCTTCGACGTGATGGCCGCCCCTTCGTTGGAGATACTGCCGGGTGATGATGCGGAGTTCGAGAAGTTCCAATCCTCGTTGGCCGACGGCATCACCGTGGTCTTCGGTTCCGGCACCGCCGCGGAGGAGTGTAACAAGCGCTTCGGCGAATCGTTCCCAACTATGCTGCAATCCTGTAACGTTATATCCATCGGCCCCAACACCACAAAGGTGCTGACCTCCTTCGGCGTGAGGGTGGATTCCGTACCTGCGGACTTCTCCTCATACGGTCTCGTCGATATGCTGAAGGGGGACGTGTCCGGGAAGAAGGTGGTGGTCGTCCGCTCCGACAGCGGTTCCGACGTGCTCTCCGACGGTCTCAAGGACGCGGGTGCGGAGGTCATCGACGTGGCCTCCTACAAGCTCAAGAAGGCGGGGATGGGCAACGGTCTGCTGCACATGTTCTACTCCATCAAGAGGAAGCGCATGGACTGCATGGCCTTCACCTCGCCGATGTCCGCTCAGTCGTTCTTCGACGACATCCGCGAGTTCTTCGGTGCAGAGGTCGCAGACCAGTACATGAGGGGTAATGTGAAGGTGGCCGCCATCGGAAGGCCCACGGCCATGAAGCTGGAGTCCATGGGCAGGAAGCCGGACATCGTCCCCGAGCGTACTACCTTCCACGACATGCTGGAAGCAATCAAGGGTGCTTTTGAATGAGACATTACGACGTGGTGGTCTGCGGGGCAGGTCCCGCAGGGAGCATGGCCGCGTATCATGCGGCCAAAGGGGGCCTCAACGTCCTCCTGCTGGAGAAGCGGGCGGAGATCGGTGCCCCCAAGCGCTGTGCTGAAGGTGTATCCCTTCGTAGACTGAGGGAGGTCGGCATACAGCCGGACCCGGTTTTGATATCCTCGGAGATCATCGGCACCATCATGAGGTCCCCCGGCGGGGAGGTGCTGAAGGTGGACGAGAGCACCGACGACGGGGAGGTGGGTTACGTTCTCGACCGCCATCTCTTCGACAAATATGTGGCGTCCTTGGCCGCCGGAGCGGGAGCGGAGATCAGGGTGCGCACCGCCTGCAGGTCCGTACGCTGCGACGCCGACGGACGCCCGACTTCCATCGTCATCCAAGGCATCAACGGTACCGAGGAGATAGGCTTCGACTGTCTCGTTGCCGCCGACGGCTACGAGAGCCAGGTGGCCAGATGGTGCGGGGTGGACAGCTCCCTGAGGGCGGAGGACATCGACGTCTGCTGCCAGTATCTGATGACCGGTGTGGACATCGAACCGGGGTACTGCGAGTTCCTCCTCGGTTCGGCGGCCCCCGGAGGGTACGTATGGATATTCCCCAAGGGCCCCGGAATCGCCAACGTGGGTCTCGGCATACAGGCCACGAAGTCCTCGGAAGAGAGATGTGCCAGATATTATCTCGACAGGTTCGTTGGGTCAGATCCAAGATTCAGGAACGGACGCATATTGGAGATCTCCGGCGGAGCCGTCTCCACATGTCCCGGATTCGGACCCACCGTCTACGACGGCCTTATCCTCGTGGGCGATGCCGCCCGCATCATCAACCCGCTCACCGGCGGAGGCATCTATCATGCCCTGATGACAGGTATGCATGCAGGGGATGTCCTCGCCACGGACGGCAGGGCAGGCGGATACACCGCGGAGTCCATGTCCCGCTATGAGGTCCTCTGGAAGGAGCGTATCCAGGAGGAGCTGGACGACAACTGGAAGGCCAAGGAGCACTACGTCAGGATGGATGACACCTCCATTGACAGGTTCATCGCCAAGGCCTCCAAGGCGGATCTGAAGAAGGTTCGCCCCGAAGAGCTGATCCGCGTCGCCAGGGCTCAGTAGAACGCCCCGCCCGCCGCTATCAGCATCAGCAGCAGGAGGCATATCTTGCCGAACTTGTCGGCCTTGTCAGGGTCCTCCCAGCCCTTGACCCCCGCGTATATGGCAAGTATCAGCGGTATGACGGTCAGGGCGTAGAGGATGTTCCCGAAGGACTGTGCCAGGAATATCACGCAGGATACAACGTAGAAGGCGAAGGCCATCACCCCGGCGAACTCGAAGCCCACCCTCATGGGCAGGGTCTTCCTCTCCAAGATGTCGCCGTGAAGGTCGGCCATGTCCTTGTAGATCTCCCTTCCGAGGGTGACGCAGAACACCGCCGCCGTCAGCCACATCACCTCCACCGGGGAGCCCACGCACAACCCTCCCAGAAGCACCGACATCATGGTGATGATGGCTATGCTCACATTGCCTATCGGACCTTGGTCCTTCAGCAGCCCCTCGTAAAGAGCCAGCAGTATACATGCAGCGATCACGATAGCGGCACAGGCGAGGCTCAGGAACACGGTGGCGATGATCGCCGCCACCAGCATCATGGCAAGACCCAGTATCTTCGCCATTCCCGGATCTATGATGCCTGAGGCCACCGGACGGTCCGGGTGGGCGATGGAATCCACCCTGGCATCCGTGCTGTCATTCAGGGTGTTCCCGCCGCAGACATACAGTGCCACGGCCACCGCGGTGATGATCACATCGTCCCAATGGTCGGTGATCCCGGGACCGACCGCCGCCAACGACGACAGCAATATCGCCAGGATGCCTACTAACACATCTCCCGGTCTGAACATCCTCAGATACGCACCAACGGCCATCTCGTCACCTTACCGGCGGAATCAGTGCCAATGATATTAATAGGGAACATCTTCTACTAGAATCAGGTGAATTCTATGGAGATAACCATCAAATCCAACCAGTGGATGAACTCCGTCATCATGGGCGTCCTGCTCCTGGTGATCGGTCTGCTCATCATCATCTTCAAGGCTGAGGCTCTCAAGTGGATCCTCATCATTGCGGGTGTGCTCCTGGTGATCGCCGGCATCATTACCCTGTACGGCGGCATCAAGACCGGCGTGCATATGGATGTGGCAGTGGGTGCCATAGCCCTGGTGCTGGGAGTCGTCCTCATACTCGTGCCTAACTTCATAACCGACGTTATGATGATCCTCCTGGCGATCCTGTTGATCGTCCTCGGAATCATGAACCTGGCCAACGCCGCTCCTTCGTTCTCTCTCGACAACAAGGAGAAGGTCATCACCGCCGTCATCGGTGTCGTCATGATCATCCTCGGTGTGTACGCCATCCTGAACCGCGACACCACCGCCGACATCATCATGATCGTCATCGGTGCGCTGATGATGATCTCCGGTGCGCTGAAGGTCATCGACGGCTACAGGCTGAAGATGTGAGGTCCCTTCGGGGATCCCATGAAACCCCTTACCCGATTTTCATCTCCGCTTGTATTCCAGAGCCTTCCTGAGGAAGCCCGCGGCAACCTCCGGGTTTGAGTAATAGTATAGGTGGGGGAACCCGGCGATCATGCTCCCGGTGTCGTGGATGCATCTGTACTCCTTCCCGGAGGGTTTGGATGCCCTCCAATCTGAGCCGGAGTCCTCGCTGTCCCAATAGTGGAACTCGTGTCCCTTCATCAATGTGCCTTCAGGCAGCATGCCCTCGCATGCTTCTAGTTTAATGTATCCGAACCTGGTGAGTTTGCGGGTGTTGTACACATCCTTGTCGAAGAAGCCGCACATGTCGTGCATCTCCCCCTCGCCGTCCTCCACCTTCCTGTGGAGATACATGAATCCGCCGCATTCCGCCATGCAGGGCATGCCGTCCCTCAGGGCTTGGAGCACGCTGTCACGCATTGACTTGTTTGCCTCGATGGCCTTACCGTGCAGTTCCGGATATCCGCCGGAGAATACGAGACCGTCCACGTCGGGAATCTTCTCGTCATGGATCGGTGAGAAGGGAACGATCTCCGCCCCGCATCTGTGCAGCAGTTCGATGTTGTCCACGTAGGTGAAGCAGAACGCCTCGTCCTCCGCGAAACCGATCCTCACATTACCCACATACGGCACCTGAGGCTCTTTTATCTCAAGGTCCGGAGCAGCGGATGCCAACTCGATGAGAAGGTCGATATCCAGGGACTCCTCCAGCACCTCCGCCAACTTGTGCAATTTCTCCTTCAGGCTGTCGATCTCCGACGGCAACACAAGACCCAGATGTCTGCTCTCGAGGATCAGGTCGGTGACCTTGGGCACGTAGCCGATCACCTTCACACCCATCGCCTCCGCCTTGGGTTTGATGGCATCGAACACCCTCTCGGACATGCGGTTGAAGATCACGCCCTTGATGGTGTTGTCATTGAATTCAAGGAATCCCTTTAGAGTGGCAAGAACAGAGACGCTGGCACCTTTGCAATCGATCAGCAATATGGTGGGCGTTTTCGTGATCAGGGCCACCTCGGAGGAGCTCGCCTTGCTGCAGTCCGCGGCAAGGCCGTCGTAGTATCCCATGACCCCTTCGATCACAGAGATGTCTGTCTCGGACGCGGTGCGTGCGAACAGGTATCTGAGTGTATCCGGTCCCACGAAGAAGGCATCCAGGTTCTTCGACCTGGTGCCGATGACCCTGCTGTGGAACATCGGGTCTATGTAATCCGGGCCGCACTTGAACGACGAGACCTTGAGTCCCCTGTCCACCAGCGCCTGCAGGATCCCGCAGGTGATCAGCGTCTTCCCGGAACCGCTGGCGGGTGCCGCTATCAGCACCCTGGGCATCATCTGCCCCTCACCACCGTGATGAACACGGGGTTCTGGGCGTTGAGGAGATGGTAGCGACCCATCTTCCTGGTCCTGGCCACCGAGACCTGTATGGTCTCCTCCTCCACCAGATCGAGTTCCTTGATGCATGCCACGACCTCGGACACCGTCTCCAGCGTTACGGAGTTGATGACCATCCTGATGGCGGGGTTCTTCTTCAGCAATCCCTCGATTATCGATCTGAGGTTCCCGGAGGAACCGCCGATGAACGCGTGTGTGGGTGCAGGCAAATCATCGAATGCCTCCGGTGCCAATCCCCTCACCACCTCGAGGTTCGGGGTCCTGAACTTCCTGCGGTTCAGCTCGATGAGGCTGGCCGCCTCCTCTTCCTTCTCGATGGCGTACACCATGCCGTTGTAGGCGGCCATTGCCATCTCTATGGAGACGGAACCGGTGCCGGCACCCACGTCGTAGACCACGGAATCCGCCTTGAGCCAGAGCTTCTGAACCGAGAGCGTCCTCACCTCGCTCTTGCTCATGGGGGCGTCCCCTCTCAGGAAGGCCTCGTCGGATATGCTGTGGGTGACCCTGTCGTCGGGGATGGGATTCTCGATCATGGCCACGCAGAGGTTCCCGAACTCCATGTCCAACAGTTCGGATGGCGTTCCGGATGTGACCCTCTCGGTGGGCATGCCGAAGTCCTGACCTACGGTAACCTTCAGGTCGTTGAGTCCGTAATCGAACAGGTCCCTGCACATGGTGTGCACGCTGGCACTGTCCGTGAGAAGTGTGAACACCTTCGGATGGGTGCTGCAGATGCTCACCAGGTTGGCTCTCCTTCCGTGGGCGCTCGCCAGGAATGCGTCCTGCCACACCGTGCCCATCCTGGAACATAGGTATGACAGCGATGAGGTGCCGCATTCCACCTCCACGTCGAACTTGCTGCGGTCGATCCTCTCCAGCACGCCCTTGGCGCCGCTGTAGAACCCGGTGTCCCCGGATAACAGAATGGCCGCAAGGCCGAAGTCCGATGCCTCCAGGAAATCGATGATCTCCTTGGAGCGGTATTCCTCCAGGGTCTCCTTTCCTGTGGTATCAACGGATTCCAGCATCCTCTTGGCGCCGATGACCACGTCCGCCCTGCGGAGCTTCTCGGCAGCCCTGACGGTCATGCCATCGTTTCCCACCCCGATCCCGATGAGGACCACCCTGGGCTTCCCTTCGGCCCGGGAGACCTCTGGGGGTTCGATATCGAATTTTTCGGAAAGCAGTTCGACGGCATCGTTGTAAGTTATACCGCCGTCGTCCGGCTGGCGGATGAGCACGATCTTCGCTCCCGCCCTCCTTGCCGCGCGGACCTTCTCCTCGAATCCGCCCACGGTGCCGGAGTCCTTGGTGACCATGTATCTTGCGTCAATCTGGGTCAGTGTGGCGTAGTTCATCTCCTCGGTGAACGGTCCCTGTCCGCAGATCAGGTTCTTGCCCTCGAAGCCGTGCTCAGCGCACATCTGCACCGACTTGGCAATGGACAGCACCCTCGCCACAACCCTGTCCCTGTAGTCGGGTATGCGGGTGTATTCCGAGATCTCCTTGGATCCAGTGGCTGCCAGGATCATCCCTTCGGTGCCGATGAGGAAGTCCACGGCCTCCTTCACGCTGCCCACGGCGATCACATCGTCCGAGTAACCCAATCCTGAGCTTCCTCTCACGATGCGGATGCATTCCGCGCCCGCCGCGACGCATCCTTCGCGGATGTGTTTTGACACTGTGGTGGCGAAGGGATGGGTCGCGTCCACCACCGTCTCGATCATGCTGCTCCTGATCAGCGATGCGATGCCCTCGGCCCCTCCGCAGGAGCCCACGGTGACCTCGATGTTCTCCTCCTCGCCCATGACCACCGCACCGTAGTCGGTGGCCACCCTGACGTGGACCATCACACCGCGGGAGGCCAGCCAACGGGCCAGCGTCCTCCCTTCCGTCGTGCCCGAGAATATGAGTATGTCCTTCATTTCAGAACCCCGGTTCCACGGTCCTCCTACCAAGGGCGACCGTCATCCCGTCCTCCGCCGTCTTCTTCCTGATCAGTTCCCCTCCGCCGTAGAGGGCGGAGCGCTCGCATACGTTGTCCGCACCGGTGGTCTTGAGCACGAACTCCGACGATTCGAAATCGCCTTCGACCTTCATCAGTTCTTCTGCGCTCCGGAAGTCGAGCTGGGATTCCAATCCCTTTGACAGTTGGATGATCGCTTCCTCATCCGACTTGATGTCGATGCTTCTGACCACCCCGACCCTGCGGGGATCGATGTTCTCCTCCTCCAGTATCCTGTGTACGAAGGCTTCCAGCTTCGAGGGGTCGGTACCCCTCCTGCATCCCACGCCCACGGTGATGTCCATGGGTGTGAGTAATAGCGTGACATCGAAGGGCCTCTTCCCTTCCTTTGATATGCTGATCCCAAGCGGACCGCCATCAGCGGGTACCAATCCTTTGGGGAGGTCGCCGCGATACGGCACGTCGGAGAAGAATCCGATATCATCGTTCCTCAGGAGTGCGGCGGATATCTCCTTGGCCGCCTTCAGCGAGCCTATGCGCAGTTGGTTTTTGACTGCGAAGGTGTCCACGGCGAACACGTCGTTGATGTCCGTGGCAGTCGTCACCACAGGTACGGCTCCAGTGACATCCGAGATCTCCAACGCCAGCTCGTTTGCCCCGCCGATGTGTCCGGAAAGCAGCGGGATCACGAACCTTCCCCTCTCATCCATGCAGATCACGGCGGGGTCGGTGTCCTTCCTCCTGATGAACGGCGCTATGTGCCTGACGGCTATGCCGGTGGCGCCCACGAACAGCAATGCATCGTATTCACGGAAGCACCTCTCGGCCCATGCGTTGATGTCGTCGGTGAGGGGGATGCCGTGGGTATCCGCTTTCGTTCTGCAAATTGCGTCAATCGTGTGTTCGACAAGCGAGTCCCGCACTCTGTTCAGGGTCTCGCATCCGGCCCCGGAGAAGGCGATGGCGGCAATCCTCATGCCGCACCTCTGATCTCTGCGAGAAGCTCGTCCGCCAGGGATGTCCTGGACAGCAGCCCGTATACGGATGAGTAGATTATCGCCGCGGTGCGTATCCTTCCGCCGGTGCGGTGCTCCATGTGATATTCGATCCTCTTCGCAAGAAGGTCGGAGACCTTGGCAATCAGCCCTTCCTTGTCTATCATGGCCAGGGCGTCGTCGGTGGACAGACAGCCCATGACCTCCCTGGCGAGATCGGCGGAACCTCCCGCCATGATGGCGTATGCGGCCAGGATCTCCATCCTGGAATCCGCTTCGCGGGAATGTGTGTTCATGATCCCGCCTGCCAGCTTCACCAGCTTCCCCAGGTTGCCTATCAACAGGATGTCGGTGTTCAGCATGCAGGCGTGGTCCAGCATGGGGCCGATGAAGTTGCTGCATTTCACGGCGCTCTCGGAATCGATGCCGATGCTATCGGCGAAGTCCCTGCCGTAGTTGCCGGGGACCACCAGCATGACCTTCGCACCTTCCGCGGACTTCATGTCCATCTCCGCCTCGATGGTCTTGATGATGGCTGCCTCGCTCATGGGCTCCACGATCCCCGTGGTCCCGAGGATGGATATGCCTCCCACGATCCCCAGGCGGGGGTTGAAGGTGGATTCCGCGATCCTCTCACCGTCAGGCACCGAGATGATGGCGGAGAACCCTCCCTCGTAGTCACAATCCGTGGCTGCCTCTTCCAAAGCGATGGAGATCATCGTCCTGGGGACGCGATTGATGGCGGCATTGCCCGGAGGCTGGTCCAATCCCTTGCGGGTGACCCTGCCCACACCCTTTCCGCCGTCTATGGAGATGCCCTCGGAGGTAAGGGTTACCTCGGAGTATACCAACGTTCCGTGGGTTACGTCGATGTCGTCCCCGCCGTCCTTCCGTACGGCGCAGGAGGCCTTGCCGTCAATGACCTTCGGGTCCTCCACGGGGAGGTTGAACGTCACTCCCCCTGGGGTGGTGATCGTGACCTTGCCAGGCACCTTCCCGGTGATGGCCATCACCGCCGCGGCCTTGGATGCGGCGGCGGCGCAGGTGCCGGTGGTGTGCCCGCATCTGAGCACCTTGTTGTTGACGTAAACGCTCAATCCGTCATCCATGGCCATCTTAGTACCTCGGTCACCTGTTGGATGAATATGCCATTTAAAATAGTTAAGACATAATCGCCGAATCATCACGGAATGGGAGAGAAGATGACTGGAAAACTGCACGTAGTAGGGTTCGGACCCGGCGGAAGGGAGCACATGACATTCAAGGCCGCGGAGGTTATCTCCAACGCCGACCTGGTCACAGGTTACACCACATATGTCAACATGCTCAAGCCCATCTTCCCGGACAAGGAGTACAAGGCCACCGGCATGATGAAGGAGGTGGAGAGATGCAGGATGGCCATCGAGGAGGCCATGTCCGGCAAGGATGTGGCCATGGTCTCCAGCGGGGACTCCGGCATCTACGGCATGGCCGGCATCATCTATCAGATGGCGGAGGAGATGGGTGCTGACATCGAGATCGACACCATACCGGGTGTCACCGCCGCATCCACCGCCGCCTCGGTTCTGGGTGCACCGTTGATGCATGACACCGCTCTGATCAGCCTCTCCGATCTGATGACCCCGATCAAGCTGATCATGAAGCGTGTGGACCGTGCGGCGGACGCCAACATGGTCATCTGCCTCTACAACCCCAAGAGCAAGACACGCACCGAGTATCTCAGACAGGCGGCAGAGATCATCTCCGAGTACCGCAAGCCCGACACCCCGGTGGGCATCGTGAGGAACGCCGGCAGGGAGGACGAGACGCACGTAATAACAACGTTGAAGGACTTACCGAACGCGGACGTGGACATGTTCTGCATCGTGATCGTCGGCAACTCCCAGACTTACGTTTCGGGCGACAGGATGATCACCCCCAGGGGATACGAGATCAGGTGAATTCAATGACGTTCGAGATAGTGAAGCCCGAGGACATCGAGAAGCGCAGCATGGAGATCATCACCTCCGAGCTGGGAGGACGCACCTGGCCGGAACCCCAGTTCTCCATCGTCAAGAGGTGCATCCACACCTCCGCAGACTTCGACTATGCCGACAACCTGGTCTTCTCCCCCGACGCGGCGGAGATAGGCGTGAAGGCGATCCGCAAGGGAGCGGACATCGTCACCGACACCAAGATGGCCGCCGCCGGCATCAACAAGCGCAAGTTGGCTCTCTACGGAGGGAGCGTCCACTGCTTCATCTCCGACGAGGACGTGGTCGCCGAGGCCAAGGAGCGCGGCTGCACCCGCGCCACCGTCTCCATGGAGAGGGGCGCCGAGGTCGCCAAGATGAAGCCGGTGATCTTCGCCGTGGGCAACGCCCCCACCGCCCTGATCAGACTGGCGGAGATGATCGACGCCGGGGAGATCAAGCCCGCCCTCGTCGTCGGTGCGCCGGTGGGATTCGTTAACGTTGTGGAGTCCAAGGAGATCATGATGAGGTGCGACGTGCCCTTCATCATCCCCAAGGGGAGGAAGGGCGGTTCCAACATCGCCGCCACCATCTGCAACGCCATGATCTACTACAAGGGCTGACCGTTACGGTGCCTTTCCGTACCCGAGTCGTATGAGGCATTAAATATCATGAGTTGGATGAATCGTCCAATATCTCTGGGTAGCGGATTGCCGCGGACTGGCCCCTGTTGGGGGCGCAATGCTATAGGTGATATCGAATGCACATAATGGAAGGCTTCCTCGACCCGATCTGGTGCGCCGTATGGTTCGTCCTGGCGATACCCTTCGTGGTCCTGGGTGCCAAGAAGATGATAGGATTGGTGAGGGAGCACCCCGAGCACAAGATGACAGTTGCCCTGTCCGGTGCCTTCATCGCCATGCTGTCGTCCCTGAAGCTGCCGTCAATGACCGGCACCAGCTCCCACCCTACCGGTACCGGGCTCTCCGCAGTCCTCTACGGTGTGAGCATAACCTCGTTCCTAGCTTTGATCGTACTCATATTCCAGGCCCTGCTGCTGGCTCACGGCGGACTCACCACTCTGGGTGCCAACGTGTTCTCCATGGGCATCGCCGGACCCTTCATGGGCGTTCTCGTGTGGGCCCTCCTCAGAAGGGCAGGACAGAGCATCCCCGTGAGCATATTCTGCGGTGCGGCCATCGCGGACCTGTTCACCTATGTGGTCACCGCTCTCCAGATGACCCTGAACCACGGTCAGAGCATCGACGCCTTCGTGAACTTCCTCACCAACTATGCGGTGACCCAGATCCCCCTGGCTATCATCGAGGGCATCCTGTTCTACATGTTCGCCGTGTACGTGCTGAGGAACAAGCCCGAGATCTTCGACATGGCCAAGACCCTGGACCTCCCCGAGAAGGGCGACGACGGGAACGAGGAGGCTGCCGCATGAATGCCAAGAACATGGTGGTGTACGTGGTGGGCTTCGCCGCCATCGCCGCTCTGGTGATCGGCGCCCTCTGGTACGCCAACGGCTCCTCCTTCGGCGGTGCCGACGATGCCGCCGAGGACGTGATCGCGGAGGTGGACCTCGACTACCAGCCTTGGACCAGCGGAATCTGGGGAGACTTCGAGCTCCCCGGCGAGACCGAGAGTCTGCTCTTCGCCCTCCAGGCCGCCATCGGTGCCGTTATAATAGGTTACTTCATCGGGCGGTACACGAAACGGTAACGACCGGGGAGGGGACGGGATGTCTGAGCATGCGCAGATGGACACTTTGGCTTACAGCTCGCGCATGCTGTCCTGGGCCCCCCTCGGCAAACTCCTCTTCGTGGTGGCGATACTGATCGTCAACATCGCCACCCGTTCCTTCCTGGTCCCTGCGGTCACGTTGGTGATCGGGCTGGCGATGATGGTCTACTCCACCAATTTCAAGATCCCCTTCTTCATCGCGCTGGCACTTGCCGAGGCGATATTGATCTTGGTAATCGGATGCGGCTTCGTATCCATCTCCGGCGAGGGAGGGGAGGTGCTGTGGGACACCCAGCTGCTGTGGATCCACGTGCACATGACCACCGAGAGCTTCAACAACGCCTGGCTCATATTGTTCAGAAGCATCGCGGGCATCACCGTGATGATGGGATTCGCCACATCCACGCCGATCCCCCACCTGTCCCAGGCGCTGCGTCAGATAAGGATGCCGGACGAGATCGCCGAGATCGTGGTGCTGATCTACCGCTACGCTTTCCTGCTGATCGAGAGGATGGAGGCCATGTGGAACGCCGCATCCTGCCGTATGGGATTCACCGGTTTCAAGAGGGCCATGAGCACCACCGCATCCATCGCCGTGGGTACCTTCCTATCAT
Organism: uncultured Methanomassiliicoccales archaeon; assembly: GCA_949292635.1. Lineage (GTDB taxonomy): Archaea > Thermoplasmatota > Thermoplasmata > Methanomassiliicoccales > Methanomethylophilaceae > SIG5. The sequence goes on from CASEZY010000003.1 coordinate 139,106, forward strand.
CCACGGAGATGGCGGACAAGGCACAGATGGCCCTGGAGTGCCGCAACTACCGGGGATACTTCCCGGTGTTCAACATGCCCCCCAAGGCGGGGGTGAAGTGGATAGTCGTCACCGTCGCGTCTGCTGCGGCATTGTACTATTTCGGAATGCTTACCGAGGGGCTGGTCGATATGGTGCCCCTGTTCTTCGGAGCGTGAATCATGTCCCTGTTCGAGCTCCGCGATGTCTCATATTCATACACCCAACGTCAGGAGAGGCCCTCGTTGGACTCGGTCTCCCTGACCATCAGGGAAGGTGTCAGAACGGTGCTGCTGGGAGCCAACGGCGCCGGGAAGTCCACACTGTTCTATCATCTCAACGGCGTGCTGAAGCCCAAGTCCGGGCAGGTCCTCTACGACGGCAAGCCGTTGGATTATTCCAAGGAATCACTCCGTTCATTGCGTTCTGATGTGACCGTGGTCGTTCAGAATCCCGACGAGCAGATCTTCTCCTCCACGGTGGAGGAGGATGTGGCCTTCGGCCCGCTGAACATGGGATTGGAGAGGGACGAGGTCGAGCGTAGGGTGGAGGACGCCCTGTATATGGTGGATATGGAGGGATACCGCTACCGCCCCACCGTTCAATTATCATTCGGACAGAGGAAGAGGGTGGCCATCGCAGGTGCCTTGGCGGTAAGACCCAGAGTGCTGATCCTCGATGAGCCCACTGCAGGTCTTGACCCTCAGATGTCCCATGAGGTGCTGGAGCTGTCGGAGCAGCTGTGCCGCTCCGGGACCACCGTGGTGATCTCCACACACGACGTGGATCTGGCATACACATGGGCGGAGGAGGCCCACATACTCAGGCACGGTAAGCTCGTGTACTCCGGTGCACCGGAGGGATTCTTCGGCAATACCGTGGACGTGGCCCTGGCGGGATTGACCAGACCCCATTCGTTCTCGGTCAACGCATCGCTCTGTGCCTCCCGCGGAAGGCCGGAGGAACCCTACCCCCGTACCATGAGCCAGCTGCTCTGCAAACTTTCGGACGAGACCCGTTCCGGGAGGATTCGGGTCTCAACAGTACCGGAGGATGTCCCCGGCGATATCCCGGTGGGGATCTGTGGCTTCCGCACGCGCAGGGTGTTCTCGGAGAACGGATTCAGGGCGGATTACTACTTCAACGCGGTGGAGTGCTGTCTGATGGAGGCGCTCACCGGCAAGGATTGTATGATATTCTGCGACGAGTGCATGGCCGACCAGGTCATGGAGCGCATCGACTCCATGCGTGCTTTCGGTGCGAAGCTGGAGGCGGAGAGATGAACGTCCTGGAGCTTCGCGATGTCACGTTCACCTACGACGGCGGCAAGCGCCCCTCGCTGAAGAATGTGAACCTTTCCATAGAGAAAGGGGTCAAGACCGTGATCCTGGGAGCCAACGGCGCCGGGAAGTCCACCCTGTTCTACCATCTCAACGGCATTCTAAGACCGGGTTCAGGCACCGTCCTCAGGAACGGCGAACCCGTATCATACCGCAGGAAGAGGTTGAGGGAATGGCGTTCCAAGGTGTCGGTGGTCATGCAGAACCCCGACGACCAGATCTTCGGGCAGACGGTGGAGGCCGATGTGGCCTACGGACCTCAGAACATCGGACTGCCGGAGGCGGAGGTCAAGGAGAGGGTGGAGGAGGCCCTGTTCATGGTCGGTCTCACCCATCTCCGCGAGCGTAGCTCTCTGAAGCTGTCATACGGTCAGAGGAAGCGTCTGGCACTTGCCGGTGCATTGGCCATGAGGCCGGAGGTGCTGATCATGGACGAGCCCACCGCCGGTCTGGATCCGCAGATGGCCCTGGAGCTGATGGAGCTGGCGGAACAGCTCCACGAATCCGGTACGACCGTGGTGATCTCCACCCATGACGTGGACCTTGCGTACGCATGGGCAGACGTGACCCACGTGCTCAGAGGCGGTGAACTTGTCTACTCCGGCGAGGCGGAGGGATTCTACGAGGACCCTGTGCAGGTGTATCTGTCCGGTCTCATGCAGCCATCCATGTTCGCCCTCAACCGCAGTCTCAGCATCATCCGCGCAATGCCGGAGGCACCGTACCCGAGGACGGAGAGCCAGATGGTGTCAAAGGTCACCGAGCATCACCCCGGGACGGTGTCGATATTGTCGATGGCGAGGGACACCGACCCGGAGGCCGTGAACGCCGTCCTGGACGGTTACGGGGACACATCAGTGGGTGCATTCGGCGCAGGTGCCAGAAGATACATCCACCGCAACAAGCTGAGGGTGGACTACGTGTTCGACGGCTTCGAATCCTGCATGGGCAGGTGCCTGATGGGCACCGACGTTCTGATCCTCTGTGAGGACGGTTTCGTCCCGCTGCTGCAGAGGAAGGCCGCCGGCTACTCCGATTTCGGCGTATCACTCGACGTCAGGGTGCTTTAGGCTATCAGTAACACTTCTGTTTGCACTTTAGTGATAAAGTGAGTGATAAAGTGAGTGATAAAGTGAGTGATAAAGTGAGTGATAAAGTGAGTGATAAAGTGAGTGATAAAGTGAGTGATAAAGTGAGTGAGTGATAAAGTGAGTGATAAAGTGAGTGATAAAGTGAGTGATAAAGTGAGTGATAAAGTGAGTAGTGATTTATACAATGTACTGGATATGTAGGTATGAGCGTTGGGCCCATACCTAATTTCAAAATCACTCCCTTAATTATGGAACAGATGAAGTCCATAGATGGGCTCATAACGTTGTGTAAAGGGATTGAAAACAGGAGGATGGGCATCAGGCTAAGAAAAACTAGTAAGATTCGTTCTATCAACTCGTCACTATCCATCGAGGGTAATTCGTTCGATGAATCGGAAGTTCGTGATATTATAAACGGCAAGCCTGTTATCGGCCCATATGATGAGATTGTTGAGGTTCAGAATGCTATAGGGGCATACGATGCCGTTTTGAGTAAGCCACTGTGGGATCTGGGGTCATTTTTGGAAATATACGAATTGATGATGGGCGGGCTTGTAGAAAGGACGGGATTCAGAGAATGCGATGTAGGTATATTCGAAGGCGAAAACGAGATTTACAAAGCCCCTTCTGTCGAGAACGTCGTACCATTGATGGATTCTTTGTTTGATTGGTGCAAGTCATCCGACTATCCTTTACCTATAACTGCTGCAGTTTGTCATTTCTACATAGAGTCTGTGCATCCGTTTGTTGATGGGAATGGACGCATGGGGCGCATATGGCATTACTTGACTTTGCGTAGATATAATTCAATCTTTGATCTAATTCCAATCGAATCAAAGATTGAGCTTCATCAGTCAGAGTACTATAGTGTGTTGGAGCGGTGTCAGAAGACGAATCCCCAGGATTGTACAGAATTCATTGAGTTTAGTCTTAACCTGTGCATAGAATTGTTGAATGATCTGACGCATCTAAAGGACGAGAGAATCTCTGGGTTGCTGCTGGCGATGGGTGATGAGCCGATGACATCTAACCAGATAATGAAGAAGATGGGGTTCTCCAGCAAGCCATATTTCTTAAAGCATTATTTGCACCCTGCCATCAAATATGGATTTGTATCAATGACTTATCCTGATGCCCCACGGAGCCATATGCAGAGGTATCGCAAGAACGTCCTTTGAGTATCGACGTATTGATTTACTTTTTTTTTGAAATATTTGGCGTATGAAACACTCTGAGTTCTGTTTGGATTCCGCCAAGGAGGGCACCTCGCTGCATTGCGTAAGCCTGCTTCCGGACGGCGAACCGATTTGCGCGTTCCTGGTGGTCCACGGGATGATGGAGCACATCACCCGTCACGGCACCCTCGCAAATGAGCTCTGCTCCCGTGGTGTGGCCGTATACGGATACGATCAGCTGGGCCACGGTCACACGGGGATCGACGACCTGGGTTACATCTCCGACTCCGACGGCGACCGTCTGCTTACGGAGGATTGCAGGAACGTTTTCTCATACATGGTGTCGCAGCATCCTGGGATACCGCATGTGATCATGGGGCACAGCATGGGCTCCTTCATCGTGCGCAGACTTTTGGCCGCCGGTCAAAGATCGGAAGCCGTGGTGCTTACCGCGACCGGGGACGTGAGTACCATCAAGGTGAGGATAGGGCAACGGATGGTCAAGGGAAGATGCAGGAAGAACGGCAGCGACTATCGCGATCCCGATCTGAACAGGTCAGTGGTGGGCAGTCAGGGTGTGCATTTCAACCAGAGCGGCGAGCAGGTCAAGGACCCCCTTTCCGGATTCCTGTTCTCGAATCAGGCCCTCGGGGACCTGCTCAGATTGGTGGGTGCCTGCGGGAGGGATCGTACTGGGGATCTGGAAGGCATGCCGATCCTCCTGTCGTCCGGTGCCCTGGACCCTCTCGGCGATTGCGGGGCGGGGACGATCCGTGTGGCCAAGCACCTCAGGGATGCCGGTGCGGACGTGGAGGTGTACCTCTACGCCGGCGCCAAGCACAACCTCTTCCGCTATTCCGGCGGGAGGGCGGAGGCGGACATCGCGAGATGGGTGGCCCGCAGGTTCTCCGATTGTGAGAAGAATTAAATATGATTCAGTAGTTGAACAACTATTCAACTATTGGAGGAGACACATGAACGCTCAGCCCGTCTGCGACTGCGAGGTGATCCACGATGAGGTGGTCAGGGATACACAATCCAAGATGCTCCCCGATGACGACTACCAGCAGCTGGCGAACCTCTTCAAGATGTTCTCGGACGGCACCAGGGTGCGGATCCTCCACGCATTGAAGCAGAACGAGATGTGCGTATGCGACCTCGCATACCTTCTCGGACTGACCAAATCAGCCGTCTCCCATCAGCTCAAGGCCCTGAGGATGGCGAACCTGGTCAAATTCCGCCGGGACGGACAGGTGGTGTACTACTCGCTGGCGGACGACCACGTGGAGAGGATCATTAACATGGGCTTGGACCATGTGAACGAGTGAGTCTTTTTTTATCGAAGAATAGTTGAACAATTGAGCAACTAAGAAATAAGGAGGAGACGGAAGGTGAAGAGGAAGTACGTCCTGAGGGGCCTCGACTGCCCCAACTGCTCCGCCATGATCGAGAGGGAGGTGGGGCAGCTGGAGGGCGTCTCATCATCCTCGGTGAACCTGATGCGCCAGACCCTGACGGTGGTGTTCGAGCCGTCCCTGGAGCCCACGTTGACCCAGCGTATCGAGGAGATCGTGTTCTCCCACGAGCCGGATGTGGCCGTGCTTGAGGACATGCCCTCGGAAAACGGTCACGACCATGGGCACGACCACGCTCATGGCCACGGGAACGAGCGCAACATACTCATCCGTATCGCCGTCGGTGCCGCGATCTACATACCTTCTTTCCTCGCCTTCTATTTCCTGGACCTTCCGCAGTTCGCGGAGCTGGCACTTATGATGGTGGCCTACGTGATCCTGGGTGTTGATGTGCTTTACGCGGCCGCACGCAACATCACCAAGGGCAGAGTCTTCGACGAGAATCTTCTGATGGCCATAGCCACCATCGGCGCCTTCGCCATCGGGGAGTACCCGGAGGCCGTCGCGGTGATGCTGTTCTACCAGGTGGGAGAGTACTTCCAGGACCTGGCGGTCCGCAGGTCCCGCAACTCCATCACCGCTCTCATGGATATCCGTCCGGACACCGCCCGTGTCCTGAGGGACGATGCCATGGTGGACGTGCACCCCGATGATGTGAAGGTGGGCGAGGTCATCCTCGTGCGCCCCGGCGAGAGGATCCCCTTGGACGGTGTCGTGGTGTCCGGGGAATGCTTGGCGGACACCAAGGCCATCACCGGCGAGCCCGTTCCCAGGCGTCTGAAGGTGGGCGATGAAGCGCTTTCGGGATGCATCTGCACAGACGGCGCTCTGGAGATAAGGGTCGTCAAGCCTTACGGCGAGTCCACGGTGGCCAGGATCATCGACATGGTGGAGAACGCCTCCTCCAAGAAGGCGAGGACCGAGAACCTGATTACCCGCTTCGCCAGGTACTACACCCCCGCCGTGGTCGCAGCTGCCGCTGTGCTGGCGATCGTCCCCCCGCTGTTCTTCGGCGGTATATGGGATGAATGGATCCACAGGGCGCTGGTGTTCCTGGTGGTCTCCTGTCCATGTGCGTTGGTGATCTCCGTGCCGCTGACCTTCTTCGGAGGGATTGGCGCCGCATCTCGCCACGGGGTGCTGGTGAAGGGCGGCAACTATCTGGAGGCGCTGAACAAGGTGGACACCATCGTCTTCGACAAGACCGGGACCCTCACCGAGGGTGTGTTCGAGGTCACCGAGGTGATCCCCGCATCCGGATACGGGAGGGAGGATGTGATCTCACTGGCGGCTTCCGCGGAAGGTATGTCTAACCACCCCATCGCCCGCTCCATCATGGCGGAGTGCTCTGGCAAGGACGTCCCGTCGTCTCGGGGATACGAGGAGGTGGCGGGCAAGGGCGTACGCGCAATTGTCGATGGAAGGAAGGTGTGTGCGGGCAACGGCCACCTGATGGATACCGAAGGGGTGCAATACGAGAGATGCGACATCCCCGGGACCAAGGTCTACGTCTCCGACGACGGGGCGTACGTGGGATGCATAGTGATCTCCGACCGCATCAAGAAGGACAGCCGTGAGGCCATCTCCGCGGTGAAGGGGATGGGCGTCAGGCGCACGATGATGCTCACCGGCGACGACGAGGGCACCGCCCGTTCGGTGGCGGAGTCCGTGGGTCTCGACGGCTACCGCGCCGGACTGCTGCCGGACCAGAAGGTCTCCGAGCTGGAGGACATCTGTCAGACCGCACAGGGCACCGTGGCCTTCGTGGGCGACGGCATCAACGACGCTCCCGCTTTATCACGCGCTGACGTGGGGATAGCCATGGGCGGTCTGGGCTCCGACGCGGCCATCGAGGCCGCCGACGTGGTGCTGATGACCGACGAGCCCTCCAAGTTGGTCGATGCGATACGGGTTTCCCGCTCCACCAGGATCATCGCCTTGGAGAACATAGTGTTCGCCCTGGCCGTTAAAGTGTTATTCCTGGCACTTGGTGCCGCAGGCATCGTAGGGATGTGGGAGGCGGTGTTCGCGGACGTGGGCGTGGCGCTCATCGCCGTGGTCAACGCCATGCGCATATTGCGTAAGTGAGACTGTTCACCAACCCCCGGGTACTCCGGCAACCCGTAAATACGGGTCCGGCGTGCTCGGGGATCAGTCGGTGATGACATGGACAGGAAGACCATCGGTCTGATCGGCGCGGTCGGTGCGATAGTCATATTGTACTTCGCATCCGGGTCCCCGATCCCCCTGTACTCCATGTACCAGGGTCAGCTGGGTCTTACCCAGGGTGACCTGTCCATGACCTCCGTCTGCTACCTCCTGGGGACGGTGGTGTCCCTGCTGTTCTTCCCCCGGCTGTCCGATCACCTGGGCCGCCGTCCGGTGACGATATTGATATTGTCGATATCCTTCGTGGGATGCTTCGTCTTCGCTAATCTGGACTCGCCGCAGATGCTGATGCTGGGCCGTCTGATCCAAGGCATCGTCAGCGGGCTGGGATCCAGCACCGTGGCCGCATACATAGTGGATCTCTGCGCCGACCTTCCGAGATGGGTCGGTCCCGCGATAACCAGTAGCGCACCCACGCTGGGTCTTTCCACCGGGGCATTCGTGTCCGGGGGAGTGATCCAATACACCGGGGTCACCGCACCCATGTACTTCACCGCTGTCATGGGGTTCATCGTGGTGATCGCGTTGACGGTGGCGTGCGGTAAGGAGACCGTGGATCGTCGTCCGGGCCTGTTGAGGTCGATAATACCTCACATCATGATCCCCCCGACGGCAAGGCGCATGTTCCTGGCGTCGTCCTTTATCTTCGTGGGTACCTGGGCGGTGGGAGGTTTCTCGCAGGCCTACAGTTCCACCATCGTCCAGGAGTACTTCGGGTCGCACAACGCATTCCTTGCCGCGGCGGTGTTCACCTCATTGTTATTGCCGAACGCGGTAGGAGGGTTCTTCGCCAAGAGGTTCGATACCCGCACCGCCCAGCGCTACGGCATGGCGGGATTCGCGGTGTTCATCTCGATCATGTATCTCTCGCTGGTCTACGATAACATGGCGATGTTCATCATCGCCAGCATCGCCGCCGGATTCTCTCAGGGGATAGCGTTCACCGGCAGCGTCACCGGGGTGCTGGCACAGACCGGCATCAAGGAACGTGCCGGGGTGTTCTCCACCATCTATCTCACATCCTACGGCGGGGCGGCCATACCCAATCTCATAGTAGGCATGGTCTCAGCCCCATACACGGTCACCGAGATCCTATCATGGTACACCGTACTGACCATCGTGATGTTCGTACTGCTGATGATCGTCACGATCAGGAGGTATGACATCCCCGAGGGCACCGGTGTGATGCCCTCCTGACCTCCGCAACGCTTAATATATCGTCAACGGTGGAGGACTCATGGAGAACAGGTCTGTCAAGGACTTCCTCGTCGGCGCGTTGGTCGGTATCATGTCCATGATGCCCGGGGCCAGCGGCGGTATCATCGCTGTCATCTTCGGCATCTACGAACGTCTCATCGCCGACCTGGCGGACATCCGCAGGAAGCTTCTGAAGGACCTTAAGTTCATCATCCCCGTGGGATTGGGTATCCTGGTGGGACTCGTCGTATGCGCGGTGGGCATCAACGCCCTTCTGGACAGGTGGGAGGTGCCGCTGATGTTCTTCTTCGCTGCGCTGATCATCTTCCAGCTCCCGGACATCTACGGTCTTGCGGATTATCATGATTCCAAGCCATCCAACGGTGCGCTGATCGTCTGCATAGTCGGTTTTGCGTTGATGGTGTCCCTGCTGTTCTTCGGCACCAGCGACTTCGGAATATCGTTCACCGACCTGAGCATCACCGACATCCTTCTGCTCTTCGCTATCGGCGTGATCATCGCCGTGTCCAAGATCGTTCCCGGCCTCAGCGGCGCCGCCATACTGCTGGCACTTGGTCTCTATACCCCGCTGATGAATTTGATCGGCGACCTTGACATGAGTACCATCATGGACCGCATAGTGGCGGTGATCCCGGTGGGCATCGGTCTGGTTGTGGGTGTGCTGGCTCTTTCCAAGGTGGTTGACTATTGCTTCACCAGGTACCGCAAGGCCTCGTACCTGTGCATATTCGGCGTCACCGTCGGTTCGGTGGTCACCGTGATAGTCCAGGCATGCCAGGGTCTGGAGGGCACGGACATGATCCTCCTGAGCGTCCTCGGTATTGTCGTGGGTATCATCTGTGGATGGCTACTCAGCAAGGTCTCCGCCAAGTACGCGGAGGAGACCCTCTCCGATCCCGTGGGAACGGTCTGACGTGTTCACCGAAATGCTGGTGGCTTGAGCCGTCTTCATAAACCGACGGTCCGTGATTCGACACAGGTGCGACCATGGACAAGAGGAAGCTCGGCAGGATCGAAGTGACGGAGATAGGCATCGGATGCATGGGATTCTCCCACGGATACGGTGCGGCTCCCCCGGAGGACTATTCCGTCGACGCCATACGTTCGTCGTACGAATACGGCTGCGACTTCTTCGACACCGCCGAGGGTTACGGGACCGAACAGTTCTATCCCGGCCATAACGAGGAGGTGGTCGGTAAGGCGTTGAAACCCTACCGCGACGACTGTGTCATCGCCACCAAGCTCCACATCAGCGAGAGCGAACTGGCGGACGATTCGTTGTACAGCGTGATACGCCGCCATCTGGAGAGGTCCATGCGCAACCTGGGCACCGATCACGTTGAGCTGTACTACCTGCACAGGCTCAACGAGAACATACCCGTGCAGGATGTGGCCTACGAGATGGGCAAGCTCATCGATCAGGGACTCATCGACGGGTGGGGACTGTCGCAGGTGGACGTGGACACACTGTCCAAGGCACACGAGGTCACCCCGGTGTCGGCTCTGCAGAGACTGTACTCCATGTTGGAGAGGGACTGCGAGTCCGAGATCATCCCCTATTGCATGGGGCATGGCATCGGATTCGTGCCGTTCTCGCCCATCGCCAGCGGGTTCCTCTCCGGCAAGATCACCGTGGACACGAAGTTCGAGGGGGACGACGTCCGCCGGTGGGTGCCACAACTGTCAAAGGAGAACATCACCGCCAATCAGCCCGTACTCGATGTGATATCCGACATTGCTGCGAAGAAAGGGGCCACCAACGCTCAGATATCGTTGGCGTGGATGCTGCACAAGTATCCCAACGTGGTGCCCATCCCCGGCTCCAAGAACCGGGAGATGATGCTGGAGAATCTGGGGGCTTGGAAGGTGGAGCTCACCGAGGGCGAGTTCGCCCATCTTGAGAAGGAGTTGGATTCCATAACCGTCCACGGCCACCGCGGAGCGGTGGAATCTCATCAGAAGACCTTCGGCAATCACTGGCGCAAGTGAGCGATGCGGCGCTGATAGATTGATATGACCTCAGCGATGGTGATGGCCTCCATCTCCGCCCGAGCCTTCTCGTGGATCCTGTCGAAGCACTCTCCCAGGGAGAGCTGGATGTTCACCCCCACCCCGCACTCGGGGTTGATGTGGGTATCCAGGTGCAGCAGGGGCTTGTCGCCCTCCACCACGTCGTAGACGTCCAGCAGCGAGATCTCCGAAGCATCCCTGGCCAGAGCCGGGGCGGGATGGCCGCGGGTGTTGACTATGAGGCCTCCCTTCTTCAATTGGGACATCAGCTTCCTGACGCAGGCCGGGTTGGTCTTGATGCTCTCGGCTATCTTGTCGCTGGTCAGGCGGGGATCCTCGTTCAGTGCGATGAACACCAACACGTGCACCGCATCGCTGAGTCTGGCGGAGTATCTCATCTTCGATTCCACACATTGAAGGTTGTAATTCAACGTATCGGGTGTGGGATATATTGAAGTAATTTATATATTTACACCAATTGGCATGTCCATGGCCTCGAGGATGCGGGTATGTTCGATCCCGGGGAGCAGATGTCCCCGGAGTCGGCGGAGATGCTCCAACGGTGGATCGATGTCCTGGGAAAGGGCCGTTCCACAGGGAGGGTGACCTCCACGACAGGGCCCACTGCGCCAGGGTGCTGGTGCACTGCATCAGGATCTCCGAGGAACTTGGTCTAAGCGATGACGACCGCGAATCACTCTGCGCCTGCGCCGTGTACCATGACTCCCGCAGATACGATGATTGGTACGATGTGGGACACGGGGACGGGGGGCGGAGAACTACGAGGAGTGCTTCCGTGCTCTTGGAAGAGAGCCGGACCCACGGGCATCCATGGCCATGCGCTTCCACGATCGGGAGGATATCGAAGGCGAGTCTGCGATCCGCGATGCGGGATTGGGTGACGACGCCGTACTTATGTATCACGTCCTCAAGGACGCCGACGGCCTGGACCGCTGCCGTCTGGGAACGGACGGCCTCGATCCCAAGTATCTGCGCACAGCCCCGGCCAAGCGCATGATAGTCTTCGCACAGCAGCTGTTCGAATCCGGTTACGGAATCGGGTTTATCACTGATGGAAGCGGTGGGGGGTCCCAGACATGACCATATGCAACAGCCGCAACCTGTCCATGATGACCGACCTTTACGAGATGACCATGTCCAACGGGTACTACCTGGAGGGCGGCAAGAGCGACAGGGTGACCTTCGACGTGTTCTTCCGCCGCATCCCCGACAATGGGGGATTCGCAATATTCGCGGGCTTGGAGCAGGTGGTGGAGGTCCTCACGGGCATGAGGTTCGAAGACGAGGACATAGAGTATCTGTCTTCGCTGAACATGTTCGACGACGGTTTCCTTGACTATCTGGCTCATTACAGGTTCACCGGCGATGTTGACGCCTTCCCGGAGGGCACGGTCATGTACCCCAACGAGCCTGTGCTCACCGTCACCGCCCCCATGATCGACGCGCAACTCGCCGAGACCGCGGTGCTGGCACAGATCAACCATCAGTCATTGATAGCCACCAAGGCCCGCAGGATCGTCCGTGCCGCCCAGGGGCGCGGGGTCTCCGACTTCGGAGCACGCAGGGCGCACAACATGGATGCCGCCGTCTACGGAGCCAGGGCAGCGTACATCGGCGGAGTTAACGGCAGCGCCACCGTCCTGGCGGGACAGATGTTCGGCATCCCCATCAGCGGCACCATGGCGCACAGCTGGGTCATGTACCACGGCTCGGAGTTCGACGCCTTCAGGAAGTATGCGGAGATCTACCCGGACGACACCGTCCTGCTCATCGACACCTATGACGTATTGAGGTCTGGTACACCCAACGCCATCCGCTGCGCCAAGGAGGTGCTGGAGCCCATGGGCAGGCGCCTGAAGGGCGTGCGCCTGGACTCCGGGGATCTGGCATATCTATCCAAGGCCGTCCGCAGGATGCTGGACGATGCGGGCCTCATTGACTGCAGGATCATCGCCTCCAACAGTCTGGACGAGTATTCCATCACCTCCATCATAGACCAGGGCGGACGCATAGACGCCTTCGGCGTGGGTGAGCGTCTCATCACCGCGAAGAGCGACCCGGTGCTGGGCGCGGTGTACAAGATCGCCTCCATCGAGAGGGACGGCGTCCAGATCCCTACGATCAAGGTATCCGAGGCGGTGGAGAAGATCACCAACCCCGGCAGGAAGGATGTCCACAGGGTCTACGACGGCAACGGGCACGCGGTCTGCGACCTCATCGCCAAGGAGGGCGAGGACGTGGACCTCTCCGCACCGTACAGGGTGATCGATCCGATCAAGCCGTGGAAGGACATCGTTCTGGAAGGATGCACATCCAAGAGGCTGCTGCAGCCGGTGATCAGGAACGGTAAGCCCTTGTCAACATCCCCGAAGCTGTCCGAGATCAGGGAGTACGTGGAATCCCAGCTGCGGGACGAGATCTGGCAGGAGGAGCAGAGGTTCGAGAACCCCCACATCCACCACATGGACATGACTCCGGCGTACTACGAGTTCAAGATGGACCTGTTGAAGAGGGCGGGTGGCTCGCAATAGTCCGAACCTTCGGTATGGCCCTATATGGCAACACGGTCCGCCGATGATGGTATATAGGTCTCCGACCTGCCAGTATCGGTGAAGGCGTGGACGCTCTGGGCATCCTAAGCATTATCGAAGAGAACATCTGGAACATAGCATTCATCCTGATCATCTGCGTGGGAGTCTACGCCACCGTCCGTCTGAAGGGACTGCAGCTCACCTCTCTCAGGGAGCAGATCCGCGTCACCTTTCGCAGGGATCCCGAGCATTCCGACGGGAAGCTCACGCCCTTCCAGGTATTCTGCATGTCCATGGGCTCCCGCATCGGCGTGGGCAACATCACCGGTCCCATCATGGCCATCGTCACCGGCGGTCCCGGGGCCATCTTCTGGATGTGGATCTTCGCCGGCATCGGCATGGCCACCAGCTTCCTGGAGACGATCATCGGGCAGATCTACAAGGTCCCCAAGGAGAACGGTGGATACCGCGGAGGTCCCGCATACACATTGATGCACGGACTTGGCATGAAGCGCCTGGGGATGATCGCCGCCTTCGTGATGATCATGATGTACCTGGTGGGATTCGTCTCCGGAGAGGTCATCAGCATGTCCGAGGCCGTCCAGGGCGCCTTCGACTACGAATGGACCAAGCTGGTCTTCGCCATCGTTCTGACCGCTGTGACCGGGGTCATCCTCGTCGGTGGCGTCTATCGCATAGCGGACCTCTCGGTGAAGATCGTCCCGCTGATGGCCGCCGGCTGGTTCGTGATCTGCATAGCATCCATCATCCTCAGCGACGGAGGGGTGCTCAACGCCTTCGGCATGATCTTCGAGTACGCGTTCAACCTGCCCTCGGTGCTGGGAGGCGGGTTCGGAGCGGTGATCGTCATCACCGGTATGAAGCGCGGCGTCTGGTCCAACGAGGCCGGTATCGGAACCATCACCAATCTGTCCTCCATGGCACATGTGAAGCACCCGGTCACCCAGGGCTACACACAGGCCTTCGGCGTTCTCATTGACACCGTCGTCAGCACCATGACCGCACTGGTCATCCTGTCCTATGCGGACTTCGAGGCCATCTACCAGCAGTACGAGGCCGGCGGTTCCGATTCCATACCGCTGCTGCAGTTCATCTTCACAGAGGCCATCGGATGGGTGTCCCCGTATGTGGTGGCGATCTTCATGTTCGTGTTCGCCTTCACCTGTCTGATATCCGATGTGGTGATCGGTGAGGGCAACCTGATGCTGATCAAGGACAGCAAGGCATCCAACCTGGCGATGAAGGGCCTGCTTCTTGCCGTGGTGTTCCTGTCCTGCTTCTTCGCCTCCGACGAGCTGACGGTGGTCATGGACATCCTATTGGCGACATGCGCGTTCTTCAGCACCTTCATCATGCTGCGCCTGGCGAAGCGCGGTATCGAGGCCTATCGGGACTACCGCAGGCAGAAGGAGGAGGGCATCGAGGACCCGGTGTTCACCAAGGACTGTCTGTCGGATCCCACAGGGGTCACCGAGTGGGACTGAGCATCATTCCCGGATGTTCGTAGTCCCTGGGATGTTCTGTGCTACCCACAGAGCAGGGCGGATCCTGCGGCGGCCATCAGATATCGTCTTCAAGAATCAGTTTGGGAGCGTTCCTGTGACAAAGACCCACACACGTCCCGCATCCGATGCACAATCCGGCATCCACACGTACGTGCCAGCCCCTCATCATGCGTATGGCATGCACAGGACATGCTTCGATGCAGGCGCCGCATCCGACGCATCTCTCTTCGTCCACTGTGACGATCATTTGGGTGAAGGAGCGGGGGTTGTCACCCCCGTTTGGTTCAGAGCACCTTCTTGTTGTCGGCACCCGGGGTGGTCACGACGATCTTCTCCGGCGTGATGATCAGGGCGCCCTTGGCGGTGGCTACGCCGTTGAACATCTCCTCCACCATCTTCCTGAAGGTGTCCACAACCGGGCCGGAGGTCACGTAATCTGCCTTCCCTTTGACCAGGTAGCCCTCCAGGGTCTTGGCGTCGTAGGCGGAGACGGCGATGCTGCCGTTGGCCAGGATGTTCTTGAGGGTGGTCTCCAGGAAGACATCGCCCACCACCAGCTTTCCGTCGGCGGTGACGTCCTTGAATGCCACAGGCACCACGTTGGGGCAATCCCCGCTGCAGGTGGCCAGGTCCCACATGTTCTCCTTCAGTATCTTCGTAACGTTGTCGTTCATAATCTCTCTCGCCTCTTTGCAAGGTTGCACCAGGACATCGGGGCGTGGATACTAATAGGGGTTCTAACGGGTCCTGAAGTCGCTAAGGAAAAGATAAGCGTCCCCGGCGATTAATGGGAGACGGACTTGTAATCGCAGGTCTGGCACTGTGTAAGCACATGGGTCTCGTCCACATGGTGGAAGATGCTGGACCATTGACAGATGCTGTGGAGGATGGGCACCACGCTGTAGCCCTTGTCCGAGAGATGGTACTCGACACGGGGAGGGATCTCCTCGTACTGCTCCCTGATGACCAGGCCGTCGTCCACCAGCTCCTTCAGGGCGGCGGAGAGCATGGTGTCGGTGAGGTTCACCAGCTCCCTCTTGATGTCGCTGTACCGGAGGGTCCCGTGATGGTTGAGGACACAGATGATGCGTGACTTCCATTTCCCGCCGAAGGTGTCCATGCCGTATTCCAGCGGGCACCTGATCTCCCTCTCCTCACGGTCTTGTACGCCATACGGGACAGTCGTAGTAAAGGTATTTTAATGGTCCCGATGGAAAAATCCCCGGAATTGGTTTACGTAAGACCGGAATGAGGGTCTGATAGGGTTTAGGCGGCAATGTGTCAGTCACGATTCTCTATCTTATGGATATCTTCCAGATGCCACTTTGATTCATGGACACCATATATATTCATGAGCGGAATCTTATACTGAGAATGCACTGCAACTTGCAGTGAGAACTCATTAGGGGCCGATACCATGGAGATAACGCGCAACAGATACCTGGACCGTCTGCTCAAGAGGAGGTGGAACGGTTCCGTCAAGGTGGTTACCGGGATAAGGAGGTGCGGCAAGTCCTATCTGCTCTTCAAACTGTTCAGGGACCGTCTGCTGTCGGAAGGCGTCCCGGAATCTAACATCATCTCCGTAGCCTTGGACGATTTCGCCAACGCAAAACTTCGCGACGCGGGAACGCTGTACGAACATGTGACCTCACTGGTGAAGGCGGCGGAAGGCCCGTGCTACATCCTGTTGGACGAGATACAGTATGTGTCGGGATTCGAGGACCTCATCAACGGCCTGAGGCATCTGGACGACGTTGACATCTATGTGACCGGCAGCAATTCCCGCTTCCTGTCCACCGACATACTCACCGAGTTCCGTGGAAGAGGGGATGAGGTGCGGGTCCGTCCCCTGTCCTTCGGGGAATACCGTTCCGCATTCCCCGACAGAGACGAGGATTCCCTTTGGAAGGAGTACATGACCTTCGGCGGCATGCCAGAGTTGATCAACAGGCCCGATGAGGAACAGAAGATGTCATACCTGGACAGTTTGGTCAGGGAGGTGTATCTGAAGGATGTGGAGGACCGCAGCGGCATCCGTATGCCCGACGGCTTGTCGGCGGTGTTCGATCTGCTGTGCTCCTCCATAGGTTCTCTCACGAATCCCACCAAGGCACAGGACACCCTCGCCACCGTCGGAGGGATGAGGCTGGCACCCAACACCGTGGCGCATTACATGGACCTTCTTTGCGACGCATTCATGTTCGAGAAGGTCGCCAGATACGATATCAGGGGACGGAAGCTGCTGGATTCACCCTTCAAATATTACGCCGCCGATGTGGGTCTCAGGAACGTCAGGTTGAACTTCAGGCAACAGGAACCAACCCATCTGATGGAGAACATCATCTACAACGAGCTCAGGGCCAGGGGATACAACGTGGATGTCGGCATGATAGAGTCGAGGGTCATGGTCGACGGAAGGCAGGAGTACCGTCAGATGGAGATCGACTTCGTTGTGAACATGGCGGATTCCCGTTGGTACATACAGTCCGCTTTCGGGATCCCGGACAGGGAGAAGATGGAGCAGGAGTCCAGGCCGTTCAGGAAGGTCCCCGATTCCTTCAGGAGGATCATAGTGGTGGGTGACGGCATCCGTCCCTGGCGCAATGACGAGGGCATAATGGTCGTGGGCATCAGGGACTTCCTTCTGGACGAATCGATCATGCATATGTAGGGCCTGTAATGAGATTCCACTGCAACTTGCAGTGAGAACTCATCATCAAGATTGGAGCCGGGCATACGGATCGCAGCGGAACGGTACAGGGGTGAGCAGGTCTCACATGTCGTTCCGCGCACATCACCGAGGATAAAGAAGTTCCCGCGGGAGCACCGCGGGGGGGATAAGATGTTTCAGGCTTCGCCCTCACATCCTGCGCATGTACAGGAAGGCGGCGCCGATGACGGCGATTAATGCCACCGCTATGCCGGCGAACAGGATGGCGTTGCCACCACCGCCTCCTCCGCCCGGCTCATCGGTTCCCGAAGGGGTGTCCCCACCCGAGGGGACGTGCCGGACAGGGTGCCGCGCATGTTCACCCGGGTCGGGTGGACGGATATCTGCGGGGACTGCGGATACGCATGCAGAAGGGTCACGGACCTCGCCGAGGCGACATCCGCCGTCCTGTCCCTCTCCGACGGCGATCTGCTGGAGGATGCCATGACGGTGCTGGCACTGACGTACATGCGCAGGATCTACCGCGGGCATGCGGTCCAGATCGACATGCTCTGCGACCGGGTGTACGATGCGGTGATGACCGTCGCGGACCTGAGGGACCTGCCATGACCTGCGGTCTGAAGCCCACCTTCAGGAAGCGCGGATCCGAGGTCCCGGAAGGATGGGTGATGATGGATGGCATGAGGCCCAAGGCCGTCAGGCGCATAACCGAAGGCTATCTGACAGAGGATGCCGGGCACCAACACCGTCGGCATGAACCAGAGGTACGTGTCGAAGATATTGGACAACCCGAGGACCCCAGAGGAGAACAGGATCGCGGTGATAAGATACGTGCTGGATCATCCGGAGAGGTTCACGCCCGTGTCCGACAGCACGGGCGATCCCGAGGCCGACGGATGGGCCAAGAGGAGGAACGGCGATGCCAGGAGAGGGTTCATGAGGGACTTCAGGAGAAGGTACTCCATGTAGGGGCAGAAGGGGGCGGGTCTTCCCGTCCCCTATGGATATACGGGGCTTTGTGTAGAGATATCCTCCTGATATCGGCAATAGAAACCTATATTAACGACACTGACCGGTTCGTAATCTATGGTTCTCAGGGAGCATGATATTTCTGTACAGAGCCCCCCCCCACCAAGACGGGGATAGGCAGCATTAAAGCGCTGGTCCTTGCGCTGCTGGTCCTGACGGCCGGCGCCGTCCTCGTCGTGGGTTTGGATGGGGAGGACAGTTATGCCGCGGTCGGAGATCCGTTCACCGCTACGAATGATGAAGGCATTGATATCGAATACAGGATACTGACCGAAGGCACCGGTACGGAGAACGGCACCGTGCAGGTCGGCATAGGCGTACTTGACTATACCGCTGTCGATGAAGCGGTGACATCCGTCAAGATACCGGCGACGGTGGTGACATCCAATGGAAAGACCTATGATGTGACCGCTATTGGAAAATATGCGTTCTACGAATGCTCTAAGCTTAAGGAAGTGACCATACCCAGCAGCGTGAAAACCATCGGAACTGATGCGTTCTCCGAATGTTCTTCCCTGACCTCGATTAACGTAGAAGAAGGCAATGCCTATTTTGCCTCTAAGGGCGGGGTCCTGTTCAATAAGGACGAGACTACGCTGAGACGGTTCCCTGAAGGCAGAGGAGGGTCGTACAGAATACCGAAAGATGTAACCTTTGTTCATATGGATGCATTCCACGGATGCTCTTCCCTGACCTGGATTGACGTAGAAGAAGGCAATGCCTATTTTGCCTCTAAGGGCGGGGTCCTGTGCAATAAGGACAAGACTATGCTGATACGATTCCCTGAAGGCAAAGGAGGGTCGTACATCATACCCAGCAGCGTGACCTCCATTACGGAAGGTGTGTTCTACGAATGCTCTAAGCTTGAGGAAGTGACCATACCCAGCAGCGTGAAAACCATCGGAAACCATGCGTTCGAAGGGTGTACAGCACTCAAGAAGGTGACCATACCCAGCAGTGTGGAAGCCATCGGGGATAGTGCGTTCTTCGGATGTACCGCGTTAGAGAGCACGCTCATACCAAGCGGGGTTGAGTTAGTAGGCAATGCATTCAATGGTGTCTGTAATGGTGATGCTGCGACTCCAGGTGGGATTGTCGGACATGACATGCGTGATGTAAGCGGTCAGGTTGCTACCTGCACCAATGCCGGATACGACGGCTACAAAAAATGTCAGAGAGACTGCGGATACTTCACGGGCATGGATGGTGTAGAGATAGCCGATCTCAACTCCTGGAAGTCCGAAGGCGGTGACGGATACATCCCCGCTCAAGGACATGATATGCAGCTAGTAAGAGGCAAGGATGCCACATGCACCGAATCGGGACACAAATCGTACTACCAGTGCGGAAACTGCAAAAATTACTTTGAGCGTTCTGATGGCACTGGCTTGATTTATAATATCGTTGCTTGGAAGTCCGAAGGCGGTGGCGGATATATTCCCGCGCTCGGACATGACATGCGTGACGTAAGCGGTCAGGTTGCTACCTGCACCAATGCCGGATACGACGGCTACAAAAAATGTCAGAGAGACTGCGGATACTTCACGGACATGGATGGTGTAGAGATAGCCGATCTCAACTCCTGGAAGTCCGAAGGCGGTGACGGATACATCCCCGCGCTCGGACATAAGATGACCTCCTTCAGCAAGGATGCCACATGCACCGAATCAGGACACAAATCGTACTACCAGTGCGGAAACTGCAATAAGTGCTTCGAGGACACCGAAGGTGGCATCGTGATCGATGATCCGGATTCCTGGAAGTCCGAAGGCGGTGACGGATATATTCCCGCATCCGGGCATGCCTTCGATGACGAATACGATGCGGACTGCAACAACGGTTGCGGATACGTCAGGGAGGTGCCGAATCCCCCGAAGGATGACAACACGATGCTGTTCGTCGGCATAGGCGCTGTCGTCGTCATCATAGCGGCAGCAGGGGCGTTCCTGTTCATCCGCGGAAGGAGCTGAACCGTAAACGAGGCCTTCGGGCCTCTTCTCTATTTTTCCGAAGATGTCCCTGGAATCTGATTGGAAGAGATCTGTCGCAACCGGATCATAATATCCGGACGTCATGATCAAATACTCTTGCCGTTCTTCCTCCTGACGATCTCGTTGTTATGCCGTATGTATGTTTCGGACGGCCTGTTCTTATCATTTACACGGATACGGTAGTATCGGGCTATGGCGTTCCCATAGAGGTCTGAGTCTATTGATTTTTCAAGCGATTCGATATAGTTGGCATTGTTGTCAGCATTCATAGTCATGGTGTCTGTCAAATAGCCCGTCATGCAGCCTGTTGAGGCATAGTGTGTTGTGGATATCGATTCCCACATGCAGTTCGCAGTCGTACCAGGCTTTATGTGGCTGGTCATGAGGATCCTTGGTACCGGCGCCCGCAACAAGGAGATGCGATTCGCGGAGGTTAAGGACACAGACACCAACCGCTGTTCGACATAATGCACGTGAAGGGGGAGGGGACGTACGGCTTCGAAAGGACCGTCCCCCATCCCTCCGGACGTCCGTCCGATCCTTGCTACCTATTTTCTGGTTCGCCAGAAGTGGCTGGCAGATCGCGGGTGCGATTCACCAGCGCTTTTTGTAAATCCGGGGAAGGGTTCCGACTTCCTTTCCGGCAACGGGATCAGGAAGATCAAGGATATCGTGCAGGACGATCTCCAGATAAGGTTCGACCTCCGGGAGTGCCGGAGGACGTTCGGCCAGAGGTATCTGGACAGCGATCTCGATGTCGAATCGACAAGCGTCCAGATGGGGCATTCGTCCACCAGGACCACCGAGAGCTTCTACGGCAGGAGAAGAATGAGCATGCGATCGAGAAGGCCCTGAGGGTCCTCGGAGAATTGCATTAAAGGAAATACTAAGGTGCGGACAGCGCTCGATTCACCAATCTCACGTGCTGGATGGGTTAAAAGTGGTGGACAAGGCGAGATTCGAACTCGCGACTTCTGCCTTGCGAAGGCAGCGATCTACCGGGCTGATCTACTTGCCCATAAGTATCCGGTGGGACCCCCTATTTCGGTTCTGAATATAAAGGTTGGTTTCCCCCGGGCTTTGTCGAATAAATAATTCCGAGGCTTTGTGGACCGGATGCGGACGACCGAGGGGGGATCTCCGCGCGTTTTTATTTTAATATTTAATTATAATT
>CASEZY010000004.1 GCA_949292635.1 uncultured Methanomassiliicoccales archaeon
ACG
Source organism: uncultured Methanomassiliicoccales archaeon (assembly GCA_949292635.1). Lineage (GTDB taxonomy): Archaea > Thermoplasmatota > Thermoplasmata > Methanomassiliicoccales > Methanomethylophilaceae > SIG5. The sequence continues at coordinate 4 of CASEZY010000004.1, forward strand.
CATATAAAAGTTCCTATTTATAAATAGTATATAAACTGGTTAAATACTGATGAAATCAAAATCTCGTGTAACCTACAAACCCCGAAGATTCAGGTTGAAAGCAGCTTCAGCATGATCGCCCTCTTCTCCAGGGATGCGCCCAATCCTTCGGCGAAGGAGTGGAGGTCAAGACCGTCTGTTGTAGCGAGCGCCTTGAGGTCGTCTATCCACTTCATGTATTCCCGACTGAGCAGACTGAGGAAGATCTCCTCCTTCGACGAGAAGTAGTTGTAGATGGAGGTACGGGTGAACGAGGTCTTCTCGCTGATATCGCGGATGGAGATGTCACGGAAGCTCTTGCTGCGATAGAGCTCCTCGCATGCGTCCACGATCTCCTCCTTCCTGCTGCGACCATCTTTTGCTTCGGACATGGATACACCTCATTGACACTGTGTCAGAACACAACCCGGATGGCCGATATAAGGAAGTATCGACACACCGAAGGATTGGTGGGAACGTCAGGCCCCCCCTGGTCCAGAGGTACAGCGCTATACCAATGATCGCCAGTACTCAATGACATCGCCGACTATGGGGATCGTAAGGTTGCCTCCCGAAGGAGTAGGGTCGGGTCAGGGATCCGACCTGGGCCGGGTCCCGGCTCCTCGCCACAGGTGAACGTCACGTTCCCGTAGAACTAATAGGATCTGAGAACTGTGACACTCGGGGGTATCGTGTAATGGGGTTGCACGAGACCCATGGGGTAGTAGACGAACTGGGTGCCGTCTTGGACAGGACCACACCCTCCTCCGACATGTAACTACAGTTATTCGCGTCTACGGTCACCCACGTCAACTTCTGATCCTGAGCGGCTCCGGCGTTGATCTGCGTTACCGGAGAGGGGATGTGAAGCGGGTTGCACTGGGAGAATCCCTCGAGATTGACAGTTGTGACCGCATACTGGATGCCGTTGACGGAGATGGATCCGGGTATGTCGACATCTCCGCTCTCCGCATCTTCAGCGGTGCCGTGCCTCCGCCACGGTGCACACGGCATACGAGTATGTCATACCGTTCAGTGTGACGGAATCTCTGTATGCGTCGTCCGAAACAGGCAGGAAGGCGGCGACGGCCGCCAACACCACCAGTGTCAGCGGCACCGCCGGGATTATGCCCCTCCTCTCATGCCATGCATATCATCAACAGGGCTTATGATTTGACGAATCAGGCTGAACGGACCCTGGACTCGGTCAGGACCTTCTCCACGAAGGCATCGGTGTCCATGGAGCCCAGGTCTCCGGAGTCCCTGCTCCTGACGGCGATGTTGCCATTCTCGGTCTCCTTCTCGCCGATGACCAGCATGTACGGGACCTTCTCCAGCTGGGCCTCGCGGATCTTATAGCCGATCTTCTCGTCGCGGTTGTCGATCTCCACACGGACGCCCGCCGAACGGAGCTTCGCATAGACGGTGCCGGCGTACTCACGGGACTTCTCGGACACGGAGAGCACCTTCACCTGCACGGGGGACAGCCAGACGGGGAACCTTCCGGCGTAGTGCTCTATCAGGATGCCGATGAACCTCTCAATGGAGCCGAAGACCACCCTGTGGATCATGATGGGACGGTGGCGCTCGTTGTCAGCACCGATGTATCCGAGGTCGAACCTCTGGGGCAGCTGGAAGTCAAGCTGGATGGTGCCGCACTGCCAGGTCCTCCCAAGGGTGTCCTTCAGGTGGAAGTCGATCTTGGGGCCGTAGAAGGCTCCGTCGCCCTCGTTGACCGTGTATTCCAATCCCAGCTCGTCCAGTGCGGTCCTAAGGCCGTTGGTGGCGGCCTCCCAGTCCTCGTCGCTGCCCATGCTGTCCTCGGGACGGGTGGACAGCTCCACCTTGTAGGAGAAGCCGAACTTGGAGTAGAACTCATCGATCAGGCTCGCAACGCCCTTGATCTCGGAGGTTATCTGCTCCGGGGTCATGAAGATGTGCGAATCGTCCTGGGTGAAGCACCTGACCCTCATCAGGCCGTGGAGGGTTCCGGACTTCTCGTGCCTGTGCACCACACCGAGCTCCGCGATCCTCATGGGGAGGTCGCGGTAGGAGCGGGCCTCGCTGCCGAAGACCAGAACGCAACCGGGGCAGTTCATGGGTTTGATGCAGAAGTCCTCGCCGTCGATGACGGTGGTGTACATGTTGTCCTTGTAGTGGTCCCAATGGCCGGAGGTCTCCCACAGCTTCCTGCTGAGGATCATGGGGGTGGAGATCTCCAGGTAGTTCTCGCGGGTGTGGACCTCCCTCCAGTACTCAAGGAGGGTGTTCTTGAGCACCATACCTTTAGGCAGGAAGAAGGGGAATCCGGGACCCTCCTCCATCATGGTGAAGATGCCCAATTCCTTGCCGAGCTTGCGGTGGTCCCTCTTCTTGGCCTCCTCGATCATGGCCAGGTGGGCCTCCAGGTCCTCCTTGGTGGTGAACGCGGTGCCGTAGATCCTGGAGAGCATCTTGTTCTTCTCGTCGCCGCGCCAGTAGGCCCCGGCGAGAGAGGTGAGCTTGAACGCCTTCACGGCCTTGGTGTACATGGCGTGGGGGCCGGCGCAGAGGTCGGTGAACTCGCCCTGCTTGTAGAAGCTGATGGCCTCGTCCTCGGGGAGCTCCTCCACCAGTTCCACCTTGTAGTCCTCGCCCCTGCCCCTGAGATACTCCAATGCCTCCTGGCGGGGGAGGGTGAAGGTCTCCAGCTTCAGGTTCTCCTTGACGATCTTCTTCATCTCCGCTTCCAGCTTCGGCAGGTCCTCGGGGGTGAACCCTCCGTCCTTGTCGAAGTCGTAGTAGAATCCGTCGTCGATGGCGGGTCCGATGGCCAGTTTGGTGCCGGGATACAGTCTCTGCACCGCCTGCGCGAGGATGTGTGAAGCCGTGTGTCTAAGCACCCTGAGCTCGTCCTCGCATTCCTCTACCCTTCCGTCGCTGTACAATGCCTTCATCGAGATCATTCCTTCGCACGCGGCTACAACCCGCGTGTCTGTTTTTATAGGCCCGCCATCGTGGATGTCTTATTTATTTACCGCCCCCGCGCACTCACAATATTATTATTGGGCGCGTTCATGCCCTGGCAGAACGAAGGTATCCATTGGCGACGCCTTCATATCCAGAATAACGACGCTGGCACAGGAGGATTCCGGTTGGAGGACACATCGCTCTACGACGAACTCATCGCCCTCAGGGACGCTCTCAGGGAGCAGTCGAGATCCAACGGCCGTCCTTCCAGGGTGTGCTCCGACGAGGCCTGTGCGGAGATGGCCCGCCTGCGTCCGCTGAAGGTCTCCGACCTAACGATCATACCCGGGTTGGGACAAGCCTTCCGTGAGAACTTTGCCGATGACTTCCTGGAGGTGCTGAACAGGCACGCCGTGAGGGACGGCACCCTCACCGAGAACGTGGCCATGGACCGCACGGTGGAGTTCGCGCTGCAGGAACTGGAGAAGAAGCTGGTGAACATCAGTCGGAACAACCGCCTGCTGTTCATGCCCAGGGTTCGCAACCCCAGGGAGGTATTCGATCTCTCTCTGCTGTCCCACGTTACCGATGTGTTGGCACCTCTATTCGACCGTTCCGCCAGGGTGACGATAGCCACCAAGGACACCCGTACCGCCGACGGAAGGAAGGCGGACTATCATCAGAGGCTGTCGCAGCTTCAGCGCAACATAAACCGCATAATCAGGGAGAAGGGACAGAACGACCTTTACGTCGGATACCCGTTCGTGGAGGGTTCACTGCCGGGGGAGAGGTTCGATATAAAGGCACCGCTGGCACTGTTCCCGGTGGAGATGGTCCGTGACTCAGAGAAGGTCGATCTGCGCTTCGACGATTCCAGGGATATCGTATTCAACAACACCTTGGTCCTGGGATACTTCAAGCTCTGCAGGATTAACCGCCCACTGCCCGACAACGTCCTTGCCGATGCCGATCGGGATTCCTTCATCCAAAGCGTCAAGGAGTTCTACGAGGCCGTAGGCCTCACCATCAAGGGCGACGGCGGAGAACTGGAGGAGTTCGTCAGCTACCGCAACGACGAGTTCCCCTCCTATTCACCGGGATTCCTTCGTCTGCGCCGCAACGCCGTCATCGGTCGTTTCCCGACGTATTCCAACTCCATCCAGAAGGATTTCATCCACATCCTGGACGGCCGCATGGTCAGTCCCCTGCTGGACGAGCTTCTGCTACCGTACGAAGACGGCGATACCGAACAGCCTGCACCGCAGCTCTCGGAACGGGAACTCACGTACATCTCCGATCTGAACACCGCTCAGGAGGAGGTGGTCGCTCGCATGCGCTTCGGCGACCGCCTGGTTATCCAAGGACCTCCGGGAACGGGAAAGAGCCAGACCATCACCAATCTGGTTGCCGAACAGGCCGGCAGGGGCCGTACGGTACTCCTGGTGTCGGAGAAGAAGGCCGCCTTGGATGTGGTCTACTCCCGTCTGGGACACCTGTCGGACTACGCCATGCTGATAGACGACGTGGGCAGCAAGGACCTGTTCTATCGTCAGCTGGAGGCCATGATCTCCCCGCAATATTCCGATGAGACGTTGTCGGAGACCTCGGATTCCGTATCCGGCGACATCCAGGGGATGTTCGACCGCCTCGATGGGATGTCCGATGCCATCGGCCAACCATGTCCCTTCGGTCTCGACCCCTGCTCGATGTACACCTCATACACGAGACCGGATCCCTCCGAACAGTCTCAGCTGGAGATGTACAACGCTTACAGCGAATGCTTCCCCAAGAGCCTGCTGGAGTGCGATCACGATCACCTCTCCCAATACCGTGACCGCTTCTCCCGTCCCTCCGCGGTGACGGACATGTTCGATTTCCTGGAACTCAGGAAGCAGCACGACTGGATGACCGATCTCCGTCCGAACATGAACGACTACGACATCGAGAACGCCAGGAACGAGTTGCTGGCACTGAGGAAGGAGATCGATTCCTGGAGGACCTCCGGATTCTTCAGCAAGATGTTGAATCGTGGGAAGATGAAAGCCCGTGTGGAGGAGGTCATGTCCAAGTATTGGACATATTACAGCTGCCACGATCCCGCTGCCACATACTTCGAGTTGGACGAGTACATCCGCGGGCTGGAGCATTACGACGAGTTCTCCACCCTGAACAACATCTACGAGTCTCTGGGCGACCACGGGAAGATGTACCTGGAGATGCTGCACCGCATCGTATCCGAGGACATCGCATCCCCCAACGTGGCCAACCGTGAACTCTACCGCTTCAACATCCTGCAGCAGATACAGAAGTTCGAATCCGAGAACAAGGAGCTCCTGCGCAGCATCGCTTCCTTCGAGGAGATGCAGCGCGAGTTGGAATCCAGGGTGGAGGACAAGGAGGACTGCTCCCGCAGTGAGATCCGCCAGAGACTGGCGGGATACTTCACCGCCGTCACCGGTTCCAAGCGCTTCGGCGATATGCGCAAGGTGTTGGAGATGAAGCGGAGATGGACCGTCAGCAAGTTCGTGGGCCGCTTCGACTTCGAGTTGTTCAAGGGGATCAAGATCTGGCTGCTGACCCCCGAGGTGGTGTCGGAAATCGTGCCCATGCAGACCGGACTGTTCGACCTGGTGATCTTCGACGAGGCCTCCCAGATGTTCGTGGAGAGGGGAATACCGTCGGTGATGAGGGCGAAGAAGGTGGTCATCGCCGGCGATCACAAGCAGCTGCGCCCTTCGAAACTGGGTGCCGGACGCATCGGTATGGACGAGGACGATGCGGAGGCGGAAGGCGGTCTGCCGCTGTACGAGGATTCGGACAGTCTGTTGGATGTGGCCCGCTCCCGCTATCCCAGCGTGATGCTAAGATACCACTACCGTTCCAGGTTCGAGGAACTGATAGCATTCTCCAATCACGCTTTCTATGACGGTAAGCTCAACGTGGCTCCGAATCTGGAGAGTGATACCGAACCTCCCATACACGTGCACAAGATCGACGACGGCCGCTGGTCGGACAGGTGCAACAGGCCGGAGGCCGAGAAGGTGGTGGAGCTTCTCGAGACCATCCTCAAGGAGAGGAGGGAGAACGAGACCGTCGGTGTCATCACGTTCAACAGTTCGCAGATGGACCTGATAGAATCGCTATTGGAGGAGAAATGCTCATCCGATCCGGTTTTCGCGGATGTATACCGCTCCGAGGTCCGCCGTACCGAGAACGGAGAGGATGTGGGGCTGTTCGTGAAGAACATCGAGAACGTCCAGGGCGACGAGAGGGACATCATCATCTTCTCCATCGGCTACGCAGTGGGAGACAACGGGAAGCTGGTTCGCAACTTCGGATGGCTGAACCAGGCCGGCGGGGAGAACCGTCTCAACGTTGCCATCAGCAGAGCCAGGAAGGGGATACATATCGTCACCTCCTTCGTTCCCGCGGACCTGTACGTGGATGATATGCGCAACGAGGGCCCCCGTCTGTTGAAGAGATACCTGCAGTACTGCTTCGCCGTCAGTTCGGGAGCGCGTGCGGAGGCGGACAGCATCCTTCGCTCATTGGGTTCCTCAGAGCAGGATGATGTACTTGCTTCCGACGTCCTTGCGGACAAGGTGTACATGGCGATGGTGCGCAGAGGGTTCGAGGTGGATCGTCATGTGGGCATCGGAGGATACACCTTGGACATGGCCGTCCGTCGGAACGGAAGGTACGTTCTCGGCATAGAATGCGACAGTGCCCTCTACAGCAGCGGGATGTCACCCAGGGAGAGGGACCTGCACCGCCGCAGGTATCTGGAATCCATGGGTTGGAACGTCTACCGCATCTGGAGCCCCATGTGGTGGAAGGACCCGGAGGCGGTGATGGACCGCATCTCCTCGATTATCGATTCAGAACGGGCGTAAAATCAGGATCGCCGCGATGATCACGTGTATCACTGCGAACAGATAGACCAGCTTGAACTTGGGCTTCCTGGTCTTGTGCCTGAAGACGTTCATTCCGGGGATGGCGCCCCAAGGGGCGAACAGCGACACCGTCAGCAAGGCCTTCTCCGGGGTGCGGTGGGTATCCCTGATGGCCTTCCTCTTGTCGCTGCCGTACATGGCAAAGGCAATCACATTCAGGATCGCGAAAACGACGATCAGTATAGTCTGTGCATCCACGACACACCCATTTCGGGAACGTAGATAACCCTATGCTCTGCCAGACTGGATGGTCATGCCCATGTACCCCAGAAATCCGTAAATAAATTCGCACTTTCGGTCGGACCATGAGCTTGAACAAGGACATTATGAAGAGGGTGACCATCCTCGTCATAGGGATCTTCGTGATGACATTCGGGATCGCCTTGTCCGTAAGAGCTCGGATCGGTACCACCCCGATATCGTCGTTCCCCTACGTCATCAGCATCGGTACGGGGATCAGTCTGGGGACCGTGATGTTCGTCGTCAACGCGCTGTTCATCGTGATACAGTATTTCCTGCTGAGGAAGGAGTTCACCAGGGATCATCTCGCCCAGGTCGGTGTATTGATCGTTTTCAGCGTGTTCACCGACGTCTCCATGTGGCTCACCGAGAACATCATACCTGTGGAGTACTGGGAGGAGTTCGGCCTCACCGTCCTCGGTACCGTGGTCCTCGGTACCGGCGTGGCGTTGGAGATGTTCTCCAGAACCTCCATGGTCCCCGGAGAGGGTGTGGTGCTGGCGATAGCGTATCGCACCAGGATACAGTTCAGCAAGACCAAGGTGATGTTCGACATCACCTACGTGCTGCTTGCAGCGCTCACATCCATAATCTGGTTCGGACACCTGGACGGAGTGAGGGAAGGTACCATATTCGCGGCGATCTTCGTTGGTATCACCGCGAGATATGTCATGAAGGTACTGAAGAAGGCCTTCCCGGACCCCAACAACACCGTCAGCTGAGGTCCTTCACGATGCACTTGACCATATGGCCGGCGTTCAGCGCGAAGGCGGCCTCGGGAGTGAGTGTTCTCACGTAGTCCGTGTAGTAGCGCTGGAAGATGATGCCCATCATCTGCTTCTCGTCCGCTCCCGACCTGTACAAGTCCATGATCTCCGCCGCGGTCTTCTCCGAATTCTTGAAGGATTCGGCGATCATGGAGTTCACATCACCCTGAACAAGATCCGTATGGGGCATCAGTATGGTCTCCACGTCCAGGGTCATGGCCCTGCGGATGGAGTCCATGGCCACGTTGTAGCCTATCAGGAATATTGGGATGATGCCGAAATCGGCGGCGTACACGCCGATGGTCTCGCAGGAGAGGAAGAACTTCTCCTCCTCGCAGTAGTATCCCACAGAGCACCAGGTGTGTCCCGGAAGCGCGACGGTGCGGAAGACCATGTCCCCGGTGTCGACAAGGTCACCGTCGGAGACAATCTGGTCCGGGATCACCTCCCTCACTGGAACGGCAGGGGCGCGGTACATCGCCGCAGCTGCATCGTCCATCTGCTGCATTATCTTCTTGGCGCCGTCACGGGGGAAGACCTCGGCGGCATGGGTGCTGGCGACCACCTTTGCCTCGGGATACAGGTCCTTGATGTAAGGGGCGCCCAAGGCGTGATCGAAGTGCGAATGCGTCAGAAGGATGGCGTTCAGGGGCTTGTCTCCCAGGACCTTCTTCACGTTAGCAGCCGTTTCAGCGCCGCTGAAGCCGAATCCGGTGTCATAGACGAAGGCGGACTTCTCTGTCTCCACGAGGAAGCATTCCCCGCCGGTGACGGCACCCACATTGGTGACCTTGATCTCTCTCTGCTTGGCCCTGACGGTCCTTGTCTCGAACAAATCCAACTTCTTCATCATTCATCCCTTACTATGTAAGAAAGCACTGCCGAGACGGCCGCAAGGACGGCGCCCACTGCCATGACGCCAACCATCCCAGTGGTGAATACCTGGGAGGTCACGTCGGATATATCTACCCCCGTGGTACCCGAGAACGATGCGAAGGCCACCGCGAACAGCACGGTGCCTATGGTGGACCCCAGATAACCGGCCTCGTTGGTCATGGTGGAACCCATCTCCCTACTCTCCCCGGAGACGGTCTCCACCACCCTGGACATCACGGGACCACCGCAGAAGGCCCATACCAGACCTCCAAGTGCCAGCGCAACAAACATCACCGGCATGGAGTCCGCGTTCGGGAGCATCAGCACGACACACATCACCAGTAATAGGACGCCGCTGGCAACGCTGAACCACCTGCGCCCCGTATGGTCCGACCATCTTCCGATGGGCAATCCGAAGACAAGGGTTATGATCGGCGGTATCAGCAGCAGCATACCGCTCTCGGAGCTGGACAATCCCATGTTTATGCTCATGAAGAAGGGCAGGATGTACAGTACGCCCATGTAGACCACGTTGATGATCAGATAGACGGCGATGATCATGTCGAACCTGGAACTCCTGAACATGGACAGGTTCAGCAGCGGCTCCGGGGACCTGCGTTCCTGTCTGATGAAAAGAGCCAGCAGCACCGCGAATGCAACGAGGCTCACCGCAGCGAACGGTATGTCCTCGAAGAACTCGAACACCATCAGCAATGCCACGATGGCAGCGAAGAGCAGCACGCCTCCCAGCCAATCTATGTGGGCCTTCTGCTCCGGTACGGAGTCCTTCAGAAGGAAATGTATCAGCACCACCAATACTATGCCTATGGGTATATTGATGGCGAAGATGGCGTGCCACGAGAGATACTCCACCAGGAACCCTCCCACCGAAGGACCCAGCGCCGCGCCGACCGAATATCCGATGGTCACGCAGGCGAAGGCGAATCCCAGCACCTTGGGGGAGAAGAAGCGCACGCAGGACATGGGCACCGCGGCACCCATCATGGCCGCTCCGATGCCCTGCACCACCCTGGATGCGATGAGCATGAAGAACGTCCCGGATATCACGCACAACGCGGAACCGATGACGAACAGCACCAACCCGACGACGAGGACCATCTTCACCGAATGGTTGGCGGCGATGCGGCCGAAGAGGACTATGAGGCCAGCCACCATGGCGAAGTAGATCACCGTCACCCAGGATGCGGCGGCCATGTCAACGCCCATGTCCGACGCTATGGTAGGCAAGGCGACGTTGACGATGGTGCCGTCCAAACAGTCCATCAGGGCCACGACACTTATCAGCGCCAACAAGACGATACTGCCGTCCTCCTTCCTCATGAACTGACGGATTCTCAACTCCGATATGAATCTTTCAGGAAGGATGTCTCACAGCGATACGTTTGCTGATGCATCGTCAGCTTATCCGTCTTGACCGAACACATGCTGCAGACCACAGATGAGAGGATATCACATAATTCGAATCAAACGAAACGAATATAGACGAATATAGCGTAATTAAGTACTGTTATCGTAAATACCTAGATGATTGTCCAGTAGGACTCCATATCGACGTGTGCGTCTATTATATAGGGAATATGCGATGAAGGTGGCTAAGGGAAAGCATTCCCGGGTGAATAACATGGCAATCAAGAACGAATATCTGAAGAACATCTACGATGGACTCAAGAAGCGCAACGCCCACGAGGCGGAGTTCCTCCAGGCTGTGGAGGAGGTCCTGGAGTCTCTGGAGCCCGTCGTTGAGGCCAGGCCCGAGATCCAGAAGAACGGTATCATCGAGAGGCTCGTCGAGCCCGAGAGGATCATCTGCTTCCGCGTCTCCTGGGTGGACGACCAGGGCAAGGTCCAGGTCAACCGCGGCTACCGTGTGCAGTTCAACTCCGCCATCGGACCCTACAAGGGCGGTCTGAGGCTGCACCCCTCCGTCAACCTCTCCATCCTCAAGTTCCTCGGATTCGAGCAGATCTTCAAGAACAGCCTCACCACCCTCCCCATCGGCGGCGGAAAGGGCGGATCCGACTTCGACCCCAAGGGCAAGTCCGACAACGAGGTCATGCGCTTCTGCCAGTCCTTCATGACCGAGCTGGCCAAGCACATCGGCCCCGACACCGACGTCCCCGCCGGAGACATCGGAGTGGGCGCCAGGGAGATCGGCTACATGTACGGACAGTACAAGAGGCTCCAGAACGAGTTCACCGGCGTGCTGACCGGAAAGGCCATCGTCTCCGGCGGATCCCTCGCCAGGACCGAGGCCACCGGCTACGGTCTCTGCTACTTCACCGACGAGATGCTGAAGGCCGCCGGCAAGTCCTTCGAGGGCAAGAAGGTGGTCATCTCCGGTTCCGGTAACGTGGCAATCTACGCCACCCAGAAGGCCACCCAGCTGGGTGCCAAGGTCATCGCCGTCTCCGACTCCAACGGATATATCCTGGACGAGAACGGAATCGACTACAAGACCCTCAAGGAAATCAAGGAGGTCAAAAGGGACAGGATCAAGACCTACCTGAACTACGTGCCTTCCGCCAAGTACTTCGAGGGCAAGGGCATCTGGACCATCCCCTGCGACATCGCACTCCCCTGCGCCACCCAGAACGAGCTGGACGAGGAGGACGCCAAGACCCTGATCAAGAACGGATGCTTCGCCGTTGCCGAGGGCGCCAACATGCCCAGCACCCCCGGAGCCATCTCCCAGTTCCTGAAGGCGGGCGTGCTGTTCGGCCCCGCAAAGGCCGCCAATGCCGGCGGTGTTGCCACCTCCGCCCTGGAGATGTGCCAGAACAGCGCCAGGCTCTCCTGGACCTTCGAGGAGGTCGATGCCAAGCTGAAGGGCATCATGGCCACCGTCTACAAGGAGTCCTCCGAGGCCGCCAAGAAGTATGGCATGGAGGGCAACCTGGTCGCCGGTGCTAACATCGCCGGATTCGAGAAGGTCGCCGACGCCATGCTGTGGCAGGGCGTCAGCTACTGAGTACAAACGCCGGGGGATCTCCCCCGGCTTAACTTCTGGCACAATTCATTATACGCCGAGTGCATCACCCCTCCATGGACGATGACACCCACTCCCGCATCATCCTGTTGACGGAGGAGAGGCTCGCCGGCGACGGATCCGGACATGGTATGGACCATACGCTGAGGGTATGCAGGAACGCCCTTACGATCCAAGCATCGGAGGGCGGGGATGCGGACATCATAGAATTGGCCGCGCTTCTTCACGACGTGGACGACCGGAAGCTCTTCGGCGACGATCATCTCACCTGCAGTTACGCCTGTCAGGTGATGAAGGAGACGGGATTCTCGCAGGATGTGCGGGATGCTGTCGTATCCATCATACAGGATCTATCGTTCAAAGGCACCGATACCAAGGTGCCCGATTCCCTCGAAGGGAGGATCGTCCAGGATGCGGACCGTCTCGACGCCATCGGGGCCATCGGGATCGCCAGGGCGTTCTCCTACGGCGGTAGCCGGGGAAGGGTGATGTACGACCCTGCCATCTCTCCCGAAACAAACATGGACGAGAGGACCTACTTTGCCAATCGGGGGACCACGGTTAACCACTTCCACGAGAAGCTGCTGCTCCTGAAGGACATGATGAACACCGAGACCGGAAGGCGCATGGCGGGATCCCGCCACCAATTCATGCTGGAGTTCCTGGACCGTTTCGTCAAGGAATGGAACGGAGATTGTTGAAGAATGGTAAACAAAAGACGGTGGATGTTCTTTCGAACGTGCAAGGGAGACCGTCTTTTGTTATGGTTCTCCGTAGAACCTGATTGCTATATTAAAACTGGCTTTAACACCACTTGATTGAGCAAAAATCAACGGAAAACAGGTTCGAATGTTGCATAAATGAAGATAAAAAAGTGATTTTGTTGCAAAATGTTTGGATCACTCCTTGTATTCCTCGGGCGGGCAGCGGACCTTGACGGAATCCGAGTGTGCTATGAGGCCCTCCGCCTCCGCGATCGTGCGGATGGTGGGTGACAGGGTCTCCAGGCCCTCCTTGGTCAGGAACTGGACGGTGGAGGTCTTACGGAAGTGGGCCACGTTGAGACCGGAGGCAACCTTGGCATTGCCGGCGGTGGGGAGCACGTGGTTGGTCCCCGATGCGTAGTCACCGGCGGCGACGGGAGTGTACGGTCCCACGAAGATGGATCCTCCGTTCCTGACCTTGGACAGCGTGTCCAGGGGGTCGGCGGTCTGGATGGACAGGTGCTCCGGGGCCATCTCGTTCATGATCTCGATGGCATGGTCCAGGCTGTCGGCGATGATGTATCCGGAGTTGCATAGTGCCTTCTCCACGATCTCGCTCCTGACGGCCTCCTTGGCACGCTTCTCCACCTCCTTCCCCACGGCGGCCGCGAGTTTCTTGCTCGGGGTCACCAAGATGGATGCGGAAGAGGGGTCGTGCTCAGCCTGCGCGATGAAATCGGCGGCGATGAACGAGGGTACGGCGGAGTCGTCGGCGATGATTCCGATCTCACTGGGTCCTGCGGGGAAGTCGATCTCCACCTTGTCGCGGAGCATCATCTTGGCCGAGGTGACGAACACGTTCCCGGGGCCCACGATCTTCTGCACTGGCTCTATGGTCTCGGTACCGAGTGCCATGGCGGCGATGGCCTGAGCTCCTCCGATGGAATAGATCTCGTCCGCACCTGCGATATCCATGGCCACCAGGATTATGGGGCTGATGGGGGCTGGGGAGCAGCAGATGACCTCCTCCACACCCGCCACCCTGGCGGGGATGATGGTCATCAGCGCTGTGGAAGGGTAAGCGGCCCTTCCGCCGGGGATGTAGCAGCCCACCCTCTCCAGGGGAGTGCTCTTCACGCCCAGGGTGATGCCAGGCTCCACCTCACGGAGCCAGAGGTCGTCGGGGACCTGCATCTCATGGAAGCGCTGGATATTGTAGGCGGAGTTCTCCAGCTCCTCCACCAGCACCGGGTCCACCTTCTCGTAGGCGGCCTCGATGTCCTCCCTGGAGACGGCCACCGTCTTGAGTTTGACCTTGTCGAACTTCTCGGTCAGCTCGATGAGAGCCACGTCGCCCTCGTCGCGGACCTTGTCGATGATACCGGACACCGTGTCGGCCACGTCGGCGACCTTCGATGCCCTGTTCTTCTGCCAGAATCCCTCTTCCAGCTTCTGCCACATGGTTCGGAGCGATGGACTGTCGGTATAAATACAATGTCTCGCGTGCGTACGCGACATCTGTCAAACTATATATTGGGGGAAACCGTCGTCCGTTCATGCGGAAGACAATGGTAGCCATCGCTACGTCGGTGCTTGTCATTGGGCTGCTTGTGGCCGTACCTGCAGAGGCTTCCGGCGAGGGGTTCCCCGGGATGGGGGAGATATTCTCCACCGTGGAACTCCCGGATTACACACTGGACACCTTCATCCATGATCTCCAGACCGTGTTCTCCGAGGGCATGTTCAACGATTCCGTACGTTACATCTCCGACATGTTCACATTCCTGACCACCGACACCTTCCTGGACAGTAGCTACAATGGCGAGTTCACGGATTCCTACGTCAACATCTATCTGGTGGTCTGCATCATACTCATAGCACTCTGCATAATGGGCGCCGTGGTGTCCTTCCTGAGATACAGGCACTACGACCCGTCCTCCGACGACTGAACGGTGTGTGTCCATGAACATTATCATTGTGGGAGCAGGAAAGGTAGGGTTATCCGTCGCCAGCGTACTGAGCAGGGAGCATGACGTGTTGGTCATCGAGAACGACCCGCACATCTCCGACAGGGTAAAGGCGATCTACAACGTCTCCGTGTTCAACGAGAACGGCTCCAATCCCGCCGTGCTCAACGAATCCATACACAGGCACCAGGCCGAGGTGGTAATTGCGACCACCAGGCAAGACGATGTGAACCTTTTCATCTGCATGATGGCCAAGCAGTTCGGCAGATCCGTCGGCATGGACATCATCACCATCGCCAGGGTCATCGACCCCGACTACTCGATGTATAACGACATTCGGATGAACGGGGTCGATCACATCTTCTCACCGGAACTCCTCACCGCGGACATACTCACCACCATCGCCACCCTGGAGAACGCCGTCGACTACGAGGACGTTGCCGAGAACGACATGGGCATCGCCACCTTCCAGGTCACCAGGGACAATAGCGAGATCATCGGCAAGGTAGTCATCGGTCTCGACACCCCCCCGGAATGCTCTGTGGTGGCCATATATCGCGGGGACGAGGTCATCCTCGACAACGAGATCATGGAGATCCACGAAGGCGACAAGCTATGCGTCCTGGGCACCGCCAAGGGCATCTCCGACTTCAACGCCATGATGGGCATCGCCAGGCAGGCCAGCGAGTTCGTCGTCCTGGGCGCCACCGTCACCGGACTTCATACCGCACGCCTGCTCGAGAGCAAGAGGAGATACGTGAAGATCGTGGAGCCCGACACCCAGCTCTGCATGAAAATAGCCCGTCAGTACTCCAACATGATCGTGGTCAACGGCAGTCCCGTGGACCCCCATCTGCTCAAGATGGAGAACGTGGGCAGGTCGGACGTCCTCTTCGCCTTGGCGCAGTCCGACGAATCCAATCTTCTGGCGTGTCTGATGGGCAAGAAGCTGGGCGCGAAGAAGATCGTCTCCAGCTACTCCTTCAACGATTACGAGGACATCTTCGAATTCACCGGCATACAGACCGCGGTGGGATACCACCATGTGGTGACCAACGAGATCAGCAAGACCCTGGCCAAGAACAACAACCCCCTGATCCGTCTCAAACATGAGGGGGAGTTCTTCTTCGGCATCAGGGTGAGCCCCCATTCCGCGGTTGCCAACCAGAGGGTCGGCGACGTGCGGCTGCCTGCTGGATGCCGCATCGCATGCATCGTCCGCAAGGCATATTCGGATGATGACCAGAACTCCCACAGGGAATGGCAGAGGTCCAGGGCGAAAGAGGTCCCCCATGTGGCCGAGGAGGTGCCCCATCCCATCAACGACGCCACCGAGAGCATGTGGAAGAGACTGATAGGCGGTATGAAGAAGAAGAAGGCGGACGCTGAGAAGCCGGCCGAGGAACCCGAGGTCACCATCACCACAGAATCCCCGAAGGCAGATGCGGCGATGGTCGTCGAAGCTGAATCCGAGGAGGAGATCGAGGTCGTTTCGGCCACCGCCGAGGAATCTATCCGTGACACCGGGACTCCGGTGCAGGAATCGGATGCTGCCGCCGCGGACCCGGAGGCCCCTGTCGCCGAAGCCTCCGCGGAAGAACCGCAGGAAGTCCCTCCCGCCGTACAGGGTGAGACGAAGAAGAAGCCTCAGGAACACGAGGAGCACGGCGACGGCATCGACGAGCCCACCTCGGTGTTACTCAACGATAACGAAGACGACTCCGCCGAGGGACCGGAGGACTACATCTTCCCCCGTCTCGATACCGTGTTCGAACCCAACGACAAGGTGCTTCTGTTCACCTACAACGTGAAGCTCAGCAAACTGGAGAAGCTGTTCAGGTCCCCAGTGAGCGACGGAGTCGTAGATGTTCAATGAGCTTCTCCGCGGAATATCATTCAAGGCACCCTTCGAGTCCTTTCCCCTCCATGTGAGCGGATACGTGCTGTTTGGCATGGGGCTGTTGATGGCGGTCTGCTTCGCCGTCATGGGCTGCCCCGATGGCACCTCCGTGAAGATAGGTCTGGGCGCAGGGATCATGATCTGCGCCGGATTGGGACTTCTGGTGACCTTCCGCTCCCCGGAAAAGGTGTTGCCTCTGAAGGGCATAATAACCGTGTCCATCGTGCTGTTCCTGGCAAGTCTCTGCGGGGCCGTGCCTTATCTTGCCTATGACCTGCCCTTCATGAGCGCCTTCTTCGAGTCCATGAGCGGGCTGACCACCACCGGCATCACCGGCCTGGATGACCTTTCGACGGTACCGAGATCGATACTCCTCTGGAGGTCCCTGACCGGATGGGTGGGCGGTATCGGCTTCATCTGCATCTTCACCCTCTTCATGTCCTCCTTCGGACTGGGGGGCAGGTACCTCTTCTCCTCGGACCTGCTCAGCTATTCCAGGATCTTCACCAACCGTATGAAATCCCTGGCGCTCAGATTCGCTGTGCTTTACGTCGCCATCACGGTGGTCCAGTCCGTGCTGTTGACCGTGGTCGGCACGCCCTTCTTCGACTCCCTCTGCCTTTCCATGAGCACGGTGTCCACCACGGGGTTCGCGGTAGCGGACAACGAGATAGTCTCGCTGAGCATGGCGTCCAAGGCTGTCATCGCGGTGTTCATGGTCATCGCCGCCACCAATTTCATCACCGCCTACACCGCCATCGTCAAAAGGTCCATACAGCCCTTCAAGGAGGACAAGGAGCTCAAATATCTGTTCATCTGGCTCGTCACGGTCGTTATCGCGCTGACCGTCATCCTCTACCGCTCGGGCTTCGAATTCGACAGCTTCGATTCGTTCTTCGACGTGTTGTTCTACGCATTGTCCGTGGCCACCACCACGGGATTCGTTGCAGAGTACGTGAACTGGGCGGACACCGCCGTCTTATTCCTCAGTGTGGTGGCTTTGATAGGTGGATGCTCCAACTCCGCCAGCGGAGGCCTGAAGATCGACCGTTTGAGGATGATCGTCAGGATGACACTCATCGTGGTCCGCAACGCCACCAGCCCCAACAGGGTCTACAGCATCAACGACAGCGGTGCCGAGGAGGAGAGGGATGTGGTATACTCATCCATCATCATCGCGGTCATGTTCCTAATAATCGCGGCCATAGGAGCCGGTGCGATCTCCATCCTTACCAACCAATTCAACTTCTCAGACAGCATCGCCCTCTCGATAGCGTCCCTGTCCACCGTCGGTTCCGGACTGTTCGAACTGACGGCCATAGAACTTGGTCCGTGGGTGGAACTGGTGCTCTGCATACTGATGTGGATAGGACGTCTGGAGGTGATCCTTGCCGTGATCATCCTCACGCCCGGATTCTGGAACTCCTGGATATTGAGTCGCAGAAGGAAGATCACGAACCCATGATGCGGCAGGCGTCGATTATCCTCACGGAAGCGGGGTTCCCGGGTTCCAGCTCGTTGATGCGGCCGGCGATAATGCGGGCGTTCTTGAAGCTGCCCTTCTCCGCGTGGCACATGCCCAATGTCTCCAAGGCCCCCAGGTGGGTGCCGTCGGTGTTGACCACCCTGACGGAAAAGTTCACCGCCGCAGGGACCTTACCGGTGATGAGCATCAGATGAGCGTTGGCGGCCATCAGGTCCAGGCTCTTCTTGTCGTGCTTCATCAGCTCTTTGACGAATTTGGTGGCGCCCTTGGGATCCCCGCCGCGGACCATGACGTTGACGAGGTTCACCACGGTGGCGTAGTAGACCCCCACGTCCTCGAAGAGGGCGTCAGCCTCCCTGCGGGCCTCGGAATGCTCCCCCACTGCACCAAGACAGTCGCAGAGCAGAACCCTGGAATCTGTATCTGAAAGGGAGTTCTCCCTGATGACGGAGAGTGCGGATTCGTCCTCGCCCACCGCGTGCATGCACATGGCGAGTTCGTACGGATCGGGATGTGCCAGCTCCGTGATTATATCGTAGGCGTCATCAGCCCTGCCCAGGTTGCGTAGGGCAACGGCCACATGCTGTCTGGCCTCCTCGTCTTCAGGGAGATCGTCGCAGAGGCGGTCCAGGATGCCCTGGCATTCGTCCTCCTTGCCGATGGACTTCAGAAGGGAGGCGCATTTGACGTACTCCATCGGGTCACCGTTGCTCTCGGCAAGGATCGCCTCCACCTTGGGAAGCACCTGGTCGATGCGATCGTCCTTGATGTCCTCGACAATGCTTGAGTAAACAGCCTCCGCATCCATCGCCGGTGCATCACCGCCATCTTCCTAAAAATGTTACCATCCGAGATGATGGGTCGATCCATGATTCACATGGATTCTGCATCGTCAGCCACCAAGATTCCGTCAAGAAAGGACAGGTCATCCTTCACCCTGTCACGGGGGTCGATGGCATCCATGAACGAAGCTGCGAACAGTGGATAATGACGCACACCCTTCTCATCGACGAAGCAGTTCCGTGTCTCGAACATGATACCGTCGGTACCGTATTCCTTCATGACCCGGTTCAGAGAACGGCAGTTGCGGGAAGCGCCGGTCTTCACCTCGATCGCACACACCCTGCCACCTACCACGGTGACGAAATCAACCTCCATGCGGGGATCGTCCTTCGAGAAGTACATGAGCCTGCGACCCTGTGCGTACAGGGCCTGAGCGATCGCATTCTCGCCGATGGCGCCTGAATTGACGCTCGGATCACCGAAGAAGCAATCCGTGAAAACCGAATCGTCATACCTCGACGTCAATATCCCACAGTCGAGAAGGTAAAGTTTGAAGATGTTGGACCTCACCCTCTCCTCCAATGGACTGCACGGTTCGGTTATGTTGATACATGACATGGTTATGGAAGCCGATGACAGCCACTCCAAGGCCGGAGCGTAGTAGAGGAACCCCGTACGCTTCACACCGGATCCGTTCCTGGGCACCTCCACCTTGCTGTACATGAATTTGCGGTTCTCCGATGCCAGCATCGCCGGGATGGAACGCAGGCAGGAAGCGGCCAGTAGCTTCACCGAATCGTCGGCATACTTGGAGATGTCGTCAAGATATCCGTTGAAGATTCCTTCGTGTATGGCGTGGACGTCAGTGACCATGTTCGTCTCCGCATACACCTTGACGGCCGCAGGCATGCCGCCGATGACCATGTAGCGGGAATACATCTTGGAGAACGCCTGGTAATATGCATCCTTCACGCTCTCGCAGGAGGAGATGCTCGCCCTAACCTCTTCGATAACCTTGGGATCCACATTCATTGCCCAAAGGAACTCCTCGAAGTCCATCGGATGCATCAGGACAGACTCAACATATCCCATGGGAAGCAGGCGTACCTCCCTTATCCTCAGACAGAGGAGAGAGCCGGATGCCACGATACGGTACCTGCCATCCGATGCGAGTGACTTCAATGCCGCACGCGCGTTGGGACACTCCTGGATCTCGTCGAAGAAGATCATCGTCCTTCCCGGAACGAATCTGAAGTGACGATATACCACACTGAGACCGCCGATCACCGAATCGGCATCAAGCCCATCATTGAATGCTGAGGCAGCATCAGGACGGTCTGCAAAATTCACATGCAGGAACTGCTCTGCATAGATCCGTCTGCCGTACTCTGTCACCGAGTAGGTCTTGCCAACCTGCCTGGATCCCAGGATCATCAGGGCCGTTGCACGCCCGGATTCGTCCCATTCCCTGATCGTCTCGGTGATCTTTCGACGCATGTCTGATGAACCACATCTACCTTTTTGAAATTTTCTGAGTTTTATTTCGGCTGATTTTGAAATTTTCTGAGATTTTTTTCAGCCTATTTAGAAATTTTCTGAGTTTTATTTCGACTGATTTTGAAATTTTCTGAGTTCCGTCGATTCTTCCCAAGAATGCGGAAATACATCCGCTTCGTTTAGGAAAACCAAGGATAAATACAGGTTGTGTGATGGG
Organism: uncultured Methanomassiliicoccales archaeon; assembly: GCA_949292635.1. Lineage (GTDB taxonomy): Archaea > Thermoplasmatota > Thermoplasmata > Methanomassiliicoccales > Methanomethylophilaceae > SIG5. The sequence continues at coordinate 20,368 of CASEZY010000004.1, forward strand.
CGAAGCATGAGAGCGATGGACACGGTCATGGACCTGCGCATCTGGGTCGTTGGCGCCATCGTCATCAGTCTTCTGATAGACCCCCTGGGTATCGACAGCTCCACATTGATCATCATCGCACTGATGATACAGATGACGCTGTCTCTTGACGGTCTCACCATCTCCAAGAGCGACTTCACCGAGCACGGCGGCGGATTGATCATGTCGGTCCTGCTGTGCTATGTGGTCAACACCCTCGTAACACTGCTGTTCGGCCTGATCTACATCCAATCCAACCCGGAGATATGGCACGGATGGGTCATGCTCGCATCCATGCCCTGCGCGATATCGGTGGTCACCGCCGCCATCCTCGTCAGAGGGAACGTTGGTGCCGCAGTGATGGGTGTCACAGCCACCTACCTCGCCGGTGTCATACTCACACCCCTGATATCGCTAATGCTGCTGGGGGATGCGGTGGATCCCCTGGAGATCCTGCGGTACATCGTCCTGTTCATCGTCATCCCGGTGATCCTCTCCCGGCCGCTGAAGTATCTGCACCTTACCAGGAACATGAAGGTCCCGGTAATCAACTTCATGATGGCCCTGATGGTGTTCCTCTCTGTCAACGCCAACCACGGCTACATCATGGACAACGTCTCCTTCGTTCTCACCGTCGCGGTAGTGGTGATCGCCAGGATCGCGGTGCTGCATCTGGTCACCAGGTTCATCGTGAGGAGGATCGGCTTCGGCAGGGACACCACCACCGTGTACCTGGTCATCGGCGTGTGGAAGAACACCGGACTCTCGGTGTCCATGGCCATGATACTATTAGCCCCGGAAGCTGTGATACCGTGCTTCCTGTCCATAATCTTCGAATCCCTGTGGTTCTCCATGGTCACCCGTCAGAGGGGAAGTGATATACCCACTGAGACCGCTTCACAGACGTCATGAAGCTCATCTCCGCATCCGTCACCGGCCTGTTCGGCGTCTACGAGCACAGGATCGAGTTCGATCCGAAGGGGATCACGTTCGTTCATTCCACCAACGGCATGGGCAAGAGCGTGTTCCTCGGACTGATCTACGGCGTCCTGAGAGGTTACACCGAGACCGTCAGGAAGATCCCCTTCGATCGTTTGGACCTGGGTTTCGATGATGGGTCCACACTGATCGTCGAGAGGGGCGACGACTTGCTGGTTCAGATGCAGAAGAACGAGCTGGAGGAGCGCCTCGGACAGTACGACCTGCAGACGATCCTCCCGGCCGTGTACATCTCGCCGGAGAGGCTCACCGTGAGAAGGCAGGACGGGCGGCTGATGTACGCCATCGATGTTTACTCCGAGGAGCTGGAGGACCGTTTCCTCACCGCGAAGGAGGAGACTGCCATCGACATCAATGATACGGACCCGGGAGAGGACATGAGCGACGCCGACATAGAGGCCAGGCTTGCGGACCTGAAGCCGAAGACCGATTTCATGTACTCCGCGGGACTGCGTATGAACCTTCCAGTGAGCCTGAGGATGACCCCTTCGAGATATGACATAAACAAGTCCCACGAGAACTACCTCAGACTCACCAGAGCCGTGGAAGAATACGTGGACGACTGCTACGAGTTGGCAGAATCCATCGTGGTGTTCCAGGACATAGTGAACTCCTTCTTCATCAACAAGAAGCTGGTCATCTCCAACGGTAAGATGCAGGTGGTAATGAACAACGGACGTACGATCCCGTTGGAAGTGCTGTCCTCCGGGGAGAAGCACATCATCGTCATATTCTACCGTCTGCTGTTCCAGACCCCCCACGGGGCCCTTTCGATCATCGACGAACCGGAGATATCGATTCACGTATCCTGGCAGCAGAGATTGGGAAGGGTGCTGATGGACGTGTGCAGGTTGAGGGACCTGCAGATCGTGGCAGCCACACATTCCCCGCAGGTCATCCACGACATGTGGGACCGGTCCAACGAGCTGAGGGCTTGACGTGCGCGAATACCTCACCTCCGCCGACGTCGCCAACACCGTTTGCATGATGAGGTCCGCCTTCAACGGCACGATCCTTGTTGTGGAAGGCATCACTGACTTCCGTCTCTACGGGAAATTCACCGTGGATGGCGAGGTGGAGATGGTCATCGCCCACAGCAAGGACAAGGTGAAGGAATCCGTGCACACCTGCAACGGCTCCAGGGGAGACCGCAAGGTGCTCGGCATCACCGATTCCGACCTGGACATCCTGAAGCACGGGAGGTCAGAAGGGCCGGTGTTCGAGACCGACACCAGGGACGCGGAGTCCTTGATCGTGATGTCGGAGGCCTTCGACAGCGTATTGTGGGAGTACGGGGACAGGGAGAGCGTGAAGGAGTTCCGCGAGAGGTACGGTGACATACGCAAACGCGTGCTGGACGCCGCATACCCTGTGGGATTGCTTATGTACATCAGCAGCAAGCGCTCCCTCAGCCTCTCGTTCAAGGACCTGGACTTCGGGAGGTTCATCGATTCCCGTTCGCTGTCCTGCGACACCGGCTCGCTGATCCGCGAGGTATTGGGGAACACCAAGTACCGCCGCACCGACAGCGCTTCCCTCAGGGGTATGCTGTCCGACGAGATGAGACGCAACCATCCTCCGGAATCCGTCTGCCGGGGGCACGACCTGGTGGATGTCCTTGTCATAGGGTTCAGGGAGACCTTCGGCGCCTACAACTCCAAGGACATACGCTCCGGGGAGTTGGGAGGGGCGCTGAGGATGGCCTACGACCTGCGCATGTTCTCTCAGACCGATCTGTACAAGGACACCATGAGCTGGTGCAAGAAGCAGCATCTGGCTCTTTGGAGGGAATATGATACCCAAGCGTGATCCAGGCTACTGGGACAGATACGCCAAGGACTATTCCTCGTTCCAGCAGGGCAACATGCCCGAGAGGATCGTCGAGACCCTCTTCCAGATAGGATATCTGGATAGCGACTTCTCGGTGCTGGAGGTCGGTTCTGGACCGGGGACGTACTCGCTGGCACTCTCGCCAAGGGTGAGGATACTCACATGCATGGACTCATCGGACAGCATGCTCGACATCCTCTTCTCCAGAGCAAGGGAGAAGGGATACGGCAACATCGAACGCTTCCATCAGGATTGGGGTGCATACACCCCCAAGAAGGGGTATGCGGCCTGCATCGCCACCTTATGCCCGGGAACGGAGACACCGGAATCTTTGCAGAGGATGGAAGATGCGGCAAGGGAGAGCTGTGCCATCGTCCACTGGGTCCGCAACGGCGGGGACGACCTGAGGACGGAGATCTGGAAGGGACTCGGTTACGAGGGCTGGGCGGACCGCTCCCGCTTCGACTCCGCCGTGGAATGGCTGGAGAGGAACGGGAGGGACCCGGAGATAAGGATATTCAAGGAGAGAGTCGCAGCGGAGATACCCGTGGATGAGGTCATCGAAAAGGAGTGCTCCGCCCTACGCGCAAGCGGCATCGAAGGCGGGGAGGACATCGTCCGCAGGATCGTGCTGGCACATTCAGTGGACGGGGTGTACGCATACGACAGCGAGAACTCCCTCAGACTGATCTGCTGGAGGCCGGTCAGCGAATGACGAGGTCCTCTTTCTTCACGCCGTCGGCGTCCTCCATGATCGCCTGGACGCGGCGCTCGCTCTGTTCGAGGATGCTCCTACACCTGTCACGAAGGACAACAGCCTTCTCGTAGACCTCGATGCTCTTGTCCAGGTCCAATGTGCCGCTCTCCAGCAGGTCGACCAGCTCGTTCAACTTGGCAAGGCTCTCCTCGAAGGTCATCTCCTCGGGCTTCTTCTCATCCATCCGTCCTCACTTCCTTTATCTCTGCGGCCGCGGAACCGTCCCTCATGCGGACGGTCACCCTGTCCCCGGGGGACAGCATGGCTGCGGACGTGACCGCCCGTCCGGAGCCGTCTGCTATGTAGCTGTATCCTCTCCCCAACACGTTGGCCGGGTTGTCAGACCTCAACCTCTCCGACAGTGCGTTCAGAGAAGCGGTCCTGCGCTCCATGAGTCTAGACACGGATGACACGGACCTCTCGGAGAGACCGTCGAGGGTACCCTCCAATCTGAGGATGGTATCGTAGGCGCGTCTGGGGTCCAGACGACCGTCAGCCCTGGCGAATGAGGCGTGGGCATCCGATACCCCCCGCTCGACACGGGAACGGACCATGGTCCACCTGGATTCCACCTCGGAGCGGCGGTTCTGTATGTCCGCCAGGGCGGCCTCCGGCCTGAGCCTTGAGTCATACAGAGCGAAGCGGGACCTCATGCGCTCGGTGACGCCTCTCAGAGCACGGACCATCCTCATCTCCAGGGACTCGATGTTCCGCTCCTCGCCCTCCTTCTCCTGGGTGGCGATGGTGGCCGCCATGGTGGGGGTCTCCGCGTAGCGGTCGGCGGCACGGTCCGTCAGGGACTTGTCGGTGGCATGCCCCACTGCCGATATCACCGGCGCCTTTGATGCGCAGACTGCCCTCACGACCATCTCGGAATTGAACGCGGAGAGGTCATCGGCAGATCCGCCGCCCCTTCCGACTATGATCACATCCACACCCACCTTGTTCAGCAACTCGATCCCCCTGACTATGGAGGCGTCGGCCCCCTCGCCCTGCACCTGTGCCGGCGCCAGGAGAATATCTGCGGGGAACCTGCGGGATGCGGTGTCTATGATGTCCTTGATCACAGCCCCGGTGCGGGAGGTGACCACGCCGATAACCTTCGGATATCTTGGAACGGGGCGCTTCCTCTCGGCATCGAACAGCCCCTCCTTCAGTAGTTTGGCTGTCAGTTCCTCCAGGGCCTTCTGCAATTCACCCTTGCCGTAGGGTGCCATGCCCAGGATGTTGAAGCTGAGACTGCCGCGGGGGCTGTAGAAGGACACTCCGCCGAAGGCTGCCACAACCATGCCCACCGCCGGCTTGAACGTCAGACGCGAGGCTGCGGAACGGAACAATGTGCATGAAAGGGCTGCGGAATCATCCTTGAGGGTGAGATACACATGCCCGGAGGAAGCCACCTTGTATTCGGAGATCTCCCCGACCACGGTGATGTCACTGAGGCCGGGGGCGAAGCCGAGGGCCTGTTTGACCCTCTCGTTGAACTGGCTCACGGTGATCTCGCCGGACATCGGACGTCCAACGATTATGAACGATATATCGGTTTTGAGGATTCGATGGGTATGCGACAAGGGCCTTTCCCAATAGACCCCTGATAAATGTCTCACGCCCTTCTTACGGAGACCTTCCCGGCCAACCAATCCGCGGCCACCCATAATGCGGATGCTGCGATGAAGAAAAGACCCAGATACAACATCGAGTCGCCATACGACAGCGCTGTGTTCACATCCATGGCGGACCTCATACCGGTGATCGCGTATGTCATCGGAAGTATGGCGCCGAAGAACCTGAGGATGTCATTTAACAGGTAGTTGGGGATCAGGCCGCCGGAGACCAGGGCCATGATGGTGGTGGCCACCGTCGCCACAGCCATAGACGAATATACGCTGTTAGATAGGATGGAGAATAGCATTGCCAACGGCACCGCCGCGACCACAGAGAGCATGATGGGCGGGATCAGCGCCGGTGTAAATAATATGGGATAGAACATGGACATGATCATGGTCGCGAAGACCGAACAGACGGCAGCCGGGACCATGACCCAGATCACCTGTGACACCAGCCACTCCCATCTCCTCAGACAGGTGTTCCACATAAGGGGGCTGAGGTTGGATACGCGGACGGTATACTGCATCGAGATTATGGTGCCGAGGACCACCTGCATGAGGACTGCGGCAAGGACCGTTGGATAATACGTGTCGTACAACGAGTCTCCGCCGGTGCCTATCGTTCCTAAGTCGAAGTAGGCCTGAGGCATGCCGACAGGTATCAATGACGGATTGGTCTGGACCCACACATTCACCATGGTGATCCCACCGTCGTAATGCAGCACAAGACCCAGATCGTCGGGGTAGCTGTCCCATGCCCAGTCCTCGAAGCCGTCGGGTATCACCAGGAGGAATACCGCATCTCTGCCCACCACCTGTTCGGGGTCGGCGTCCCGGTCCACCATCACCACCCGGTATTCCTCTCCCAATTCCTGTATCAATCTGTTGGACAGCGACGAATCATCCAGGTCCTGGACGTGAAGGCTCATCACCTCGTTGTCCGCGAATGCGATTAGCAATCCGGCGAAGATCGAGACGACGACAGGTATGACGATCATCCATGCGATGGCACTCTTCGAACCGAAGACGGTCCGAAGGGATGTGGCCGCCGACGAGATGATCCTGGAGACCGAACCGTTCATCTCTGCCCTCCAGATATCACCGATATCCTTTCCTCGGATATCCCGGCGGAACGGAGTGTGACCAACGTCTCCGTAAGTTCGAATGTGCTGAGCGGCCCCAGGACTGCAAAATCGCCGTCCGATTCAGCGCCCAGATCGGACAGGATTGATCTGTCGACGGGTTCCCTGATCCTGACGATGTGGGAATCGATACCCATGGCATCCTTCAGTTCTATGCCCCGTTGGCTGAGCACGGCGATGGCATCCGAATACATCATCGCCTCGGTACGGTCGTGGGTAGAGAGGATCACGGTGATCCCTTCCGACGTCAGCGAACGGAGCAATTCCCATATCTCCGCCCTGGCCTCCGGATCGAGGCCGGTCATCGGCTCGTCCATCAGCAGTATGTCCGGACTTCCGCACAGCGTGCATGCGATGCATACCCGCCTGCGATACCCTCCCGAAAGGATATGGTAGAGAACTCCGGCGTAAGAGTCGACGCCTGCCAACCTCATGATCTCGTCCGAATCTTCACGTCCGAACAGCTTGGCGAAGTAGGATATGTTCTGACGCACGGTTAACCTCTCGAACGCCTCCATCCTCTGGGGGAGCAGCAGCACCTTGCCGTCTATCCCGACGGTACCGGAATCCGCCGAACGGATGCCGGCAAGAATCTCGAGCAGGGTGGATTTACCCACACCGTTCGGTCCGATCAATGAGATCAGTGTTCCCGCGGGGATCTCCAGCGATTCCACATCAAGGACCACGCTGCCGTCGTAGGACTTCTTCAGCCCCTCTATCCGGATGACGGTGTCGGCGTTCATGATAAAAAAGGGGAAAGGGGAAAGGGGTTTGAGTTCACCTTCTCAGGTACACGACTATTCCGACCACCGCAACGATGCCGACCACCGCTATAGCGATGTACATCAGAATGTTGTTGTCGCTCGGAGATGCAGGCGGATCGACATCGGCTCCGACGATGAAATCGGAGAAGTGGGTGGTGCAGAACCTGATGTTCCCGTCATCCACCACCTCGGACCTGAGGGTCTCCACCGAGCCGTCGTCGGCTAAGTACAGGACCTTGAGGTTCATTCCGTCAGGCACGGTGAAAGCCACGGTGACCCAGGTCTCGCCGAGGTCCGAGGTACTGCCGGCTCCGTCGAAGTCGATGCTGATCAGGGTCGCGTTCCGAGCGAACTCCCTGTACTCCAGCGGGACCACCTGCAACACCCTCTCATTGACGGGGTTGGAGGAGATGGTCACGGTGACCTTGGTCGAGAGCGAGTTGGCTGTGCCGGCGATCTTGCCGATACCGGACTGGGTCAGCTCGATAGTACCTTCGCTGAGCGATATGGTGACCTTCTGGTCCTCACCGATGGCATTCAGATCGGTCTTGGGGACGGTGATCGAGTCCTCGCCCTTAATCACGGTGTTGGTGCTGTCGGTGGTATCGAAGTCCGAGGAGGTTATCTCCTTGGTCCAATGCGCCCTGACCGAGAGGTCGTTGGCGGGCATGGTGTCGACCAATCCGCTCCAGCGGACGAACTCATATCCGTCGCGGACAGGGTTCGAGGGGAGGTTGGGCCTGACGCTGGCGCCGTATTCGACATCAAGCACAACATCATCCGTTCCGTTGTTGAGGACGATGGTGAGCTTGTAGGTGTTGACGCTCCACTGCGCCCTGACCGAGAGGTCGTTGGCGGGCATGGTCTCGGGGCCGTCCCAGCCATCGAACGTGTATCCCTCGCGGGTGGGTGCCTCTCCGATCGCGTCGGCCAATTTCGCGCCGTATGCGACATCGACCACCTTGTTCTCGGTTCCGTTGCCGTAGACGACGGTGAGCTTGTAGGTGTTGACGCTCCACACGGCGTAGAGCGTGGTGTCCGCGATGAAGTCTGCGTTGCTGCCGTCGGTGTAGGCGGTGCCTGAGCCGTCGGCTGCGGTGTTCCATCCGCTCAATGTGTAACCCTCGCGGGTGACGATGGGCGTACTCAGTATGGAACCCTGCGTGACGCTGGCGGTACTGCTGTAGTCGATGTCCGTGGCGGTGAATGTCACCGTGTAGACCGGAATCGAGACGGCGGTGATGGTCACATTCGGCTCGCTGAGAACGAAGGTCTCGCCGTTGGCATAGAACACTCCGTTCACATTCCATCCGGTCTGGCCTTCGACGGCCGGAACGGTCATCGAGGATCCGGTGACGTAGGTCCCATCGACGGTTGCTCCGGTGACGGTGGTCGCGGGGAGTTTGAAGCCGAACATGGCACTCTCATCAATTGCGTCCTCAACCGTGACACCGTCATTAACGATGTTCAGATACTTGCCGGGGTTCATATCTGCCACGTTGACGGTCGTATCGCCAACGCGATAGTACCCGGTAAGCATCCCAACGGTGTATGTTCCCGAGGAGTCCCTCTTGACGTCGTAGATCTGCAGATCGACTTCCTCTCCAGAAGCATAATCAAACTCACCGACGGATATGCTGAGGGCTAGGAGGAGACCTTTTCCGTTGATGATCCCACTGGCCATACCTTCATAGGAACCGGTGAAATCCGTCGCACGGAACGTGCCTGAGTCACCACTCAAATCGATACAATCGGCCTCAAGCAGGATGTCAACGGAAGTGGCATCGAAGATCGATTCGAGCGGATCCGAACTCTGCATTGCCTCCCAAAGATCCAGATCATCAAATCCGGCGGTGATCTCTACTGACGGACTCTCGATCCAGAATGGGGAGTCTAAACCAGTTATGATCACCTTAGCACCGGGAGCGGACCTGATGGAAAGGCTGGCGTCCATGTCGGCGCGGAGGCTGTCCTCGTTGACGTTCACGTCAAGGGTCATTCCCAAGGTTTCGAATCCTGCCACGGCAGTATCACCTGCAGGCTTGACCTCAAAACCGTAGTTAGTTCTGCCGGCAAGGGACCCATCCTGGTTATAGACGTTCTCGTTATTCGCGAAGGATGCGGAAGCCAATTTACAATCGATGTGAACGTTGGAATCATTCACAAGGAAATCATAGATGTCCTTGGGTTCTACAGCACCATCACCATCGCTGGAACCGAAGAGGTACATGGCTAGAATGACACCGATGTTCTCTGCATAATCCGTGGTGATGTCGAACTGCAGTCCAACGGCCGAAGCGTCCGATTTTTCGACAGATATCTGCGAAGTGTTGCCGCTGGTATCGACGTATTTATAACCACTGTCCTTGCCGCCGAATTGGGCTTTATCGACAGTGATGCTCGCCTTCATCAGGGGCTTGTCGCTGATGGTGGCGGCAACATCCGACTCGATACTCAACGAGATCCCGCTGACATCAAACTTCATGCTGACGTATTTGTTGTCAGTACCTACCGCCATATCTTTAAGAATCGAATCCCAGGTCGACTTGTCAAAATTACTGGGTTCAACTATCTCGGAAATATCGGTCGAACTGTACGAATCTAAATCGAGACTCAGATCGATCAGTGTACCGTAATCCACACTCTGCAGGACAGTTATGAGGTCATCCTTGGAGGGATCGAAAGCGGCAAGACTGCTGAGAAGTTTCTCGACGCCGGACGTCTGAGCTGTGACATATAACTTCAGTCCGGAATAGGCCTTCGAATAAGGTTCGCCATAAGCAGTACCCGGTTCGGTAACGACGGTACCGTTCTCCGTAAAACTGATTTCGTTCTTGAAGGAATAATCTCCAAGGTAGTAATACGCAGTGGTTATCGACGGGTTGTAGGTCAGCCTGCATTCATAATCGGAGTATGATTCGGTATAATTGTAGGACTGGGTCATCTCCCCCACGGAAGCATTGAATTCCGCACTGCGAGAGTTGTCCTTTCCGGACACGAGGGACATGACGAAGTTGGAACATGAGAGTATCTGGCCTTCGGGCGTCAGATTACCATCGTTACTCTTCAGATTCACTTCTAAGCTTGAGATCCCGACCTCCAGATCCAGATACGGGAAGCCGTTCTCGGAAGAGAGGATGTAGTCCATCAAAATCTTGGAGATGATATCCTGGGTCTCCGGGAGGTTCAACAGATGTGCGTAGAGCGATGTGACGTTGAATTCAGCTTCGACATAGAGGTCGCGGGCGGTGTCAGAACCGTCGATGTCGATAGTCGTCACGGGAGTGGTGCCCTCTGAAATGGACGTTTGTATCAGGGAGAAGTTGCCCTTGGCATCGAGTGACAGTGATATCCGCCCGGTTGCGATCTTGTCAGCCTTATCGATATCGAATGTGGCCTCGAAGACGAACGCGACATCTTTATCGGCGACCATTCTGCATCCGGTAAGCAGATCGTTCTGACCAAGGGCGACTGCGTCTGCAACGATATCGATGCTGCCGCCGTCGACGACTGTGAGCTTCGCATTGCCGTTGATGATCAGTGCGCCGGTGACGGTGAGCTTGTCGTCTTTACCGAAGACGAGGTCGGCACCGTTCTGGAGAACGAGATCGCCAGTTATGGTCTCGTTGCCGTTGATCTGACGCTCGGAGGTGACTTCGGTCTGACCGGAGCTTACCTGATCCAGAGGCTCAAGCATCAGCGCAATATAGGTCAGTTCATCCAACAGATAGGAGATCTGTTCGTTCGTAGTGGGATCGGTATCAGCGGAAGATGTTCCGTCTGAACCCTGGGTCCCGTAGCTCACATCCGCCGTATCGACATACGAGACGGGTGCTGCCGGGGACAAAGCCGGTACGGCCAAAAATGCGGCCGCGACGGCTATCGCCAGAAGGCAGATGAATGCCTTCCTCTTGCTTCCCGTCGAAGCGTAGGCCCCCCCCCCCAAAGAGCGACTCTTCACGGGGCTCTTGGCGCCTTTGCCGCCGACGGTACCAGACAGTACAGTCATAATTTCGGAGCAGAATGAACGTATATAATTGTTCACCAAAGAACATGATCGTTTGATAAACAGTTTTTAAACATTCATTCCGTTCATTTTGAATGCTTGCAGAATGCTGGCACATAGAACTTTTGACGTTGGACCCACCCTGCATAACGATACAAAGACAATTATCCCCGATCGCGTTCAGCCAAGTCATGGAGCTCACCGATGTCTACGATTCCGAGAGACATCTCACCGGCAAACGCGTTCCCAGAGGGGCCTGGGGTCCCGGGGAATACAGGCTGATCGCGCACGTCTGCGTCTTCGACGGAGACCGTATGCTGGTGCAGAGGCGCTCCATGAGCAAATCTTCGCTTCCGGGATACTGGGACATGTCCGCCGGAGGTCAGGTGGACGCCGGCGAATCGTCGGCGGAAGGGGCATCCAGGGAGATGTTGGAGGAGATAGGTCTCCACCACATCTTCGACGATGACGACAGACGCATCACCATCCGCTTCGACTTCGGCTTCGACGATTATTACACAGCGGAATACGACGGCTCGCCGATCGTCATGCAGGAGTCGGAGGTATCGGAGACCAGGTGGTGCACCTGCGAAGAGATCTGCGGCATGATATCGGACCGTACATTCATCCAATACCGCGAATCCTTCATCCGCAGACTGTTCGAACTCCGTCACGGAGGCCGCGACCCGGATCTGCAGAACGACGATGCGTTCTACTCCTTCGACAGGTACACCGAACCCAGGGCTTAATTCCACCAGGCGCCGCCGGTGCGGTCGATGGTCTCGTGCCTGTCAGGACCCACACTGATGATGTCCGCAGGGATGTGGGTGTAGTCCTCGATGAATTTGATGTAAGATTTCATGTTCTCCGGCAGGGAGTCGAAGCCCTGCTGCAGGACCTCCTCGGACTCCTGCCAGCCCTTCCATCCCGGAAGCTCCACGTACACCGGCTTGGCCCTCTCCAGCTTGGCCACGGATGCAGGGAAGTGTTTCACCTGCTCCCCATCGATCTCGTAGGCCACACAGACCTTGATGTAATCGTAATCGTTGAGCACGTCCAATTTGGTGACGGCCCAGGAGGTGATGCCGCACAGCCTTGCCGCGTGCTCCGCCACCACCAGGTCCAGCCAGCCGCACCTGCGGCCCCTGCCGGTGGTGACGCCGAACTCCCCGCCCTTCTTCTGGAGCTCCAGCTCCTCCTCGCCGGTGAGCTCGGTGACGAATGGTCCCTCGCCGACGCGGGTGGTGTACGCCTTCAGGCAGCCCACCACCTTCTGGATCTTGTTAGGAGCAACGCCGGACCCGGAGCAGATGCCTCCGCCGACGGTGGATGAGGATGTGACATACGGGTATGTTCCGTGGTCGATGTCGAGCATGACTCCCTGGGCGCCCTCGAAGAGCACGCAGCCGTCCCTGTCGATGATCTCGTTCACCAGGACGGAGGTGTCGCAGACATACTTCCCGTACTTCTCGCCCCAGCCGATGAGCCTGTCGGAGAACGACTCGTTGGTGCACTGGCACTCCTCGGCGCCCATGAGCTTCATGATGTCCTTCTTCATCGGAACCACATAGGAGGCCTTCTCTCTGATCAGTTCGGGCTCCAGGAGGTCGCCCACACGGAAACCGATCCTGGCGATCTTGTCCTGGTAGCAGGGACCGATGCCCTTCTTGGTGGTGCCCACGGCCCTCTTGCCGCGGTAGACCTCCTCGGCACCGTCCAGCTTCTTGTGGTAGTTCATGATGAGATGGGCGCGGTCGGATATCCTCAGACCGTCGATGGAGAGTCCGGCGTCCTCGATTTGACGGATCTCCTCCTCCATGTCCTGTACGTTCACCACGACGCCGTTCCCGATGACGGCCAGCTTCCCGGGGCGCAGAACGCCCGAGGGCAGAAGATGCAATTTGAAGACATTTTCGCCCACCACGATGGTGTGGCCGGCGTTGTTGCCCCCTTGGAACCGCACGACGGCTTCGGCGCCCTCGGCCAGGTAGTCGGTGATCTTGCCCTTACCCTCATCGCCCCACTGGGCGCCAATGATCGCAACGGTCGGCATTGTAACCGACATCTGCCATGACCCGAACCTATATCAAACCTTCAATCACCCACCGCTTCCAGGAAGGCGTCCTTCACCTCCTTGGGCGAGAGGACGGTCTTGAATGCGGTGGGGGAAAGATGGGTCCTGGAGGTGCGACCGTAGGAGTTCAGCACCTCCATAAGATGATCGTATCTTGGTGTCTGGGTCTTCAGCGCCGAGGACAGCTCGGACACCTCGTACAGGAATGGATGGGTATCCAACTCGTCCTTCCAGAGTCCCAGCATGCGGGAGCACCTGCGGGGGTCCGCCATACCCTCGGGGGACATGGCCTCCAGCGTGGGCAGGTCGAAGAGAGGACCCGTCCATACCGGACCGTAGACATGCTGTGCGTCCTTCTCATGTGACACTGACCTGTCCAACGTGACAGGATCGTAGGACAGATATGCCAAGCTGTCCAAACATGCGTCAGCGGCGGTGGTGCCTTCCACCACCTGCACGTACACCCTGAAGTAGTGGTCGGCGAAGAACGAGATCAGGGGCTTGAATCCCCTGTCGAACTTGGCCAGCTCCCTGGCCATGGTGGCCAACACTATGCGTAACCCCACTTCATGGCACATGGGCCCGCGAATGGGACGCGATTGATATCTGCGCTCGCACTTGGCCCTATGTGCGCCGGCGAGAGGGGCGGTATCCGTGGCTGTGATGGCAAGGATGCCTTTCCGCTTGCAGCCCTGTATGGCGGAATGCAGGAAGGGTACCGGAGAACCGAAGGGGTCCAGGTCCACATAGCCGAACACCTCGTCCGCCAACAGGGAATGCAGGCTGCTGCGGACCGCACGGCAGTTGGTGAGATCATTGAGCCTTATGTTCCCCTCGATCCAAGGGATCGCACCGGCGTTGATGTCGTTGGCGGTGACGATGGTCTTCGGCGCCTCGTTGGCGATACGTACGGCTCTGGAACCGGTGGCGGTCATGCAGTCCGCCACGGTGACCTCCTTATCGAGAGAACGGAGGAACATCACGCTGACATCGCGATTGAAGGCCATCTGCTCGTTGAAGAACACGGTGCCCAGTATCTTGCCGGGCCCTCCGGCGGAGTGTGATGCGGGCACCTCCAGGAGTGTGGAGCCTTCGGTGATCCTGACTGCGTCCATCAGCTGTTCTCACCGGTCATCAGCCTGTAGATCTTGTGTGGCAGGAGGTTGCGGTTGGTAGGCGTGACCTCCAGTATCCTCACGTCGTCCCTTCTGCGGATGTCCTGGAGCAGAGGGTTGCGGGACTTCTTGTGCAGGGTGAGGATCATGGGCTTGTCGAAGTCCAATGCGTCGCGTACCGCCTGCACGAACTTCTCGCTCTCGACCTCCATCTTGCCCACCTCGTCGATGACGATGATGTCACACTCTTCGCAGGCGTTCATGATGGCGTCAACGGCCACGGACTCCAGTTTGGAGACGTCCACGCCGATCCTCCCCACCATGATGCGGCTCTCGTAATCCACGTGGGCGAAGACCTCCGTCTTGCCGGTCATCAGGTCGCGGCAGGTGAAGCCGACCCTGTGGTGGCCTTCCATGAGAGGCTCGTCGATCATGCCGCCGATCTTGACGTCACCTGGAGCCTCAAGCATCTCGATGACCTTCATCAGGGCGTAGGTCTTGCCGGCACCCGGCAGACCTGTGATGCCAATCTTAATGTCGGAGATCATGTGCAACCCACATCTAGTAAAGGTGCATGGCGCTTCCCATATTTATAAAATCGACTTATAAACAGGGTTTAGACTGCACATGCTGGCATTATTCATCCCCATATGATGGGGAAATATGCTCAGCAGCGCTTCTTGGATATGTACATCAGGGGGTAGCCGAGGTCGTTGTCGTACCTCATCTCCCCCCTCATGGTCACGCCGCGGTAGGAGACGGTGACCTTGGCATCGATCATGTCGCCGGTGAGGGAGACGTAGCTGTAGACGTCCTCGTCCTCGGGGATGCGGGAACGGTCTATCGTCACCTCCGCGTCGGTAACGTAGGGCTGTACGCGGATGCTGCGGGCGATGGCCTCCTCTAGAGCGGATATGCTCCCGGAATCGAAGGGGGTGCCCACGAACTGATGATATATCGTGGCGAGCTTGATGCCCAGCTCGAACGCGCATCTCTCGGCGTCGGTGCATGCGAACCTGGCGGAGGCCGTGTCCTCTCTGCCGTCCATGGACCGCCATCCTGGCTTGGGTATTAACCGATTGCGCAGGTTGTGGTGCGGAAGTTAAATATGGTCCTTCGTATGGATGCCCATGGCCGGCGTAGCCGAGAGGATCGCTGAACTGAAGGAATCACGCAATGCCGTGATCCTTGCACACAACTACACATCCGCCGATGTTCAGGACATCGCCGATATCGTAGGAGACTCCCTCGGCCTTTCTATCGCTGCTTCCGAGACCGACGCCGACGTGATCGTCTTCTGCGGCGTATCCTTCATGGGAGAGACCGCCAAGATACTCTCTCCGAAGAAGAAGGTGTTGCTGCCGGTTCCCGACGCACTATGCGACATGGCCGCCATGTGCCCCGCCGAGGATCTGAGGAGAAAGAAGCAGGAGCATCCGAATGCGGTGGTCGTCGGATACGTGAACACCACCGCAGCTGCCAAGTGCCAGATGGACATATGCTGCACCTCCGGGAACGCCCTGAAGGTGGTCTCATCGATCGATGATGACGAGATACTCTTCGTGCCGGACAGGAACCTGGGGAGCTACGTGTCCGAGAAGGTGTCAGGGAAGAGATTGATACTCTGGGATGGATGCTGTCCCATCCACGACAGGATCACCAAGGAGGAGGTGCTGGCTCTTAAGCAGCCATACCCGAATGCGCCGTCCATGGCTCACCCCGAGTGCAGGTCGGAGATCCTGGAGATGGTGGACCATGTGGGCTCCACCGAGGACATGATCCGCTTCTGCCGCTCCTCCGATGCGAAGGAGTTCATCGTGATCACCGAGACCGGCATGAGGCACCGCCTGGAGCGGGAGTTCCCCGGAAGGGCGTTCCGCTTCCCCGAATCGGCTGTGTGCGAACCCATGAAGAGGATCACACCGGAGAACGTCCTCGCATGTCTTGAGAACCTCAGCGGCGAGGTACTGCTTCCGGAAGAAGTGATCGCAGGCGCCAGAGAACCCGTCCGTCGTATGACAGGGATGAAATAGACGATTCGGAATCCAACGGCGAGGATGTGCCGGATGACGATAATCCGAGGCTGATCCGTGATGAGCCCTATGAGTACCGACGGCCCCTCACTGCGTCGACATGTTGGCGTAGCTCAGGAACTCGGAGAGCTTCATGCCCTCATCCCACTTCATTATGAGATTGCCGCTGGGACCCCGGTACATGCAGGGGATCCTGCGCTGCAGCAGTCCGGCAGGTCCGCGCAGACGATCCTCCACCGGTAATATGAACAGACGCCAGGGATCGCCCTTCACGTTGCCTCCAGACTTCTTCAGACGGAAGGCATAGATGGGCAGCAGCTGCGATCTGGCACATTCCGCCGCCATGTTCTCCGCCTGCTCCCCCAGACGGGGGTTGCGGCTGAAATGGAGAACGAAGTCCGCGGAGCTCTTGACCTCGATCGGGAAAGAGAAGTCCCATCTGAGGGCGATGAGGTCCACTCCGTGTGACCCGGCGGCACGGACGACCATGAACGGATGCGAAAGGAGAGAGCGGTAACCCGCGGCCTCCTCCTCGGTACAGGTCTTGGTCACCTTGTCTATGACCGCCTGATCCCCGGAGAGGAGATGTTTGAGCTCCCGTTCGTAGATATCGCCCTGCGTACCCATCTTGACCGAATCACCCAGGCAGTCATTGGTTTATAAAGATAAGAAGGGGAGGTGGCCGAATCCGGCCGAATCCGCCCCTGTTCAGGGGGACAACCTCGACGGGTCCCTGGGAAAGAGTATGGCCTCACGGACGTTGGGTAGGTCCAACAGCTTCACCAGCAGCCTCTCGATACCGATGCCCCATCCTCCGTGGGGAGGCATGCCGTACCTGAAGGCATCGAGATAGAAGGCGAAGTCCTCGGTGTCCAGGTCGAAGCGCTGCATCCTGGCGGTGAGGCGGTCGTACCTGTGCTCCCTCTGTCCGCCGGAGGAGATCTCCTGACCCTTGCAGTCCAGGTCGAAGGAGTAACAGTAGGGGGTGCCGTCCTTCTCCATGATGTAGAAGGGCTTCGCCTCCTCGGGGTACTCGGTGATGAAGTACATGTCGTAGCCCTTCTGGCTCATCACCTCTCCCACGATCTTCTCGCCCTCGATGCCCAGGTCGTCGCCGTCCTTCAGGGACAGTCCGCCGGCGTTGGCCATCTCCAGGCAATCTGAGTATGTGAGCCTGGGGTAGGGGCGCTTGGGGATGCTGATGTCCTTGTCCATGGCCTTGAGCCACTTGGCACCGCGCTCCTTCAGCCCGGTGATCACGGAATCCATGACGTCCTCGATCATGGACATCACGTCCTCCATGCTCTCGATCCAGGACATCTCCCCGTCGAAGGAGATGAACTCGGTGACGTGGCGGTTGGTGTTGGAGTTCTCCGCCCTGAAGGCGGGGGCCATCTCGAACACCCTGTCCAATCCCGACGACATCAGGATCTGCTTGTAGAGTTGGGGGCTCTGTGCCAGATATGCGGGCTTGCCGAAATAGTCCACCTTGAACAGGGTGGCCCCACCCTCCGCACCGGAGGCGCCTATCTTGGGCGTGTTCACCTGAACGAAGTCCCTGTCCTCCATGGCCTCGGTTATCAGCCTGACCATCAGGCTCTTGAGCTCGAATACAGCCCTGACCTCCGGCTTGCGCAGGTCCATGAACCTGTTGTTGAGACGCGTGTCCATCTCCACGTTGACCTTGTCCACCACTCCCATGGGCAGGGGAACGGCCGCCTCGGACTCGAGGGTGAACGAGGAGGGGATGATCTCCACACCGAGATCGGTCTGGTTGCTCTCCTTCACCTCGCCGGTGACCGTTACCACGGACTCCCTGGAGAGTGTGGTCAAAGAAGCGAAGAGCTCCGGGTCCACCTTCTTCTTGGGAAGGGTGAGCTGGATGGTCCCGTGCCTGTCCCTGAGGATGACGAAAGATATGCCGCCCAGGTTCCTGGTCTCCTGGATCCAGCCGGAGACGGTTACGGTCCCGTCCCCCGCCTTGACGGTGGACGAGTCCCTGTTGTTGACTGCCATGCGGTACGCATCCCCGATGCCCTATAAGATTGTGCGCAATAGTCGCGCCTGCGTGCGGGGGTATATTATTATAAGTCCACGTTGTAGGGGGCGACAATACCCAACCAATCGGTGGTAAGCGAAATGGCAGAGAAAGTTACGATTTCAGTGATCAAGGCAGATGTCGGATCCGTTTGCGGACATACCAGGCCCCACCCCTCGATGATCGAGAAGTGCAAGGAGACTCTGGCCGACGCCGCCAAGCAGGGAATCATAGAGGACTTCTACGTCACCCGCGTGGGCGACGACATCAACCTGTTCATGTCCCACTACAAGGGTGAGAACAACGCAGAGGTCCACAAGCTCGGATGGGACGCATTCACCGAGGCCACCAAGCTGGCCAAGCAGATGAAGCTGTACGGAGCCGGTCAGGACATCCTTACCGACGCATTCTCCGGCAACATCAAGGGCGCCGGACCCGGATCCGCGGAGATGTCCTTCGAGGAGAGGCCCGCAGAGCCCGTCATCTTCTTCATGGCGGACAAGACCGAGCCCTCCGCATACTCCCTGCCCCTGAGCAGGATCTACCTGGACCCCTTCACCACCACTGGCCTGGTCATCGACGCCAAGGCCAAGAAGGGATTCGACGTGGAGATCCACGACGTTCTGGACCACAAGAAGGTGGTCATGTCCTCCCCCGAGGAGACCCTCAGCATCCTCTCCCTCCTGGGAGACACCTCCAGATACGCGATCAAGAGGATCACCAGCCGCGCCGGCATCGGCCCCGCGTGCGTGGTGTCCACCGACAAGCTCAACCTGACCGCCGGCAAGTATGTGGGCAAGGACGACCCCGTCTGCGTCTGCAGGGCCCAGAGCGGACTGCCCTCCGTGGGCGAGTACCTGCAGGTGTTCATGAACACCATGCTGGTCGCCGGATGGATGAGAGGCTCTCACTACGGAGCCTGGTACCCCTGCTCCCCCGACAACTCGGACCCCACCTACTTCGACGGACCTCCGAGAATCTGCGCTCTGGGATTCCAGATGTGCAACGGAAGGTTCCAGGGCCTGGAGAAGTACGGCACCGTGGGAGACCACGTGCCCATGGACTTCTTCAAGGGCGCAGAGTGGGACTACGTCAGGCAGAGGGCCGTCAAGGCAAGCAAGTTCATGAGGTCCATGGGACCCTTCATGCCCGCCATCCTCGGACCCGAGGAGATGGAGTACACCTCCAGGCCCGCCGTCCTGAACGAGCTGAAGCAGAGGCTGGAAGACCTTGACTGAGCTCAGGACCCCTGCGGTGGTCGTGAACTTCAAGGCCTACGCCGAGGTGGACGGGCCCGGTGCCCTCCGCCTGGCGCAGATCTGCCAGACCGTGGCGGAGGAGACCGGGCTGTGCATAGCTGTCTGTCCCCCCGTCGCGGAGCTCGGCGCTGTAGCTAGAGCGGTGGACATCCCGGTGCTCTCGCAGAACGTGGACCCGTACAAGCCCGGTTCCGCCACCGGATGGATGACTCCCTCCATGGTGAAGGCCACGGGAGCCTGCGGCTCCCTGATCAACCACTCGGAGCACCGCTTCGCCGACGATATCATCGGTCAGTGCGTGTCCATGTGCAAGGAGTTGGGTCTCGTTCAAATGGTCTGCGCGGAATCCGTGGCAAAGGCTGTCTCGGTTGCCGCCTTCGCCCCGGACTACATAGCCGTGGAGCCCCCGGAACTCATCGGAGGGGACATCTCCGTCACCACCGCCAATCCCAGGATCGTCAGCGATACCGTGGCAGCGGTGAAGGATGTCAACAAGGGCATATCCGTCCTCTGCGGCGCCGGCGTGAAGACCGGTGCGGATGTCAAGGCGGCCATAGAACTGGGAGCCGACGGAGTCCTGCTGGCCTCCGGCGTGGTCAAGAACAAGGACCCCAAGGCCGCCCTGCTGGACCTGGTCTCCGGGCTATAGGCTACAGGTAATTCCCCCTTCATAAGCGCATACGTGCAGTCTCGCGCGTATGCGCAGATTTTACATCATTGCGGTTCTGGCGCTATGTCTGTTCTGTCCGGTGGTATCGGAAGATTCCCATGGCACAGCCGTAGGGCCGATCCTCGATATGGTGAACCCCACAGGATCCTCCGAAGGATTCTCAGTGAGGAACAACTCGTTCACGTACATCGACCTAGCCTACTACTACGTGACCGACGGCGAAGGGACGGTGAGCTTCACCCAATCGCTAACCCTAGGACCGGGACAGGTGATGACCTTCCTGTCCGGCGAGGCCGAGGAATGGCTTCTGATCGACTCATACATCGTCTTCGGTACCTGCGGAGTGGAGGCGAAAGGATTCTCCCTCAATGACAACGGAGACGACGTTCACATATTCTCCAACGACGGAACGCTTGTTGACAGCTTCGTATACGGAGACTGCGAACCCTCAGGACTGTGGGAAGGAGAGGCGTTCAGGAAGATCCCCAAGAAGAAGGTGGCCATCAGGAACAACGGTTCCTCGGCACCCTATGACGGGGAGAGGTGGAAGATCCATGTCCCTGGAAGGACGCTGTACCACTACCTACGCACCTACGAGGATTGTGTGGTCACACCCTTCTCCTTCCCCGAATCCGACGGATTACCTGTTATCAAGGCGGTACAGCAGGCCGAACAGAGCTTCTCCGCCTCCCTATACACGTTGGAGGACAAGACCGTCGCATCCGCCCTGCGGGATGCGGTGAGGAGAGGGGTGGATGTGACGATACTCGTCGAAGGCTCACCCGTGGGAGGGTTGGACAGCGATTGCATGGCAATACTCAAGACGCTGGAGAACGAGGGTGCGGAGGTCCTGATGATGAGATCTTACGACTCCTACAAGCGCTTCTCCAATCTGCACACGAAGTATGCCGTCATCGACGGGGACACCGTGGTCGTCACCTCCGAGAACTGGACGGAGGCCGGGTTCTCCGAGAACAGGGGATGGGGCGTCATCGTGGAGAACAGGGAATGCGCAGAGTATGTGCAGACCATATTCCGTTCCGATTCCCAAGGGTTGGACGTGGTTACCTTCGGAAGCGTTTACAACACCGTCCTCCCCGCTGTCCTGTCGCCCTGTGATGAGGTCGTTGAGACCTTCGAGACATACATTGCCGATGTATCGCCGGTGATCTCGCCCGACTACTCCCGTGAGACATTGATGTGGTTCCTGGATTCCGCGGAGACTAGACTCTACAGCCAGCAGCTTAACGTGGATCATTCCTGGGTGGATGCGTACGGACCGCTCACCGTCATGGAGGAAGCCGAGGCGAGAGGCGTGGATGTGCGCCTGCAGGTGGACGTGACATACGACAGCCCCTACGATGACGATGCGAAGGACGGATACGCGCTACATACTTACTATCGCATGAAGGGCACCCTGGACGTGAGATACTCCGTTCTCGATAAGCTGGTGCACAACAAGGGCATCATCAGCGACGATTCCGTATGGATCGGTTCGATAAACTGGACTGGCGCCTCCCTTGACGACAACCGGGAGATGGCGATGATAGTGCATTCAGAGGAGGTCACCGACATATACGCCCGGTTGTTCCTGGAGGACTGGGGACCGGAATTCGACGGCACCGTGGTACTCAACGTAGATATCACCGGCGACGGCAGGAAGAAGACGTTGGACGCCACCGGATCCTCCGTGCCCTTCGGCTCGGAGATCGGATGGGACCTGGACGGGGACGGTGAATACGAGAGCAGAAAGATGACCGCGGAATGGACGTTCTTTGAGGACACCGAGTGTACACTGACCGTGGTCACCCCCGACGGAGAGCTGTACACGCACGTTTTCACCGTAGGTGTGGGAGGCACATCAAACAACGGCGGCGGGTTCCCGGAAGGTCCGTTGAAGTACATCCCGGCGATTGTCCTGGTGGCAATGATAATAGTCGTGAAGAGGATTCGCGGGAACAGATGATCCCGTACTACATCCGCAGGATGGAGGCCCGCGACAGCGAGGCCATGTTCGCCATTGCCAGGACGGCGCTGGACGAGCAGTTCCTGCCGGATGTGTTCCTCACACTCTCCCAATCATGGGCGGAAGGGCAGTTCGTTGCCTGCGACTTCTCCGGACATCCCATAGGGTTCGTCTGCTCCGCCCGCATCGATGGAGGGGGCGTACGGATAATGCTCTTCGCCGTCGCACCCGGGTATCAGGGCCTCGGCATCGGCACCAGGCTTGTGGAGAAGACCATACTGCAGGCGCGTCTGGAGATGCGCCGCTTCATAACGTTGGAAGTGCGGAAGGAGAACCTCCGGGCTCGGAGGTTCTACTCCCGCTTCGGTTTCTCGGCCACCGACTACCTGCCGGCGTACTACAACGACGGCGGCGACGCGGTGAGGATGGACATGTTCCTCAGTTGAACATCCTGTCGTCGGCCACGGTCTCGTTCTGCAGATAGTACTGGGATTTCTCCTTCTGCGCGGACGAGATGTCCTTGGAGAGACCTTTGGTGTACGAGCCGTAACGCTCCTTGATCTGCTCCTCGGCGGGCTTGGAGCGCTTTATCGCCCTGCGGATGTGGTCCGCGGTTATGAGTTCGGCACCCTCCATGACCGCCATGTCGCCTGCCGCACGTATCAGACCGCCCAGTTCCCTGAGCCTCAGGGTGAGGGCGTTCAGCTGACCGTCGGCCTTGGCACGGCTGCGGCCTTCGGCTATGATGAGCTCCACGGCCTCCACCGTTGCGTGGGGGATGTGGCCGTCCATGACCACCTCCTGCGCGACGAACTGGGCGTAGCGGGCGCGGTTCTCCGGGGTGTCCGGCATGGAGACGTCCACCAGCACCTCGTAGCCTCCGCCGATGACCCTGGACCTCAGCGGAGAGAGTATGTTCTCCAGGTCCTGGATGTTGCATGCGGCAACGAGGATGAAATCGCAGGGCACGTCGTCGACACGGACGCTGGCGCCTGCACTCTGGGGGTTCCTGCCCATGATGGGGAACTTCTTGTCCTGCATGGCGGTGAGGATGTACCTCTGCAGCGGACCGAGATGGGAGATCTCGTCCACGAACAGCACACCCTCGTGAGCCTCATGGATCGCACCGGCCACGACACGCTCGTAGGCCGGGGTTCCCAGACCGGCGTGTCCGCCGTAGGGGTCGTGCCTCACATCACCCAGGAGCTCGGTCTCGGATGCTCCGGTGGCCAGCACGAAGGGGGAGCGGTCCAGCTTAACGATCACTTTCTGATTGGACTTCTTCTCCACCTCGCGGCGCTTTTCCATGGCCTTCTGGTCCAGCACGCGAATCTTGTCCCCGGCCGCCTCGAAGACGGTGGTCTCCTCCTTACCGTCGGCAAGCATGTGGGATGTGACCACGCGGTCCTTGGGCTTAGGCCCGGACATACCGGGTATGCCCTCCAGGACGTTGGAGAACATCTCGTTGAGATTGATCACCCCGGACGAGGCGTTCACCTCGGCCTTGGCCTTGTTGCAGTAGGGGCAGAGGCGCTCGTCGTGGGAGGAGTACTTCCCGCAGAACCTGCACAGGTATCCCAGCTTCTCGGCAACGTTCTTCGGTGCCTTCTCGGGATCGATGAGCTTGCCGGAGGCGGATGCCAGGAAGCTGTTCTCCTTGAGCACCTGGTCCTCCTCGATGATCTGGAGGAAGGGGCGCTCGGGGTTCTCCGGGTTGTTGGCCACCCTGATCTCCGTCTTGGGCTGGTGTATCTGCATGGAGATCGCCCTGGCGATCATTGACTTCCCGGTGCCGGGGGGGCCCACGAGCAGCAGGTGCCTGCGCTGCCTGGCGGCAATGCGGGCGAGCTCTATGGCCTCTTCCTGGCCCAGGACCCTGTCAAGGGGATCCTTGGGGATGGCGATCTCTGCGGTGCTGGTCAATGCCGCGACATCCGACCAGGTCTTGACTTCTACGGGTTCGGTCATCTCAGTTCAGGTCTTCCTTCGTCCAGAAGGTGATGCCGGCGGGCATCTTGGTGATGTTACCCTTCTTGACCCCCACGACCACGGGGATGTTCTTCTCAGACGCCACATCGATGATCCTCTGGGAGATGATGCCGTCGAAGACGATGGCACCGACGTTCTCGGAGTCCTCGCGGAGGGTGTCCACCAGGTTCTTCACCGGCAGCTCCTTCATGATCTGGTTGTCGTTGTCCAGGACCTTGGCGTTGTGGGTGCTGCTCAGCTCCCTCAGCAGATCGCGGTAGACCGTCTGCTCAGGGGACAGAACCTTCTCGACGGCGGGCTTCTTGGCGCGGGGGGTCCTGGCGGGCTTCTCCTCCTCGGTCTTGCGTGCACGCCTGGGCCTCTCCTCCTCTTCCGGCTCTGCGGCAACGGGCTTCTCCTCCTCGTCTGTGCCGCGGAGGGTCCTCAGGGGCTTCTCCTCCTCTTCCGACTTGCGGGAGCGCCTGGGCCTCTCCTCGTCGTCCTCGGACCTCTTCTTGAACCTCTCGGCGGCCTCGCTGTTGAACCTCGTCCTGGAGTGCTCGCGGGCGGGCCTCTCGTCCTCGGTCTTGCGGGAGCGCCTGGGCCTCTCCTCGTCGTCCTCGTCGTCACTGTGGCGGGACCTGCGGGGCCTCTCCTCATCTTCGTCCTCGGTCTTGCGGGAGCGCCTGGGCCTCTCCTCCTCCCTGGGCTCCTCGTCCTCGGAGCGCTCCACGGTGAAGCCATTCATCTCCATGTACTGGTCCCCGGGGATCTTGTTCCTCAGGCACTTGACAAGCTGCTTAGCGGAGAGCTCCTCCACCTCGTGGGCCCTGGGGGCGCGGGCGACGAAATCGATGTCCGCCACCTGGAAGAGCTCCCTGAGGATGAGCTCCCCTCCCCTGTCGCCGTCGACGAAGGCGGTACACACCTTCTCCCTGGACAGCTCCTGGACGGTCTTGGGGATGTTGGTGCCCTCAACCGCGATGGCGTTCTTGATACCTGCCTTCAGCAGGTTGATGACATCGCTCCTGCCCTCCACGATGATGATCGCCTCGGAATCCTTCACGTTGGGTCCGGCGGGGCAGTGGTCCTTGCCGTAGGAGGTGATCTCGTCCACCTGGATGCTCTGCCTGATCACCTCGGTGATGTCGGAACCGGCACCCTTGCTCTGCTTCATCAGGTCGCTGAGGAGCTCCTTGGCCCTCTCGACCACCATCTCTCTCTTGGTGACCCTGACATCCTCGATGCCCAGGACCTTGATGGCGGCCTTGCAGGGGCCAACGCGGTCCACGGTCTCCAATGCCGAAGCAAGAATAGCGGTCTCCACCTGGTCCAGGCTGCTGCTGACCAGGATCAGTCCCTCGGACTTGCCGCCCTTGGAGGTGACGTCGACCTCGATCCTGCCGATCCTGCCGGATTTCTGCAGGTCCCTCAGGTCCAGCTCGTCACCGAGCAGACCCTCGGTCTGACCGAAGACGGCACCGACAACATCGGGCTTCTCCACGACGCCGTCGGCGTTGATCTTGGCTCTGACAAGGTACTTGGTTGTGTTGGGATCTATGCTGTTCACGTGAACTTCTCCTAAGGGAGTCGATACTGTCTCGACTGATCCAATCCCATCGGGTTGTTGTTCAACCGCCAACCTGCGGATATCCCATCCAAGGCCGAGGCGCCTCATGCGACGCAGCATCACGGCCGGTTCGGTCAAGGGTGCACTTCGGGCGACCCTCGTGTGATTGTGATTGTGATTCTGTGAATCAAGGGAGACAGTACATCTGCCCTTGCCAGGGCATCTGTGACATTCCTTATAAAGCTTGTCGGAAAGCCGTGTCAGGGCAGTTTGACGTACTTCAGGGAGCCCTCCAATCTGAACATGGAACCCAGTGTGCTGTCGCAGGTGAACATGATCACCTGCTGATCCCTGGCGAAGTCCATTATCGCCCTGCAAGCGCCCTGTTTCCTCCTGGCGTCGAAGCGCACCAGCACGTCGTCCATGATCACCGGAATCTTCTCGGTGCTCATCTGCTTGGCGATGGCCATCTTCACCGAGAGGTACACCTGATCGGTCAGTCCGGAGCTCCATTCCCCGTCGTACTTCTTGCCGCGGCGGTCCTCGATGCTGATCTCCCCGTCCCTGGGATCGCTGGCCAGACGGTAGCGGCCCTCGGTCATGAGGTCCAGGTACCTGTTGGCCGTGCGCATCACATCCGGCTGCAGATCCGCATAGAAACGGTCGCTGCATTCCGCTATGATGGTGTCCGCCAACGAGAGAACCGCCCACTCCCTGGCGGCTTCCGCCAGTTTGGCGTCGGCCACATCCATCTTGATCTTGAGGTCGGCGGCGGCATCCCGGTCGCGGATCTGCTTCATACTGCTGCTTATCTCGCCCAGGCGGACGTTTATGGCGTCCACCCGGCTCTGGGCGTCCTCCAGGGACATGACGGGGCGTCCTCCCTCGGAGACGGTCTTGGTGATTATGTCCGAGGTCATCCCCGCAGCGGACTCCACGGCCTCGGAGAGGGCGGATATGGACAGGTCCAATTCCCTGGCCTCCTCCCTCATGGCCTTCAGACGACGGAAGTCCTCCTCGCCGCCGTATTTGGAGTAGATCGAATCCAATTCCTCGACGGCGGCCTGGCGCTTGGTAGACAACCCCTCGGATTCCGAGAAGGACTGTACGGCACTCTTGGCCAGGACGTACACGCTGTACATGTCGTCCAGGTCGTCCTCGGTGGAACCTCCGGAGATCCCCAGGCGCGAGCAGACCTCGGCACACTTGGCCTGCAGCTCCTCCAGCTCCCTGTCGAAGTCCTCCATCCTGGACAGCGACAGGTTCCTGCGCTTCATAATGTCGTTGAGCGTGTCCGCATCCGCCATCATCCTGCGGGCCCCGTCCGCGTCCATGGGGGGCAGACCATAGGATTCGGTAACGGCCTTCCAATCCGTCCTATCCTTCGGCGGATACCTCTTCCTGATCCTCGGCAACAGGAACGGTGATGAGGCGGCCAATATCCCTGCCACGGCGGCGACAGCACCCGGGATGACCAGGCCCATGGCTGCCATGCCCACACCGACGGCGGCGATGACGGCCCCGCCGGCGACGATTATACGGGTGTACTTCACCTTGTCGTATGACGAGTAGGTCTTCGTCTGCTTGGCGTAGAGCCTGTCCCTGAGCTCGGTCAGGCCGGAGACACTGGAAAGCTCCTCCGGCGTGGTACCGTACACCGAAACGATGGATTCGATCATGCGCCGATCCTCCTCCGCCGACCTGCGTAGGTCCGCGACGGATTCGCCGAGCATGCCCATGCGGGAACGTGCGGCCCAGGCATCCTCGATCTCCTTGGACATGGACAGCACCTCCGCTGCGCTCATGGTGCCGAAGGTATCCCTGGGGGTGTCGTCCGTCTGCGTTTCCATCAGGTCGTCCAAGGCGGCGATCCTGGAACGCAGTTCGGCCTCCTTGCGGATGACCTCGTCCGAAAGCCTGTCGGCCGGCCTGAGCTTGGCCCGCTTGGCCTTCAGCTCCTCCAGGGAGTTCAGATTCTCTTTGAGCGAATCGAGCATGAACTCCTTGTTGTCCTCGTAGGCCGCCGCCTGTATCATGGCCTTCGCCTCGGACAATGCCCGGTTCAGGCGGTCCATCTCCGCGCTGAGGGCATCGTACTCCTCGTCGCCCTCGGATGCCGCGTATATCTCCCCCTGGAGCCTCTTCTTCTCCAGGTAGTAGTGACCGACTATCTTGGCACCGGTCATCCTCTCCTTGGACATCAGCGCGTCCATGCGGGTACGGATGGACTTGGTGACCTCGGGGACGTTCTCTCCCCCGGGAACGGTGAGGAACCTCCTCCTGAACTCCCCGTCGGAGAGGATCTTGTCGTTGGTCAGCTGGTCCAGGTCCAAGGCGTACATGGAACGGTAGGTCTCCGCATCCATGTTCAGGGTCTGGGCGGGCAGGGGCTTGTCATCCTGCTCGAACACCTTCCTCGCCTCCCTCTTCAGGACCCTGGTGGAACCGTCGGCCATGGAGACGGTGAGGACTCCGGAATCGGTCTTCTTGGGCAGCGGATACTTGCATGCCTTGCCGGGGAACATGGTGGTGCGCATGAACTCCATGATGGTGGTCTTGCCCGCCTCGTTGTTCCCGTAGATGAGGGTCATGTTGTACTCGTCGAAGTCCTCGGAGAATCCCCGGACGGAGCCGAAGGAATCCAGGTCGACCTTGGTGATCTTCATTCGGACTCAGCCTCCCTCATCCTCTCGATCACGTAGTTTATCGCGTCGTCCAGCAGTCTGCGCAGGTCCTCGGTGCTCATGGATTCGTATACCGGCCTGAGATACTCCGAGGCGCCGGTTGTGCATATCGCATCCACGATCTGCTGCCTGCTCATGACCTTCTTCATGTCCCTGCCGTGCTCGATGACCATGGCGGTGAAATCTCCGACCTTGGACCTGGCCTCCAGGTCCATCTCCGGACGGGTGGTGACTATCATGTCTATGCAAACGCATCCGGAGGACTCCTCGAACATATGGCGGACGTCCTCGGAATACAGTCTCAATTTGGAGTTCAACGGACCTGTGCCGTCCACGAACAGCCGCACCAGGGATCCCGGAGGGCACTGTCCCGCGGCCACGGAGACCAGGGACGGGAGGGTGGTGGACTCGTCGATGGTCACGTGGGTGTCGATCCACATCACAGCTTGGGTCTCGAAGAACTCCGCCTTAGCCACCCTGTTGTTCACCACGGTAATCATGTAC
The DNA here is from genome assembly GCA_949292635.1 of uncultured Methanomassiliicoccales archaeon. GTDB lineage: Archaea > Thermoplasmatota > Thermoplasmata > Methanomassiliicoccales > Methanomethylophilaceae > SIG5. The sequence goes on from CASEZY010000004.1 coordinate 49,372, forward strand.
ACACCCTTGGAGCCGGACTCCTTGGAACTGCGTCCCTGGGTGCATCCGGGATAGACGACGTACGGGTCCGTCGAAAGTATCGCGGATTTGTGTATGTGCCCCAGCGCCCAGTAGTCGAATCCCTTCGACATCAGGTCCCTCAGGGGGACCGGCGAATACGGACTGTCCCTGGCGTCCACGTCACAGTGGACCACGCCGATGTTGAAGAATCCCTTCTCCGGCTCGAAATCAACGGCCAGGCTGTCACCGTGGGTCTTGCGGCTGTGGCTGATGCCGGTTATGCACACCTTCGCCTCGGGTCCCGAGGGGAAGAAGAAATGCTCGGGGCGCTCCCCGAACACCACGGCGTTGTCCGGCAGTGGGATGGTGTCCTCCCAAAGCCTGCGGTAGTCGTGGTTGCCGTAGGCGATGAAGCAGGTGGCCTTGATCCTGGAGACGGCGTCGGCGAAGCGGGTGCGGGCGTAGGGGGTCTCGTTGCTACTGTCGAATATGTCCCCGGAGAAGATGACGAAGTCCACCACCTCCCGGTTCGCCAATTCGACCACGTTCTCCAATGCGTCGTACGTGGCGCTGACCAGTCTCTTTCCCAGGGCCTCATCCTGCGAGGTGACCCCGGAGAACCTGCTTCCGAGATGCAGGTCCGCGCAGTGCATGAATCTAATCGGTGCTCCCATCCCAATCACCGTTCACCATGTTCCGTATCGACCGAAATCCTCCGCCGCCTTGACCAGTGTGTGTATGTTCGCCGGATACGAGTAGGGCGGCACCTCGCAGGTTGTTCCCAAAATGCATCCGTACTTGCTGTCCCTCCCGTCCAGCAGTTGCTGCCTCGCCGTGTCGTATATCTTCTGCTGATCCGGCATGACGAAGAACTTTGTGTCCACCGACGGCATTATGGCGCAGGCGTGGCCGAAGGTCTCCTTCATCACCTTGGCGGGGAAGGACTCCCGCTCCCAGTATCCTATCTGCATTATTGTGAACGGGGTGAAGATGATCTTGTCCTTGAACAGCATGTAGTCGTCCTTGTGGTTGCCGCAGAAGTGATAGAATATCTGCGGTCCGGCACCGTTGGTGAGGCACTTCTTAACCAATCTGTTCAACGCCGGCGGGGAGATCTGCGCGATCTTCTCCGGGGACATGGTGTCGCTGTTCTCAAGGACGGCACCGGTGTTGATCAATGCCATGCCGTAGCGGTCGGCTATACATCCGGCACCGACTGAAGCGGTGTCTATGTAGGCATCCACCAGCTTCTTGCAGAGGTCCATCTCGGTCTCCGTCCACATGAAGAACTGCTCCAGACCGCAGAGCTCCGCTCCGGAACCCACGGGCTCCGGACAGTAGGCCAGGGGGACGAACATGTCAGGCATGTTCGCCTTCACGTAATCCATGGCGCCGGTGAGCCTCTCGTAGGAATAACCGGACATGATCTCCTTCTTGTCCGGGATCCGGATCTTGTCCACATCCTCCGGTTCGGAGACGATGGTGTTGGTGGGCACCGGCGCGGTGAGCTCCATCGGCCTGAGGTTGATGCCCATCTCCGGCAGCCAGGGGTGGGCGAAGTAGTATTTCGTGACGGGCAGGAGGTCGTACACCTCCTGAGCATAGGCAAGACACTTCACCGCCATGATCGGCTTCTCGTAGAAGTCGCGGATCGTGTAGCCGCAGGCAACGGTGGAATGGGCGAGCATCATGGGGTCCACCGGTATCCTGTCGAACTCCCCGCCCAGGAATGTGGCGTTGTAACGGCGCTTAGCCCGCTTCAGCCAATCACCGTTGATGGGGGGGAGGGATACATCGGTGGTGTCCATGCCCCCTTATCTGGATTGACGTTGATAAACCTGGGGATGAGTACGGATTCGGTGAACACACCGTACAACGGTGACCGTTTTACGCTGGCCCGCCGATATCGGATACATGGGCCTCGACATCATCAAGAACCGGGTGAACAAGGAGATCGAGAGAGGTTGCATCGGTCCGGACAGGAGTTGCGAGTACTACCCCTGCCACTACGACGGGATGGACTGCACCTTCTGCTACTGCCCCTTCTTCCCCTGCAGGGACGAGAGGTTCGGCAAGTATGTGGAGAATCCGAAGCTGGGTCCGGTTTGGGACTGCTCGGACTGCCTGATGATCCATGACCACGATGTGTGCGAGCACAGCATCGAGAGGATGCGCGAACTCGACATCAAGGTCTGCACGGACCCGAGGATCAAGGACCTGTTCCCCGAGGCTGCGGAGATCTATCTGAATAAGTCATCCCCCTGACGCCACACGGACGGCGTCCACCCGCTCGTCACCGGAGATGACGGTGTCCGACGGGACGGGCACCCCCTCCATTATGTACAGATAGGCGTCGGTATGCCTGCCCAGGGAGGACATGATGTCACTTATGCGTCCCTCCCCCTCGAACTCCTCTCCGCCTATGGTTATGAATGCCATATGTGCGCATGTTTGACGGACATGATAACGGTTGTCCGTTAAATCCCCGAAGATTCATTCGTATACGATGTCCGTCCGAGCCCTGCTGGTCCTGACGTTGCTCCTCCTGCCGATGCTGTCCTCGGTCTCGTACGGAGACGGGGGTTACCAGATAAGGGATGCGGAGACTCTCCTGGCGGTATGGGCGGACCCGGACCCGGAGGGGGACTACGTCCTCACAGGGGACATCGTTCTTCCGGCGGTGACCGCAGTCACCGTAAGTATCTCCGAATCCCCCGGAGGTCTGATCATCACCGCCTCGGCGGATACGGTATACGTGAACGGATACCGCTGTACGATGGGTCAGGGCACGGCTACGGTCCCGACAGATGCCATCGACGATCGGATGGTGCTGACCGTGGTGTCCGGGGACCTTCGGGGAAGCACGGTCGTCTCCTCGGAAGGTGTGTACGAGGTGGCCATGGGGAGCAACCTCTCTCCGATGGCATCCGGGTTCAGGGGCACCTTCGACGGCAACGGACATTCGATAACCGGCGTGGTCATGAACGGCGATGCGTCGTCGTTGTTCTCATCCCTCACCGGGGCCGAGGTGCGGGATGTGACCATCGAAGGGACATTCGTCTCATTTGCGGAGGGACAGAACGCCTCCTCCATGGCGTCGGCCGTGACATTGGAATCCTCCGCATCATCGTTCACCGATGTGACGGTTGACGGTACCGTGATCTCGTTCTCCGAGACCTTGGACGGACAGGCGTCCTCTGCCGCCAGATCGGGGGGCATCTCCGTGGTCTCCCAACAATCCAGATATCTGCGCTGTGACGTCTCCGGAACACTGGCTTCGGTGATTGGGACCGCGGGATCCGTCACAGGAACGGTATCTTCGGCTGCGGGATGTATCGCCGCACGTTCCATGAGCGATTCGGTGGCCTACTGCCGCACGTCAGCCACGATAATGTCCGCATCCTGTATCGGCGAATCGGTGTCCGCGTCGTCTGATTTAGGGATGATCGCCGGCTCATCAGACAGCCTGAACGCCGCGGGATGCGTGCTGAGGGGTTCGTTCTCACACCATTCGTCGTCACCGAACGGCATGACCGTGGATTCGGAGGTGAGAACAGGAGGCATTGCAGGCACCGCCGAGCGTTCGGTGGCGGAGAGATGCCTCATCACATCCGATATCGGCACCGGTCATTCGGGTGAGACCTCGTCGGCCACATTCGGTTCCGCCGCATATTGCACCGTCGGGGCCAGCTTGATCGCGTCCGCACCCGTACATGGCGGTTCTGCCGTGCCTTCCGTAGGGGGCTGCACGGTAGTGGACTGCATCGCCCTCGCACCGCTTTCCGGCGACGGGATACACACGGTCCAGGACACGGACCGTTACTCCTCCGAGGCATACGACCCTCTGCGGAGCATGGGCACGTGGTCCGACGGCCCGATACCGGAGCCCGTGGGGATGTCTTCGCTGACCGTCACCTCAGATTCGACCCTCAGGGACAGGTACACCGTCCTGGGTGACGCGGAGATACCCCCGGAAGGTGCGGATCTGCGTGTGATCATCGATGCCGGGGACACACCCGTCGGTGTGGAGGCCAGCGGATGCATCGCATCCCTTGTTGGGGACACCCTCACCGTGGTCCCGGAGTTCGACTGGACCACCATGAGCTACGCATCGTCATCGGTGAGGCTGTACGACTCGTCGCACATTCCGGATGATACGCTGCTCATCTACGGAGCTTCCGCGTTGGTGGTCCTGGCGGCGGCGGTGCTGCTGGCCTTCAACCTGAGATCACTCTGAGGATGACTTCTGATCCGCCAGGCGCTCCTTCTCCTCATTCTTGGCCAAGGCGATACGGTAGACCTTCTGCACGATGGCGTCCAGCTTGTCCAGCGCCCTCCACTTGAGCAGGTAGTGCTGGGCGATCAGCCACACTATCGCCAGCGCCAGCATCAGCAGCTGCTGACACAGCGGGATCATGGGGATGGTCATCAGGTCGCAGAAGAACTCCAGGTTGTAGCATGCGAATGCACCCAGCATCAGCAGCACCATCAGGATCATGGGCTTGATGTCGGTGCTCCTGGAACCGTCGACGCTGAAGATCTTGAAGTACGGGACAACCACCAGCAGCTGGAGTATACCGCAAAGTGTGAGGAACAGCACGGTCAATGCGCTGGCGTACGCCTCGTCGATGTGACGTTCGGAATCCCAACTACCTTCGGCCGCGATACTGATGATACCGTTGTCCAGCAATATTCCGGAAACAGCGAATATCGCCAACGCCATGATGGCGATGGAACCTGCCGTCGGCAGACAATACCTCAGGACAGCCGGAAGGATGAGGTCGGAATTCTCCGATGGACGTGCCCAAATGGCCATGAAGAATGCGGATCCGGACACAGCCAACAGAGCGTAGTAGATGTTCTGGATGGGATTGAAGGGGGTTCCTCCCAGGACCACCAGGGTCATGGCGATGAGGATGGCCATGGTGATGTTCCTGGAGATGTAGATCTTGAGAATATCCCTCATACCGGATACGGTGCGCTTCCCTTCGACGACCGCTCTTGGGAGAGTGGAGAAGTCGTCGTGCACCAGCACCATGTCCGCCACCCCTCTGGCGGCCCCGGAGCCGCTCTCCAGGGCAACGCCCACGTTGGCCTTCTTGAGGGACTTGACGTCGTTGACACCGTCACCGACCATGGCCACATAGCGTCCGTTGGCCTTCAGGACGTCGATCACATCCTCCTTCTGCTCCGGCTTCATCCTGCCGAAGATGTTGGAGTTGAGGATGGTTTCCGTCTTAGCGTCTCCCTCCAGCGAGGCCAGTTCGTCACCGGAGACGATTCTCCTCTCACCGGGGATGCCGGCGGTCTTGAACAGAGCGTCGATGGTCACCGGGTCGTCACCGGAGATGACCTTCAGCTCGGTGCCGTGCTCCATGAACTGGTCGATGATCTGCCTGCAGTCGGGGCGGACCTCATCCTCGATCACGAACATCCCTACGGGCATGAGCTCGGGGATGACGAAGTCCTCGGACTCGATGTCCACATCGCCGCACATGCCCATGACGACGGTGCGGTATCCCTGGGAGGAATGCTCCTTCACCCTGTCCTCCAATCCTGGACAATCCCTGAAGTGCGGACCGAGAACGCTGCTGGCGCCCATGAACACCGTTATGGTCTCCCCGCCGTGGACGAACTTGGCGGCGCTGAACTTGCGCTCGGATGTGAAACGGATCTCCTGCAGCACCTGGCAGGGCTGAGCGCCGTAGTGCTCCTTGATGGCGTCCATGGTGCGGTTGCTGCTGCCGCTGGAGCCAACGTAGCAGGAGACGATCTCGCTCATCTCGGATTCGTCGAATCCGCCCAGCGGGAAGGCCTCCTTGTACCTGAGACGGTTGGTGGTGATGGTGCCGGTCTTGTCCATGCAGATGGTGTTCACGTGGCTGATGGATTCGACCGAGCTTGAATTCTGCAGCAGGACTCCGGTATCCGCCATGCGGATGGCGGAGATCATGTAGGTGATGACGATCAGCAGGAACAGCGCGATCGGCACGATGTCGAGGATGACTGCGGTGTTCTCCAGCAGCTTGCCGATCCAATCGCCGCTCCTGCCGAAGAACATCGTGTAGAGGATATTGACGATGATGTACACCGCGGCCAGTCCCATCAGCATGATGGTGATGGTGTTGGTCTCGATCTGAAGAGGGGTCTTCTTGTCCACATGCCTCCTGGCGCTGGCCAGCATCTTGGATGCGTAGGAGTCCTGGCCGAAGGCGTCCACCTTGTATGCGCCCTCTCCGGCCACGCAGAACGATCCGGAATAGACCCTCTCTCCCGCCCTCTTCCTGACGGTCTTGGACTCTCCGGTCAGCAGGGACTCGTCCATCTCGAGATACTCGTCATAGACGAGTTCACCGTCCACCAGGGCCTGGTCGCCGGAACGGAGGATCACGATGTCGTCCTTGACCACTTCGGCCTGATCTATCACGACCTCCTTACCGTCACGGACCACGGTGACCTTCGGACGCAGTAGCAGAGCGATCTTGTCCAGCCTGCGCTTGGCCTTGATCTCCTGGATGGTGGCGATGATGATGTTCATCACGATGATGCCCACCGTTGCCAAAGCATTCAGATAGTGTCCGTCATTATGCTCGAGGATCCCCAATACGATGAACGCCGCACCCAGGATGAAAAGGAGCATGTTGAAGCCTGTGCAGACGTTCTTGACGATGATCTCCCCGTAGGATCTGCTGGTCCTCTGCTTGGAAGAGTTGACCTGACCGGCGGCGACCCGTTGTTCGACCTCCGATGACGTCAGGCCTTCGGTGTATCCCATGCTTGGGCATCTATCTTAATTATATAAAATTCGGGGTTGACACGTCAACTACCATCCGTCTTGGCGTTCTGCGTGTCTGCGACGATCACGGCTATCTCCTCCAGGGTCTTGGGCTCGATCTCCACCGCCTCGCAGTCCCTCACATACTGCACGAAGCACCTCACCGGACGCTTGAGGACGCTCTCGACCACCAGTTTGTACACACTGAGCTGCACCACGTAGGAGTCGTGGTTCCTGCGGTCGGAATCGGTCTTCCAGTCGTGGATCTCCGCCCGGTCATCCCATATCGCCAGCAGATCGATGGTGCCCCGGAGGGTTACGTCCCCCACGGGCAAGGAGCATTCCCGTTCGGCGATGATATCCGCCCCCTCCAGGGAGGCCAGGACCTTCCGGGCGTAATCCAGTTCGGTAAGCTCCTTCTCGGGTTCGATGCCGTGGACAAGGTCCTGGATGGCCTCGTGCACCCTGGTGCCGTATTCCTTCCCTCTGTCCTCGTCGCTTCCGTCCTCTCCCTCATAGGGGATGTATGTCATTATGTCGTGGACCGGCAAGGACGTCCTGCGGCGCTGATACGCGGGGATCTCCGGAGGTTCGGAACGCACGTCCTGTCCCCCGCTCGGAGGCTCCTCATCCGGGGGGATATCCGACAATCCGTAAAGGTAACTGAACCCGTCGAAGAACACAGATCTATCGAACGAAGACGTGAGCATCAGGTACTGTTTCGCACGGGACAGTGCCACGAACAACAGGCGGCGGGTCTCGTGGTAGTCCGATCCGTTGGCCCAACCGCACATGTAGGAACGCCAGGACTTGAAGATCGCCGCATTATCACCATTCCGGACCAGGACCTTCTCGGCACGGATCCCTTTGAACTCGTCGTAGGATATCGCCTGCTTGCCGGAGGGCTTGTTCCTGAGGGTGTATTGGTCAAGACCACCCACGACCACTATCGGATACTCCAGTCCCTTGGACTTGTGCATCGTCTGAATGACGACGGCATCCTTACCCACCAGGGCATCCACGGAATACTTCGTGCCGTTCTTGATGTCCTGCTCCATCAGGCGTATGATGTCGGGAATGGTAACCAGCGACCCGGAGAACGACGAGGATATCACGTTGATTATCGCATGGGCTATGTCCGCATCCGCGGGGTCCTCGTCTATGGCATGGAAGGCAAACACCGATGTGAGGAAATCCGTGGGGCGTTTGCGTCTCTTGTACAGATAATCCCGCTGCTTCGTTACCGCTATGGGATACGCCTCCCGTCTGGAACGCCCTATGCTGTCCAAGTAGTTGGCATCGCGAGCCATGGCATCGATCTGGGACCTGCTGAGGCCCATGTGCACAAGGATCGTGTTCAGACCGCGGGTGTCGGATTCGTCGTTCACGTACCTGAACCAGGCAAGTGCCAGCTTGCCGGGGACGCTGGACATGATCTCCACGTCCCCCTGCAGGAACGCGGGTATGCCCCTCTTCCTCAAATGGTCGTACAGGGAACGGCATTTGTTGCCGGTCCTCATGAGGACCGCTATGTCGCCGTATCTTGCGGGACGGTAGCCGTCACCGTCCTTGATGCGGTAGCTGTCGTCGGTAACGTAGCGGACGATCTGTCTGGCGATCAGCTCGCCCTCCCCGCCGTCGATGTGATCCACGTCGTACATCACCTCCACCGCAGTATGACCGTCGAAATCCTTGTTGTCGGCGTCCAGCCTTATCACGGAGTCCCCGTATCCGGTGTGGTCGTCGCCCTTGATTATCCGGGCGTCCATCACCCGGAAGACCGCATCCAATATCTCCTCGGAACTGCGGTAGTTCCTCTTCAGCGGGATCGAGATGACGCTGTCCGCGGTTATTCCGGGGATCACCCTGCGCTCCCCGTCCGAGTTGAGGATGCTTGCGAGCCTGCCAATACGGTGGCCGAACTGCAGGATGTTGTCCACATCGGCATTGCGGAATCCGTAGATACCCTGCTTCCAGTCGCCCACCACACAGAAGTTGGGCTCCTCCAGAAGCATCAGGCAGATCATCATCTGCATCTCATTGGTGTCCTGGAACTCATCCACCATCAGGTACCTGACGGACATGGATACCCTGGATTCCTCGCTCTGGTACAGCGCCACGAATGCGAACAGGGCGTTGAGCGAGAATGTGAGCCTGTTGTCCCGGATGGACTGTTCGATGTAGCCGTAGTAGATGTCGTGCACGAAGTACAGGAGCTTCCTGCGGTCCTCGTTCACGATGGAGTCGATATCATCGTCGGTGAGCACTTTGGGAATGCCGTCCGCGTACAGGACCCTCTCGAAATAGGTGCCTTCGGGGTCGAAGTAATACTGCTTGCGGCCGGGCGATTTGACACAATTGGCGCCCTTCAGCTTTTTTTCATCCTCCGCCTTCTCCCTCAGCATGGATGCGAGGGTATCCAACTTCCCTCCGATCCGGGCCTCCCCGTCACCGAACCAGGTGTACTCGCCCATGGGGATGATGCCTCTGCACATCAGCGCCTCGATGAAATAGAACAATTCCTTCTCGTCGTTGGCCATGAGGGCGGGGACGTCCCCGTACCAATCGCTGTGGGCGGAGATGAAGGATGAGTAGAACCTTCCGAAATGCTCCTCGTTGAGGGTATCGTTGGATTCCAGCACAGCGCTCCTGGAGAGGCGGGCATCGATGCCGAAGAAATCGCTGACGGCGTCGGTGTTGGCACGGACGATGCGGGAGCAATAGGAATCGAAGGTGGAGGTCCGCACCTCGGACATCATACGGAGGAGGTCCTCAGCCTTCTCGGGATCGTTGTCCGCCTCCTCCTTGATCCTGCCCCGGAGACGGTCTCCCATCTCCATGGCGGCGTTCTGTGTGAAGGTCACCATCAATATGTCCGCCGGAGGCACGTTCTTGGAGACGATGCTCATGTATCTCTCCACCACCGTGTGGGTCTTGCCGGTACCCGGACCCGCATCCACCAGCAGTATGCCGTCGGTGGTCTCCGCGATCCTCCTCTGCTCCTTATTGAGGTCATTCAAGGTCATCGTGCTCACCTCCCGATGCGGGTGTTGCCGTGCACATGTCCCTGTAATCGCATTTGCTGCAGTCCTTCAACGGCTTGGCGGGATATTCGGTGACGTAGTATTGGGTCTCGTCCTCCGCGGACCTCAGCAGCACTTTCTCGAACCTATCAAAGGTGTCCGAGAAGATCTCCACGTCCGATCCCATAACCCATGCGGAGGCCTTCATGACCTCGATGAAATTGTTCACGAACCTCTCCGCTTTCATGCTGTTATCGCCCTTGTTGCTATAACAGCCCTGCACGTTGCGTATCAGATCCGACTTTTTCTGCTCATCATTGTCGCGGCATTCTTCCCAGAATCTCAGACAAAGATCGAAGGCGTCGTCGAAATTCAGGTGTTCGAGATTGGTCTTCTTGAAGATGTCTACCTTATGCTCACGCATGTATGCCTCGCGGTTGCCACAGTCAAAGAGCTTTACATCGGTCTTGTCAGGCTCTGCGCCTTTGACCCTGTCCTTGGCCCCGGTCTTGAGATACTTAAGTGTGAACAGACCGTCATCCACCCCGTTCTCACGTATGAGGGTCAGATATGCCAGCGGCTGGAAGTCCGGATAGTCCACCGGTTCGTCGAAGGACATGTTCTTGCACACCTCGCGGGGGGTCTTGATCCTCCCGGTCTTCAAGTCGTAGATGCGATCGTCGTTGAGTATGTCCATGATCCCCTTGAGATGCAGATTCACACATTGGCGGGACGCTTCGACGTAAGATGACACCTTGGTGAGCCCCAGCTCGTCCAGGAACATGTTGGGTTCCTTGTCGACGGAACGATCCACGAGATCATCCGTAGGAAGCTTCAGTTCTTCGGCATAGCGGTCCACGTTATCCACCATGATGCGGATCTCGGTCCTGGCGATCTCCCTGAGCTCCGGGGAATCCAACAGTTCGCAGCGGTCCGCGATCCTGTTAACGAAATAGTCGGGGCCGTTCTTCCTGATGAGTTCCTTGACCGTTTTCGGGTACGAGAGACGAAATTCTGCGTAGTCGTGGACGAGGGTCCCGGTGAACGTGGTCTCCTTGTCCGCGCTCCTGGCCAGACGGCTGTACATGAACGCCCTGGGGCATCTGTAGAAGGTGTTGAACGACGACTGGGAGAACAGCATGGTGCCCCGCTCGCCCAAATCGAACTCCGCGGCGGAGAATGAGGGGGTGCGATCCATCTTCGTCACCTCCCAGGGTCCGGTGACGGTACGTTCGCACGCCTGCTCGAAGGACGTCACCCTGGCGGAACCGTCCGGGGATGTGAAATGGGTGCAGGGCTGGGCCTCCTGGTTCCCGTTGACGGACTTGGCGAGATAGAAGCGCACGTTGCCCTGCTGCATCAGCACATCGAACCTCTGACGGTTGCGGTCGTCCTCGTCCATCCTCTGACCCGGGCTCAGGAAATCAAGATCCTTGGTGGTGCGGTCCCAATCGGTACCAAGTCCAACGTAGATGACCACGGGACGGTCCACGTACACGGAGTTCTTGCAGTCCGCCAGCAACACGCCCTTCTTCTCGTCATCCGAGATCTGCTCGTTGTGCTTCAGACCGCCGATGCTGTTGACCGCGTAGTACAGGTCGTCCAGGAGCTGCTGTGAGACAGGACTGTCGGCGCACTCCATGTCCCTGAGCAGCAGGGTGACGTTGCCCCTGTCCTGCGAACTCAGTATGCAGAACTCGGAGACCTGGGAGAAGGTGTACTCCTCTATCCTGGACATAAGATCCAGAAGTGCCAGCGTACGTTCCGCCCTGGGTGTGGTAGGCATTATTATCCGGGCCCTGAGGAACGCTGACAGGGAATACTCGTCATGCTTCAGCCAGATGTCCCCGCCGTATGAGGATATCAATGAGCGCACGTCCCTCACCCTGAGGGTATCGAAACGAAGTGCCAGCGCCACGAACTCAAGGTAGTCCCTGATACTGGTGAGGTCCCTCATCTCCAGGGAGTTGATGAAGGGTATGTGGTTGCGGTAGAGGGCGGAACGTACAGAATCAGCGATGGAGCCCTCCGAATCCATGACGATGGCCACGTCCAACGGATCCGTGCGCATGACGATGTCCGCCGCACATTCGGCAATCTCCCGGTCGTTCCTCAGCAGACGGATCTCCGGGATGACGTACTCCCCGCGCTTGAAGATGTCCACCTCGGTCATCATGCCCGGGTTGGGGTTCATGTGCTTGTCCAACTCGTCGTACAGTTCGCCGCCCACCACGGCCACCTTCCTGCCGTCGAAGAAACCTCCGGAGGCGGCATCGCACCGAAGGAGGATGGTGTCCACGGTGTTGTAGTCCATGTATGCCCTGCACACCCACCTCTGCCTGCTCTTGAGATGGACCTCGGGTGCGGAGGTGAAGCGAAGCATCCTCTGGACGTTGACGATCTCCCCGTGCACGTACTTTATGCCGTAACCGGTGTCGTTGGCGACGGACTTCACCAATGCTATGTCGCCGATGATGCCCTTGCCCGTCAGGTCGTAGGAGTTGGAGGCGGCGTACTGTCTGGGGGTCACCGCCAGCGGCCCCAGACGGGGTGTGTCCACACGGTTGTTCAGAGCCAGGGCGAGGGGGGCGTCGTTGCAAAGAACGATATCAAAATCCTTCACCTCGTCGTAGATCTCGTCAATGGACTTGGCGGTGCGCATGTCCGGATATTTTCACTGTACACTATAAAATAGATATTCCGAATCGGCAATCGGGTCGACATGGACGAGGTGTACGTTGTACAGGTGCACACCGACGGCGACTACGGCTTCCCCCGGGACAGGGTGACCGAGATCGGTATCTGCCGCGTCACCCCGGAGAACGGGGAGGTGGAGAGTTACTTCTCGGCGCGTGTCGCCCTGCCACCGGGCTCGTTCATGAGAAGACAGCGCGAATACCTGGAGAACACGGCCGGCCTCACACCCGAGGACCTTCAGGACGGTCTGCCCGAGGAGGAGGCGGTGAGGAAGGTGAAAGAGCTCCTGGCCGGGAGGACCGTCACATCCTTCGACATAGGGTTCACGTTCAAGAAATTCCTTCTGTACGACCCCTGGGACATCACGTTGGAGATGTCCATCATGTCCTCCGCATCCGTGGGCCTTCCCCCTTCGTTGAGGGAGAGCGACATCCCGGAGCCGATGATGGTGGATAGGGCTTACAAAGCGCTGTTCCCGGATGACGAGAAGGCCGTCGGCGACGGCAGGTCCGCGTTGGACCTTGCCCTGAAGACATCGTTCATCATGCTCGAGATGCGGGCTAGAAGGTGAACAGCGACCTGACTATGGAGTCGAAGGCCTGCAGTGCCAGCATACCGATGAACAGTATCAAGACTCCTATCCCCAGGACGATGCCCATGGCACCGCCCGAGGTGAAGAGGAACACCAACGATGTCATCAGGAGGATACCGATGGCAAGGAACATGATCCCCTTGCGCCAATCCCTCTGATACAACTGACCCAGACCGAATAGTCCGAACACCGCGGGGATGGTGCTGAGAAGCAGCACGGTGCGATGGCGGGTGAGCTTGGTGGCGGGAGCCTTGTCATCATCGATGATACGGTATTGATCCTTGGGCTCCTCCCGGGAGATCTGACGGTAGCACTTGGGACAGGTGAGGCTGAATCCGGGGACCCTCTCCCCGCAGTACGGGCATCTCCTGTCCGCCATGCCATCAACCCCTGTGTATCGCGAAGGCGGTGAACGTCCCCGACGCCACCAGCTTTCCAGCCGAATACACCCTTATATCATATACGCCGAAGGACTTAGACTCGTTGATCTTGTGAGACACCGATTCCAGAGAATCCCCCATGGCGGGACGGTGGTAAATGATGTTGGCGCTCTGACCGATGGCGTCCCTGAAGATGTTGCTGGCGAACGCCAGGGTATGGTCGGCGATGGCGTAGATCACCGAGCCGTGGCAGACGCCCAGGCTGTTCCTGTGTTCCGGACGGAGGTCCATGCGCATGCGCACCTCGTCGGGGGAGATGTACGTGGGCTCTATGCCCATATGCCTGGCGAACGGTGCCTGGTACAGCTCCTCCAATCTTGACGTCAGTCCGTCCAGGGACGGGTCGATCTCGCAGTCGTCCATGATTCCGAACCTCGCTTTTCGTATTTATTCAGTCCTCGAACTGGCTGTTGTACAGCTCCGCATAGTATCCGTTCAAAGCCATCAGCTGTTCGTGGTTGCCTATCTCCTTGATGTCCCCGTCCCGCATCACCAGGATCACATCTGCGTTGCGGATGGTGGACAGACGGTGGGCGATCACGAAGGATGTGCGCCCTACGGTGAGGTCGTCCATGGCCTTCTGGATCACACGCTCGGTACGGGTGTCCACTGACGATGTGGCCTCATCCAATATCAGCAGCGGGGCGTTCTCTATCATGGCCCTGGCGATGGTGATCTGCTGCTTCTGTCCCGCGGAAAGGCTGGCCCTGTCGTCGAGGACGGTATCCAACCCGTCGGGAAGGGTGTTTATGTAATGAGCCAGACCCACGGCTTCGCACGCTCTCATCACGTCATCGTCGCTGACGCCCTGTTCAGAGTAGATGATATTCTCGCGGATGGTGCCCTCGAAGATCCAAGTGTCCTGCAGGATCATGCAGAACATGTCGTGGACCTCCTCGCGGCTCATGTCCGTGGTGCGTACGCCGTCAATGCGGATCTCCCCGCCGTCGGTCTCGTAGAACCTCATCAGCAAATTCACCAGAGTGGTCTTCCCCGCCCCGGTAGGACCGACGATGGCCACCTTGCTGCCTGGTTCTGCTGTGAATGTGAGGTCGTGGATGATGGTCTTACCCGGGACGTATCCGAAGCGGACGTGGTCGAACTCCACCTTCCCCCTGATCTCCGGGACCTTGGCATCCTTGGAGGATTCGTCCTCCATCTCCTTCTCGTCCAGGAACTCGAACACTCTCTCTCCCGCCGCGGCAGCGGACTGCAAACTGGTGTTGGCCTGGGCGATTATGTTCAGCGGCGAGGTGAACAACCTCACGTAGATCATGAACGACACGATGGTACCGATACCGATGCTGCCCTGGACCATGAGGATGGAACCGGTGATGCAAACCGCCACGTACCCCAGGTTTCCGATGAATCCCATCAGCGGCATCATCATTCCCGACATGAACTGGGAGCGCCATGCGTTGCCGTACAGGCGGGTGTTGGCATCCACGAAACGCTCGATGGAGGATCTCTCGCCGTTGAACGCCTTGACCACGGTGTGTCCGGAGTAGACCTCCTCGATCTGTCCGTTCACTTCGCCAAGAACTCTCTGCTGGTCGTCGAAGTACTTCTGGCTGTGACCGATGATCAGGAACATCAGCACGAAGCCGAAGACCGTGGCAACGATGGCCACGGCGGCCATGACCCAGTTGGTGTAGACCATCATGATCAGACAACCGATCAGCAGGGCCATGGCGTTGACCAGAGAACCGATGCTGTTGTTCAGGGCCACGCCCACAGAGTCTACGTCGTTGGTGATACGGCTGAGGGTGTCACCGAAGGGATGCCTGTCGAAGTATCCCAGGGGCATGCGGTTCATCTTCTCGGAGATCTCCGTACGCATCGCCTTGGCGATCCTCTGGGAGGCTGTCGCCATTATGTACCCTTGAATGAAATTGAAGACCCAGGATGCCACATATATGCACAGTAGCAGGACGGCGATGCCCATGATGGCATCCATGTCGATGGAGCCGAACACGCCCTCGGAGATGAGGTCGGACATCTCGCCCACATAGTTGGGTCCGATGACGCTCATCACAGCACCCAGGGCGGCGAACACCACAGCCACCATGATCACTGCCATATACGGCCTGCAGTAGCGCATCAGCTTACGGATGGTTCCGGTGAAGTCCGACGCCTTGTCGGTGACCACCCCCGGCGGCCCGTGCCTCCTCCCTTGAGGTCCGGGCGGACTCATGACAACTCCTCCTCCGAAAGCTGGGACAGCGCGATCTCAAGGTAGGTGGGACATGTCTTCAGGAGATCCTCATGCCTTCCCGAGCCCACGATCCTGCCGTCGTCTATCACCAAGATGGTATCCGCGTCACGGATGGTGCCGATCCTCTGTGCGACGATGATCACGGTGGCGTCGCCCAGCTCATCCTTCAGAGCGCGGCGCAGGTTGCGGTCGGTCTTGTAGTCCAGAGCGGAGAACGAATCATCGAAGATGTAGACCTCCGGGTCCTTGCACACCGCCCGTGCTATGGACAACCTCTGCTTCTGGCCGCCGGAGACGTTCCCCCCTCCCTGGGAGATGCGGGCATCGTAGCCCCCATCCATGGCCTCAACGAAGTCCCTTCCCTGAGCGATGGCGACGGCCTTGCGGACATCCTCGTCATCAGTTTCTTCCGCACCGTAGGCGACGTTGCTGCGGACCGTGCCGGTGAATAGGATGGCACGCTGCGGAACGTATCCGATCCTGTCCCTCAGGGCCTCCTGCGTGTATTCGCGAACATCCCTGCCGTCCACCCTCACCGAACCGGAGGACACGTCGTAGAACCTAGGGATGAGATTGATTATGGTGGATTTGCCACAACCTGTAGCGCCGATCAGAGCGACGGTGTCACCCTTGGACGCTTTGAACGTGATGCCGGACACCACAGGCTCCTGTGAGCCCGGGTAGCAAAACGAGACGTCATCGAACTCCACCGTCCCCTCCTCTCCGGAAACGCCTTCCGTCTCCGTCCCGTCGTGGATGGTGGGCTTGGTGACTATCACCTCCACGATACGGTTCGCAGCAACCAGGGACCTGGGGGCGATGATGACGATCATCGTCAGCGACATGAAGGCCATGATGATCAGCATGGCGTAGTTGGAGAACACCACCATGTCCGCCAGCAGCACCACCCTCTCGGCGGTGGGCGCCGCATCTATGAGGAACGCTCCGACGATGTAGATGCCCGCGGTCAATCCCGACATCAGGAATGTCATGCTCGGCGATATCAGCGCCATTATGCGGTTGACGAACAGGTTGGTGTCCGTGAGCTCCTTGTTCGCACCCTCGAACTTCCCCTGCTGGTAGTCCTCGGCGTTGTACGCCCTGACAACGCGCATACCGGTGAGGTTCTCCCTGGTGATACGGTTGACGTTGTCCGTCAACGACTGTATGAGCCTGGATTTCGGTATGGCGACGAAGACGATCACCGACATGATCAGCACCAGTATGACCAGGGCTCCGCCGGTGAGCAGTGTCCACTCGAAGCTCTTGCCCAGGATCATAGCGAGACTCCAGACCGCCATCACCGGCGCCTTCATGATCACCTGCATGCCGACGGCGATGAACAGCTGCACCTGGGTGACGTCGTTGGTCGATCTCGTGATCAGACTGGCGGTGGAGAATCTGCCTATCTCCTCCATGGAGAAGTCCAATGTGCGGCGGAAGACTGCCTCCCTGAGCCTCATGGCAACGGTGGCGGCCACCTTGGCGGCCACGAATCCCGTTACAAGAGCTGCCACCAGGCTCCCCAGTGCGCACAGCATCATCCACATACCGGTCTCCAGGACCTGGGAGGTCTCGGTGCCCGGGGTGTAGAGCAGCTGCACGATCTCGGACATGTAGCCGGGGATGGTTATGTCCAGGTACACCTGGACCACAACGAACGCGAAGGCCACCAATATCATCAGGTAGTCCTTCCGGTCGGTGTAGCGCATGAACACGCGGATCTTGTCCATACGGGAGAGCCCCTCGTCACCCTTCGCCATGCCGTAAGTCTATCTGTGGTACGTATATAACGCTTGCCTATGAAACAAATCCGAATTTATAAACTCTTTATTGTTTATAGTTAATAATTTAATGATAATCGATAAATATAAGGTTAAAGTACCATTGGATTCCGCCGCGGTCAGATGTGAACCAACCTTGATGCGGGAATGTTCTATAATGACGAGGGGTCCTGCAACCCAATTGCCTAAACAGCCATCTTGCGGAATTTAGTACCAGCCATCTTGCGGAATTTAGTACCAGCCATCTTGCGGAATTTTTAATAAGCCAGACGTCTATATCAAAACGTGAATGGAACCGACGGTTATACGCCCCGTATAGTGGACGAAGAGATCAAAAGAAAGCTAAGGGATTTCGGTGCGATACTCGTCAAAGGACCAAAATGGTGTGGGAAGACAACGACGTCAAAGACACACTCGTCGAGCAGCCTATACTTGGAGGACCCTGACAATCGGGACAGATATATCGAAATCGCAGAGATGAAGGTCTCCAACTTGCTAAAAGGCGATAATCCCAGACTCATTGATGAATGGCAGATCATTCCGAAGATATGGGATGCCGTCAGATTCGATGTCGACAGACGCAACCTCCCGGGATTGTACATACTGACCGGATCAACACTTGTGGATCGCAGACAGATCATGCATTCCGGCACCGGAAGGATAGCTACCGTCCGCATGCGCACCATGTCCTTATGGGAATCCGGGGAATCCGACGGTTCTGTCAGTATATCATCACTTTTCGAATCATCCACCATTGTGGAAGGTGAATCCGACAAATCCTTCGAGGATATCGCGTCCCTAATTGTCAGAGGCGGATGGCCGGCAGCAGTCATCCGCAAGGTCGACGGGAACTCGATGGCTGCCGAGTACTGCAGATCAATCATACAACCGTCGTTCTCCTCGGACGGCAGAAGGAAGAGCCCGGAGAGACTGAGAAAGGTAATGGAGTCGCTGTCCAGGAACATATCCACTTCAGCCACCAACAGCAAATTGCTTGAAGACACAACGCCCGACGGTGAACCTGTACCTTCCATGAACAGGGATACTCTGACAGAGTACCTGGACTACCTGGGTGATATCAGTGTCACCGAAGACGTGAGCGCGTGGACACCAAAGTTACGCTCCCAAGTCAGGATACTTACCGGAAACACAAGATATCTCACCGACCCCTCGATTGCCGCATATTTCCTTGGAGCTTCTGCAAAGGACCTCGAATACGATCCCGAAACGTTTGGTCTGTTGTTCGAGGCTCTGGTCATCAGAGACCTGAGGATCTACGTCCAGGGATTGGACGGCGAGGTATACCACTACCGTGACAAGAACGGACTGGAGGTCGATGCGATCGTCCACCTTTGGGATGGCAGATGGGGTGCCGTGGAGGTCAAACTCAACAACGCCAAGGTCCCTGACGCCGTGGAAAGTCTGCTGAGCCTGAGCAGGAAGGTGGACGAGGAGGTCCGCAGCAAGCTCTCCTTCATGGCCGTCATAACCGCAACGGGATACGCCTACACCCGCCCGGACGGGATCCATGTGATACCCATCGGATGTCTTAAGAACTGATAACAATATACAGAATTGAACAAAGGTTGACAACTTCGAATCTATTCACGATTCTCATTAATCATTTAATGATAATCGTTAAATACACACCTCATCTATTTCAATGCGAGGTGAGTAGATTGACAGAAGTCAACCGTGAACCCGAGACCAAAGAGGAGAGCATGCAGAGCGAATACGTGAAGAAGAAGCTCGACTACATCATCATGCTAAGCGCCATGTTCCCCGCCAAGGAAGCGATCAAGCACCCGATGTGATTACGAATGACTGACAAGATGGAGAGGCTCAGGGACGTCAGCAGGCTGCTGTACCTGCTGTGCATATTGATGACGATAGTGCTCATCGTACTTGCGGTGCTGTCGTTCATCGCCGCCGTCTTCCCCGACCTCTCCGTCTTCGATGACATACGCCGGTACCAGGGCGGCAGCACCCCCATGGCCATAGGCAGCTTCTTCGGAGGCGTGGACGTGTGCCTGATGGCTTTGTTGCTGGGTACGGTGGCCGCCGTGTTCAAGGACATATCGGAATCCCACACCCCGTTCCTGCAGCAGAATCCCAAAAGGATCATGCTGCTGGGTCATGTAGTGATGTTCATGGCGGTTGCCCTCCCGATAGCCAAGTACGTGGTGTCCTCGGTGACCTTGGTCGAATTCCACCTGGACATCTCCCGCATCGTGATGATGCTGATCATCGCCATCATCGCATACGCGGTGGCACTCATATTCGACTACGGAGCACAGCTCCAGAAGGAATCCGACGAGACGCTGTGATACCATGATCGTGCTGAGACTCGACCGCGTGATGGCAGACAGGAAGATGACCCTCAACCAGCTGGCGGAGCTGGTGGGCATCTCCAACGTCAACCTGTCCAACATCAAGACCGGCAAGATCTCGGCCATCAGGTTCACGACCCTCAACGGCATCTGTATCGCCCTGAACTGCCAGCCCGGGGACATCCTGGAGTTCGTTCCCGACGAGGGCGAAGAATGACTTTTTCTAAAACCACTGCATGACGGTATCATGGCCGTCTACAAATGCTCCTTCTGCGGCGAACTCTACGATGAGGAACAATCCGGAACACCCTTCTCCCAGCTTCCGGAGAGCTGGAGATGCCCTCTGTGCAAGTCCGTCAAGGACCTCTACAACAAGGTCAACACCAACCGTGCGCCCCCGTCCCCGATTGGATTCAGGGACGCCAACACCAGCAACCTGGCATACGACCCGGAGTATGTGCTCACCGACGGCGGCGTGATGGATGAGATCCACAGCATGGCCGTCACCGGGAAGAGCTCCTCCGCGGCCATGGACACACTCGCTGCCAACGCCAACTTCGACAAGATATTGATCCTCGGTGCGCAGCTGGACAGGTTCCCCCTGGACGACGATGCCTACGTGGACCTGACCACGGTGATCGGTAAGAACTCCAAGAGGCCGATGACGCTTGAGATGCCTGTGTACATTTCCCACATGAGCTTCGGAGCTTTGTCATACAACGCCAAGCTGGCACTTGCCAAGGGATCGGCGGAGGTCAGCACCGCCATGTGCAGCGGCGAGGGCGGTGCGCTGCCGGACGAGATGCGTTCTTCCTACAGATACATCTTCGAGTACGTACCCAACAAGTACAGCTGCGACGACGCCACCTTCGAGGGATGTGATGCCGTGGAGATCAAGATCGGCCAGGGGACCAAGCCGGGGATGGGCGGACACCTGCCCGGCGGGAAGGTGACAGAGGAGGTAGCCAAGCTCAGAGGAAGGCCTCTCGGTCAGGACATCCTCAGCCCCTCCAGGTTCAAGGACATCAACTCCACCGACGACATGAGGACTCTTGTGAACGAGCTTCGCCAACGCACCGGCGGGAAGCCCATCGGCATAAAGGTGGCCGCGGGTAACATCGAGGGCGACCTGAACTTCATCGCCGAGACCGGCTGCGACTTCATCACCATCGACGGCAGGGGCGGCGCCACCGGATCGTCTCCCGGGTTCCTGAGGGACAACTGCTCAGTCCCCACCGTTTACGCATTGGCCAGAGCGAGAAGGCACATGGACGAGAAGGGCATGACCCAGCAGCTGGTGATCACAGGCGGTCTCCGCACCGGGGGGGACGTTGCCAAAGCGATAGCGATGGGTGCGGACGCGGTGGCGATGTCCTCCGCTCCGCTGATGGCCTTGGGCTGTCAGAGATACAGGATCTGCGGCTCCGGGAGATGCCCCGTGGGGATTGCCACACACGAACCGGAACTGACCGCGAGGCTGGACATAGACGTTGGGGCAAAGAGGGTCTCCAACTTCCTCTACGCCCTTGCGGCTGAACTGCGCACCTTCGGGAGGATCACCGGACACGAGAACATCCATGACCTCTCCGGGAAGGACATCGTCACCATCGATCCCGAGATCGCTCAGTACGCGAACGTGCGTCACGCATGACATTTGAAATACGAGTCCGTAGGTGCATGAAGCATGGCAGTCAAGGATGATGTCATAAAGGCGATGAAGGAAGCAGGCAAGCCCATGAGCGCAGGCGAAGTGGAGAAGGCCACCGGCATCGACAGGAAGGAGATCGACAAGGCGTTCAAGGAGC
Organism: uncultured Methanomassiliicoccales archaeon; assembly: GCA_949292635.1. Taxonomy (GTDB): domain Archaea; phylum Thermoplasmatota; class Thermoplasmata; order Methanomassiliicoccales; family Methanomethylophilaceae; genus SIG5. The sequence goes on from CASEZY010000004.1 coordinate 71,033, forward strand.
TCAAGGCCGAGGGCGCCATCGTGTCCCCCGTCCGCTGCAAGTGGGAGCCTGCCCAGTGAAACCCTCTCCCCCATCCGGGGGATTCTTTTATCAATCCATAGGTGTGAATAGCCCTCATGGAAGGAAGTGTTCGCGCTCGTGTGTACTACGACGGTGCCACCATCATCCGGGAGGTATCTCCCGTGGACGGATGTGTGGAGATCCCCGTCCCTACCAACATCGATCCTCTTGGGATTAGGACGTCATCGGGGAACTGGGTGATCCGAAGGGGGCCGAGGGGCGAGGACAATTCCAATGCCGTCATCTCGGTGACCGATGTCGATTCCGATAAGGTCACGGTGACCTACAACGTCCCCGACTCCCACTGGCGGCCGATGTACAGGGTCGAGGGGGATTCCTTCAAAGCATATGCCTGCGTGACGAACAGCACCGAGGACGAATGGTATTCGGCGACCTTCGTATGCAGGTCCATCGGAACGCCCATGGCGCCCATCCTTGAGGAGGATCACATGACGGGGCTGCTGAGGGCGTCCGCCGTGGAAGGTCCTGCGGACGGAGAAACCGCCAAGGAGTACCTTTGCATAGACCCTGTGGCCCTCCGTACCACCGTGTTGCTGAACTTAGACCAACACGCCCTGGACTCCAGACCTGTGCTCCGCTGCATCCCGGCCCGTTTCCGCTACGGCCTCATCACCGTGGACGTTCCCAACGAATATGCTCCTTTCAGGGGTCGCGTAGGAGCGGTGATGCCGGACGGCACCGTTGCCATGACGGATCTCGTTCCCGGAAGGAGGTTCTCCAGGGTGACGATGTCCTCGGACACCTCCATCACCTGCCACCGGTCCCTCAAGAGGAAGAACTCCGACATCGGCGTCATCGTCACCGTCACCATCGATGTAGCCAACCGCCACGAGATCTCCAGGGAAATAGTCGTTCAGGAGAGGATCCCCTCCGGGGATCGTGGTAGGTGCGTCGAGATTGTCGAATGCCGCGGAGCGGAGGTCTCGGATTCCGTCGTCACGTGGAAGCTGAACCTTCCCGCCGGCGATCAACGCACCCTCACCATGGAATACGAAGAGGTTGAGATCAGACTCGAATGAAATGGCACGAAAGTGGGAACGCTCCCCCTTTCTTACATCTACCTCGAATGAGCCAGATCTGGGATTTCATAACTTGTGATTAGCACAAACGTGCCAATCTGAGACATAGCGGTTACATACAGTATTTATCCCAGCCTAGCTTAGACCGGCCTATGCAGAAGGCTAAGCTGTTCACCAAGGACTTCATGCTTGATGCCAGCATATCCCTCTGCTGCTCGCTGAATTACTTCACGCTCCTGATCAACATGGTGGGCTTCGCCACCGTGACCTTCGGGGCCACCGAGGCGGAGGCGGGTCTAGCCGCGGGACTGTACGTCATCGGCGGACTGCTTTCCAGGGTCTTCCTTGGGAAATACATCGAACTTGTGGGAAGGAAGAGGATGCTGATCATCGCCCTGGTGATGGCGTTGATCATGTCGTGCACCTACTTCTTCGTCAGCGGCACGTCGCTGTTCGTGCTGTTCGCCATACGTCTGCTGCACGGGGTGAGCTACGGTCTCGTGAGCTCGTGCACCGGGGACATCATCGCTAAGATCCTGCCCGCCGAGAGGAGGGGCGAGGGCCTCGGATACTTCTACCTGAGCGTCACCGTCGCCATGGCCATCGGTCCCTTCCTGGGCATGGAGTTCGGACGCTACGGCGACTACAACCTGGTGTTCTCCGTCGGTCTCGTCATGTACACGCTGGCTCTTCTGCTGGCGTTCTTCCTGAACGTTCCCGAAGAGACCCTAGACCACGCCCAGGCCAAGGACGCCCACAGCTTCTCCCTGAGGAACCTGTTCCAGTTCTCCGCCATACCGCTGGCACTTGTCTCGATGGTGTTCTACTTCTCCTACAGCGGGGTCCTGTCGTTCATCTCGACATACGCGGAGACGGTGGACCTGGTGGAGGTGGCCATGTACTTCTATCTGGCCGTTGCCGCCGGTACGTTCATCTCCAGGCTCACCACCGGCAAGATCTACGACACCAGAGGTCCGAACATCATCATGCTTCCTGCGTTCGTGGTGTTCATGGTGGGAATGCTCATGTTCGCCAACGTTGACGGCGCGGTGATGATGTACGCCGCCGGATTCCTGATGGGGTACGGAGTGTCGATAGTCTATTCCATATGCCAGGCCATCGTGGTGTCCAAGAGTCCCGCCCACAGATACGGGGTGACCACATCAACATTCGCAGCGTTCACCGACTTGGGGACCGGACTCGGACCGTCTCTGCTGGGGATGATCGTTGCAGGTTACGGGTTCCACGACATGTACGTGATCTGCGCCGGCATCGCCGTTGTTAGCCTTGTGATGTACATGGCCCTCCACGGGGCTCGCCACGGCTGGCGTAACGAATCGCAATCCTTCTAAACTCGCCCGCGGTACGCGGGGGCATGAAGGTACTGCTCATCAACGGAAGCCCCAACGCCAAGGGGTGCACATACACCGCTTTGGAAGAGGTGGCCCGCGGACTGAAGGACAACGGCGTGGACGCCGAGATCTTCCACATCGGCAGGAAGCCCATCGAGGGTTGCAGGGCCTGCAAATCCTGCTACAAGACCGGCAGATGCGTCATCGATGATGATGTAAATGCAATCAGCGCCCGTGCCGACGAGTTCGACGGCATGGTGGTGGGATCGCCGGTGTACTACGCTAGTGCCAGCGGTCAGCTGATCGCCTTCCTGGACAGGCTGTTCTACTCCGGCTTCGGAAGGAAGATGGTGGGCAAGCCCGGGGCGTCCGTGGTCTCCTGCAGGCGCGGCGGGGCCACCGCCACATTCGACGAGCTGAACAAGTACTTCGGCATCACCGGCATGCCCGTGGTCTCCTCCAACTACTGGAACCAGATCCACGGCAACACCGCAGAGGAGGCCAAGCAGGACCTGGAGGGCATGCAGACCATGTACGTCCTGGGATGCAACATGGCCTGGCTGGTCAAGTGCATCGACGCGGGGAAGAAGGCAGGCATACCACCTCTCGCCCTGCCGCCGAAGACCATGACCAACTACATCCGCTGATCACTCGTTCACGGTGCGGACCTGTTTTGCGGGAACGCCGACCACGACGGCCTTCTCCGGAACGTCCTTGGTGACCACGGAGCCGGCGCCTATCACCGCGCCGCGCCCCACGGTCACTCCCGAAAGGATGATCGAACCGGATCCTATCCAAACGCTGTCACCGATGGTCACAGGTGAACCTATCAGATCACCGCGCTTGGAGACGTCCATGTCGTGGTTGAGTGTGGCGATGATGACGTTGTGTCCGATGAGAACGTCATTGCCGATGGTGATGCCGCCCTGGTCCTGGAAGCGACATCCGGAATTGATGAACACGTTGTGACCGACGGTGATGTTCATGCCGCAGTCGGTGGTGAACGGCGGGAAGAGGCGGAAGCTCCCATCCAATTCCTTCCCTATCAGCTCGAAGAACAGTCTGATGCGCTCCTCCGAGGTTTTGTATCCCGTGTTGATCTCCGATGTTATCTTTATCGCCCTCTCGGAAAGGCCGTAGATCACCATCTGCTCGTCGGAACCGGCAACCACGTGACCTCCTTCACTGAGCTTCTTCAGAACCGACTCTACATCCATGACCCTGCATGCGCATACATGGTTTAGCAATTTGCGATATGCGCTCCGTGCCATAGATGACGACTTCGGTAGCAAGCAGTATATACCATTCACAAGATTCGTAACAACATGGAGACCGTAGCCCGTATCGGCGTCTCACTTGAGCCTGAACTTCTGAAGCAATTCGATAAGACGATCTCCGAGAAGGGTTACGTAAGCCGTTCCGAGGCGCTGAGGGACCTTGTCAGGGACTCCCTGGCCGAGAACCAGTGGAAGAACGAGGACATGGTGATGACCGGCGTCCTCGTGTTCGTGTTCGACATCGGTGCCAAGGACATCCTGGAGAAGATCGAATCCGTCATGCAATCCAGGAAGAGCACCGTGATGATGAGCAGCCGCATCTACCTGGACGAGGAGAACCGCATGGACATCGTGGTCTCCAACGGGAAGCTGAAAGATTTGAAAGCTCTGGTCACGGACATGATGGCCATCAAGGGCGTCAAGCGCGGGAAGCTCACCATGGCTGCCCCCGGCACCGGAATCATGCACCACATCGGACTGAGGGATTGAGTATTCATTTCTTACTGAAGTTGGGTGTTACTGAATCATAAATTCTTAATAACGTCAACAGGATGCGGCTCTCGTGAGAAGAATAGCCATCTACGGAAAGGGGGGCATCGGCAAGTCCACCACCTCCGCCAACGTCACCGCGGCGATGACCGAGATGGGGCTGAAGGTGATGCAGATCGGCTGCGACCCCAAGTCCGATTCCACCAGGCTGCTTCTCCGTGGTGAGAGATGCCCCACAGTCCTCGAGACACTCAGGGACAACGGCTCCGTGGACCTGGATGACGTGGTCATCGAAGGCACCGGGGGATGCCTCTGCGTCGAATGCGGCGGGCCGAAACCCGGCACCGGCTGTGCCGGCAGGGGGATCATCGCCGCCTTCGAGACCTTGGAAAGACTGGGAGCAGTGGACCGCTACCGTCCCGACGTGATAATCTACGACGTGTTGGGGGATGTGGTCTGCGGCGGATTCGCCATGCCCATCAGGAACGGCTACGCCAACGACGTCTTCATAGTCACCTCCGGCGAGATGATGGCCCTGTACGCGGCCAACAACATCGCCCAGGCCGTGGGCAACTTCGCCGGCGACGGATACGCCAGACTCGGCGGCATCATCCAGAACTCCAGGAACGTGGAGGACGAGGATGCCCTGGTCGACAAGGCATGCGGGGAGATCGGCACCTCCGTGATCCACCGCATCCCCAGGGACCCCGCTGTGCAGAGATGCGAGGATAGGATGACAACGGTCATCGACGGCGAGCCGGATTCTTCGCAGGCTGCACAGTACCGCCTTCTGGCAAAGAAACTCCTGGACCTCTCCGAGGACCGCTCCGGCGGCATGAGAGGCCAATGACAAACCCATTCAGATCGGAGAATGTGATCGGATGAGCAAGAGAGGAATCATCATCCTGGGCCACGGGTCCAGCTACGAGTACAACAAGCGCACCATCGACGAGCAGGCAGAGCGCCTGAGGTCCATGGGATACGACAACGTCCGTGTGGGCTACAACCAGATGTGCAGGCCCTATGTTGAGGACAGCATGAAGGCATTCGCCGACGAGGGTGTGGACGAGGTGATCGCACTCCCGTTCTTCATCGCCTCCGGACTGCACATGACCAAGGACCTTCCCCCCAAGCTCGGCCTGGACTACGACGCCACCGAGGGATACACCGAGAAGTACGGCAGGAAGATGAAGGTGATCTACGAGACCCCCTTCGGCAAGGACCCCCTGCTCACCCAGATTCTTGCGGACAAGTACAAAGAGGCCATCACCCCCGGCAAGAAGTCCGCCGCCATCATCATCGGCCACGGCTCCAAGCTGGGATTCAACAAGGAAGTCATCGAGACCAACGTGGACAGGCTCAACGACATGGGCATCACCGCCTATGCCGCCTTCAACGAGCTGGACGTCCCCACCATCGAAGAGACGCTTGACAGGATGGTGGCTGACGGTGCGGAAGAGATAGTCGCCATACCCCTGTTCATCTCCGCCGGCGACCACCTGAAGAACGACCTGCCGGGCAAGCTCCACGTTAAGGATGGGGTTCCTGACGGTGTGTTCGAGCAGGACGGCCGCAGCATCGCCATGCACTATCTCACACCCATCGGTGCGGACCCCAGGCTTGTGAACGTCCTCGCTGCCAAGATCGACAGGATACCCGAGGCGTGAGAGATGAGGGTGCTCCTCCTGGACCTCACCCACGGCGGCGACATACTGACCTCCCGTTTCATCGAGAACGGGGACGAGGTCACCTGCGTGGATGTGTACGGCATCTCTACCCAAGAGCAGAGGGACTCCCTCACCGCCCTGGGGGCCAGGGTGCTGAGGGAGGTGCCGCCGGAGAGCTTCGATCTTCTTGCCTCGCCGGCGCACTGTCCCGACAGGTTCCTGAACGGCGCCACGTACGGGTCCAGGATCACCTTCAGCGGTGCCGTCAACAGATTCGTTGACAACCCCGTATACCGCATCGAGGTCACCGGTGTCAAGGGCAAGACCAGCACCTGCTACCTGCTCGCCCACATGTTGGACAGAGCCGGAAAGAAGGTGTATCTGCACACCTCCAGAGGCTCCGGGCCTTATGTCGGCGGGAAACATGACATACAGGTGAAGATGAGCATCGCCCCCACCTCCATCCTCAAGCTTCCCACGGATGGTTATGATGTGGTGGTGTGCGAGGTCTCCCTGGGCGGAAGCACCAAGGCGGACATCTCGGTGATCACGAATCTCGTCGAAGATTACGGCATCGCCAAGAACACCCGCAAGGCATCGGATGCCAAGGCGGAGATCCTCAACCCGAGAAAGAACATAGTGATCCCCGAGGAGAGGGAGTTCTGGTCCAAATACGGGAGACCGATCGCCTCACAGTCCGCCTCGGTGACCATGAAGGGCGATGCCGCCATCAGCTCGCCTATCGAATGCAATCTCGTCTATAACGGCAGGACCGCCGATGTGAGGCTCAGGGGGGACTACCTCGCCCTGCAGTACCTTCCCGCCATGGGCATGGCGGCATCGGTCTGCGAATCCATGGGCATCCCCGAAGATGCTGTCATCCAAGCGATCGAATCCTTCGCCGGCGTACCCGGAAGGGGAGAGATCTCCCAGGAGAACGGTGTCTGGAAGGTGACCGAGAGGAACCCCGGCATCTCATACATATCGATCGGACGCACCCTTGCCACCCTGAAGGAGATGCACGCCCTGGACGGAGCCTTCGCCATCGTGGACCCAGTGAGCAAGAAGGTCTGCGACAAGATGGACTCCGCTCAGATCAAGGATGTCCTTGATTCTTACAATGTAAAATACGCATTCACGGACGGCATGGGCTCCGAGCCGGAAGTCCCAAAGGACGCCAAGACCGTCATCCGCTTCGTGAAGGAAGGGTTCCAATGAAGGTCATCCACCCCCGCCCGAATCCCATCGTGGCCGCACTCTACACACTCAGGGACATGGATGTTGACGTCGTCCTTGTGCACGGACCCGCCGGATGCAGCTTCATGGCCTCCAGGATGCTGGAGGAGGCAGGAGTCAGGGTGATTACCAGCGGCATGCGCGACGATGACCTGATCTTCGGCGGCGCCGAGAAGCTCATCGACGCGATCAGAACGGCTGACGAGAGATTCAGTCCCAAGACCATCGCCGTCGTCGGCACCTGCGCGAGCATGATCATCGGCGAGGACATACCCGCCGCGGTCAGGAGAGCAGGTGTGAAGGCCAAAACGTTCACAGTGGACTGCCACGGGTGCATGGGGGACAACACCTCCGGCGCCGTTAAAGCGATAGAATCCGGATGCACCGCGGGCATCATCCCCAAGGAGGAAGCCGACCGTCAGATCAGACTCATGACGGCGGCCACCGACATGGAGAAGAGGGTAGGCATGGCCGGAAGGGAGTATCTCTCACCGGTGAGAGGCCCCACCAAACTGAAAGTTGCCAAGACCATCGCCCAGGCCCTGAAGGACGGTAAGAAGGTCGCCTTCTGCATGATCGCCAAGAAGGAGCTGGCGTACCGTTTCGCGGACATGTTCATCGCTCTCAATGAGGCACAGAGGGCCCTGGGAGGACAGCTGTTCACCGTCGGGAACCTGGACAGGGAGAAGGGACTTCCCAGGATCAGAAGATACTCCGACGACATCCTCAACGAATTGGAAGCAAAGGATGCCATGCCGGACAGGATCATCGGCGGCCTGGACGAATACGCGATCATCGGCGAGGAGATGAAGAAGGCCGTGGACGAGTTCTCCCCTGATCTCCTGATACTTGCGGGCATACCGCACGGCTACCCTGGTTATTCTGCAGAGAACGTCCTCATCACCGACCAGCCGAGACAGTTGGCCAACTACCTAAGCATGGGCTGCGGCCTCGCCGTTGGCGAGATCGCCTCTCATTCCATGGTGATGGGCACACGCTCCATCATTCCGCTGGAAACAGGCAATACACTAAGAGAGGTGCTGGAGGACTTCGAATGAAGGGGGTGGTGATAGCAGGCATCGGCAGCGGGGTGGGAAAGACCTCCGTCGTCACCGGGCTGCTGTCATCACTGTCCCACAAGATGAAGGTCCAAGCGTTCAAGGTGGGGCCTGATTTCATCGACCCCATGTATCATACCGCGGCCACCGGCAGGCAGTCCAGGAATCTCGATACGTTCCTGATGGACCGCGACACCGTGAGGAACGTGGCCGCCTACGCCTGCAAGGGCGCGGACATGTGCATCGTGGAGGGAGTCCGCGGGTTGTACGAAGGATTGTCCGGGACTACAGACGAATGTTCCACCGCGGAGATGGCCAAGATCCTCGGATTCCCGGTGGTGCTGGTGATCAACGCTCGCTCCCTCACCCGCAGTGCCGCCGCCGTGATAAACGGATTCAAATCCTTCGATCCCGAGGTGGACATCCGCGGGGTCATCCTGAACAACGTCTCCGGTCCCCAGCATGAAGGGAAATTGCGGGAGGCCATCGAGAGATACACGGACACCGAGATCGTCGGCATCGTGAGACACTCCGGCGACGCGGTGATCCACCAGAGGCATCTGGGCCTCAAAACCATCACCAACGAAGGTACCGAGGAGATACGCCATCTGGAGACCCTGGTGGAGGATGTGGACATCGACCGCCTGATGGATGTCAGCGGCGATGCGGACTGGATGGAGGAATGTCCTTCCCCTTACACGGAGCATCACAGCGGACTGAGGGCCGCGGTGCCCATGGACGACGCATATTGCTTCTACTACAGGGAGAACATCGAATGCATGGAGGCCGCAGGGATGAGGGTGCAATACTTCAGCCCTGTTGCCGGGGACGACCTGCCGGATGCGGACGTGTACTACCTGGGCGGCGGTTATCCGGAACTGTTCACAAGGGAGATCTCCGAGAACCGTGCGTTCCTGGACGGGATCAAAACAGCTTCGGATGACGGCAAGGTCATCCTAGGGGAATGCGGCGGTCTGATGACCCTGTGCTCTTCCATAACCGGCAAGGACGGCGTCAAACATCCCATGTCTGATGTTTTCGAAGGCGACGCCGTCATGTCCGGGAGGCACGGACCCTCCTACGTGATAGCCGACACCACCCCTGACAACCCCCTGTTCAGGGACAAGAGGCTCAGGGGCCACGAGTTCCACTACTCCGAGATAATCACCAACGGAAACCCCGTCTTCGGATTCGACGTGGTCCGCGGCACGGGGATCTCCGGGAAGAAGGACGGGCTGACGGTGAGGAGTACCCTTGGCTCCTACATGCATCAGCACGCCCTGTCCACTCGGGATTGGCTGTCCGGCGTCATCGACCGGGCGGGATGATCATCCGCGGTCGTAGAACTCGAAGCAGTCGGGACAGACTATCTCACCGTTAGAGAGTCTCGCCTTATCCTCGCGGCACCCTTCGCCGCATTTCGAGCATACCACGGTCTCGAAATGTCTTGCTTTGGAGGGAACGCCCTCTCTGGGGGCTCCGATGGTCACGTAGGTGTCCAAGGGGCCCTCCAGGATGTTCTTGATCATCTGTGCGCGATCTTCCACGCGGGGGAACTGCTTGGCCATGACGCGGACGCCCTTGCCGGTGCGGCGGTCGAAGAAGGTGAAGGCGATCTTGCCTTTGGGCCTGAAGATGAGATTCCCCTTTCCGGCGGTGCAGGACAAAAGGACCTGAACGGCGTCCACCCCGCAGGCCTCGTTCTCGGCTATGCACACGAGCTCCTCGTCCTTGGCCTTCTCTAGCGGGATCCGCAGGAAATCCATGGCCGCCTCGGTGAGACGGTATCCGATCGCCAAGCCGGGGCAGGTGTGTCCGTGGAACTCCCCGCACTCCTTCCAAAGTCTCTCGTCCATGACGGTTCTCCTTTTTACACAGTAAGTCATAACCGTATTTTTAGGGCAGTTATGACGGCTGTTACAATAATTGTTATTTGGTAATACGTTTTATAGTTTTAGTAACATCCTCCCGACGATGAGGGACAAGGTGTTCTTCGGCGCCATCGCTGTTGCCATACTCGTTCTAGCCACAGGCGGATGGTTCGTGCTGTTCAACTCCGAGGGAGGAACCTCCGGAGGAGGATCGGGAGGCGGTGGATCCGGCGGAGGAGGCTCCTCCGTTGAATACGTGACCGATGCCGCAGGCAGAGAGGTCCAGATCCCCGATGATCTCAGCAACGGCATCGTCACCGTGGGAAGCACCGGACCTCTGAGATTCCTTTCCATATTCGGGGTCCAGGACCTTGTCATCGAGGTGGACGACGGAGATGCCACCGACCCCAAGAACGGTCGTGCGTACTCGTACGCGTATGACTTCTCCAATGTTGCCACACACCCTGACAACATGCTGTCCGCGGAGACCGTGGAATCCATCGCACAGAAGAACCCCTCGTTGGTGATCACTCAGCAGAGCGTGTACAGCGGCTACAGGGACCTGGTGGATCTCCTCGCCAGAACCGTTACAGTCATCGTGATCAACGACCAAAACGTGAAGAACCTATACACCGCCGATTACAAACTGGCGGACTGGTACAAGCAGAACGTCGATATCATCGGCAAGGCCCTGGGCATGGAGATACGCGCGATGGAACACGTCAACAGTGTGGAATACATCAACGGCACGGAATATCTGTGGGGGGTGGAGAACATCATCGCAGACATCAGAAGCCTCATCTCCGAGTCCCCATCCGGTGTCACATACTTGGCAGGGGTCACGTTCAGCGGTTCCAATCAGCTCAGTACCACATTCCCTGTGTATCTGCCACTGAACCTCACCGGCGGCAATAACGCATACACCGATTCCAGTACAGCCAACAAGGTCGATCTGTCCGTTGAGGACGCCGTCGGATACATCAGCAACAGCAACAAGATCCTGATAGACCCGTCCTCTGCAGATATGCTCTCTGAGAACAACAGCCAGAGGGTCCTGGAATACATCTACGGTCTGAACAACGATGCCGATCCGGATAATGACATCCCGCTGTATGTGGGAATACCAATCGTCTGGGACAGTGTCAACTACGACTGCATTCTTGCGGCGTCTTATTACCTAATATATCTCCAATACGGGACATTGACCTACGAACAAATGCTGGAGAAGATCGAATCCGTGTTTGTCGCATTCTACCAGGACCGGGGACATGAGGTGTTCGATTCCATGTGCCAGTTCTTCGAATCCAAGTGTTCCCAGTACAATTCGGAGATGCCTCTGCTCTCTGAGGTCCAGGTGGTCCTGGAGAACGGAACGTACACCATCAGAGCATTGGGGGCCTGAACATGCACGGACCGATGCCGGAGATCCCCGAGAACACCGAGACCACAGAGAACTACGTGAAGTTCAGCAGGAAGAAGAACCTCTTCCTTGTAGGTCTGGCTCTTCTGCTGATCGTCATAAGTCTGTTCACGGTCACCCTTGGTAGCACCGACCTTTCCTTCGGTGACATCATACATTACATCTTCAACCCGGACGGCTCCTGGGAGAGCACCGTGGTCTGGGACCTGAGGCTCAAGAACATCTTCGCCGCCATCCTTGCCGGAGCCGGTCTGGGAATAGCGGGAGCGGTCATGCAGGGGATCCTCAGGAATCCCCTGGCATCTCCTTACACACTTGGTATCTCCAATGCCGCAGCATTCGGAGCGGCGGTCGCCATAATGTTCCTGGGCGGCGGAGCGATCGCTGGAACCACAACATTGAACCTCTCCATCAACAACCCGGCTTTGGTCACCATCGTGGCTTTCCTGTTCGCGATGCTTGCGACAGGCATCATCCTGCTTCTGGTGAAGATGACCTCCTGCACACCGGAGACCATGGTCCTGGCGGGAATGGCCATCAACGCCATCTTCGCCGCCGGATTGTCATTCCTGCAGTACATCGCCGATGACACATCCCTGCCGGCCATAGTATTCTGGCAGTTCGGCGCATTGGATAAGGCATCGTGGAGCAACATGTACATCATCCTGGCAACGCTGGCACTGGTGTGCGTGTACTTCTATTACAAGAGGTGGGACTACAACGCCATGGAGGCCGGGGAGGACGTTGCCCGCGGATTGGGTGTGGACATCGGATCCACGAGACTGCTGGGTCTTGTGCTCTCCGCCGTCATCACCGCGGTGGTGGTGTCGTTCATGGGCATCATCGGATTCATCGGGTTGATAGCGCCGCACATAGTCAAGAGGCTCATCGGCGACGACTTCCGCTATCTTCTCACGGGATCCATGCTAATCGGCGCGTTGGTGCTGCTGCTTGCCAATGTGGTCGGAAGCTACGCCTTCGAGATGACCATCCCCGTTGGAATAATCACCTCGTTCATCGGCGGTCCGATCTTCATCTACATCCTCATCCGCGGATACCGCAGGAGGTCGGTCGTATGAGCATGCTGCACGTGGATGACCTGAGGTTCGCCTACGATTCGCTCCGGGTGCTGGACGGAGTGTCCTTCGAAGCGGATGAGGGACAGATAGTCTCCATACTCGGACCCAACGGTACCGGGAAGACCACGATGCTGAAGTGCATCTGCAACATCCACCGCCCCCAGGGCGGGAAGGTGATGGTGGACGGCAGCGACGTCCTCTCCCTTGCCGGCAGGGAGCTGGCGAAGAACATCGGATACGTGCCGCAATCGGTACCGATGTCCCGTATGACGGTATTCGACTCCGTGCTCATCGGCAGGAGGCCGTACATCGAGATCAGCGCCGGTAAGGAGGACGTCCGCATGACTGCCGAGGTGATAGATGCGTTGGGCATGCATGACCTGTCATTGCGCTACCTGAACGAGATCAGCGGCGGTGAGTTCCAGAAGGTGCAGATCGCAAGGGCGTTGGTACAGGAGCCCAAGGTGCTTATATTGGACGAGCCCACCAACAATCTGGATATCTCCAACCAGCACACCACCATGCACATGGTGGAGGACATCGTCCGCTCCAGGGGGATGACCACGGTGATGACCATGCACGACATCAACCTGGCCATACACTATTCGGACCGCTTCCTCTTTCTGAAAGATGGTAAAGTTGCCGCCTACGGTGACGTGGACGTGATCACCGAGGATCTTATCGAAGATGTCTACGGCATACAGGTGGACGTGATCGAGCATCGCGGAGTCCCGTTCGTGGTGCCCAGGCATTCGTCGAAGTACGTACACGAGCACCCGCATCCCCATGATGTGCACGACCATCTGCTGAACGATCGCGAGAGATTCTGAATGGGACGGCCCTAGGCCGTCCCGTTTAGAGAGACATTCCCATCTCGTAGGCCTGGATCATCGCCTTGTGGCCCTTGACCTCACCTGCGGCACCTACGCCGCCGGCGCAGACGGTGCCGGAGAGCTTGGACTCGGGGAAGCACTCCACCCAGCCCTCCACGCCTTTGATGGTGCCCTCGAATGTGTGGGCATCATCCTCTGCGGCGGTCATCAGCAGGTACACGTCCCTGAATGCGTAGTCCGAATCATACAGGGGGTTGCAACGGTCAAGCATGGTCTTCAGCTGACCGGACATGCAGAAGTAGTACACAGGGGTCACGAATACCAGTACGTCGGCGTCGTGGACCTTGTTCGCTATCTCCACCGCGTCGTCCTTGATCACGCACCTGCGGGTCTCCTGGCAGGCGAGGCATCCCCGGCAGAACCCGATGGTCTTGTCCCGGAGGGTGATGATCTCCACGTCGTAGCCGGCCTCCTCCGCGCCCTTGGCGAAGCTCTCGGCGAGAAGATGGGAGTTGCCGCCCTTGCGGGGAGTGGATGAGATGATCAAAACCTTGCGCTTGTCAGATGCCATGGATGCGGCAACAGGGAATCCGTTATTATCGGTGACGGTGGCGAACGGTTCTTTGGTAGGTCAGTCTCATACGTTAATTGGTAGTAAAGAGGAACGAACTTGATTATCTTCATCTATGTATGTTAATTCAGCTTAATTATCTTCATCCATGTATGATAATTCAGCTTAATTATCTTCATCCTTATAAACCATCACGATAATTCCAAGAAACATGCTGAGGCGCAAGGCGTATGACCGCCTGATTAATTGGAAGGCCAAGGCAGACAGGTTGCCGCTGTTGGTGAAGGGTCAACGCCAGGTTGGAAAGACGTTCATAATAGAGCGTTTCGCCAAGGACAACTACAGGAACTATATCTACGCCGACCTCAGCAAGGATGAGAACGCGAGGAAATCATTCTCCGGGAACCTGGATGTCAACACCATAATCCAAAGTCTCTGCATGTACAGGAGCATCCCCGTACCCCCGGAGAAAGAGACTGTCATATTCCTGGACGAGATCCAAAGCTGTCCCAGGGCCAGGGAGTCATTGAAATCCTTCGCCATCGACGGCAGATATGACGTCATCGCCTCGGGCTCGCTAATCGATGCCGTGCACACGACCGATGACGGGAGGCCGCCTGTCCTCCCCATGGGTTATGAGGAGCACCTCCTTATGCATCCTCTGGACTTCGAAGAGTTCCTTTGGGCCAAGAACACCCCATCGGAGATCATCTCGGAGATCAAGGAGAACATAGCGTCGCGCACACCGATAAGCGAAGCGTATCTGGACGGATTGCAATCGCTGTTCCGCGAATACATGATCGTGGGCGGGATGCCCAAGGTCGTCTCCAAGTACGTCTCCGGAGGTTCATATTCCGAGGCCGACGAGGTGATCGGAGAGGTTCTGGAGACATGCAAGGCCGATGTGACAAAGTACAATGACGGTATCAAAGGGAAGAAGATCCTAGATTGCCTGGAATCCATGCCGTCACAGTTGTCGCAGTCCAACAAGAGGTTCATGTACTCGCGTATCGAGAAGCAGCCTTCCAGGATGGCCTCCAGGAAGTATTCGGACGCTCTTCTGTGGATCGCAGACTCCGGACTTGGCATCCGCTGCTTCGCACTGAAGGACCTGAGTCTACCGCTGAAGGTCCAGTGCGACAGGGGGTTGTTCAGACTGTACATGTCGGACACCGGCATGCTGATGAACATGATGGGGAACACCGCCAGGGTCGCCGTGTTCGACGGCGACTATTCCGTCAACATGGGTGCGGTGGTGGAGAACGTCGTAGCCGGGTGTCTTCACAAGGTCGGTTATGAGATCTATTACCGCAAGGTCGCTAACGGGGAAGATATGATGGAACTGGACTTCGTCATCGAACTCGGCATTGAACTGGCGGTGATCGAGGTCAAATCCGGCAAGGACAGGAGCGCACCGTCCCTCGGGAAGGTATCTAGATACCCGTCCGTGCAGAGACGGATAATGCTGGAGAACGGTAACATCCATGTGGATGGGGCGGGAGTGGAACACTATCCGCTTTTCGCCGCCGCATTCATGGATAAGATGGAAAAGGATTGGAGGAGACCGGGTTTCTGACCCGGTCTCACTCGCAGGCCTTGCGGTACTGCTCGTCGTCAACCGGCTCCAGCCACTTGTTGGAGGTCTCCTCACCGGGGACCTCGATGGCCACGTGGGAGAACCAGGAGTCGGGGGCGGCGCCGTGCCAATGCTCCACGCCGGCGGGGATCTCAACGGCTTCTCCGGGCCTCATCAGGATGGCCTTCTTGCCCCTCTCCTGATAGTATCCCTTGCCTGCCACGCAGATCAGCATCTGCCCGCCGCCGGACTTGGCGTTGTGGATGTGCCAGTTGTTCCTGCACCCGGGCTCGAAGGTGACGTTGTACATCCTCTGGCCGTTGAGGGATATCGGGGCGAGGTAGCTCTTGCCGATGAAGAACTGGGCGTAAGCGTCGTTGGACTGTCCGATGGGGAAGGGCATGGATGCGGCATGTGCCAGCATGCCGTCGTCGTCCTTCCAGACCTCCTTGGCCATGTTGAACGCTGCCCAGGCCTTGGGCCAGCCCATGTAGAAAGCGGCGTGGGTGATGACCTCGGCGATCTCCTCCTTGGAGATGCCGTTGGCCTTGGCAGCCTGGAGGTGGAATCCGAAGGAGGAATCGGTGATGCCCTGGAACATCAGGGATGTCACGGTCACCAGGGACCTGTCCCTGGGAGAGAGCTCCTCCTCCCTGCTCCATACCTGTCCGAAGAGAACGTCGTCATTGATCTCGGCGAACTTGGGGGCGAAAGCGCCCAGCTGGTCCCTGCCTGCTGTTACATTCTCTGCCATTGAAATGCACCTGTGTGCCACTGTCGGAAGGCGGTATTAAACGATACTGTGCAACTTGTTCGGTAGTGCAGGTGTCGACACGTCGTCAGAAACGATTGGATTGACGTCGATCACGAAGTTTCGGCGTAGTACGGGCACCTCTCCTTGATGCACTCCCTGTTGCCGTCATGACGCTTGCATATGACCTCTTCGGGAAGATCCAGTTCGCATCCGAACCTGGATGCGTACTCATCGCCAACCCCCAGTGCGATGTAGGAGTTGCGCTTGCAGCATCTGGATCCTCCGATCTCCGCCATCTTCAGCAGGGATTCCGCGGTGGCGCGGTTTGCCTCGGCCCAGGTCTTATCGGAATACGGTGTGGTGCCGGTGATCAGGCTGACGAACGTTCCCACACTGACGGCTGCACCGCAGTTCCCCATTAGACCGCAGGAACCGGGAGGGACCTTCCTGCCCCTCTCGGACATCTTCTGCAGGAGATCGGATTTGCGGTCGTCGTGCATGACGTTGCAATAGGCGGCGATCAGCGAAGCGCCGACCGCCACATGGTGCTTGAAATCGTGCATGCGCATGCCGGGTATGTCGACCAGGGAGTCGAAGATCTCGTACGGGTCTTTTGAGTCGGATGTCTCGCAGAACAAGACTATGCGGTTCATCACATCGTCGTCGAGACACGACTGGCACATTTCGTGGCCGTCCTCACAGACGTGTATGTCCTTCACAGATCCGCATCTGACACAGACGCCCTCTGAAGGCGCAGTGGGTTTGCCGCACACCCCGCACAGATATGCCATGCCCCGTCATCCATGAATCCGTATTTACTGTTTGAGTTGTGAATCAAACAATCTTCCTCAAACTCATACATTGTTATTCGTTCCAATATCGGAAATATGATTTTGATTCTTCAATCAGTATGTTAAATTTATTTCCGATATAGGAATATATTTATCATTCAGAACTAATTACAATCGAATTATTTCCGATACAGGGGGCAACGATGAGATACATCTCCGTCAAGGAAGCGTCCGAGAGGTGGGGGATCTCCGAACGCATGGTGAGGAACTACTGTGCAAGTGGCAGGATCGATGGAGCTTTCATAACCGGTAAGACCTGGAACATACCGGAGACCGCCAATAAACCGATGCGCTCCCGGGGAAAGGGCATCTTGGAGACACTCAGGGCAGAGAGAAGTTCCGGTATCTCAGGGGGTTTGTATCACATCGTGCAGGTAGAGCTGACCTACAATTCGAACCGCATCGAGGGCAGCAGACTTGATCGGGACATTACCAGGATGATCTTCGAGACCAACACCGTCATCGGCGAATCCCTGAACGCAGATGACGTAGTCACCGCCGCCAACCACTTCAGATGCGTGGACATGATCATCGACGATGCACGCAGGAGACTGACCGAACCGTTCCTGAAGGAGCTGCACAGGACACTGATGAACGGCACCTCCGCATCTCGCATCCCGTGGTTCTCCGTTGGGGATTACAAGAAGGTGGACAACACCGTAGGTGGCATCGACACCGCACCGTCCGAAGATGTGCCGGATCTGATAAGGCAACTGATATCGGAATACGAATCCAAGCAATCGGTAACGATGGGGGACATCATCGAATTCCATTGGAGGTTCGAGTCCATCCATCCCTTCCAGGACGGCAACGGCAGGGTCGGAAGGCTGATCATGTTCAAGGAATGCCTCAGGCACGGCATCGTCCCGTTCATCATCACCGACGAGATGAAGGCCTTCTACTACAATGGCCTGAGGGACTGGCCGTCGGATCCCGCATACCTGACGGACACCTGCCTCGCAGCCCAGGACCGCTTCAAGGTATGGCTGGACCGCTTCCGCATAAGGTATTGACGATCCTGTGAACGCCTCCCTCCCCGCTAGATTTATCTCATATGATTGCAAGACCCGTCACAAGGGATTACCGATGAGCAACATCTGGCATGACATGAGCCCCAAGAGGATCTCTCCCTCCGACTTCATGGTGGTGGTGGAGATCTCCAAGGGCAGCAAGAACAAGTACGAGCTGGACAAGGAGACCGGACTGCTGAAGCTGGACAGGATCCTCTACACCAGCACACACTACCCCGCCAACTACGGATTCATCCCCAGGACCTACGCCGACGACGGGGACCCCCTGGACGCCCTGGTCCTCTGCTCAGAGCCCATCCAGCCCATGACCCTGGTCAGGTGCTACCCCATCGGGGCCATCAAGATGATCGACAACGGTGCGAACGACGAGAAGATCATCGCCATCCCCTTCGACGACCCCACCTACAACAGCTACAAGGACATCAACGACCTGCCCAAGCACATCTTCGACGAGATGGCCCACTTCTTCACCGTGTACAAGGCGCTGGAGAACAAGACCACCGCCGTGGACGAGATCATCGGCGCGGACCAGGTCGAGGATATAATCAAAGGAACGATCGAGAACTATCGCAACAGCTTCTGCTGAGTTCCCCGGCCCCCCTTAAGGGGGCTAACACACTTTTTGTTAAGTAAGACTTAACAAAAATATTTTTATTAAGTAACAGTTAACAAAATACATATGGATGGTAGCGGAGGCGATCCCGGATTCATCGGCAGGTCCGAGGAACTGGCAGAACTGGAGAGACTGTACACCAAGGCCGGTTCCGAGACACTGGCGATATACGGAAGACGCAGGGTCGGAAAGACTGCACTGATCAGACACTTCTGTCTAGAAAAGCACACCCTGTTCATGACCGCCCCGGGACGTACCAGGGAGATGACGTCAGAGGTCCTGAGCAGGGACGCCTCGGAATTCTCCGGCAGGGATATTCGCATCAACGACGGATTCGACCTGGTGGGATTCCTGAGGTTGATAGAACATCCCGGAAAGACGGTCGTGGTCATCGATGAGTTCCCGCTGCTGGCGGAACAGATGGATGAGGTGCCCCCGCTGCTGCAGAGGTTCATCGATCACGATCTTCCGGGACTGAACATGATGCTGATCGTCTGCGGATCCTCCATGAAGGCGATGGGGAGGCACCTCAACGACGGTGACGCACCGCTGTTCGGAAGGTTCATCCAACAGATGAGGGTGCTTCCGCTCACATACCCGGAGACCCGTGCCTTCCACCCCGGGCTCGATGAGGCGGACCTCGTCAGGATGTACTGTGTGAACTCCGGGATCCCCGCATACCACCGCTACATGTCCGGCAGGGGGGTCGAGAACGGCATCGCATCCGGGTTCCTCGGGAGGATGTCGCTGCTGAGGGACGAGGCCGATAACGTATCCATGCTGGAACTGAAACCGAAGGATACGTACGAGACCGTGCTCGCATCCATGAGAGGGGGCGTGGCCGATTTGGAATCCCTATCCAACGTCACCGGTCTGAGCAAAGCGGCATGCCTCGCCATCACCGAGAACCTGGTGCTCCTGGGCGTGGTGCGCAAGGAGATATGCTACGGCATGAAGAAGAGGCAGAGGTTCGTGATGAACGACGGATTCCTGGACTTCTATCACTCGGTGGTGGTCAGGCACGGCCCCTATGACCGCTTCCCCAACGGGGACGTTGCCTTCGAGTCCATATCCGAGAAGGTCTCATCGTTCTACGGACATCGCTTCGAGGAGGTCTGCAGACAGTATGTCATTGGCACCGAGAGATGCAGATGGATCGGGAGCTGGTGGGGCTCCGTCCCCATCATCGAGAACGGCAGGAACGTCACTGCCGAGAACGGAAGGGTGTTGACCGAGGATGCTGACGTGGACATCGTAGCGGAGGTCATGAACGGCGGCGGCACCGACCTCCTGCTGTGCGAATGCAAATTCACACACAGGATGGCAGGTATCAGGGAACTCGAGGAACTGGTACACAGGGGAGAGTCCGTAAGAAAAGGGAAGCAGAACAAGAGGTACATGATCTTCTCGAGATCCGGCTTCACCCAGGAGTTGAGGGAATACGTAGAGGACCACTCAGAGATGCGCATCACCTTGGTCGGGATGGATGAGATCGGCAGATGGGCGGACGGCACGACATGTCCGTCCTGATCGCCTCCCGTGACCGATCGGAATGGCTACTCGACTCACAGCAAGATCTACATTCTGCTGATTTTGAGGCCCGAAATCATTCATATTCTGCTGAAAATATGGTCTATTTTCATTTACATTCTGCTGATTTTGACACCGTATTTCATTCACATTCTGCTGAATATTAAATATAGCCAGAGTGATACATCACCATGGGTTTGAAACGCAAGATCCAAAAGGACCTTGCAGAATGGAAGGAACGCAGCGATAGGAAGTCTCTGCTCATCCGTGGTGCGCGTCAGGTAGGCAAGACCTATGCTATCAGAGAATTCGCCGAAGAGAACTACGGGTCCGTACTGTACATCGACCTGGATGCCGACAGAGGTGCACATCATCTTTTCACCGGCGACCTGACGGTGGAACGGATACTGATGAACATCTCCGCCAGATATCCGGACGTCGAACTCAGACCCTACGACACCGTACTCATATTCGATGAGATACAGGCCTGCCCTGCCGCCAGATCCGCCCTGAAGCCGTTCTCCATGGACGACAGATACGACGTCATCGCCTCCGGCTCGCTTTTGGGCATCAGACTGTCAGATGTTCCCAGCATACCTGTCGGACAGGAAGACCGTATCACCATGCACCCCATGGACTTCGAAGAGTTCCTCTGGGCATTGGGCGTGGGTGCCAACGTGCTCGAGCACATACGTTCCTGCATCAGGGAGAGACGTCCGTTGGGAAAGAGCATGCACGAGACCCTGATGGAATATCTGAACTGGTACATGCTGGTCGGTGGCATGCCCGATGCCGTTTCTTCATTCGTCAAGGAGCGCCGCTTCGACGGTGTGAGGCGTGTGCAGAGAAGGATAATCGATGATCATAAGGACGATATCTCCAAACACTGCGACAAAGAACAGAAGCTGAGGACGGAGGTGTGCTTCCATTCCCTCAGCAGACACCTGGCCAAGGACAACAAGAGGTTCGTCGCATCCGACGTTGAACCGGAACTGGGGTACCGCCCATCGGTGGCAAGATATGAATTTGCAATAAACTGGCTCCTTCAGGCCGGCATAGTGAACGAATGCCGCAGGGTCTCCAACCCGCTGATCCCAGCGGAAGAATCCGGCGTTCCCGATGACGGCGGAGATACAGGCGGATTCAAACTGTACATGAACGACACCGGACTCCTGACCAACCTCTACGACCCGAGCATATACTCACAGGTGCTTGCCGGCAACATAGAGGTCAACAAAGGGGCGTTGACGGAGAATCTGGTCGCATCCATGCTCACAACCCAGGGCCGCAGACTGTTGTACTACGAAGTGCCTCACGAGACCGAACTGGATTTCATTTTAGTGGTCGGAGGGGAACCTACGGGGGTAGAGGTGAAATCCGGGCGCAACAGGTCTTGCAGATCGTTAAACAAGGCTATGGCCCGTTTCGGGATGCGGGGGATCATGTTCGACACACTGGACATCTACGTGGACGACAAGGGCGTGGAGCATTACCCTATCTACGCCGCCGCCTTCCTGGATTGCATAGACCCCCCGACGGACACGTCGGTGGATTTCGGGAGCGTGGACAGACTCAACGAAATGGTCGATTGAGCACGGCCGTTCCTTTCCACAGCGGGCGGGTGGAACCCACGTCCGGAACACAGACCGAAAATATCTGTTGTTGTTTTTACTGTTACAAGGAACGGACTTACGATATACGAATCCGAGGCCTCCATGGACACCCCTGACGGGGTATGCTTCGGCTCCTCATGCATACTCCTGAACCGGGCGGGAATCCCCGTGAACAGGGTGCTGTGCTCATCCGAGACGGATGTGCAAGAAGGCGATATCAGAGATGCATACGAGTCCGGTAACATGCTTCCCGCCGCCGACTATGACGGCGTTGCGGTATGCGTGGGAAGATACCCCACCGATCGGGAACTAGCGAACTATCTCGACGTTCCCCACGGGATGCTGTCGGTTGACAGGACCAGGGGTCCGCCCATGGCCAACGACATGATGCCCCACTGCTTCATCCGCCCCCGCACCTTCTGACCGCAGGAAACGGTTATTCGGAAGCTCGGCCGTCCGGGAATCATGCAGGGTATGACCGTATACCACACCGCCGAGCAGAAGGACACCGACGACGGCATCAGATTCCTGAATTCCGTCCAGGCCCTGGAGAAGGCGGGCATATCCGTGAACACGGTGCTGTGCGCTTC
Organism: uncultured Methanomassiliicoccales archaeon; assembly: GCA_949292635.1. Classification (GTDB taxonomy): domain Archaea; phylum Thermoplasmatota; class Thermoplasmata; order Methanomassiliicoccales; family Methanomethylophilaceae; genus SIG5. Next base: position 93,544 of record CASEZY010000004.1, read on the forward strand.
AGAGGATGACGTTCCGGAGGGCGACATCAGGGATTCCCACGAGTCCGGGGACATGCTCCCGGCCGCGGAGTACGAGGAGGTGGCGGTATGCGTTGGCAGATATCCGACAGATCAGGAGCTGGCGGATTATCTGGAGGTTCCTGACGGTGTTCTTTCGGTCGATAGAAGCCGCGGACCCGCCATGGCCAACGACCTGCCCGCCGCCTGCGGGATCAGGGCCAGGTTCTGACACCTGCCGCCGTTGGCTTCCGCAAGCCTTGGAGACGGGTGACCATATGAACCTGAAACTCTATCGAGGGCCCATGAGAAAGGTCAGGATCACTGTGCTGAAGACCACCCTCGACAAGGAGCTCGCCGAAGAGTACGGCGTTCCCGGTTTGAGCACCTGCCCGTTCCACAAGCCGGGACAGGTGTTCTACGCGGACTACGCCAAGCCCGAAGGGTTATGCGACGAGGCGTGGAAGGCGATATACCAATACGTGTTCGCGCTGGCACATGGTGTTGACGGGCCGTTCTACTACTCCGATTGGATCCGGGAGAAGGGGGTAGCCATATGCTCCTGCAACGACGGACTGAGGCCGGTGATCTTCAAGTTGGAGGCCACGGACGAGGAATCCGTACCGCAGTGATCCTTACGGAAGGGGGCACCTCGGCAGACGATGACACCGGTGGTAACGACACTTCCGGCAACGGAGGTTCCGACGGTGGCAATGGAGGGGATCCCGCCAACAATATGCTCTTCACGGGATCGGCAGTGCGGTGTCGGTGATCGTACTGCTGGGTGTCGTGATGCTACTCCGCAGGAATTGATCGAATCAAACCATCCTCACCCCGGGCAATGCCCGGGGGACGTTCTTTTCTGAAACAACAGTACGATCATCCGATCCCGCCCAGCAGCGCCCCGGCTATCAGCGCCACTATGGCAAGAGAGCAGTAGACGTACTTCCCCAGAGGAACGAACCATCTGCCGACGGGCTTCTCTGCTCCGGTGTTGACGGTCTCCTCCGCGAAGTCCTTCCCGGCCACCCAGAAGAGCATCACCGCCGCCAGTAAGGCTCCCAGCGGGCACACAAAGATCGACACCGCATCCATCCACCCGGAGACGATCGCCTGTATGCACAAAGCGACCAAACAGCCGAGTGCCAGTATGATGAATGTGGCCTTCCCGCGGCGGATGCCGAACCTCTCCTGCAGATACGCCACCGGGGCTTCGTACAGATTCATCAGAGACGTCAGACCGGCGAAGGTCACGCACAGGAAGAACACCGCCGAGAACAACTGTCCGGCGGGCATGCCGTTGAACACGTTGACCAGCGAGATGAACATCAGCCCTGGTCCGGCGGTGGTGAGGTCCCCGCCCGCGGTGGCCATCGCAGGTATTATCACGAAGGCCGCCAGCAACGCACCCAAGGTGTCGAACAGCGCCACGTACCTCGCTGCGCTGGGCACCGACTCCTTATCGGACAGGTAGGAACCGTAGATCACGCTGCCGTTACCGGCCACGGACAGCGAGAAGAACGCCTGTCCGAAGGCGAATATCCATAACAGAGGATTCGCCAGCATCTGGGCGTCGATGGTGAACAGATACGAGTATCCGGAGGAGGCGCCGGGTAGGGTGGAGACGTAGAGACCCAGAGATATGAAAAGAACTAACATCACGGGTATCATGAACCTGTGCGCCCGCTCGATGCCCTTGGCGATCCCCATGCCCAGGATGAGCATCGTCACGACCGCCGCCAGTATGACCCAGCCGTTGGCTCCCCAGGCTGATGCGGTGGATGAGAACATCCCGGTGATGGCGTCCATGTCCTGGCCCAACGCAGCCAGGTCGCCGGTGATCGCCGCCACCGCGTACTTCAGCACCCAGGCCATCACGCATGTGTATCCGATGGCCAGGGCCATGGAACCCAGCAGCGGTATCAGTCCGATGGTCTCGCCGATCCTGCGGTCACCGAAACGGTGTTCGGTGCACATGCCGAATGCCCCCGTAGGACCGGAGCGGGCCCTCCTGCCCATGGCGAACTCGGTCATCACCCCGGAGGATGCGATCAGCACGACGAAGATGAAGTACGGGATGATGAAGGACAGGCCGCCCCATATGCAGACCATTATGGGGAAGCGCCAGATGTTCCCCATGCCCACGGCGGAGCCTATGCAGGATATTATGAATCCCCGCTTAGAGGTGAACTGCTCCCGCTCCTCCGCTACGGCCATGGTCTTCCCATCCCGTGTGTCTTGAAATATGTTGCGACGTAGCGTGGGTCGAGTCGAGAGGTCTATTGAAGCCCACGGTTCGTAGGGTTCGACGATCGGGCATGGTTTATGATGCTGACAGTACCTTGTCGGTCTTTGAACACTCGGTCACGCGAACGATCAATCCCTCAGAGCAGTTATCGGAATCACATATACCCCGTCATCCCGACGGTAGAAGCTCGTCTCCATGCCACTGACCACCCCTAGGACGGAAGGCATCCTGCGGACTCCTTTGGAATCCATGTAGTCCCTGATGCTCAAGAGGTTCTCCGCCGCAGCATCCGTCTGATGGCTGCCGAGTTTTATCTCGAAGGCACCCCATTTTCCGTCAGGCATCTCCACCACCGCATCGATCTCCCTACCGGAAGCATCGCGGTAATGGTACAGATTCCCTCCCGACGCACGGGCATATATCTGGAGGTCGCGTTCGCACATAGCTTCGAACAGCAGACCGAAATAATTCAGATCGCCCATTAGCTTGTCCGTGGTCATACCCATGGCGGCCGCCGATAGAGCGGGATCGGTAAGATGTCTCTTTGGAGACTTCCCGACCCTGACCTCAGACCTGTAATTGGGGTCGAACGCAGGCTGATCCTCGATCAGGAAGAGCCGCTCCATGGCACCCCGGTAGGAATCCAACGTGCGGCCGTCGATCCGCGACTCGCCAAATTCATCCATGTCCTTCGCGATCTTGGTGTCCGTAGCCAATGTGCTCTCGTTCCTGGCATATGAGCGGATGAACATCTCCACCTTCTTCTTCGACCTGGAACGTGGTTCACCGGAGGACACGTCCCTGACGGCCATCTCCAGATACACCTTTGATGCGGAGATGGCATCCTCGACCTTCAGATCGATGTTGGAGGGCCATCCTCCCCTAAGCGTCAACTCCATCAGACTCTGCAGCTCACACCTCTCCAAGGAGATCATGTTCTCTGGTGACGACTGGAAAAGGGATCTGAGAGACACCTTACCGCTGGAATCCCCGGATTCGAAGAGGGACATGGTGCGCATCTGCAGCGTACCGATCCTGCCGATCCCGCTGTGATGAATGCCTTTCTTGACGGGTGTGGATGAACCTGTGAGGATGAACCTGCCCCTCTCCCTGCTTTCATCGACTATGGACCTCGTAGCGTCCCAGATGGAAGGTATCTCCTGCCACTCATCGATCAAACGGGGAGTATCGCCGTCGAAGATTCTGCGGATGTCCAACCTAGCCAATAATGCGCTGTTATCGTCTCTAGGGTCGGCCAGGAAGACAGCGCTGTTGCATTGGTTCATGGAGGCCCATGTCTTCCCGCAGAATCTGGGGCCCTCCACGCATACGGCCCCGAATGTCCTGAGGTAGTCGCCTATCTTGGCATCCACCAGTCTCGGCCTGTAACCATCGGGTGTGAGTGTCATGTCCTTATGATCCAGATGTGTTCACTTGATATAAAATGTAGGTAATTTCCAAAATAAAATGTAGGTAATTTCCAAAATAAAATGTAGGTAATTTCCAAAATAAAATGTAGGTAATTACAGGAACAATGCCTTTCAGAAGGACCCGAACAACGACGCCATCATCCGATGGCCGCCCTGACCGAACGCTCAGAGGCTGTCCATCCGCTTCAGCACATCTATGGCATCCTGGAAACCCTGGGCGGCGGACCTTTGGAACCATTCCCTCGCCTTGGCCTCGTCCCTCTCCAGCCCGGATCCGTAGAGGTAGCAGTCGCCGATGATGTACTGGGCGTCGGGCCTTCCCGCCTCGGCGGCCTTCATGTACCACCTGACCGCCTCCTCCTTGGACAGGGGGACACCGTCGCCGGCGTCATAGCACACCGCCAGGGAGAACTGTCCGTCCCGGCTGCCACCCTCTGCGGCCTTCTTGTACCACTCGACCGCCTTCTCCACGGAGCGCGCCACACCCATGCCGCCGTCGTAGCACGCACCGAGCGCGAATTGAGCGTCGGCGTGCCCTTCCTCGGCGGCGTAGGTGAACCACTTGACGGCCTCGGCGAACAGTTCCTCGTCCTGCAGGCACTTGATACCCATGGCAAAGCACTCGTCGGGTGTGAGCATGCATCCCGTATGAAGATGCGGGGATAATCACTTATCGTTGACACCGAACACTTGACTGTAATATCACTAATATGAGATATTATTGAAATGTTTATAAACCAGCGATGTATCTATGATTACGAGGTATTGAAATGTCATCGGGCAGGAAAGAGAGAGTGGTCATCTCGTGCGTCACGTTCGAGGTGGAGAAGGTAGTGGAGCCGGTGAAGTACTATCAGGCCACCAGGGCCCACATCATCCACTATCAGAAGGAGGGTGTGAAGAGCGCCGAGATGTACGGCGAGTTCTACGACCGCGTATGCGACCGCATCCGCGGTGAGGCGAAGATCGATGTGGACATCATCGAGCACCAGGAGAGGGTCACCGACTTCAGCGAGATGCTCAGGGTGATGCTGCAGATCATCGACGATGAGCAACGTGCCGGGGACTGCGAGATCTACGTGAACATATCATCCGGGACCCCGGAGTACGCCGCCGCAGCGACCGTGGCGTCCATGCTGTCCCCCGGCACCATGGCGTTCTCCGTCGGCGTGGAGGAGTACACCATCGACGACGACACCATCAGGGACATCTTCTACAAGGACGGCAACCCCGTGGGCATGGCATCCTCCGTGTTCCCGCCCAGGATGCTGCCGGACTACAGCTTCGACCGTCCCCCGGAGTATCTTGTGAGGGCGCTCAGGCTGTTCGAGGCCAGGACCAGCGCCAGGGAGAGCGTCAGCAGCGCCGTGATGGCCGACATCATGAGGGACATGGGCATCTGGCTGAGGGACATGCCGGGAGAGGCCAGCAGAAAACAGTCCGATGCGGTGAACTACCACAGGGACTACGTCCAGAAGTGGCTGGCCAACGGCTGGATCGTCAAGGACGACGTGCGCAGGAGGTATCTTGTCACGGAAAAGGGGATGAACGTCATCGGCACCTTCTACATCGACTCATAGGTCGAGTGACACCGTGCTTCCCCCCTTGGGGGACACCGTCACCAACATCTTTCTGTCTATGCGCTCCTTGAGCTCGGCGACGTGGGAGATGATGCCCACCAGGCACTTCCCGTCGCTGAGCTCCTCCAACACCTTCAGCGCGTTGTTCAACGAGTCGCGATCGAGGGAACCGAATCCCTCATCGATGAACAGGGTGTCTATGCGCACACCCCCGCTCATGGCCTGAACGGCATCCGATAACCCTAATGCGAGCGCCAGCGCCGCCATGAAGGACTCCCCGCCGGAGAGGGTCTCCGACGAACGGGAGAGTCCTGTCTGCGCATCGTGAACATCCAGATCCAATCCCGTGTAGGACCTGCGGTCCTCCGAGGCCCTGCGGATCTCCAGTGTGTAGCGGCCGTCGGTCATCACCCTCAGACGGCGGTTGGCGAACGCGAGAACGCGTTTGAAATACTCCGCTTGAACGATGGTCTCGAACGAACGCTTGTCCGAGCCGCCGATGGCAACGTCGTATATGGGTTTCAATTCGGAGATCCGTTGGGCGGCGGTGTGCATGTCAGCCTCCGCTCCTTCCAGATCCTTCAGCACCCTCCTGTTGATGTCGATGCGGGTGCGGACCGCATTCTCGGAGACTCTCGCATCTTCGACGGATTGATTCGCTTCTGCGATCTCGATCTCCAGGGATTCGGTCTCCACCGGACTCTTGCCGGCCACCGCCTTCCGCAGGGAGTCGTGTTTGGAGGTCAGCGAGGCTACGGTGCTGCGGTGCTTGGAGACCGTGTCGTCAAGAGTCTTGGCCTCTTCACCAAGGTCCTTGGACCCGAGGAAATCCTCAAGTGCCAGCTGTTTGGATCTCAGCGTCTCGGTGAAGGCTTCGACAGCCTCTTGTGAATCCTTCTTGGCACCCTCCAGCTCGGAAATCTTACCGGTAAGCTGCTTCTCGTTGGTGTCGATGCGGGAACGCACCGATGTGAGTGCGGAATTGGCCTCGTCGATACGTTTCTTGATATATGCGGCGGCTGCCCGGAGCCTGTTGATCTCCGCCCACTGTTCTTCGGAGGATTCGAACCTGGTCTGGGCCCTGAGCTCCTCCAGCGCCTTCCTCTCGATCTCCAGCGAACCCTTCGTTTTGGAGATCTGGTTCTCGTACAGAGTGAGTTCTTCGGTGACGGAGGCGAGTTCCTCATCGATCTTCGGGAACTCGCCGTTGATCCGATCGATGCGGTCGGAGATGTTCTTCAATATGAGCTGCCGCTTCTGCAGGTCATCGAGTTTCGTACCGTTGAGTTCCAATTGCTCCTTGACGGCCGACTCCATGGCATCATAATCCCTAAGATCCGCAAGACCCAGATCCGCACATCTGGCGATGGCGTTGGCGAGCTTCTCGGATGCTTTGGCCTTGGCGGCCTCCGCGTTCGATGTCGCTGAACGGTAATCTCCGTCTGCCTCATCCCTGGACTTCTTCAACAACCTCAGACGGGCCTCGTCCACCGTCCCCGGTGCCAGTTCCGCCTTCTTGGGATGGTGCACCGAACCGCAGACGGGACAGGGTTCGCCGTCCTCCAGCCGGGAGGCCAATATGCCCGCTTGGGAAGCGTAGAACGACGCCTCCGCCTCGTTGTATGCGGTGTCGGCGGCGTTCTTGGCATTCAGAGCCTCGCCCTCTCTGCGAACGGCGTCCGCGGCTTGAGCGGAGGCCTTCCTTCCCTCCAGAATCGCCATGGAAAGTGACCGCAGGTTCTCGCCGCGGACCCTCTCCTCCTTGATCTTGGCCTCGGTGACCTTGAGGTCCTCCTTGGCGCTCTGATTCTCCTTGAGATAGGCGCGATTCTCAACCACCTTCTGTTCCAGGTTCTGCTTGAGAGAGCTGGCGGAACGCGCCTCACCCTCCATGGACTCCAGATTGGCGGTGCCGGAGGATATCTCCTTCTCCTTCTCCTGGATCTGCAGGAAGATGCCGCGCTGTGATTCCAACACAGACGCCTGGGAGGACATATCCTCCATCGACTCTCTTCCCTCCTCCGCCATCTTGAGATTCTCGACGAATTCAGATTCACGTTCCCGGTCGTTTACAATCCTCTCTTGGAGGGTGACGATCTCCCTCTCCAACCTGGAGACGTTCTCCTTGGAATTCTCCGCTCTCAGATAGGCAGGGACGGCCGAGACGGCCAGGGAGATCCTCTTGGACCTGGCTTCCATCTCCTCGATCTCGGGCTGCTTGGCCTCAAGACCCTCCAGCTCCGTAACCGTCTTATCGAGGTCAGCGAACAGTCCGTTTATGCCGTCGGCATCGGACTTCCTCGCCTCAAGTTTAGCCAGGGACTCGTTGGCCTCGCGTGTCTTCGCTTCCAGCGATGACAGCTGTGCCAGATCCCTTTGATTCATACCATCGATCAACGACTTCAGCTCCGGGGCGAAGATGGTTCTGCCCTTCATGTCGTCGAGAACGGCAAGGTCCTCCTCGGTACCGGACACACGGGATGCTATGCCCTTCAGCACGTCGTTGTGCCTGTTGTAGTCGCCGACCGCCTGATTGTATTCTCCCCTGACCCTATCCTGGAACTGCCTGATGGGCTCGGTGGAGAACACCGAGCGGAACAGTTCCTCCCTGTCCCGGGTGCTGGAGCTGAGGATCTTGCGGAATTCCCCCTGGGCGATCATCACCGTCTGGCGCCACTGTTTGATATCGAGGCCCAGGATGTCCCTGATGGCATCGTCCACCTCCTTCCTCTTGGTGCAATGGATGTTCGGACCCTGAAGGTCGTCCTCTCTGGGCTGCTTTGTCTCTCCGGAACCGCGCTGCTTGGGGCGCATCTGCTCCGGGCTGCGGGTTATGGTGTAATGCAAACCATTGCTCTCGAACTCCAGGGTGACGAAGGTCTTGGTATCAGGGGATGCGAAATCGCTGCGTATGCCCCTGACCTCCCGCTCTCCGCTCTTCTCCCCGTACAAAGCGTAGGTGATCGCGTCGAAGATCGAGGTCTTGCCGGCGCCGGTGTCCCCGGTGACCAGGAACAGCCCGCTGTTCCCGAAGCCGGTGAAATCGATGACCTCGCGGCCCGCGTAGGGCCCGAATGCGGACACGATGAGTTTGATAGGCCTCATTGGTCCGCCTCCATGAGCCTTTGAACAGTGTTCATCTGGCTCTCCGTCAGTTCCGTCCCGGTCTTCTCCTCGAACACCTTGACGAAAAGCTCCATGGGATCCATCCTGTCAACCGGACCCACGTCGATATCCGAAGTCTCGATGAACGGCACCTCCATGGACACGGTGTTGGGATAAACCTCCCTGAGGCGGGCCATGCCGTCGACGGGCTCCTCGGAGAGCACTGCGTAGATGAAGTCGTCCTTCCTCGGATCGTTCTTTCCGTGCTGGATGATGGATTCCACCGTACCGGTGAGCACCCTCACGTCCCTCAGAGGTACCAACGGTATGGTGCTGACCGACACCTCTTCGCCTATGTCGATCAACGTAACGCTCTTCTCCCTGTCCGCCTCCGACTTGGAGTACTTCAGCGGGGAGCCGCAGTACCTGGCGTTGCCGATGGTCTGGGGGTTGTGTATATGACCCAGCGCAACGTAATCGAAGTCTTGGAACACCGAGACGAGCATGGAGTCCACGTTGCCAACGATGGCTGTCTCCGAGTCGCTGCGTTCGGCACCGATGACGAACTGATGGGCGAGGATGACCTTCCTTCCCGGAACGACATCTGAATTCTCCAGCACAGCGGTGACGGCTTCTCCGTAGGAGTCGATCTCCTTGTCGGGGAGGAACCTGCGGACCATGCGGGGGTTCACAAATGGCAGCATGTACACCTCCACCGTCTCTCCGTCACGGGTGAGGGTATGGCGTTCCGCGATGCCGTGGAAGGGCTTGCACACATGGATGCCGTGGCTGGCGAACATCTCTCCGCCGTAGCCCAGCTTCTGCGAGGAATCGTGATTGCCGGGGATCATGAACACCTGACAGTCCCTTTGGGAAAGCGATGTGAGGAAAGAGTCCAGCATCATCATGGACTCGTTACCGGGTGCGGAATTGTCGTAGACGTCCCCGGCGATCAGGACAGCGTCGGGATGTGTCTCATCAACAATATTCAGCATCTGATCGAGGATGTGCCTCTGATCCTCCTCCAGCGAGAACTCGTGCAGCCGTTTGCCAATGTGAAGGTCGGAGACGTGAAGGAACCTCATCTTGTGCACCCTGTTTCTTCTTGTCGGCGATAGAAGATAAATCTATGCCTTCCCGGAGGTCGTGACGACATGACAGGATTCGTCGTCAGAGAATGTGCCAGCATTAAAATCAGTATTTAAATTTGCAAGATCTGCAGTCGCACTGCAAATCTTTCAAAGGCGTTGTCGACCCTCACCACTTCTGCCGCACCGCATCCACGAAGGCCTTCTGATATCCTTCCATGGAACCGATGTCGTATCTCCTTCCCTCGAGTATGTGGTGGTGCACCGCATCTCCCCGACGGGCGGCTAGACCGAAGGCTTCAGTGAGGCTAGCAGTGGGACGCTCCTTCAGTACGTCACCGAGGTGAGAGAACATGGACGGCTCCATTATGTAACGTCCGGCGACGGCGATCCCCTCGCCTTTGTGGTCTGCGGGCTTCTCCACAACGTCCGCCGCTCTGCAGGGATCGTCGGAGGATGGGATCACTATGCCGTACCTGTACGCTTCCGACTCAGGCACCCTCATGCATCCGAGCCCGTTCCCCTCCGGGAAGGCGATGGCCATCTGCTTCAATCCGGGCACATCGGAGCGCAGGATATCATCTCCGAGGACCACGGCGCAGCGGTCCCTGCCGGCGAAGCCCTCCGCACATGCGATGGCGTCCCCCATGCCCCATCCCTCCCCCTGGAGGATGAATTCCATCCTGACGTCGCGGTACAGCGGGGACTCGCTCATCTGGATGTAGTCGCGGATGTCATCCGCCCGGTGCTTGAGCACAAAGGCTATCTCCCGGCAGCCGGAGGCTATCACCTCCTCAAGGATGTGGTCCAACGCCGTGCGGTCGCCCACGGGCAGCAGGGGCTTCAGCGTCACCGCGGTCAGCGGCAGCAGCTTCCTTCCGGTGCCGCCCACGGGCAGGATGGCCTTCATGCCCATGTGATGGGGAAGGTGTTAGAAATGGTGTTCGGAGACACGGATGTACAAAAAGTTGCATAGTCCACAATAATATATACAAGCGGCATTGATTGATTATTCAACCAAGGTGATCCCCCTGCGTACCGATGCCGAAGACCGTGCGAGATGCGTTCACAGAGACCGTTCCGGGATCGCCCTCGGCATGGGGAAGCTCGCAATTCTTGCAATCGTGATCGCGGTCGCGATCGGTGCGGCGGTGTTCGTATTCTCACCGTCGGTCAATCACTATCAGGTGACTGTGGACGTGGAAGGGGATGGCAGCGTCACCGGCACCGGGACATACGCGGAAGGTACCGAGGTGACACTGGTCGCCGTCGGTGGTAGCGAGGGATTCTTCAAATGGGGCGACGGTAGCAAGGATTCCACGTACACCTTCACCGTGTGAGGGATGATGTTCTGACAATCGAAGAAATGCGGGAGATTGTCAGAGCGCATAAGAAGCAGTAAACAACGATAGTTCGGAACTCTTGTGATCCGATACCGTGTTACGGAAGATCCGCCGGATCACAAACGTTAAGATCACAGGATCTAGTAATCAAGTAATGTACAGCTCCACCAGCCCTTCCGTAAAATCCGTCGTCATGGACAATCAGATCAAATTGCCCAGATTCCAACGTAAGAAGACATGGAAGGACAAGGCCCGTTTTGAGCTGTGTATCAGTTTGTTCAAAGGCTACCCATTGGGAACCATTGTCGTCAAAAAAGACGAAAAGGGCGGCAGAACAACCAAATGGCTGTTGGACGGCAGACAGAGGAAGGATACTTTGGTGGAGATGCAGAATCCCGAAACCATCTACAGGTGGGCAAGAGGGTACCTGGGGTTCCGCATCAGCGATTCAAAAGAAGATATAGCAAGGATGTTCCGTAAGAAACTGGACGATTACATTCAGTTTGAACATGACTCCGAAGAGGATGAGAATTCCGGAGAGGAGTATCCGGATCAGGACGACACACCCGGTAGAGAACCTGAGCTTGATCCGGGATTGAACGATCTGCTGAGGATTATCTGCGCTGTGCACCCAATGAGAGGAAAGAACAGCGAGTTCGGAAAGCCGTTCCTTTTCGAAGGATACCGCGCAACCTATATTCGCAAAGACAACGAAACTGGAAGGCCATACGTTGACGGAGAGAAACTTGTCAAATGGCTCAGCCCATGGATTGACAACGTCGATGCCGAATCGCTGGAAGCTAAAGATATCGAAGAGTGGTTCGATAACGGTGACGATAACCTCCGCAGGGAAGTTGAGAGAAACATTGGTGGGATCCGCAATTCGGTGAAAACGCTGCAGTTGATAAACGACAGGATGAACAATGCCCCCATCCTGATGATTGAACTGGACAATTCCTGCGAGAGCGCAGATTCCAGAAAGATCTTCGAGATTATCAATACCAAGGGAGAACCTCTCACCGGCGCCGAAATTCTATCAGCAAAACCCGACTGGAATGTTCCTGTTGATGTTGACGATGAAGAGAAAACGGCACACATCAGGAGCCTTTACGGTGTCCTTGGTACGGAAGTAAACGATGCCGTCAGATGGGATATTGCCGCCACTTTTACCGACAGCATCACCGATGATGCGTCATTCATTCTCGGAGATGTCGTAAAAACTAGGTTCGAAGACTGCCGCAACAACGAGAAGATGTTCGAGCAGAAAATGACTGCCGGATTCAAGTTGTTGTCCGGGAGGTATCTCAACTCGTTGACAAAGAACGACATAGACCGCCTCCCGAAGACACTCGAAGACGAGGGTGGATGGGAGCATATCGAATTCGCTAACGAAATTGCCGGCATATGCAAGGTGCTTCTCTCGGATTCGGCATTCGAAAAATTCAAACGTGCCGACGTAAGCCTCTGGGATCTTCTGAGCAACGCCATCGCCATGAACTTCCTGCTGTTAATGATCAAGAAGTGGAAGGAACTAGGAAAACCCACAGCAAAAGGCAACCCCAGAAGAGAGACTATCTCATGTGCCAGACGTTTGTTTGACAGAATGTTCTTCGAATACTGCACCAGCGTATGGCGCGGTGCCAGCGATTCCAGACTCACTCGCAATCTGGAAGGCGACCTGGATGCAATGTTCGAGATTGTGCCGGAAGACGAGTGGAACAAACTCATTGACAGTGTCTACACAGACAACAGAATCGGCGGTCAACCCGCGTCTCAGAAAATCATGAAGGCGCTGCTGTACTATTTCACACTGGTTCGCAGCAACATCGAACTAGGTGAAGGGTATGAAATGGATCACGTCATCCCCAAGGGAAGGATAACAAGTTCCAACCAGGATGCCGATTCTCAAGATACAATGATCAATCTGGCACTTCTCCCCAGAGATCTCAACGAAAGGAAAAGCGAGAATGACATATCCGCTCTCGATCCCGAATCTAGAAGAAGGATCTGTCAGTTCGAAGACCTTGATCCGGAAAATGTTATCGACATGATCAACAAGGCAGACTTCCCCAGATTGAGAGAGATGAGGAAGAATCTGCCCGACACGATCAAAGAAGACAGAAAAGCCTTCGCAACCTGCTCCGGGCACTGGATCCTGAACTGACGCGATCATCGTTTAATACCGCCTAGACATGATCCGTCCGGAGACCGGATGAACGGCGGATCGCTAAGACCATATCTTAAGTGGGCAGGAGGCAAACGTCAGCTCCTCGATCCGATCGGAAGACTCGTCCCCTCCTTTGAGGAATATTACGAACCGTTCGTTGGTGCCGGTGCGGTACTGTTCTCTCTGCACCCAGAGAAAGCGGTCATCAACGATACCAACACCGAGCTCTGCATGACCTACGAAACTGTCCGCGATGATGTAGACGGATTGATAGAACTGCTGAAGAACCACTCCGAAATGCACAGACTTCGCGGAGGAGAGTACTTCTACGAAGTCAGAGCGATGGACAGAGACCAGAATTTCCGCAATATCGGCAAGACCGAGAGGGCAGCTCGCACAATCTATCTGAACAAAACCTGCTACAACGGATTGTACAGAGTGAACTCCGACGGATACTTCAACGCCCCATTCGGCAAGTACCGCAACCCATCCATATTCGAAGAAGAGGTTTTGCGTGCCGTTAGCGAGTATCTTAACAAAAACGATGTCAAAATTCTTAATGGCGATTTCTCCGACGCTGTCGAAGACGCCCTAAGGGGGGGGGGGCAACGGTTCGTTTACTTCGACCCGCCGTACGACAGCCTTCACAACAGCGGATTCACAGGTTATCAGGCAGGCGGATTCTCCAGAGATGACCAGATTCGTCTGCGCGATTTGATGGTTAAACTAACCGAAAACGGTGTCAAGTGCCTTCTGAGCAATGCAGCCACCGAGTTCATAGTCACCATCTACTCCGAGATTCCTGAATTCCATATCGACTACGTCGAAGCCACCAGAATGATCAACTCCGTAAGTACCGGGCGCGGAAAGGTTCCGGAAGTTCTCGTGAGGAATTGGTGACATGTCATCCGATACAGAGGAAACCGGCACAATCCGCAAGAACGAAGATGCATGGGTACGTCTGTTTTCGGAATGTGATATTCTCGGCACAGTGTCGAGAGACGGTATTGCCCCTGTTACCGCCGAACAGATGAAGAGCATCGGGAAGAGGGAACCTCGCTTAATGGCGAAGATTGAAAACCGGGATTCGATGCCCGACATTCTCCGTGTGAATCATCTGTGTGTGCTGCCTGTAAAGAGCAGAGGAAACTATGCCATAGGGCATTTTGATGCCTTCCTCGATACGGATTACACAGACATTACAGTAGAAAGGCTCGCCGTTAACAGAAAGTTCGAAATGCTCGATCCTTTCTCGATTCACAAAGAACCAAGCGTAATTCTTACCGCATTCAACTACGGCATTTTATCAAAAATTGTCGGACAAGAGGTAGCTATGACGAACTTCGGAAGAGAGTCTTCCGATTCGTTCAGTTACAGCATCGATGATTTGGATGATTCCACAACACACATTCTCGAAGTAGACGGTTCTCAGATGGAGATGGATGGTGTCTTCGAGAGCGAAGACTGCATCATCAATATCGAAGCGAAAATGGGCATTAGAGACAGTTTCCTCGCACGTCAACTGTACTACCCATATCGCATGATGGAGAAGCGGTGCTCCAAACACATCATCAATGTGTTTATGACCTACACACCGGGATCTATCTATCTACACACCTATGATGTCAGTGATCCGTTCAGGTACAACTCGTTTGTAGAAACGGGCAGATATCGGTTCGATCTTTACGATCACGTCAGCCCCAATGACATCCTAGCTGCCGTTAAGAATACAACCCCTGCACCCGAACCTAATCTTCCTTTCCCTCAGGCGGATTCGATGCAGAAGGTGTTCGAATCGTTAGAGATTATGAGTTCTCAACCCGGCATTACCGATGCAGACCTTGCTTACAGGCTGAGCGTAGATGTTAGACAGGGGGGATATTACGGAAATGCCTGCGGATACCTGGGCCTCTCTTATAGAGTTAGAGAAGGTGGCAGAATCGTAAACCGCCTTACGGACGATGGTCTCAAAATGATGACTTTAGGTATGCAGGATAGAATCCTTCTGATGACCAAACTGATGGCTAAAAGGGGCGTCTTCCATAGATTCATACCGGAAGTCATCGGGACGGGAACATTGCCTGAAAAACCTGAAATTGCGGAGTGGATCCGCAACAACATCAGCAGTATGGATCCCGATAAAGGAACCCCAGACCGCAGAGCCGGGACAATCAGGACCTGGCTTGCCTGGATTCTTAAAGAGTGCAACAATCAGTGATGCAACGCATCCCTGACCCCACCCATCAGCTCATCCATCGGTATGGTGTCGTTGGGCCAATCCGCCATCCATCTGTACCTGACCGTCATATCCTCATCCACGAGGAAGAACGCCCTCCCGGTGTTCCCCAGGATCTTCGGCGATCTAGCTTTTGTGACAATACACCCGAACTGCCTGCTCACCGCAGCATCAACATCCGCCAGGTGCTCGTACAGCGCACCGGTGTGCCGCATCCAATCCCGATGGTTCTCCACGGTGTCGTTGTTCACGTGCACCATGGTCACACCCATCTCACGCAGCTCGTCGAAGCGCTCGTTCATCATGGCCATGTAGTCCGTGCAGGTCTTCCCGAAATCGATCACGTAGAAGTACAGCAGCACCGGGCCCTTCCGCACCCTCTCGGACAATGTGAACGTACCGGAGGTGGAATCCACCGTGAAGTCCCGCACCCTCTCCCCCACCTCCGGGATATGAAGGCATCCGGGGTCGTAGGTGTAGACCTTGGCTTCGGTGCTCATACCCTCACGCATATCATGTGAGATTATAACGTTTGAGTTCAAAATACAATATTACATTACAATCCAGAACGCCATCCATTTCAATATCGTCAAAGATGACTGACCATGGACTTCCTTTCCGAGGATCCCAAGAGGGGACTGTACGCCCTGGCATCCGTGAGGATAATCATCGGCTTCATGCTGCTCTGGGCGTTCTTCGACAAGATGTTCGGATTGGGCATGCGCACCCAGCCCGGCATGGGGATGATCGACGGCGGTTCACCCACCGCGTACTATCTTGCGTACGAAGCACACGGCATCTTCGAGGACTTTTGGAACGCCCTTGCCGGGAACGCGGTCGTGGACATCCTGCTGATGTTCGGTCTGCTCGCCGTGGGTTTGGGGGTGATCCTGGGGATCGCTTCAAGATTCTCCACCATCGGCGTCGTGATGATGATGGTGCTCATGTACTCCCTGTCGGTGCCGCCCCTGGACAATCCTCTGGTGGATTACCACGTGGTGTATGCGCTGGTTTCACTGGCTGTGCTGTGGTTCGGCGGGTACAAGGTGCTCAGCCTCCGCCTCAGGTTGGAGGGACTTCCCGTGATCAGGGACCACCCCATCCTGCAGTAGGTGCCGGTCACTCGAAGGTGAGCGCCACCTTCATCACCCCGTCCCCTCCCGACTCAAAGAGCTCGTAAGCCTCTTCGACACGGGAGAACGGGAACCTGTGCGTGAGCAGGAAGGACACGTCTATCTCGCCCTTCGAGATAAGTGCCAGTATCTCCCCGTCCTTGGATGCGTCCACCCCTCCGGTCTTGAACACAAGGTTCTTGCCGTACATGTCCGGCAACGGGAGGCTCTGGGGTTCGCCGTACATGGCAACGAGGCACACGATTCCGTTGGGTCTGGCACATCTCCACGCGTCGTCGAATGTACCCTTCCCTCCGGCGGCTTCGACGACCGCGTCGGCGCCACGGCCGTCGGTCATCCCCTTGATGACGGATATCACATCATCCCGCTTCGGATTGAGATGGATGTCTCCTACACCGTGCTCCTTGGAGAACGTCAGTCTCGAATCGTCGATGTCGATCATCACCGTCCGCACCCCGAGACGCTTTAGGCATACGGCGGTGCACACACCCACGGGTCCGGCACCGATCACGGCGACCACGTCCCCTGCACCGCACTCGGTCATCCCCGCTGCCCAGTATCCCGTCGCCAATATGTCACCGACAAGCAGCGCCTGCCCGTCGGTCACGTTATCAGGGATCCTGTCCAACCCCGTATCCGCATGGGGAACCCTGACGTACTCCGCCTGTCCCCCGTCGATCCTGCAGCCCAGCGCCCATCCGCCGTCGGGGTCGGTGCAATTGTTCACCCATCCCCTCTCGCAGTAGAAGCATGAGCCGCAGAACGTTTCAACGCAAACGGCGACGCGGTCGCCCACGGAGACGTTGCTCACTTCCGGACCAATCTCCTCCACCACACCCACGAACTCGTGACCGACGATGGTCCCCGGCACCGCCCTCGGCACGTGACCGTCGCGGATGTGCAGGTCGCTGGTGCAGATGGATGCCATCGTCACCCTTACTATGGCGTCCTTGGGATCCCTCAGCTCCGGGCGGGGAGCATCCACCACGGCGAACTCCCCCTTGCGCAGATATCTGACCGCTCTCATCCCTACACAGAACCGCGTGCATCCTTAACCCGTTTGCCTCCGCCGTCCAGGATGTACAGCACCGCCGACGAGGCCAGGTCCACCGCGTACCTGGCGGAGACGGGGTCCTCGATGTCCAGGTCCATTATCATCTCCCCGATCCTCCGGGAGTCCCCATACTCCGACAATGCGGACAGTGCATCCGCCGCCGTCAGGGCGGCGGATGCGCACTCCCCCTTCCTCAGCTTGGCGTAGGCCTCCTCCAGCGAACGTTGCGCATCGGCGCATACACCCTCCGGGAGATCCGACGGCACCGGATACACGATCCTCCCGCCGGAGAGCCTGCATGCGAGTCCGGAGGATCCCAACACAAGATTCATCGAATCCACGAACGCCTCGTAGCGGCCTTTGCGCAAGAATCTCCGATTGGAATGTATCATCGAGCATCCCGCATCCGCCAAGAGCAAGAGATCCGGACCATCCGCAGTCTCAGCCTCCAGCTCCAGATCCCTGAGCACGTACGTGTGCGCTTGGTCGACCCACCTGCCCTTGAGGAACATGTATCTCTTGCAGAGATTCCCGGCCATCCTCCCGGTGACCAGCTTCCCCGACCCCAGCTCCACCTCCTCCATCGTCCCGTACAGGAGGGCAAGCATCTTCCTCTTCCCCTCCTTTGGAATGAGTATATCGTCGTGACGGGGAGCACCGGGGCGCATGCTTGAGAGAAGCTGTCGGCATATTTCTACACTCGAAAGACTTGACCGTAATGCGGGAAACTGCTTTAACACCATGAACCGATGTTAACGGTATGAGAGCCCGGGCCCTCTGGCTGATACCGCTGCTGATCCTGGTGATCGGAGCATCCTCGGCAGAGGGTACGGGAACGGCCACCGACGTTCAGTATTCTTACACCGAAACAGAATTGACCGTGAACAGCGACGTCCCCGACGACTACGCTTGGGATGCTTCCATCAAGAGCGGCGCCACCGTCGTGATCGTCTCCGAAGGGGTTGCATCTGTGGGGAACAACGCCTTCGCCGATTTCGAAGCTCTGCGTAGGATCGTCATCCCGTCCTCGCTCACATCTCTTGGTGACGGAGCGTTCAGCGGCTGCAACAGGGTCGTCGATCTGGAATTCTCCTCCAACAACTGTACGGTAGGCACCAACGCCTTCGACGGCCTCGGAATGACGTCCACCGGCGTGTATGTCACCTTCTCTACCAACGTCACGACCATCCCCGCAGACCTGTTCAGATGTGACGGCGTGACCAACATCCGCGAAGTCAGATTCCTCGGAACCGTGACGACGATAGGCGCCTACGCCTTCTACGGATGCACAGGCATCTCAAACGTCCCGGATACGGTGACAAGCATCGGCGAGATGGCATTCTACGACTGCGATGACATCGTGGACCTGGTGCTTCCCGAAGGGCTACAGTCACTGGGGGATGATGCCTTCTACAGGTGCGGGAACATCGTCAGCATAACCTTCCTCGCTACCGAATGCACAGGTCCGGGGATGGTGGGTGCGTTCAGGGACGTGGGTTCGGAAACGCTGAGCTTCACCTTCGGACCGGAGGTCAAAAAGATACCCGAACATCTGATGAGCCAGAACTACACCTCGAAAATCTCGTCCCTCGAGATACCGCCCTCCGTGACCGTCATCGGGGACGGTGCCTTCAAACAGTACGCCGGCCCGGATCCGGTGTTCCTGTCGTATGATAACATCACCTCCATCGGAAGGGAGGCGTTCGCCATGAGCTCCGGGATCGAGACCTTCACCATCGGTCCCGGCGTGACAACGATCGGAGACGGCGCCTTCGACGACTGCAGGGGGCTGAAGGAGCTGACGATCACCGCATCCCTGAACGATCGCACCGAAGCGGAATGTCTCTTCGATTCCGTGGGATCCACGGACACCAAGGTATCGTTCACCGGCGCCAGGATACCCTCGTATCTGTTCAAGGGATTCGATGAGATGACAGAGCTGGCTCTTGTCGATACAAGCGTCATCGGCTCACATGCGTTGGAAGGATGCACCGGCCTGTCGTCACTGTCGATGAGCGGCATCACCCAAGTGGAGGAGTACGGCCTGGCAGGTTCCGGACTGAAGGATGTGACCATCCCCGACGGCATCACTCTTGGACAGAACGCACTCACCGGATGCCTGGCGGAATCGATCACCGTCGCCGGCACCCTGGAAAACGTATCCGCAGGGGCGTTGTCCTCGCTGCCGAGTCTGAAGACGCTCACTGTAATCGAATACCCCGGGGATGTGAGGTTCGATGACATCATGCCAAACATGTGCCAGGGTGTCACCCTGATAGTGCAACTGGACGAGATCGGCGACCGCATGTTCGAGGACTGCTCCGGGATCACATCCCTTCAATCGGATGCCAGACACATCGGCCAGAGGGCGTTCGCCAACACCTCGCTGAATGAGGTGACCGTCGATGCCGGCACATTGAGCATCGGCGGCGGTGCCTTCGCCGATATCACTACGTTAGAGCGGATAAGGTGGGACGTGGCCTCCTTCGTCCCACCGGGTGAGCCCATATTCGAAGGCTCTGGCACATCCGGTGGCACCATCGTCATCGGCACACCCTACGTTCCCGCAGGAGTGTTCGAAGGGAGCACCGTCGGGAACGTGAGATTCACCACCACCATCAACTCCGTGGCCGACGGGGCCTTCCGTAACAGCGGTCTGACGGCCGCGGACATATCCTTCCTTACCGACGTCCCTAACAACCTGTTCGACGGATGCTCCTCGCTCTCCAACGTAACCTTGAGCACATCCCTCCGCAGCATCGGCGACGAGGCCTTCCGCAACACCGCACTCACCCGCATCACATTCCCTCCCTCATTGAAGGAGATAGGCGACCGTGCCTTCCGGGACTGCAGGGACCTCACCAGCCTGGAATTCCTGGGCCACGGCATCTCCGTCGGTGACGAAGGCTTCGCCGGTAGCGGCCTTCTGATGATCACCGTGCAGAGCATATCCTCCTGCGGAAGGGGCGCGTTCCCAACCTGCGGCGTTATCCTCTCCGGGGACGTACCACAAGGCACCTTCGCCGAAGGCTCCCTCATCTACTGCGACCATCCCGTCGAGGGGTTCGACGTCCGCCCCTTGCAGAACGTGCACAAGTATTCGATACTCGGAGATGATGTGATCCTCCAGAGTGAATATCCGGAGGAGATGATCCCCTACCCGGACAGGTTCTCGGGATGGGTGGAGGTCGACGACATCATGACCGCCACTTGGACGGAGATGCCGACACCGTATCAGGAACCTCCCGATCAAACGTGGATAGAGGTGTCCGCCGTGCTGCTGATGGCCATCGCCGCGGCGATGGTGTTCGTCTTCGCCAGAAGATGATCAGGCCGCCTTGCGCTCGACGTAGCGCACCATGGCTAACGATTTATCAGGGTTGCCCACAAGGTGCGTCTCCACCAGAGAATACTTCGCCTTGCACTCGGGACAAGTGAGATCCCAAACGGTCTCGAAGTTCCCGTGCCCGTCGGTGAGATGAGTAGAACGCAGCAATCCCTTGCCGCATTTGCAGGGCCCGGTAATCGTATTGACCGTCGTCCATCCCATGAATCTCCCACAATGCGAAGGGGATATTTTAACCCAACCATATATCACTTATAACAATCATTCCGTTATTGATATCTTTATATCAATATCTATAAAAATAACATGTCATTGGACGAATGTATAGCGATATAGAGAATCGATAGACGTTAGAAAGGTACGTATCATACCATGGAAACGTCATCCGAATGGTTCAGAGAAGACCGGTCAGCCAGTCCGAGATGTCCCGGTAGACCTGTTCATGACCCACCTCGTTGAGGATCTCGTGACGCATGCCGGGATACAGCTTCACCGTCGGCGAGAGGTTGTTGTTCTCCATGTTCTTGGCCGCTTTGAGCACGCCCTTGCCGAAGTCCCCCACAGGGTCCTCCTCCCCGGAGACGAACATGATCGGCAGCTCACGGTGGATGCCCACCGGCCCCCTGAAACCGATCACGCCGCGGATGAGCCTGAACAGATCCCTGTAAGCGGCGCAGGTGAAGTCGAACCCGCAGAGGGGATCGTCCCGGTATTCCTCCAACGCCTTCGGGTTGGAGCACAGCCACCTGTTGGGCAGGTCGGGAATGTCGAACTTCTTGTTGTAGGAACCCAACACCATGCTGTTCAGGCCGCTGCTGACGTAATGGTTGCCCTTGAGCTTGCAGAGGATCCTGGCGTACGCAAATGCGATGGCCACCTTGAACGATGATTGGTTCCCCGTGCCCATTATTATGGCGCCGTCCACCTCGGTGCTGTGTATCTTCAGGTAATTGCGGACCACGAAGGAACCCATGCTGTGGCCCATGATGAAGTGCTTGATCCCCGGCAGGTCGTCGCGCATGCGACGGTTCACCTGCTTGACGTCGGCGACCAGCATGGTCCATCCGTCACGCTCGGCGAAGAAGCCCTTCTCCTCGGAGGTGCCGCCATGACCCAGATGGTCGTGGCCGTAGACCGCGAAGCCTTTGGAACAGAGATACTGAGCGAAGTCGGAGTACCTGAGGATGTGCTCCGTCATGCCGTGGACGATCTGCAGAGAAGCGATGGGTTCCCCCTCCGGCATCCAACGGTAGCAGTTCAGTTCGTCGACTCCGCTGACCGACGGGATGCGGAAATTATCGGGTTCCATGGACCCCCAATGAACAACTCGGATATACGGTTAGCGGGAAAAGCAAGCATCCCCGCCGCCGATGAGGATAACACGTCGGTTGTAGATATTGAAGTCATTTATATTACTACAGCCACTCACCCCTCCATCATACGCGTGCGTCCCCGCACCGAGGGGTGACGAATGACGACAAGCTACGGATCACTGGTCATGCAGACTCAGATGAACTATTCCCGCTACCGTCGCGTGTACGCGTCCGAAGGGACCCCCGTCGCCCTCACCGCCAAGATGCCCGAGCCTGCACTCACGTTTTATAACGCTAAGCCATCACCGCAGGCATGAAGGCCCTCGTGATTAACGGCAGCCCCCTCGCCATGGGCAACGTGACCACCGCATCCATGCACCTGTTGGACGCTCTCAACAAGGAGGGCTTCGAGACCGACCAGGTGCAGATCTATGAGGAGCACCTGATCCCCTGCAACTGCTGTGCCAGCTGCGAGATGAGAGGGGACGGCAGATGCGTCACCGAGGAGGATGGCATGAACGACCTCCTGGACCGCATGAGGGCCACCGACGTGATCATCCTCGCCTCACCGTCCTACTTCGGCACCTGCACCGGCCAGCTGAAGATCTTCCTGGAAAGGGCGGGATACTGCCTCCTCAGCGGGGACAGGGGCCTCACCGGCAAGATCGGCGCCGCCTTCGCGGTGCAGGAGAGGGACGGAGGCCTCAGCGTCTACAACGAACTGGTAGACTGGATGCTCAGGAACGGTATGATCGTCGTCGGCTCCAACCCCCTACCGGTGCTCACCGGGAAGTTCCCGGGAGACTGGGAGAACGACGAGAAGGGCGTGAAGGCCCTGAACGACCTGGCGGAGAGGATCGTCACCACCGTATTCAGGGACTAATTGGACTCGGCGATCTTGTACGCGTCGACGATCGCGTAGATGTAGTATCCGAATATGATGACGAGGCCCAGGAACAGTCCTAACCCGCCCAGGACGAGCAGGAACGTGAACACGAAGAGCAGCACGAAGGGCATCAGGAACATCATCACGATGCCCTTGGCCGTGTTGCCCGCATACACCTGACCGAGTCCCGGCCATATCAAGGAAAGGATAGCGGCGAACACCGCATTCTTCCCGCCGTTGTTGTGAGTGTCGGGATCGTACTGGGCACGGTACTCCTTGCCTCCGGTGACGAATGTGCCGCAGGTACGGCAGTATGACTCGTCATCGTTCATCATGCGCCCGCAGGAGGGACACGTCCTGACCTCTGATACGTTCACCCGTTTGCCGCAGGAGGGACAGTACACATCCCCGGACTCCAGTGCCTTGCCGCATGCGCTGCAGAACCTGTTCGCCACGAGGGAATCACCATGCTGCTGGTAGATAACCCTGTCCAGATAACGAGGCTTAAGACGACATGTCCGAAGTGTACACAATCATGCAACAGAAGCCGGCATAAGTCAGCATCTGGGCAATTATTTACTAAATCCATTCAATCACCGTTCAGCACCCTCTACGCGCGACGGGATGATGAGAATGTCCGAGGACAGATACACGTTGAACAAGGAACCCGCACAGATGCTGAAGGGATGCGTCATAATGGACGTCCCTACCCCCGAACAGGCCGGGATCGCCGGGACCTACGCCTTCCACCCGGAGCTCACCGGCGACAGCACCGTCCACGACCTCTTCCTGGACATGATCGGATAGAGCCAGACCGACACTTTTCCTCATATGCGGGGCACAGACGGATATCACCCTACCACGCGTACCCCTGCACAGGATAAATACGTCCTTATCATTCCGAGGAATCATGGCAGACGACGAGACCAAGGGCCAGCAGCTGGAGAAGGAGCTGCTGATGAAGCCCAAGAACCTGGGAGAGAACGATGCCGGCCTCCTCGAGAAGGCATCCGAGTTCTGCGAGGGATACAAGCAGTTCCTCTGCAACAAGACCGAGCGCGAGGTCGTTGATTACACCATACCGATCCTCGAGAAGCACGGATACAAGGAGTTCGTCCGCGGAACGAAATACAAGGCGGGAGAGAAGGTCTTCCTGAACAACCGCGGCAAGTCCCTGATCATGGTCACCGTGGGCAAGCGCCCGGTGGCGGACGGTATGAGGTTCGGCGTCAGCCACATCGACAGCCCCCGCCTGGACTTCAAGCCCAACCCCCTGTTCGAGGACACGGACATGGCTTACTTCAAGACGCACTACTACGGCGGGATCAAGAAGTACCAGTGGACCACAATCCCCCTCTCCATCAGAGGCGTGGTCATCCGCAGGGACGGCACCTCCGTCAAGGTCAAGATCGGCGAGGAGGAGGGCGACCCCCTGTTCTGCATCACCGACCTTCTGCCCCATCTGGCACAGAACCAGATGAAGAAGCCCGCCCCGGAGATCGTGGAGGGCGAGCAGCTGAACATCCTCCTGGGATGCTGGCCGTTCCCGGACGAGAAGGTCTCCGGCAAGGTGAAGCTGAACATCATGAACCTGCTGAACGAGAAGTACGGCATCTCCGAGCAGGACTTCCTGTCCGCGGAGCTGTGCGCCGTCCCGGCTTACAAACCATCCGATTACGGTCTCGACCGCTCCATGATCGGCGCCTACGGCCAGGACGACAGCGTCTGCGCCTATGCCTCGCTGATGGCGGAGCTGGACGCCAAGGACCCGGAGTTCACCACCGTCACCGTCTTCACCGACAAGGAGGAGACGGGATCCGACGGCAACACCGGCATGAGATCCCTGTTCCTGAAGGACTTCCTGGAGGACTTCGTCTCCGCCTACGGACTGAGTGCCAGGCATGTGCTGATGAACTCCGTCTGCGTGTCCTGCGACGTGAACGCCGCGGTGGACCCCGCCTTCGGAGAGGTGTTCGAGAGGAACAACTGCTCCTTCCTGAACCGCGGGCCGGTGGTGTCGAAGTACACCGGATCCAGAGGGAAGTACTCCACCAACGACGCCTCCGCCGAGACCATGGGCTTCCTCAGGTCCATCCTGGAGGATGCGAAGGTGCCCTGGCAGGTGGGAGAGCTCGGTAAGGTGGACATCGGCGGCGGCGGTACCATCGCCGCTGAGATATCGATACACAACCTGGACACCGTTGACATGGGGGTCCCGGTGCTGTCCATGCACGCTCCCTTGGAGATCGTGTCCAAGGCGGATGTGTATCTGCTGTACAAGGCGGTGCACGCCTTCTACATGAGCCCCAAGGCCAAGTGATTCAGCGGCCGCATCCGGGGCACCGTTCGATGGTTATCCTGACGCGGTCGCCCCGGCCAAGGCCCATCGCCATCGCTTCCTTCGTTATACAAACAACCAGGGAGTTCCCCTGGTTGCTTATCCTCTTCTCCACGGTGACCGCATCCCCGGCGGGACCATAGGACCTCCCACCGTACTTCACGTTGCGGACGGTCATCGTCCCTTTGCCCAACCTAAACTCGGAAGCGAGGATGGACTCCGCGGCGGCATCTATATCCGGAGTGGATGCGTTCGAAGAATATTCGGCCCACGCCTCTATGCGGTAGGCCACATCACCGCCCCACGGGGACCATTCCGTCACCCTACCGAACTCGAAGGACACCTTGGCGCCGTCGTCGGCGGTGCCCGAGTAGGAGTTCACCAGCTCTGCGAGCTCGTCGTCCGATATTTCGGAGGGCAGCATTATCTCGCAGAGTACGAAAAGGGAGATGTCGGAGGGCATGTTGGATTCTCACATCTTACACATATTTAAATCAATTTTAACACAGGGCTTCAATGAAATCGTGTCCGTCCAATCCGAGCGAATAATTCTTCGATCTCTTCCTGATTCATGCTATGGCCTCGGGATCGTTAAAAGTGAGTCCAAGACATCAATTGAACCGGGTGTTAAAGGCCAGAAGTCTGTTGGGACACCATAAGGGAACCTACATTGCATCGTCTCCTTCAACGAGTTCAATGTTAGCAGCACGACAAGCGAATGGGAGCACCGTTCCGCGAGAACAAGAGAGCATACAACAGAGCAACACTGTCAAACTCAGACATGACACGTAACAACCCATCGATCTTTGTAACCTACACACCCCGAAGATTGCGGGCACCAGTAGAGTAAGGGTGCGCTATCCGCCAATTGGTCATCATTTTTCACTCCCAAAATTCCACTATTAATCATCACCCGTAGATGATAGTTCATCATGCTACGGCATGAGGAGCTGGTGAAAATGGTGAAAGGAATCATCAAGACGATAGTGGGAGAGAGTGTCAATGTGGAGTTCGGGGAGACCGATACCCCCAGGGATGTTCTCAAGGAGGTCAGCCGTGAGAACTTCGAACTCGTAGTTCCGTTCTTCGAGAACCGCCAAAAGGCAGAGGAGTTCAGGAACACTGGCGTCCTGGATGTCCAGAACAGCATATTCTCCTTCATCGACGGATCCGAGAAGACGCTGAGACTGGACTTTGACATCCCGATCATCGAGCAGCTGATCGATATCAAGATCGACGAGAAGTCCGTACTGACATTCCTCGTCTCGATCAATGCCGTCGTGGGGGCCATCTGAACAAACATTCGGTCACAAGAAGGCGACGCTATGCTGAGGATGAGTAAAGAGATGCAGGTCTACTCAGCTCTTGCTGAGACCATGCGCATGTACTTCTATGGTAAGGTGGGAGTCACCGTTAAACAGAGATCCACCACCATAGAGTTCCGCATCACCGGCATCCCGATTTTCGCTAGTGGGAACAAGGAGATCTGCATAAGCATTCCTGCCGGGCAGATCGAATTCAATGACGGGGTCAGACTCAGGAATGGGATCATGAACAGTGCAGTAAGCATGAAGATGAGCAATGGTCAGACGTTCCCTCACCCCCATGTGTGGGATGGTGGGATGCCGTGCTGGAACGGTAAAGGCATCACCAACCTGCAGGGGCTGTTCTGCATAATCATCAACACCATCACGTGGAGGAATGTGACCATCGACTCCAAGATGCACGGCCACTTCACTAGTTGCAGGTGTAGTTCGAAACTCTATGCCTCCTCCGACCCCATAAGAACTATCGAGAATCACAAGAACGCAATCAGCAAAGCAGTCGGATTCGATGTCAGAACCAGGGATCCGGTAGAGGTTTATCCCGCATTCACGAAGAACCTCAGCAAAATCATGGGGTGATCTTATGTCCGGTAAAAACAAGAGGAAGAGGAATCCGCGGAAGTCAGAAAAAGGCAGCCGTGCGAACCGCAGGAAAGCTTCGGCACCCGGGTCGCAACTTATTGTACTTCGTAACGGAGACAATGGTCTCGTTTCCAAGGCATACATGTCGAGAACTGCGTGGAAGAAGATATCAAAGATCGTATACGGTAACACTCGGAAAGAGTGCGGTGCACTGTTGATCGGGAATCTCTTTCGTGACAGGATCACCGGAGCAACGATGGCATTCATAGACGATGCTTTCACCGACGGCGAGTACGGAGGAACCTCGGATTACGTATTCACAGCGGCATCCCAAGCAGATTGCATGAATTATGTGTACAGGGTGTATGGTGAGTCCAAACATGTGATAGGGACGGTCCATTCTCACGGCGTCCACGATTCGTTCTTCAGCGCCGTGGACCACACGATGATGACTTCCCGTTGTTCGGAAGAGGTGCATCTCGTCTTGAGCCCTTCGCACAAGACGTACGTCATAACCTTCAAGGATATGGATAATTGCTTCCACGAGATAGACCTGGACACAACGGCAATCGGTAACGGGTTCGAATTCGAGAGGAATACCAATGGCCACTGAATACCTGACCGAGGTGACAAGCGAAGTTGTTGTACTTGATGCATACAACATCCCTTCCGAGCCGGACATCGTACAGTACACATACACCAAGACCGTGAAATGCGACGATGAGACCAAGGCACAGATGGACAGGAGATTCATCCACTCCGTGGAGAAGCTCCGCGGAAAGAGGGTGGCTGTCATCGGCTGCGGAACCCTAGGGAACGAGATCGTCAAGAACCTGGCAATGTCCGGCGTCCAAGAGATCACGGTGGTGGACATGGACAGGTTCGAGGCATACAACCTTCCAAGGTCCACCTTGGTAAGGGCAGACGATATCGGGAGACCGAAGGCAGAGGCCGTTGCCAGGAGAGCAGCGGAACTGTCCCCCTTCCCCATTGTCGTAAAAGGCGTATACTGTGATGTATCCCGCCTTGGTTATGGGTTCTTCGAGGGCTTCGATACCGTCATCTCTCCGGGAGACTCCTGGAGTATGCGTAGTTTCGTCTCCAGAGCGGCCAGGCTGATGGGTGTACCGCATATCTCCTGCGGCACATCCCACCTGAATGTCATGAACGGTATTATGACCGGGGTGGTGACCGTCGAGCCGCCCGGGTGTGACGCATGTTACGAGTGCCTGGCACCCGGGAACATCAGCGATCAGGAAGCCAAACTCTCCTGCACCAATCACCCTCAAGAGGTACAACCCCAAGTGATACCTTTCTCATCGGTCATAGCAGGATTCGCATCCCAATGTGTCATACACATGCTTGGAGGAGGATTCCCGTATACCCGTTCGGGCCCTTCGGATCGTGCATGGTCCTATGCGATCAACGAGATGGGATTCGGAGACGTGGAAGTGGCGATGCGCATCCTGATGTCATCACCGGATCGCGGATGCGGGTTCCACAAGGCCCTCCGGAAATGCCACGGTTCGGGAATCACCAGGATAAACGCATCCAGGACCGACAGCGTACGTACGATGTGGAGAAGACTGTCCGATGCCCTGGGCGTAGATACCCAGTTCGATATGGACTTCGTAACAGACCGGCTCTACTATCTGGCATTCCCCGAAGGCGATACAAGATCCAATGACCGTACACCTCCGGTGATGAGCATGATGCTGGATGACAGGGACGATGAGGAGATGGACGCATTCGTATTCTCCAGGCTACCTCCCGATCATGTGTACTTCATTCGTGATGCATGTGACATGGATGACCGGTGCTGGCAGGTACGCATAACGTTCGAATGATGGGGGGATGGACATGAGGAATGTGTGTGCCGAATATGAGGCGAAAGGATATCTGACATGCTGCAGGAGCGGCGACATCATAAAGCACGGGTACTACATGACTCGGAACAGATCGTTCCTTTGCAAGAGGGAGGCTAAACGCGAGAATTGTATTCAATCCGAATGGACGATCGTGATACCTCATGTCTTGGTCAAGGAGATAGAAGAAAGGCTGTCGACATCCAAGTATAACGCCTGGTACCTGTATGGCAATGAAGTAGGGGCCCTGGGGTCCGAGAAGAAGAGATGGGTGGCGGAACGCATGATTCAATGGGAGCCGGACAGGTACGGCCGGCCATCATTCGAACCTGCCAAGCAAATGAATCGGTTGGTCGATGCACTCAATGGGCGGACCTGTATCTGCATTCTGATCACCTCGAGCGTTGTCACCGACCCGCTGTCCGGATACCCATTGAAGCTAGTCCAGAAGTCCAAGGCACCAAACGTGTGCCTGATCAAGAATGATGGCTCGTGGGAGAATGTTTCGTTCCACATCAACGGCAATTCCTACGAGATCATGGCAACGATCCTTCTCGGTGAGGAGTAAACCATATAATCCACCTTTATCTAAGATGCGATATGGGCTACCATTTTCAAACATTGGATACCAAAGAAGGTCATTGCCCCATCATCAACCTGGAACTGGACGACCAGGGTAAGGCGATAACCACATTCATGATTGACCTGGTAGCCTGCCGTGCCGCCATAGAGCTCCTATCATCCAAGACTGGGATTCCGATCAGGGATCTCATCATCAGAGACGATGGGAGTCTGGATTATGCCGGGTCTGAACGCGAAACTCTGGAGGATGTCTTCACAGACTGTCTGAGCCTCTGCGAATTCACGCTCAACCGCATCACACCCCATTCTGATAAGGTCATCAGGGGTCTGATGGTACATGTGAGGTTCTCTCTTGCCCACATCTTGAAAGTGGAACCGTCCGACCGGTACGTTCGTTGTGTCAAAGGAAGGGTCCGGAACATCTCCTCGTTTACATTCACGATGGGCAGTGACGATGAGTTCAGAGACATATCCCACATCACATATGATAAGAAAAAATTCAGTGATGAGATGGGGCTGGCAGTCGGGTCATACTCGTATGCCATGATCGAAGA
The DNA here is from genome assembly GCA_949292635.1 of uncultured Methanomassiliicoccales archaeon. GTDB lineage: Archaea > Thermoplasmatota > Thermoplasmata > Methanomassiliicoccales > Methanomethylophilaceae > SIG5. The sequence continues at coordinate 123,716 of CASEZY010000004.1, forward strand.
TGCGCTGTCTCTGAGAACGGTCTGTGAAAGATACTACATGTCGCTGTTGTCAGAGACGTCTGGACGTGAACCCGTCTTCCGGGTAAGTGTGCCGGAAGAGACCCAATTACTGGACGATATCGGGGCTGACGGAGTTGCATCGTTGTCAGAGATCATCTCCAGGCTCTGGAGCATTTGTTCTAGTGTGCCCCCGCTCAAATACCACGAGGATAGGGACCTTACGGACATGCAGAACAACAGAGAGTGCGGGGATGGTCCCGCCATGGCCAGGGTGAGGGACCGCAGATCCGGCCTCGAATCTTCCATGAAAAAGATCTCCGATGTTTGCCGCCGCAACAAGGAATCTGTTATGAACGTGATGAAATACGCTCGTCTGCTGGAAGCTGTGATGTCTGGGGCCACGGTCAGGAAGAAGGATATCACGCTCGCATTCAGGGACGAATCGATTCTTAGGTTGTTGGACCCGGACATCTTTGGCAGGGGATATTCGACACCTCCGCTTCTTTTCATTGACTGTGATGCGTTGAAGGCAGATTACACGAAGATTATCGATAGGTTCCACAACCCCGCCGGCGTCTGCTGGATCTCATCCAATGCTGCCTCTGCTGTGAAATGTCAGTGGAAGTATGCCAAAAGACAGAATGCGGCCACAAGGATCGAAGGAGCATTGTGCTTCATATACAGACCCGACGCATTTACTGTCGATAGGATACTGCGCTTGAAGCCAAAGGGACAGGAGGAAGAGACCGCAGAAGTTGGTGAGTCGCCATTGAAAGACCTCCATTCCCCCGCCATATTGGTCTCTTATCCTCAAGACACGTTCAGGATCCTCTCAGGGCTCTCGGATCCCATCAGAAGGGAACATGCCAAACATGTCAGGATGATCGTTGAATTCGATGAGGGGCTAAAAGGGCATACGCCTCTCGTCGTCAGCAACCAGAATTCCGCATACATCCCTGTGGTGACAATATCTGATCTGAAGGAACTGTTCACCATACACACAGAATGTGTCCTATCAAAGGTCAGATTAGCAGTATCTGAGATTCAAAAGCAGTTGGAAGGCTTCCGTCCGAGGAACGGCCCCGAAGAAAGGGCGGTGTCCTTGATCAGAGGATGTTGCAACATCGCGCTGGATGACGTTACGGTCGCGGAAATGAGATTGTCCGACTCATAGATACTCTATGTCGATGTAACAACACCCGGTATCTTCCATGTATGACAGGCAGTACCTTCCACCAATACCCTTCAAGACATCCTCGAGTACCGACGATATGGTGGATCTGCCGATATCATCGATCAGACGCTCGCATATCCGAAACTCCAACCGGGTCCGCCTACGGGATATGAGGCGGACGAACACATCATGCAGGTCTTCCTCCCTGTAGATCACCACTCCGTTTTTGCTGTGATAGTTGTACCTCAGATCGGTCGACTGATAAGCGTTGCTCCATACCCTGGTCTTCCCCACGAGAATGTCACTGATGTTGAAATAATCGTATTTCGGACGTCCCAAACAGCCCCCCAAATCCCACGTTACGTCCAAATGATAACAGCCGCCATCCAAAAAAACCATGTTCCATGCATGATTCTCTCCGGTATTTGTTACGCCTGTGACAATTCCGACGTCAAGCCCGCATCTTCTCATAAGATATGACGCGGCTTTGGAGATCCCATCACAGTTACCGCGCCCGCATAGCAACGGCCCTGCAACATCATGATACTTCGGAAGACCGACACTGTATTCTACAGAATTCGCCAAATGATCGTGTATGGACAACTCCGCCTCAAAGGGATCGGCTTCGACAGCTTGGGACACACGATCGCCTATCTCCTCCAAGGCGGACCTTTGACGCTCGTAAGCGACCTTGCTCATTCCGTAGGTGGGCACGACGGTCAACCGCCTCCCGGATCTAGGGAGCATCCTGATTCCAATCACATTGGGTAACAACGGGTTGTCATACAGGGCTGCGGCCAATACACCCATTACGTCAGATTCGGGACATCTGCCCACGCCGATCTCCCTATCCATGGATGCGATCCCGGTGGCCAAACTCGCATACACCTTTTTCAAACTGTCATCAAGAAGGGAGAACCTGAATGTCGTACCCCCTTCTGGAAGCCCTTTTATCATGTACCGAGTGGCCCATGGGCATGACTCGTCACGGGACGTCGACCTCCCAGGGACCATACCTGAAGATGACATGTGATGTCATTGGCACATGCGTATGAATAAGCAAGAATTGGTAAGATGAGATGACTGCCGATTGATGAGGACACAAGATACCTTTCGATCCGCGATGGGTTGGAAGAAGATGGTTGTGTCCGATGACAACATGGTAGTTCTCACCCCCATATCGTATTGAAAAAAGGTCCGATGTGTACGAAGGAGGCGGCCAGATATCGTGCATTCACCAATTCTAATTCATAACCTGACTTTGACAGAAGCCTCCGCTGATGGATCCTGAACGAACACTTTTTGACAGTTGCCCGGTCCCGCTGCGCGGGACCCCGCAACAGTCCCATGACGTCCCCGGAATGGACGGATTCACACGGTCGGAGCCTCCGAGAAGAGGCCGTAGCATCTCAGGACGGCCTCGTTCGGGGGGGGGTGAAATTGGACAGGACGAACCTCCTCTCGCCGTCCTTCCTGCGCACCACCGTAAGTGTCAACTTCTGCATGGCGTCCGTGATGAATTTCGTCGCAGTCGAGGATGCTGGCTCACAGAGGAAACGTGTCACGGAGGTCATCGCCCGGGCGAGAGAACATATCAGGAGGACGCTGTCCACGGCGTCGTCCGTCCATGTGCGGATAGGCCTGATGCCGATGTCGGATTTCATCGACGAGAACAGCTTCTCCACCACGTCCTTGGACCGGTACTTGGACCGCGCTTCGCGCGGGTCCATGTCCCGGTCCGAGACCAGGCAGAAGAACCCCTCCCTGCCCGTGGTGCCCTTCTCGAGGAGGAGGCGGAGCGCCTCCTCCTCTGTGATCTCGATGAGCTTCGTCTGGAGCGAGATGGTGGCCTTGATCAGGACGTTGTCGATCTGGTAGCGCTTCTTCAGCTTCTTCCCCTGCTCCAGGTCCCTCTGGAGGTCCTTCGCCTCCTTCAACTTCTTCCTCGCACGCTTCTCGACGCCCTTCCCTCCAGGTTGCGGAGCTCCCTGGAGAAGTAGTAGTAGTTCACCCTCGACGGGAAGACCCTCTTGAGGCAGTACTCCCCCTTCTCCGCATCGATGCATTCCCATGTCTCCTCCGAGAACCCGGCCAGTATCGCGTCATCGCTCTTGTTGAAGCGCTTCCTGGTCAGATAGTGCTTGACGTCACCGACTATCGTGTCCAGGACGGTCTTGTTGTTGGCACCGGCATCGAATATCATGGTGGAGCCGTCGGTCAGGTCCTTATGGACCTGACCGAAGGTCTCCAGCATGTGCTTCCCGTCATGCGTATTCCCGGGCATCACCGTCAGGCCTATGGGGACGCCCAGCGGCTTCGCCAGCTGGGCGACCCCTATGGTCACCTGACATTCCTCGGGATGGCCGTCCTTGGAATGCCCTCTCATCGCCTTCTCCGGCTTGTCCCCGAAGTAGACGAGGGATGTCCAGTCGAACACCGTGTCCGTCACCTCGGTCCCGTACTCGGCCAGGAACCTCTTCCTGAATGCGGTGACGATCGGTTCCTTGTTCCTCCCCAGGGTCTCGACTGCGCGATACAGGCCGCGCACGTCGAACTCCGGGAGGCCTAGGGTCTCCCTGATCGGAGGCCGCATCATGAACCCGTGGCAGCGGAGGATGCTGAAGTTGTCCCCGGCCTTGTACGCGACCATCGCCTCGGTCAGCTTGGCGAGGTCGGTGCCCTTGGTCT
>CASEZY010000005.1 GCA_949292635.1 uncultured Methanomassiliicoccales archaeon
AGCTGCCAAGGGTGGGGTTGTTCGCCCATTAAAAGGGATCGTGAGCTGGGTTTAAAACGTCGCGAGACAGTTTTGTTGCTTTTTGATGGAGGTGTTGGTGCCTGACGAGAAGGACCCTTTAGTACGAGAGGAACAGGGGTTCGTCGCCTCTAGTTGATCAGTTGTCTGGCAAGGCATTGCTGAGCAGCCACGCGGTATGTTGATAAGAGCTGAAAGCATCTAAGCTCGAAGCAATCTTGAAAAAGAGGCACCCATAGAACGCTCATAAATGATGAGTTTGATAGGAGCGGGATGTAAGCATCGAGGTTCGCCGAGGTGTTCAGTCCGCGCTTACTAAAGTTCTTTTGACGTCGCTGGGGTGTGGTCTAGCAGTCAAACAGGTTGCGTATGATGTGAGTCTCTCATCCGCTCACACTCTCTTTATCCTCTTAGTTATTCATTCGATTTTTACCATTGTGGCACATTGTTTATCGACGTCCAAATGGGTTATATATCGCGTTGCGGTACGCCGATTCATGATCGCGCAGTTGGAACCCGCAATGCTGTTCGATTCGAACATATTCCTCGTCATCGGCAGCGAAGCCACCGCTTTGATCGATACCGGTACGGGGTTCCAATCCGCATCTACGATCGCTTCCATCGAGAAGCGTCTCGGCGACCGTCCGTTGGATATACTCATCCTCACCCACAGGCACTTCGACCATGTGGGAGGCGCCGGCGCGATCATCGACCGCTACCATCCGAAAGTGTATGCTGGCACTGCCGATGCGGAGCCCCTTAGGCAGGGGGATTCCGAGTCCACCCTGGGCACGAAGTTCCAGGGGGCGATATCTCCCATGGACATCATCGACCTGCATGAGGGCGACGTCATCGACCTGGGGGACCACAAGCTGAAGGTGATCGACACCCCCGGACATACCATCGGCAGCATCTGTCTGCTGGACACGGAGACCAAGTCCCTGTTCTCCGGGGACTGCTTCTTCTTCGACGGTGTGGGCAACTGGGAACACCCCACCGGCGACGTGCATCAACTGTACGACTCGCTGAATAAGCTCACCGGTTACGAGTTCGAGGCCTTGTACTCAGGACACGGCCCCTGCCCCAAGCAGGACGGCATGCGGTATCTCAAAAACGCGATCTCATTCACGGAGGCCAGAATATGAGGGTACTCAAGTGCAGCGCGGAACTGGATCAGGCCACCAAGGAGGCCGTTTCCGCCGCAGCTCAGGACATACGCGACGGCGAGCTCGTGGTGTATCCCACCGAGACCGTCTACGGCATAGGCGCCGACATCTACAATCAGAAGGCCATCAAGAATCTCTTCATGGCCAAGAACCGTCCCTTCGACATGCCCCTCTCCGTGGCTGTCGCGGACAAGGACATGGTGGAACAGATCGCCGTCATGACCAGCCCGGTGGAGAAGCTCATCGATGCGTTCCTCCCCGGACCTCTTACGATAATCACGAAGAAGAACCCCAACGTTCCCGACATCGTCACGTCCATGTCATTCAAGGTGGGTATTCGCATCCCGGACGATCCCGTCGCGTTGGAACTTGTAAGACAGGCGGGCGTGCCTATCGTGGCCACTTCCGCCAATCTCCATTCGCATCCCGATGCGGTCACAGTGGAGGAGGCCGTGAGGGACTTCGGCGACGCCGTCAGCACCTACCTCGATCGTGGGGCCACCCCCACGGGAAGGCCCTCCACCATCGTCTGGATCATGGACGACCAGGTGGAGATCGTCAGGCAGGGAGACATAACCAAAGAGCAGATAGAGGCGGTCCTCAATGCTTGATTCGGAGCAGCTGGAGAAGCTCAGGAAGGCCGGCAGGGTCGCCGCAGAGGCCCGTGAGCTGGGCATGTCCATGGTGGGCAAGGGCGTGAAGCTCTTCGATGTGGCACAGGAGGTGGAGTCCTACATCCGCAGCCACGGTTGCGGTTTGGCGTTCCCCTGCAACATCAGCATCAACGAGGTGGCCGCCCATTACACCCCGTCCGTCAACGACAAGTTGGTGTTCGAGGTGGGCGATGTGGTCAAGGTCGATTGCGGAGCGCACTGCGACGGATATGTCGGAGACACCGCTGGCACTGTGGAGGTCGGCACCAACCGCTTCCACGATCTCATCGAAGCTTCCAAGGCCGCCAGGGACTCCGTGATGGAGTTCGTGGGAGAAGGCGTGCCCATCAACGAGATAGGCAAGGTCGTCGACATGACCATCCGCAGCAGGGGATTCCGCCCCTTGCAGAACCTCACCGGTCACGAGATCAAGCAGTACAACCTCCACGCCGGATTGTCCGTTCCGAGTTACGACGACGGCAACACCGACCCGCTGGAGAAGGGCATGATCATCGCCTGCGAACCCTTCGCCACCAACGGAGAGGGATTCATCAAGGCGGGCAAGCCCGGTAACATCTGCCGTCTGGTCCGCCCCGACCGCACCGTGGATGACCCGAGCCTGCAGCAGTTCCTGGACTATGTGAAGGAGGAGTTCTCCACATTCCCGTTCTGCGCCCGCAGCTGCGACTGGCCTAAGGCCAACATCATGCTCAGCAAGCTCCTGCGTCACGGTATCGCCTCCAGCTACGCCATTCTGGTGGAAGTGAAGGGCGGCTGTGTGTCTCAGGCGGAGCACACGGTGTACATCGCCGGTCACAGGGGAGAGGTCACCACCCTCCCGTGAATACCTTTATCAAGAATACGGGCTTACGATGGCACGGGCCGGAGTTGCCAAGCCAGGTCAAAGGCGGCAGACTCAAGATCTGTTCCCGTAGGGGTTCACCGGTTCGAATCCGGTCTCCGGCACTATCCATCTCAATCGAATGCGTATGCATCATCCTCGGACGAAGGCGTTCCCGTGATCACCGTTGTTCCTTACGACCCGGTCTACCGCGACGTGTTCATTCGTTTGAATCTCGAGTGGATCGAGAGGTACTTCAGGGTGGAACCAAACGACGTGGAGATGCTTTACGGCGTGGATTCTCTCATCGCCGAAGGAGCACAGATGTTCGTGGCTTTGGACGACAATGTGCCCATATCAGTATGTCTGGCACTTCCCAAGGGCGACGGGATCTGGGAGCTGTGCAAGCTCGCCACCGCCCAAGGACACCGGGGCAGGGGCGCCGGCACCGCCGTGGTGGAGGCATGCTTGGATTATGCGAGATCCAACGGCGGCACCATGATGTTCATCGTCTCCAACCGCATCCTGGAGGATGCGATACGCCTCTATCTGAAACTCGGATTCGTGGAGGTTCCTCTTGAGGAGAGGGAATACGAACGCGTGGACATCAGGCTGGAGATGCCCCTCTGACTCACTTATTTTTCTTTCCGCCGGTGACCAGCCACACCAAGATAAGCACCGCAACGGGTATCAAGGCGTCATAGACGTTGCCCATGAGCCAGTATGCCACTATCAGGCCGATTACGCCCACGATGCCATACTTTCTCAGCACCGCTCCGCCGCCCAAGAGCAGTATGAACAGCACCATGACGATGAGCATCACTATGGTCACGATCGTGGACGAGGTAAGCGTGGCAATCGCCGTGTCGCCCACCGCATCAATCACCAACGGTTCGATGTATGCCGTGGTGATCACCGGGACCACCACCACGAGCAGGATCGTGAACAGCACGCCTCCCGCGAAACTCTGGATTATTCCGGGCCCATCCTTTCCCATGAGTGCGATGACGGCACGGGGACATATCATCCTTGCGTACCTTCACGCCTCCTATGACACGCGCGAAGCCCGATATATTTAATAAGGGTGAGATAATCCGCCGACCTGCGTAAACTCAGGACCCATCCTCCGAGAGGCGGATGAAAACTGAGAGCGCCTACGCGAAGCGTACAGGGCGCTTGGGCACTTCCCCCCGCGGGGAGAACATTTACGGAGGAAAGCAAATGGCAAAGAAAGACAACCAGCCGGCAGCACCGGTCGAGGACGAGGATTTCAACTTCATCGTCCGTATCGCCAACAGCGATATCGACGGTCAGAAGAGGACCGTCATCGGCCTGCAGAGCATCAAGGGCGTCGGGAAGAGGGTCGCAGAGATCATCGCTAAGAGGGCCGACGTGGACCCCCACATGAGGATCGGTTCCCTCTCCGACGAGAAGGTCAAGGAGATCGAGGGCCTCGTCCTCAACTTCGTCGAGTATGCTCCCGAGTGGTGCATCAACAGGCAGAACGATTACGAGACCGGGAGCGACATGCACCTCCTGGGCAACAACCTGGACATCCTGCAGAAGGATGACATCAACAGGATGAAGATGATCCGCTGTTACCGCGGAATCAGGCACGAGACCCGCCACAAGGTCAGAGGCCAGAGGACCAGGTCCAACGGACGCCGCGGACTCACCATGGGTGTGTCCAAGAAGAAGTGAGGTGTTTGAATGGGAGATCCTAAATTCTCACGCAGGTCCTACGACACCCCCTCCCACCCCTGGCAGGGCGAGAGGATCAAGGCCGAGGTCGTCCTGGTCAATCAGTACGGCCTGAAGAACAAGACCGAGGTCTGGAAGGCCCAGTCCGTCCTGAGGAACTTCAGGAAGCAGGCAAGGGAGCTGCAGGCACGCCAGAGGGGTGGAGACCAGCAGGCTCAGAAGGAGGCCAACGACCTTATCGCCAAGTGCGGACGCATGGGAGTCCTGCCCCTGGAGGGAGCCACCCTCAATGACATCCTGGCACTCAACGCCGAGAACGTCCTGGGACGCAGGCTGCAGACCCTGGTCTTCGAGAAGGGCATGGCCTCCACCATCGGACAGGCCAGGCAGATGATCGTCCACGGACACATCTTCATGAACGGTCACAAGGTCACCGTGCCCGGATACATCGTCACCAGGAAGGAGGAGTCCTCCATTGAGTACAACCCCGCATCCCCGTTCACCGACGAGATGCACCCCATGAGGATCTCCGCCGAGCAGGCAGCGGCCAACATGGCCGCCAAGGCCGCAGCCGCCAAGGCTGAGGAGCCCGCCGCCGAGGAGACCGCCGAGGAGACCAAGGAGGAGTGAAGATGGCCACACCTAAATGGGGAATCGCGAACATCTACGCCAGCTACAACAACATCATGATCACCCTGACCGACATCACCGGCGCCGAGACCATCACCAAGGCCACCGGCGGAATGGTGGTCAAGCAGGCCAAGGACGAGTCCTCGCCCTATGCGGCCCAGAGGGCAGCCGAGAAGGTTGCCGAGGCCGCCAAGGAGAAGGAGTTCGTGGGCATCCATGTGAGGGTCCGTGCTCCCGGAGGCAACAAGTCCACCTCCCCCGGACCCGGCGCACAGGCCGCGATCCGTGCCCTCACCAGGGCCGGCCTGAAGATCGGTCGCATTGAGGATGTGACCCCGGTGCCCCACGACGGCACCAAGAAGAAGGGCGGACGCAGGGGACGCAGGGTCTGAGGGGGTCCGGTCATGGACATAGAGATACTCGAGATGGCGGAGAGGAAGTGCAGGTTCATCCTGAGGAACTCCACCCCCGCCATGGCGAATGCCCTCAGGAGGACCATGCTTTCCGACATACCGAAGATGGCCATCGACAAGGTGGAGTTCCACCTGGGTCCCATCGACGTCAACGGAAAGGAGTTCGAGAGCATCACGCCCCTGTTCGACGAGATCATTGCCCACAGACTCGGAATGGTCCCGGTACCCACGGACCTGAACGCCTTCACCTTCCAGGACCAGTGCGTCTGCAACGGAGAGGGTTGCCCCAATTGCACCGTCATGTACAGCCTGAACAAGCACGGCCCCTGCACGGTGCTCTCCGGGGACATGGAGCCTCTGGGCTCCCCCGACCTCAAGGTCTGCGACCCGGACATCCCCATCGTGGAGCTTGCCGAGGGCCAGTCGGTCCTCATCTACGCCCACGCCGTGATGGGTACCGCCAGTAAGCATGTGAAGTGGCAGGTCGCCAACGGCGTCGGCTACAAGTACATGCCCACCGTGGAGATCGTCCGCGACGTGGACGAGCCCGCCCTGGTCATCGAGAAGTGCCCCAAGCACGTCTTCGCCATGGAGGGCGGCCAGCTGGTGATCAAGAACCTCATCGACTGCATCACCTGCCGCAAGTGCGAGGAGATCACCCACGGTGAGATCAAGGTCGGTGCCATCGACACGGAGTTCGTCTTCAAGTTCGAGACCGACGGTTCCCTGACCGCACAGCAGGTGCTGGACAAGGCCGTACAGGTCCTCTCCGAGAACGCTAAGGATTTCGCCCAGCAGCTCGAGGAGAAGGCCGCCGCATTCTGAAACCGGGCCTCACGGCCCATTTTCATTTTAATTACTGCTGACCGCCGCCGAGGAAGTCGGTGATCTTGCAGATACGTACCTTATCGTTGTGGAACAGGGAGTCCATGCCCATCTCCAGGGTCATGATCCTCTCCTTCGTGTAGTCGGACAGCGCGTACTTCTCGCTGATCTGCTTGGACACCTCGAGGTACTTCCTCACGCTGAGCTCGTGCACCGTGAGATTCAGTTTGTTGCCGCAGCGGGTGCAGCACCCCGTCAGGGGGATCCTGCGGTACTTCTCCCCGCATTTGGTGCATCTGAAGCTCTGGGCGGAGAAGCTCCTCAGGTTCCCGGCCATGTCCGGCATGAAGTGCTTGTCGATCACACGGGTGGCCACGTCGCACTCGTCCACGGCACGGATCTTCCTGCCCAGCTCCAGCTGGGCGTTCATCTTGTCCATCATGGTCTCCAAAGTGGTGTACGCCGAATGCTTGGGACCTTCGGAGATGTCGTTGGTGTCATGGGTGAACCCAAGACCCTCGTACTGCCGTTCGGTACCGATCCTGGAGGCGATGAGGTCCATCATGCCCTCCACCTCCTTGGTGTCCTTGAACTGCATGGCGGCGCGGTAGAACTCCAGCGGATAGCGTCTGAGGCAGTCCACGTTGTGCGCCTCCTTGTCGATCTCGTTGGGGTCCAGCCTCGTCGTGAGAACGAGGGGCGCATCCATGAGCCCTCCTCTCCTGTTGGGAAGGAACGCCCTGGAGAAGTTCAGCAGGCCGTCCAGCAGAAGGATGATGCTGTCCTCGTCCCCGTCGCAGTTGCGTCTCTTGGAGGCGTGGAAGAACGGATGGGCGAAGCCTCCGCTGGCGGTGGTGTATCCGATTATGCGGCAGAGGATGCCTCCCGATGTGTGAGGTGCCAATCCGATGCCCAGATGGCCGATGAGTTGGTCCCTGCGCTCCACATTGTAGAACGGCTCCATCCCGTAGAATTTGACCAGAAGGTGATCTATGAACTTGGCCACGCTGACCAGATAGTCCCCGCAGCCGGTGTTTGGTATGAAGTCCTGGACCTTCAGCTCGCAGAGCTGTTCCGGGTCCGTAAGCGGGTTGCCGTCCATGTCGTGGGTGTATCCCAATTCGATGGCCTTCTCCACGCTGAGACCGATCTCCCTGGGTCTGAAGTGCGTCAGCGGGATATCGGTCATGTCGAACCTGATGGTGCCGTCCTTGTATGTGCCGAGATCGTAGTACTTTCTCAGTATCCCCTTCTCTATGGCCTCCGGCACCCTGGCCTTGGTGATGAGCTTGTCCAGCACCTTGACCTCCGACGGCTTGGGGACTCCCATGTCCGCTATGGCGGCGTTCAGCTCGGCGGTGACGTCCACCCCGATGGTCCCTCTCGACTCGCTCAGAGAAGGCACGGTGTGCTTGTTGCACTCCCTGCACCAGCAGCGGAAGGTATCCTTCCCGCAGACGGGACAGGTCCTCCTCGCCAGATCCAACTGGATGTTCCTGCTGGGTATGTGGCCGAGGGCCTTCTCCCTCTCCATCTCGCTGGCCGCCGTTACCAGGTCCTTCTTGAACGAGGTGGTGTCGGTGATGGGGAACAGGCCGTGGATGATCGGCGCCCCCTTCCTGTCCTTGGCCTTCTCCGGACGGGCCATCCTGGTGCCTATGCGGGTCATGGCCCGGGCACGGACCTCCATCCCTACGGCGTTGGAGACGGCTTCCAGCGACGTCCCGCCTTCCAGCTCTTTGACGGAAACGACCCTGCCGTTGTCGGAATCGAGGCCGAGACACTCCATCATGGGTCTTCCGTAGCGGGGGTCGATGATTATCCTCCCGTCCCTGAACTTGTGTAATGCTCCCAGATCCTCGCAGATGCGCTTTATCGTGGGGTTGCTCTCGAGCTCCAGGGTGTCGGTGAACGTCCCGAATCCCAGCAGGTGCATCCTCAGGTCCTTGAGTCTTGATAGTTCCACGTCCGACCAGAAGAGGTTGAAGTCCGGATGCATCGGGACGCCCAGGTCCCTTGCCATCTCCTTGCATCTCTCCCAGGTGGGGTGCTCCCAGTCCTCGGGAAGAGGCCCCTTCTCCTCCATCTCCAGCCTGTGCCATTCGATGGGATATCCGCAGGGGATCAGGTAGTGGTTGTTCTCGCAGAACTCTCCGAAGGGCACCAGTATCTCCCCGTCGTCGGTGATCTCCGCGATGTCGTTGGGACGCAGCGCTTTCGCTTCAGCGGATGTCTGGCACTGTACCAGGTCGCCGTTGGTCAGCAGCACTATGGGGCCGTCCAGCTCGTCGCAGGGGGTGACCACGCAGGCCTTCCCCGGCCTCTCGATCTTCACTTGTGTGCCCAAAGCGGGGAAGCTTCCCAGGATGTACATGCTGGCTGGGTTGAATGCAAGGGAGGCGAGACCACTTGTTCTCGCTCTTCCGTATCTCAGTCTGAATCCCCCGATGGCGCAGGGGTGTCCGAAGATGGGCCTGCCGGCCACGATGTCTTTGAGGTACTTGTCCGCCTTCTTGACCGTCCTCACTTCCTCGTCCTTGCTGGCCACGCCGGCACCCTTCTCGGCCAGGTAGGTGTCCATGAACTCCCAGCCTTCGAGACCCAACTTCTTCACGTGCTTCTGCAGTTTGGAGGCCTTCTGGCACATGCCTTCGGCGATGACCAGGCACGCACCCCCCCTGACCTGGTTGGTCTTGATGCGGGGCAGGTCCCTGAATCCGGAGATCTCCATCTTCTCGGTACCCTCTCCGTCGATGCACACCGGGCAGTTGCCCACGATGAGTTGGATCTCGTGCGCCGACGGTGTGTATTGGAGATGCTGGCACTGTTTGTACAGCGGGATCTCCTCGATGAATCTGTCCACCTCCGCCTCGGTGGGTATGTACTTGCCGATGCCCAGTTCCGTCCTCACCACATCGGCGATAAGGACGCTCATGGCCTGTCCCGTACCGCCCGCGGCACGAATGGGTCCGGCGAAGATCAGGTCCACATACTCGGAGCCGTCGGCGTTGGTGCCGATCTTGGTGTCCGCCAGACCTTCCAGCGGCGCCACCAGGATGCCTTCGGTGAGGACGGCCAGACCGACACGTATGGCGGTGTCCAGTGCCTGCTCTCTGTCCCCGGATGACCTCTTGGCCATCTCCTTGGCGGCCATCAGGGAGACGAGTTCCCTGTTGCCCAATTCGTCCGTGAGCTTTCTGATGGTCTCGGCGATGCCGGCGACCTCGTAATCGTCCAGGAGCTTCTCCACCCTGGAGGCCAGGTCCTCCGCTCTGGGAATCTCCACCTTGGTCTCCGGGTCCTTACCCCTGCTGCGGGCCTCCTCGGCGATGCGGTAACACTCCTCGTTGGCGTCGGCCAGCGACTTGAAGTAGCGCCCCATCTCCTCGCTGAAGACCAGCTCGGGCATCTCACTCCTCCTCTACCGGCACCTTCCTCAGTTCCTTGATGACGGCGGTGCGCAGGGCCTCCATGCCGTCGCCGGTCTTGGCGGAGAACGCCAGGTGCTCCGGATGTCCGGTCCTGAGCAGGTCGGTCTTGCTCTCGGCTATGATGATGGGAACTCCCTCGAACCCTCTCTGCACGGACTCCAGCAACGCGGTCTGTTTGTCCATGCCGTAACCGCAGGTCTCCGAGGGGTCGAGAACGAAGACCATCACGTGCGTCAGGTACTTCAGCGCCAGGATGGCCTGCTTCTCGATGTCGTTCCTCTCGGACAGCTCCCTGTCCAGGAGTCCAGGGGTGTCGATAACCTGGTACTTCCGCCAGGTGTCCTCGATGTGGCCGATGATGATGCCCTTGGTGGTGAATGGATACGGCGCGACCTCCGGTTCCGCGGTGCTGAGCACGGACACCAGGCTGCTCTTCCCCACGTTGGGGAATCCCGCTATGACCACGGTGGGAACGTTGGGCTCGATGTGGGGCAGCTTCCTGAACTTGTTCTTGCAGTCCTGCAGGAACAGCAGGTCCTTGGAGATGCGCTTCAGCAGCGATGAGGTCCTTCCGTAGAACTGCCCCTTCACCGAATCGATCAGGGCGGGGTCCTTGGTCCACCTGATGCTGCGGACGCTCTCGTTCCTCAGCATCTCCACCCTGCGTGCGGCCCAGTTCACGGCGCCCAGGGCCTTCTTGTAATCGTCAAGTCCGATGATGATGTCCACCAGCTCGGAGAGGAAATCCTCCTCCTTCTCGATCCTGGGGAACTTGTCCACGTAGCCCTGCAGGGTATCGTGGACGATGTCGCCGGAGGCCGTTATCTTGGCCAAGGTCGTCTTCTTCTTCGCATCCAGGAACGTGGTCCCGGAGACGGTGATCTTGGATGCCCTATGGAACGCCTTGTCCATGAGCTCCTCCGCGGAGAGGACGGTGGGTATCCGATAAGTGGTCTCGGCCATGTCCGGGAGACGGTCGGACCCATAAATATAGGTGACCCCCGAAGGGGGAAGCGGTTTTCAGAGTTCGTAGAAGAGCACCTTGAGGAGCCAGAGATCGCTGTCCTTGTCGGAGTCCGCGTCGAACAGCGCCGGTAGGGCTTTTGTGGGAACATCCTCCATGAGCACGCCGGCCTCCACGTTCCATCTGCCCTTGTCCCCTCCCAGTAGTGCGGATATCGCCGCCAGGTTGGTGCGGACGGACACGCCGATGTCCACACTGTCGTCGCTGACGAAACTGAGGAAGTCGGGTACCGAGATGCCCCCGTGGACGTAGACGCGAATGAACACGTTCTCGTAGAGGATGGTCTCTGCGGTCATGCCGTCCGGGTTGCTGACGTACTTGCTCAGCAGCGGGATCTTGGACAGCAGGAACCTGAGACCGTCCTCGATGATCCCGGAGTCCACTCCCAGCATGATGGTGACGCCGGTGCTTCCGGATCCGGTGATATCGGTGGCCTTCACCTCCAGGAACACCACGGCCTCGACCACGGTGCCGGCGATCGCCTCAATCATCCTGTCGATGACCCTGGAGATCAGCAGCTCGATGTACTGTTCCAGCTCCCCGATCTCGCTGATGTTCTTGCCCATCTCGTCGAACACGTCTATGGCGGATTCCTTGATGATGTCGTAGACGGTGAGCTTCACCAGCTCCCCGCCGGGGATGTCCCCGCCGTTGGAGGTGCCTGGGGTGCCGGGGAGGAAGGACCATTCCGTGCATCCGTCGAAGGTGCGCTGCCAGGTGTAGTCGGAGTTGGCGGTGTCGGTTTTCCAGGAGGTCTGGTCCACCTTGTTGCCCTGGGGGTCGTACAGCGTCAGCCTCTCGCCGCTGCCGGCCTTGCCGGTGCTGTTGTTCAGGCTCTGCTTCTCGAAGTACACCACGGTCTTCTGTCCGGGGGCCAGGAACTCCGAATCCAGGGTGATGGCCTTGGACTCCCCGCTGCCGGGGACCAGGGTGTATCCCTCAAGGTCCACCGGGAAGCGGGAGTTGTTGTACAGCTCCACCCATTCGTTGCCGTTGTCGTCCCCCTCGGGGTTCTGCTCGAACTCGTTGATCAGCAGTCCTGTCTTGATGGGCAGGTCGTACTTCAGCCTCACGCCCAGGTCGATCTGGGTCTTGGTACCGGGGATGAGTCCGGGCAGGTTCTGCAGCACGTTGGCAACAGCGGGGATCCCGGAGGCGGCGACCTCGAAGGTCCTGTATTGGGTGAGGTCGGGCATGGTCCCGTAGAAGCCGATGCCTCTGACCTCTCCCATGAGGGTGACGTACTTGTCCCCGGTCTTCTGCTGGGGATCCGCTTTGACATCTATGTTCCAGTCGTCTCCGGTGGCCGTGCATCCGATGAGTGCGTAGGTGCCCTTGGAGCTGCTCTGCCTGATGTCCATGGATGCGGACACGTCGGCTCCGCTGAAGCTCTTGGACAGCGTCACCTTCACGAGCTGTTTGGAGCTCTTCTCCAGCGAAGCCAGGTTCAGACCCACGGTCAGGGTCATGCCGAAGAAGTCGAACGTCAGTGTCTGGCTCCTTGCCAGGATGTTCACGGACACCAGTCCGACGGCGTTCATCACGCCGTCTATCGCGTCCCTTATGACCTCGAAGGGAACGGAGATCACGGAAAGCAGCCTCTCCACCACCTCCCCGAGGTAGGAGGCGTACTCCACCAGCGAGGTGGTGATGGTGCGGACCAGGTCCTGTAGCATGGCGAAGGCCTGCTTCAGCGGACCCAGGATGGGGTCCAGCAGCTGGAGCACCGCGTCGATGATGTCCTGATAGAGGGAGTCGGTGTTGACGTAGTCCACTCCCGCAAGTTCCCATGGCGAGGATACGGGAATGGACATCTCGGCGTCCACCTCCACCGTGCCCGCGTACATGGAATCATAGAGACCCAGAGCGGCGTAGACAGGGTTGCTACCGGTGACGGTGTAGTCGATGGTGGCGCGAACATGCACCTCATAAACGGACACGTATCCGGAGGCGTGCTTCTCCACGGGGCTGTTGTTGTGCACGTTCCCAGAGGTGTATCTGGGGTCGGTGACATCGGCATCTACGTCCACGTCGTGGCGCAGGGTCAGGGTCTCGGTGTATGTCTTGCCATCCTCGTCGGCAAGCTCGAAGGTACCTGTGCCGGGGAGCTCGGTGATCCCGCCGGAGGGGTTCAGGCAACCATAGAGGACCATCTCGTCCACCATCATGTCCAGGGCCTCCCTGGCGGGCTCGCCCACGCCCAGGAGGTCGAAGAGGGGGGATGCGGCCCTGGCCAGGAGGTCGGTGATGATCTTCTGGTTGTTGACCATGGCGTCCTCCATAAACGCCATCTCATCGACCCTCTCATCCACCAGTGCCCTGTAGGCGGATACCGCGGATTCCACGGCGGAGTTCACCGTAGTGGACATGGCTGATACCACGGAGCCGGTGTCCACGACCCCGGCCTCGGCCGCCTTCCTGGCGATCGAATTGTTCACGGCGTTCAGTACGTTCTGCCTGTAGATGTCCACGCCGAAGATGGCGTCCCTGTTGTCGCCGATGCGCTTGTAGATCTCCATCATCATGGGGTCGGAGATCCTGGAGGAGTTTACCCTCCTCTCGGTGGCGTCCACTCCGTCCGTCTGCGCCCTGTTCAGAGCGTCGTCCACGCATGCTCTGAGCACCGCTTCGTATCCTCTCCCGTCGTAGGGGTCCAGGGTGTAGGTGTAGACGCCGCCCTTCGCCATCTCATCCGCGACGGAGACGATCAGACCCTTGATGGATTCCCTGAACTGGTTGCGCCCGCTGTCGTAGTCCTTGTAGAATCCGTTCCATCCGCTCCAGGAGGTGACCTCCACGTTGGGATAGGGTACGGAGACGGTGAAGGAACCGAACTCGGTGACGATCTCCTCCATGTCGACGTATGTGGTGACGTTGAATCCGGGGACCTCGATGACGGCGGTGCCTCCGTTGAGGAAGGTGTCGTATTCGCTGGCCCTCCTCCCGATGCCGGCCATGGCACCGTCGATGTACTCGCCCACCTTGGTCACGTCCCCAGTGTCCCTGCCGGTGAAGAAGGACACCACACCGTTCCACACGGAGCGAACCACATCGTTCACGACGTCGGATACGCTGTCTATGATGTCCAGGAAGGTGTCCATGCCCAGGTAGTCCAGCCATTTCCAGGCCAGGTCGTCCGCCTGGGAGAGGATGGCCATCCTGTACAGCTCGCCCACGTCTATCCTCAGCTGATCGTTCTCGGATATGAGCAGAGAGGTCAGGTCCACCTTGCATACATTGATCAATTCGCCGCCGTAGCCGTCGGTGCGGAAGAACATGGTCTGCAGCACGCTTACCGCGTTCTCGAAAGCCCTCACCACGTCGGCGTTCGTGAGCACGTCCTTGGTCCCGGTGCCCCCGCCCTCGGAGTCCAGGCCGTATCCCTGCATGACCCTGGTCTGTGCAAGCGAGGACAACTGGTACTCCATCATCTGGGTGAGCATGGAGATGCTGCCTCCGGCGGCGAGCTCGAAGGAAGTGGCGGCATCGATCGCCAGCGGCAGTCCGGAGGAGGCGTCGGCGTCGATCTCCAATGTCCTCTCCGCGGTGGTGCTCTGGGTGGTGAACCTCAGCGTCACGGATCCGACAGCTTTCAGGTACGATGCCATCGCGCCCCCGCCGGTGAACACCTGGTCCCCGTCCGCGGGTCTCAGGGTCTCGAGGCTCAGGTGCACGTCCTCTTCCACGACCTCGGTGGTCACACCGGCGTCGAAGTGCGGGAAGGTCTCGTCGAAATATCTCTCGGCGGCGGGCCTGAACTTGGAGGCCCTGTCCGCCAGGTTGCCCTCGGAATTGGAGCTCACATCGGTAAGCAGGTGGCCCAGGGCGGACTCTATCATGAACTCGGCGTCTTCGACAGCATCGTCCAGGGATTTGATCTCCGAACCCATACTGTCGGCGTTGTCGGAGGACTTGCCGATTTCCGAGCAGATCACTCCGAAGAAGCTGCATCCGAGGAGCAGGACCACCGCCACCAAGGCCAGCGGCATCTGTCCTTTCCTGCTCCTACGCGCGTCTTTTGTTATCATGCGCAGGAACTCGTCTTCGCAGGGGTTATAAGCGGGGAACTAACCGTACTGGTTAGCCGTAGTATATTAAGTTGTATGGTCAACTCCCAGAACTATATTATATCTTAGAGCGTTCCCCCGTTAAATAGGAAGGGATTCAAATGCCTAGCACAGCCAAACAGAGCACCCTGGGTAAAGGCCTCCCGAGGAAGACGGAGTCCATCTGCCCCGAGTGCGGAAAGGTACTGGAGACCGAGCTGTACGACAAGAACGGTGCGGTCTACGCTAAGAAGGAATGCCCGGAGCACGGAGTCTTCGACAGCCTGATCTGGAACGACACCGAGCTCTACCTGATGGCAGAAGAGTACGCCATGGACGGTATCGGCCTCATCAACGAGGACGACCCCGATTCCGGCGAGAACAACGTTACGATCAAGGTCGGGGACGAGGATCTCGCCCTCGACACCACCACCATCCTCTGCAACATCGACCTGACCAACAGATGCAACATGACCTGTCCCATCTGTTTCGCCGAGGCCAACTCCGCAGGCTACGTCTATGAGCCAGATTTCGACACCGTGGTTAAGATGCTGGAGATGCTGAGGAAGGAGAAGCCGGTCAAGTGCCCCGCCGTCCAGTTCTCCGGCGGAGAGCCTACCATCTACCCCCGTTTCATTGACGTGATCAAGAAGGCCAAGGAGCTGGGCTTCGTCCAGATCCAGGTGGCCACCAACGGTCTCAAGTTCAGGGACTTCGAGTTCTGCAAGGCCGCCGCCGAGGCGGGAATGAACACCGTCTACCTGTCCTTCGACGGCGTCTCCGACGACGTCTACATCCAGGCCAGGGCCAGGAAGATGTTCCACGTGAAGAAGGAGGTCCTAGAGAACCTGAGGAAGCTGGAGCACCCGCCCTCAGTGGTCCTTGTGCCCACCGTGGTGAAGGGCGTCAACGACCACCAGCTGGGCAAGATCATGGAGTTCGCCTTCGAGAACAGCGACATCATCCGCGGAGTAAACTTCCAGCCCGTGTCCTTCACCGGCAGGATCACCGCAGCTGAGTTGGAGAGGGGAAGGTTCACCATCCCCGACCTGGTCAAGGGCATCAACGAGCAGACCGGATGGACGGTCAAGTCCGACTGGTACCCCGTCCCCGTGGTGGCTCCCATATCCAACTTCGCGTCCATCCTCATGGGCGAGAACAAGGTCACCTTCACCGTGCACCCCCACTGCGGCATAGCCACCTACCTGTACCGCGACGACAACGGGAAGGTCACCCCCATCACCAGGTTCCTGGACGTCAAGAAGTTCGTCAACGGTCTGGACGCCCTGTCCGTCAAGGCGGCCAAGTCCAGGTTCACCAAGCTGTATGTCTCCAAGGCGGTCAAGCTGCTGGACGAGTGCATCATCGACGAGGGCCTGCCCGAGGGTCTGGACCGCAAGTCCGTGTCCAACCTTATGAAGGCCCTGCTGAGCGATAAGTCCAAGGAGACTCTGGCCGACTTCTCGTGGAAGATGATGTTCATCGGCAGTATGCACTTCCAGGACAACTACAACTACGACCTGGAGAGGGTCAAGCGCTGTGCCATCCACTACGCCACCCCAGACCTGAAGGTCATCCCCTTCTGCGCCTACAACACCGGACCCGAGTACCGCCGGGACGTGGAGCGCAGGTACTCCGTTCCCATCGAGGAGTGGAAGCAGAAACATGTTCAGGAGGCGAAGGAGTTGGCCGAGGCCCTGATAGTCCCGGACGACCAGAAGCCCGACCAATGAGGTGAGAGCATGATCGTGGACTATGACAAGTGCCTGCACTGCGGCGGATGCGTGGGCTCCTGCCCCCAGAACGCCATCTACCTGAACGACTACATACTCGAGTTCAACGAGGATTGCAACAATTGCGGCAGATGCATCAAGCTTTGCCCGGTGAACGCGCTCTCCAGGGAGGCCTGAGCATGCGCACCATCGAATGCGACGTCGTAGTCGTCGGAGCGGGACCGGGAGGCTCCATGGCCGCCAGGTACTGCGCCGAGGGCGGACTGGACACCATCCTGTTGGAGAAGAAGGCGGAGATCGGCGCCCCCCTCAGGTGCGCCGAGGGAGTCTCCAAGAAGTGGCTGGACGAGGTGGGCATCAAGCCCGACCCCATCTGGATCCGCGGAGACATGAAGGGAGCGATCATCAAGTCCCCTCAGGGCACCACCTTCCAGCTGGACGAGTCCAAGGCGGGTTCCGAGGTCGGATACGTTCTGGAGAGGCACCTCTTCGACAAGGCTCTGGCAAGGGACGCGGCCGAGGCCGGCGCCAAGATCATGATGCGCACCGGTGCCACCGGCGTCATCAGGGACGGGAACGGCAAGCTCGCGGGCGTCCGCGCAAGGTCCATGGGCGAGGAGATCGAGATCCGCGCCAAGTGCATCGTCGGCGCCGACGGCTACGAGAGTCAGATCGGCAGATGGGCGGGCATC
The DNA here is from genome assembly GCA_949292635.1 of uncultured Methanomassiliicoccales archaeon. GTDB lineage: Archaea > Thermoplasmatota > Thermoplasmata > Methanomassiliicoccales > Methanomethylophilaceae > SIG5. Next base: position 17,174 of record CASEZY010000005.1, read on the forward strand.
GACACCACCCTGAAGCTCAACGACATCGACTCCTGCATCCAATACAGGATGTGCAACATCGACTGCGAGCCCGACTACTGCGAGTTCGTCATCGGCTCCGTGGCACCCGGAGGATACGTCTGGATCTTCCCCAAGGGCAACGGCGTGGCCAACGTCGGTATCGGCGTCATGGGCAGGCTGTGCAAGGGTAAGGCCGACGCGAAGTACTATCTGGACAAGTTCATCGCCGAGGACCCCAGGCTGGCCAAGGGTCAGATCCTGGAGATCATGGGAGGATTCGTCTCCACCTGTCCCGGACTGGACTGCGCCGTGGACGACAACATCGTCCTGGTGGGCGACGCCGCGAGGATCATCGACCCCATCACCGGCGGAGGCATCTGCCACGCCTGCAGGACCGGAATGTACGCAGGCAAGGTCCTGACCGAGTGCGCCAAGAAGGGCGACTTCTCCAAGGCCGCCCTGATGCCCTATGAGAAGATGTGGCGCGACAGGATGGAGGACAAACTCTACCGCAACTGGATGGCCAAGGAGAAGCTGGCCAGCCTGGACGACGAGACCATCGACGAGCTCATCAAGATGATCAAGGACTCCGACATAGGCGAGGTCAACGTCTACAATCTCCTGAAAGTTGTCAAGGAGAAGTTCCCCAAGGTCGTCGAGGGCTTCGAGGACCTGATCTGAGAAAACAGGGGGTCAATCCCCCTTTCCCTTCCTATTCTTCCAGCCTCACACCGGGGATCCCGGTGTGGACTATCATCGGCACACCGCCCCTGAGGGCGATGGCCTCGCACACCTTCTCTGGTTGATCCGTCAGAGCGATCATGCTGCCGCCCCCGCCGGAGCCGGTGAGCTTGGCGCCGTAGGAGAGGGGCAGCGAGGCGTTCACCAGCTTGTTCAGCTGGTCGCAGGACACTCCCAAGATGGATAGGAGTTTGTGGTTCTGGGTCATCAGTCTGCCCAGGTGCTCGGTATCGTTCTTGGCCATCGCTTGGACGCCTTCCAATGTGATCGCCCCGATCTCGTCGATTATGTCCGAGGCGAAGCGGTTGTGCTCCTTGTACTTCCGCACCCTCTCCACGATGGGTCCGGTGGGTGCGTGTATCCCCGTGTAGCCGACCACGAAGGTCATGTGCGGAACATCGACTTCAGTCACGTCCCAACTGTTCCCTCCCTTGGAGAAGGTCCACAGATGCCTGCCTATGGGGCAGTTGAGGGCGACGCCTCCACCGTGGGTGCACACCGAGGTGTCCATGGGGCTGGCCCTTCCCTGGGCTGTGTATTCCGCGTTGAAGGCGTCCGCCGCTATGGACTCCTCGTCGGTTTCTCTGCCGAAGAGCTTCCTTACCGCCAGTGAGAACGATGCCGAGAGGGCAGCGGATGAACCCAACCCCGATGACGTGGGTATGTCGGTGACCGCATCCACCGAGACGTTGGCGGCGCCGTTGTCCTTGAGCACAGAGCGTATGTGCGGATGTGCTATGGTGCCGGAGGCCTTGCGGCCGTTCACCAGCAGCTCGGAGCTGGCGCTGACGGTGCACTTGATGCGCCGGTCGATGGCAAGTGCCACCGCGGGCTTCCCGTACACCACGGAGTGTTCCCCCAGGAGGATCATCTTCCCGGGTGCGGATGCGGTTACCTTGTTCATTCCTCGTTCAGTCCGTATTTGCTGAGGGCCTCGTAGATGGCGTCGTTGGGGCTCCTCATGCCCAGGGCCGGCTGGCCCATGTCCCACCAGCGCTCCTCGAACTCCTGCAGTCCCTTGACGTACATGTCCTCGTCGGGGAAGTCCTTGGGGTCTACGGACTCCATGGCCTTCTTGGCCTCCGCCAGGATGTTCACGTCGTACTTCTTGTTGGCAAGTGCCAGACCAAGCATGTTGTCGAAGCAGTAGGACACGTCCATGGCGGTGTCCGTGGGCAGGGAGTCCAGGATCAGGTCGATGGTGCTGTTCACAGCCATCATGAAGGTCATCTCCCATCTCTTCTCCGGCGGGATGTTCTCATCATCCATGTGGGACATCAGCTCGTCGAACAGTATGTCCCTAAGCGCATGTGCTCTCCCGGGGTTCTTACCCCAGAGCTGCTTCTCCGCGATTTGCTCCGGACTCTCGTCCACCACGGTGGTGACCTCCCCGGTGACGGGGTCGATCTCGATATGGGTCTTCTGTTCCTCCATGACAATCACTTCCTGAGTTTTCCGTAGGTCTCTTCCAGTATGTCCATTCCCCTGGAGATCTTGGTCTCGTCGGCGGCGTAGGAGAACCTGAGGTGTCCCTCGCCGTATGAACCGAATGCCGATCCAGGGGTGCATATCAATCCCGCTTCGACCAGCTTCATGGCCAGGTCCGCGGACGGGATGTCCGCGTCGTAGGACGGGAAGGCGTAGAACGCGCCCTTGGGAGTGGTGATGTCCACGCCCTCGATGGCCTTCAGCCTGGATACTATGAGGTCCCTCCTGCGCTTGAAGATGGTGCGGGCGTCGTTGAGGTAGTCCTCGATGTCGGGCATGGCGGCCAGGGCCCCGTACATGGCGGGCATGTTGGGGCTGGCACATAAGTGATACTGCATCTTGATCAGCGCTTCCATCATCTCCCCGCGGGCCATGAGGAATCCAAGCCTCCAGCCGGTGACCGCCATCATCTTGGAGAATCCTCCCACCACGATGGCGTTGTCCAGTTTGGACAGATACGAGCGGTGCTGCCCCTCGTAGATGAAGGAATCGTACACCTCGTCGGAGAGGATGGTGATGCCCTTGTCCTCGGCGATGTCCCCCAGCGCCTTGTAGGTGTCCTCGTCCAGGATGGAACCCGTGGGGTTGGAGGGGTTGTTCACCACCAGCATCCTGGTCTTCGGGGTGATCTTGGACTGGATGTCGTCGATGTCGGGCTGGAAGTCCGGCCCGGACATCCTGTACTCCTTGTAGGTGCCGCCGGCCAGCATGGCCTGCGGACCGTAGATCACGAATCCGGGGCTGGGCACCAGTATCTCGTCGCCGGGGTCCACGCAGGTCATCATCACCTCAAGCAACGCGGAGGACCCGCTGGGGGTGATCATCACCTCGCTGGCCTCCACCGGGTGGTACATCGAGTACCTCTTCGCCACGGCAGTCCTCAGCTCGGGGATCCCTGCGGTGGGGCCGTATTTGTTCAGGCCATTCTCCGCGGCAGCGGTCATGCCGTCTATAGCTTTGGCCGGCGGGAGCAGGTCGGGCTCTCCCAGCCCAAGGTTGATGCTCGACGGACTCGCCAGGTCGAACATCTTCCTGATGCCCGACATGGGGATGCTCTGCAGCCTTTGAGAGACCTTCATGCCTGCGGGTTATGCCGTCCTCGGTTATAGGGTTTGCATGTGTGCGGGTGCGGACGCGCTATCGTTATAGCCGAGACGCGCTTAGTGAGGGGCATGCTCCTGGACATGGACCTCCTCGCAAAGCTCTTCGACACCACCAACCTGCACAGGTGGAACGATCACATCCGCCCTCTGGACCTGACGGAGCTTGACAAGCAGGCCCACAAGGCGATGATCGCATGGGTGATGGGGAAGACCTGGGAGAGAGACACCGGAGAGGCCCTTGACTGGAGGATGCTGATCGAGCACACCCTGTTCTCGTTCATCGAGCGCAGCGTGCTCACGGACATCAAGCCGCCGCTGTTCCACCGCCTGAAGGCGGAGAGGTCCAAGGACGTGGCCGATTACGTGGTCTCGGAGGTACGCAGGACCATGCCCTCATTGGACGAGAGGTTCGTGGAGCGCATGGATGTCTACCTCAGAGCGCAGCCGGTGTCGGTGGAGGACGAGATCGTACGTGCGGCGCATTATCTCGCTACGCACTGGGAGTTCGGCCTGGTCTACGAGATGAACCGCAGGATGGTGGGGATCGAGCAGACCAAGAAGGAGATAGAGTCGGAGATCGCCTATCACAGCAAGACCATCGGGGTCATGCGCAAGCACATGGGCGGTGATGATTTCATCGACCTGCTCGGTCAGCTAAGGTTCCAGCAGAGGTGGACCCGCACCCCCAGGATCCCGGAGACCACCGTGCTGGGTCATTCGCTTTTGGTGGCCGACATGACCTACCTGCACGATTGCGACATGGGCGTCGACGACCGCACCCTCTACAACGACTATTATACCGCGCTGTTCCACGACCTGCCTGAGGTGATGACCAAGGACGTCATCACCCCGGTGAAGGTGAACGTGGGCGGTCTGTCGGAATTGCTGGAGGCCTACGAGCGGGAGATGATCGAGTCCAAGATCACCGTGCTGCTGCCGGAGGACCTGAGGGACGAGTTCCGTTTTCTCGTGTACGATCCCTTCTCTCAGCGCAGCCATCCGCGGTTCGGTGATGTCAGGGGGCCGGAGATAAAGGTCTGGGACACCATGGCCGCGTATATGGAGGCCAGGATGTCCCGCTACTACGGCGTCACCTCCAGGACCCTGATGGAAGGGGAATCATCCATGAAAGAGAAGCTCTGCGCCTACGGCACCGCTGCGGATACCGAGGCGCTGATTAAGGAGTTGGAGAGGATCTGCACCCTCTGATCAGTTACCGATGACTTCCTGTCCCCTCATGTAGGGGCGCAGGACCTCGGGGACCGTCACGGTACCGTCCTTGTTCTGGTAGTTCTCCAGTATGGCCACCATGGTCCTGGGCAGGGCGAGACCGGATCCGTTCAGTGTGTGGACGAACTCGCTCTTCAGGTGGGGCGCGGGGCGGTATTTGATCCTGGCCCTCCTGGCCTGGAAGTCGGTGAAGCAGGAGCAGGAGGAGCACTCCAGCCATCTGTCCTCGGCGGGGGCGTACATCTCCAGGTCGTAGCACTTGGCGCAGGAGAAGCTCATGTCGCCAGTGCAGAGCAGCAGTACGCGGTAGGGGAGCTTCAGTTCCCTGATGAGCTCCTCGGCGTCCATCCTCAGCCTCTCCAGCACCTCGAAGGAGCCCTCGGGCTCTACGAACCTGACCATCTCCACCTTGTTGAACTCGTGCACGCGGATGATGCCGTGGGTGTCGGAGTGCTTGCCCGCCTCCCTCCTGAAGGAGGGCAGGTAAGCGGTGTACAATATGGGGAGCTGGCTCTTTTCCAGGATCTCTCCCTGGAGGAGGTTCGTCACCGGTACCTCTGCGGTGGGGTTCAGCCACATGTCGTCCCTCTCCAGGTGGTACATGTCGTCCTTGAGGTTGGGGTACTGGCCGGTGCCGATGACCGCCGCGCGGTTCACTACCACCGGAGGGAACACCTCCGTGTAACCCTGATCCTTGTGGCGGTCCAGGAAGTAGCTGACCAGCGCCCTCTCGAGACGGGCGCCGTCGCCCTTCAGGCAGTAGAATCCGCTGCCGGCCACCTTGGTGGCCCTGTCGAAGTCGATGATATCCAAAGCATCCGCGATCTCGGAGTGGGTCAGGGGCTTGAAGTCGAACTTGCGCTTCTCTCCCCACTCATAGACGACGACGTTGTCGTTCTCGTCCTTCCCGATGGGGACGGAGGGGTGGGGGATGTTGGGGATGTTGAGGACGGCCTCCTGCCTCTCCTCCTCGCAGGCGGCGAGCTCCTTCTCGATCTCGCCGATCCTGGCGGAGACCTCCTTCATCTCCGCGATGAGCTTGGCCTTCTCGTCGCCGGAGGTCTTGGAGATCTTCAGCGACTCCTCGTTCCTGACCTTCCTGAGGCGGTTGCCCTCCTCGGTGAGGGCCCTCCACTTGCCGTCCGCGGCCAGGAATCTGTCCAGGAAGGACTCGTCCTTGTTCCTGTTCCTGATCATCTGACGGATCCCCTCGGGATCCTCCCTGATTACGTTGACATCCAGCATCTCAATGCCTCAGAACTTCTTCTCGGAGAGAGATCTCCATGTGCGGGCGTCGGTCATCACGACCACGCTGCCGCGGACGTCCACGACGACGCCCTTGGTTCTGGCGGCGATCTCCTCCGCCACGGCGGCGGTATCGTCCTCGGCGTTGGCCAGAACCTTGATCTTGATCAGCCTGTTCTTCTTGAGCTGGGCGGAGACCTCCTCGAAGACGGAATCCTTGAGACCGTCCTTCCCCACGTGGACGGTGGGGGATATCTCCAGCGCTCTCCTCATGAGCTCCTTCTTTGCTTCCCTCTCGGTCACGATCTCCTCTCCTTGACGTACGGCATCCTGCGGACCCTTCCGCAGCGCAGGCAGGTGCACGCCACCTTCCCGCCGGAAAGACGGGTCCTTGACGTGATTCCCGGCATCAGCGGGATCATGCATCCCTTGCAGTACCGGAAGTCCTCGGGCATCCGCGTGCGGGTCTTCCCGCAGATGCGCAGGGCGATGGACACATACCTTCTGGCTCTGTCGTCCCTGCCTGCGCGGACGGCCTCGGCGGACAGTCTTGTGAGCACGGAAAGGCGCTGGACCGCGATGGCAGCCGCCTCATCCCCGCTTATCCGCCGCCTGGACATATGCCGCTCTCTCTTTTTGCGCGTTACAGGCTCCTGCTATAAACAACCTTGGTCCTCACTCCATCAGGGAGTTGAGGTAGGCGGAGACCTCGGCCTCGTCGCCGGACTCCCCGGAGGGGTCCTTCCCGCCGTACTGGGTCCAGAGGAACACGAAGTAGTCGTGGAACGACTGCACAGCAGCGTCCCAGGTGTCCTTGGTGGCGGATATACCCAGATCGTCGTTCCTAAGTGTCCAGATGCCGGAGGAGTAGATCACGTCCGCCTGCACGGGATTCTTGAGGGTCACGTCGCCGTCGCAGGATATCAGCCTGCGGAACTTGATGTTGGACACCGGGGTGATCCCGGCACCGTCCCTGATCTCCAGCAGCTCACCGTTCTTGGAGAACGCCAGCTTCCCTCCGATGAGCACCGGCGAGCCCACCAGCCCTCTGGCACGATTCTCGGACGCCTTGTCGTAGAACGATATCCTGGCACGGTCCTTGCCGCACTGTAAGTAGAGCAGATCCCCTTTCGCCTTGGAGGGTACGTTCACCAGCACTCCCAGGGTGGCTCCGTTCGCGGTGAGTCCCCTGTCCTTGATGAACGCCCTGAGCTTGTCCGCGTCCACCTTGCCGAACCTCTTCATGTCGTCGGCGGGACCGAACATGAGGCTGTTTCCGGGGGACATGACCATGTGCTCGTACAGTGCCAGCACATCAACGATAATGGTGTTGCGGTAGATGGGGTCGGTGAACCTGTCCTCCATCCAGTAGCCGCCGATCCCGGAGCCCAGTGCGGTGAGCACCGCATCGGTGAGGTCGATGGCGTCGCTGACGATGTTGCCCATCCCCTGCACCTTGGACTCGGTGACGGATGCGCCGAAGGTCATGCCGCCGTCCCCGTCGAGATAGAGCACGAAGCGGTTCAGAAGGTCCGGATGGAGAGTGTTCTGTATCCGCAGCTCCTTGGCGACCAGATACTCCCCTATGTCGCCGATCAACTGCTGGATGTCGATCATGATCTGGCCCGCGAGTCCCACGGGCACCCTTCCCTCTCCGTCGTCGGGTACGACGCTGACACTGAATCCCTCCATGAGTGCACCTCTGCCCCTCATATGGCGCTGCATTATAATACCGCTTTGGACCTGGAGGTCCCCCGAGCCCTATTAATAATAGGGAGCGCACGCGTATGGGATTCCGAATGGGCCGTTCTCATGATAATCTATTAATAGAGCGTCCTGATTGTCCAGTCCCACGTAACCTAATTAGGTGGTATTGATGGCAAGGAAGCCCGCAGTAATGTACAGACAGGTCAAGGGGATGGCCTACACCCGCAGGAAGTTCATGGGTGGAGTCCCCAACAGCAGGATTCAGCAGTTCGAGATGGGTAACCTCAAGGAGGATTTCCCCGTCGTCCTCACCCTCAAGGTGAAGAACCGCGTCCAGATCAGGCACACTTCCCTGGAGGCCGGCCGTATCGCCGCCAACAGGCTGCTCTCCAAGGAGGCAGGTGTGGCCAACTACCACCTCAGGGTGAGGGTGTACCCCCACATCGTCCTGAGGGAGAACAAGCTCGCCACCGGCGCAGGAGCGGACCGTGTGTCCAGCGGCATGAGGGCCGCCTTCGGCAAGAACGTCGGTACCGCAGCCAGGCTCGAGCGCAACCAGATCATCCTGTCCGTCTCCTGCACCCCCGCGGTGTACGAGAAGGCCAAGCTCGCCCTCTGGAAGGCCTCGATGAAGTACCCCACCCCCTGCTACATCGACGTCGAGAAGGGCAAAGAGCTCGTAATGTAAATGTTCGACCTCAAACTCGGACACGTTGCTGCGTGGATCAAGGACGGGGGCTACTCCTCCGTCGCCATCCAGCTGCCCGAGGGCCTGAGGGTCCGGGCGGCTGAGATCTCAGACGTCCTGTCCCGGGAGACCGGGACGGACGTCATCATTCTCGGAGACCCCTGCTACGGGGCCTGCGACCTTTACACAGGATATCATTCCATAGCGGAGGCCCTGGTGCATTTCGGGCACTCCCGCATACCTTCCATGGGCGATGACCCAGACGTCCTCTACATACCGGCCGACATGGATCTTGACGTGAGAGACGCCGTCAAGAACGCCCTTCCTCAGCTGGGACAGCGCATAGGGTTGCTTGCTACGGTGCAGTACCTCCGCTGTCTGGCACAGGCCAAGGAGGTCATCGAGGGGGAGGGCCGCACCGCCCTCATCGGCGAGGGCGACAGCAGGGTGCAGCACCCCGGACAGGTCCTCGGGTGCAACTGCACCGCCGCGTTCTCCGTGGTGGATGACGTGGACTGTTTCCTCTACATCGGCGAGGGTGACTTCCATCCTCTCGCCGCCGCGTTCTCCATCGGCAAGCCGATAAAGGTCCTGAATCCGGTGACCGGAGAACTAAGGTCGGTGGACGAGGCCAGGGACCGCATCCTCCGCAGGAGGTTCGCCGCCATCGTATCGGCGAAGATGGCCACCAGCTTCCTCGTCATAGTGAGCAGCAAGCCCGGACAGAACCGTTCGGAGCTGGCCGACCGCCTGGTGGAGAGGATCAGGGCCAAGGGCATGAAGGCCTACAAGGCCGTGATGAACGAACTCTCACCCCAGAGCCTGATGGCGTATTCGGCGGAGGTCTTCGTCTGCACCGCATGTCCCAGAATAGCCATGGATGACGCCGCCCGCTACGACAGGCCGATCATAACCCCCACAGAATTGGACGTTGTGCTGGGCGATTGCGAGTGGGACGATTACGTCTTCGACCAGATTACCGGGTGACCCGGACGAAACGTTAATACAGCCTTTCCGATGGAGGTCCATGGTCCGCCGCAGGGACATATTGTGCGGGGAACTCCCCGATGCCGTCGTTGGGATCGGTGCCGGTTGCGATCGCGATGCCGTCGTGCGCAGCGCGGAACCATTCGGCGAGAACGCCGTCGTCTATGACGATCCGGAGGCACTGGTCTCAGATCTGGCCTCCGGCAGGATAGACGCCGCCGTCCGTGGGAACATGTCCTCCTCCGTCCTTCTTCCGAAACTGAAGGAGGCCCTGGGCCTCACCGAACTGGAGAGGGTGGTGATCCTGGAGCCCCGGGGCGGCAGGATGTTCTGCCTGGCCCCGGTGGGCATCGACGAGGGGTGGACGCTGGATCAGAAGCACCGTCTCGTGATCGGATCGTTATCGCTGCTGAAGCGCTTGGGCATGGGTTCCAAGGTGGCGGTGATGTCCGGTGGCAGGAAGGACGACGGCGGCAGGAACGGTGTGGTGGACGATACCCTCAAACAAGCCATCGAGCTCACGAAGATGCTGAATGCGGAGGGCATCGAGGCCTACGACGCCCAGATACTCATCGAGGACGCCGTCAAGGAAGCGGACCTCATCATAGCCCCGGACGGCGTGTCGGGGAACCTGATCTTCAGGACCATGCATTTCATCGGAGGCGCCCATGCTCTGGGCGCACCGGTCATCAATACGGACAGGGTGTTCGTGGACACATCCCGGGCCAAATCGGACTACCGGGACTCCATAGCCCTGGCCATGAAGCTAACGGAGCGTGTCATATGATACTCGAGATAGATGGCGGGCATTCGGGCATACGGTTCTCCGCATGCCACTTCATACCGAGGCACGAGAAGTGCTCCAGACTGCACGGGCATTCCTACATCCTCCGCCTGAGGGTCACCGGCGACATCGGTGCCGACGGCATGGTGATGGATTTCGTGGTGCTCAAGAAGAAACTGAAGGCCTTCGCCGAGATGTTCGACCACAAGACCATATTGGCAGGCGCGTCCCCTGACGTCAAGCTCACCGTGGATGGGGACAGCGTGGAGGCTGTCACTTGCGGCAAGAGGTATGTGTTCCCCATGATGGACGTGGTGATCATCGACACCGTTAACACCACGGCGGAGGAGATGACCCGTCTGATGGCCGAGACCCTGAGGCGGGAGGTGGAGTTCCCGCCCAACGTGCGCTCCGTAGCCGTGGGATTGGACGAGGAGCGGGGACAGACCGCATGGTACGAGGTGGAGCTGTGACCAACGCAGTGGTCCTCCTCTCCGGAGGGTTGGATTCCACCACCTGCGTGGCCAAGGCCGTGGCGGACGGGTGCAAGGTGACGGCTCTCAGCTTCAGGTACGGACAGCGTCACAGCCGTGAGCTGGAGTCGGCGAAGAAGGTGGCCGAGTACTACAACATCGATCACATCATCGTGGACCTGGACCTCAGTTCATTCCGCTCCGCACTCACCAGAAAGGAGATCCCGGTGCCGGAGAACAGGGAGGAAGTTGGTTCGGACATACCGGTGACGTACGTCCCCGCCAGGAACATCATCATGCTCTCGGTGGCCGCAGGGCTCTGCGAATCCGTGGATGCGGATAGGATTTACATCGGTGTGAACAGCGTGGACTACTCCGGATATCCAGACTGCAGGCCGGAGTTCATCCAGGCCTACAGGGACATGCTCGCACTGGGCACCAAGGCCGGTGTGGAGGGTCACCCCATCCAGATAGTCACTCCGATCCAACACAGCACCAAGGCGGACATCGTCCGTCTCGGGAAGGAGCTGGGTGCACCGCTGCATCTTACATGGTCCTGCTACGAGGGCGGGGCCAAGGCCTGTGGAAAATGCGACTCATGCAGGCTCAGGCTGGAAGGGTTCCGCGAGGCCGGCTACGAGGACGAGATCGAGTACGAGTGAGATGCTGATCAGCGAGATGTTCCGGTCCCTCCAGGGAGAGGGGAAACTCATCGGTATACCGACAGTGTTCGTCAGGTCGGTGGGGTGCAACCTGGAATGCTCCTGGTGTGACACCCGTTACGCCTTCACCGACGGGAAGGAGACCTCCGAGGATGAGATCGTGGACTTCGTTGGAGATTGTCACGACGTATGCCTCACCGGCGGAGAACCTCTGCTGAGGAAGGAGATGGTTTCCCTGGCCGATAGGCTTCTGAGGGAAGGTCATCGCGTGTCGGTGGAGACCAACGGGTCCGTGGACATCGGCATCCTTCCGGATCATCCGGACCTGCTGATAAGCATGGACATCAAGTGCCCCTCCTCAGGCATGACCGACCGCATGTGCTGGGAGAATCTGTCGCTTCTGAGGAGGAAGGACCAGCTGAAGTTCATCGTCGCCGACGAGAATGATTACGAGTTCGCCAAGGACGTGCTTGGAAGATACCATCCGGACACCGAGGTCATCTTCAGCCCGGTGGGCGGGATGCATCTGGAACCTCTGGCGGAGGCGGTGCTGAAGGACCGCCTGGATGCCAGGGTTCTTCCGCAGCTGCACAAGATCATCTGGGGAGACAGACGTTCAGTCTGACTTGGAGAACGAACGGCGGCGTTCCTCCCTTCTCTTGAACGCCTCCATGCATTCCTCCGCGGTGCCCTCCTCGTCGAAGGACACCGTTATCCCCGCTTTCGTGAGGATGTCGTATCCGTGGCTGCCGATGCCGCCGGTGATGACAGCGTCCACTTTCAGGGACGATATCGCTTCGGCGACCTTCATCCCCGCGCCCACGGCGTCGGCGAACTCGTTCTCCACCACCATGTAGTCCAGGGTGTCGTAGTCCACCACCAGAATGAACGGGGCGTGGCCGAAGTCCTCGCTGACCTCGGCCGAAAGGTCGTCCCCGTCGCAGACGATTGCCACCTTCATCATTCACCGACCGTCTTGACCACTTTGTCAACGATCTCGGAGAAGGCCTTGGCGGATGCGCTCTCGGGGTGGGTGATGATGATGGGCATGCCCTCGTCCCCGGCCTCGGCGACGATGGCCTCGATGGGCACCTTGCCGAGGAACTGGATGTTGAACTCCTCCGCGGTGCGCTGGCCTCCGCCGGACTTGAAGATGTCGGTGACCTCTCCGCAGTGGGGGCAGACGAATCCGCTCATGTTCTCCACCAGTCCGATGATGGGCACCTCGGCCTGGGCGGCGAAGGCGATGGACTTCCTGGAATCCAGCAGGGAGACGTCCTGGGGGGTGGTGACGATGATCACACCGTCGGCCTTGGGTATGAGCTGCATGATGGAGATGGCCTCATCGCCGGTGCCGGGAGGCATGTCCACCACGAGGTAGTCCAACTTGCCCCATTCGACGTCCTCGATGAACTGGCGGATGGCGGACATCTTCACGGGGCCCCTCCAGATCACGGGGGAGTCCTTGCTGGGCAGCAGGAATGCCATGGACATGACCTTCAGGGACGGGGGCACGATCACGGGGATGAGCCTCTCGTTCACGACCTCCAGCTGCTCGTCCTCGATGCCGAACATCTTGGGGATGTTGGGTCCGGTGATGTCGATGTCCATCAGTCCGGTGGCGAAGCCCTTCTGGTTGAGTTCCACGGCGATGTTGGAGGAGACGGTGCTCTTGCCCACGCCTCCCTTTCCGCTCATGACGATGATCACGTGCTTGATCTTGCTCAGGCTGTCGCTGAGCTTGAAATCATCCTCGCTTATCATGGGTTTGCTCATTCGCTGCACTTCCTGGACGGTCATGCGGTAACGCCGTTATAGGGTTATCGGAATCGGCTTAACCACCCAGGGGATACGATAGGCCATGCCATTGGGAGACCCCTGCGGAGGGGAGTTCAGCTACACGGACGAGGGGTTGCCGGAGACGCTCTGTGCCGCCTCCGTACGCTGCCGGGATTTGGACGCGTCCGAGGAATTCTACTGTTCGCTGCTGGGTTTCATGAACGTGGGGGAGGATAAGGGCATGCGGGTGCTGAGGAGGGGTGACGCAGTGCTCATCCTCACCGGAGGATTCACCGAGCCCTACGACACCGGCATCTATCTCGGCGTGGACAATCCCTACGACCTGCACCGCAGGCTGATCGATGAGGGTGTGGTCTTCGTACGCGACCCGCTGAACAGTCCCATAGGTGTCTACACGTCCTTCAGGGATCCTTCCGGTAACACGGTCCACGCGGCGGACCGCCGCGGAAGACTGTGATCAGTTGCCCAGGTTCGCCTTCTCGATGGTCTCGTTGATCTCCCTCTCGAGATGCTCGGGGAGACCTCTGATACCGCCCACCAGGAATCCGCGGACGATCATGCTGACCGCATCGTCCTCGGTCAGACCTCTGGACATCAGATACTCGATCTGATCCCTGGCTATCTTTCCGACGGCGGCCTCGTGGGTCATCTCCACATCCGCCACGGTGGATTCCAGCTCGGGGATCGCAAGTGTGAGTCCCCCATCCTCCAGCACGATGCTTCTGCATTCCAGGTGTGCCTTGGCGCCGTCGGCGTTGCCCACCAGCCTTCCGCGGGCGATCATCCTTCCGCCCTTGGTTATGGATCTGGACATTATCTCGGCGGTCGTGTCCGGGGCGTTGAGTACGACAACCCCTCCGCTGTCGATGTCCGATCCCTTCTGTGCGACGCAGATGGTGTTGAACTTGCAGGTGGCACCGCGTCCGTTGAGATACGCCACGGGGTTGCTCTGCAGCGTCCCCACGGGCTCCAGGATCACGTAGTTGTTCACGTAGCTGGCACCTTCCTCCAGGATGGCGGCGGTGCGGGGCCTGACAGCCGTGTCCTTTCCCCAGTTGTGGATCATGGAGAACGTGACGGAGGCGTTCTTCTTCACGTAGATCTCGGAGACCCCGATGTGCAGGGCGTCGTTGGCGTGGGTGTCGGTGGTGCATCCGGTGAGAAGCTCCAGGGATGCGCCCTCGTCCACGATGATGATGTTGTGCACGTTCTGCACGGACTTCTTCTTCCTGATGAGCATGCAGGTCTGCACCGGGTCCTTGATGTGATATCCGGGCTTCACCCAGATGAAGTATCCGTCGGAGTCCTCCAGATACGTCTTGGCGGTGTACTTGTCCTTGTCGGGCTTCACCGCGTTCCAGATGTAGTCCTTGGCCCAGTCGTATTTCGCCAGGGCCTCCTGGGTGGTAATCATCTCCAGGCCCTCCTGGACCTTGTTGGAGCAGTGGCTCAGGCTGTTGCCGATGAACATGAACGTGCCGGCCTTCCCGGTGTCGTCGGAGGAGATGCCCACGTTGATCATGTCCGTGCGGATGTCCTCCGGTGCGGAGTTGAGGTCATCGATGACCTCCGCGTCCTTGTTGGACTCGTACGCATCGATGTCGATGTCGGAGCCGATCTCCGACTTCTTGGAGAGGGCCTCCCTTATTCTATCTTCACCATGCGGCATGTTATGCACTCCTTGTATCCGCGCTCCCTGATGTCCTTCAGCAGGTCCATGGGGCGTCCCTGGCAGCGGATCAGGCCCTGTTGCAGGATGTAGGCCTTGTCCGCGCCTATGTAATCCAATATCTGTCCGGTGTGGGTGATCACCAGCGAGGAGACGTGACGGTTCTGTCTCCCGCCCCCGCAGGCGCGGGTGTCGTAGAGCAGCTCGTGGACCTTCTTCCCGATGAGGTCGATGCTCTCCAGGTCCACCCCCGACTCCGGTTCGTCCAGGAGGACGAAGTCCGGGCGCTGGGCGGTGAGCTGCATGAGCTCGGAGCGCTTGATCTCGCCTCCGGAGAATCCCACGTTGATCTCTCTGTCAAGGAACTCCTTCATGCGGAACTCGTCCGCCTTCTCCAGCAGGGAGTCGTCACCGCCGGCGGCGGCCTTCACCAGGTCGCCCAGCTTCACACCGGTCACGTTCGGGGGGCGCTGCATCATCATACCGATGCCCAGCCTTGCCCTCTGGTCCACGGACATGTGCGTGATGTCCTGTCCCTTGAACAGTATCTTGCCCTGGGTGACGGTACACGTGCCGTATCCCATGATTGCGGCGAGAAGGGTGGATTTACCCGAGCCGTTGGGACCGAAGAGGACGCATGTCTCCCCTTCCTCCACCTTGAGGTCGATCCCCTTGAGGATCTCCCGGCCCCCGGCCTCTACATGAAGGTCCTGAATCTCTAGCATTCCACTATGCTCCGTTCGTTAGAATTAGGAATGCCGTATTTAACATATGGGGAGTCCCCCAGGATCTGGGGGAATTGGTTTTCAGAAGAAGTAGAATCCGCAGCCTTCCCTGACGGAGATGTCCGCCACGGCACCCAGGCGCTCCAGGGGGCCGGAGTATCTGCGCACCATCAGCTTCCCCTCGTCGGGAAGGACCTGTGTGAGCTTCTCCACCTCCTGTGCCAGCACCTTGGCGTCCTCGGAGGTGAACCTCTTTCCAGCTGCCGCGCTCTCGGGTACCGAGGCGATGATCCTGCAATCGTACTTGGCGGCGATCTCCGGCAGCTTGCTGTTGTCCGGACCGAATGCGCCCATGCATCCCCTTCCCTTGTCCCAGGAGAGGGGGCATCTGGCACACATGTCGTTCATGCCGTCGAAGTCCAGTTCGTCCCAGCCGGTGACCCTGTTCTCGGGCAGCGACAGCGACAGGGCATCCTTCCTGCCGTTCTCGTCAAGAGCGGTAAGGTCCACCCATCCGGTGAGGACGACCTTGGCCTTGGGCTCCAGCAGTGCCGCGTCGTCGGCCTTCTTCACCTTGTCCATGTAGATTGCGTCGGATTCCGGGTTTATGCGGTTCCTGGCCATGAAACCCTCCAGGTCCGGGAATACCTCCCTGGCCTCCTCCAGGGACACCACACGGTCCCTCTCGGCGGCGTCACCGAATCTCTCCGGTTCGGACACCAGTGCCCTCTTGATCTCGCTTCTCAGCCCCCTGCACAGTGCGCCGGGGGCCTCGGTCTCGCAGATTGCGATGCTGATTCCCATCCTATTCACTCCTCATCTTCTTGCGGTCCCTGCGCCTCTTCTTCGACTTACCGTCCGAGTTACCGTCCGAACCGCGGTCGTCACCGCCGGCCTCCTCCTTCTCGGCCATGCTCTTCAGGTAATCCTTGCGGTAGCTGCCGAACTCGGCGAAGGCCATGAACGCCTTGACCACCGAGATGAGGGCCAATATGTAAATCACTGTCTGTATGCGCAGGTCAACCTTCACCGCGGTCAGACCCTCGATCCCGAGGGTGGAACCGTCGAGGGACATGGAGAGCACACCCCCGTCGGTGAACAGCAGGAGTAGCAGTGCCAGATACAATCCGTATATCAATTTGAATGGAATGCGGGCGTAGTTGCCCTTGGGGTAGAACCCAAGCGGTATCGCCAGGATGACCAGGGGTATGGCGTACACCATCAGCCTGTTGAGGTACACGGACAACTGTTCGATGATGGCGGCGAAGTCCATGCCTCCGGTAGGGAGTCCGTTGCCGATGCCGGCTATCAGCGCCAGTATTCCAAGTGGAAGCATGATGAATTTGACGATCGCCTTGCTTAGGGACAGGAACGCCCCTCCGGGGCTACCCCTCCTGAAGCGGAAGTCCGATACGGCGTCCTCCTTCATGCCCATCAGATCGCCCCCATGGCTGCGGCGGTGTCCACCAGGCCCTTCATCACGTTCACCAGGCCCTCAAGGCTCTCGGTGTCCATGCTGACCGTCTGGCCGTCGTAGACGAAGGAGATCGTCTCGCCCTGTTCCGCCTTCTGGAACATCTCGTCCAGGACGGTCTTCAGGACCTCATTGTCCGCGGACGAGATGCCGACGGTGATCCTGCCGCCGATCCTGTCGAGGTTGAGGTTCACCTGGGATCCTCCCACGGACACCGATGCGGTGCGGCTGCCCTCGGGCACCATGGATGCTATGAGGTCGCTGTCCACGAAGTCCTCCACGGTCACGTTCACAGCTGTTACGTTGCCGTCGGCGTCCTCCGTCTTGTTGATGTCCAGGGTTCCGGTGGAGGAGACCTGTAGGTTGTAGTCCAACTCGAAGTCGAATCCCAGCATGCTGTGGAAGTACGTCCCCGAGATGCCGATGGTCACCGGGAGCACGATCCCGGGGGTGGTCTTCTCTGCGTTGTAGTTGAGTGTGTGTATCAAGGCCTCAGCGATCGGCACCGATGCGCTGATGGGAATCGTGGTCGTGGACCCCGCTGTCAGGGTCTGGGTCTGATCCAGGATCTCTATGTTCCCGGTCTCGGATTTGCAGTAGATGTGCAGACGCACGTTCTCCACATCCTCATTGAGGCTCGAGATCAGGGTGATCTCCCCGGACACCTTCAGGTCGCTGCCCTGTACCTCGGCATTGAGGCTTGTGGGGTCCCCGGTGTTGATCCCCCCGGATGCGATGGGCAGTATGGCAAATGCCAAGAGCACCACCAGCGACAGGGACACCAGGGTGGTCAGTATCTTCATCAGCCCTACGAAGGCCTTCATGCCATTGCCATCGCCCCCCAGGTATTTATTGGTTGAAGAGGGCCAAGTTTCAATACGGCGAAGTCCATGGAAGGCCGTATGGCAGACATCAGGATACGGAAGAGGAAGAGGATGCGCTCCAAGGACATCAAGTCCCTGGCCGAAGGTCTGAGGGAGGCTTTCGGCGTCGATATCATCACAGAGGACGACCCGGTGGACATCGCCGAGAGCACCGATTTCGACCTCCTCTTCGTGGGTCCGGACATCCTGGGCATGGTGTACGAGGGGAAACCGTTCCTCACCGTACGCGGACTGCTCAAGTACCGTCCGGAGAAGCGCTTCGTCACCGTGGACATGGGCGCGGTGCCCTACGTCACCAACGGAGCGGACGTCATGGGTCCCGGCATAGTCGACGCGGACCCGGACATCGTGGAGGGCGACCTGGTCTGGATCAGGGACGTGAAGAACATGGTCCCCATCGCCGTAGGCGTTGCCCTCAGGGACGCAGCCGGTCTGGTCTCCAAGGACAAGGGCAAGGCGATCACCACGCTGCACAACGTGGGCGACAAGCTCTGGAAGGCCGGTGAGTGAGTTGCCCGGCAGGAAGGCGAGGCCGGAGGAGCCGCGGGTGTTCGTCGATCTGGCTCAATACGACATCGACGACGAGCCCAAGCGCAGGATAAGGGTGTCCAAGGCATCATCGCAGAAGGACCTCTCCGTCATCACCTCCAGCCTCAGGGCCGGGATACCGATGGTCATCGACACATCATCCGTGGATGGCGCCGCCGATGCGGTCAGAGCGCTGGCGTCGGAGTTCGGCGCCGTGGCCTATGAGGTCGGATCGGGTGTCTGGCTCATATCTCCCGCCGAGGTGAGGGTGGAGCGCGTGAGGAGCAGATGAAGACCATCCACGACCCCATCCACGGAAGCATAGCCGTCGGCGGCGTGTACCTGGACATCCTGGACCGCCACGAGATGCAGAGGCTTCGCAACATCCGTCAGCTGGGTCTGAGCACATTGGTGTTCCCCGGCGCCAACCACACCAGATTCGAGCACAGTCTGGGCACGTTCTCCCTGGCGGGGAGGATGTGCGATTCCATGGGCATGTCCGCGGATGATGCCAGGGCGGTGAGGGCGGCGGCCATGCTGCACGATGTGTGCCATCCCCCGTTCTCCCACACGTTGGAACAGCCGCTCAGGGACGCCACCGGCTACGACCATATGGAATTGTCGCGCAGGCTGATCTTCGGCGAGGTGCCCACCCATCTTCCCAGGGACGACGATGCCTTGGGTGGCGTGGAACCCATATCCGTGCTGCTGGAGGATGCGGGCATAGATCCGAAGTTCGTATGCGATCTCATCGCCAAACCGCTCTCGGACACCACGGGACTGGACGCATTCTCCACCGAGGCGGGACAGTCCTACTTCAAATCCAAGGACTATGCGCACCAGGTGATTCACGGTCCCGTCGATGCGGATCAGATGGACTATCTGATGCGTGATGCCCACTATACCGGTGTGGTCCACGGGTCCATAGATATCGATCGCATACTGACCAGGATGTCCATCGTCAACGGGCAGGCGGTGTTGGAGAAGGGAGCGGTATCCGCCGCCGAGGGGCTGATGATGTCCCGTTCGCTGATGTATTCCGCCGTGTATTATCACAAGACCGTCAAGATAGTCGAGGCCATGCTCAGGAGGGCGGCGGAGATCTCCGGTCTCGATCTTTCCAATCTCTATCTCCTCACGGATCACGAGCTCCTGTCGATGCTCCTGAGCTCCGAGGGTCGCTCCGCCGAACTCGCTGCCAAGGTGGTGCGCAGGGACCTGTTCAAGAAGGCTTTCATAGCATATACCATCGACCTGTGTGACGGGGACAGGGAGATGCTGGCGGAATACGCATCGCCCAAAGGTCGCAAGACATTGGAGGAGCGCATCGCGGATGCGGCCAGGATCGATCCGCAGGATGTGATCGTGGACATCCCCTCCAGGTCCGTGCTGTTGTCGAAACTGAAGATAGGCAAGACCGACGTGCCCATCCGCGACGGCGCACGTGTTAGATCCATCACCCGGTATTCGGCGGTGGCCAAGGCGCTGCAGGCCAGGGACACCATTGACTGGGCGGTGATGGTCTCCGCCCCGAAGGAGGTGTCCGACGTTGTGGCGGAAGCCTCCAGGAAGGTCCTATCCCTTGACAACGCCGATAGGTCTTAGGCGGGCCACCTTCCCGGCGAGGCCGGCTTCGCAGACCACGGACACCACGGTGTCCACGTCCTTGTAGGCCACCGGCGCCTCTTCCACGAGGCCCTCGTCGGAACCTCTGCGCAGGACGATGCCCCTGTTCCTCATGTCGGATTCGATCTGACCGGCGGTGACCGCCTTCTCGGCCGCTTTGCGGGACATGACCCGTCCCGCACCGTGACAGGCGGTGCCGAAGGTGGACTCCATGGATCCCGGGAGGCCCTTCAGAACGTAAGTGCCGACGCTCATGTCCCCGGGGATGATGACCGGCTGTCCCACGTCCCTGTACATCAGCGGCACCTCGCTCCTGCCGGCGGCGAAGGCGCGGGTGGCGCCCTTGCGATGTACCAGCACGTCGATGCCGGAGCCGTCGTAGTCGTGGTGCTCCTTCTTGGCGATGTTGTGTGCCACATCGTACACAACCTTCATGCCCATGGATTCCGCGGACACGCCCATGACGGACTCGAAGGACTCCCTGACCCAGTGGGTGATCATCTGCCTGTTGGCCCAGGCGTAATTGGCGCCGCATGACATGGCCTTGTAGTAATCGTCCCCCAATTTGGAGTCCAGGGGTGCGCAGGCGAGCTGGCGGTCAGGAAGAGCCAGACCCACGGATTTCACGTAGGATTCCATCTGTTGCAGGTAGTCCGTGGCGATCTGATGGCCGCATCCCCTGGACCCGCAGTGCACGGTGACGGTGACCTCCCCCTCCTTTAATCCGAAGCACCTGGCGGCGGTGTCGTCGAAGACGCTGTCCACCACATCCACCTCCAGGAAGTGGTTCCCGGAGCCCAGGGATCCCAATTGTGCCAGTCCTCTCTTGCGAGCCTTGTCGCTGACCTTCGACGCATCCGATTCGGGCATGCATCCGCCCTCCTCGGTGGCGTTGAGGTCGTCGGGGATGCCGAAGCCGTTCTCCACCGCCCACTTGGATCCGTAAGCAAGGATCTCCTCCAACTCCCTGTGGCCCACCCTGGTCAATCCCTTGGAGCCGAGTCCGGAGGGGATGTTGGCGTACAGGGCATCCATCAGTGCATCCATCTTGCCATCCAGGTCCTCTGCTGTGAGCCCGGTGCGGATGAGCCTGACGCCGCAGTTGATGTCGAAGCCGATGCCTCCGGGCGATATGGATCCGGATTCCGCGTCCACCGCCGCCGCGCCTCCGATGGGGAAGCCGTAGCCCCAGTGGATGTCCGGCATGGCCATTGAGCTTCCCACGATCCCGGGGAGGCAGGCCACGTTGGCCGCCTGCATGGGGGCGTTGTCCTCGCGGATCTTGGAGAGCATGTCCTCGCTGGCGTAGACCACCGCGTTGGTGAGCATGCCGGGGACGGTGCCCTCGGGTATCTCCCATCTGCAGCTGTCGATCCTCCTGAGTTCGCCTTCCCATGCCATAGAATCACCAAAGGTCTGAGAATGAGGGGCCTGGGCCGAGATTTGAACACGAGTCAAGGGATCCACAGTCCCCTAGGATAACCAAGCTACCCTACCCAGGCCATTCGATGACCCTCGAATCCGTCCTTATAGATAAACATTGTCGCGTATGCGCACCCGCGACACGCGAATCCTTTATTACGAAACAGTAGGCTTCCCACGCATGGCGAAGAGAAACATCATTTCCGTCCTGGATATGAAGGATGACATGCCCGAGCTTGTGGACCTCGCCATCAAGCTCAAGGCAGAGCGCGGCAACCACGGCGCTCCCCTGAAGGGCAAGACGCTGGCGATGATATTCGAGAAGCCCAGCACCCGTACGAGGATATCATTCGACGTGGCCATCAGCGAGCTGGGCGGACACCCCCTGTACATCGAGGCCTCCAAGATGCACCTGGGGGGGCACTCCGAGACCGTGGAGGACACCGCCATGGTGATGAGCAGGTTCGTCCACGGCATCATGTACCGCGCATTCGACTACAAGATCATGGACCGCCTGGGGGACAACGCCACCGTGCCGGTCATCAGCGGACTGGACAACCTGGAGCACCCCTGTCAGGCCCTGGCCGACATGGTCACCATCAAGGAGAAGAAGGGCGGCTTCCGCGGCAGGAAGCTGGTCTATCTGGGGGACGGCAACAACGTCTGCAACTCCCTGCTCTACGCCTGTGCGATCATGGGCATGGACATGGTGGCCTGCTGCCCTGCCGTCAGGATGCCCAACGCGGAGATCATGCTGAACGCATCCCGCATCGCCGACGAGAACGGTTGCAAGATCGTCGCATCACACGAGCCCTACGAGGCATGCAAGGATGCGGACGTGCTGTACACCGACACCTGGATCTCCATGGGCGACGACACACCCCTGGAGACTGCGGTGAAGATCTTCCACGACTACCAGATCAACTCCGAGCTGCTGAAGGTGGCCAAGCCGGACTGCATAGTCATGCACTGTCTCCCGGCCCACCGCGGACAGGAGATCACCGCAGAGGTCATGGACGGTCCCCAGAGCGTGGTCTTCGACGAGGCGGAGAATCGCCTGCACGCTCAGAAGGCGGTGCTGTACACACTGCTCAAATGACCTGGGCGGCCACTATGTCCTCCACGGCATTCAGGAAGTCCCGCTTCCTGTCCGGGGGGATGGTGGCCCCGGCGGCCACGCTGTGACCGCCGCCGAAACCCCCTACGCTTTCTGCCGCGACACGCATCACGAACGAGAGGTCCAGTCCCCTGGCGACAAGGGACCTGTCGGCTCTTGCCGACACCTTCACCCCGTCCTCGGCGTCGGCGAAGGCGATCATGGGCTTGTGGTGCACGGCGCCCTCCCCGTTGAGGAGCATGCCGGCCACGATGCCCACCACCGTCTCCTGGATCTCGGAGCCGGCGTCGAACCATTGTATGAACTGTCCCTGGTTGAGGAGTCCCTTCTCCTTCACCATGGACAGCGCGGAGGATATGTTCTGCTTGTGCGCCGCCCTCCTGTCCTTCGCGGCGGAGAGCGCCGACGGCTCCCCGAGGCAGATGCGCATGCCGGTCTCCGCGTCCCCGTAGCGGCCGCAGGCGTTGAGCAGGGTGGCGTACTCCTTGGCGTCACGGAGCTCGGTGCCGGGCCTCCCGTTGCATAACGTATAGGATTCTCCCACGGCGCGTTCCGCATCCTCGGGGGACAGACGTGCCAGCACAGCGTCGGTGACCCTGTCCTTCTCGTCCCTGGACAGATCGTTCCAGTTCCTGAAGCGCTTGCCGTCCTTCAGGGGAACGTCCAATGAAGCGTAAAGTCTGGCACATTCGGTGCCGTTCTCGCTGAGGCCGGGGATGGACGGTTCCGAACCGTACTGCAGATATTGGATGAGGGTGCGGGTCTCCCTGCCGAAGAGCCTCAGGTCCTCGACGATCTCCACGCTACCTTCGGCGATGGCGTCGTTCAGGATGGAGCGGTTGAGGCCAACGAGTCTTCCCTCGGAGTCCTGCACGTCCCCGCAGGCGCCCACAACAGCGAGATATGCCAGATCCGTGTTGCGCGGATCCACCTCCTTCGCCACCAGGTATGTCACACCGGCCCCGGAGATCTGCACGGAGCCGTCCAATCCGGCGTCGTGCGGGTTGACGTGTACCCTGTCGGCGAAGACGTCCAGCGACATCTGGCCCTTCTTGCCCTCGAGGTTCGGGACGTGGTGGTCGGTGATCACTATGTTCCCCCGGTTGAAGGAGGACAGGCTGCCGCTGCCCAGGTCACAGATCCAGACCAGGGATTCCCCGGAGGCATCGATCATCTCCACACCCTCGTCCCCCAATTTCTTGAGGAACACAGTCCTGTACTCCTTTCCCAGACGCTGGCACACCGATGCGGCTATCGCCGCCGCGGTGATCCCGTCGGCGTCTATGTGCGACACGATGAGCACGTCGTCGGCGGACCGTATCGCCTTCGCGGCCTCTGCGACCTCATTGAACAGTATCGTGGAATCCGGCATATTCCGTCACCAGCCTCCCGTATGCGGCATCAGCCAGCCTCTCCAGGTTCACGGTGTCCGCGATGTTGTATCTCACCAGGGTGTCCAGGGCGCCTCTGTCGCCCCGGTTCTCCCATCTCTTCCACAGGCGCACGGCCTCGAAGCCGTCCACCTCGGCGATGTCGTCATCCCTGGCGATGCCTATCTCCTTCTCCACAGTCTTCAGGCCGCCCTTGAACCCCGCCTTCCGGCAACCGAATCTCAGGTCGAAGTGCGGCCTCTCCAGGTCCACATCGGGGAAGCTGCATCTGAGCACCGGCAGGTCGAAGCAGCTGCCGTTGAAGGTGACGAACATTGATGTCCCTTCCAAAGCGTCCGCCAGGGATTGGGACGAAAGGTCCCTGCCGTGCACCAGTGTGACGGTGCGGTCCCTGCGGTGGACGGTGACCACCGTCACCGTGGAATCCCGCTCCAATCCGTCCGTCTCAATGTCCAGGTAGGCGGCGTCCCTCTTGAAGCGGTCGTACAATCTCCAATGCTCCCCCGGCTTCAGCATCGCGCCCAGTCCGGCGCAGTCGCCGGAATCCAGCAGTTCGTAGGCGTACCTGAGCACGGAGTCGCACCTCTCCTTCCTATCCTCCTTGATCCCGGGGACGGAATCGCTGTCCAGGAAGTCCCCCCATCTGAGGATGCCCCCGTCCCACAGCGTCCGCTCCTTGGCGGCGCCCACGGAGGGCAGGATGCGGAAGGTGCTCTCTATCATCGCCGGTGGGATGCGCTACCCCAATAAACTGTTGTCGCGGAACCCACGTTTTTTCTACGAATCCGGGAATCAGGGGCCGTGGACCGCGCGGAGATAGCCCCGGGCATACTGGTCACCAACGACCGCTGCCTGATCTTCAGGGACCAGCGGACGCTGGTGATCGGGGACCTGCATCTGGGCTACGAGAAGGCCCTGGAGGAGGACGGCGTCTACCTCCCCAGGTTGAACACCGGGTCCGTGCGTATCGCTCTGAACAACCTGATCTGCAAGTACGAGCCGGAGCGCATCGTACTCCTGGGGGATATCAAGCACGATTTCCGCAGGGCCAAGTACGAGGGCAGGGACGAGGTCCGTGCGATAGTATCCTTGGTGACGGAGGCCGCCGAGGCGGTCATCGTGCGGGGAAACCACGATAATTACATACAGAACATAATAGCGGACATGGATTTGGAGGCGGTGGACCACTACGACATAGCGGGATACCGTCTCGAGCACGGTCACGAGGACTCCGGCCACCGTCCGGTGGTTATCGGCCACGAGCACCCCTCGGTGAGGATCCCGGGGGCGGTGGGGGGCGGTGTCAAGCTGCAGTGCTTCCTACACATGAAGAAGGAGGGGATCATCGTGATCCCGCCCTTCAGTCCGCTGTCCACCGGTACCGACCTGCTACCGGTGGCGGCGGGTGATTTCATGTCCCCCGCATGCCGGACCGCGGACGTGTCGGCGGCGGATGTGTACGCGGTCTCGGAGATGGGGCTGTTGCCCTTGGGGCGTCTCGGAGAGGTGTCCGAGATACGCGTTTGACCCAATCGTACAAACATTACACGCCGTTAACAAAAATTCGGAAGTTTTTTATACCAATTTTTGCCCTTTATAGGTAGATGATGGATATAGTATCCATCCATCCAAGCCTTTAAGACAAACCAGAAGAATCACCAACCAACACCCGAAAGGGTGATGAGGTATAGAAATGAGCGAGAAACTCGACGCACTTATCGACATTGTCGTGACCGGAAAGATGAAGCTTGCCAAGGACGCCACCCAGGCCTGCCTGGACGAGGGCATCGACGCCAAGACCATCATCTTCGACGGTCTGTCCAAGGCAATGGCAATCGTCGGTGACAAGTACGCTGCCAAGCAGTACTTCCTGCCCCAGGTCCTGCTGTCCGCCAACACCCTGTACCAGGGTCTGAACCTTTGCCTGCCTCTGCTCCAGGGAGACGGATCCGCCTCCAAGGGAACCGTCGTCCTCGCCGTCGTCGAGGGAGATGTCCACGACATCGGCAAGAACATCGTCAAGGCCATGCTGACCGGTCTCGGACTGAACGTCATCGACCTCGGAAAGGATGTCCCCATCAAGGACCTGATCGCCTCCGCTCAGGAGAACGACGCAGCCATCATCGCTGAGTCCACCCTGATGACCCCCACCCTCGCCGGCATGAAGCAGTGCGAGGCTGACCTGAAGGAGAACGGCCTGAAGGGCAAGATCAAGACCATGATCGGCGGCGGAGCTACCTCCAAGGAGTTCGCCGAGCAGATCGGTGCCGACGGCTGGTCCTACGACGCAGTCGAGGCTTCCCACCTGGCCGCGAACATCCTCGGCATCGAGTGATCTCACTGATCCCGAAGGGATACTCCCAAACCACTTTCCTTTCAACCTTTTACTCTGACACGGGGTCTGGCATGCCATCGCCGGATCCCACACCGTTCTTCCGTTCGTTCCCGTCATCGCGATCCCATCGTCTCCGTGTACATCCGATACAGATCCGGTGCTATTTTGGGATGATTTCTTGCTTAACAATCCTTATTTCTATGATAGGATATAGTGGAACAATGTTACATAATTTAGGTAAAAAATACAAATTGTTTTACAAACATCACTTAATAAACGCTGATTTACCGTATTATCTGGTTGTATTTACGACATACCGTATAACTTGGTTTTAGGAGGTTATACGGTAGTCTTTAATATCTCGTCATCATTGACAAAAACATGGTACAAAGAGCCGATTACGACCAGTGGGTCCAGGATTGGATCCGCCAGGAGAAGGAAGGCGGGCGCAAATGCTTCGATGTGAAGAAGTCGGGCAATTCCTACTACGTCTATTATCAGACCACCAGGTACAACTCGGTGACCAAGAAGAGGGAGAAGGTCTCCGGATATCTGGGCAAACTGGTGGAGGGTGTGGGTCTCGTTGAACCGGATACCTACAGCGAGGACGACGAGAGCGTCACCACCGCGAGGTACGGTCTGGGCATCGACACCGGCGGTTCCTTCACCGACGCGGTCATCGTCGACCTGGATGACAACTCCGTGGTGGCGAAGAGGAAGTCCCCCACCACTCATCACGACCTTTCAATTGGCCTGTACAACTCCGTGGATGCGGTCTTCGCGTCCTGCGACATAAAACCCTCGGACATCAGCCTGGTGGGGATCTCCACGACATTGGCCACCAACTCCGTCCTGGAAGGGCACGGGGGAGAGGTGGGTCTGATCCTCATCGGGTGGAAGCCCGGGGAGGGCGCGGACTTCGGCGAGAAGCACAGGGTCACCGTCCGCGGCGGGTTCACCAGCACCGGCAAGGCCATCGCCGCCATGTCCAAGGACGAGGTGGTGGAGGCGATCAAGAAGGTGTCCGACGGCGTGGACGCCATCGCCATCTCCGGACTGTTCTCCGTGGCCAACTCCACCCAGGAGGAGAAGGTGAAGGAGCTCGCCAGGAAGATGACCGGTCTGCCCGTCATCACCGGTCACGAGCTCTCCGCCGCACTCGGCATCGACCTGAGGGCGGAGACCGCCGTCCTGAACGGCCGTCTGATACCGATCGTCAGCAAGTTCTTCGACGATGTGGAGAGGACCTTCCGCGCCAAAGGCATCAACGCACCGATCATGGTGTACAAGGGGGACGGGTCCGTCATGGGATTGGATGAGGCAAGGCTGCACCCCATCGAGACCATCCTCTCCGGTCCCGCCGCCAGCGCCATGGGCGGCATGATCCTCTCCGGCTACGAGGACTGCGTGATGGTGGACATCGGCGGCACATCCACCGACATTGCGGTGATGGAGGGAGGCTTCCCCCAGATCCAGTACGAGGGTGCATCCATCGGCAGGTGGAGGACCCGCGTCAAGGCGGTGGACATGTACACCGTCGCTCTGGGTGGCGACTCCAAGATCTCCGTGTATGAGGGACAGAAGTTCATGCTGGGCCCCGATAGGGTGGTGCCGCTGTGCGTGTTCTCCGAGAAGCATCCCGACCTGCCGGAGAAGGTGCGCCACTCCGAGATCAGCGAGTACTACGAGACGGTGGACGATGCCGACACATCCTACCTGACCCCGAAGGAGAAGAGGATCTTCGACGCCATCCAGGGGAAGGGCGCATTGAACAAGATGGACATCGTGGACATCGTGGAAGGCCTCTGGGTCATAGACGACGAGCTGGCCTCCATGGTCAGGAAGGAGATGCTGGTCATGTCCGCACTGACACCGACGGACGTCATGGTCTACAAGAAGATGTTCAAACTGGGCGACCCCAACGGCGCCGATGCCGGCGTCCAGGCGCTGGGGGCCAGGATGGGCATGACCAAGAAACAGGTGGCCGCGGCGGTCTTCGAGGAGATCAAGACCCAGGTCTGCGAGGTCATCATGACCAAGATGCTGGACGACGAGATGAACCACTGGTACGGCGAGGGATCTAAGGTCTTGCTTAGAAGGCTTGCATCGGTGAAGAGGGGCGGCTCCATGGACATTGTCCCCAAGATGAACATGCCGGTGGTGGGCATCGGCGCACCCGCCCAGTTCATGATGGAGGACCTGGAGGAGAGGCTCAACGCCAAGGTGGTGTTCCCGGAGAACAACGACGTGGGTAACGCCGTGGGCGCCGTATCATCCAAGGTGGCGGAGTCGCTGTCGGCAACGATCGCCCCCACGCCGGACTACAGGTACATGGCCAACATCCCCTTCATGGGAGCGGCCTACTACACCCACCTGGACACTGCGGTGGCTGCAACCCGCAGATGGCTGGAGTCCTACCTCACCAAGAAGGTCGCCGACATGGGCGCCACGAACATCCGCACCTCCTCGAAGATCAAGACCTACATGGCCACCGAGGGCGGTGTGGGCGATTGGGAGGAGGAGTCCATCGCCAGGACGGTCAACTTCGTGGAAGTGGTCTCCCGCGCCGTGGGCAATCCGCCGGAGAACATCTGAGACCGGGTCTCCCGGCATTTCGTTACCTCCAAACAAAAGGGGTCCTACGGACCCCTTAACTTAACACCCCGCACACCCCGCCATATCCTTTTTCCTACCTGATAGGGCGGGTAGGGATGATTATATAGAATGTACTCCATCCGCCAACCAAGGAGAGATATAACAATGTCTATGACTCCCAGAGAAAGAGTGCTCGCAGCGATGAGGAAGGAGAAGCTGGACAGGCCCCCCGTGGCAGTGTTCACCCAGTCCGCCACCATCGGACAGATGGACGCCGTCGGATGCGCCTGGCCCGAGGCACACTCTGACGCCAAGATGATGGCCAAGCTCGGTGCCGCTCAGGCAACCGTCTTCGGCTTCGAGGCCGTCAGGTCCTCCTTCTGCCTCACCGCAGAGGCTGAGAGGCTCGGATGCGTCGTCGACCCCGGAAAGAAGGACAGGACCCCCATGCTGAAGAAGCACCCCTTCAACTTCGACCCCATGTCCGACGTTTACGACGAGCCCAACCTGATGGACCCCGAGGAGTTCATCAAGGGAGGCCGCCCCGCTACCATCATCGAGGCCACCAGGCTCATGGCCGACGAGTACGGCAAGGACTACGCCGTCATCGCCGGTAACACCGGACCCTTCACCCTGGCCGGACACATGGTCTCCACCGAGAACCTGGTCTTTGGTATCATGATGAACCCCGATGAGGTCCACAAGTGGATCGCCGCGGTGAACCCCATCGTCAAGGCCTACTCCCAGGCTCTGTCCGACGCCGGCGCAGACATCATCCAGATGTCCGAGCCCTCGTCCTCCACCGACCTGCTGTCCCCTGACATGTTCACCGAGTACTCCGGTGACTACGTCAAGGAGTCCCTGGCCTCCGTCAAGGACGCCTACTCCGTGCTGCACATCTGCGGTGACACCTCCGCTATCCTGCCTCTGATGGCAGACACCGGCGTCACCGGATGCTCCATCGAGGAGAAGGTCGACTCCGCCGAGGCTGTCAAGATCAACAACGGACGCGTCGCACTGGTCGGTAACATCGGTGTGGTCTTCCCTCTGCTGCAGGGAACCCCCGACGACTGCGCTGCAGCCGCCAAGAGGATCGCCGACGCCGGGTTCAACATCATCTCCCCCGGATGCGGTCTGTCCGCTCTGATCGCTGACGACAACCTGAAGGCAGTCGTGAAGGCAATCAAGGGATGAGCTTCAGGCTCACCCCCCAAACCCCTTCTTCCAAAACCCATTCTTCCGTCGTGTTTTAATCCGAGCCCGCCATTGTGGGTATCATGACAGTTGCAGACGCCAGTGGCTACACGGGCATGAATGTGGTCTCAGGTGATGCGTACATCGTCGGGGACATCGTCGACATGAGGTACGATCCCGTCACCTGGGTCTTGGAGGGTCTGAAGGTCCGCTGTACCAAGACCACATCCAACCTCATCGGCGCAGGCACCGGCAAGTCCATGATCCTCCTCGGTCCCGTAGAGCTGATCGTGAACGATGTGGTGCTCCTTCCCGAGAATCTTGAGGATGCCAAGCCCTACATCCGTGCGGATACCGACGCGTTGTCCTCGGTGGCATATCTCTACGGTCGCAAGGTGGTGTCCTCGGACGGTATGATCCTGGGGACCATGGAATCGGTGATGGTGGACCTGGACTCCTGGACCATCCACTCCTTCAAGCTGAAGGTGGACAAGGCCGCCTGTCAGGTACTGGGTATAAAGAAAGGGATCTTCGCCAAGACCGTCACCGGATTGGTCACCGCCAACGTGTCGACGGTCACCGAGAACGTGAACCTGAACATCACCGCGGAGCAGGTCAGGGGCCTGGTGGCCCCCGAGTGATCACTGCTTCTCGGTGAGGTTGAAACCTATCAGGATGGAGGCCAGCCTGCCGTCGTCCGGCAGCCCCCTCCATTTCCTTATAAGCACGTCGCTGGTGGGGGCGGGGCTGCAGGATACCACGTCGTAGCATCCGTTGTCGGGATTGAGTTCGGGGAA
Organism: uncultured Methanomassiliicoccales archaeon; assembly: GCA_949292635.1. GTDB lineage: Archaea > Thermoplasmatota > Thermoplasmata > Methanomassiliicoccales > Methanomethylophilaceae > SIG5. The sequence continues at coordinate 47,839 of CASEZY010000005.1, forward strand.
CGACACCGGCGGCATCACGAATGTCTCGGTGCTACCCTCGCTGGGACGTACGTCCGTGAATACCACGAAGCCGTCGGACACCATGAGGCATCCGTCCTTCCCTAGGTACTGGTCCTGGGTGTCCGGGAACACTTCCACACCGAGGCACTGTCCGTCGCTGCATTCCAGTTTGACGGTGGGTTCCGGCGGGGGCCTGAACCTGGGGTCCTTGACGATGCAGATGACCCTGTCCCTGGTGAGGGCCTGATTGAACCCTTCGTTGATCACTCCGGTGTTGAAGCCCTGGGAGATCACGGTGGCCTCTTCGGCTCTGACCTGCTCCAGGATGTCGGCGTCAAGGTAGAAAGCGTCGCGGACACCCCTGAGACCTTTTATTATCTGAAGCGGCAGATCATCTGTCATACCGGGTGAATCGGCAGTGCAGTTAATAACCGTTTTTACCTATGAGCCAGTCATTCCCTGATGTGGCTGGAGAACAGCTCCTTCATATCCACCACGCCGATGGCCGCGATGACCGTGCCGTCATAGTCGATGGGCGTACAGATGACCCTGATCCCCTTGTACGGGCCGGATTCCGCCACCTTCCTCACGGTCTTGCCGGTCTGTATCGCCTCCTCCAGCGCCTGGCCGTCGTAGAGGTTGTCGATGACCATGCCGTCCTCGATCCTGATGCCCAGGTTGTTCCTGCGCTTGGCACATACCGGGAGCTCGCCCACAAGCTCGTGGACGGCGAAGCACATGGAGACCAGCTCGTCGTTGGTCTGTCCGGACAGGCTGAATCTTGCCTCGGCGCTGAACTTGATGCCGCCTATGAGTGCCAGACCCACGCTGACCGCGCCCATCTCCGCCGCCTCGGGGGTCCTGGCGGTACCGACGACGATAACGTCGTCCGCCCTCAGGCGGAATATCCGGCGGAGGATCTCCTCGGATTCGCGATCCACCTCCTGGTTGGTGCCGGGGAACCTTACGTGACCGTCGGTGTAGACCAGGGTGGTGGCTCCGGCGGCACCGCTCTTGATGGCGGCATCGGTCTCCTCCCTGCCGTAGCGGATCTTTTTGGATGCGAAGGGTATCCTGATGGCGCAGTCGCAGTCGCTTATGGTCAGCCTGCCGAGATCGATGTGCGCCACGTCCATGGCTATCCGGTTGCGGACCTTCTGTCCCTCCTCGGACAGGTAGATGCCGGTCTTGTTGGTGAACGTGCATCCGTTGCGCTCCAGGACGCCCAGCAGGGTGCGGGTGCTGCCCTCGCCTATGTCCAACTCCTCGGACAGCCTCTTGCGTCCGATTCCGGAGCTCGGATCCAGTGTTATCAGGGCCTTCCAGAGGTGATAATCAGTGAATTTCGCCGCCGCTCCCGTACGGTATCCGTTACCGCTGCGCATCGAATCACGGAACGCTTTGAGGCTATAAAACCGCGTTATTTTAACGACGTTTAGTAGAATCGTGACATAACATGACTTAACGCCGATGACCCCCCGCAGTCACATTTAATACCCTTTAAAGGTTCCCCACCTACATGGCAGTCAATGGCATCGAACTCCTCAAGCTGGAGAACGTCGTGAAGAGGTTCGAAGGCAGGGTCGTCTTGGACAACATCTCGGTCACTCTGAAGACCGGGGAGATCCTCGGACTCATAGGGAAGAGCGCGGCCGGAAAGAGCGTCCTGATCCACATGATCAGGGGCTCCGATGGATACAAGCCCGACTCCGGGAAGATCCTCTATCACGTCAACTGGTGTTCCAAGTGCGGACGCCTGGAACTCCCCGAAGAGGGGAAGAAATGCCCCAAGTGCGGCGACGTCTACGAGACCCAGTGGGTCGACCTCTGGGCGTTGCACCCCCGCGACAGGCTGAGGCAGGAGCTGAAGGGACGCATCTCCATCATGCTCCAGAGGACCTTCGCCCTGTTCGGGGACAACACGGTGCTGGAGAACATCTTCGAGGCCATGCCCGAGGACCTCACCGAGAAGCAGAAGATCGACAGGGCCATCGAGCTGCTGGAATTCGTCAACATGACCCACCGCACCACCCACATCGCCAGGGACCTCTCCGGAGGCGAGAAGCAGAGGGTGGTCATGGCGAGGCAGCTGGCCAAGGACCCCCTGTTCTTCCTGGCCGACGAGCCCACCGGTACTCTGGACCCCTACACCGCCAACGTGGTCCACGAGCGCCTGGTGAAGTACACCCGCGAGCACGGCATCTGCATGGTGCTGGCATCCCACTGGCCCGAGGCCATCGACAAGATGGCGGACGACGCCATGTGGCTGGATGCGGGAAAGGTCGTCATGCACGACGAACCCGAGAAGGTCACCAAGAAGTTCATGGAGGCCTACAAGTTCGACAAGGCCAACGACTACACCGTGGGCGAGCCGGTCATCAGGCTGGAGAACGCCGAGAAGCACTTCTTCTCCGTGGTTAGGGGAGTGGTCAAGGCCGTCGACGGCGTCACATTCGACATCAAGGAGGGCGAGGTCTTCGCCCTGGTGGGATTCTCCGGAGCGGGAAAGACCACCACCTCCCGTATGATCGCGGGAATGACCCCCACCACCGGCGGCAAGGTGGAGGTGAAGATCGGAGACACCTGGGTGGACATGAACGACCCGGGAGAGGGCGGAAAGGGAAGGGCCACCCCCTACATTGGCGTGCTCCACCAGGAGTTCACATTGTATCCGTTCGACACCGTGCTGCAGAACCTGTCCTCCTGCATCGGCATCAAGATGCCCGCGGAGCTGGCCAAGGTTAAAGCCATCCAGTCCCTGCTCAGCGTGGGATTCCCCAAGGAGAACATCGAGGCCGTCCTGCAGTCCTACCCCGACGCGCTGTCCGTGGGAGAGTGTCAGAGGATCGCCTTCGCGCAGGTCCTGATCAAGGAGCCCAGGTTCGTCATCCTGGACGAGCCCACCGGCACCATGGACCCCATCACCAAGATCACCGTGGCCAAGGCCGTGCTCAAGGCGAGGGAGGATCTCAACGAGACGTTCATCGTGGTCAGCCACGACATGGACTTCATCCTCAACTGCTGCGACCGCGCCGCCCTGATGAAGGGCGGTAAGGTGGTGGACATCGGCTCCTCCGAGCAGATCGTCGAGCAGCTGAAGGTCATCGAGAAGGAGATCCTCGACTCCGGCGGTGAACTATGAAGCAGAGGATCGGAAGGCACCTCAGCTTCGTCGAGTGCAGGGAGTCCATGGGACTCGGCCAGGGAGGTGGACTCGCCCAGAGGGCGACCATCTCCGAGAGCGGAAGGGACGTTGTGGCCATCGCCATGGGACCGGGAAGGAGACACATCACCAAGCCGGTCTGCGAGATCACCTACGCTCTGAGGGAGGAGGGCATCGACACATCCGTCCTGGTCCTCAACGCGGGAGCCGGTGTTCCCGCCGACGCACCCGACGTGTCCCACGGGCAGTGTATGGGACTCGACCCCATCGAGGTGTCTAGGATACAGCAGTTCAAGGTCGCACTGATCCACCTGGGCAATGTGCGGCCCCACATCATCTGGAAGGCGAGGCTCATCCTCAGGAACGTGGACATACCGGCGATGATCGTCGCCCAGTGCCCCATCGACTTTGAGGACTTCGCCGCCATCGGCGTCAAGACCCGCATGGTCATGCCCGACGACGCCGACATCAACACCAAAGGTTCCATCCAGGAGATCGTCACCGGGGTCATCCGCGGCGTCTCCTGTCCCCAGGAGAAGCTGGACGAGATCGTCTCGAAGATCCAGCGCATGCTGCCAGATACCGGAGGCGAGGTGCAATGAAGGTAATCGTCAACGGCGTGGAGAAGGAGTTCCCCAAGGGGGCCACGCTGAAGGATGCGGTGGCCGGGGAGCCCTACACCAAGGGCACGCTGGTCTCCGTACACAAATCCACCGAGTCCCTCAGGACCGAGTCCGAGGACTTCGACGTGGTGACCACCAGGGGTACGTTCACCCTCCACCTGGATCCCGGCAAGGACGCGGACCTGTGGAAGGTGCTGACCAAGAGGGTCACCGGGTCCACCGCCAGGTGGGTCACGTCCCAGATAGCGGCGTTCGGTTCGTTCAAGACCGACATCAAGGTGGACCGCAGCGAGCGGATGTACCGCGTTTACGACTGCTTCTTCTCCCTGGGAGGTTTCGATTCCGCGACCACCTATGTGATGATCGCCAGGAACGACCACAGGAACGCCTACGGCGCCGGTGCGGGACGCATCGGCAGGGTCACCAGGGGAAGGCACGTGGTGGATGCCCTCCAGGAGGGGGACGAGATCATCTCCATCGCACCCTCGGTCTCCGAGACGGTGAAGGAGAACCACGTGGTCACCAGCAACATGAAGACCAAGCTGGCGGACGGCAACTCCGTGGACACCTGCATCAAGGTGGACCTGGACATGACCAACCCCGAGTCCGCTGAGCATCTGATGATCCTGGCGCAGAAGGGATACATCAACGTATCCGAGGCGTCCGGCAGCTTCATTGCCTGCCACGACGACACCGACGTCACCATCGCCTCCGAGAATCTCACCGTGAGGTCCGAGGGCAGCGTGCAGGTGCGCAACCACGGCGTGGGCGTGGGGAAGATGTTCTTCTACCGCCAGCGCAGGCAGATGTCCGACATGCATAACCACGTGGGCGACGTGGTCCTGGGAAGGGCCATAATGGAGGCCGCCAAGGAGGGCGACACCATCACCGTGGTCACCGAGCCCAAGCGCACATTGGCCGTTGGTATGACCATGGCCGAGGGCGAGAAGCTTCTGAAGGCCGCGGGGATCGAGGTCACCCGCACCGGCGACGTCTCCGACGACGCCATCGTGGCGGAGCAGACCCCGGAGATGACCGTCACCATGCTCAACGGCGGCAAGGCGGAGATCTTCGGCGTTCCCAGGGACAGGGTGTTCCGCATATCCCTGAACCGCAAGCGCCCGGAGGATGTGCACTACTTTGAGAAGATGACTGGGCTGAACCACAAGCCCGTGGGCGTGCTGAAGGTGCACTTCTGGTTCGAGGGCATGTCCATGATCACATTCGAGGGCGACGAGGTCAAGGGCAAGTCCCTGTACCCCGGGGAGCCCTTCAAGAGATGCCGCCGCGGTGACATCGGATTCACCAACCAGGCCTGCGACCATCACGGTCTCATGGGCATCAGGATGCAGGACAGCAAGGAGTACGGTCCCACCGGCGAGGAGCCCTTCGGGACCAACATCTTCGGCAGGTTCCTGGGAGACCTGGACCACATGACAGAGGGTCTGGAGGACGGCATGAAGGTCTACATCACGGAGTTGGAGTTATGAGCAGGGAGACGAGGATACTGATGATCTGCCCCACGTCGAACGTGACGCCGGAGATGCTGGCGCGTTCGATCCACGCCATGGGCGAACCCGTCGCCCTCAAGGAGACCTGCTACGGCTGTCTCATCGAGGGCGAGGCCGATGTGGTCCGCCGGGTGGCGGACAAGGCCAGGGACATGGAGCCCTACGCCATCTACTCCAAGCGCAGGGCGTATCGTTTGGGCGATCCTGTCAGATGCAGGGCCCAGCACGGCACCCGCCCCGGATACTCCCAGCTGGAGGAGGAGTGGAGCAAATTGTCCTTCATAAGGGCCGGCCTTGAGGCCGCCGAGAGGGGCGAGGTTCCGGCCGAGAGGCCGAAGAGGGAGAAACTCCCTGTAATGAAGTTCAAAGAGATTTGCGAGGTGAAGGAATGAAGGTGTTCATCGATCCGCCGAACAGCATGATCCTGTTCGATCTGGTAGAGAGATTCGGCCACGAGCCGCTCAGCACGATGGCCGCGATTCAGGAGAGGGTCGACAACCTTGAGGTGGACATGCCGCCCATGAACGTCACCCTGGACGACGTGGTCAGGGGACTCAAGTACGCAGGCATCGAGGTGCCCTCCGGTGTGAGGGGCAGACTCGCCGTATGGGGACCCATGATCGAGGAGGCCGACGCCGCCATCATCGTGGACGACGCCCCCTTCGGCTTCGGCTGCGTGGGTTGCGAGCGTTCCGAGCTCATGGTGAAATACCTCATCCGCAGGCGCGGTATCCCCGCCCTGAGGCTCACCTACCCGGAGACCGAGGAGGACGGTATCGAATTCGTAGCCAAGGTCAAGGAATTCCTGGAGGGACTGCAGTGATCAAGATAGCACAGCTCTCGTGCGGTACAGAGTACAGCAGCGTGCAGTACGAGATAGAGAAGGCGGCCCGCTCCGTGGGCGCAAAGATCGTTTACCCTGACGTATCCGCAGCCGACATCAACAAGGCGGTGGAGAGGTTCGGCTTCCGCCCCCACTCCTCCCAGCTCAAGCTGATGATCGCCAGGGCAATCCAGCTGGCCGACGGCAACTTCGATGCCGATGCCGTGTTCATCACCACCTGCTTCAGGTGCGCCGAGGCGGCACTTGTGAGGAACGAGCTCAGGAGGTTCATCCAGGAGAACACGAATCTCCCCGTGGTCACGTACTCCTTCACCGAGAGGATGAAGGCCTCCCAGCTGCTCACCAGGATGGAGGCGCTGGTCACCATCGTCACCAGGAAGGAGCTCCTGGCCAGGGAGCGCCAGGCGGGACTCACCGCCGGTCTGGACTCCGGTTCGTCCACCACCAAGGCGGTGGTCATGCTGGACAACAAAATCATCGGCAAGTCTTGGACGCCCTCTCACGATGTGGTGGAGTCCGCCACCCAGGTGCTGAACGAGGCGCTGGCCGAGGCCGGCTACGAGTACAAGGACCTGGAGGCCATCGGTACCACCGGATACGGACGCTTCACCCTGGGAGACCACTTCTCCGACAAGGTCAAACTGGTCCAGGAGGAGCTCACCGTCAACTCCAAGGGAGCCGTCTGGCTGGCGGACCGCCAGCGCGGAGAGGCCACCATCATCGATATCGGCGGTATGGACAACAAGGCGATCACCATCCGTGACGGGATCCCGGACAACTTCACCATGGGAGGCGTCTGCGCCGGTGCGTCCGGACGTTTCCTGGAGATGACCTCCAGGAGGCTGAAGATCGAGGTCACCCAGTTGGGAGCGCTGGCGGAGAAGGGAGACTGGCGCAACGCCAAGATGAACTCCTACTGCTCCGTCTTCGGTATCCAGGACCTGGTCACCACCCTCGGTGAGGGTAAGAAGTTCGAGGATGTGGCCGCCGCCGCTTGCCACTCCGTCGCCGAGCAGGTGTACGAGCAGCAGCTGCAGGAGATCGACGTCAGGCATCCCGTCATCCAGGTGGGAGGCACGTCCCTGATCTCCGGTCTGGTCAAGGCCGTGGGCGAGGTGCTGGGCGAGAAGCCTATCGTGCCCGAGAACTCCCAGTTCATCGGTGCCGTGGGCGGTGCCCTGTTGAGCTCCGGATTCCTGTGAGGGGATTGCATGGAGATAGTGGTGGAAGGACCCGACCAGTACGGCAACGACGCCTACGGTAAGCTCTTCGACGACATCATCGGAGACATCGGCAAGTCCTTCATGTTCCGCAAGGCCCATCTGGTCCTCAAGCCCGAGGTGCCGCTGTTCATCTACTCGGTGATGCTGAAGAATCACCCCTCCAGCAAGACCATAGGTGACGTTGCATCCTTCAGAGCGGAGGGCACTGAGCTGCATATGTCGATCTCCAACGAGAGGTACGCCCCGGACATCCTGTCCACCCTGTGGAAGCAGTACGGCAGGGGCAAGGTGGATCAGCAGACCCGCTTCGACCTCATCGTGCACGACGCCATGCAGGAGGACATCGAGAACGTGGTGGTCTCCTCCGGAGAGGAGTCCATCAAGGAGATCATGGGCGCGTTCTGGCGCTCCCTCCCCGAGGGTATCAGGGTGCGTCACTCCTACGTGGACGGACGCGTCATCACCGTAGTGGCCACCGAGGAGATCATGAGGCAGGAGTTCCTGGACGAGGGACGCGAGTTGCACGAGGCCATGCTCAAGGAGTCGGAGGTGGAAGAGGATGTTTGAGGTTGTGAAGTACGACGGCGGTGTCTACCGTTCCAACGAGCTCTACGAGGCCATCGAGGACGTGGGCGGCACCGTGATCAACAGGTTGCACAGCGCCCAGGTGCTGACGGTGACCATGTCCATCCCCGAGGAGGACCACGCCGTTATCGAGAAGATCACCAAGGAGATCGGCGGACAGCTGTTCAGCGTCCCCCTGGCCGGCACGGAGATTGCCGTGGTCGGTTGCACCCTGGGCAGGCACCACATGCCCCACCCTATCTGCGACATCGCGGAGATCCTCAGGGAAGCGGGTTCGATCTCTGTGGTCATGGGACTGGCCCGCGGCAGGGGCAAGAAGACCTCTCAGATCTCTCTGAGGGAGATCAGCATCATCGACGAGTACGATGCGGTCATCTTCATGCTCGGCAACTTCAAGCCCTGTATCGAGGAGAAGAAGATGCTGATGGAGAAGATCTCCATCCCCGTGATCCTGGTCTGCGGACCCCAGCCCGACGGCATGGAGGACATCTGCGAGGCCGTGGTCTCCGGCGTGGGCAGGAAGGCGGCTAGGATGAAGGCTCCCGAGGAGAGGGTCAAGCTCAGCGAGATCTCCGACGTGGTCGTGGATGTGATCTCCAAGAAGAAGGCCATGCTGGAGGAGGACCCCCTGTTCATCCATCCGGCGGAGCTGAAGCCTCTGCTGGAATCCTATGAACCGATCGACATGTGTCTCCGTCCCGCCCCCATCGTCCTGCACCTGGACGGTCTGAGGGTGAAGATCCCCTACAAGGAACACAAGGAGTACTTCGATAACCTGATGGTATACGGTCGCAAGCTCTGCGAGATCGCGGACATCCGCGAGTCCAAGATGGAGGACAGCAGCACTATCATCAGGATCAAGACCATGTCCGCGGTCAGGGACCAGGACGCCAAGAACGTACAATGAGCGTCAGAAAGGGGACCTACGTCCTCTTCCTGACGTTCTCCAAACCCTTCCAAGGGGAGGTTGGCCGTCTGGGGAACGTGCATCTCGACCCCGGTGTCTATTGTTACGTGGGCAGCGCCATGGGCGGTCTGGACCAGAGGATCTCCAGGCACTTGTCGAAGGAGAAGAGGGTCAGGTGGCATATCGATTGCCTCACACTGGCGGCGGATTCTGTGGCCGCTTTCGAGTCCTACCCTGACCCGATACCTGAGTGTACTCTTGCGTATACCGCATCGTTGATCGGGTTTGAAGCGGTCATTGACGGCTTCGGATGCTCCGATTGCCATTGTCGCACGCATCTGTTCCGCGTACCCTCCGGATCCGCTCACGCACTGGTGTCTGAAGCGGGTCTCAGGGGGTGGTCGGAATCAATGTGCCACACATCCAAAAATGACCCAAACCATTATTAAACGCGACCGTCTTGTCGGTCCAATCACACACATACGTTTGTGGAGGACGTTAAATGAAAGGGGACAACCTATCTAGGAAAGTGACCCCCGAGGTCATCTCGAAGCTCCAGGAGATACTCGGCGCGGAGAATGTCAACACCAATGAGATGGACAGGATGCTCTACGGGCATGACCTGGCCCCCCTGCCCAAAGAGGCCGGGATGGCATTCAAGAACATGCCTGACGTGATCGTCAGGCCCTCGACCCCCGAGCAGATCTCCGAGATCGTCGCTCTGGCCTACAGCACCGGCATCGCCGTCACCCCCCGCGGTAACTCTACCTGGGGACTGGGCGGCTCCATGCCCACCGACGGAGGCATCCTCATCGACATGGCCTCCAAGATGAACAAGATCCACTACATCGACAAGGTCAACATGGCCGTCAAGGTGGACGCCGGATGCACCTGGAAGAACGTCCTCGAGGCTTGCGAGAAGGAGGGCTTCCTGGTCGGTTCCTACCCCTCCAGCTTCCCCTCCGCCACCGTCGGAGCCTGGTTCTCCACCGGCGGCATCGGCATCGGCGGATACAAGTACGGCTCCGCCAAGGACAACGTCCTGAACCTCCAGGTCGTCCTGTCCGACGGTACCATCATCGAGACCGGCTACGACAAGATCGCCAGCAACATGTCCGGGTACAACCTCACCCAGCTGTTCGCCAGCGCCGAGGGAACCCTCGGAGTCGTCGCCACCGTCACCCTCAGGATCTACCCCAGGGGAATCGTCAAGCCCATCGCTTACGAGTTCGACGCTCTCAGGGAGGCCGGCAAGCCCATCATGGACATCGTCAACCACCCCAGCCTGAAGCCTCTGCACATCTCCTGGTCCGACTACAACCACTTCGAGAACCAGAGGAAGGCCGGTCTGCACGCCCCCGAGGTCAAGAACCTGATCCTGATCACCCTGCAGGGTGCCGAGGAGTTCGTGGCCCTGGAGGAGAAGGTCACCGACGAGATCATGACCGCCGCCGGCGGAAGAAGGGTCTCCGACGAGATCGCCGCCCACGAGTGGGACGAGCGCTGCTACGAGTTCCGCGCCCGCAAGGTCGGTGTCGGATCCATCCCCGCAGAGGTCGTCGTCACCAACGAGCACTGGGCCGAGTTCGTGGACGAGTGCTACGAGGGCTACAAGACCATGAAGATGGAGCCTGGAGGAATCATCGGAATGGTCGCCGACCGCAGCACCTCCATGTTCATGCCCTACTACTTCAAGGACGACGAGTCCCTGCTGGGCATGACCGCCTTCGCCTACAACTTCTACATGGGCGACGTCGCTGCCAAGTACGGCGGACGCTCCCTGGGACTGGGCGTGTTCTTCGCGTCCAACCTGGACAGCATCCACGACGCAGGCTGCGTCAGCACCATGAGGGACCTGAAGACCTTCCTGGACCCCAGGGATGTCATCAACCCCGGCCACCTGGTCTGCGGAAAGACCCGCTTCGGCGTCAACATGGACAAGAACCTCATGGGCATCGGTTCCATGATGATGCAGTCCATCAAGAAGCTCCTTCCCAAGAACACCACCTTCGCCGACAACCGCCAGAGGTTCCACTACGACGATATGGAGGAGGAGAAGGAGGAGAGCCGCGAGGTCGAGTACGGCAAGGGCACTCAGTGAAAACATATGCCGGCCTCACGGCCGGCCCATATTCTCCACACGGGTCAATCGGACGGTATCACCGTCCGGACCCGTTCTTGGTCTTTTGACCGCCATCCTTTGACATCCGACCGATTGGCGGGTGATCTTCATCTGCCATCGTTTTGTTTCAGTATGTGTTGAAAAGAACGAGATAATCTCCGTTTTTTTCAGTATAGGTTGAACGGAATGTGCTTAGCACAATCTGTTCTTGATATAGGGTGAATTAGAATGATGTGGGTGTTCCCGTATCATCTCAGGTGAACCAACGGCTGATCCCTGGTAACAGCTTATCAGTGAGCCGATTGACGTGAATGGCCGGAACGGTGTGACGGAAGTGGGTATCAGGGAGTCCTCATGGGGAGGGAGTTGTGATCACTCCCCGTCCCCGGGAGGAGGCAGGAGTTTGGTCTCCTCACCCTTCTTGAGGGTCTTGGGGTCCTTCTTCTTGGGCTTCTCCACGATGTCCGGGGGCTTGCCGCCATATGTCAGGTCCCTGAGCATCAGAAGACCCAGTATAACCATGGGGATGATGATCCAGGGGTTCCTGGTGCCGGTATCCACGAAGAAATAGGTGACTATGGAGAACACCAGCACGATGATGGACATGATGGCCAGGGTAATCATGTGGATCATCGTCTTGAGCGGATACTTCTTCACCGTCTTGGCGAGACCGAACATGTTGAACGCCGAGAGTACGGCGTACAGTACGAGTCCGAAGGTCAGCACGCTTATGGTGACCTCCACCACTTCCAGGAGGTAGGAGGTGGAGAACGCCACTTTGTTATACCACACGTCGTTGGCCAGCGCCACGGGCAGGGCGCAGAGCAGGGCGCCCATGATGCCGGTGATGGCATATGCCGCCACATCTCCCAGCCTCTTGACCAGGAAGATGTTCTCGTCCTCCTTCTTCAGGATCACCGCCCACACCTTGTACGGGGCGTAGGACAGGCAGAAGTATCCCAGGGCGGCACCCACCGTTCCCAGGGACAGATCCCCCTGGAAGAATTCGGGGCCCACGATACCCAAAGCGCATCCCAGCGCACCGGATGAGCCGAACATGAATCCCATCAGGACGGGGATGCCGTCCGCCGGGTTGATGGTGATCTCCGTGTTACCAACGGTGAAGCTGAAGGATGTGAAGGGCCAGATCAGAGAGAAGAACACCGCGACGAACACGATCACGACGATCTTCTTCTTGAAGCTGTCAGTGAAGTTGATCATAGCAATTCCACCAGATACGAGACGGTCGGAAGCGTGACGATATCTTTCGATAACTCTAGCCAGTCATCATTCTTATAGGTGCCTGATAAAACTCCGATGAATTCGGCTCCTGATGATGATGCGCACTGATAATCGAAGAGATGGTCCCCCAGGAAGAGTATCTCCTCCGGGCGGAGGTCCAGGCGGTCGGCCAGGTGACGCATGGCCGCCGGGGACGGTTTAGCATCGGTCTCCGGGTAGTCGTCCCTGGCGATGATAGCGTCCAACAGATCGATGACCCCCGCGGTGCTCAGAGCAGCTTCGGCGTACTCCCTGCATCCCCTGGTGAGGACGCCTGTCATATAGCCCTTCTCCCTAAGTGCCAGTAGCATCTCCCTGCCACCCGGGAAGGGCTTTGCCAGATGGACGTTCTCCATCTCTATGTCCCGGGACTGCTTGGCTACGCGGGCGTTGATGCCGTACATCTCCTCCTTCATCCCGTGGTCGGAGAGCCAGGCGTATCCCTTGTCGATGTTGAACTTGAATCCCTGGCCACGGTCGATGACCTCCTCCGGCACACCCAGCTCCGCGAACACGTCGTAGACCAGCTGGGACATGCGGACGTAATCCACCTTGGTGTCCAGAAGCGTGCCGTCCATGTCAAAGCAGACAGCACGGTACTTGGGATCGATGCTCATATGCCCTCCGAGTGTGTCAGGTGATGGGAGTAGCCCCCCTTCTGTTTCAGGCGGCATTCAACTTCGCACCCTACCCGCCGGTCGTCGAGCACTCATCCCGGCCGTTTGGGCTTGCTCCGATGGGGAGTCGCCGTTTCACCATATCCTCGGGAACGTCACCGTCAGCGGATCATCCTGCCCCGAAGCTGTGTCGTTTCTGAGCCCTTGCCCGAGCTCTCGCCCGGTCGGATTTCCCGACCCATCTTGCTCGCGGAGGAGGGAACTTCCTCAGCGGGATCCAGTCCCACCGTCGGCCGCCCTCCATCTCCTGACGCTCCTCTCTATTACTTCATGGTTTAACTATTCTCCTTCAAGTAATACGAAAGCTCCCGTCGAATCGTTCCGCGGCATTGCTGGCACATCTTCGGATCGGGGCGATATGCCATCATGTACGGATCCGGCCTCTGAGAAAGTATTATAAGTATGCCCGATATGGGTGGTCTGCTGCAAGGGTAGTCAAGCATGGCCAACGACGCAAGGTTGAGGGCCTTGTCCTTAGTGGTCCGCGAGTTCAAATCTCGTCCCTTGCACCACTCTCCATCTAACATCGATCGTAGGCGTTCTCACATATCCATGCGGAACGTCCATGTGCTGGCACTTGTATGTTCACATATCGTCCATGGATAATCCACGATAGGAGACCTCGTAGCCGTCGAGTCCCGGTACGGTTTCCCCGGTTCTGCGCAACTTACCCATATCGATCTTCGAAGGGTTGCGCTTTACCTCTGCCAGCATCGCTCTGCGACCGATGAGGTCAATGGCCACGATATCCACCTCCGCATCCCCCTTCCTGTTCCAGTATCTGCCGACGGCGGTGAAATCCTCCTCCTCGGCGATGCGGCGTCTGAGATATTCCTCCAGCACCCTCCCTTCGTAGGATTCCAGATCCTTCTCCACCATCTTGATCAGAAGGTCCGTCCGGTCCGTCTCCACCAGGTCTTCGTTGGGCCGGATGTATCTGTAGAAGAATCTCAGGTATTGGTCGGAGATCTCCCATCTGCTGATCTTCTCGTTCCTTCCTACGATGGGAACGGTCCTGCGGATCATCCCGTATTCGTTCTCCAGGCGCTGAAGGTAGGGGCCGACGCCTGTTCCCAAGATGCCCTCCATCTCGGAACGGGTGTTCCTTCCTTCGGCGATAAGAATGAGGATGGAGGTGTACGTCCCCTTGTCCCTGCCGAACTCCTCAGCCATCAAATCCGTACCGTCCCTGAGGAAGATGGATCCGGGAGAGAGCGCCGTTTCGATCATGCTGCGGGTGTCGAAGGCCTTGGCATCCATGAGGGCGGCGACGTATGGCGGTACGCCTCCCGACAGCATGTACAGTGTCAGCAGCGAGCGGTTGTCGTAGGAGGGTTCGTGATCCCTCATTATCTCCTTGAGCGTGTTGATGGGCAACGGTCTCAGTTCCAACTTTCCCGTGGCCCTGCCGAACAGCGGTTGCTTCTCGTTCTCGAAGATCCGGACCATCATGGAGTGCATAGAACCGGCAACGACCAGGTTGATGCGTGACTCATCCTTGTACATGTCCCAGATCTCCTGGATGTCGGAGAATACGGACGGGCCGACGTGATCCAACTCCTGGAATTCGTCCAATACGAGCGTGATGGGTTCGCCGCGGGAGTGGATCATCACAGCCCTGAGGAACTCCCTGACCGTGGATACGGAGCCGGTGAATTCGATACCCGCATCTTCGGCTATGTCCTGCATCCTGCGGCAGAACAGAGGCTCCTTCATACGGGAGATGTAGACGTAGACAATCTTGGTGTGCTCCAGCGCCTTCCTTATGGTGCTGGTCTTGCCGATGCGCCTCCTTCCCAGGACGACGGTGAAGCGGCTCTCGGAGCGGGACCGCTCTTCCGTCTCCCTCAGGATGCCGATCTCCCGCTCTCTGCCGTAGAACCTCATACTTGTTGTATGTATATTATAGTAATAAAGATTATCGTAATAATTACTATTATTATTTTCAACACATTCACGATCAACAGAGCCAGCATATCACTTGACAGATGCCAACGGTATTATACGGGCATTCGATGACGTTGTCCATGGTCCGCCTTCTCGTATGCACGCCCGACGATCCGCCTTCCGTCAACATGAGGGACGCCCTCCTGGAGATGCGGGACTGGGAGGAGCTGGGCTCCGAAGGCGGCAACACATATTCCCAATGCGGTAACGACGTTCTCGCGGTGATTTCAGGAAGGCACATCCGTGCCGAGGGGATAGACGCCGCCGCTAAGGATTTCGGCGTGGACTGCGACGAGGTGGTCTTCATGAGCAGACATTCCGCCGCCAGCGGGAAGCCCACCCTCACCGTTCATCCGTTCGGTAATTACGGGCAGGCGGACTTCGGCGGCGAACCTTGTAAACTGTCCCCTTCCGCACCAGAGTCCATGACCGGCATGCTCCGGAGGATTGTGAAGCTCAACGACGATCCCGGATATTCCGTGTCATTCGAGGTCACCCACCATGGACCGCTCATCGAGACCCCCGGATACTTCATCGAGATCGGCAGCGAGGAGACCCACTGGGGCGACCGTCATGCCGCGCACGTCCTGGCGGAGGCCCTGCTGACCGCGGAGAAGGCCGACGGCCCCAGGTTGATCGGCGTCGGCGGTGGTCACTATGCCCCGAGGTTCACCGAGCTGGTGATGGGCCACAGGGCGTGCATGGGACACATGGTGCCCACGTATCAGACCGACGGCATGGATGATGCGGAGGTCTCCAGAAGGATACTCGACGCCTTCCACCGCACAGGTGCCGAAGCGGTCTACATACACCGTAAATCCATGAAGAAGTCGGAGGAGAGGAGGATCGAGGGGATCATCCAATCCGCCGGACTGCCGATCGTGTCCTCCAAGGATTTGGAGTCACTTTGATCAGACGTGGGAGTCCACGAACGTCCCCTTTATCGGCTTGCCCAGGATGGCGTTCCTCAGCTCGTCCAGGTCACGGCCGTTGACCATGAGGATGTCTATGCGCCCCTTCATGGCGATGGACACCCCGAGGGGATCGAACACCGAGGATTTCCCGGCATCGTGGTCGTGGTAGACCACGTCGTTCAGCTGGTGGATGGTCATCCTGTCATATCTCTTGGCGTTCGGGTCCTTGCGGGGATCCGCAGAGAACACCGCATCCACGTTGCTGGCGTTGACGATCCTATCGGCGCCGATCGCTTGTGCTATCATCGCCGATACCGCGTCGGTGGTGTGACCGGGTTCGGTGCCGCCCATCACAGCCACCTTTCCGGGCTGGGACATGCTGGCACATTCCTCGGCCTTGACGGGGATCTCGGTGTTGGCGATGTCCCCCAGCGCCACGCAGAGCAGCTTGGCGTTCACCCTGGTGATGCCAATGCCGAGTTCGTCCAGCTCGTCAACCGAGCCTCCCAGCGCCCTTCCCAGGTCCACGTACTGCCTGGCGGCCTTTCCGCCGCCGACCACGACTGCCAGCTGTACCTCCGAGGCCACCTCGCGGATCATGTCCGCCAGCCTGCGGATGTATGACGCGTCGTCCTGTCCCGGGATGAGCACCGAGCCTCCGACCGACACCACCACCTTGTCCATGGACCACACCAATACTTTTATTATTAATGTGGGTTTGCCCCGTTTATAAATAAAAGAGGCGGCTCATATGGCAGAGAAGGGTTCGATGGACAGGGCCAAGTACGATTTCAAGAAGGCCATGCAGGAGATCGTGGATCTCCGAGGAAGGGGGACCGAGCTGATCTCGGTTTACATCCCGAAGACCAAGATGATCTCGGATGTAATGGCGTATCTGCGTGACGAATACTCCCAATCCTCCAACATCAAATCCAAGAGCACGATGAAGAACGTCCAGGGGGCCATCGAATCCATCATGGCCCGCCTGAAGACCTACAAGACGATCCCCGACAACGGACTGGTCCTCTTCTGCGGAGAGGTGCCCAGGGCGGGGGACCAGACACGCATGGTCCAATACGTTCTGGAGCCTCCGGAGGCCATCACCGCCTTCCTTTACAGATGCGATTCCCAGTTCTTCACCGATCCTCTGCAGACCATGCTGCTGGACAAGAAGATGTACGGCCTGATCTGCATCGACAGGCAGGAGTCCACCATAGGGATCCTTTCCGGCAACAGGATCGTGGTGTCCGCCCACTTCGAGTCCATGGTCCCCAGGAAGCACAGGCAGGGAGGTCAGTCCGCCCAGCGTTTCGAGCGTCTGATCGAGATCGCCGCCCACGAGTTCTTCAAGAAGACCGCCGACAAGGCCACCGAGGTCTTCCTGGACAGGATCCAGGACATGGTGGGCCTGCTGATAGGCGGTCCGGGTGCCACCAAGGACTTCTTCGTGAAGGAGGGGTACCTTCACCACGAGCTGCAGAAGAAGGTGGTGGACACCTTCGATACCGGTTACACCGACGAGTACGGTCTCAAGGAGCTGGTGGAGAATGCCAAGGACGCCATCCAGGATATCGACCTGATGCGCGAGAAGAAGTTCATCCAGCGTCTGTTCACCGAGATCAGGAAGCAGGACGGAGGCCTCTCCGCCTACGGTGAGGATGTCGTAAGGGATGCCGTCAACATGGGCGCGGTTGAGGTGCTGATGCTCTCCGAGAACCTGAACAAGCGCAGGGTCACCACCAAGTGCCCCAACGGCCACGAGTGCCAGCAGACCATGAAGGAGTCCCCGGACAGATGCCAGTGCCCCGAGTGCGGCGCCAACGCGGAGATCATCAGGGACGAGGACCTGGTGGACGATTTCTTCGAGCTGTCCGAGGCCTTCAACACCGACGTGGAGATCATCACCGAAGATTCCGAGGAGGGCGAGATGCTCATGACCGCCTTCGGAGGGATCGCGGCAATTCTGAGATACAAGGTGTAGTGAGATGTCCGTGATGGAGTCTTTCGAGAAAGAGGTCAAGGCGGCTGTAACTGCCGTCCTGGCAGAGATGGGGCACGGGGATGCGGCGTTCCGCACAGAGGTGCCTCCCATAGGCTCCGCCGACCTGGCGGTGCCCTGCTTCCAGATGGCGAAGGCCATGGGGATGGCCCCCGTCAAGATCGCCGAGTCCCTGGCGGAGAGGATACCCTCCGGGGGGCACATAGCGTCCGTGGCCGCGGCCAACGGATACCTCAACTTCACCATGGACCCCGCCGCGTTGGTCAAGGGTACGCTGGACGACATCATCGCGTCCGAGGGACGCTACGGCTCCCGTCCGTTCAACGGCGTGAGGGTCAACCTGGAGCACACCTCCACCAACCCCACCGGCCCCATCCATGTGGGACGTGCCAGGAACCCGGTCATCGGGGACACGCTGGCACGTTCGCTGAAGATGTGCGGCTACGACGTGACCACAGAGTACTACGTGAACGACGTGGGCAAGCAGGTGGTCATCCTCACCTGGGGCGTGAATAACCTGGACGAGAGCCAGGTGGACATGACCGAGGACAGGGACAAGACCGACCACAAGTGGGTGGCCTACTACCGCAAGGCTAACGCCATGATGGAATCGGACCCCCAGGTGGCGGAGCAGATCGCCGACCTGCTGAGGAGGTTCGAGGCAGGGGACCACAGCGTCATCGACACCGTGAGGGAGACCGCCGAGGGCATGCTCGGAGGGCTGAAGGAGACCCTAGCCAATATCAACGTCACACTGGACAACTACACCTGGGAGTCAAGGTTCATCGCCGACGGCTCCGCCAGGGATGTGGTGGAGCGTCTGAAGAAGTCCAAGTACGCCGGACAGGAGGAGAACGGCGCCTGGTATCTGGACCTGAAGGAGTTCGGAATCCAGGGGAAGAACACCAAGTTCACCTTCACCAGGGCGGACGGCACCACACTGTATACCACTCGCGATCTTGCGTACCATCTGGACAAGTTCACCAGGGCGGACCGCATCATCGACGTGCTGGGGGAGGACCAGAAGCTGGGCAGTAAGCAGCTGTGCTCCGCGCTGGAGATCCTGGGATGCGACAGGCAGCCCGAACCCATGTTCTATTCCTTCGTCTCCCTGCCGGAGGGCAAGATGTCCACCCGCAAGGGCGTGGTCGTCTACCTGGACGATCTCATCGACGAATCGGTCTCCCGCGCCTACGACGAGATCGCCAAGCGCCGCAGCGACCTCTCCGAGGACCGCATGCGCGAGATCGCCGGCATCGTGGGCATCGGGGCCATAAGGTACAACATCCTGAGGGTACAGCCCGAGAAGCAGCTGGTCTTCAGGTGGGAGGACGCCCTCAACTTCGACGGCAACAGCGGACCATTCCTGCAGTACGCCCACGCCAGGGCCTGCAGCGTCCTGAGGAAGGCCGGGGACTACGTCCGCACCGCCGACCCCTCCAAGCTGAGGGACGGCAGCGAGGTCAGGCTCGCCAAGGTGCTGTCCAGATTCCCGTCGGTGGTCTCCGAGGCGGCAGAGCTCCGCAGGATCCATCTCCTGCCGGCCTACGGCCACGAGCTGGCCTCCGCCTTCAACCAGTTCTATGCCAGCGTCCCCGTTCTGGGCGCAGGAGAATCCAGGGATGCCAGGATCACCCTGGTGGAATGTGCCAGGGATGTACTGAGGAACGTCCTCGAGTGCATGGGCATGGGCGCCCCCGAGGAGATGTGATCCCTTGGAGATCCGTCCGATGAGGATGAAGGACCTGATCAAGGTCAGGGACCTGGAGCTGGACTGTATCAGGGAGTACTTCGCCAAGACCATCGAGAACAGGTGGGAGGACTTCGACGAGGAGTGGAAGGCGAAGCTCGGCGCCAGCGGCAGGGGTTCGTTCCAGCTGTATCTGGAGTCCGGCCTCAGCTTCGTGGCGGAGGACGACGGTGAGATCATGGGCTTCATATTCGCCCAGATGCTGCATCATGTGTACAACGTGGAGAACCTGGTGTGGATCGAGAACATGGGCGTCCACCCCTACTTCCGCCGCAGCGGCATAGGGTACCGTCTGCTCAGGACGGTGGCTGAGACCGGCGCCGACATGGGGGCCACGGTGGTCCACAGCGCGATACAGCCGGACAACCTGCCATCCATCATGCTGCACAAGAAGCTGGGATTCTTCATGGACCGCCGCGAGGTGGCCCTGTTGG
The DNA here is from genome assembly GCA_949292635.1 of uncultured Methanomassiliicoccales archaeon. Lineage (GTDB taxonomy): Archaea > Thermoplasmatota > Thermoplasmata > Methanomassiliicoccales > Methanomethylophilaceae > SIG5. Next base: position 67,819 of record CASEZY010000005.1, read on the forward strand.
ACCTGGCGGACCTCAAGCGGGTGCCTAAGAGCCAGTGATGTCCCGGCACACCTGTGTCGTTGGGATATCAAAAAAGCGAAATCGTTATAATTAAGGCCATAATAGAATTCGTGCCGAGTTGGGGCAGATTCCGGGTCCGCCGGAACCTCTCAAATTGCGGCGAACCCGGGATACCCGCCCGGTAGGTGTGATGGGTTCTTCGAGATCAACATCTCGTATCAGAGCCGGGGATACCGGTTGACGATAACGGCAGACGATGTCGTTATCGTCATCGACATCCACTAAGGATGTTGACGTCTGACCCGCGTCAAGGGTCCGGCCCCTTCAGGGGCCGTCATCACCTTCTGATCGTTCTACCACTTCGATGTATTTATCACATTCGTGATATCGATCGGTGTTGGACATACCGAGCATGGCGTTCCGATAGTGCATATCACGCATTTGTTCTTGACAGAATGTTCCCGATAGCAGTTCCCAGAGAGGGGTCAAACGAACGCGTCCAAGAATCTCGCATCCGAGGTCACCTCGTCTGCGCACATATCGATGCGCCGCAAGCGATCGTACCGGTAGTAAAAAGAATGGGATCCCGGGGGTCTCCCCCCGGTAAGGGATCATTTCCTCTTCTTCGAACCGGAACCCTCGTACTTGGTGGGTCCGGAAGGAGCGGACTTCCTCTGCTTCCTCGCCTCCTCCATCTCGGTGAAGGTCCTGCTGTCCATCTTGTCCGCCTTCCTCTTGGGGGCGTTGCGCATGTACAGGTAGGCGATTACCACGATGATGATGATGGCGACGATGATTATGATGTAGGTCAGGGAGTCCTTCCACATGGAGTGGTTGACCTGGATCGGGATGCCGGCCTGGGTGGCGACGACGCTGTCGCCGGAGAGGAGGCAGATGTCCACGACCTTCTCGCCGCTGCTCTGGTATCCGAAGCTGATGGTACAGGCCACATCGGTGGCGCCGGGCTGCAGTTCCACGTCCGAACTGCCTAGGACGTTCTCGGTGCCGGATTCGCGGATCTGCACCGTGACGGTGACGGCGCTCTCGTCATCGGTGTTGTTGAGGTAGACCGTGATGGATCCTCCGCCCATGTCGTCGAAGCTGCCCAGCTCCGGAAGCTTTCCGAATTCGGGTTCGGCGTCACTCTCGCCCGCCAGTGCGACGAAAGAGAGTGCCAGCACTGCCACCAATGCGATGGCCATGAATTTGGTCTTCATGTGATGATCTCCTCCACGCGCTCCTGCTCGATGGCGCGTCTGACCTCCATGGCCAGTCTCCTGCCGGTGCTCATCTCCTTCCTCCAGAGGGCGTTCCCGTAGGGGTGGCCGACGGCCATGTGCACGTTGGTGCCTCCGCCGATGCGGGGAGCCACGTCGTAGATGTAGAAGTTCAGGTCCTTGTCCACGCAGGTCTGCAGGCAGAACGGGCCGATGATGCCGGGGGCGTAGTGCTTCTCTGCCGCCTTGACGTACTTCTCCGCCATCTCGAAGGCCTTGTCCAACAGGGACTCCCTCAATGTGGCGGAGTTGTGTCCGCAGACCGTGTATTCGGGAAGGATGCCGTCGTTCTCCAGCTCCACCTGCTGTTTGCCGGGGAGCCTGCAGAAACCGTCCAGGGAGCTCTCGAACCTCCAGTCGATGCCCAGGAGCTCGATCCTCTCCCCCTTCTCCTCCAGCGGGGAGTAGAAGAAATCCAGGTTGAAGACGGGGCCGATGATGTACTGCTCCATCCTGGCGGATGAGAGGAAATCCCGCTCGATGACGCCCTGCTCGATGAGTTCCTGGCTCTTCTGCTGGAACTGCTCGTAGGACTTGGCCGTGAAGAATCCCCTCTCCAGCTTCTTCTGCTTGTGGTGGACCTTGATGATCGTCAGACCGTCGATGTCCTCGGGCTTTTCCACCTTCTTGGGGAACGGCAGTCCCGCCTTCTCCAGGATCCAGTAGTAGTCGCGTTCGTCCCCGCGCTCCTCGGACCTGAGCAGATTCCTGCTCCCGACCATGGGCACCTTGAAGTCGTCCTCCACCGCGTCGATGCCGCAGTAGGAGACGAAGGACCTGTTGGGGATGAACAGGACGTTGTCCCTGATGAGCTTCTCCTGGACGTCGGGGTTGAGGACGTCCTTGAACTTGTCCAGGACCATGGGCTCGTCCACGACGCCTCTGATGACGTTGCCTGCGGGGTCCCTCTGGGTCCTGAAGTAGTTGGCGAAGGTCCTCTCCCTTCCCTTCTGGCATATGGCGACTGTGTGGAAGCCCTCGGAGGTGGCTCCGTCGCAGGTGTCCAGGGCGGAATGGGATGCGACCACGCCGATCTTGGCCTTGCTGAGGTCGTACCTCTCAAGCTGGGCCAGAATCTGGTCTCTGTCGATCATTGTGATCCCTCACGGATTATAGGCGGCGTACGGCCTGCTCATTTATAGCCCTTTTTAGATGAGGAGCAGGATGACCGCCACCAGGACGGCGGAGCCCACCACGTCCATCACCGACGACGTGATGGGTATGCAGTGGTCGTCGGGGTCCAGATTGAACCTCAGGGCGGCAAGTGCCACATAGTAGGAGAGGAAGTTGATCACCGTGGTGATGATCAGTCCGGATATCATCACTATGGCCAGCAGCATCAGGTAGCTCACGTCGTGGGGCTGGATGACGAAGGCCACGGTCATGATGTACAAGAACGTCAGAATGGCCAGGATGTACATGATGCCGAAGTTCTCCGCCGCTTCCTTTGGAGGTACCTTCTGGCGGGGCAGGGTACCCATGTGGAGCATGGAGCTCAGCCTGGAGGTGAGCATGCCGGACAGGGCGTTGCCCTCGTTAAGGAACGCGGTCAGCAGCAGCAGGAGGACAGCGTGCTCCACCAGGAGCTCGGTCTCGTTCTCGATCAGCAGACCAGCCATCAGCTCCAGGAACACGCATGCGGTGAGCACCGGAAGGGACTGGCGGACGATCCTCTTGGCCTCGTCCATCTTCCTCTTGCGCTTCTTTTTCTTCTTGCGCTTGCGCAGGAGGATGTACGCCGTCAGAGCGGCGGTGAGCAGTATCAGCAGTATCGAGAGCACGTGGACGAGTTCGTCGTTCAGGTTCACCGCCAGTATGGTGGCAACGAAGATCATGGGCACGGTGATCACGTCACCGGCGGCAGCGATCAGCGGGGCGGTGATGTTGTCCACGTCCCAGTCCTTCTCGTAGCTGACCTTCACGATGATGATGTTCACGGCCATCACCAGCAGTCCCGCCAACAGCCCTCCGAAGGTAGAGATGAAGACGAACTTCAGGAAGTCGTAGGCCTCGCCGAAGATCATCCTCACGATGACCCAGCCGAATACCGCCATCACCACGGACATCAGCATGGTGAGGGTCATGGCACCCTCCATGTTGGATCTCAGGATCCCCTTGCGGAAGTCCATCTTGAAGGTACCCATATGCATGGCGGTGCCGAGACGGCTGCCCATGGCGCCGAAGATGTTCCCACGCATGCCGATGGCGGCGTAGATGAGTACCACCATGCCGGGGACCATCATGATGTACTCTTCCATGTTCACCATGCACAATCCGGCGAAGAGGTCGGCGGTACCGGCAATCACCAGGGCGAGGAGCCCCATCAAAAGGGCGGAACGGTTGCGTGCAAAGAATCCGCTACTCCTCTCCCCCACGGAAAACCACCTCAGCCCATGTTCTACCTGCGGGGACATGGCCCCCCTACTATAAATGAGAGACGGACGAAGTTCCAGACGTAGATTTTTCACCGTTCCGGCGTACGCACGGTTAAAATACCACTATCAACGTTCTCCGTCGGGAACTGAACAGATGACGATCCCCTCACACATAATCGACGGAAAGGAGGTCGGCCTCCTTGGCTGACGAGGACCGTCCGGACCTGGAGGATATGACCGTCCAGGAACTTCTGACCGAGATGAAGGACATCTCCGAGGTCATCGTGGACCTCGCCTACGCATCGCTCATGTACAACAGCCGGGCCATGGCCTCCAAGGTCAACGAGTTGGAGGACGAGATGGAGGAGCTGAAGTACGCCATGAGGGTGAAGGCACTGCTGGCGGCCAGGACCAAGGAGGACGCCAGGGAGCTCTCCGGGATACTGCAGATAGCATCCGCTGCCGACCGCATATCCCACGCGGCCGGCGAGATCGTGGACCTCCTGGACGTCCCGCCCGAGAAGCGCCCCTTCATCACCAATCTCATCAACGAGTCCGACGAGAAGATCCGCATGGTGCGGGTCAGCCAGGGTTCGGACATGGCCGGGAACACCATTGCCAAGCTGGGCGTGGAGGCCAACACCGGCATGAAGATCATCGCCATGAAGAACCGCTACGGCTGGATCTACGACCCGGACGACGACGTCAAGATCCGTGCCGGCGACGACCTGATTGTCAGGGGCACCGAGGACGGCGGCAACCGTCTCGCCGATTTTGCATCCGGCAGGATCCCCTGGGAGTTCGACGAGGAGGCATCCGATGAATAGGATCGAGAATATGCTGCTGGAGCTGAAGGACACCTCCGAGTACATGATCGATCTGGCATATTCCTCCCTGCTCTACAACAACACCGACCTTGCGGAGGAGGTGGAGTTCCTGGAGCGGAAGATGGACGACCTCAGCGACGACATTCAGGAAGCCATCGTCAACCTGGGGAAGCAGCAGCCCGAGGAGATCGCCAGGTTCAGCGTCATCCTGCGGCTGCAGATGGCCATCGAGGACATCGCCAACGCCGCCGCATCCATCGCGGACGTGGTGCTCAGGGGATTGGGGAACCATCCGGTCATCCAGATGAGCATCCAGGAGTCCGAGGTTACCATCGAGAGGACGATCATAAAGCCGGAATCGGTGCTGAAGGACCGTTCCCTGGGCGAGCTCCGTCTGGGAAGCCACTGCGGCATGTACGTCATTGCCATCAAGCGCGGGGAGAACTTCATCTACCGCCCCGGCAGGGACGAGGTTCTCAGGGTGGGCGACGTGCTCATAGCCAAGGGTCCGGATGACGCAGCGGACTACTTCATCGGACTGGCGGACGGATCCGAGACGGACATCTGAGTGCTGTCGCGGCAAGTCAAGGTTCGAGAAGAGGAGTGGTAGCCCCGTGCAGATTCGAACTGCAGTCGCATGATCCAGAGTCACGCATGATTGACCACTACACTACGGGGCTGTGGTTGCAACCGCGGTACAGCGAACCTGTACTTAAACATTGTCAAGGGCCCATTGGCTTCGCGTTCCGTTCGGAACGGCAGTGAGGATCCTTCCGAGAACAAAAGAGCCAGATGTGAAGAAAATAGGGGTCCGCATCCGCGGACCCCGTTACCGATCACTCCAGGGCCTTGCGGACCTTGGCGTAGATCTCGTCGATGCTGCCCACGCCGGGGACGGTGACCAGCTTCCCCCTCTTCTCGTAGTACTCGATCAGCGGGAAGGTGTTCTGGCGGTAGACCTCCAGCCTGTTCCTGACGGTCTCCTCCTTGTCGTCGTCCCTCTGGTACAGCTTGCCGCCGCACTTGTCGCAGATGCCCTCCTTCGCCGGGGGCTTGTTGCTCAGGTGGTACACGGCGTTGCAGTCGGGGCAGGACCTCCTCTGGGTCAGTCTCTTCACCAGCTCGGCGTCGTCCACGTCGATGTTGATGGCAACGTCGATGTCGATCTGCTCCGCCAGGGCGTCCGCCTGCTCGATGGTCCTGGGGAATCCGTCCAGGATGATCCTGTCCAGTCCTGCGATCTTCTCCTTCATCAGACCGATGATCAGGTCGTTGGGGACCAGGGCGCCGGAGTCCATGTAGGTCTTGGCCTTCTTCCCCAGTTCGGTGCCGTTCCTGACGGCCTCGCGCAGCATGTCTCCGGTGGAGAGCTTCACGTATCCGAGCTCGTCCCCCATCTTCTCCGCCTGCGTGCCCTTCCCGCATCCAGGGGGGCCCAGCAAAACGACTTTGGACTTCATGGCGCCGTCTAAGGCTCATCGGTATATATTTGCGTTGATGGACACGCGCGTGCGCACAATCATGCTTATATCGCCGTCAGGCCATTGCGGTGCTTAGGTGTTCAAGTGGACGAGAGCGTGATAAGCAGGATTGAAGCCATCGTAGGCAAGGACGGTTACTCGGTGGACTCCGCCGAACTCTACACGTACGGATTCGATGCATCGATATTCCACAAGACCCCGGACATGGTCGTGCAGCCCAGGACCGTGGAGGAGGTCTCCGAGATCATGAAGGTGGCCAACGCCGAGAAGATCCCCGTGGTGCCCAGAGGGGCGGGCACGGGACTCTGCGGCTCCGCCGTTCCCATCAAGGGGGGCATCGTCATGGACATGTCCCGCATGAACAAGATCCTCAACATCAGCGTGGGGGACCTTTGGGTGGATGTTCAGGCCGGATGCGTGTACAACGCCCTCAACGACGCCATCGGGAAGATGGGATTCTTCTTCCCCTGCTCCCCCGGTTCCGCAGAGGCGGCGACGATCGGAGGCATGGTCTCCGCCAACGCCTCGGGCATGAAGGCGGTGAAGTACGGGGCCACCAGGGACTTCGTTCTCGGACTGACGTTCGTCAAGGCGGACGGGGAGATCGTCCGCGCGGGAACACATACAATCAAGGACTCCTCCGGATACCAGCTCGCGCGTCTGCTGTGCGGCAGCGAGGGCACCCTCGGTGTCATCACGGACGTGACCCTCAAGCTGGCCACCAAGCCCAAGACATCCGCTTCCGCTCTGGTCTCCTTCAAGACGATCTACGACGCGGGCAGGTTCGTCTCCGCCGTCATGGCCAAGCCCCTGATCCCCGCATCCTGCGAGCTGATGGACAAGGTGTCCATCGACGCCGTGAACAAGGCGCTCAACAACCCTCTGCCCAACTGCGAGGCTCTGTGCATCATCGAGGTGGACGGCGAGCCCGAGCAGGTGGATAGGGACCTGAAGATCGTGGCGGAGATCGCCGAGACCATCGGTGCCACATCCGTCACCCCCACCCACGACAAGAAGCAGATCGCCGCTTGGACAGCAGCGAGGAAGTCCGTGATGACGGCATTGTCCGCACTGAAGCCCGGATACTCCTCCGTCTCCCTGGCGGATGACATGGGCGTGCCGGTGTCCAAGATCCCGGATGCGGTCACCAAGTACCAGGAGATCGCGGACAAGTACCGCGTCACCGTGGCCACCTACGGACATGCCGCCGACGGCAACCTGCACACCAAGATGCTGCTGAACCCCCTGGACAAGGACGAGTGGGACAGAGGCGTGGCCGCCGTCTCGGAGATCTTCGATGAGACCATCAAGCTGGGCGGAACCGTCACCGGCGAGCACGGCGTGGGAATCTCCAAGGCCCCCGACTTCCAGAAGGAGAGGAAGTCCGTGCTATCGTCGATCAAGGCCATCAAGGCCGCCATGGACCCCAACAACATCCTCAACCCCGGCAAGCTGGAGCAGTGGGAGGGATCCATCCTCACCAATCTCAGGTACCCCTGCAAGGAGTACATGTGATCACAGGTTGAGGCCAACAAGGAGCAGACCGGCACACATCAGCATCAAGGCAAGTGCCGGTGTGCTCCATCTCATTATCTTACTCCCGTCCAACGGGGGTATAGGCAGCAGGTTGAACAGTGCCAGGAAGATGTTCAGACTGGCGAACAAGTATGCGATCACGTGGACCGACCCGGTGGTCATGTGGAAGACGGCCAGGAACGCCGCTCCAAGCACCAGATTCACGGCGGGACCGGCGGCGCTGATTATCCCGTATTGTTTGGTGTTAATCCTTCCGCTGATGACCACCGCCCCCGGTGCGGCGAAGAGTATTCCCATGAACGCCGTGAACAGGGAGACGAGGAGTCCCAAGGGGAACATGCGGTATTCCGCCCATGCCCCGTACTTCCGGGCGAACCAGCGGTGACCCATCTCGTGGGCCACGAAGGACACGGACACCAACACGAAGCACATGAGCACCAGGAGCAGGATGTTCAGCGTGGGGTTGGTGGACATGCGGAAGCCGCGGCTGTAGATCATGGTCATGGCCGCCGTCAGGAAGATGGTGGAGATCGCCAGGTCCCTGTGTTCCCTGCTGCTGCCCTTTTGGCTGCGGAGGCCGGGATTGATCTTCACCGCATGACGGAATCCGTCGTCCATGCCACCGGATGCACACCGCACATTGATAAAGTTCGGGGGCGACTTGTTTATAATCGGGATGCAGCATGGACTAGGTATGGGCAGGACCTACGCCGCCAACGGGAAGACCGTGGCCGGATGGTGCGACAGATGCGGCACCTTGATTCTGGGGGAGTCCTGCTCCTGCGGGTCCAAGGTCCGCAGGTTCGAGATCAACAGCCCCGGTGACATCCGTCCGGCCATGGGTGACGCGGGAAGGCTGGTGCGTTCGCTGTTCGAAGAGGCATTCGGCACGTCGGCACCGTTGGATAAGAAGGCGGTGTTCCTGAACAAGGTCCCGGGAGAGGACCGCACCGACGAGATCGTGGCCCACGGCGCGGTCATCGGGATATTGAGGTTCGACGTGGAGACCCGGCGCCACATGCTCGAGATAAGGCAGGCCGGTGCCGAGTTGTTCGATCAATGTGCCAGTTCCAATGTCGTATCGTTCTCGGGCATGTCCGGTCACCTCAAGGGGAAGTCGATCCCGGGGGAGAACATCCGTGACATCGTCGGGACCTTCGAACCCGGTGCCCCGCTGATCCTCAGGAAAGGGAACAAGGTGGGCGCAGGTATAGCGCTGGCTCATTCATCCTCACTCAAAGAACAGGAGAAGGCGGTGCGCATCCGCGACCTTGCGGACCCGATCGGCATGCCGCTGTCCCCGGACTCCGGCAGGAAGAGGTTCGTGGAGGCCAACCGCAGACATCTGGCTCATCTGGAATCCATGGGTGCGGAGGAGATCCGCGGAGCCCTCCGCGGGCGCAGGTCCGTCACAGCATCCTTCTCCGGTGGGAAGGACTCCCTGGCCGCGTTGGGCGTATTGCTGAACGTGGTGAAGGGTCCCCAACTGCTCTTCGTGGACACAGGACTGGAGTTCCCGGAGACGCTGGAGTATGTGGAGCGCTTCGCCTCCGACCGTCATCTCAAGCTGTTGAAGGCGGAGGCGGGGGACGCCTTCCGCAGGAACGTGGACGCCTTCGGACCTCCCGCCAAGGACTTCAGGTGGTGCTGCAAGGTCTGCAAGCTGGGGCCGGTCACCGACCTGATATCCGAGCATTTTCCCAAGGGTACGGTCACCGTGGAGGGCAACCGCATGCTGGAGTCGTTCTCCAGGTCCCGCACCCCGGCGGTGTCCAAGAACCCCTTCGTCCCCAATCAGACCACTCTGAATCCCGTCCGCACCTGGACTGCAGCGGAGATCTGGGGTTACATCTGGATGAAGGGGCTGGAGTACAACCCGCTGTATGACAGGGACTTCGAGCGCATCGGCTGCTATCTCTGCGCGTCATGCCTTTCGAGCGAGTGGGAGAACACCCGTAGGATTCATCCAGAGATGCATTCCGATTGGGACGCCTATCTGCGCGGATACGCCAAGGAGCGCGGACTTCCCGACGAGTACGTGGACATGGGATTCTGGCGCTGGAAGGTGCTGCCCCCCAAGATGGTGGCCATCGCCGAGCGTCTCGACCTGGACCTTCGGCCGAAAGCTATCGCAGGCCCGTCCATGAAGGTGTTGAAGGGAGCATCGTCATGCGCCGCCGGCGGATTCTCGGCGGAGGCTGTGGTGACGGTTCCCAGAGCGAGAGGTTTCTCCGCCGTGGAGGATTCGTTGCATCCCATCGGAGACGTCCGCTATTCCGACGAGTTCGAGATCGCCGTGGTGAGGAACGACGACGGCACCGCCAAGCTCTTCGGCGGCGGGCAGGTGTCCGTGGTGTCCAAGACCCAGGATGGCGCATCCCGTCTCTTCGAACGTTCGGTCAAGGCGCTGCTGAGGTCGCAGATGTGCACATCCTGCGGGATCTGCGTCAAACGCTGTTCCAGGGGCGCCATAACCATCAAGGACGGGGTGCACATCGACGGCCGTCTCTGCACATCCTGCGGGCTGTGCGAAGGCTCCTGCATGGTCGCCCACTACTACGACAAGCTGCTCTGATGCCGGCAACGGTTATAAGAGCGACCGGGATACGATTGGACATGGATTACACGATGCTGCTCACACTCGCCCTGGCGGCGGTGCCCGCATTGGTGATGTTCTACTTCGTGCTGAAGGGATACACCTATCCGGCGGTGGAGGAGCCGTTCTTCAAGGACTCCACGGTCATCACCCTGCTGGTGGTCGGTCTGGTGGAGGGCTTCCTCATCGCGGCCTTCTACACCATGTTCGACTGGACCAGTCCGGTCTTCGGGGTGGCATTCGCGTTCATCCAATCCGTCGCTGTGCTGCTGGTGCTCAATCTCCGCAGGTTCCACGGCAAGTCGGACACCGTGTTCTACGGCTACGCCCTCGGATTGGGCCAGGGAGCGGGCATGTCCTACGGGCTGATGTCCATCTTCATCAACACCGCCGGCGGCATCGATCAGATGGATGCCCTCAGCTGGTTCGTGGTGATACTGTTCCTGGTGATGCAGCTGGGCCTGATGTCCAGCGTGGGCACCAACATCGGAGAGGGCGTGGCAAGGTTGAGGATCGGGGAGTTCACCATGCAGGCCATGCTGGTCTGCGTGATCGGCATGCTGCTGTGGACGTTCACCGCCATCCTGACCGGTGACAACAACCTCCTGTGGATACTTCCGGCGCTGGCGATGGTGGCCCTGGCGGTGTATTATTTCTACCGCACGGTGTATAAGGGTATGGCGGGAGTGGTCGCAGACGTCCTTCGTCTGGAAGGCAGGAAGCGCAGCGACATCCCCAAGAGGTGAACCCATGAAGGAGAGGTGGAAGTTCGCGGGCGGCATCGTGGTCCTTGCCATCGGTGCCGTGGTGATGTGCGTCCTTGCATCGGGCGCGGTCCACGAGTTCATACTGAACGCACTGGGCGCCGGAGCCTAGATCCGGTATCTTCCGTAGCCGACCTCGTGTATCAGGCAGGACTCCAGCATCGCTTCCGCGTATCTCTCGCCCTGTCCCGGGAGCACGTATTCTATGTCCTCCAGGGTGAACTCGCCCTTGATGCGGTCCAGGTTCTCGGCGGCGACGGCCATCTTCCTTTCGGGGTCGTTGATGTGCGATAACGTGTACCTCAGCGAATCCATGGGGTCGGGACGTTCGCCGTCCTTGACCAGCGGCACGTCCTCCTTCCCTTGGAACACATCCCTTACTATGTTCTGGTCCCTGTGCTGGAATCTCACCGCCAGCACGCCGTTCTCCGAACGTCTGCCGCAGTAGGGGCAGACGCTGGTGTTGGCGGAGAGGTCTATCACCCTCTCCTTAGAACATCCCGGACAGGAGACTATGGCGTACATCATCTGTACCCGCAGAAGACAAGGGAGGCGAGACAGCAGCCGTAGGCTCCCTTGGGCACCTTCATCTCTTCGACAACTATCGTGGGATCCTCAAGTTCGGTGTCCCGGATCCTCTCCATCTCGGCTACCTTCGCTCTGAGTTCGATCTCCATGGACTCCCCGTCGCCGAAGTGGTGGCCCTCCACCACATATCCCCCTTTCCCGTCGGCCCTCTTGGCGAAGGCGATCCCGGCGGCGATGGTGTCACCCTCCCTCCCGCGCATCTGTGCCAGCACGCAGTGGGTGATAGCCCCCATGGGTATCTCGCAGGGCTCCACCATCTCGGCTCCCGGCGGGATTATGGAGGAGACGGCCACGAGGTTGAGCTCCTCGATGCCCGCTTCGTAAAGAGCCAGATCGAAGGCGTTGAGTTCCGACACCTTGCTCATGGCCCTGCCGGATGTGACGAAGTATCTGTTCGGTATCAGCATCGGATCACCCGTACAGTATGTCCCTGTTGCCGGTATCCGCAGGCTCCGCCTGGGCCTTGAGGCGATTGTCGATCTCCTTGGCCTCGGCGTACAGGGGCTCGGTGTCTATGTGCACCTCGGGGAGCATCCTCTTGATCACTTCCAACAGCTTGGCCGCGCCCAGGGGGTCGGGGATCTCGGAGCGGGCGGTGCCCAGGAACGAGATCACGTTCATCCCTCTGACCGATCCCTCGTATAACAGCACGCCGGAGATGCCGCGGACCATGCCGTCGTCGAAGGGCTCCACACCGTAACGGTTCATCATCTCTCTGGCCTCGGGGGTGGATGCGGTTCCAAGGATGTCGTATTTGTCCGGGGCGAACATAGGTATGCCATCCAGGGTGACCACGGTATCCACATGGTTCTCCGCGAACCAATCCAGAAGTGCCAGCGCTATGTCCCTGTGGGTCTCCGCCTTAGGTCCGAACTCGGTGGTGACCACCACGATGTTGTCGCAGTCCAGCCCTTCTTCGCATTTGTCCCTGCAGCCGGAGAATATCCTGATGGGAGGCATGGGCCTGCCGTTCTGGATGAGCGCATACGGGGGGAAATCCGATGAGGTCAGCCCAGCCACCAGGTCCAGCTTCAGGTCCCTGGACAGGAAGTTGGTGGCGATGGAGCTCACCAGACCCAGACTCGGGAATCCGACGATGGCAACATGGGTCCCCGGACCCATCTCGCCGAACTTGTGGAGAACCACCTCTGTCATGGTCCGCCCCATCACGCGCAAGGCTATTAACCGTTGCCCCGAATGTCCCCGGCATGGCCAAGGGCAGCTTATCTGTAGAGTCCACCGCAGCGGGAATCCAGGTTATCGTCGACAACAACCCCGACAGTCAGAGTGCCGCATACATGGCGGCGGTCAGCACGGGTTCAAGGGACGAGGCGCCGGAGATCTGGGGGATATCCCACCTGCTGGAGCATGTGGTGTTCAGGGCCACAGACACCTACGACTCGTACACCATGGCCAAGGAGATGGAGGGCGCCGGAGGCATGCTCAACGCCTTCACCGGGAAGGAGATGACCGCCTTCTACGGCATCACCCTCAAGGAGACGGCGGAGGTGGCGAGACGTTTCGTCGCCGATATCGTGTGCAACCCCAAGATCTCCGAGGACGACACCGAGATGGAGAAGAAGATCGTCCTGCAGGAGATCAGCATGTGCGAGAACGATCCAGCCTCCTACATCCACGACCTGTTCGCGGAGACCGTTTGGAGAGGTCACGAGTTGGGGCATAACGAGGCCGGGACCACGGAGATCGTCGAAGGACTGACGTCAAAGGACCTGCGGGCCTACTACGAGGACCGCTACCTCATCCCGAACATCACCGTCTTCGCATCCGGGTGCGTGGATCCCGAGGAGGCCGTGGCATGGGCTGAGGAGAGCTTCGACGGCATGTCCGGCGGCCGCAGGAACCACAGGGAGGCACCGCCCGTTCACGAGTCCATATACAAGCACTACCGCCGCAAGGACGACCACTGCTATGTTGGCATGGGGTTCCCCACCGGCGGTCCGGCGGATCCCGACAGATTCCCCATCATGATGCTCAACACCATCTTGGGAGCGGGCTCCTCGTCCAGGCTGTTCCAGCAGGTGAGGGAGGAGCGTGCCCTGGTGTACTCGGTGTACGCCAACCAGGACATGAACTCCGACGGTGCCTCCATGGGTGCGTTCTTCTCATCCACCGGCGACAACGTGCCGGAGGCGGTGGACGTGGTGGGGAAGGTGTTCCGCGAGGTGAAGGACGGGGTCCAGGAAGAGGAGCTCGCCAGGGCCAAGAACATCGTGAAAGGTTCGCTGGTGAGGGCTTACGAGTCCACCTCGAACCGCATATACCGCATGGCCAGGCAGCGCCTGGTGTCCGGGGAGACCGTCACCCTGGAGGATCAGCTCAGGAGACTGGATTCCGTCACCACGGAGGATGTGGTCAGGGCCGCGGAGAAGGTGATCCGCTCGGACAGGCTGCATGTGGTCATGTATGGCCCTAACGTGAAAGGCATGAAGGGCTTCTCGCCGGATCAGATCGAGCTCTGAATCTCCTTCAGGATGTGGAGCACGGCCTCCACCGCCCTGGGCTTCGCCTCCACCAGCTTGGGGGTCATGCCCTCGTTGACGGTGATCAGATCCTCCGCTTCGATGGCCACGAACTTCACCTCATCCGGCATCATCTCCGGCTCCACCTGCCTGCCGATGCGCATGGCGGTGGCCAGGTTGATGTCGTGGGCGGAAGCGTCACCGATGGTGTCGTCGAAGTCCTCGGGGTTGTAGAACATTATCGTCCCCGGTTCGTATTGCCGGGTCTGGATGGCGTCCACGATGATCACGTGCTTGTATCCCCAGAGCACCGGTATGATGTCCAGTCCGCCGATGGCCTCCTGACGGGTCTCCACGCCGTCCAGGTGCATGTCCTCGATCTCCTGGACCACCTCGAGGCCGATGGCGTCGTCGCTCATGATGGGGCTGCCCAGCCCAACGATCAGTACCGTGTCGGTACGCTCATCCATGGATTGCCTCCTTCTTGAGCTGTCTTATGTACACGCCGAAGGCGCACAGGAAGACGATGGGCGCCAGGGCTATCAAAGCTATGACACCGAATCCGTTGATGACTGCGTCGGTCCCCGTGTACAATGCTGCGGAGACTCCCGTGTACAGCGTGCTGATGACCGCCACGGACATGGGTCCGGTGGCAACCCCACCGGCGTCGAATGCTATGCCCACCAGGTCCTTGTCGCAGAGCCACATCAGTATGAGTGCCAGTATGTATCCGGGGATGAGGATGTAGAGCAGGTTGAAGTCGTAGCAGACCTTCCACATGCCTATCGCCACGAACAGCGCCACTCCGGAGGAGATGGTGAGCTTGACCACCTTCTTGCTGACCATGCCGCCGGAGGCGCTCTCCACCCTGTCGCAGAGGATCGCCACAGCTGGTTCCGCATAAGCCACTAGGAATCCCAGCAATGCCCCCAACAGTATGAGCAGAAGACTCTGATCCGCCAGCACGGTGCCCAATGCGGTGGCCACGGGGATGAAGCCGGTGTAGATGGCGGTGAGGAACACGATGGCCCCGATGCTGGCCATCAGGATGCCGATAAGCATCTCCTTCACCGCATTCCAGGTGAATTTGAGGAACACCCTCTGGAACACCGCGAAGAATATGGTCAGGGGAATGATCGCCAGGGCCACGCTGTAGATGGATGAGATCAGCTCCTCCAGCATCCTGTGGATGGCATCCATCTCCGCCAGGGTCTCTCCGGCGGACTCGGTTGCCGCCACATCTCCCATGGATATGCCCATTATGAGAAGTGCCAGCACGGGACCTATAGAGGCGACACCGATCATACCGAATCCATCCAGCTCGTTGCGGGTGCGTCCCACCGAGCATATCCCGATACCAAGTGCCAGCAGGATGGGGACGGTCATGGGTCCGGTGGTCACACCTCCGGAATCGAAGGCGATACTCAGGAACTGGCTGGGTGCCAGGCAGGCGATCGCCAACAGAGCCAGATAGCATATCGTGAACAGCACCCTGAGGGAGAACTTGAAGACGATCCTGGCCGCCGCAACTATCAGCAGGGCGGCCACTCCGATGGCGATGGCGTACACCAGTGTGTTGCTGTTCAAAGCGGAGAACAGTGACTCCACCTGGCTGGTGAACACGCCCACGTCCGGCTCCGCCACCGTCACCAGGAAGGATATGGCGAACACCACGCCGATCATGAACAGTTTGGAGCGACGCTTGGGTATCTCGGAACCTATCGCTTCCACCACCGGGTTCAGACCGGTGTCCACACCGACCAGGAACACCGTGAAGCCTATCAGGACCAGGACGATGCAGAGCAGCGTCATCAGCAGGTCGCTCACGGATGCGTCGGAAACCGTCAATTGGAGAATGAACAGCAACGCCGCGATGGGCAGCGTTGACACAAGGACCTCTTTGAAAGTTTCGCGTGCACCCATAGCTCGCGTTATGCGAGCATGTTATTTAATTGCGCGTTAACAGACACGCGTGCGTGGCGGCGCAAGTGTTGTTAATCCCCTGAGCGTTCACTGCTCGTGGACATCAAGGTGCGCACGTCGCTGCTGGTCGAGGGGCAATCGGTCACCGCCAGGCAGATCGAGGTCCTGAAGGCGATACGGGATGGTGGCAGCAAGAATGCGGCCGCGAAGGCTCTGGGTATATCGCCGCCGGTGGTGCACCGCTACATGGACTCGTTGGAGAAGGGAATCGGGCACCCCCTTCTCAAGTCCACCCCCAACGGCACCCGGCTCACCGACGAAGCTTTGGCGATACTGGAGACGGCGGAGGCTGCGGAGCTGAGGAACAACCCGGCCAAGAGGTTCACCGTTGCCTGCACCCCGGTGACCCAGGAGCTCATAATGGCGGTGCTGTCCCATACCCGCATAAAGGCGGAGCTGATCATCGCCGACGACCTCTCCAACATACGCATGCTGCGCGAGGGGTCCGTCAGCCTCATCGTCTTGGATGACCCGCTGCACCTCTTCGACCTGGAGGACTTCCAGTGGACGGAGATCGGCCACATGGACATGGTGCACGTGGACAACGGGCCTTCCTACATCCGCTACCGCTACGGGGCACAGAGGATTGCCTACGAGTTCCTGGATATGAGCGGCGTGGAATACACGGTGGACGCTGAGACATACCTGCTCAGCGAACTGTTGGAGTCGGGCAAGAGCTTCTTCGTGGACGAGTTCCTGCTCATGCGTAAGGGCCTGCAGATCAGGTCTTCCACCGACAAGTCCCTGCTGAGGCACACCATCAACGCCGTCTATCGCCGTGAGACGCCCTGTGTGCAGCGGCTGCTGAAGGCGATACGCGCACGCCATATGATAGACTAGAAACGGAATCAGTATTACCATTATAGGTAATTCGGAATTCCTAAAGACTGTGGGGATTAAATACCCTGATGAAAGTCCTCACTTCGGTACATATGGCAACGCCCAACCCCGAATTCTACAAGGAGATCGCCGAGAACGGCGGCGCTGGCGTGACGATGTGCTTCCAGTGCGGTACCTGCACCGCCGGATGCCCGTCCAGCAAGGAGACTGCTTACAAGACCAGGAAGGCCATGAGGATGGCCCAGCTCGGACTGAAGGACGAGCTCCTGAACTCTGATGACATCTGGCAGTGCACCACCTGCTACACCTGCGAGGAGAGGTGCCCCCGCGGAGTCCCCATCGTGGACACCGTCGTTGCCATCAGGAACATCGCAGTCAAGAGCGGCAAGATGTATGACGCTCACAAGAAGACCGCCACCAACCTGGTGAAGTACGGCCACACCGTGGCCATCAACGACGCGGTCAAGGCGCAGAGGGCCGCTCTGGGTCTCCCCGAGGTCCCCCCGACCGTCCTGGCCAACGAGGCCGCCCTGGCCGACCTGAAGAAGATCATCGCTAAGGTCGGATTCGACAAGATGGTGGAGTGATATTCATGGCAAAGTACGCATTCTTCCTCGGCTGCATCGCGCCCCTGAGATACCCCGGTATCGAGAAGTCCACCCGTGTGGTGGCTGAGGCGCTGGGAATCGAGCTCGTCGACCTGGCGGACGCAGGCTGCTGCCCCGCCCCCGGAGTCATCAGGTCCTTCGACAGGACCACCTGGATCGCGTCTGCCGCCAGGAACCTGGCGCTGGCGGAGAAGCAGGGCCTGGACATCGTCACCATCTGCAACGGATGCTACGGCTCCCTGTTCGATGCCGCCCACGAGTTGCACGAGGACGCAGAGCTCCTGAAGAAGGTCAACGAGATCCTGGCCGAGATCGGCCTGGAGTACAAGGGCACCACCAAGGTCAGGCACTTCGCCGAGGTCCTGTACAACGAGGTCGGCATCGAGAACATCAAGGCGAAGGTCACCAAGCCCCTGGAGTACCAGGTCGCCGCCTTCTACGGCTGCCACTTCCTGAAGCCCTCCAAGATCAAGGAGATCGACGACCCCGAGAACCCCCACATCCTGGACGACCTGATCGAGGCCACCGGCGCCAAGTCCATGCCCAGGCAGAAGAAGACCCTCTGCTGCGGATCCGGAGGAGGAGTCAAGGCCGGGTTCCCCAACGTGGCCAAGACGTTCACCAAGACCAACCTGGAGAACATCCAGGCTTCCGGCGCCCAGTACATCATCGACGTGTGCCCGTTCTGCCATCTGCAGTTCGACACCGCCCAGGACGAGCTGGGATTCAGCATCCCCGTGCTCCACCTGTCCCAGCTCTACGGCATCGCCATGGGCATGGACGCAGCGGAGCTGGGTCTGTCTGCCCACAAGGTCCCCGTGACCCTCTGAAACCGACGGGGCTCATGCCCCGTCTTCAAATCACTTAACAATCGTTCTGCAAGTTGTCCATCACTGGGGATATCGGTCGTCCCGATGCTTTCGCGATACGTTACGGTCAACGATCAACGTCGTGTACACGCGAGTATCCCACACTTGGGCGCGGATGCGCGCCTAATAAGGATTTATAATGATAGAGTTGCATCGACCTGCCATGGATGGGGATGCCAAGGTGCCGGACGTATCCGGCAGCCTGATGAAACCGTGGAAGGTGGTGGACAGCATCCGGTGCGACGATGCCAGACCGCTGCCCGAGGTCAATCTTTACGTGGAGATCCCGGAGGACTCCGACGTGGAATGTCCGGTGTGCGGCAACCGCTGCAAGAGTATCAACGGTGCGGAGGAGGACATCTGGGCGGACATGGCCAAGGGCCGCGGTATACGCCTGGTGGTCAGGTCCAGGGTGGCCTTCGCCTCCTGCCCCGACTGCGGGAACCACAAGCTGCAGTTCCACTGGGAGGATCCGGAATCGGACTTCACCGAGTGCTGATAGGAAACACATAAATATAAGCGGTTCAAGACAACAGGGAATAATTTGTACAATCATACTAACATTCCGTTGCTGGCTTATCATCAAGCATTGTTAATGCATGATGGGAACCTATAAATAGCACACCTGAATCACAGTGGTGCTTAGAATCAAGGAGGATTCCGATGGCACCCAAGAAGACCAAGAGTACGTCCCGTAAGATCAAGGACAAGTGGAAGGCAAAGGAATGGTACAAGCTGCACGCGCCCCGTATGTTCAACGAGGCCGAGATCGGGGAGACCCCCTCTGCAGACCCCGCGTACCTCTACGGAAGGACCGTCGAGGTCACCGTCCAGGACCTGACCGGCGACTACTCCAAGTCCAACATCAAGCTCAGATTCAAGATCACCGAGGTCGACGGCTACGACGCCAAGACCTCCTTCATCGGCCACGACCTGACCAGCGAGTACGTCAGGAGGCTGACCAGGCGCAAGAAGACCAAGACCGACCACGTGGTCGACATCACCACCAAGGACGGCTTCGTGCTCCGCGTCAAGCCCATGTCCATCGCCGAGAGACGCATCCAGACCTCCCAGGAGGACGCCATGAGGCGCATCATGGAGGAGACCCTCATCCAGATGGGAAAGGACTGCACCCTCTCCGACATCGTCAAGGCCATCATCTCCGGAGACATGGCGAAGGATCTGGCCAAGGCCTGCCGCGTCATCATCCCCATCAAGCGCATCGAGGTCCGCAAGACCGAGGTCCTCTCCGCCGGCGAGGGCGAGCCCGAGTCCATCATGGACGTTGTGGCCCCCAAGGCCGAGGAGACCGTCGAGGAGACCGTCGAGGAGGCACCTGCCGAGGAGCCCGCTGAGGAGTCTGCCGAGGAATCCGAGGCTGAGGAGCCCGCCGAGACGGCCGAGGAGACCGAAGAGTAAATACACTTCTTCGGAATCCTCCTCCCCAACCATTTACAAACATCTTGCACACATGCCGAGGTGGCTCAGCCTGGTGGAGCGTCGGACTCATAGGGTTCAGGTCTACAGACCTCTTCCAGGGAAATCCGAAGGTCATGGGTTCGAACCCCATCCTCGGCACCAACCCTTCTCCAACCTTCAATTTGCGATGTGATCCTTCAGCGTCCCCCTGGGTGCCAGATCCGGATACGCCCGATCCGCGGCAGTTTCCACAGGGGTGACATTGCGAAGTTATCGATCATTTGCGGACACGTGATGCTCGGTGTACGGTCGCCCCGGGCCATCCTGTGCGTACCGTTTCTGCAATGAGGAGGTCCGCGGTTCGGAGAACACCGGCAGAAGGAATCGGTGATCCGTGTCGTCCTATCTCCGGAACGTGCGCATATTTATGGGAGCGGAGGCAGTGGATATGTGTGATGGCAGAAGCCGTTCGTCCTAAAACTTTGATGTGTCCCAAGTGCGGGGCTGTCAACATCGAATCGGACAGCTACTGCTACAGATGCGGGGAATACCTGGAGGACGATTTCGGGAAGGACCCAAGTCCAAAGAATGACGTATTCGGCAATCCGGTGAAACCGAAGCAGGAGCGGAGTATCTTAAGCGTCGATGTGACCAAGTACGCTCTCATCATAGTGGTGTGCTTCGTCATAGGGTTCGTCGGGTCGTCCATGATCGTAGACTCCCTCACGTCCAACGATGAGTCAGACCCGGGTAACACAGCCGTCTTCATAGTGGAGGTGTATCGCGGGGATTCGCAGGCATCCACCTATGACATCTACTTCAACGGGGAATTCTATGAGACCCGCACCCTCCACGAGAAGGGGACTTATCAGGGGTATAGCCTCAATCTGCACACGGCGACCAGTCGCGTACTCAACATCCGCGTGGAGAGCGGAGGATGCTCCGCCGAAGGCACCTTGACCGTTTATGCGGACAGGGATGTCACATTGACGCTGACACTGAGGTCTCCTTCCTACACCATCACCTGACCTTGTCGTTCGATACTGGTTTTTGACGTATCTTTATTACGGTGGATGCGGTGGAGCAGGTATGGCGGGAGGTGGCAGGATTTGCGGGAAATGCGGTGCCATGAACAACAGTACCGACAGTTACTGCTACAACTGCGGTTCTGTGTTGGCCTCCGATTCGCAACCCGTACCTTCCGGCATACGCACCGTGCTGCAGAAGGCGGACCGCGGCATGATGATAGCGGTCATGGTGTTCTTCGTCATCGCCATGGTCTTCGTGGTGGCCATCCTCGTATTCTCGCTGCTCTCTCCGGACGAGTCCCAAGAGAACGTCTGGGAATCCGGGACATACCAGGACGAGTCCTCCGGAGTGGTCTTTCTGAGGGTGTACCTCAACAGCAACGGCTCTTCTTCATATGCGCCCTATAACGTGTATGTCAACGGAGTGGAGTTCGAGAGGGGCTGCACCTTCACTTCCGGCATCAATAACACCCATACTCTCAACGTCGGTTGGGATCCGTCCAAGAGCAGCGTGAAGCTGGATGTGAAGATCGTCAGCACGTACAACAGGGCCGCTTCGAAGGTGATCACGCTGAATGACGGCGGATACCAAAGCGTTGAATTGATATTCCCGACCTGACCTTCGCCACCGTTCAAATATCCGCCAGGCCATTGAGTGTGCCATGAGGCTCATCATCAACACCGGGAAGGGGGGCGTGGGCAAGACCTCCGTCTCGGTGGCCACCGCCCGCAGGTGCGCGGACCTGGGGTATCGCACCATCGTCATGAGCACCGATTCCGCTCATTCCCTGGCGGATTCCATGGATATGGAGCTGCCCACGTCCATCACCAATGTCTGTCCGAACCTGGATGCCCTGGAGATAGACATCATCACCGAGATGAAGACCCGGTGGAACGACATCAAGGACTATGTGGTGGACTTCATGAGTTCCCAGGGTCTGCAGGGCCTATCCGCGGAGGAGATGGCCATCCTGCCCGGCATGGAGATGATCGCCGCTCTGATGTACATCATCGATTTCAAGAAGACTGACCGTTACGACGTGGTGGTGATGGACACCGCGCCCACGGCGGAGACCCTCAGGCTGATGAGCTTCCCCGATGTGTCGCAGTGGTACGCGGACCGTCTCTTCGGCATACTCAAGAAGGTGATGTCCCTGGCAAGGCTCACCGTCGGGAAGGTCATCGATTTCCCGCTGCCCTCAAAGGAGGTGCTGAACTCCTTGCAGAGGATTAAGGACCAGATGTCCGAGGCCAAGGACATCCTGGAGGATCCCAAGTGCACCACCGTCCGTCTGGTGGTTAACCCGGAGAAGATGGTCATCAGCGAGACCAAGCGCGCTTACGCTTATCTTTGTCTTTACAACAAGAACGTTGAGTGCCTGATAGTCAACAGGGTGATGCCCAACACCATCGGCGACGGATATTTCAAGGACAAACTGGCGGAGCAGGAGAGGTACCTGGAGTACATCCATCAGGCCTTCGACCCCATGAGGATGCTGTATTCGGAGCAGATGCCCCGGGAATTGTTGGGATGGGACGCTTTGAACCAATTGGCTGATAATCTCTACGGTAAATCCGATCCCACCGAGGTGTACTCCGACCGCAGCCCCATGAGGTTCGAGAGCGATGACACCCACCACCGCATCGTGCTGGACCTGCCCTTCGCGGAGAAGAGCCAGGTCGAGCTGTATCGCACCAAGGATGATTCGGTGATAGTGCAGGTGGGCAGCCAGAAGAGGAACATCGGTCTTCCGGCGACGCTCTCCCATGCGGTGCTGGAGGGTGCCGAATTAAAGAATCACGAACTCACTATATCGTTCAGAAGGGAGGAAGATGACTGAGATCAAAGACGAGGAACTGAGGAGATTCGTCTCCGAGAACAAGGAGAGGATACTGGACATCCTGGCCGAGTCACTGCCCTCCGAGGAGGATGTGGATAAGGCGTTCACATACGCGGAGAAGGCGGAGTCGAAGGTGTCCAAGGTGAAGGACAAGGCGGAGGACGTGGCCAAGGATGCATACAGGGCATTCATGGCCCCCGAGGTGTACCGTCATTTCATCCGCATGGGCATGGAGTTCTTCATGGGACTGAACGCCCTGGCGGAGAGGATGCCCATGCCGGACAAGGTCAAGAGGCTGAAGGACGATCTTTCGGAAGCGGAGTCCGGCGCGAAGAAGGAGATGTGCAGGGTGAACACCTACTGTCCCCGCAAGACCTCCGACGGTCCCGAGCGCATCGAGATCGATTGAAATGGACGGTTCTCTTGCTGTCAGGGTTGCTCGTGCCTACGTGGAGGATGAGTGCGGATACAGGATCGGGGACGTCCCGCATCTCGAGGATTCGGACGAGCCCATGGGGGTGTTCGTCACCCTGAGCACCTATCCCGGCCACGATCTCAGAGGGTGCATCGGCATACCGCTGCCGGTGATGCCGCTGGGTCTGGCACTAGAGCAGGTCGCCCGCTCGGCATGTCACGACCCCCGTTTTCCGCCGCTGTCGGCGGAGGAGGCAGATAACATAACGGTGGAGGTGACGTTGCTCTCGGTGCCGGAGAGGATCGGATGTCCCAAGGCGGAGTTGCCCTCCCGCATCGTCATCGGCAGGGACGGTCTCATAATCAGACACAGAGGGCGCTCGGGACTGCTGCTTCCCCAGGTCCCGGTGGAGTGGGGATGGGATGCGGAGGAGTATCTGGCACATCTGTCCAACAAGGCCGGATTGCCCAAGGATGCATGGATGCATCCCGATGCGGTGATAGAGTCTTTCTCGGGACGCATATTCTCAGAGACGTCGCCGAGAGGGGAGATCAGGGGCGAGTAGCATGGATCTCGTGATCGAAGGAAGGTTCTGGATGGACGGCGAGATCAAGGACACCGCCGTAGGTATCGAAGACGGTAGGATCGTGACCATCGGGAACATCGTGCGCGGAGGGGACGAACGTATCGATCTGGGTCATCGTCTGATCCTGCCCGGGTTCATGGACCCCCACGTGCACTTCAGGGAGCCCGGTCTGACCGCCAAGGAGGACTTCCGCACCGGCACCATGTCCGCCCTGTTCGGCGGGGTGACCTGCGTGCTGGACATGCCCAACACCAAGCCCCCGTCCACCGACATACGTTCGCTGGCGGAGAAGAAATCGGACATCAAACACAAGGCGAACGTCGACTACGGTCTCTTCGCGGCACTCACACCCGGTGCGAAGATCAACGATCTGGCACCTCACGTCGCGGGCTTCAAGCTGTTCATGGGCTCCACCACCGGGAACATCCTCATGAACGACGATGACGAGATATCCTATCTTATGGGCGACATAGCTAGATCCGGGAAGGTGCTCAGCGTCCACGCGGAGGATGACGACATGATCCTCCGGGATGCGGAGCATGATGTGATGGACCACCTGCGCAACCGCCCCGCGGAGGCCGAGCGCAACGCCGTCCGTCGTCTGCTCAGATACAAGGGGATGAGGGTCAACATCTGCCATTGCACCGACGCCATCGCGGCCAAGGCCGCATCCGACGCCGGATTCACCACTGAAGTGACACTGCACCATATGCTGTTCGCCGCCGAGGACGTCCACGGTCCGGAATATAAGGTGAACCCTCCGCTAAGGGACAGGGACACCCGGGATGCCCTGGTCAGGAGGGTGATGTCCGGCGGCATAACCATGTTCGGGTCCGACCACGCGCCGCATACGCAGCAGGACAAGGCACAGGACTTCGACGCCGCCCCCGGGGGGATAATCGGCGTGGAGACCACGGTGCCGATACTCATGGACAGGATGATGCACGGCAGGTTCCCGCTGGATCTGCTGGTACGCATGGGTGCGGAGAACCCGGCAAGGGTGTTCGGCGTCCGCAAGGGAAGGATCGCCGTCGGCTACGATGCCGATTTCGCCGTCTTCGACACCCGCAAGGTCACCCAGGTGAACGCGGATCGTCTCCACTCCAAGGCCTGCCACACCCCGTATCAGGGCATGGATGCCATCTTCCCGGACGCGGTGTTCGTCAGGGGCAACCTACAAATCGAGGACGGGGAATACTGCGGGGAGGCACTGGGGGCTGATATCGTTGGCAATACCGGACATTGACTACTCTGAACTGGCTGGAAGGAAGGCAGAATGCCCCGACGGATGCGGCATGTGCTGTCTTTGCCAACCGGAGGTCCTTCCGCAGGAGATGGCGTTCTTCAGGAAGAACATGCCCGATAAGGTCACCAAGACCCGCGGGGAGGACGCCCACTTCTGTCTCAAGATGAAGAAGGGCCGGGGGTCCTGCGTGCTCCTGAACGACAGGAGGTGCTCCATCTATCAGAACAGACCCACGTTCTGCCGCCAGTTCCCGTACCATTTCTACGCGGGGGAGAGGATCAGTGTCGAATTGGACCTCTCCTGCCGGGGCGTATGGACCGGCAACGGTGTCGACGCCGCCGAGGAGGCCAGGGCATTGGCGGAGGCCTCCGAGAAACGTCTCGTCTCCGAGCTCAAGGAATCGTCGGAGGTGTACCGGGAGTTCTACTCCATCTGCCGCGAGGCCGGTGTGATGTCCGACGTATCGGCGATCAGGATGGCGCTCTCCGCGAACATCGACAAGTTCGCCGACCCTGCATATCTGGCCAAGATCATGGACCGTTCCCTGGAGGAGCCGAAGATGACCCTGGAGAACCTCACCCCCGACAACCGTTACGATGCCGCGGAGATGGAGGCCGCCGCCAGGGATGCGGCGCTGGAATCCATGGGGTCGTCGGACCCGATGATGGTGCCGGTGTACTGCGGCAAGGATTGGAGCTGGAACATGTTCATGGCCGCCGACGGCAGGATAACGTGGTCGGTGATGGACGACGACGGCAACCTGGAGGAGAAGGGGACCGTGGACGCCAAGGACATCCCCCTCAAACCTCTGGACGAATCGGGTAGGAAGATGCTGTGCCAGTATGTGTCCGTGCTCAACGGCAGGGAGAGCTTCCTGGGCAACGTGTTCCACACCATGGACCGTCTCGGCTACGAGGACGACATGGCCAACACCTACTACGGCTGCATGTGCGTCACCATACTAGACCTTATGTGGAGGGCGTCCATGCTGGACCACTTCTTCGGCACCGGCATGGGCGAGGACGGCATCCGCGAGGCGATCATATTCTACGATATGGACCGCTTGGATGCGCCCACCATCGGTGCCTTCGTCTGATACCTCCTAAATATAGGAGGGGGGCTAGCAACCTTAAAATACTGCATCTAAATATGGCGACCTAGGTAGCCACATGATGAGGCCTTTGAACGTACTCCAGGAAGCCGTCGGCAAGAACGTCATCGTCGAGCTGAAGGGCAAGCGGGAGTACAGGGGCGTCCTGGACGGATGCGACCCCCACATGAACGTGGTACTCAAGAATGCGGAGGAGATCTCCGAAGGCGGAGTCAGGAAGGTTGGCACGACCATTGTCCGCGGGGACAATGTCATCTACATATCACCATAAGGAGTGTTGAAATATGGGAACAGGAACGTCCGCTCAGGGAAGGCACAACAAGTTCAAGACGCACATCCCCTGCCGCCGTTGCGGCAAGCGCGCCTACCACATCAGGAAGGGCGTGTGCGCCTCCTGCGGATACGGCAAGACTGCCAAGATGAGGTCCTACGCCTGGGCCAAGTCCCACGAGTGATCTGATGAGTGAAGGGCCGAGGCACAGCTGCGGGGTCGTCGGTATGATGGCCGACACCGACGTGGTGTCCTACATACATAAGGCCCTCAATCTCATCCAGCACCGCGGACAGGAGTCCGCGGGCATCGCAGTTTTTGAGAACGGCATGCACACCGTCAAGGACAACGGCCTTGTTGGTGCCGCTCTGAGCCCCCGGAAGATAGAGGGGCTCACCGGGAAGGTGGGTATCGGACACGTCCGCTACTCCACCGCCGGGTCCAAGTCCGTGGTAAACGCACAGCCGCTGACCGTGGAGTACAACAACGGTTCCATCTCGGTGGCTCACAACGGTGAGCTGACCAACTACAAGGAGCTCAAGTCCAAGTACATGGACAAGGGCTGGTCATTCTTCGCCGACTCCGACACGGAGATCGTGGCCCGTCTGCTGGTCAAGAACATGAGGACCAACGACGACCCCGTCAAGGCCATCCGTGCCATGATGACCGAGGTGGACGGTGCGTATTCGCTGTGCATAATGTTCAACGATCGTCTCTTCGCCGTCAGGGACCCCTACGGTTTCAGGCCCTTGGTCCTGGGCGAGTTTGACGACGGCTTCATGGCGGTTTCCGAGACCGCGGCTCTGATACCCCTGGGCGGAAGGCCCATCAGGGACGTGATGCCCGGGGAGATCGTGGAGATATTCTCGCATTCGTACAAGAGCTATCCCGCCTCCGGACAGTGCCCCAAGGCCCACTGCATGTTCGAATGGGTGTACTTCGCCCGCCCGGATTCCGTCATCGACGGAAGGGAGGTCTACGACGTCCGCAAGAGGATCGGCATGATCCTGGCGGAGGAGGCCCCGGCGGATGTGGATGTGGTGATGCCCATCCCGGATTCCGGCAGGGCTCACGCACTGGGATTCTCCATGGCATCCGGCATCCCCTACGAGGAAGGGTTCATGAAGAACAGGTTCGTGGACCGCACATTCATCCTCCCGACGCAGAAGCTCAGGGAGCAGGCGGTGGACATGAAGATGAACCCCATTAAGTCCACCGTGGAGGGCCGCAGGATCCTCATCGTTGACGACTCGATCGTAAGAGGGACCACACTGCGCAAACTGATCAAGGTGCTGCGCAACGCCGGTGCCAAGGAGGTTCACGTGCGTGTCGGCAGTCCGCCGATCATCGCACCCTGCTTCTACGGTGTGGACATGAAGACCAGGGACGAGTTCATCGCCACCAAGTACAACGTGGAGGAGATCCGCGGTATACTGAACGCGGACTCGCTGGCATACATCAGCATCGAAGGTCTGGTGAGAGCGCTGGACATCCCCGAGACGGATCTCTGCCTTGCATGCGTCAACGGGAAGTACCCGACTAACATCCCCGGCGAGCGCCACAGATACCAGGCCACGCTGAAGCAGGATTTCAGCTGATCTCCAAACGCAATTCTTTAAATAGTATCAGCTAATAACGGGATTCCACTGGGCAGTTAGATCAGTTGGAAGATCGTTACCTTGGCATGGTAGAGGCCGCGAGTTCGAATCTCGCACTGTCCACTCTTCTTCATTCTTCGATGCTTGGGGGACCCTATCGCCGTCCATCCTGATCTCAACACATCCGAAGAGGATCGATTCCGGCATCCCGTTGATCACGGATGTTCATGGCACCTGATCGATGACGTGTTCGGAGCAGCGAACTATATCGATCGGAGTTGTTCCAGTGACTGTTTGTCATGTCGCCTTTATACACGACCTTCTCGATCTGGCACTCGACCCTTGATGATTTGCAGTGACGGCTGTTGCTTCCAACCATAGCATGTAGGTTGGATACACTGAAATAATGCGAATCGCTGGCAGAGGGCATGTGGGCTCGCAGGCATACTATGTCCTGGAGGGAGACACGATCTCCCTGCCTGCCGTATCCGACAGGCACTTCCTGGGTTGGACAGTCGCTCCCGCGGCCGCAGATCCCGTCCTGTACAACGGCGCCTACACCGTCTCGTCCTCGGATGCGAACGGTGCGATAATCGACTTCGAGCCCGTCTACGCGGACACTATTGAGGTCATCCTCGGTGGGGTCTCCCAGGGTCGGTTCATGGCCGGAGAGACCGTCTCCCTGCCCGCAGTGGCGGACAGAGATGACGGAGCTCCCTTCCTCGGCTGGTCCGTAAGCATCGGCGACTACCAGAGTAGCGGGGTCTACACAGGCTCCTACACCGTCGTGGAGTCGGACTTCGATTACGGAGTCTACACCATGGAGTTCACCCAGGTCTACGGTGCCGCACCCACTCCCGAGGTGACCTACACCGTCACCGCAGGCGACCTGGAGGTCACCGCAACCGCGGGAACGGTGGTCTACCTGCCGTCCCTGCCTGATACGGATGACAAGCTGTTCATGGGCTGGCAGGTCTCCGGACAGAGCCAGTACTATGCAGGTGTGTACACCGTGAACGCTGCCGACGCCGTCGACGGCAGGATCACCCTGACAGCGTACTACACCGACGCGCCGACCCCTACCCCCTCCGGGGACGGCTCCGGCAACGACACCGTGCTCGTTGCCATGGTGGTGTTCGTGATACTGCTGCAGGTGCTGCTTGCCTTCGGCGTTCTGAGGAAGTAAACACCCTTCGCGGGGGGCCAATCCCCCCGCATATGATTTTATTCTGCACCGATCGAATCTATGACGATCGTGTGCCAGATATTCGATCAATGTCTTTAGGATTAGAAGATTGATGCCGCCAGTAGGCGACATGTGAATATGTTTCGATGACGGTCAGCGGACCCTCTTGCCCTCTTTGAGATACAGGCTGTCCCTGTCCAGGGAGTCCATTATCGGAGCGTATTCCTCAGGGGAGATCTCCTCCACGGATACCGTCACCGTCTCCTTGGCTATCCCCAGAGCGGAGGATATCCCCTCGGCGGCGGCTTCCGCCATCTTGGTCTTCAACTCATCATCCCTGCCTGGGTACATCCGTATCGTGACGAAAGGCATGCTTCGCCGATGGTGCACATGACGTATCTGGGTTCCGATGCGGAAGGGTAACATACCCCTGTGCGTTAGGGCAGGCATGCGCAGGGTCATCTTCGTCTGCCACGGGAACATCTGCAGGAGCCCCATGGCCGAGTTCGTCATGCGTCATCTGGTGACCGAGGCGGGAATCACAGATATCGAGGTGTCATCCGCCGCCGCCAGCTCCGAGGCGGTGGGGCAGGACATGCACCCGGATGCCAAGCGGGTGCTGGATTCCGTCGGCGTACCATATACGAAACGCAGAGCCAGGCGCTTCACGTCCGAAGACTATGAGAACTGTGACGTCATCGCGGTCATGGACAGCTGGAACCTCCGCGACATCCGTACCATGACCGACGGGGACCCTGATGGCAAGGTGGCGCTGCTGATGTCCTTCGCCGGGGACCCCCAGGGCATAGACGATCCCTGGTACACCGGGGACTTCCAACGGGCATATCATGATATAACGGCCGGTTGCAGAGGGCTGCTGGCACATCTGGAGGAGAGGCGATGATAATAGACGCGCATATGCACATGTGGGAGCGCAGGACCCTGGTGGACGAATCCGTCCGCAACTACATGGAACCGGCACTGAAGTACAAGGACCTCTTCGACGGCGTCATGGATTTCGGTCTGGAGGACCTCATCCCCTTCGAGGACTACGACGTCCCGATAGACGAGCCCATATCCAGTCTGGACGCCAACAACATCGATTACGGCGTCGTCCTGATCACTGACTTCGAGATGTTGGGCAACAGGATGGGCATAGAGGAGTACACCGAATGGGTGTTCTCCCGCTGCTCCGTGGACGACCGTTTCCTGCCGTTCATCGGGGTGGACCCGAACCACCAGAACGCCTGCCAGCTTTTGACCAAGCTTGCCAACAAATACGAACCGCTGGGTCTGAAGATGTACCCTGCCACCGGCTTCTATCCCGACGACCCCAAGTACGACGAGTTCTGGAACACCGTCGAGGACCTTGGTCTCGTGGTCACCACCCACGCGGGCATGGCGCTACCCCCCATGGACGAGAAGTACTGCCATCCCTCCAGCATGCGCAGGGTGGCGGAGAATCACCCGGACACGAAGTTCATCATCGCCCACCTGGGCGGCAAGTTCCACAGCGAGTTGTATCCCCTGATGGAGCAGTGTGACAACGTCTACACCGACTGCTCCGCACTTCAGGGATGGTGGCCCGAGGATCCCTCCATGGTGCACAAGCGCCTCGGGGAGGCGATGTCCCGCTTCCCGGACAGGATAGTCTTCGGCACCGACTTCCCGCTGTACGACGAGAGGTTCTGCACCAGGATGTTCATCGACCTCATCAAGAAGGGGGATTGGTGCACGGAGACGTTGCTCAACAAACTCCTCGGTGACAACATGGCCCGGGTCCTGGGTCTATGATTAAGTAACATCACATCGTACGAGGTCGCATGACCGACTTCACATGGGACAGTGTTGTGGATGTCCTCAATTCCAACAACGTCCCCGAGATCTGCCTCTTGGTGATGGGCCTGGTGGCGATTGCCATGGTCATTGCCTACCGGCACGACAAGGACAGCTTCCTCTACAAGATCCTGATGCTTGTCGGTGTGATCGTTGGCGTGTTCATGGTCTATATCGCGGTTGCCATAGACACAGGTTGGCACACCGGAACTATGATCATCCTGACGATCGCTTGTTTCACATTGATCATCCGCCCCTTCAGGGAGATCAACTTCTCCCTGATCCTGTCGCTGCTGCTGATGGCGATCATCTACGTCTGGATGGGCGGCCTCACCGGGGACCTGGCGTTCCTGGCGGAGACCTGGCCCAGGATCATCGCCGCCGTCGTGGTCGGTGCCGTCGTGTACATGATCACAGGATTCATCCAGGATATCGTGCAGCTGTTCGGCAAGGTCCTCAACGCCTGGCCCTTCCTGCTGATCATCGGCATCTGGTGCATCGTTGAGGCCGTGTTCCTGTTCACCGGCAACGGCACCGTCTTCGACTACGTGTCCAACCTGATCAACGGGAACAGCGCACTGATCCTCTGAAACCTCAAACGGGGGCATTCGCCCCCAACGATCTTGTTTTGTTGTTCTCTATAGGTCCAGGCTGCCCCTGTCCTTCAGGAATTGTCTGATCCCTATGTGACGGATACCGTTCTCGTCCCAGGATGGGGAGATGTCGTCCCCAGTCACCAGGATCTGTTTGAAGGCCCCGTTGATATGGCGGAACGGTCTGACCTCTCTTTCCAGAACCTCCGTGTCCGCCGTGCTTGCGGAGACCTGCACGTAGTAACGTCTGTCCGTCATGTTGACCACGAAGTCCACTTCGTATCTCCGGTCGCCTTCGGCGGTGCGCACATCGACGATACCCACGTCCACGTTGTATCCTCTGGATCTCAATTCCAGGTAGACGATGTTCTCCATCACGTGGGAGCGGTCCTGTGAGCGGAAGTTAAGGCGTGCATTGCGCAGTCCCGGGTCTGCCATATAGAATTTGTAGAGCGCACCGATCCTCTTCCTACCGTTAATGTCGTACCTTTCCACCCTTTCGAACAGGAACGCATCCCTGATGATGGAGAGGTATCTGTTCACCGTGTTGAGGCTGATCCCCCGTCTCATCGACGTCTCTATGCTCTTCCTGAGGTTCCCTGGATTCGTGAGGGAGCCGACGGAGGAGCACAGGACATCCAGGATGGATTCCAATTCATCCTCCTTTTTTATGTTATAGCGTTCGCGGAGGTATCTGATGTAGAGTGTATCCATGAGGTTCTGCAGATACGCCTTCTTGTCCTCTTCTGCCATGCCGATCAGCGCCGGCAGACCGCCGAACCTCATGTAGTCCGCGAAGGCGTTCCGTTCATCCCCCTCATACGCGCTCAGATATTCTTCGAAGGACAGCGGATACACGTGGATGACGTTCCCCCTCCCCCTGAACTCGGTGGCGATGTCCGAGGAGAGCATGTGTGAGTTGGAGCCTGTGACATAGACGTCGATGTCGCCGTCGCTCATCAGCGAGTAGAGCACCTTGTGGAACATCTCCACGTTCTGGATCTCGTCCAGGAGGACGTAGCATCTGCCGATGCCTTGGGTCCGCATGCGGATGTACGAGTACAGCGCCTTGCGGTCACAGAGGTCGGAGTTGTCCTCATGTTCCAGGTCTATGGCTATGATATTGCTCTCCGGCACTCCGGATTCGAGCAGATGACGGCGGAACATCCTCATGAGGAGGTACGATTTGCCGCATCTCCTGATGCCGGTGACGATCTTCACCATCCCGTTCCATTTCTTGCGGATAAGTCTCTCCAGATACCTGTCGCGCTGGGCTTCCATATGATTCTCCTGAAATTTTTCTTGTATTTTCAGTAAATTTTTCAGTTAAATTGACAATTCAGTTTAAAAAACTATCTATTGATTATGTTAGATCATGTATTATTGGGGGGGCTTGTATGCAACTGCCCTTCTGCCCTTTGCACGGTACGAACATGAACCGTGTCTTGCGGGATTCCTTTCATATGAAAAGTGCCAGCGGTTAACATTGATTAGCATTCGGGTTCATGGCAGTTGACAATGTGTGGGGCCGCGTGACGGAGAGCCCTAAAGCACCACATGCATCTTCGATTCAAGAGACCGGACTTTCCACGTCGGTAACAGGTAATTCCACGATTGAACTCTTACCACGATTCGATCGATGCTCCGTTACCAACCGATGATGTAGCACCGCAAGTATGACATATGCCGCCCCACCGTATTTCGTATGTTGCGAAGGCACCGTCCGCCGGTGCCAGCAAGAGGCCGAAGCATGATCATCGATGCCCATACCCACATGTGGGACCGCAAGTCCATACCGGACGAGGTGGCACTGGCATATGTCTCGCCCATTATGGACAAGCTGACCAGCGAGGACTCCATGTTCCGCGTGGACTCCGACGAGGACATCCCCTTCGAGGACTTCGGGATGCCGCTGGAGATGTCCACCCGCAGCATGGACGTGAACGGCATCGACCATAGCGTGGTGCTCATCACCGATTTCGGTCTGATCGGCTCCCGGATGGACATAGAGGAATACACCGACTGGGTCTTCACCCGCTGCTCCGCCGACGACCGTTTCCTGCCGTTCATAGGCGTGGACCCCAACCGGAGCAACGCCTGCGAGCTGCTGAGGAAGCTGACCGACAGGTACGAACCGCTCGGCGTCAAGATGTACCCCGCCACAGGCTTCTATCCCGACGACCCCAAGTACGACGAGTATTGGGATACGGTGGAGGATCTGGGTCTCGTGGTCACTACACATGCGGGCATGGCCTTCGCCCCCATGGACGAGAAGTACTGCCATCCGGCGAACATGCGCAGGGTGGCGGAGGATCACCCGGACACGAAGTTTATCATCGCCCACCTGGGCGGGAAGTTCCACGACGAGCTGTTCCCATTGATGGAGGCCTGCGATAACGTCTACTCCGACTGCTCCGCACTGCAGGGCTGGTGGCCGGACCGCCCGGACATGGTGCACAAGCGTCTGGGGGATGCCATGTCCCGCTTCCCGGACAGGATCGTCTTCGGTTCGGATTTCCCTCTGTACGAGGAGAGGTTCTGGGTGCAGCTGTTCATCGAGCTCATCAGGAAGGGGGATTGGTGCACCGACGCTCTCTTGGAGAAGCTCATGGGCGGGAACATGGCCCGCGTACTGGGGATATGATGGTCACCCATCCCCCTCGGCACCAGTTCACGATCACGTCCTCCTCGCATTATATTATTATAAAGGACACATGATTCGGTTCTCAGGCGGTACGCCGGAACGGCTGGTAAACCTTTAAATCGCATGACGTGATGGGCGGGTTTACTGCGGGCCTGTGGCTTAGCTAGGATATAGCGCTGGCCTTCTAAGCCAGACGCCTCGGGTTCGAATCCCGACGGGCCCGCCTCGGAGCGTTATACGCCCAAGGAAGGAACCAACATGAAGAGAAGCTCACGCGCCTGGAAGAAACGCGGCAACCAGCGTTGGAAGTGGCGCAAGAAGAAGATGAGGAGAAGAAAGAGAGCACAGAAGATGCGCAAGAAGTGATCCTGATCATATCAGTCTCACGGGGGTATAGGCTAACCTGGTAGACTGGCGGGCTCCAGTTATAGAGCGTGATTAGAATCGGGTTTGCTGACAGTTGATGAGTAACTGGAGCGATGACCCTATGATTTCGCGCGGGGTAGCTCCCCGCGTGGTGGAAACCCGCTGACAGGGGTTCAAATCCCCTTGCCCCCACCTTGCGCATCATGTGCACCTCTCAACCCTTTTCCCCATTCTCATTTTGCATATCCAGACGTTTCAGTTACACAATGTTATTATTGGTCGTAATCACGGCGTTTAAAAGGTTAATATATGCGTTGCGATTCGGATGCATGCCAAATTACGGAGTCGCATTGGACCTGGGGACGAGCGGTTTCAGGTCCCATCTCGTGGATCTGGACAACAACGCCAAGATCCTCGACACGGCAATCACTGTCAGGCACCCTCTGCCCGGCGCCAACATCATGGACCATCTGCACTTCTGGATGAAGTCCGGTTCCGAGGTGGGCCACGGCATCATCATGGGTACCATCCAGAACCTGATCTCCCTGTACGGCAAGGAGAAGATGAAGGACATCCGCAAGATCTCCGTCTGCGGTAACCCTATCCAGCTGTCCATCTTCGAGAACATCGAGGTTCGCGACCTGGCCTTCGCCGGGAAGAACAAGCTGAAGTCCCTGGGCGTCAAGAGCCCGGACCGTTCCGCCCACGTCACCACCGCCGGCACCATCGGCATCCCCGGCATCAACCCAGAGGTGGAGGTGCTGATACCCCCGGCCATCAGGCACGAGATCGGAGCCGACGCCCTGGCCATGATCATGAAGTCCCACATGCTGGAGAAGGACGAGACCTGCATGGTCACCGACTACGGCACCAACGCGGAGATGGGCCTCTACCACGACGGCCAGCTGTACTCCGGCTCCGCCGCCGCCGGTCCGGCCATGGAGGGTCAGTCCATCAAGTACGGCATCCTCGCCGCCCCCGGCGCCATCTCCGACGTCAGCATCTCCGAGGACGGGATGTGGGACAACATCGTCCTGGACGACCGCCTGGTCCCCATCACCACCTGCAGGGTGGACCCCCTCACCGGAAGGGAGGTCAAGATCCTGGACTACCAGGCCAGGGGGATCACCGGAACCGGAGTGGTCTCCGCCATGGCGGAGGGCCTGAAGTCCGGAGCCATATCCCTGCCGCACATAGTCAACGAGGAGCACCGCCTCAAGTTCACCAACGGGATCTACTTCACCGAGGAGGACGTCCAGGAGGCCGGGAAGGCCATGGGCGCCATCCGCGCCGGCCACCGCACCCTGATGAAGGAGGTTGGCATCGACGACGGCGACGTCCGCACCATGTACATGGCCGGAGCCTCCGGAACATATGTCGATGCTGTCAAGGCCCAGTACTGCGGCATGATCCCCAGGGTGCTGGACGAGGTCTACCAGCTGGGCAACACCTCTCTGATGATGGCCCACGACCTCCTCAGGGACGCCGAGACCCTTGACGAGATGCAGTCCGTCGCCAACTCCATCTCGGCGAACCACATCATGTTCGCCGGCAACGAGATCTTCGAGAAGATGTACGTGCTGGAGCTGGCCTATTGGACCGAGGGCATGTCCTTCGACATGTACAGCGAGATGATGGAGATGGAGGGCCTGGGATCCATGCCCGCCCTGGTGCCGCCGAAGAAGGTGGTCAGGGTGGTGAAGTCCGACATCCCCGATGTGGGAGGAGGCGTCCACACCATGGAGGAGGTGGGCCTCATCCTCAGGGGCAGCTTCGATGGCTGCACCGGATGCAGGAAGTGCGAGCGCGGCTGCCCCGAAAGGGCGCTGAAGGTCACCGAGGGACCCACCATCAACGTCCGCTCCGACCTGTGCCTGGGCACCGCCTGCCAGGCCTGCGAGATGAACTGCCCCGAGAAGGTGTACGAGTTCGCCAGGCTCACCCCGGTCATCTGACCGTGACCGCCGGCGCCTTAAGGCGCCGGCACATTTCATTTTACACTTTTTGTCGCAATCTGAACCCGATTGAAGTGCTGTACGGCATCGCCTTCGATTCCGAGGAGCCGACCATCGTCTCCGAGAGAGTGGATGGGTAGTCCGATCATCCGCATCCGGTGAGCCATTCCAGGATGCCGACGATCCTGATGCCGTCGATGTCCTTCTGCGGGAAGCCCTCGTAGACGATGACCGTCTTGGGATATCCGTCTCTGAGCGCCCTCAGCGGTCTCAGCTCCCTCTCGCGGGTCCCGGCGTCGCCGATGCTGACGCTGACCTGGAAGTACATCAGGCGTCCGTCGGCCTCCGAGACGAAATCCACCTCCAGCCCGTTGACGTCGCACACGGATGCGTTTCCATACCTGTATACCAGCTCGTTGTACACAACGTTCTCCAGGATCCCGTCGATATCGTCGCTCCTTGCCCCGGCGATGAAGTTCCTGATGCCGGTATCAGAGGTGTAGAATTTGTCCGATGTGCGCAGGTATCCGCGGGTGGAGGAATCCATCCTGCCGGCCCTGGACATAAGCATCGCCTCGGTGATGTAGGCCATGTACTCCTCTGCGGTGACGTGAGACAGTCTGAGCCCCTGGCCCGCGATGCGCTTCGAGATGCTCCTGGATGAGATCCTGCCGCCGATGCCGCGCATCATGAGGCGGATGACATCGATGAGAGCGGCAGAGTTCCTGGGGCTGTGCCTCATGAAGACGCCCTCCACCATCGCGGTGCTGAACGTCCCTTCCAGGATCTCCGGTATCATGCTCTTATCCGGACCGTCTTCCATCTTCGCCACTGCCGGCAGAGAGCCGTTGTGCATGAAGTCGACGAGGATCTCCTTGTCGCTTTTGCCACCGGATGCTCTGAACATCCTGTATTCTGAGAACGACAGGGGCAGGACGCGGTTCTCGATGCATCTGTCCGCGATGCGGGCGGCAAGCTCGGGCGACAGTATCGGACCAGTCCCGGTGAGGCACACATCGCCGCCGTCGGCATGGATGGATGCAACCGACATCTCCCACCCGTTGACTTTCTGGATATCGTCGAAGAAGTAGTGCTTGCGCGGGCTGGCCCTCTTCACCAGGTCAGTGAGCTCCCTGTGGTCCTTCGGGGCAACATCGGAGTACGAATCGAGATTGATGTGCATGATATCGGATGCCGGAACCCCGGATGCGATGAGCTCGTCCATGTACATGCTCATGAGCGTCGATTTTCCGGAACCCCTCATGCCGGTGATGACTCTGGCGGATGGCGGATCCCCGGACGATCTGAGCTCGGCCATGTATCGCTCTCTGGGAAAACGGTCCCGATCCCTTCTTCCATGCGGTGGGCATCATGCTCGCACGATTTGATGGTGTCGTATGTGTAAAGCATACTTTACAGAACTTCTGAGAAATCCGATTCTGTAAAGCATAGTTTACAAAACGTCCGAGGACTCGGATCCCGTTAACCATACCTTGCAGAATCCGGACGCCTCTCCCACCGCGATGCCCGCACGACCGTGGCAGACTCATCGTTAAACACGGTGTTTACAAGCCCCCTGACTTTCGAGAACTCTTCCCTGCCTTCGAGCAAATACTTTTTAAGTGCGGTCGTATCCTCCGAGCAATACTTCGTGATGTTATGGTACACATTGAAAAGCTGTAAC
>CASEZY010000006.1 GCA_949292635.1 uncultured Methanomassiliicoccales archaeon
AGCCAGGAAGTTCGATAACATGGTGAGGGAGGTCGAGCGCAAGCTCGCCCTCTTCAACATGCTGAAGAGGTGCACGAACTAATTATTCGACAAAGCCGCAGTGGTCCGCGAACCGTATTTATCGAAGCAGGATATATCCGCCAATATGGAGACCCAGGCTCCCACAGCAGGACCTTGCCCGAAGGGACGGGCGGTGATGGTCCTCGGTGCCACTTCCGATGCGGGAAAATCGATGACCGCCCTCGCCCTGTGCAGGATATTCAGTAACATGGGATACAAGGTGTGTCCCTTCAAGTCCCAGAACATGAGTCTCAACGCCAAGGTGACGGCGGAGGGCCACGAGATCTCCATGATACAGGATCTGCAATGCCAGGCGGCACGTGTCGAGCCCACGTTCAGAGTCAATCCCATCCTCTTGAAACCGACTGCGGACATGAGGTCCCAGGTGGTGGTGGAGGGGAAAGCCGTCGGCACCTACGACGTGCCGTCGTATTACAACGACTTCATCCCCAATCACGGGTTCCGCATACTGAGGGAGAATTTGGACGCCCTGCGCGAGGAGTACGACATCGTGGTGATGGAGGGCGCCGGCTCCCCGGCGGAGATCAACATCTACGAGGCGGACATCGCCAACATGAGGGCGGCGGAGGTCGCCGATGCGGATTGCATCCTGGTGGTGAATGTGGAATGGGGAGGCTCCTTCGCCTACGTTCTCGGAACGATCATGCTCATGCCGGAGCAGGACCGCAGACGTATCAAGGCGATACTGTACAACAACGTCCGCGGGAATCCAGCCGGCGTGCTGGAAGGGGCACGCATGCTGTCGGAGCGCACCGGGATACCGGTCCTGGGGGCGGTGCCCCACATAGACTGTCATCTCCCCCAGGAGGACTCCGAGTTCTTCAGGCACACATCCTCCATAGGCGAGGGCAAGGACGTCATCGCCGTGATCCGCACACCGAGGATCGCCAACTTCACCGACCTGGACCCGCTGTACGGGGAGGACGTGACCGTCAGGTTCGTCACATCCCCCGAAGGCCTGGACGGTTGCGGTGCCATAGTGATCCCGGGTACCAAGAACACGGTATCTGACATGAGGTGGATGGAGGCCAACGGTCTCGCCGATGCGGTGCGCTCGCTCCGCGGCAAGGTGCCCATATTGGGCATATGCGGCGGTTATCAGATGATGGGGAAGATGCTCCACGACCCTCACGGATACGAGGATCCCGAGGCTGGCGACACATCTGCGCTGGCTCTTTTCGATGCGGAGGCCTCTTGGATCACCGAGGAGAAGATCACCGTCAGGGATGTGGGTACACTCAACCTCACCGGGGAGGAAGTCACAGGATACGAGTTGCATGTCGGTCGCACCGTCACCAAGGAGAAGCCCCTGTTCACCGTCAGAGGGGAGCCGGAGGGCTCCGTCAGGGAGGACGAGATGCTCTTCGGCACCTATCTCCACGGGGTGCTGGAGAAGAATCCCTTCCGCAGACTGTTCCTGTCATTGGTGGGCGAGGGCGTGAAGGTCACCGAGGGCGACCGCTACGACGATGACGTAGAGGCAAGCATAGCCAAGGTGGCCTCCGGATTCAGGGATGCCATGGACATGGATCTGTTGAAAGAGATCGCGGGGGTGCACCGATGCCGCTGATGGTCCTGGGAACGTCATCCAATGCCGGGAAGACCACCATGGTGGCGGTGATCTGCCGCAGCCTCACCCGCAATGGCATGAAGGTTTCCCCGTTCAAAGCGCTGAACCTCTCGCTGAACGCTTACGTCACCTTGGGCGGCGAGGAGATAGGCATGGGTCAGGCCCTGCAGGCCTGGGCCTGCGGACGGGAGCCCTGCGGCGACATGAACCCCATATTACTGAAACCGGCGGGGAAGGGCGTTATGCAGTACGTGGTCAACGGGAAGGTCCGTTCCAACAGGGAGCGCCCGCCCACCGACGAACTGGTGGCAGCGGCTTGTGCGGCCTACGACCGTCTCGCCTCCGAATATCACATGATATGCGAGGGCTCCGGTTCTCCGGTGGAGCTTAATCTTATGGATAGGGACATCGCCAATCTTCGCATGGCCAAGGAGAGGGACATGGATATCGTCCTCGTCGGCGACATAGAGCGCGGGGGAGTCTTCGCCGCCCTGTACGGCACATGGCTGCTGGTGCCCGAGGACATGAGGCACATGGTGAAGGGCTTCGTGATCAACCGCTTCAGAGGCGACCCCGAGATACTGCAGAGCGCCATCGACCGTGTGGTGGAGCTCACCGGCATGAGGTTCCTGGGCACCATGCCCTACACCGACATCATCCTCCCGGATGAGGACACCATCTCCGCAAGGTCCGGCGGACGCTACGGCGATGCCATGAAGGCTTACATGGACTCCCTGGACAGATTGGCGGACATCGCCGAGAAGGAATTGGACATGGGGGCCATCCGCAGGATGGTCACAGGAGTCTAGGCAATAGGGATCCGACGGGAACCAGTTCTCCGCGTCCGATGTCGGTCGCGTAATTCGCCCTGAACGGTGTGTTTATGGGCAGATGCTCTCCGGTCAGGGAGGATGTGCCGTGATCGATGAAGTAGACGATCCTCTCCGCATCGGAGAAGTATCTCTCCATCAGACGGTCCGCCTTCTCCAGGATCGCCACCTTCTTCATGGGGTCCCGCATGTGGCTGTACTCGTCGATTTCGTCCAGATGAAGGAATACGTTCCCCTTCTCCAGCGCCTCCCTGGCGGGGGCGAAGCGGTCGTCGAAGTCCCTGATCATCCTGATGTCGTATCCCAACGAGGCGCAGATCCCCAGGGATGTGGGGCTGTCCGAGAATGCGGTTAGGTTGTCCAAGCAGGCGAATGGAGGATACTGGTCTGTGAACCGCCCACATCCCCAGGGGTAGTCGGTGATCCCGCCCATGCGTTTTGCAACTTCTTCCACCATCTCTCCCAAGGGTCCGGGGATGTCCGCCTTGGAAGCGTCCACCGGAGGAGCCGGAAGTCCCTGCACGGGGTCGTAGTCCATGGTAAGGATCGCCCTGCCGCTGATGAAGAACTCGATCTGCGGGTCGTACTCCTCCACGATGTGGAGACAATCCCTCACAGTCTCCTGCAGCTTCTCGTAGAACGATGATGTGTCGTAGGCCCACCTGACGGTGTCGCCTTCCAGATAGGCGGGGCTGAGACGGAACGCCGTGCGCCCGCCGCTGAGGTCCATGCCCAAGCCCATGCCTTCGAGAACCGCCCTCTCCACGTCGGGTGGGTGTCCGGTGAAGAACTCGTTCAGGAACAGATGGGTGTACCCTCTGCCGGTGGTCTCGCCCATGGTGGCGTCCGCGGACCTGTAGAAAGGCATCTCCGCCTTCTCCAGCGGCTCCAATCCTCCGAATTCGGGGATCTTGTGATCCTTGGCTCCGTCCAACAGCACTAACAATGTGTTCATTCCAGTCCCTTCAGCGCTATGGCGGCCTGACCCACCGATATGCCGCCGTCGCCGTTGGGCACCCGGCGGTGGAGGACAGGTATGAATCCGTTCCTTATCACCCTGTCCCTGAACATCCTGCTTATGGGCAGGCTGTAGGACACCCCGCCGGTGATACCGATGTGCTTCAAGCCCTTCTTCTCGGCAGCGTCGCAGGCGCAGTCGGTCATGGTGTCGACGATGGAACCGACGATACTGACGGCCACATCCTCCTTCCTGGCGTTCTTGGGGATGTCTTGGAACAGGTGCGCGGTACCGATCACGCCATTGTCGACGGAGGTGTCGAAGCCCCCCAGTCTCCTTCCCCTTTCGAGGAGCGGTTCCAATCTCATGGCGGGTTCGCCGTCGTAGGTGCGTTGTTCACAGACGCCAAGGGAATACGACACCGCGTCCAACACCCTCCCCAACGATGATGTCATGACGCTGTTGCCGATCATCTTGGAGAACACGGACGCTTCCTTATCCGTTACGAATTGCGACTCCTCTCCGTTGATGCGGTCGATGGCGAACCTGAGTCTTCTGATGTCCTTGAGGGCGGCGTCTCCGCCGATCAAAGGTATGTATTCGAGATGGGCCACGCGTTCGTATGATTGGAGGTCGGAGGTCATCACCTCCCCGCCCCATGCGGCCCCGTCGGTGCCGTGTCCCGTACCGTCAACGGCCAGCGCCGCCATCTCGTAGATCCCGGCATCGGCCATCAGCGAGGCGCAGTGGGCCCAGTGGTGCTGCACCTCGATGACCCCCGCATCACACTCCTCGGCGATACGCTTGGCGACCTTCCTGTTTGTGTAGCCCGGATGGAGGTCCATGGCAACCATCTGCGGCCGGCAGCCGGTCATATCCATTAGCGAGCGTACCGCTTCGTCGAGATACTCCACCACGCCGATGGACTCGGCGTTGCCGATGTGCTGCGTGGTGTGCATCCTCCCGTTGACCGACACCGTGGCGGTGATGTTCTCCTGGGGCCCCACGGCGATCGCCGAGCCATTCAGCGGGATGTCGATGTATGACGGGATATGGCCTCTGGACTTCCGCAGGAAGTAGGTGCGGTCGTCCAGCATCTTGATGACGGAGTCGTCGGCGCGGTTCACTATCTCCTGGTTGTGGAGCAGGTACATGTCCGCGCCCATGGACATGACGTCCCTGTCGTCCAGCACCATGGGCTCTCCGGGGAGGTTGGCGGATGTCATGATCAGCGCATCCGTCTTGAGACGGTCGAACAGCAGGTGGTGCATCCCTGTGTAGGGGAGGAACATCCCGACGGTGTCCAGTCCCGGGGACACCTCCTCCGGGACGCAGTCCCTCTTCCTGACCAGGACGATGGGCCTGCGGGGGGACGTCATCTCCTCAAGCTCCCACGGAGTGGGGTCGCCGTATCTGCGGACGGCCTCCTCGTCTCTGACCATGACCGCGAACGGCTTGTACCGCCTGCGGTACCACTCCCTCAGCTCCGCCACGCGGTCGATGGAGGCGCATATGTGCATGCCTCCCCAACTCTTGGCGATGCCGATCCTGCCGTCGTCCAGTCCTTCGGCGAACGCCGATACGGGGTCTACGGGGATCTCGACGCCTTCTTTGTCCAGGAGGCGGTAGGATGGTCCGCATACCGGGCAGCAGACAGTCTGATGGTGGAACCTCCTGTCCGTCGGGTCATCGTACTCCCTGCCGCATTCCGGGCATACGGGGAATCCCGACATGGACGTGCGTGCACGGTCGTAGGGCATGGAGCGCATGAGGGTGAATCTGGCCCCGCATTCTGTGCAGGTGGTGAATGGGTAGCCTCCTCTCCTCCCGTCGGAGCGCATCTCCGCCAGGCATCTCGGGCATACCGCGGTGTCCGCGGGTATGCCCACCCCTCCGGCGCCGGCAGAGGACTCCGATATGGAGAATCCTGTTCCGGATGCCACATCCGTCTCGCTGACGGATATGGACTCCACCTTCGCCAATGGCGGGAGGCTGTGCAGGAGGGCGTCGATGAACCCGTCGTCCCTGTCGAGCTCGATCACCACCGAGGCACCGTCGTTGCGCACGCTGCCGCTGCGCCCCATGGCCTCCGCGAGGCGGTACACGGAGGGGCGGAAGCCCACTCCCTGCACGGTGCCGGTGATGACCGCCCTGACTCCCATCACATCCCGTCCGGGTCCTTCGATCCCGCTTCGGTGATCTCGGTCCTGTCGATGTTCACGGTGTACTGCGAGTAGGGGATCTCGATGCCCTCCTCGTTGAAGCGGTCGTACACCGCCCTCCTCACCTGCGATGCGTAGGTGCCGTAGTTCTCGTGGTCGCTGACGATGTACGCCAGCCTCAGGCTGATGCCGCTGCGGTCCACGCCCATGAACTTCACATCCGGGACTCCGAAGGTGCCGTCGGTGACAACCTCCGGGTGGTCGAGCGCGCATTCCAGCATGATGCTCTTGGCCTTCCCGATGTCCGAGTCGTGTGCGATGCTGAAGTAGTCGTACACCTTGTAGTTCACATTGTCCTTGGTGATGTTCACCACGCTGTTCCCTGTGAGGGTGCTGTTGGGGATGATGTAGTTCTCCTCGTTGTTCCAGTTCTTCAGCTCGGTGCTCATGATCCTGACCTTCTTCACGATGAGCTCGGTCCTGTCGGTGCCGACCATGACCTTGTCGCCGGTGGTGAAGGGGCGGTCGATGAGTATGACCAGTCCGCTAAGGAACTGGCTGATGATGCTGGACGCACCGATGGATATCGCCGTGGCGGCCAGACCGAGTCCTGCGATGAGCGAGACCAGGTCTATGCCGAATATTGCCAGGACCACCGTGGCCGCGCCGAAGAGGATGACGATCTTCCCCAGCATGA
Source organism: uncultured Methanomassiliicoccales archaeon (assembly GCA_949292635.1). Classification (GTDB taxonomy): domain Archaea; phylum Thermoplasmatota; class Thermoplasmata; order Methanomassiliicoccales; family Methanomethylophilaceae; genus SIG5. The sequence goes on from CASEZY010000006.1 coordinate 6,299, forward strand.
GCAGCAGCGGGGTGAGGGACTGGTAGTCGTCGTTGTCGTTCCTGATGCCCATCTCCACCACGAAGGCGCGGTAGAGGTCCCAGACCAGCTTGGCGCCGCAGACGGCGATGATGAGGAACAGGAAGTCGTCTATGGTGACGACGACGCTCTCCTCCAGTCCGAGGACGTTGAGGCACTTCATGACGCCCACCATCATCGCGATGATGAACACCGATCTCCACATGACCCTGAGGTTCCTGTAGTTCTCCTCCTCGGCCGCGTTCCTGGTCTTGGACGGCCTGATGATTATCCTGCCGGCGATCCTGGTGGCGATGAAGGCCACGATGCCCGCTCCGATCGCCCAGAGGATCAGCGTCAGCACAGCGGACACCGGGGCGGTGTTGAGGGGAGAGGGCAGGGGGTTGCCGAAGATCCCCAGTATCTTGTTGTAGTCCCCTTCGACGGATATGGTGGATGCGGCGTTGATGGAGAACGTTTTGACGATCGGCTCCAGACCGGTCTGCCCTTCCGCCGCCACATAGGGTATGAGGGTCAGGGTGCCGGAGAAGCTTCCGTTCTCCAGGAACTTGTCGCCGGTGAGCTCGATCCTTATGGCCAGGTTGTCCCCGGGCTTCAGGGTGAACGGCGTCATGGCGCCGGAGGCCACGGCGGTGCCGTTGACGCTCATCGTCACGCCCAGATGGGCACAGTCGGTGGCGAACACCGGCGTGATGGTGTACGTCAGGTTCGACGAGTTGTGGACCACGGCGGTGTAGGTGGCGGCCTCCAGGGTCTCGATGTCCAGGCTGTCAGGGTCCGTGTGGACCGTCAGTTCCGTGGACGGGCTCGCCGCATCCGCGGTCTGCACCGGGACAAGCAGCATCGCGAGGATGACCGCAATCAGCACGGCGCATGTTCTGCGGCTCATGTCATCCCCTCACGTGCACGTCCACGACGTTGAACGGGATCTCGATGCCCTCGGCCCTGAATCTCCTGTAGACAGCCTCCTTGATCTGCCCGGAGATGGTCAGGTAGTTCTCGTGGTCTGGGACGACATAGGTGACCCTGAGCTTCACCGAGGAGCTGTCCAGGGACTGGAACCTGAAGAGCGGCATGGACTTGGAGCCGTCCTTGATGACCTGGGGATGGGCCATGACCGTGCTCATGATGATCTCCCTGGCCTTGTCCACGTCTGCGCCGTAGGCGATGTCGAAGTAGTCGTAGACCTTGTAGGACTTGTCGTCCATGGTCATGTTGACGATGGTGGACGCCATCACGGTGCTGTTGGGCACGCGGGTGACCTCCTCGTTGAGCCAGTTCTTGAACTCCGTCTCCATGACGCTGATCTTCCTGACGATGAGGACCTCCCCGTCGGTTCCGAGACGGATCTTGTCGCCGATGCGGAAGGGGCGGCTGGTCATGAGGACCAGCCCGCTGAAGAATTGGTTGAGGGTGCTCTGCGCTCCGAGGGAGATACCCAGTGTGACCAGGCCGGCGCTGGTCAGTATTGCGGCGAGGCTGAGCCCCATCACCGCCAGTATGACGGATACGGCGACGATGGCGATGATGATCTTGCCTATCATATTCAGGAGCGGCAGCAGCGAGTCGTCGATCCTGTCCTTGGTGTCCATCCTGACGACGATGTTGTAGACCACGACCTTGTACGCCTTCCATGCCAGCACCGCGCCGACGAAGTAGGCGACGATCTTGCCTATGTCGGAGAAGGTGCCGATGTAGTACTCGTCCGCGCCGTAGACGCTGAGGCAGTTGGATATCCCGAAGAGGATGATCAGCACGGCGATCATGCGTCCGGCCCAGCGGATGTCCTTCATCTCCTGGGATGAGCGGTCTGCTTTGGTCTTCCCCTGCATGAGGCGGTCGGAGACCAGTGCAGCGGCAACGGCGATCAGCAGCCAGATGATCGCGGAGATGGCGGTGTTGACGGCAGGGGTGTTCAGGGAGTCACCGAGGGGGTTGGCGAACACGCCGAGGATCATGTTGAACCTGCCCTCGGACTCGTATGCGGAGGTGACCTCGATGCCGATGGACAGGGTCCCGGTCTCCACGGTCCCGGAGATCACCCTGAAGCCGATTGGTATGCTGACCGTCTCGGTGGGGGCGAACTTGTCCACGCGTATGGTCACAGGGATCTGGACCATGCTGTTGGCATCGATGGGGACGCCGCTCCCGGAGCCGGAGGACAGGGTCACCCCGTCTGCGGTGGCTGAGCAGTCCATGGTCACTATGACCTGGCTGTTGGAGTGGTTGGTAAGGACTAGGTAGATCGTATGGGTGGATCTGGCATCGAGCACCACGTCGGAATCGACGCAGTACACGTTGACGTTGCCGATGCCGACGCTCTGCTCGCCTGCCGCAGAGGAGTCTACGGAGGCGAAGCAGGCCGTCAGTGCGACGAGGCAAACTGCCAGCACGGTAAGGCTGCCGGTCTTCATCGACTCCCGCAGACGCTCCTAGGATAAAAAGGAGGGGAGCTCACTCCCCGGTGGCTCCGCACTCCTCGGCCGCATCTGCGCAGCGGCAGCGGGCCGGCAGCGCCGCCAGGTCCGGCAGCGCCCTCTCGAGGATCTCGGTGATGTTCTTCAGGCAGGCGGCCATGGTGTCCATCACCATCTGTATGTCCACGGTCTCCTCCTTCCAGGCGTCGTAGTCGGTGATCGTGGCGAGGGAGCAGTAGCACATGCCGACCTCCCTGGCAAGCTGGCACTCCGGCACCAGGGTCATGCCGATGATGTCGGCGAACTGCCTGAACATGGCGCTCTCCGCCCTGGTGGAGAACCTGGGGCCTTCGATGCACACATAGGTGCCGCCTTTGTGGTGCCTGATTCCCAGGTCCTTCGCCGCGACGTCGAAGACATCGGCCATTACCGGGCAGCAGGGGTCGGGCATGCTGATGTGCACCGTCCTGTCGTTGAAGAAGCTGTAGTCCCGCTTCTTGGTGAAATCGATGAACTGGTCCACGATGACCATGTCCCCGGGAGCGTATTTCTCCTGGAGGGAACCCACAGCGCAGGGGGAGACGATCATCTGCACGCCGAGCATCTTCATGGCATGGATGTTCGCCTTGTACGGGACTGAGGTGGGAGGGAATCTGTGGTCCTTACCGTGGCGGGGAAGGAATGCTACCTCGATACCGCTGATCCTTCCCAGCAGTATCTCATCGGAAGGCTTCCCGTAGGGGGTGTCGGGGTAGAATGTCCCGGTCTGTTCGAATCTGTCCGGGTTGTAGACCCCGGAGCCGCCTATGATCCCGATTCTCGGCATGCCGGCGGTATGTCCTTCGCGATAGAAAAAGGGAATCATGCCCCTGCGGGCATGTGTTCAAAGGGATCTGCGTCTGACGATATCGTAGGGGGTGCGGAACAGGGCGGTCTCTGCCTCCTTGACGGTGAGTCCCGCTCCGATGGCAACGGTCATGGCTGCCGCCTCGTCCATCAGGTTCTCCGGGGCGTGGGTATCAGAGTCGACAACCATGTCAGCGCCCACGGCCCTGGCGATCTCCGCCACATGGCCGTTGGTGATGTTGTGCCCGGCACGGCCGGTGATCTCCAGTGCCACGCCGTTGTCCCTGGCGGTCTGGGCATCCTCCACGGTAAGCATTCCGGGATGTGCCAGTATATCCACGTCCGGATTCTCGGCGGCGGCACGGTTGGTGCCCTTCTCCACCGGCTCCACCACGGTCTCGCCGTGCACCACCACGATCATCGCTCCCAAAGAGCGAGCCTTCTTCACCACCGCATCCATCTGCGACGGGGGCACGTGGGTGATCTCCACCCCGGGGATCACCTCGATGGCATCGTCGGTCAGCTCGACGGCCTTGACGATGTTGGTGACGACCCACTCAACGTTGGTCATGTCCACGTGGTCTGTCAGTGCGATCACATTATGACCCAGCACCTTGGCTCTGCGCACAAGCTCCGCGGGGATCAGCTCCCCGTCGCTGTATACAGTATGGGTGTGCAGGTCCGCCCTCATCATCTCCTCTCCGCCAGCTTCTCGTAGACGTCGGACATGTCGATGCCCTCCTTCTCCATGGCCACCATGGCATGGTATATCAGGTCGGCCATCTCCCAGGCGGCGTTGTCCTTGTCCCTGTCCTTGATGGCCAGGACGAACTCCGCCGCTTCTTCAACGATCTTCTTGCACATCTTGGTCTCGTCGTCGAAGAGCTTGCAGGTGTAGCTGCCCTCGTCGGGATTCACCCTGCGGTCGTGGATCACCCTCTTCAGCTCGGCGATGATGGCCGATGTCTGCTGCGGGTCGCCGTATATGGTGTTGAAGAAGCAGCTGGGGCTGCCGGTGTGGCAGGCGATGCCGTTCTCCTGGATCACCCTCACAAGAAGGGTGTCCTCGTCGCAGTCCGACTGTATGGAAACGATCCTCTGCACGTTGCCGGATTCCTCACCCTTCTTCCACATCTTCTGACGGCTGCGGGACCAGAAGTGGGTGTATCCGGTATCCAGCATCAGGTCCACGGCCTCCTGGTTGGACCAGGCCACCATAAGCACCTCTCCGGTCCCGTGGTCCTGGACCACTACCGGGATCAGCCCGTCCGCTCCGAAGTTAAGGCTCATCTGATCTCCACTCCCTTGTCCCTGAGATATTGCTTCACGTCGCCCACCGTGCACTCCCTGTAATGGAATATGGACGCCGCCAGCGCCGCCGAGGCGTTGGTCTGGGAGAACACCTCGTAGATGTGCTCCTTGCTGCCGCAGCCGCCGGAGGCGATCACCGGGATGGAGACCGCATCCGCCACCGCCTCAGTCAGCGGGATGTCGTACCCGGTCTTGACGCCGTCCGCGTCCATGGATGTGAGCAGGATCTCCCCGGCACCCAGGTCCTGGGCCCTCTGCGCCCATTCCACCGCGTCGATGTCGGTCATCCTGGTGCCTCCGTGGGTGGAGAGCACCCAGCTGTTCCCCTTCCTCTTGGCGTCTATGGCCACGACAACGCACTGGCTACCGAATCCCTCGGAGCACTCGGTGATGATGTCCGGGTTGGCCACCGCAGCGGAGTTCACGGACACCTTGTCCGCTCCGGCGTTCAGGGCGTCCCTCATGTCGGAGTAGGTGCGAATGCCCCCTCCCACTGTGAGGGGGACGAACAGCCTGCGGGCGGTCTCGGAGACCACGTCCAACATGGTCTGCCTGGTCTCTATCGAAGCGGTGATGTCAAGGAAGGTGATCTCGTCTGCACCCTGCCTCTCGTACTCCTCCGCCAGTTCCGGCGGATGGCCCACGTCCCGCAGGTTCTCGAAGTTCACTCCCTTTACGACCTTGCCGTTCTTCACGTCGAGGCACGGTATGATCCTGCGGGTGAGCAATCAGTCCACCTCCACCCTGTCCTTGGTACTGAGCTCCTCGCTCCTGACGTGGGTGGCGGTCTGAAGCGCCTTGCCCATGCTCTTGAAGGACGCCTCCACGATGTGGTGGTCGTCGAATCCCCTCACCACCAGGATGTGCAGTGTGATCCCGGCGGACATGGCGAAGCTCCTGAACCAGTGTGCGTACAGGGGGTCGGGGCAGTCCGCCTCGCAGTAGGGGCGGTCCACGATGTCCAGTGATGTCATGACCAGGGCGTCGTCCATCACCACGGTGGCGGTGCCCATCCTCTCGAGGGGCCTTTCGTCCAGTGCCTGGGCGAACGCCTTCCCCAAGGTGATGGCGACATCCTCGATCAGGTGGTGCGGGTTGTCTCCCGTCGCACGCATGGTGATGTCCATGCCGGAGTACCTGGCCAGCGTCTCGGTCATGTGCTTGAGGAACTGGTCGTCGCACTCCACATCGTATCTTCCGCTGCCGTCGATGTCCAGGGAGATGCTGATGTCGGTCTCCCGGGTCTTCCTGTGGATCTCGGAGGTTCTGGCGCTCATGATAACGTCCCGAAGTACGGCAGGACACTATAATAACTGCGCGCCCGCACGCATCATACCCAGCCACCGAATTCCACTCTCGCGTGGGTTGAAAAACGACGGAATTGCGAAAAATCGCACGAAATGGAGTCCTCCCGACATCATTATAATGTCCTCATCGTTATAATGGAGCCTGCTTCGAGGGGTGTTCTTGTCATCGGGTAGGAAGGAACGGGTTCTGATATCTTGCGTCACGTTCGAGGTGGCGAAGATCGTGGATCCCATATCCTACTACTACGCCACCCGCGTCCACCTTCTGCACACCGCGGGGGAGGGCAGCGTCTACCGGGAGTTCTACGACGAGGTCATCCGTCAGATCGGCGCCATGGGAAGGCCGATCGAGGTGGTGGATCACAAGTGCCACGTGTACGAATTCTCCAACGTGATGAGGCAGGTCCTCTGCATCATGCAGGACGAGGTCAACAGATGCGGCGAGAACCTGGAGATCTACGTGAACATCTCCGCTGGCACATCCGAATATTCCGCCGCGGCTCTGATGGCATCGATGATGAACACGGAGATCGCCATCCCCTTCACCGTCAGCGCGGACAAGTTCCAGGTGCCTGCGGACAAGATCCGCGAGGTCTACTACGACGGCGATACCCCGGTGGGTCTGACAAAGACCACCCGTGAGCCCAGAGCCGTATCAGCGTACCCACTGGAATCCCCGGATCCCACCAGGGTGCTGGCACTGAAGGTTCTGGAGGAGCAGATCGAGAAGGGCGATTCATGTGCATCCACCATGATGCGCCTGCTGAACGAGCAGGGTCTCTTCGAGGATTACGACAAGACCCCCACCGGACGTCCGGAGCAGAAGGACGTGATGCGCTATCAGCGCAACTACGTGGACTATTGGATAGACAAGGGCTGGGTGGAGAAGGTCTCCAAACGCAAGTCCCGGGTGACCCGGCAGGGCCGGGACGTCCTGGAGGTGTTCTGCGACAGCTATTCCCGCCGCAAGGCCTAGATGTGCCTGGGGCACTCCATGCACTTGGACAGGGATGCCTTGGATCCCTGGTTCCGGTAGATCTCGTCGATCATGCCGGACCTCTTGAAGAAGGAGCACAGGTCGCACAGCTCGTTGGAGAGATCCGAACCCTTGGTCAGGTTCTCCGCTATGGCGCGAATCTTCTCGTAGAAATCTTCGCGGTATTGGCTGTTGTCGATGTAGGGGTTGCCGCCCCTCAGTCCCTTGACGTACTGGGATATGGCTGCCGACGTTATCCCGAACATCTTTGCCACCGCGGACTGGGTGTAGCCGTAAGTCTCCACAAGCTCCTTCGCTATGGCGCCTCTCGCCGTGGGAAGGAGCTCGAAGACCACCAGTTCGCAGGGCATCTTCCTTGAAACCATGTCTCAGACCTCCCAGGGTACATCCCATTCCCAGGGTTTCATGATGTCGGTGTAGATGGACACTCCCACCACCGCTCCCGCCACCCCGTGGGAAGCGAGGACCTTCGCATCCTCCATGGAGGAGATGCCTCCGGATGCGATCACCCTGTGGGGGCAGATGGACATGAACTCGGAGACCCACTTCTCGTCGATGCCGTTGCCCTGACCCTCCACATCCACGTTGGTGTTGAGGATCCCGGCCAGGGGCAGGTCCTTGATGAAGCCCATCATCATCTTCGGCGGTATGGGGCTGACATCCTTCCAGCCGTTGGTGGTTATCTTCCCGCCCTTGGTGTCAAGCGCCATGACCAGCCTTCCGGGGAAGCACATGGCCATCTCCGCGAACCATTCGCGGTCGGTGATGGCCCTGGTGCCCACGATGACCCTGTCCGCCCCGGCGTCCAGGAGCTTGGCGATGGTGGACTCCTTGCGGATGCCTCCCCCCACCTGCACCGGCACTCCCGCCTGGGAGATTATCTTCTTGATCACCGACAGGTTATCGTCCTCGCCGAAGGCGGCGTCCAGGTCCACCACGTGAAGGTACTTGGCACCCTTCTCCACCCAGGAGAGGGCGGTGCTCACGGGGTCGGGCAGCTTGATCTTCTCGGTGCCGGGGACGCCCCCGACAAGCTGGACCACCTGGTGGTCCAAGATGTCTATGGCGGGTATGACGATCATTTGGACTCCTCCGCTGATTGGATAAAGTTGCGCAGGAAGGCCATGCCCGATGTGCTGCTCTTCTCCGGATGGAACTGTGAGCCAACCAGGTTGCCCCTGCGGATGAGTGTGGGGAATCTGAACCCGTCGTACTCCGTTGTGCCCTTCACGCAGGACTTGTCGACGGGGTCGCAGTAGAATGAGTTGGCGAAGTAGAAGTGGCGATCCTGTACGCCTTCGAAGATGGGGTCGTCACTCTCCACGGAGTTCCAGCCCATGTGGGGGATGTTCTCCAGCGGGAGCTTCCTGACTCTGCCGCTGACGAAGCCGATGCCTTCCACGGTGCCCTCCTCGCTGCTGTCCAGGAGGATCTGGGTGCCTATACAGATGCTCAGAGCGGGCACACCCGCGTCCAGCCTCTCCCTGATGCCCTCGCGATACGGCATAAGTCTTTCCATGGTGCGGTCGAAGGCCCCCACGCCGGGGAACGCCATGCACTCGGCGTCCAGCACCTCCTTCATGTCGGTGACCGTGATGACCTTGGCACCGCAATTCTCCAGTGCCTTGCGCAGGGAGTGGAGGTTCCCCACGCCGTAATCCGCCAGGGTGACGGTCAGCATTCCGAGAGCACCTCCTCTATCTTGGACAGGAGCAGTTTGTTGAGCTCTTCGGTGCCCACGGTTGTGCGGATGCAGTTCTCGGTGCGGCGCTTGGATCCGAAGTCGCGGATGAGAACGCCCTTCTGCTTCAGCTTGGCCACCAACTCGGCGTGGTCGATGGGCGCCTTCGCAAGGATGAAATTGGAATCTGATGGGAATGGTTCGAAGCCCAGTCTCTTGAGGCCGGCGGACAGCAGCGGGCGCTGCTCCTTTACCATCTGCTTGCTCCTCTTGATGAAATCCTGGTCCTTCACAGCGGCGATGGCGGCCCCCTCGCTGACCATGTTCACCGAGTAGGGGATCTTCACGCAGTTCATCATCTCCGCCGTGGACCTGGATGCCACCGCATAACCGACCCTCAGGGCAGCCATGGCGTACGCCTTGGAGAAGGTCTTCAGCACGATCAGGTTGTCGAATTCGTTCACACGGTCCACCATGGTGTCGTCGGCGTATTCGCCGTAGGCCTCGTCAACGATGACGATACCCTCGGTGCGGTTGAGGATCTCCTCCACGTCCTTGGGACGGAAGCAGTTGCCGGTGGGGTTGTTGGGGCTGGGCATGATGATCACCTTGCCTTTCGGCTTCAGCATGGCGTCCACGTCCAACTGGAAATCCTCGTCGAGATCGACGCCCACACACTTCCCGCCGTTGAGCTTCATGAAGTACTCGTAGAGGGTGTACGATGGCACCGGGGACACGGAGCCGTCACCCCATTCCGTGAAGGTCTTGAAGGACACGTCCAGCATCTCGTCAGACCCGGAACCGATGACGAAGTTATCCCTCTCCAGGCCGTACAGGTTCGCCAGCGCGTCCCTGAGCCCGTCGGAATATGTGTTGGGATACCCGTTCAGGTCTCCCCTGAAATCCCTGAGGTAAGCGGCCGCCGCGGGGTTGCTGCCCAGCACGTTGGTGTTGGTGTCCAGCCTCACCTCCCCGTGCAGCTCGGGGTTGTAGTACATCTGCAGGTCCATTACCGTGGACCTCATGCGGCTGCGGTCCATCACGGCACCAGCCTGTCGATGGGGAGGGTGAGGATGCCCTTGGCCCCCAGTCTCTTGAGCCTGTTGATGTCGTCGTAGACCTCGGAGGCCTCGATGACCACGTGTATCGCCACCATATCGTCCCTGCCGGCGATGTTCATCACCGTGGGTCCGGCCATGCCGGGGAACATGGCCTCGATCTCACTCATCTTGTCGGTGGGCACGTCGGCCATCAGGTACTTCTTGCTCTCGGCGTCGATGACGCTCTTCAGAGCGTAGATGATATCCCACATCTCCTCGCCCTTGACGGCCACGGAGTCGGGGTTGCCGACGACGACAGCTTGAGACTGAAGGATCACGGCAACCTCCCTCAGACGGTTGGTCTTGAGGGTGGATCCGCTTGAGACCAGGTCGACGATGTAGTCGGAGACGCCCATGTACGGCATGATCTCGGCGGCGCCGGTGACCGGGACTATCTCCACGTTCTTGCCTACGGAGGCGAAGAATCTGGATGCCGCTCCGGAGAATGATGTGGCGACGCGGCTGCCGTCGGGGATATCCTCCGCCGTCCTGACGGGGGAGTCATCGGGAACGGCCACGGAAAGGCGGCAGTGTCCGAATCCCAGCAGGAGCATCTCGTCGAGCTTCACGTTGGCATCCGCAATCTGGTCCTGTCCGGTGATGCCCATGTCCACGGCTCCGGAATGCACGAACACCGGGATGTCCTGAGCACGGACGAATATGATCTCGATGTCCTTGTTCTTCACCTTGACATAGAGCCTTCTGCCCCAATCCTCGCCCAGGTCCAGCCCGGACTTCTGCAGGAGCTCCACCGCCCTTTCGTTCAGTCTGCCCTTGTTGGGTACCGCCATCTTGAGGACCATCTGCCAACCTCTGGGGGCTTGTAAGCCCACCACCTATAAAAATCGTAACGCGCGCGCGTCACAGCAGGATGCGGGTGATGAGGCCGTCGTCCTCCCCGCATTCCGTCAGTTCCGGGACGGTGCCGCAGACGGCCATGCGGCCGCCTCCGATGGCGGAACAGCCGTCCACCCCCCGGATGGACGCGATCCTCTCCGCCGCCTCTTTGAGTTCTGATTCGGTGCATGTGCCGACGAGATTCCCGAAGGCCGTGGCACATGCGTCCGCAAGCACAGGGTCGTCGGAGAACACTGTGCAGATGCCGCTCCTGCCGAAGGAGACGGAGGGACCCACCTTGCCGGAGGATGAGCATATCCCCACGATCCTCCCGGTGGGCGGGATGGAATATGCCAGATCGGAGAACCCGGGTTCGGAGGAGAACAGTCCTATGCGCACCTCCTCCGACGTGATCATGGCGATGTCCCCGCCGTTCTCCACGATTATGTGCCAGCACCCCTCGTCGACGGCGGCGCGAACGGCGTGATACGCCACCGCCCCCGCAACGGCAGCCATGGGCCCCACATTGGCGGAGACCGATGCCTGGCACATCCTCCTGATCAACGGATCATCGTCCTTAGACGGAGGCAGGGGGTCGTAGGTGATGCCGAAGAAAGGGTCCTCGGCGATCTTGGATTCGATCCTCTCCCTGGCGTCGTAGACCGCGTCCTTCACCGCTCTGAGGTATCTCTCGTCGCAGACCACCGTGAGGGCGGTCTGTCTCACCTCGAAGTGCGTCCTCATATCGTGAGGCTGATGGCGTGGGTGGGACAGGATGTGAGGCAGGACCCGCAGGCCACGCACTTCTGGAAGTCCAGGTGCACCTCCCAGTTGTCCCTGTCGATAGTGAACGCCCTGGAGGGGCAGATTGCCACGCAGGACCCGCAGTCGATGCACTTGTCGTGGTCCCTGGTGATGTGCTTGCTCAGCTCCATCACGCTGATGCCGAGGGACTGGACGTACTCGACGGCCTTGTTCAGGTCGTCCTCATCGCCCTTGAGCTTGAGGATGAGCACCCCTCCGCTGTCGTCCATCTCTGCCTTCAGAATGTTGGGTTCGATATCGAACCTGCTGACCAGCGTGTAGGTGACGGAGGACTGCATCTCCAGCTCGCTGAATTGGAACTTGTACTTCCTCTCCATCTTATCACTCCCTGATCTCCAGCGTCTTCACCGCACTGTGCTCCGGCAGCTTGGCCACCGGCTCGGTTATCGTGAACTCCCCGTGCTCGATCCAGTCCTTCAGGGTAGCGGCCACGATCCTGGCGTTCCTGTAGGATGACAGTGGCGAGGTGCGTATGGTCTGCCCGTCGTACTCGATCTTACCGCTCTTCAACTGGGCGTAGGTGTACTGTGCCAGCACCGGACGGCTCCTGCTGGTGACGCTGTAGTCGGTCAGGTTGGCGTAGATGTCCTCGTCGCTGATGGCGCAGTTCCTCATGATGTCCGCGTTGAGTATCGGTATGGGTATGCCGACGCCTATCGCCAGGGATATGCCGTATCCATAGATGTCCAGTCCGCGGACGAACCTGTGGCTCATCTGCTTCATGTCGCCGATGAGTGCCAGCGTCCTGCTTCCGCCCACCGGTACGCCGTTCTTCTCGGGAACGGTGGTGTTGAACTGTGTGCCCTGCCAGGACACGTATCCCTCCCCTCCTCCGAAGAAGATCCTGGTGCCGATGCCGATGGTGGCTAGGTGGGGGTCGTTGAGCAGGGGGGACAGCTGTCCCGCGGAGCTGTAGTTGGCATTCTTCATCCTGGGCAGCAGCTTGCCCATGTAGGTGTGCAGGGTGCGGTCCGAGGTGTTCGTGGCGACCCCGTAGTTCTGATAGGAGTTGCGGGGGTTGTACAGGTACGCCTCGTTGATCTCGTCCAGGGTGAACGAGGTCTTGATGTTCTTCCTGACGTAGCAGTCGGTGCCGGGGCCCCAGGCTTCAAGGGACACCCTCTTGCCGGCCACCAGGTCCTCGATCACGAATCCTCCGCCGTAGGTGCGGTCGGTCTCGCTGACCTGGGTGGCGCCAACGTACGTGTCCACAGCGGCGAGTCCGCCGTAGCCCTCCACGCCGTTGATCATGATGTTGGTCATGCGCAGCGGGGGGTCGCTGTGTCCGAAGTTGAGGAAAGCTCCAGAGGAGCACATGGCGCCGAAGGTGCCGGTGGTGACCACGTCGACCTCCTCGGCGGCCTTCTCCGCCCCTTTGCTCCTGACCAGGTCGATGACCTCCTCGGCGGTGTAGACCACCGCCTTGCCGGCCTTTATGCGCTCGTTGATCTCGGCGACCGTCTTCGACAGGGTATCACCTCAGATCAGCTTCTTGGCCACGGCCATCTCTGCGTTGAGGACCGAGCCGCCCGCACCGCCCCTGAGGGTGTTGTGGGACAGAGCGAAGATCTTGATGCATTCGTCTTTCTTCCTGACCCTTCCCACGGTGACGGCCATGCCCTTGGACCTGCCGGTCCCTCCGGCGAAGACGTCGAAGGCAGGCTGGGGGCGGTTGTTCTCGCTCCTGACGATGATGGGCTGCGGAGGAGCGGAAGGGAGGTCCAGCTTCTGGGGCTCTCCCCTGTAGGACTCCAGGGTCTTGATCACGTCTTCGACGGAAGGCTCGGTGTCCATCCTCAGCACCAGGGACTCCAGGTGGCCGTCGACGACGGGCACCCTGGCACAGTTGGCGAACACTCTGAACCCTGCGGGGACGAAGGACTTGTTCTCGTACTTCCCGAGCATCTTGGCCAGCTCGGACTCCATCTTCTCCTCCTCTCCGCCGATGTAGGGGATCACGTTCCCCACGGCGTCCAGGGAGGGTACTCCCGGGTATCCGGCGCCGGAGAGGGCCTGGTATGTGGACACATAGACCTCTTTCAGACCGTAGGCGTCGTCCATGGCCTTCAGCGGGGCGGCGATGCCGGTGGATGAGCAGTTGGCGTTGGTGATGATGAATCCGCCGTCCTTGAATGTGGGCTGGTCCTTCACGGACATCATGTGCTCCGGATTGACCTCCGGGATGAGGATGGGCACATCCTTGTCCATGCGGTGGGAGCCTGCGTTGGTGAACACGCCCACCCCCGCGTTGGCAAGTTCGGTCTCGGTGGGACCCGCCAGGTCGGAGGGGATGCCGCTGAAGGCGATCTTCGCCCTGTCGGCGATGCCCTTCACGTCCATGACTCTCATCTCCATGTCCAGGGTCTCTTCTCTGTACACATGGTCCCTGACCTTGAGCACGTCCCTGAGACGCTTGCCCTCGGACCTCTCGGAGGCGTACAGCCCCTCGATCTCGAAATAAGGGTGGTCCTCCAGCATCTCGATGAACCTTTGACCGATCATGCCGGTAGCACCCAGAACTGCAACTCCAATCCTCGCCATGATATCACTTTTCGCGAAAGTGCGGAATGTCATCCGCAGTTATTCGTAGTATTAAAAAGGATTGTGTCAATAATATTCTTAAAAGAATATCGAACCGCCGGCTGGCCGGCGTGTTCAGAAGTAGTTGGACTGACGCTCCTTGGAGATCTTCAGCAACAGCCTGGCGATCTGTTCGGCCTCCTCCTTGGAGAGGCTGACCTCCTCGCAAAGCTCGTGGTATCTGTTGATGACCTCCTCCTCCTTCTGCTGATCCCAGGAAGTCTTGCCCTCCTGCTTTTTGGCCTCGGCAAGCTTGTCTGCAATCTCCATGCGGACCGCGATGCTCTCGATGATGTCCTGGTCGATCTCCTCGATCATGGCTCTGAGTTCCTCTGTGTCCGTCATCTTAACCGAACTCCCCCGACACCATAGATGTATATAAGGGATAACACTGTGTATAATGTACAAAATTGTTCATTTCTGAGTAGCTTTTAATATTCATTTAACGATAATCGATAACATGGAGTATCTTGAGAAGTGTTTCAAGGGATTCCCGTCCCAGGAGAAGGTGGTAACCCTCCTCATGGCGTCGGGAATACGGGTGGTCGATGGAGTCGCCTACAGCAACGACATCGAGCTCTCCGATTCGGCCATCGGCCGCGCCGCAGGCGTGGACCGCAGGGTCGTAAGGTCCACTCTCGAGAAGATCGACTCCAACCCGCGGTTGAAGAGCCTGTTCTCCAAGATGATATCGATAGCCCTCCTGTCCGATGCATCATCCGAGTTGGGCTGCACCACCGTGGAGATAGTCCCTGAGAACGCCAGGATGCCCGGGATCCTGGCCGAGGTCACCGCCACCGTCTACCGTGCCGGGGTATCGGTGAGGCAGGCTGTGGTGGTGGATCACGGATACTCCGGAGAGCAACACCTGGTCCTGGTCTTGGACGGCAAGTTCCCCTCGGAGTACATGCCGGCCCTCAGGAGCTGCACCGGAGTCCGCAGCGTGACGCTGAGGTGATCTTCAAACGATGGGTCCGCCCGGATGCGCACCCCCCTCGCGTGTCCTTATCGGGCTCAGACGTGGAAGTCCTTCATGCTGCGAACGCCGACCCTGCCGCTCCTGGCGACCCTGATGGCGGCCACGGCGATGTTGGCGCCCTGCACGGTGGTCATGGAAGGTATCTCCAGTTCCACGGCGAGACGGCGCATGGTGCTTCCGTCCCTGATTGCACCGGAGCGTAGCGACGGGGTGTTGATGATCAGATTGATCTTGCCCTGACGCATGAGGGTCAATCCGTCGATGCCCTTGTTCTCCTTGATCTTGAAGACCGTGGTCACCTGCAGGCCGTTGTTCCTCAGGAAGGTGGACGTGCCCTTGGTGGCGTATATCTCGAAGCCCATCTCCGCCAGTGCCTTGGCGGCGGGGAGGATGTTGGGCTTGTCCTCGTCGTTGACGGTTATGTAAACACCGCCCTCGGTGGGAAGCTTGTCCCCTGCGGCGATGAGCGCCTTGTAGCATGCGGTGTCGAAGTCCTCGTCGATACCCATGACCTCGCCGGTGGATTTCATCTCAGGGGTGAGGATCGAATCCACACCGACCAGCTTCAGGAAGGGGAACACGGACGCCTTGATGGCATAGTGGTCCAGGGTCTTGTATCCCGAACCGAGGCCCAGCTCCTTCAGGGTCTTGCCCAGCATGATCTGCGTGCTCATCTTCGCCAGCGGGATGCCGGTGGCCTTGGATATGAACGGCACCGTTCTGGACGACCTGGGGTTGGCCTCGATCATGTAGATCTTGTCGTCCTTGACGGCAAGCTGCAGGTTCATGAGTCCCTTGATCTGCAGTGCAAGTGCGACCTTGCGGGAGATGTCCAGTACCTCTTCGATGTTCTTTTCGGAGAGGGTGAAGGGAGGCAGCACCATGGTGGCGTCACCGGAGTGCACACCAGCGTACTCCACGTGTTCCATGATGCCTCCGACGAACACATCGGTGCCGTCGCAGAGCAGGTCCACGTCCAGCTCTATCGCTTTGGTCAGATACCTGTCGATGAGGATCGGGTGGTTCCTGGATACCTTCACAGCGGTCTCGACGTATGTCTTCAGCTCGTCGGTGGAGTAGACGATCTCCATCGCCCTTCCTCCCAGAACGTACGACGGCCTGACGAGTACGGGGTATCCGATGCCCTCGGCGATGGCCTTGGCCTCCTCGAAGGAGTAACCGGTGCCGGACTCGGGCTGGTTGATCTTGAGCTCGTCCATCAGCTTGGAGAATCTTCTCCTGTCCTCGGCCACGTCCATCATGTCCGGGCTGGTGCCCAGGATCTTGGTGTTGGTGCCCTTGAGGGCGTTCTCCAGATCCACTGCGAGGTTCACGCTGGTCTGTCCGCCGTACTGGCAGATCACACCGTCGGCCTTCTCCGCCTCCACGATGTTCAGAACATCCTCCAGGGTGAGGGGCTCGAAGTACAGCCTGTCGGAGATGTCGAAGTCGGTGGACACGGTTTCCGGGTTGTTGTTGATGATGACCGCGTCGACACCCGCATCCTGCAGGGCCATGACGCTGTGAACGCAGCTGTAGTCGAACTCGATGCCCTGTCCGATCCTGATGGGGCCTCCGCCGATGATGACCACGCTCTTCTTGTCGGGGTCGCGGCGGTGCTCACTGCTATTGCCGTAGGTGGAGTAGAAGTAAGGCGTCCTGGCCTCGAACTCTCCGGCGCAGGTGTCGACCATCTTGTAAACGGGTATGATCCCGGCGTCCTTGCGGGCCCTTCTTACGCTCATCTCGTCGGAGCCGGTGAGCTTGGCGATGACCGCATCGGCGAAGCCCATGTGCTTCGCCTCCTTCAGGAGTTCGGGTGTCAGGGGACCCTTGGAGAGCTTGGACTCCATATCCACGATGTTCTTCACCTTGAGGACGAAGAACTTGTCCCACTGGGCCAGCGAGGATACCTCCTCCGGGGACATGCCCCTCCTCAGCGCCTCGGCGATGGCGAAGATGCGCCTGTCGGTGGCGTGCACGAGCTCCTCGCGGATCTCGGCGTCGGTCATGTCCACCCTGTCCAGGTGCATGACCCCGATCTCCAGGGACCTGACTCCCTTGAGGATGGCCTCCTCGAAGGTGCGTCCGATGGCCATGATCTCGCCGGTGGACTTCATCTGGGTTCCCAGGTGCCTGTCCACGGTGCGGAACTTGTCGAAGGGCCACCTGGGGATCTTCAGCACCACGTAGTCTATGGCGGGCTCGAAAGCGGCGTAGGTGGTGCCGGTGACCTTGTTGGGGATCTCGTCCAGGGTGTATCCCACGGCGATCTTCGCCGAGACCCTGGCGATGGGGTATCCGGTGGCCTTGGAGGCCAGCGCGGAGGATCTCGACACACGGGGGTTGACCTCGATGACGCGGTAGTCCCCGTTGGCGGGGTTGAATGCGAACTGGACGTTGCAGCCGCCCTCGATGTTCAGGGTCCTGATGATCTTCAGGGACGCGTCCCTCAGGCGCTGGTGGTCGTCGTCGGAGAGGGTGAGGCAGGGCGCACACACGATGCTCTCGCCGGTGTGGATGCCCATGGCGTCCAGGTTCTCCATGTTACAGATGATGATGCAGTTGTCGTTGTGGTCGCGCATCACCTCGTACTCGTACTCCTTCCATCCCAGGACGCTCTCCTCGATGAGCACCTGGTGGATACGGGAGTAGGCGAGACCGCGGCCGCAGATGTCCTTCAGCTCCTCCTCGTCGTAGGCGATGCCTCCGCCGGTGCCTCCAAGGGTGTATGCAGGTCTAACCAGAACGGGGTACCTGCCGATGGCGTTGGCGGCCTCGATCGCCTCGTCGATGCTGGTGACCGTCCTGCTCATGGGTACGGGCTCACCGATCCTCTCCATGGTCTCCTTGAACAGCTCCCTGTCCTCGGACATGGCGATGGCCTCGGGCTGTGTCCCGAGAAGGTGCACGCCCAATCTGTCCAGGGTGCCGTTCTCCGCCAGCTCGGAGCAGATGTTCAGGGCGGTCTGTCCGCCCATGCCGGCCATGATGCCGTCCACGCCCTCCTTCTCGATGATCTTGGCCACGATGTCCGCCTGCAGCGGCTCTATGTAAACGGAATCCGCCATGTCCAGGTCCGTCTGAATGGTGGCGGGGTTGGAGTTGACCAGAACGGTATGATAACCCTCCTCCCTCAGGGACTTGCACGCCTGGGATCCGGAGAAGTCGAACTCCGCTGCCTGACCGATCACGATGGGGCCGGAGCCGATGACCATGAGC
This sequence comes from uncultured Methanomassiliicoccales archaeon, assembly GCA_949292635.1. Taxonomy (GTDB): domain Archaea; phylum Thermoplasmatota; class Thermoplasmata; order Methanomassiliicoccales; family Methanomethylophilaceae; genus SIG5. The sequence goes on from CASEZY010000006.1 coordinate 24,419, forward strand.
TTCTTGTAATCCTTCCTCATCTCTCCGCCTCCATCATCCTGCCGAACCTGTCGAACAGGAACATGGTGTCAAGGGGGCCGGGGCTGGCCTCGGGGTGGTACTGGCAGGTGAATATGGGCAGATTCTTGTGCTTCACGCCCTCCACGGTGCCGTCGTTGATGTTGATCTGGTTCACCTCCAGCCCGGTGCCGTCCAGGGAGTCCCCGTCCACGGCGAACCCGTGGTTCTGGGAGGTGAGGTACACCTTGCCGTCCAGCTTGACGGGCTGGTTGGAGCCGCGGTGTCCGAACTTGAGCTTGTAGGTGCTGCCGCCGAAGGCCAGGGCCATCAGCTGGCTGCCGTAGCAGATGCCCATGAGGGGCTTGTGAGAGGACAGGTCCGAGATCGTCCTGACGACGGTCCTTACGATGTCCGGGTGGGAGGGGTCCCCGGGTCCGTTGGACACCATGATGCCGTCCACGCCGGCGTCCAGGATTTCCTGGGCGGGGGTGTCGTAGGGGAACACCTTCACGTTGAATCTGAGTGCGAGCTGGTCCACGATGCTCTTCTTGGTGCCGCAGTCGATCATGCCCACGGTGACGTCCTTGCCGGAGGCCACCTCGTAAGGCCTCTTGCATGAGACTTCTGCCACCAGGTTCGCCTCCGAGGGGGCGGGCATGGTCCTGAGCTTCTCCAGCGTCTCGGGGATCCTCGCTTCGTCGTTGATGATGGCTCCTTTGAAGGTTCCCTTGCTCCTCGTCTTGATCACGAGCTCGCGGGTGTCGATGCCGGATATGCCGGGAATCCCGTGTGCTTTCATGAAGTCGTCCAGGGTCCTGCCGCCGTACATGAGGGAGGGTTCCTTGCAGTATTCCCTGACAACGAGTCCGCGGACGTGGATGCCGTCGGACTGGTCGGCGGAATCCATGATCCCGTAGTTGCCCACCAGCGGATACGTGAGCATCAGGATCTCGCCTTGGTAGGAAGGATCGGTAAGCGCCTCTTGGTAGCCGCTCATGCAGGTGCTGAAGACGACCTCGCCGAAATCCGGCTTGTCGGTACCGAAGGCCTCACCTTCGAGGACTGTCCCGTCCTCAAGAACGAGGTAGTTGCGTGCCATCGGGGAACTCCCTACTCTCGGAATCTATTTAATGGCTACCGTCTCCCCCTGACAGCCCCAAGTTTGAGTTGTCCAATAATGGACAAACCCCCTTCGGGGTCCTGTCGGATGCCCCCGTGAATGTGGTCTCCGGGCTGATAGTTTCATATCGCCGGGGCGCATGGGATGGTGAGATGAGGTACTGGCAGACCGACGGCGGCATCGGCGTCCAACTGGAGACGGACGACGACATCTGGCATCTCTACAACGTGCTGGAGGTGGGCGATCTTGTCACGGCGTCCACTGTCCGCAGGGACGAGAAGGCCGCCGATAAGATCCGTGCCGAGCGGGCGGAGAAGCGCAGGATGACCCTGGGCATCAGGGTGGAGAAGATGGAGTTCTCGGAGGAGGATGTCCGCCTGCGCATCCTGGGCGTCATAGAGACAGGGCCTCAGGACATCGGTCAGCACCACACCCTGATAGCTGAGGTGGGGGAGCGCATGACCATCTCCAAGCCTCACTGGAAGGAGACCCAGATCGAGAGGTTGAAGCGTGCCGCGGCGGATACGAACAAGCCCCGCATGCTGTTCGTCTCGCTGGATCAGGACGATGCCACCATAGCCGTCCTCAGACAGTTCGGACTGAAGGAGGCGGCATCCATCCGTTCAGGCAGATCCGGCAAGCAGTACGCCGGGGAGGGGAAGGACACCTACCATTCCGACATCATCTCCAAGCTCAAGTCCATGGGTGACGGGGAGTCCCCCCTGGTGCTTCTGGGCCCAGGATTCGAGAAGGAGGACCTGGCGGAGTCGGTGAGGGCCTCCGGTCTGACCAACAGGGTGTTCGTCTATCACACCGGCCAGAGTGGTATGCAAGGCATCAACGAGCTCCTGAAGAAGGGCATGGGCGCGGACCTGCTAAGGGAGTCCCGGGTCGGAGCGGAGATGGAGGCCGTGGAGAAGCTGATGGAGAACATCGGGAAGGACGGTCTCGCCACATACGGGACGAACGAGGTGTCCGACGCCGCATCCGCGGGTGCGGTGGAGACCTTGCTGATCCTGGACTCCAAGCTGAGGGAGTCGGACCTGGACCCGATAGTGAAGGATGTGGAGAGCCAGAAGGGCACCGTGCTGGTGGTCTCCGGGCAGCACGACGGGGGCAAGCAGCTGGCCTCCCTGGGCGGGTTGGCGGCCATCCTCAGATACCGCATCTGAGGGGTTTCGCAATCCGCAGAGAATCCTTCGAAACCCGCAGAGCATACAAAAAGGCTTTAATCGTTATACGCAAGCGTGGTTTCGTTATCGGGTCCGTCTCTTACCGATATATTATAATGTCCAGGAAACCTTTAAATCGCCTGTTCGTTTGTGCAACGACTGTAGGATGAGACAGACAGTCGGCATCCGAGGGGAGAGATTATGCAGAAGAATGTCGACACCAGAGAGTTCATAAGGAAACAGAGCGAGATTTGCAGTACCAATGACCTGATCCCTGCCGAACTCTACACCCAGTACGACGTCAAGAAGGGTCTTCGCGACAAGTACGGCAAAGGTGTCCTCACTGGTCTGACCAACATCTCCCGCGTGGACGGCTTCATCAACGTGGACGGTGTCCGCACCCCCTGCGAGGGCAGGCTCTGGTACCGCGGATACGACGTGGTCAAGATGATCAAGGGCCGCGGAAGCCGCAGGTTCGGATACGAGGAGGCCACGTACCTCCTGCTGTTCGGGAATCTCCCCACCAAGCAGCAGCTCAACGACTTCCGCTGCGTCCTGGGCGAGTACAGGGTGCTCCCGGTGACCTTCATCCGCGACGTCATCATGAAGGCCCACAGCAAGGACATCATGAACTCCATCACCAAGTCCGTGCTGACCCTGGCCGCATACGACCCCAACATGTCCGACTGCTCCATCGACAACGTTCTCAGGCAGTCCCTGCAGCTGATCAGCGTCTTCCCCATGCTGGCCGTCTACGGATACCAGGCGTACAGCTACTACGACTGCGACAACAGCATGTACATCCACCGCCCGGACAACAACCTGTCCACGGCGGAGAACATCCTCAGGATGCTCCGCCCCGACAGCAAGTACACCGAGCTGGAGGCCAAGGTGCTGGATATCGCGTTGATACTCCACATGGAGCACGGCGGAGGGAACAACTCCACATTCACCACCCGCGTGGTCACATCCACCGGTTCCGATACCTATTCCGTGCTGGCCGCGGCACTGTCCTCGTTGAAGGGCCCCAAGCACGGCGGCGCCAACATCAAGGTCAACGAGATGATCGCCGACATCAAGAAGAACGTGGACAACCCCCTGGACGAGGAACAGCTCACCGATTACCTGAAGAAGATCCTGGACAAGCAGGCCTTCGACGGCATGGGGCTGATCTACGGTATGGGCCACGCGGTCTATTCCATATCCGATCCCAGGGCCATGGTCTTCAAGGCCTTCGTCAAGGAGCTGGCACAGGCCAAGGGCAGGGAGGATGACTTCGAACTCTTCTCCATGATCGAGAGGATAGCTCCCGGACTCATCGAGGAGCGCAGGCACGCCTTCACCGGCGTCAGTGCCAACGTGGACTTCTACAGCGGATTCGTCTACAGCATGCTGGGCATCCCCCAGGAACTGTTCACCCCCCTGTTCTCCATCGCCAGGGTGGTGGGATGGTCCGCCCACAGGATCGAGGAGCTTGTGAACTCCGGCAAGATCATCCGTCCGGCCTACCAGTCCGTCATGTCCGAGAGGGAGTACATCTCCATCGAGGAGAGGGAGTGACCTCCGACCGCGACACCACGGTGGATGACCTCAAGGCATCCGCCGCACGCTTCTGCGACGAGCGGGACTGGGGACAGTTCCATAACCCCAAGGACCTGGCGATCGGCATCGCCAGCGAGGCCGGCGAGCTGTTGGAGATATTCAGGTTCAAGACTTCCGAAGAGGTCGGAGAGCTGATGCTGGGTCATAGGATGGAGGACGTCAGGGACGAGCTTGCCGACGTACTCTATTTCGTGCTCAGGTTCTCGCAGGTCACCGGTATAGACCTATCGGCCGCCTTGGAGGACAAGCTGGCGAAGAACGCCCTGAGATATCCTGCGGACAAGGTCAGAGGGGACAACCGGAAGTACGAGGAGTATTTAACTCATCCTTAGGGGCGCTCGTCTAATAACCTCTCCATTTCACCTTCTTCGGGGAGGTCGAGAACGATCTCCGGTTCATCATACATGGAATCTATGAAGGCACAGGCGAACAGGGGATAGTGCTCGACACCTTCGCCGTCCACCTCTATGTCCGTGATCTCGAACTTCATCCTGTGCTTTACCCCGTACTTGTCCCTTATCGACCTCAGGGATTTGGAGCGGCGGTTATTGCCCGATTTGACCTCCATGGCGGTGACGGTACCCCTCATCACGGTGATGAAGTCCACCTCCAAGGTCTTGGTGCCGAAGTAGAGGGGGCGATGACCGCATTTGGAGATGCATTCGGCCACCAGGTTCTCCATGATACCGCCGTTATTGACCCTTCTGTCGCCTCTGATCAGAGCGGCGGCCACATCCCTCTTGTACATGGACATCAGCAGACCGGTGTCGCGGATATAGATCTTGAACTGGTTGGGGATCATACGGGACTCAAGCGGGAGGACTGGTTCGGTCAGATTGTGGCACTGCTCGGCGATCCCGGCATCGGCGATCCACTGTATCGCTTCCAAATATGCCGCTGCGTTGGCGGGGATGCTGTCTCCGATCCTGGAGTACATGAACTTCTTGTTCTCTTGCGCAAGCTGATCGGGGAGCGAATCGAAGCATGCGAATGCGCTGTTGCGCCCTCTGGTCCCCAGATATTTCGACGTATCCGTCCGGAATCCTTCGAGGATGGCCTGCTGTTCTGCTCTAACGATGTCCAGGTCCCTGGTCTCCAGATATCTGTTCACGGCCGACGGCATCCCACCGACCACGGCGAACATGGTGAACCACCTGTCGATGTTCTCCAACAATGTCTTGCCGAAACGTTCCCTCTTACGGATGATGTCGCGTATGCGTTCCGTGGTCTCCTCCCCGATACCGATGGCCCACAGGAACTCCTCGAAGTCCAAAGAACGCATCTCCACAACCCTCTCATAGCCGACGGGATACATCGGGACCTCCCTGTAATGGAGCCCCAGGATGGAACCAGAGGCGATGACAGGATATCTACCGTCGACGGCGAAGTTCTTCAGGGAGGTGCGGGCACCGGGACATTCCTGGATCTCGTCCATGAATATGGGGGTCCCGGGTTTGAGGGGGTGCCTGAGTATGATGCGCAGACTCTCGATTATGGAGTCTACTGAAAGATCGTCACCGAATGCATCGAACAGTTCACGATCGGTACCAAAATCCACGACGGCGAAATCGTCATAGTTGTCCCTCAGGAATCTGGTGACGGAATATGTCTTCCCCACCTGTCTGGCACCCTTTATCACGAGGCATTTTCCGTGAGGGTCCCTTCTCCATTCCTCAAGTACGGATTCGATCTTCCTCTTCAGCACATTTATGACATGGTAGTCGGGATAATAAAAGTTCCTAGGAAAAATATTATAAAATTAGATAAAGTTCCTAGGAAAAATATAACAAAACAATATGGAATTCCTATGAACTTTTATTGACGATAACATTGAATGTAATTGTCTGGCTCATAAGAAAAGGAAAGATGGCGGCTGGGGTTCCGGCCGCCTTGCTCAGTAGTTCTCCTGCCTGATCTCGAAGAAGCTCTTCGACATGCCGCAGACCGGACAGACCTCCGGGGCCTTGGTGCCGACCACGATGTGTCCGCAGACCCTGCACTCCCACATGGCCTGACCGCTCTTCTCGAAGACCTGCTGCATCTCCACGTTCTTCAGCAGTTTGCGGTAGCGCTCCTCGTGGGTCTTCTCGATGGCGCCCACCTTGCGGAACCTCTCCGCCAGGTCGTGGAAGCCTTCCTCGTCGGCCTCCTTGGCCATGCGGTCGTACATGTCCGTCCACTCGTAGTTCTCGCCCTCTGCCGCATGCAGCAGGTTCTCAGCGGTGCCGCCGATGCCTCCCAGCTCCTGGTACCAGATCCTGGCGTGCTCCTGTTCGTTGCGGGCGGTCTTCAGGAAGATCTCCGCCAATTGTTCGTACCCCTCCCGCTGGGCAACCTGGGCGAAATAGGTGTACTTGTTCCTCGCCTGGCTCTCGCCGGCGAAGGCCTCCTGCAGGTTCTTCTCCGTCTTGGTGCCGGTGTACCTGTTCCCGGACTTCTCCTCGACGATCTTCTGGAACACGGATCCCGGCTGTTTGCACACCGGGCACTTCTCCGGGGGTTCGTCTCCTTCGTGTATGTATCCGCAGACCGAGCAGCGCCATTTCGTCACTTTCTTCTCCTCCTTGGGTTGTGATGTATCGTTGTTGGGAATGAGTTTGAGCAGCTCCTTCGCCGCTTCCACCGGGAATCCCTCTCCTGGGGGATTGTCCACCAGCATCTGAAGCATCCGGTGGGTGTTGTCGCTCTGGGGGAGCATGTAACCGTCCTCCCTGAGGATGTCCTCGGCCATCAGGCGGTTGGACATTGCCACGGCCTCCATCAGCTGTGCCAGATACGGATTGTCGGTGGTCTTAGCGATACCGGATGCGATCCTCTCCTGCCGGCATTTGCTCTCGGCGAGTGCGTTCATGGCAGCCGTGACCCTCTCGGTCTTGGGCTGCTGCGGGGGATATTCGTAAGGCGCCATGGTGATCGCCCCGGAGGGGCAGGCGGCCGCGCATTCCCCGCATCCGATGCATTTGCTCACGTCGATGATGCTGTCCTCGGTATCCGTCGCTCCGAAGGGGCAGACGTAGAGGCAGAGGCAGTCCTTGGTGCAGAGGCGCAGGTTCCTCACTGCGAACTTCTTCATGTGGTCACCCTCCTCTCGATCCTCTTGAACTTCCAGGGCGGGACGCTGCACACCGGGCACTTCTCCGGGGGTTGGTCGCCTATGTAGACGAAGCCGCAGATGGTGCACACCCAAACGCCGGTGTTCTCCAGCATGGAGCTTCCCTCCTTCTCATACCTCGACAGTATGGACGACAGCATGCGGGAGATCTTCTCCCCCCACACCAGCGCCCTCAGCGCTCCCCTGTCCTCATCGGCCCTGGCGGAGGCGTATGCCGCCTGATAGTCCTCGTCCAGGTCGCTGTTCACCAGCTCTAGCAGCTTCGAGTGGTCACCCTCCTCCTCGGGCACCGCCGCTCTGAAGTAATCGGCCAGTTGGTAGAACAGTTCCATCTCCTTGTTGAGGTACTGCTTCTCGCATCCCCTCGCCAGGTTGGAGCACAGGGCGGACAGCTCCCCGACGGAGAGCTCCTTGTACTCCACGTCGGACACCTGCGACACCGCAGCGGCGGCGGGCGCATCCTCCTGCTTCCTGAAATCGGACTTGGCGGCACCGCACAGCGGACACTTCCAGTCGTCGGGCAGGCTCTCCCACTTGGTTCCCGGGGGGATCCCGGCGGAGGGGATGCCTGCACCCTCGTCGTAGACGTATCCGCAGATCGTGCAGACGTATCTTGCCATGGATGCGGTATGGTGTTGTATTTAAATGAAGGATTGTTAGGACACCGGTGCCGAGAGTGGAAAATATGCGATCTTTTCTCCGCGATTCCCAAAGTCGGTGACGTACGGGTATTTTCTACCGACAACGGAATCCCGTGTCCATGAGATCGGGGAACCTTGGCCTGCTCGCCATGGCCATCGTATCTATGCTTCTGGTGACCGGGTACACCTACGTCACTGTCGGTCCCGCCGGGGACCTGGACGGGGAGGTGTACATCATCCACACCAACGACACCCACGGATACTACGACGAATCCTACGGCACATCCACTGTCTCGGTGCTGGGATTCACCGCCGTGGCGGCGCTGAAGGACGATTACGAATCCCGGGGGGCCACCGTGTTCTTGGTGGACGCCGGTGATGCATTCCAAGGCACTGCGGCCACCCTGATCACCCACGGATCGTCCTCGGTGGATGTGCTCAACGCCATGGGCTACGACCTCATGGTCCCCGGGAACCACGAGTTCGACTACGGTAAGGACAGATACCTGGGCTATGCGGCTCAGCTGAACTTCCCGACCCTATGCGCCAACATCATCGTGGAGGAGACCGGCGATTACCTCTGCGATCCGTACAAGGTGGTGGAGAGGGACGGATACACCATAGGGTTCTTCGGCCTGGCCACCCCCGACACCGTGACCTCGGTCATCGCCGGAGCCACCGATGGGCTGGAATTCACCGACCCCGTGGTCGCGGCGGAGAACATGGTGAAGACGCTAAGCTCCATGGACGTGGATGCCGTCGTCTGCGTAGGTCACATCGGTGTCGACAGATCGTCCTCTATCACCTCGGATTCCATATGTGCCAGCGTTGAAGGTATAGATGTGTTCATAGACGGTCACAGCCACACCGTTATGACCGGCGGGAAGGTGGCGGACGGCAGCGTGACCTTGCTGGAATCGGATACGCTCATCGCCAGTACCGGTTGCTACAATCAGCACATCGGTGTGGTGCACATGACCGCCGAGGGCGGACCCGAGGCGTATCTGGAGGACATTGCCGGCATCGACCCGAATGTCACAGCCGTGATTGATGGGGTCAATGATAGCATCAACGAACAGAGGAATATCGTGGTCGGTCACACCGAGGTGGAGCTCAGCGGAGGATATCTAGAGAACCGCGTTCATGAGACGGTGCTAGGTGACTTCCTGGCCGACACCATGCTTCATGCAACGGACGCCGATGTGGCGGTGATCAACGGCGGCGCCGTCAGGAACACCATATCCGTCGGGGAGATCATCGCCGGGGATGTGTACAGTGCATACGCCTTCGAGAGTCAGGTGCTGACGAAGGAGGTTACCGGTGAACAATTGAGATTGCTGCTGGAGGTATGGCTGTCCGGGCTGCCATCGGCTTCCGGCGGATTCGCCCAGGTATCGGGCATGACGGTTACGTACGATTCCTCAGCTACCGCAGGACATAGGGTGGAATCGGTCACGGTCAACGGCACTCCTTTGGACCCGTCGGCGACGTATGTTCTGGCCTCCAACGATTTTGTGATGGCAGGCAGTAGTGGATACGAGTGGATGGGCAACATCCCGACCAAGGACAGCTTCGGTTCATTCTATGACATAATCTTCGACAGGTTGGGCAAGTTGGATCCGGTGAAGTCCGGGGACATCGTCATCGGAAGGCTGATCGATACTGCGGCATGAGCATCCGTCCATCGCACACGTGAACCGGTCACAGCGGGCGGGCTGTAGGCTGGGCTATAATGTGCCAGATATGATGGGACATCATAGCTGCAACCCGGGATGCCTTTGATGATGCCGTGTCCCGATCACTCGCCGTTGATGGCCTGAAGGATCTCCCTCCGGTCCGCCAGGGTGTCCAGTACCAGGCGTCCGAGATAGTACAGCTCGTCGTTGTCCTTCCACACCTCCCCGTACACGGTGTGGTTGAGGGTGATGGCCCCGTCGCTCTCCACGTCGAACGGATGCCGGGGTATCGACTGCAGTCTCCAGGCGGTATCCATCCATTGTCTCAGCGACGTGCCGCCGGTGATCTCGTTCAGGTCAGCAACGAAGGCCTGCACGATCACGCCGTTGTCGAACCTGCTCACGTATACCGATGCACCGCTGCCGTCATCGAACACCGCGGCGGTACCGTCGTACTGTGTGCACTCCAATCCGGAGTCCCTGAGGAACGCCACCACTCTATCCATGGGGTTGCCTTCCTCGTTCCCATCCCTTCCGAAGAATGACATGATGGGAGGATGGCCTACGGGTTTGATAACCGTTATGATGAAAGTTGCTGGCTCATTCGCCGGTGACCTCAGGCTTGTCCACCGCCACCTTCTTCCGCTGGCGTCCTCCGGTCTTCTTCATCTTGCCCTGGGAGATGGCCCACTCATAGCTCTTCATCTCCGTCGGTGCGACGAGTACGCGGTCCCCCTTGGCGAACTTCCTTCCCGTCACCCAATTGGTGAACGGCGAGAGCACACGGTACTCGTCCGCGTCCATCACCACCTCGGTGGTGTTGGGGCGCCCTCTCAGGGATGAGTATGTGCCGGTGTACATGGTCACGCGACCATCTTTGACCTCGCATACCTTGTTGCACACGGTGTCCAGGAAGTACCTGTCGTGGGTGACGGTTATGATGGTGCCGTCATACTCGGTCAACGCTTCCTCCACCGCGTGGCGGGCGGGGATGTCCAGGTAGTTGGTAGGTTCATCGAGAATCAGGAGGTTGGTCTCCTGGAGCAGCAACACCGTCAGGGCCACCCTGACCCTCTCGCCGCCGCTGAGCAGCCTCATGGGCTTGTCCACCTCCTCGTTGAACAGCAGCATCCTCGCCAGCAGTTTCCTGGCGTCACCTCTGCGATCCTTCCCTATGATCTGCAGGATTTGCTCTTCCGCCGTGAGGTCCAGGTTGAGGCCTTCGTGGTTCTGAGAGAAGTATCCGATCTTTGCCCCGGGTGCGATCCAAAGGTCCCCTTCCACGGGGATCTCCCCGATGAGCCCTTTTATCAGGGTGCTCTTGCCCTGTCCGTTGGCGCCGAAGATGCCGATCTTCTCCCCCTTGTGGATGTCCAGATCCACCCCGGAGAGGATGACCTTGCCGCCTTGTTTGAAGACGAGGCCCTTGCCGGTGATAACGTTCTTCCCTGACTTCGGAGCAGCCTGGATCCTCACGGTGATCTCCTTGCTCTTCTCGGGGGCCTCCTTCTCCTCCATCTTCTCGATCAGCTTCTGCCTGGTCTTGTGGGTGGTCAGGAACCACTGGTCCTTGTGGAGGCGTTCGGCGATCTCCTCCTGCTTCTTCTTCTGGTTGACGTACTTCCGGTACTCCTTCTCCATCCGGTCCAGGTCAAGCATCTTCTTCATGATGAAGGCGGAGTAGTTGCCCTTGTACTCCCGGGTCTTCCCGTTGGAGATCTCCACGCAGCGGGTGGCCATCTTGTCCAGGAAGTACCTGTCGTGGCTGATTACAACGCAGGCGATGTGGCTGTCCAGGAGGAAGTCCTCCAGCCATTCAACGGTCTCGATGTCTAGATGGGAGGTGGGCTCGTCCAGGAAGAGCAGGTCGCAACCCTTGGCCTGCACCACCACCCTGGAGAGCATGACCTTGGTGCGCTCACCTCCGCTGAGGGTGTCCATGCGTCTGTCCATGAATCCCCCGTCCAATCCCACGGTCTCTAAGGCGTCGACCTGGGTCTTCTCATCGTCGTGGTTGGATTTGGCCAATTCGCCCTCCAACTTCGCGTACTCGGTGGTGATCGCGTTCCAGTCGGTATCCGGGTTGCCGGAGGCCATCTCCTCGTCCAGTTCCCTCAATCTGCGGCGGATGTGCTCCAGATGTCCGTATGGTCTTCCTAGCACATCACGCACGGTGACCGCATCGGCGGTCTCCGCGAACTGGGGCAGATAGCCGATCCTCTCGGTCTGTCTGGTCATCTCCCCGGTGTCGGGCTTGTCGGCGCCCAGGAGGATGTTCATGAACGTGCTCTTGCCCGCGCCGTTGATGCCGATGAGGCCGATGCTGTCGCCCTCGTTGATCTGAAGGCTGGCGTCCAGCAGGACCTTGATGGGTCCGAAGGCCTTGGTTACCGACTGGGCTTTGAGGAGCATGGTCCGGTCATCGCTTACATCTTGATATGGGAATCGGTCTCGGATGGGAATCCATGTTGCCGACTGTCGTCCATGATGAGGTATGGGCGGTTTGTGGAGTGGATTGGCTTCATTCAAAGTGGGATTTTACGATATCCAATATGGTGAATTCACGAATTTTTAACAGTTGTTAAATGATGTTCACCTGGGTGGTTCGACGGTCCGATGAAGAAATGGTATCTGCCGAGAATCGCGGATGACGATCTGCGAAGGGTGCCGAGTCTCTTCGGCGTCGTTTACGCGGGGGTCTCACGGGATGCGGGGGCGCGAACGACAGGTGGGGTGCATTAGAATTCAAGACCGGTGCCGATGGTATAGAGCAGGGCGCGTCCGGTCTCAAGAAGGTAAGGGGGTTGTATAAGGACCAGGGGTGTCCACTGCCGGATTTCCTCTGTGTGATCTGCGGAACGGCTCCTGCCGCATACAGGCGCAGCGACGGCGTATATATGGTTCCGGCCACGAGTCTGCGGTCTTGAGCTGGCATCTCCCGCATCAGGGTTTACTGATATCGAATCTCAGGGCATGGGGGTGTTTTCCGGCGAAGAGCTCGTCTGGGCCTACAGTTATAACACTCAATCCCTCGGCTGCCCGGAGGAACTCTTCATCGAATCCGGAGGCGGAGATGATCATCAGTCTCTCGTTGGATGCATCTGTCAGAAATACGCGGCGTTCCAGGTCTTCGTACTCACTGAATCCGGCTTTCCCTCCTCTGAATTTGCATTCGGCGAAGAGGTCGTATTTCACGCCTTCGAATACGGTCCGTGCGGCGATGTCGATCTCCTCGGTGGTGCCACTCTTGAAGGATCTCCACCATTTCCCGATCTCCAGAACGCTGTAGTTCCTTGTTATGTAGTCCATACAGAACAGTTCGAATCTCTTTCCCAAGAACGTGTTAAGGGTCTCTTCCAGCGCATCGTATGCAGAATCTGGGTCATTGCCCAAAAGCAGAGACTTGCGCCTTTGGACCACACCAAAGTAGAAAGCGAAGAGGTCATCGGTAATCATGTATGACTTACGTTTTGGGGAACCGTACATCGGGTTCACGGTACCGACCATCCCTGCTGCTTCCAGCTCTCTTAGGACCTGGGTGCAGGTGGCGTTGTCGATGCCCGTTTTGTCAGATATTAGGTTGAGGTGCACACTGCCTCCCGCGATGGCGGACATCACTGCCAGTACTTTATCGGCATGACGGAATTCGTACCCGATGACCAACCTTGCCTCATCCGACACTCTGTCCGAGGCTATGCACTCGTCGATGATGCATTGGCGATATGTGTCTCCACGCATCCATTGATGATATCTCGGGACGCCTCCGAAGGTCAAGTACATCCGGAGTTCATCGATATCGTTCATGTTCGGATGGAACGATCTGCATTCATCAAAGGAAAGCTGGCTAAGGTGGATGATCCTGTCGAATCTCCCATACAGTGGTCTTGCACCGTCGGTGCCCTCTCTCATAAGGACTCCCACAGCAGATCCGCAGAGTATCAGCGTGCATTTTGTTCCGGGAAGGGTCGTATCGATGAAATGTTGCAGATACGATGATGCGGAAGGTATCGCCCGAAGCAGATATTGGTATTCGTCGATGGCAAACACCAGAGGTATGTCACCGGCGGTTTCGGCCACTTGAAGAAGGAATGCCCTAAGACTCTGGCATGACGCTTCTTTGCCCTTTAAAATCGACAGCTCCTCGGAAAAATATTGCAGATTCTCACTCTCGGACCCCTCTATGCAGGACAGATACAGTACTCTCTTGTCTTTTGCGAATTGGCGTATGAGGGAACTCTTCCCAATACGCCTCCTTCCATAGATGAGGAATGCCGATGGTCTCCCGTATCCTTCTTCCAATATCCCGAGTTCTTTTTCCCGTCCGACGAACACGATATTGCGATGTGCTTCATCGGCTATAAACATATTGAAAATTTGTAAAAAAATATAGTTATTTTAAAATTTGTATTTTACAACCTGACTTTGACAGAATCCATCAGCGGAGGCTTCTGTCAAAGTCAGGTGATAAGGCTGGAGATCATGCCCCTGCCCTAATGGCCGCTGGTGATGGCTAGAATGTGGGCTCCCGGCCGATGGATGCGGCCGAGAGCCCGGAGGTAAAGGGTGACCCTCTTCGCAGAGGTGCCAGATGGCTCATTGAATCAGTTTCGCTAGTCTGCCGTCGTAGTCGTCGGCGGTACCGATAACCATGTGGGCGATCTGGAGTATCAGCTCCTCCGACGGCTTGGCTTCTTCGAACAGGTAGGCGTATGCGAAGAGGGCCTTTCCCGAATCAGGGTCCATGACGAAGTTTCCGAAACGCAGGTTGCCGTTGATCTTGTTGATCTCCCACACGAAATCCTGCATCTTGTCCTTCGGCACGACGAACCGCAAGACAGATTCCATATGCAGAGCCCCATCGTAGACTCTGGATTCGAACAGGATTGGCAGGTCGTTGCCTTTGAACATGGCTCTAAGCGCGAGGTGCGCATCATCTGCTTCATAGCGGTATCCTGCCGAGTCGAAGGATTGCTTCAGCAGCTTGAATGCCTTTTCATCATCTATCTTTCCGAACATACCTTCACTCTCTCATCCCATTTAGTTCATCCTTTATCGTGCCCATGTCAGTGATGCGTCCTCTGGCTATGTCCACGGCTAGTCTCAGCAGGTCCGAATCCCCGGTCGCCGACGCGAAGGCCTTTATGACCGATCCCAGTCCACGAACGTCCCGGGCAGCGCTGGCGGCCCTGACCGTTCCGTCGGGGTCGGAGGATTCGTCCATATGGACTGCCGAATGCCATCCGTTCAGGACGCAGTTGTACTTGGATCCCCTGCCGTACACCACCACGTTCCCGGGGTAGATGCCGTTGTGGAACCAGCCTTTGGTGTGGAATGACTTCACGGTCCGGGCTAGGTCGTAAGCCATCTGTTTCACGGAGGGTGCATCAGTCGCACCCAGGGCGCCGATGGGCACGGAGTCGTCGTGGATGGAGTACCTGATGAAGGTGAACCCACGATCAATGATGACCTGCAGGTGTTTGTCCACGCACATGATGCCGTTCTTTCTGAGGTCTCTCTCAAGGTGCTTCCTCATGTAGTCGTCCGTGCTCTTCGACTCCCTTGCGAAGACAACGAAGAACTTGTCGGTCTTGTTGCGCTTGACCCTGATGTGCGCATAGGGGCTGTCGATGACCCACTCGCCGAAGGCAATGTGGCGTCCGATGTTCTTGCATTCCTTCAGCCTCTCCACTGCCACGGGGTTGACGGGCGTCACGGGATCGACCGGGAAATGTACCTCCAGGGGCTCTACGGGCTTGATCGGGTTGATGGGCTCGACCGGGGGCTCTACAGGCACGGTCGGGACGACGTGGGTGTCCTTCTCCTTCTCTATGACTGTGTCCTCCGGATCCACGGGCTCGACATCGACAATCTCGGCCTCTATGCCGCAGGACAGTGGCACCGCTCCGAACGAGTCCCGGAAGGATTCGTCCCAGATACCAGATATCAGCGCGTTCTTGGACCTCTCCAGCTCGTTCACCCTGGCCTTAGCCTCCTTCAGGGCCTGCAGGTTCTCGTCCGTGGGCTCGAGGCGTCTGATGCGTGAACGCTCGCTCCTGGCAGCGTTCCACTCATCCACGGCCTCGAAAGCGGGCCTCAGGACGGAGGCCATGTGCCTGCGCCTGTCGGCGAAGACCTCGTGGGCATCCGATTCATCGAACCCGAACGCCCTGCCAGCGAGCGTGCGGTCGTCGAAGGCCCTCGGCTCCAGGAGGCGCGTCAGGATCTTTGACACGGATGTCTACGCGTACGTCTATGTGGATTACGACAATGCCCTGCGCGGATACCGCAGGTTCATGGCCGAACATCCGACGGAGTTCGAAGCCCTCACGGACAAAGACAAGACCTGGCATCGCTACAAGGAGGGCTACTTCATCCTCCTGTCCAGCATATCGGAGGTGCCCGCCGCTATGCTGGAGAGGTACTTCGGCAGGACCAGGATCGAATGTGTGTTCAAGACCGGCAAGGAGTACCTGGACATCCTCCCGCTGAACAAGTGGACCGTGGAGACCGTTCGCGGCAAACTACTGAACGACACCATCGCCCTCATCGCATATCTCGGGATCAGAAGAGCTCTGGCCGACTCGCCGTTCTCGGTCCCGGAAGTCATCTCCCGCTCCCGGTCGCTCCAATGCATGCTGGGGTCGGACGGCGTTGTTACCGTGGACCCCCCGAACAAGCACGTCAAGAAGATCTTCTCTCAATTCCACATGCGCGTACCCGTCAGGGTATCGGTCGGAGACTTCCCTTCAAGCGGTCCCTGAAATGTATTGCTCAATTCGGTGGGAACGTAGGATTACACAACGAAAACACCCTCAGATTACACAACGAAAACACCCTCAGATTACACAACGAAAACACCCTCAGATTACACAACGAAAATACCCTCAAATTACACAATCATAATATAGCCAGAACATATGCTTCAATCATGGACGTCGAAGGCTATATTCCGCGGGTAGTGGATGATGAGATCCGTCGGAGATTGAGGACCTCGGGGGCTGTTTTGATAGAGGGTCCGAAATATTGTGGAAAGACGACGTCCGCATCTACTGTTGCTGCCAGTGTCCTGTATATGCAGGATGAGGATACATCCGAAGATAATCTCAAGATAGCGGGATTACAGCCCTCGTTGCTTCTCGAGGGGGAGAAGCCGAGACTGATCGACGAATGGCAGATTGCACCGAAGCTCTGGGGCGCCATCAGGTTCGACATCGACCGCAACCCAGGCTTCGGCCGCTACATCCTCACGGGTTCCACATCTCCGGACGAGAGCAAGTTGTCTCATTCCGGTGCAGGCAGGATAGCCCGTATGCGCATGCGGACCATGAGCTTGTTCGAGTCTGGGGACTCCACAGGTGCGGTGAGTCTGAAGGGGTTATTCGATGGTACGGGGGAAGTTGCGGAACGTTCGAAACTCGACTACCGCGGTATCGCTAAGGTGCTGGTCAGAGGCGGATGGCCGACATCCATCGGATTGAAGGAGCAGGACGCCAGGGATGTGGTGGAATCCTATTGCGATGCTGTGTTGAGGATAGATATCAATCTCCCTGGTGGCAGACGTCGGGATCCGCAACGCATGAGGGCGCTCCTCCGTTCACTTTCCCGGAACATATCCACAAGCACCTCGGTTCGTACGATCTTGGAAGATATCGGGGATGGTGATACCATGTCCCCTACAACCCTGGTGGATTACATCGGGGCGTTGAAGTCCATACATGTGGTGGAAGATCTCCCTGCCTGGCTCCCTAAACTCAGGTCGAAGACGGCGATACGTCAAGCCGACACCCGTCACCTTACTGATCCGGCGATCGCTGCATTCTTCCTCGGGGCGGGATCTCATGACTTGGAGATGGATCCCAATACCTTCGGTCTGCTTTTCGAATCCCTGGCGGTCAGGGATGTCAGGGTCTATTCGCAGGGTATGGGCGGGGACGTCTACCACTACCGGGACGGGGATGGGTTGGAGGCCGACATAGTGGTACACCTCCACGATGGGCGGTGGTGTGCAATGGAGGTGAAGCTCGGTTCGATGGATGTGGACAAGGCCGCGAAGAATCTCCTGCGCCTGTCCAACAAGGTGGACGGTGCCTCTCTGGGCGCTCCCGCATTCCTGGCGGTGATAACCGGGACGGAATACGCATATCGTCGCGAGGACGGGGTGTACGTGATCCCTCTGGGGTGCCTTGGGCCGTGATCTGAGAGTTTGATTGAAAGGGATGGGCCCGGCCACTGCCGGGCCTGTGAGGGTTTCAGTTCTTCGCCTTGGCGATGGCGGCGTCCACGTAGCCCTGCCAGACCTTCTCCAGGTCGGGGCGCTGCATGGTCTCCATTATGTAGTCGGCGAACTCGTCGCCGGTGGCACCGGTGTTCCTGCCGGTCATCACCAGCTTCTTCTCGAACTGGGTGCAGATGTCCAGGGCCATCTCCAGCTTCCTGCCCTTCTCGGACTCACCGATGTGGTTCATCATCATGGCCACGGCCTTGATCATGCTGCACGGGTCGGCGTACTGGGCGCGTCCCTCGGTGACCATCCTGGGAGCGGATCCGTGGATGGCCTCGAACATGGCGTACCTACTGCCGACGTTGGCGGAGCCCGCGGTGCCCACGCCTCCCTGGATCTGGGCGGCCTCGTCGGTTATGATGTCGCCGTAGAGATTGGGGAGGACGAAGACCTTGAAGTCGCTCCTCCTGGCGGGGTCGATCAGCTTGGCGGTGGTGATGTCCACGAACCAGACGTCGTGCTTGACCTCGGGGTAGTCCTTGATGATATTGGCCTTCACGATGACTGACACATAGTTCTTGCCGGTCTTCCTGGCGTGGTCGAAACCGGCTCTGAGGATCCTCTCAGTACCCTGGACGGTGGCCACGCAGAAATCCATGGCCAGGTCGTCGGAGACGAAGAAGCCGTCGCTTCCCAGGGCATAGGACCCCTCGGTGTTCTCCCTGAAGAAGGTCCAGTCGATGCCCAGCTCGGGTACGGACACGGGTCTGACGTTGGCGAACAGGTCCAGCTCCTTTCTCATGGCGACGTTGGCCGACTCGATGTTGGGCCAGGGGTCGCCTTTAGCGGGGGTGGTGGTGGGACCCTTGAGGATCACGTGGCACTTCTTCAGCTCTTCCAGGGTGTCGTCGGGGATGGCCTTCATGACCTCGGCACGCCTCTCGATGGTGAGGCCGTCGATCTGCCTAATCTCCGCCTTGCCCGCCTTGAGCTTGTCGGCCAGCAGGAACTCCATGACCCTCTGCGCGGAAGCGCAGATGTATGGACCGATGCCGTCTCCGCCGCAGACGCCTATGATGAGCTTGTCCAGTTTGGAGTAGTCGACGGGAGCGCCCTGCTCCTTCAGGCCCTCCACCCTCTCAAGCTGTCTCCTGACGAGGTCTCCGAACCTCTCCTTCGCATCGTTGATGGCTTTCTCGTCAACCATGTGTACCAGAGGAGGGGTACGCGAAACTGTGTTATAACTGAATCGGGAGGTCCCAATCTATCTCGAGAGGGCCGCTGAAGGCCTCGCTCTCCAGCTCCCCGATGATCCTGTCCGTCAGGTCCCGGACGCCGTAGGTGGGGATGCTGAGCATGGTCAGCACCAGGAAGACGTAGGTGCTGATGTCCTCCCTGAGGTCCCCGGTGCCGGAGTAGTGGCGGGCGTCGATCAGCCTTCCCACGGCGCCGCTGGTCAGGAGAAGCCGGCGCCAGAGGTCCGCGGGCAGGCGCATGTTGCTGTTGGATGACATGCTCAGGTACCAGTCGGTCTGCCTGTCCACCATGCGGTGGACGATCGGCCAGGACGAATACGCCTCGTGGAACAGTTCCGCCATGCGAGGGTCCCGGTATGTGACAAAGATCTCCAGGGCCACGGGCATCACGGCGGCGTGGATGAAGTCGTCATCCTCCTTCGTGTTCTCGCGGTACATGGACATCAGGGTGGCGGAGACCCTGGAGATGATGTAATCGAAGACATCCTCCTTGCTGGCGAAGGCGTTGTACAACGACCCGTTCAATATGCCAGCCTTGGTGGCTATCTGTCTCATGGTGGTCTTCTCGTAGCCCTTCTCCATGAAGACCTCCATGGCAGCCTTGGCGATGCGTTGCTTTAGCTCCACCTTGCGGGCGACGGACGGTTTGAGCTTGGATACCGCCTTGTCCTTGAGTTTGCTGAGCTGCTTCTCCACGGGCATTGTGCTTCAGCTAATGCGGTGGTAGTATTTGAGCGTGTTCAAATGACTATGGCGAAAAACCTGCCCACAGGATAAGCCAGTGTATCGCATTAGACATCCGGTATTTCAATCATTTGAACGCGCTCAATTATATAATAACACCCTGATACGAAGAGCATGGGCAATATGTACGCGAAGCTTGCGGACTTCATTGAGAAGTACCCCAAGCAAATAGTCATCGTGTGGATCGTCGCCCTTCTCGTGTCCCTGCCCATCGGGATACACACCTTCACCGACGACGGTGTGCTGTCCTACGACATGACCAACATGTCCGGTCTGGGCGACAGCGAGTCCGTCCAGGGCATGGCGATCCTCGGCGACACCAATTACTTCTCCGGGAGCACCATGGACATCGTGGTCGTGGTGGATGCTCCCGCCAGCGACATCGATAAGATATCCGCTTTCGCGACTTCTCTTGACAACGAATTGAAGAACCGCTACGGCGCCGATAAGGGCGTATCCGCGGCGTTCATGCAGTATCTGACCGCGGAAGGTCAGACCGACGGTGTGGGATTGATCACCGTCACGTTCCCATCCGATTGGGAGGGTTCGCTGTCCAACGAGATCGAGACCGTCCGCGCGGCGGTATCCGCGGCCAACACCGAGGGCCTCACCACCTACGTAACAGGCTCATCCGCCATCGGTCACGACACCGAGGCCGGTGCCATGACCGACGTGGAGAGGATCGACCCCTTCACCATCCTGCTGATCCTGATCCTGATAGGTCTGTTCTTCAGGTCGATCATCTCGGCGGCCACGCCTCCCGTGGTCATCGGGTTCGCCTACGGGCTGGTGCTCACCGTCATCTTCGGCGTGGCCCACGTGCTGGATGTCTACTACATCAGCAGCACCATCGTGCTCGTTGCGATGCTGGGTGCCGGCTGCGACTACTGCATCTTCATCCTCGCAAGGTACCGTGAGGAGAGGAAGAAGGGACTGGACCACCACGCCGCTCTGAAGGAGTCGGTCACCTGGGCGGGAGAGTCCATCACCACCTCCGGTATCTCCGTCATCATCGGATTCGGCACCATGTCGATCTGCTCCTTCAGCATGATCAGCACCATGGGAATCATCCTGGCCAGCGGTGTGGTGCTGGCTTTGTTGGCGGCCCTGACCTTCATCCCGTCGATCATCTGCCTCGCGGGTGACAGGATCTTCTACCCCACCACCATCGAGAAGCTGAATCCCGACGGCAAGATCATGCAGGGCTGGTACGGCAAGGTCTCCAGGCTCGGGGAGCGCTACTTCAAGAGCTCCGCCGACCACGCCGTCAAGTACGCCATACCGATCGTCCTCGCGGCACTGGTAGTCACCGTCCCCCTGACCTACATAGCGACGACCAACGAGGGTTCCTACGACATGGTCGCCACCATGCCCGCGGGAGAGGCCAAGGACGGAGTGGACGCGATCACCGAGACCGGCAACGGCGGTCTCATCATGCCTACGTACATCCTTCTGGAGATCGATAACCAGACGGAGCCTTTGTACGAGTATCAGAGTTATCCGATCGACGATCCATTTACAGGGCAGACCATAATGACATTGGGTCTGTTGCGGTGGACAGATACGGGACAGCAGTATGTGAATGCGGCCACCGCGCTTGCGATGCAGATCCAGAATTCGGATGAGAACATCTCGCAGGTGGTGCCGCCCTATCAGTTCGCGCTGATGGTCCAACTGTACCTGGCACAGCACCCCAACATGTCCGAACTGGATGCTGCCAAGGGTGTGATCAACAGTTCTGAGATCTTCCGTATGGTCAGTGACGACGAGAGGCAGGCCCTCATCGATGGTCTGGACCTCCTTACAGGTATGATGGGTGCAGATGTGGCAGTGGATGTCATCGGAGCGACCATCGACTATGAAGTCAACATGATGCTGGGCACCGTCTCCAACAGCTATGAGGGCAAGCAGTACATCAGGATGACCCTCACTACCGTCGATGAGCCCATGTCCAACAGGTCCATGGACACCATCGCCAACGTGAAGACCCTGGTCGACAACTTCGACGCCACCCCCACAGGAAGCATCTTCGCCGCCAGCTACGTCACCGGTTCTGTCGCGGCCACCCATGACATCGCCCAGGTGATCAACAGCGAGTTCACCATGGTTGAGCTGCTGGTGGTCCTGCTGATCTTCCTGCTGCTCTTCTTCGTGATGAAGTCGTATCTCACGCCGCTGCGTGCGATCCTCACCATCGCCATGAGCATCATGTGGACGCTTGGCCTCACCTTCCTGGTGTTCGAGGGACTGCTGGGAGTGCCGGTGTCCTTCATCGTGCCCATCATCCTGTTCGTGATATGCCTAGGGTTGGGAATGGACTACGACATCCTGCTCACCACGCGTATCAAGGAGTACGTGTCCAAGGGCATGGACAACGACACCGCCATCAAGGAGGCCATCCACAAATCCGGATCGGTCATCACCATCTGCGGACTGATCATGGCGGGTGCGTTCGGCACCATGATGCTGTCCACCTCCCCCATGCTGCAGGAGATGGGATTCGCTCTCTGCTTCGCCATCGCGGTCGATGCTCTTATAGTGCGTACGTACATTGTGCCTGCAGTGATGCACTTGCTTGGCAAATGGAATTGGGTCGGACCGAAGAGCATGCAGGAGGGAACATTCCGCTTCACACCCCACAACACGGGCCTCATCGCCCTGTTCGCCGTGGGTCTGATCGGCGTCTGCATCTTCGGAGCAATGGCGCTGGGCGGCTTCAACCTGCAGACCGCGGGAATGCACGAGCTGCTCGACCTCAAAGGTACTGCGAACACCCTGATGGGCATCGCCACTCTCGGCGGTGCCGTCCTGATGCTCCTGCTGGGATACGCTTACAGCAGGTCCCACCCGGACGCCTACGGAACAGCCTCCGGCGCACTGATCGTGCTGACCGGCGTGCTGATGGCCATCAGCACCATCGCCAAGGTGGACCCCGTCAACCTGATGTGGGCGATCACCTTCGGCGTGGGCATACTCGCGGTGGTCGTGCAGGCGTACAGGTACGCCAAGAACGGCAACGGCGTCGCCGCCGGCCTGCTGGTGATGCTCATCTCCGTCTGTGCCGTCGCGGCGCTATACGGCGCCATGTTCGTCAGCACCGCCATGGCCGTGGCGTTCTTTGCCGGCCTCCTGGTCATCTCGCTGCACGAGTGAGCCAAACGGGAGGGGTCACCCCCTCCCTTTCTCGTTTTTCATACGATACCAAGTTATCATCGACCGCCCATTACGTGGTATGATCATTCCCGCCTTCCTCGGAAAGGGGGACACCGTGGGTGTCACCGCCCCATCCGCCGGGGTGTCGGAGTTCACCGACACCGTCAGGTTCGCCAACGCCGCCAGGAACCTCTCCCGCAGGGGATACGGCGTGAGGTTCACGCCGGACGTGTTCACCGACGATGGCGGACGCAGCGCCCCTGCGGAGCAGCGGGCGAGGGAGCTGGAATCCCTGTTCCTTGATCCCGGGGTGAAGGCGGTGTTCTCCGCCAAGGGCGGGGACTACCTCAACGAGATCCTGCCGTTCATTGACATTGATGTCCTGAGGGAGAATCCCAAGTGGTTCCAGGGATATTCCGACAACACCGACATCTGCCTGATGCTTACCGTGGATTGCGGTATCGTGTCATCCTATGCGGGTCAGTTCGGTGATTATGGCATGTGCCCCTGGCACATCAGCGTGGACGAGAACATCCGCATATTGGAAGGGAGCCTGAAGGAACAGTCTTCATACGATAGGTACGAGAGCGCCTACGGCGAGAGGCTCACCGGCACGGAGCCCACCGTGGGAGACACCCCTGTCAGATGGGTGTCCGATGACGACGTCCGCATGGAGGGCATGCTACTGGGCGGATGCAGCGACAAGCTGGCACTGATCCCGGGAACGGAGAGGGACACCGTCGGCGGATTCTGCGAGGAGAACGACGGGATCATCTGGTACATGGAGACCTACGAGGCCGACGAGCCCTCATTGGTGCATTCCTTGAGGGATATGGAGGGGGCGGGATGGTTCCGCGGGGTCTCCGGATTCCTCTTCGGAAGGCCGCTGTTCTTCGACGGCGGACGTTCGTACAGGGACGTGGTATCTGAGACGCTGGCTCATTTGGAGGTGCCCATGGTCTTCGATGCGGACGTGGGGCACCGCGCACCCCGCATGACCATGCTGAACGGCATGGAAGCGAGGATCACCTGCGCCGACGGCAAGGGCACTCTGAAGTACCTTTGACGGCAAGGTTAATCATCGCCTTCCCGCAATCACGTAGCGATGGATGACGGAACCGTCCGCCTGAACAAGCACCTTGCCGACTGTGGCGTATGCTCCCGCCGTCAGGCTGACGTCCTCATAGACGAGGGCAGGGTCACGGTGGACGGTGTCACCGCGGTCACCGGTCAGAGGATATCTCCGGGACAGAGGGTGGAGGTTGACGGCAAACCCATCTCCGACGACGGGGAGACGATCCTGTTGATACTGAACAAGCCGGTGGGCATCGAATGCACCACCGCGGACGTGAAGGACAGCGTGGTCCGCTTCGTGAACTACCCCCGCCGCGTGTATCCGATCGGCAGACTGGACAAGGATTCCGAAGGGTTGCTTCTTTTGACCAACAGGGGGGACCTGGTGAACGGGATCATGCGTTCCCGCTACCGCCACGAGAAGGAGTATCAGGTGAAGGTGGACAAACCGGTCACCGACGCCTTCGTCAGGGGCATGTCCTCCGGCGTGAGGATATTGGACACCGTCACCCGCCCGTGCACAGTCAGACGCACAGGGAAATATACCTTCAATATCATAATCACCCAGGGCCTCAACCGCCAGATAAGGAGGATGTGCCAGCACTTCGGATATGAGGTCACCTCGCTCAGAAGGGTGAGGGTGCTGGACATCCGCCTGGGGGACCTTCCGGTGGGTAAGTACCGCAAGGCCACCCCGGAGGAGCTGAGGTGCGTTACCGAACATGCGGGGATGAGATGATGCTCCCGAAAGCCTATCTGCAGAACACCAGGAAGCCCAAGGGGATCCTTGGGGACATGATGCTCAGGAGGATGAACCGCCGCCACACGCCGCTGTCGGAGTGGGCGTTCTCGATCATCGAGATCCCCCCTGGCGGCAGGATACTTGATGCGGGATGCGGCGGGGGCATGAACCTCAAGCGCATGCTGGACGCCGACCCCAGGGCGGTGGTCCACGGCCTCGACTACTCGGAGAAGAGCGTGGCCATGTCCAAGAAGCTGTGCAAGGAGTACGGCGGCAGGTGCGTGGTGGATAAGGGCAACGTGAGGGAGATGCCCTATCATGACAACACCTTCGATCTTGTCACAGCATTCGAGACGGTGTTCTTCTGGAAGCACATCGACGAGGCGTTCGCCGAGGTGCACAGGGTGCTGAAGGACGGCGGCGTGTTCGCCGTGGTCTGCGAGATGAGCGACCCGGAGGACCGCACCTATCAGGACGCCATCAAGGGGCTACACATCCTCTCGGCGGAGGATATATCGGGATTGATGTCATCCGCCGGTCTCACCGATATCGAGATCCATCGCGGAGAGGGCGAGTGGATCTGTGTGACGGGGGTGAGATGAGTGCCCAGCGACGATTTCATTCATGCCGACGGACTGCTGCGGGGAAGCAAGCAGCAGTATGCGGAAGGTCTCAGGATCATGAGGAGGCTGGCGGATGCCGGCGACTGCGACGCGTGCGTCGCCTTGGGTTCCTTGGAGATGGACAAGTTCACCCCGGAGAGCGTGGACAAGGGCATATCCTATTTCACCAAGGGCGCGGAGGCCGGTCATTCCTATTCGCAATACATGCTCGGCATGGCCTACCACCTGGCGAAGCGGGACGATGCTCAGGCGGTTCCCTGGTTGAGGAAGGCCGCAGATGCCGGGCTGCCGGAGGCCCAGGATGCGTTGGGGGTGCTGGCACTTAACGAGGATATCGACAGTGTGAGCAAGGACGACGCTTGGAGATATCTCCGCAAGGCATCCGATTCCGGGTATCCCGAAGCGCAGTTCAATCTTGGTTTCCAGATCTACGTGCACGATTCCGGCGCGGATTCGGACAGGGAGGCATTCGACCTGTTCTGCAAGGCCGCGGAGCAGGGACTGCCAGAGGCCATGCACATGATCGGCCGCATGTACTATCACGGCGACGCCGTCAAGCAGGACCGTGAGAAGGCGTTCCGCTGGTTCACCGACGCGGCGGATCGGGGCCACGACGGTTCCATGTACATGCTGGGCTGTATGTTGGCGGACGGCAGCGGGGTGGACCGCGACGACACCCAGGCATTGGAGTGGTTCGTCAAGTCCGCGAACATGGGCAACGAGAAGGCCGCCAGGGAGCTGGGTCATATGTATTACGACGGCCGCGGCACCAAGCAGGACAAGGCTGAGGCCTTGCGCTGGTATCTTCTGGCGGCATCCGTCGGGGACGGCGATGCCCTGAACGCGGCGGGATACATGTACCTCAACGGGGACGGGGTGAAGAAGGATCCCGCCCGTGCCTTCAAGATGTTCTCCAAGGGTGTGGAATCCCAGTCCCCGGAGTGCATGCGGAACCTGGCGGTGATGTACGACACCGGCGAGGGCGCTCCCAAGGACCCCGCCAAGGCGGAGGAGCTCCGCAGGGACGCAGAGGCTCTGGAGAAGGAAAGGGCGTAGTCTCTTTCCGCCCCTTGCTTCGATGGGATACGCAGCGGTATCCGTCAACATAGCCAGATATGCACATTCCGTGTCTTTTTCACACGATTTAGGGCACCTCCAGCCCAGATGGTCGGAACGGATACCTTTAATATGGGTGCGCCATAGGCCGTTCCCATTCCACTAATATAGGTGAGCAAAATGGCTGACAACGTGAAGAAGGGCGACATCGTCCGCATGAACTACAACGCTTACATCGCCGACACCGGCAGGCTCTACGACACCACCGACGCCGAGAAGGCCAAGGAGGCCGGTATCTTCGACGAGAAGTACTCCTACGCCCCCATGCCCTACATCGTGGGCTCCGGCAAGCTCTTCAAGCCCATCGAAGAGGCCATCGCTTCCGCCGAGATCGGAAAGGACTGCACCGTCGAGATCGCCTGCGACGACGCCGTCGGCCCCAGGGACCCCAAGCTCGTCGAGCTGCACACCATGAACGAGTTCGCCAAGCAGGGCATCAGGCCCTACCCCGGCGCAGTCGTCAGGCTGGGCGACCGCACCGGTGTGGTCGACACCGTCAGCGCCGGACGTGTCAGGGTGGACTTCAACAACGCCCTGGCCGGCAAGGACCTGAGGTACGAGTTCACCATCACCGAGGTCGTCTCCGACCCCGCCGCCAAGGCCTCCTCCGTCGTCATGATGG
Organism: uncultured Methanomassiliicoccales archaeon; assembly: GCA_949292635.1. Taxonomy (GTDB): domain Archaea; phylum Thermoplasmatota; class Thermoplasmata; order Methanomassiliicoccales; family Methanomethylophilaceae; genus SIG5. The sequence goes on from CASEZY010000006.1 coordinate 51,293, forward strand.
ACTTCGGCACCTCCGACGACTTCTCCTTCGAGATGGGCGACGACAAGGTCACCGTCAAGACCTCCGACCTGGTCAAGTTCAACTCCAACTGGCTGATGGCCAAGTTCAGGATCGTCAACGACCTGAGGGACGTGCTGGGCGTCAGCACCGTGGAGTTCCTCGAGGTCTGGGAGATCCCCAAGGAGTCCTCCAAGGACAAGACCGAGGAGTGAATCTCCTCATCATAAACCTTTTAAACCAAACATCGTTACGCACCTCTACGGACGGGTGGCCTAGTCTGGATATGGCAGCAGCCTCCTAAGCTGCAGGCCGGGGGTTCGAATCCCTCCCCGTTCGCCATCAATCACATCCAGATATCTGGGTTTTAATTCTATAGAATGATGGGATTGCCATCGATTCGGTCATATTGTCTGCTGATTGTTCTAGAATATCGTGTAGCATTCGGCAATAATTATCATTTAGAACTATGTCAGATTCTGTTTATATAACGTCGATGAGATTATCTTACCATGGCCGAAGTAAAAGAGTACACATTTGAGGAGCTCCGACAGATAGTCGGCGTTGTCGCGGCTCGTCATGGGATGATTCGTGTGTACCTATTCGGTTCTAGGGCTCGGGGAGATGATGCCGAGGGCAGTGACTATGATTTCTGTATTCTGACTCCGGACGACTATGGTTTATTTGAGGTCGGAGGGTTTTACGCCGATCTCAGGGATGCCTTGGGTACGGAGATAGATGTTGTGTGTGAGGAATCTCTTCGCAGTAACTTTAGAGGCGAGGTTCTCAAAGATCGGAGACTTCTGTATGAAGCGTGACGTTGAGAACATAGATGCAATTCCGGAGTACTGCGACGGAATTATTGCTACAATGGGTCTTTACGGCGACGATATAGAGGATTTCATGGGTAATATTCAGTACCAATGGAGTACAGCGTTCGCTATCTGACAGATAGGCGAGTCCGTGAAGAGACTTTCTAAAGAACTGCTTTCGCGGTATGTTGATGTGCCTTGGACTGAAATCGCCGGTATGCGCGATCGTGCTGCTCATCGGTATCATGAGAATGATCTTGTCAAACAATGGAACACAATACGAAAAGACATTCCCGCATTGAGAGATGCGTGCATTAGAATAAAGCACGAGCTCGAATCAGAGATGGAATAGAGTGAGTTGCACTACAACTTTGTTTTGGTTTTGAAACCATTTCGGCTCTGATTAGTCATACGGAAGTCTTCTGATAGAATCAGAGGTGCCTGTTGTCATAGACTGTACCTCCATCAGACATGGAACAGACATTGGGTCTGATAGTCCGGCTCGCAGGTCTGGTTCATGCCCAGCTTGCGGAACGATTCCTCGTCCACCTTGGAGATGATCACAGAGCAGTGGACCTCGCATCCTCTCAGCTCGGGGATCTTGGAGAACGCCGCCTCCGCCATGGGATCGGTGTTCGCGGCTATGGAAAGTGCCACCAGCATCTCGTCCACGTGTAGCGCGGGCTTGCGGTTGCCCAGATAGTCCACCTTCAGACGCTGCATGGACCTGATGACCTCGGGGGAGATCAGCAGCACGCTGTCGTCTATGCCCGCCAATCTCTTCAATGCGTTCAGCAGCATGGCGGAGGATGCCCTCAGCAGGGAGGAGGACTTCCCGGTGACTATGGTCCCGTCGGGGAGTTCCGCCGCCACTATGGGCATGGGGTGGGTGGGCATCATCTCCCTGATGACGGTGACCACCTTGCGGTAGTCAACGTCCACTCCCGCCTTCTTCATGATGACCTCCTGCCTGAACACCTGGGCGTCGTCGCATTTCCCTTCCCTGCGGTCCTTGGCGGACGAGAAGTACCTGCGGACTATCTCGTTCAACGCTGCGCGTCTCACCGCATCGTCGTCGGAGATGCACTTGCCCGCCATGTTCACGCCCATGTCGGTGGGCGACCTGTAGGGGCAGTCGCCGGAGATGCTGTCAAGGATCGCTTTCAACACAGGGAAGATCTCGATGTCCCGGTTATAGTTGACAGCGGTCTCCCCGTAGGCCTCCAGGTGGAAGGGGTCGATCATGTTGCTGTCAGCCAGGTCGGCGGTGGCAGCCTCGTATGCTATGTTCACGGGATGGTTCAGGGGCAGGTTCCAGATGGGGAAGGTCTCGAACTTCGCGTATCCCGCGTTTACACCGCGTTTGTGCTCATGGTACAGTTGGGAGAGACAGACCGCCATCTTCCCGCTGCCGGGCCCGGGTGCGGTCACCACCACCAGGGGGCGGGTGGTCTCCACGAACTCGTTGCGGCCGTAGCCGTCGTCGCTGACGATGAGGGGTATGTTGGCCGGGTATCCGGCGATGGGATAATGTCTGTAGACGCGAAGACCCAGATTCTCCGCTTTCATCTGGAACAGGTCCACCGAGCGCTGTCCCGTGTAGTGGGTGATCACAACACCGGCAACGGGGATGCCGCGCTCCCGGAAGGAGTCCACCAGCCTGAGCACCTCGAGGTCATAGGTGATGCCCAGGTCCTGGCGCTTCTTGCTCTTCTCCACGTCATCGGCGTTCACCACAACCAGCGCTTCCGCCTGGTCCCCGAACTCCATCAGCATGGAGATCTTGCTGTCCGGCCTGAATCCCGGCAGCACCCTGGAGGCGTGATAATCGTCGAAGATCTTCCCTCCGAACTCCAGGTAGAGCTTCCCGCCGAAGCGGTTGATGCGCTCGCGGATGTGCTCGGACTGCATCCTGAGGTACTGGGCGTTGTCGAAGCCGGCGGTCATGCCGGGTACAGTGCTTGAGGATAGATAACGGTCACGCTCGGACATGCCAATAGTTTTAGGTTTGACTAAAGTTAAATACTATTAGGTTTTCCTAAACATCAATGGAAGCAAGCGTGCTGTGTGCCCGGAACTGTGTGTCCTGCAGCTCGAACGGGTGCGGAATGCGGGAGGAGGCTCCCCGGTCCGGCGGAATTCCGCTGTCCACCGCGGGTGCGGGCTCCAAAGGGACGATCGTGAGGATCTCCGGCAAGGAAGAGGTGCGCCGTCACCTGTTCTGTTTGGGGTTCACAATCGGCGAGAGCGTCGCCGTCCACTCCGTGGTGGGCGGCAACATGATCCTGGCCGTCAGAGGCTCCAAGATCGCTATCGACCGCACACTGGTTTCCAAGATCATGTACGACCCGGAGTGAGAGATTCATGGTTACACTCAAGGAGGCGGCCTTCGGAACGGAGGTCAAGGTCAAGAGAATCGGCGGGGAGGGCCCCGTCAGGAGGAGACTGATGGACATGGGCATCACCAAGGGATGCACCATCGTCGTCAACAAGGTAGCCCCGTTGGGGGATCCGTTGGAGGTCACCGTCAGGGGATACGAGCTCTCCCTCAGGAAGAGCGAGGCCGCGCTCATCGAGATCGAGTGAGCGAGCCTTCCGATAACATTTGAAAACGCATCCGTCAGCGGATGCTATGTACGGAGGATTGAAAGAATGAGAACCATAGCATTGGCCGGTAACCCCAACTGCGGGAAGACCACGGTGTTCAATAAGCTCACCGGGTCATCTCAGCGTACAGGGAACTGGCCGGGCGTGACTATCGATCGGAAGGAGGGTCGCATCAGGGGCGTGGAGAACACCGTCCTTGTGGACCTGCCGGGCATCTATTCATTGTCGCCCTACTCCCCCGAAGAGATAGTCTCGAGAGATTACATTGTGAACGAGCGGCCGGACCTGATCCTGAATGTGGTGGACGCGTCCAATCTTGAGAGGAACCTGTACCTCACGGTGCAGCTCCTGGAGATGGGCGTCCCCGTGGTGATGATCCTCAACATGATGGACCTGGCCGCAGCCAAGGGGATGTCCATCAGCGCCGCCAACCTGGGCAGGATGCTTGGATGCACGGTGGTCGAGACCACCGCTTCCAAGGGCACCGGCATCGAGGATGTGAAGAAGGCGCTGGACGGCGCCGCCAAGGTGGAGCCGATCCACCAGACCTTCGACCCCTCTGTGGAAGAGGCAATATCGAAGGCGATGGAGGGGATAAGGTCGGACCTGAGGCCGGAGCTGAGGAGATGGGCCGCCATCAAGGTGGTGGAGAGGGACGAGAGGTCCTCCGATTACATGAAGGAGGGATTCGACCCCGAACCCATCATCAAGGCACTGGAGGACGAGTACGACGATACCACCGAGAGCATCATCACCGACCAGAGGTACAACTCCATCTGCGACATCGTCGCCGGGAGCCTGAACGCACCCATCGACAGGAATAAGGAGACCTTCTCCGACAAAGTGGACAGATACGTCACAAACAAGTGGTTGGGTCTTCCCATATTCATCCTGATCATGTACGGCGTGTACTACATCGCCGTGCAGACAATCGGCACCATGGGTACCGATTGGGTCAACGACGTGTTCTTCGGCGAGTGGATCCTGCCCGCCGCATCCGACTGGCTCTCCGACGCCGGCGTTAACGAGGCACTCAGCGGCTTCATCGTTGACGGACTGATCGGCGGAGTGGGCGCAGTGTTGGGATTCCTGCCTCAGATGCTGGTCATGTTCCTGCTGCTGGCCATATTGGAGGAGGTGGGCTACATGTCCAGGATCGCCTTCGTCATGGATCGCATCTTCAGGCGCTTCGGCCTTTCCGGGAAATCCTTCATACCCGTGATGGTGGGAATGGGTTGCGGTGTTCCCGGGGTCATGGCCTCCAGGACCATCGAGAGCGACAGGGACCGCCGCATCACCGCGATGACCACCACCTTCATCCCCTGCAGCGCCAAGCTGCCCATCATAGCACTGATTGCCGGTGCGCTGTTCGGAGGCTCCGCCATCATCGCGCTGTCCTCATACCTGATCGGCATCGTGTGCATCCTGGCATCCGGAATCATCCTGAAGAAGTGGAAGTCCTTCGTGGGAGAGCCGTCGCCGTTCATCATGGAGCTGCCCCCCTACCACCTGCCCTCGGTGACCAACACCGTGGTGTCCACCCTGCAGAGGGGCTGGGCCTTCGTGAAGAAGGCAGGTACCTTCATCCTGGTGGCCTGCGCACTGGTCTGGTTCCTGTCCAGCTTCAACTGGTCCCTGGAGATGGTGGATGCCAACGAATCCATGCTGGCGTCCATCGGCTCGGCGGTTGGATTCATCTTCGCACCCCTGGGATTCGGGGACTGGGAGTTCACCGTGGCCACCATCACCGGTCTGCTGGCGAAGGAGAACGTCGTCGGTACATTGGGGGTCCTGTTCGGTTTCGCGGAGGTGTCCGAGGCGGGAGAGGAGTTCTGGACCATCCTGGCCGGAGTACTCACGCCGCTGGCGGGATTCTCATTCCTGCTGTTCAACCTGATCTGCGCCCCGTGCTTCGCAGCGATCGGTGCCATGCGCCGTGAGCTGGGAACTTGGAAGGCCACTGGGTTCGCCGTGGCATACCAGTGCCTGCTGGCATATGCGGTGGCCGCCATCGTCTACCAGTTCGGATTGGTCATATTGTACGGCACCGTGCAGCCGGCGATCATCATCGCGCTGATTGCGCTGGCGGTGCTGGCGTACCTGCTGATAGCGAAGGACCCCTTCGGCACCATGAAGGCCAAGGTGGAGGCGGTGACCGCATGAACCTCGCCACCCTTGCCGTGGGAGCAGTGGTCATCGCGGTGCTGGCACTTGCCTGCTACTGCATCTATCGCAGCATGCGGACCAAATCCGGTTGCGGGAGCTGCGGCGGTTGCTGCGGCTGCGGCGGGCGTTCCGGAAGCTGCGAGAAGAAGCACTGAACCGCCCCGGCAGGGGTGCTTCCAAACCCTTTCACTCACATTTCCTTGTACACGTGCAAAAGCAGTTCGTGCACGGTACGCAGGTCCGGGGTGAACATACCGGTCTCCAACAGCATGTCCCTCAGGCGTCTGCAGTCGTCCAGGAACATCAGGTATTGGGTGAACGTAGCTGCCTTTCCTTCAAATCCCATCTCTCTGACGGCGGTGAGGGTGAACAGGTCCGCAGGGATGTTCGACGAAGGTTCTGCCAGGGCGGCGATCTCCGTCTTCAGGGACACGTCCAATCCCGGCAGGGGCTCCTCGAACTTCGCCTTGGTTATCGGCCCGCTGAGAAGACCCAGCATGGCATTGGACAGCCTGTCCGGGCTGTTGGACGATATCAGCACATCAGCGGGGTCGTCGTACGCACCAGTCTGGTCGACGAAATAGGATGACGGACAAAGTGCCAGTATAGATCTTATGCGATCGGCGTCGAGTACGTAGACCTTCCCTAGGTTCAGCTTCCGGAATGATTCCGAGGACCTGCGCACGAAGTCTATGTACGGATTCTTGCTAAGGTCGAACCTGGAAGCTCTGACGAAGCTCCGTATCCATCCGTCCGAATCCTCCGGCCGTTCCATCGCCCGGGAATCGGGCTGTCATAATTTCAAATAAGCGCATATCGATTTGTTGCCCGAGGTAAGCGGATGAAGGTAGCACAGATCGCTGGATTCCTGGGAAGCGGTAAGACCACCGCACTGATGAGGATCGTGGACGGACTCGTCTGCGACGGACGCAAGGTGGCCATTATAGTCAACGACGTGGGCGACATCAGCGTGGACGCCCGTTACATAGAGGCGCACGGCCTGAAGGCCAAGGAGATCTCAGGAGGCTGCATCTGCTGCCAGATTGCCGGGTCATTCGCGGAGACCATCGCCAAGCTGTACGATTCATTCGCCCCCGACATCATAATCGTGGAGCCCTCCGGTGTGGCCATCCCCTGGGGTCTGAAGCGTGCTGCGGAGTATGCCGAGGCGAAGACCGAGGTGGTCATCGAGCACGCTCCCGTGATTACTCTGGTGGACGCATCCAGGATCGACCTGATGATGAAGGCGGTCAAGCGTCTGGTGGAGACCCAGATCAGGGAGGCTGACATCTGCTTCATCAACAAGGTGGACATCGCATCGGAAGAGGACATCGCCAAGGCCGGCGAGCTCATCAGGGAGATGAATGACCATGCCGAGATCCACAGGATGTCCTCGGAGACTGGAGAGGGGATCGAGTACGCCGTGAAGGCCATCGAAGACCGCATCTCCCCGAGATACGATGAGTCCGTGGAGATCCAGAGACTGAAGGAGCAGTACGATTCGGAGGAGTGACCATGCACGGAGACGACCATCACGACCACGAGCACGACCATGATCACGATCATGAGCATGATCACGACCACGGCCACGACTACGACTTCACCGAGGTAGACCACGACGCCGACGGAAGGGATTCCGACGTTCCGCACTACGACAACAACCCGGTGGAGGAGGGTAGCAAACTCCATCTCGAGATGCACCGCATGGTGGACGAGCTGGGCAAGTATGCCATCGAGATGGAGATCAAGTCAGAGGAGGGTCTGAAGAAATCAGACCTGATAGGATTCATCGAGGACATGATGCACGCATCCGCGTCGGACTGCTTTCGTCACGGCGCCGACCTGATAGGACACATCAAGTCGTTCCTGAAGGTGGGCGAGCAGAGCGTCATGTGCAGCATGGTGGACGAGAGCATCCCCATCAGGGTGCAGGACCATATCCAAGCCGACGTGATCTACGACGGCATCTTCGTATTGCACGTGATCGTCCACGGCATCTGGGACGATGTGATCAGGGAATGCACCCTGGAAGTGCTCCCTGGCATCGCAAAGAAATGGGGTGTGCCGTACCGCATAATGGCGGATTATTACGACACCGAGAAGAGCATCGCCCATCACGAGAAGTGATTCAGAGGCTCTTCACCCTGCCGAGGGTCTCAACGGCATCGTCCCAGGTGGCACAGTCCACCACGTCGGTGCCGAACCCCGGTAACTCTTCCACGCTGTATTCCTCGGGGCCGCTGAATTTCAGTAGCATAGCCCTGTATCCTTCCCTGCCGTACGTGCCGCTGTGGGGATTGTTAACCACCGATGCGCCGTATCCGTTGGGGAAGCGGTAGATCTTGTGGAACCTGTTGCTGCTCATGCATCCGCATTTGCAGTCCGCGTTCAGGTCCACGACGTACTCGTCGAATTCCATAGACATGCCCTACTGACCTATCTCGTAGCGGTCCGCAGGCACCACGATCTCGAACCTGTTGCCGGAGTTCGGGTCGCCCACCTCGGAGATGGTGAACCCGGACGCGTCCGCCACGCTCTTGGCCACGAATAGCATTATGGATTTTATATTAGAGGTGTCCAGGAACAGCCTGGCCTTCTTCTCCTCGGGCACGCCCCTGCCGTCGTCGGCCATGATTATCTTCAATTTGCCCATAGAGATGGAGTATCCCACGGTGATGCGGGTGGCGTTGGATTGCTCGGACACGTACGCCAGGATGTTGAACATGCTGCGGAGGCTGGCGTCGGCGTAGATGCTCACGTTGCGGAATCCGCAGACTATCTCCAAACGATCGCGGTAGGCGATGGAGACCAGGTCCATCATCACGCCCAGGTCGAACCACTCCTTCCCGGTCATGCCGATGCTCTCATAGATCCTGAAGAGGTCCACCTCCGCACGGATCTTGTCCAGGCGCTCCCTCACCGCATCCGCCACGTCCTGCTGCGGTATGGTGCCGATGGCCGCCAGGCATCCGTTGATGCTGTTGGTCACCGACATGTGGAGGATGTCGTAGACGAGCTTGCTCTTGAAGAAGTTCCTCTCGATGACCTCGGACATGTCCGCGATGCCGGTCACATCCTCGATAATGATGACGAAGTACGGCCTCCCGCTCCCGTCACGGGTGAGGGAGACCTGCACCCGGTAGCTGCTGCCTTCCACCGAGAAGGTGTGCTCCGCCTTCCCGTTCTCCGCGGAGCGGTCCATGCCGGCCAGCATCTCGGTGATGCCCTCGGGCAGGGTCCCGGAGACGTTCCCCAGGGAGTCGCCGATGGTCAGTGACGTGAGGGCGCTGGCGCTGGCGTTGCAGTCCTGCACGGTGAGTCTGTCATCCAGGAGCAGGATGCCGAAGTTGGCAGCCTTTAGCACACTGCTCATCCTGGTCTCCAGAGAGATTCTCTGCTCCACGGCCAGGCGGTCCATGTACATGCCGATGAACCCATCCATCATCAGGATGAACTGGTTCATGTCGCTCTCGTTGTAGTCGGTGGTCTTGTTGGCAACTCCCGCGGTACCGACCACCTCTCCGTTGTGCATCAGCGGGATCATGATCAGGCGTTTGAGCTTCACATGCCCCGGCGGCGTCCCCTTCTTGCCGGGGACGTTGGTGGATTCGTAGTCGTTGACGATGATGCTCTGTCTGAGTCTCACCGGCTGTCCCCACAGGCCGGTCTTCTGCATCGGATACCGCATGGGACGGTCCACCATGCTGGTCTGGGCCATGGTCCTCTGGGACCAGGTCTGCATCTCCAGCTCGTCGGTCTCCTTGTTGTATAACGCCACATAACCGATGTCGCTGGACGTGAGCACTATGCTTTCCTCTAATGCGTAGTACATCAGCTCCTTGTCACTGTGGCTGTACATACGGGACAGTTTCACCAGCGCCTTCAGCCTGCGGTCGTTGAGACGGTTGTCATTCTCCGCCCTGTTCTTCTCTATGGAGACCACTATCCTCTTGGCCATGGACAGGAAGTCCACGACAGGCGCGTTCTTCCTGGGGAAGCAGGTGCTGACGTCCATGTCGAAGGCACGCAGAAGGCTGTCCTCGTCGAAATCGGGGGCGGTGATCATGAACGGCCGGTAGTCCTTGGCGGCGATGCGCTTCTCGAAGACCCTAAACGCATCGAGCTTTGGCGGATCGTGGTCGCAGATGTATGCGTCCACGGTGATGTCCCTCACGGAAGCGTCGATCTTGGAGGGATCGTCTATCGGTAGTACCCTGAGGTCGCTCATGAACTTGGTCAGATACTTCTCGGCATCTGACAGCCAATTCCTGTTGGCGCTGATCACTGCGACCCTGTACATCCCTCACCTCCTATCGCTGTTGAGTCAAACTTGTTGAAATATTTAAATAATGACAAATCTGCGGCAGTTCTTTTCCTACTGTTTTACTTCAACCATAACGATTGTTAAAATACGATAGTATGTGTCTCATTTAAATATATATCAACCAATAATTTAGTAGTACTGAATAAATTTGTATGGACCTATAATCCATCCATCATTTTCGTTAAATAACCGCTAGAATCTTAATCGGGTCACACCCCCAGCGGTGAAGGAGAAAACGAAATGTCGAAGGAAGAGATCCTCAGCATGCTGAGTGAGGCCGTCGTCGGCGGAAAGGTCGAGCAGGCAAAGGTCGGAGCTCAGAAGGCCCTGGACGAGGGCATGGACGCTCTCGAGGCCATCAACGAAGGCCTCGTCAACGGAATGTCGATCGTCGGAGAGAAGTATGCTGCCCATCAGGTCTACCTCCCGCAGGTACTGATGTCGGCGCACACCATGTACGCCGGACTCGACATCCTGCTCCCTGCGATCCCCAAGACTCAGCTGGACGACAGGAAGAAGTGCAGCATCTGCGTCGTGGAGGGAGATGTCCACGACATCGGAAAGAACATCGTCAAGACTATGATGACCGCTGCCGGATATGACGTGGTCGACCTCGGAAAGGACGTCCCCGCGGACCAGATTGTGGAGACCGCCGATAAGGAGGCCGTGGACGTGGTCGCAATGTCCACCCTCATGACTCCCACAATGGACGGCATGAAGGAGGTCATCGACGGACTGGTGGAGAGCGGAACCCGCAGCAAGGTCAAGGTCTGTATCGGCGGACCGCCCACATCCCCCGCCTTCGCGGAGGAGATCGGTGCCGACCACAGGGACACCAACGCCCAGGACTGCGTCGGCTGGCTGAAAGAGGTGTTGTGATATGGCCGAGATGAACCACATCGAGAGGGCAATGGCCGCTCTCGGCAACCAGGAGGTCGACAGGCTCACCACCTATCCCATCGCCTGCGGTGTCTGCAGGAAGCTGCTGCCGGGCAACGTGACCTACAAGCAGTGGTGCAGCGACCCCAAGCTCTTCGCTGACGCGTTCATCGCCGGACAGAAGTACTTCGACTTCGACTTTTGCATCGGTCTGATGGACCTGTCCGTCATGGCTGGAGACCTGGGAGCCCACGTTAGGATGGATGAGGAGAACACCCCCTTCGTGGACCAGCACATCGTCCACGACCCCGAGGACTACGAGAAGTTGGAGGTCCCCGACATCAGGAAGGGAAGGTCCAACGTCCTTCTGGAGGGGACCAAGATCTACGCCGACAAGCTGAAGGGCGAAGTCATCACCGCCGGATTCCTGGAGGGCCCCCTGCTGGCACTGTCCCAGTCCGCCGGAGCCGAGAGGATGTTCATGGACATGTTCACCAACCCCGAGCTGATCCACAAGGCCATGGAGGTCACCACCGCCTACGACGTTGAGATGGTGAAGGCCTTCGCCCAGACAGGTGTCAACGGACTGTGCTGGGACTACCTGTGGGCCAACTACTCCTGTCTAGGAGACGCGGAGTACGGAGAGTTCGAGGCGAACAAGTACGCCAGCAAGCTCAACCAGCTGACGCAGGACGAGGGAATGGCCCTGGCCATCCACAACTGCGCCGACCTGCCCCACCTGGACACCCAGATCCTGAAGTACAAACCCGCCATCTACTCCATGGCATATTACCCGCTGATCCCTGGATCCCCCAAGGCATCCGAAGTCATCGAGAAGGGCTACGCCGACAAGTGCCTGGTCGCCGGTCAGATCGACCCCCAGCTCTTCGTCAGGGGTTCCGTGGAGAAGATCAGCAAGGTCACCACCGACCTGTGCCAGGAGGTCAAGACCGCACTGTGCAAGAGGGGAATCAAGTCCTCCTACTGCATCTCCTCCGGATGCGAGGTCCCGCCGGATATCGGAACCAAGATGGAGAACATCAAGGCGGTCGTCGACATCACCAAGACGGCAGGAGCGTTCTGAGTAGAATTTAATCACCCTTAAACCCCTTCCAAACACCTTCCAAACACCTTCCAAACATCTTGAAACACGTTCCAAATAGATCGATACCGGGAGAGTTGCAGATGGCGGACGGATATTCGGAGGCTATGAAGAGGAAGGGGTTCTCTTACGAGACCACGGCGGCGTTGAAGAAGTTCAAATGCCCTCACTGCGGCTTCGAGTTCTCCATGGTCTACGGGCGCACGTTCGCCTGCCAGGGGTGCTCCGAGGCGCTGAAGGGCTGTCCCAAGATGAGGTGCGCCAAGTGCGACTCCGAATTCTGGATCAAGGAGACACCTCAGGTCCATAACGAGCTGCAGCAGCGGTTCATGGCGGATCACATAGCCAAGGTCGTGGCCGATTATCGCAGGGATTACGGACTGGTTGGCAACAGGTGATCGTATGCCTGAATATGGCCTGGGATTCGATACGGGCGGCACCTATACAGACGCCGTCATAATGGATTTTACAACGGGCGAGGTGGTCTGCAGCGCCAAGTCGCTGACCACCCGCTACGACCTCTCCGTAGGCATCGCCGGCTCCCTGGAAGGCTTCGACCAGGAGATGCTCAGACATGTGAGGATGGTCTCCCTCTCGTCCACCCTGGCCACCAACTCCATCGTGGAAGGCAAGGGCTGCAGGGTGGCTTTGGTGTCCATAGGCAGGGAGTACGATAGGTCGGTCCCGGTGGACCAGTACATCCGTGTCGCCGGGGGGCATACCCTCAACGGCACCGAGGCGGAGGAACTGGACGAGGTTGCCGTAGTGAATTTCCTGGAATCCGTCAAGGGGAATGTGGACGGCGTGGCCGTCACCGGATACCTAAGCGTCAGGAACCCGGACCATGAGAACCGTGTAATGCGTCTGGCACGTTCGATATTGGATGTGCCGGTGGTCTGCGGTCACCAATTATCATCCAGTCTGGGATTCAACGAGCGCACCGTCACCTGCATCATGAACGCCAGGCTGATGCCCATCATCCGCGAGTTGATGGACTCCGTCAAGAGGGTCATGGACGCCAAGGGCATCGAAGCGCCTCTGATGATCGTGAAGGGCGACGGCTCCGTCATGGGCGAGGCCGTGGCCTTGGAGCGTCCCATCGAGACCATACTCTCAGGTCCCGCGGCCTCCATGATCGGTGCGAAATACCTCACCGGACTGAACGACGCCATCGTCATGGACATCGGCGGTACCACCACCGACATAGGCATCCTTCGCGACGGCAGCCCCCGTCTGGAGAAGGAGGGTGCGGTCATCGGCGGCAGGAGGACCAGGGTCCTGGCCGCGGAGATAGCCACATCCGGTATCGGAGGGGACTCCCGCATAGTGATCAACGGCGGCGAACTATACCTGTCATCACTGAGGGTGGTGCCTGTTTGCATCGCCGCTTCCGAGTACCCGTGCCTGATGGACAAGCTGCGGGCGGTGGCGGAAGCGCCGCCCATGTTCATGCCCCAGTGCGTGGACCGCCGCAAGATAACCCAGGAGATCGAGTTCTTCGTGAAGATCAAGGACGTCGCCAATGCGGTGCTCACAGATGCGGACAGGGCGCTACTGGAATGTGTGTCGGAAGAACCGCGTTCCCTCAGCGAGGCCGGGAAGCTGCTTAACATACACCCCTTCTCCTTCGATGTCTCCCGCATGGAGGAGCTGGGCATGATACAGCGCATCGGGCTCACGCCGACGGATCTCCTGCACGCGGAGCGCAGCTATGTGCAGTATTCCGCTGAAGCCTCCGACTTTGCGGTGAAGCACATGGCCGCCAGGATGAAGATGTCATCCGAGAAGTTCGTCGCGGCTGCCAAGCAGAAGGTGGTGGAGAAGATCGCCTCCGAGTTGCTGAAGAAGCTGTTCTTCGAGGAGACCGGGGAGTTCGAGCCCACAGGAATCGGTTTGGATCTGATGACCAAGGCCATCACCGGCAGGGAGGGCATGGACTACTCCTGCGCCATCAGGGTCAACAAACCGATCATAGGCATCGGGGCGCCGGTGGCGGCGTATCTGCCCAAGGTGGCGGAGATGTTCGGTACCGAACTGCACCTCTCCGAGTATTCCGGCGTGGGCAACGCGGTGGGAGCGGTCACCGGCAGCGTGGTGGAGACGGTGGAGATACTCATCAAGCCGGACAAGGGTGCCGGCGGATTCGACGATCCCCCATGCACGCTGTTCGCCTCCTTCGGCAAGCAGGCGTTCCCCTCGTACAGCGAGGCGATGCGCTTCGCGGAGGAGAAGGGCGTGGAGCTGGCCTCCGACAACGTGTTGGCCGCCGGAGCGGAGTCCTTCGAGGTGAAGACCGAGGTGAAGGAGAAGCGCTTCTGCGTCGACGAGGACGTATACGGCGACAGTTCCGTGCTTCTCGAGGCGCAGATCGTGATCACCGCCGTGGGCAAGCCCAGACAATTCGTCCACAGGGAGAGGTCGTCGTATTACACGGACCTTTCCCGCAGCTGGGATGTGTGAGCCTTAAGTACCCGTACCCTCTCCGATATCTCATGCAGCCGGTCCAGTGGTTCTTCAAGGCAGTGCTTGCAGGCATGATGATCAGCATCGGTGCCATCGTGCTGCTGGAGACGATCAACCAGTGCGGACCGGAGTTCCGCTGGGTGGGAGCGATCCTCTTCTCCATCGGACTGTATGCTGTTGTGTTGTACGGCCTGAATCTCTACACCGGTAAGGTCGGTTACATCCTGGAGAACGACGGCGAGTATCTCGTTCAGGTACTGATCACCATCGTGGGCAACTTCGTCGGTTGTCTGATAATGGGATATCTGTTCCCCATAGATTCCACCATAGCGATGTGTCAGTCCAAGCTTGGTATCGACCTGATCCCGGCGTTGGCCAAGGGGATCATGTGCGGACTGCTGATGTACATCGCGGTGGACACCTACAAGGAGAAGGGAACGCCGCTGGCCATATTCCTGGCGGTGCCGGTGTTCATCCTGGCGGGATTCGAGCACAGCATCGCGGACATGTTCTACTTCTTCTCCGCAGGGATGATGTGGTCCGTGGAGTCGTTGACCTTCATAGGCGTGATCCTGGTTGGCAACCTCATCGGATGCTGCCTGCTTCCCGCATACAGGCTGTACATCGAGCCCATCGGCCAGAAGGATCAGTAGTATCTGGAGAGCAGGGTCTCCACCAGTTCGGTGTCCTTTTCGGTCCAGGGAGGGGTGATGCCGTTGACGATATACCTGTTGTACCAGGCCGCGGCCTCATCCATCATCGACCTCATGGGGTACGCGTTCACCGTGAGCACCATGGTGTTATCCTCGTTGGGCGACCATCCATCCGGGGCCTCGTAGTCCTCGGGCTCCGGGAATCCCACCGCGAACACGATCTTCGGCAGGCCGGCGAGTTCGCAGTACAGCGACGCCTGCAGAACGTAGTTGAACGGTACCTGCGGCTCCCCGTTCTCGTCGAACCAGGAGGCCTTCTTGTTGGCGGTCTTGATCTCCAGCACAGCCGCGCGTCTCCCGTTCAGTGTGACGAAGCCGTCCACCATGCCGCCGAAGGGCTCCCTGCCGGGGAAGTGCTCGAACCCACAGTCCCTCGGGGGTACGGGGTCCTCGATTCCGAGGGTCCCGGTTCCCAGGGCGTCCCCCACCAGCGAGTCCATCCTCGCGCGGACGTAGTCCCTGATGAAGGGCTCCATGACGCTTCCGGCCTCGGTGAACTTGGACGGGGGCTCCTTCCACAGGCCGGTAATCTCGCAGGCGGCCTTGAATGGGGTGGTGTACTCGTTCATCCCCAGGATTGCCGCGATCCTGGAGCCGGTGATCTTCCTCGGACGTCCGAGTTCGAATTCGATTACCTTCCTTTCCTCGTCGAAGGAGGTGATGTCGGCGTTGTACTTCCCCATATCCGGTCCAACGTCCGCAGGGTATAACTTCCTTATCATCGGGCCGTTTATGTACATCCTGGGCATGGCAGATGCCATGAAGGTGCTTGTGGTCGTGGATTTCCAGAAGGACTTCGTGGACGGCTCCCTGGGGTTCCCGGAGGCCGTCGGACTGGAGCCCAGGATCGAGGCCAAGGTCAGGGAGTACATGGATGCGGGGGAGATGGTGGTGTTCACCAAGGACCTCCACGACCCCGATAATTATTCAATGACCCAGGAGGGCAGAAGATTGCCCATCCCCCACTGCGTGGACGACGAGGGTTCTGCCATATACGGGTCTGTGGCGAAGTTCTGCCACGAGGGCAACACCGTGGTGAAGGACCGCTTCGGTTCCCTGGATCTGGCGGACAGGCTCTCCTTCTACGCCGATATCGAGCAGATCGAGATCTGCGGATTGGACGGCAGCATCTGCGTCCTCTCCAACGCTGTGATCCTGAAGGCCGCCTTCCCCGAGGTGAGGATCGTGGTGGATGCCTCATGTACCGCCTCATCAAGCAAGGAGATCAACGACAAGGCGCTGGATGTGCTGGAGAACATACAGATAGACGTGGTGAACCGTCAGAATTGAGAGCCGATGGTGCGGTTCATCTTGCCGCTTATCATGTCGGTGATGGTGGGCTTCATCCTGGACCTGCCGTCCATCACCAGGCGCACCGTAGTCGGTATGCCTTGGTAGATGATGTTGTCGCAGATCCCCGTGTTCCTGACCATGGACGGACGCAGCTTCGCATAGGCGGACTGTATCTCACCCACGATCCTGCGCACCGCGTCGGTGATGTCGTAGATGTTAGCTGTGACAAACGATCTGGCACTTTGATATTCCTCCACTCCCACCAGGAACGGGTTGTACTGTCCCTTGGCATAGTCGTCGTCCAGGTCGTCGATGGCATCCATCACATAGACCCAGGCACCCAGATTCCTGAACAGCCTCTCCAGCACCGGGGTCCATTCGTGGCCGTTCATCACCCGCATCACATCCACCATGCTCTGCGCGGACGCGTATCCCATCTCCACCGGGTCGGAACACCCCGCCGCCTCCTTCTCCCTGAGTTTGCCGTATCCCTCCAGGATGAGACGGTCGTACTCCGGAAAATCGGATCTGGCTCTTTGAATGGAACGGTTCATCCACAGCGATCCGAAGTTGGATTTCACCGTGGGTCCGTCCAGCTTGTCGTCGAGGAGGTCGTTCCCTGCGACAAGGACGCTGTATGCGGCAAGCTTCCTGAGCAGCTCGGTGCGCCTGGACGAATGTCTCAGCACGCACAGCGGACCGGACTTGGAGACGGGCACGTCGGTGCCGTCGGAGCTGACGGAGTTGAGGATGATGGAAGCGAAGGTCATCTCGTAGCTGACGATCACCGCGGACATTACGCCGTAGCAGTCACGCAGCTGATGGCAGGTCTCGCAATAATAGCCGCGATACGCCGCCGCATCCTCCGGTGAGAGGGTCATGTCCACAGGTACGGCGTATCCGAACATGCCCCTGGCATGCCCCATCCATTAAATATGTTCATCGGCATCCCCTGGCATTCAAACGGGCAAGCTAGCGCCCGTTAACGGTGAGCGCATGAGCAACGAAGAGAAATCCACCAAGGAGTTGACCGAGGACTACATCACGCAGGCCATGCCTGCCAGTTCGCAGATCGTCTACACACCCCCCGCGGACCGCGAGGACGAGAAGGACCCCCACTACGGTACCCCCGGTTGCTACCCCTGCTGCGGAGCCCACTGCGCCGTCGAGCTTCTGGCCCTCGTCGTGGTCGTACTGGTGTGCTGCGCCTACGGTACCGACGGTACCTGCTGCGACTACTGCTACTGGCCCTTCTGAGCACGTACAGCCTCCGCTTCGAAGCTGACGGTCAGATGGTACTATGAAGCCGTTCCTGTCAGTGATAATGAAGCCCACGCTGTCCTGCAACGCTCACTGCAGGCACTGCTATCACCGGCCGTCCGAATGCGACGGCACGGTGATGGACGTTTCTACCGCGGAGAATGTGATCCGTATGGTCAGGGCGGAGTACGATTCCGCCCGTTATATGTGGACGGGAGGGGAGCCTCTCCTGGCCGGGGAACGCTTCTTCAGGAAGGTGTACGCGTGTCAGAAGGAGGCCTACGGCAAGGCCATCGGCAGGTGTGGGAACACCATACAGACCAACGGTCTTCTCCTGAATCCCAGGTTCATGGAGTTCTGCCGTGATTCGAGGATCAACGTCGGCGTGTCCTTCGAAGCGGGATACGACCGCGGACTGCGCCCGGACATCGACAGGGCGAAGGTGGAGTCCGCGCTGTCCACGATGTCAAAGAAGGGGCACATGTTCTCTGTGATGGTGAGCATCCACGCCGGCAACATCGGCGACATGAACCGCATATATCATCACTACCGGGACCGCAACATCGCCTTCTACTTCAACCCAGTCCTCAGGATGGGCTGCGGTCTCGACAATCAGGACCTGTGGCTGGATCCGAAGGAGTACGCCGAAGCGTGCATCCAAGTTTACGACGAATGGCTGAAAGATGCCAAGACCAACATCCCGGTGCTGCCGTTCTATCAGTATCTGAGGGCGTCGCTTTCCGAGCCGAACATCTCCGACTGCGCCCATTCATCGTGTCTCACCAGGTGGATCTCCGTGGATCCCAACGGCGATGTGTATCCGTGCTCCAAACCCTGTCCGCCGGAGTACAGGATGGGCAACGTGAACGAGGTGGATTCCATCGCCGAGCTGTTCGAATCCGAGGGATTCAGGAAGATGCTCATCGGGTCCATCGAGCGCAGGAACACCTGCAAGACCTGCCCCATATTCTCCCAGTGCGCCGGAGGGTGCAGCGTGGATGCGATGTCCGAGGGAGATATCACGAAACCGGGCTTCTTCTCCTGCGAGTATTACAAGACACTGTTCCAGCACATCCGCGACTCCATCACCGAGATAATCGACGGGAAGAAGGATTTGGCCGACTACAACCGTTTCGTGAGGGATGCGGTGATAGGTAAGTTGACAAACCCCAATATCGTTACCCCGTTCTGATTCATATGGCAGACGCTACCGTAACCGTTGACGCCGGTGTATGCAGATTCAAGAGCGTGGTCATCGCGACCATGGACGACAACATGGACATCACATTCAAGGTGAAGAGCGAGTGTCCCATGGTGAGGGCCGCCTGCAAGGAGATCGGTCCGATCCCCGTGTTCGAAGCCGTGGCCATGCCCTTCACCGAGAACGCCGTCTATGCCGCCTGCTCGGGCTTCGAGCACGTTTCGTGTCCTGTGCCCTGCGCCATGATAAAGGCGGCCGAGGTGGCCGGCGACCTTGCTCTGAAGAAGGATGTGTCCCTGACCTTCGAAGAGTGAAATCAGGATGCCTTCTCGGCATCCTTCTTTCTGATATCCACTCTCTTGATCTTGCCGCTGATGGATTTCGGCAGATCCTTCACGAACTCCAGCGCCCTGGGGTACTTGTAGGGGGCGGTGTTGTTCTTGGTGTACCTCTGGAGTTCCTTCTTCAGGGCGTCAGACGGCTCGTACCCGGGTCTCAGGACCACGGTGGCCTTGACCAACTGTCCCCTTATGGGATCGGGGACGCCGGTTACAGCACACTCAAGGACGGCGGGATGCTCCAGCAGCACGCTCTCGATCTCGAAGGGCGAGATCCTGTAACCTGATGACTTGATGATGTCGTCGTTCCTGCCGGAGTACCAGTAGTATCCGTCCGCGTCCTTCCAGGCGATGTCCCCAGTGTGGTGCCATCCGTCGTAGAGGGTGTTCTCGGTCTTGACTGGGTCGCGGTAGTACTCCTTGAAGATCCCGGGGACACGGGGGTCGATGCTGACGCAGATCTCGCCCTCCGCACCCAGGGGCACCCTCTTGCCCTCTCCGTCCAAAAGCTCCACGCGGAACTGGGGGGACGGCTTTCCCATGGAGCCGGGCTTGGGCGTCATGCCCTTCAGGGTCCCGACGATGACGGTGCTCTCCGATTGCCCGAAGGCTTCCATCAGCTGCAGGCCGGTGGCCTTGTACCATGTCTCGTAGGTGTCGGGGTTGAGCGCTTCCCCGGCGATGCAACAGTTCTTCAGCGAGGACAGGTCGTGTCCCTCGATCCCCGCTTGGAGGTAAAGGCGGAACATGGTGGGCGGGCAGCAGAACGTGGTTATCCTGTGCTTCTCGATCATGTCCAGGATGTGGGACGGTTCGAACTTGTCGTACTCGTAGACGAACACGGCAGCCTCCATGATCCACTGTCCGTACAGCTTCCCCCAGGCGTTCTTGGCCCAGCCCGTGTCCGCCACGGACCAGTGCAGGCCTTCGGGGTCCACCTGGTGCCAATACTTGGCAAGAAGGATATGACCCAGAGGGTATGTGTAATCGTGGATTGCCATCTTCGGGTTGCCGGATGTTCCGGAGGTGAAGTACATGAGGAAGTAGTCCTCCTTCCTGGTGGGTACCCTCTCCCATTCCTCGGATGCCGCCTCGACTTCAGCGTCGAAGTCCAGCCATCCCTCCCTGGGGCCGCCGGTGATGAACTTGACCATGTCGGAAGGCATGTTCTCGGTGGCGTCCACCTGGTCGGCGATGTCGGCCTCCTTGGTGACTATGACCGCTTTGATATCAGCCGCCTTGACACGATATTCGATGTCATGGGGCTTGAGCATGTATGTAGCTGGCACAACTACCGCACCCATCTTGTGCAGCGCCACGGAGGCGTACCAGAACTGGTAGCTGTGCTTGAGGATCAGCATCACGAAGTCGCCCTTCTTGATCCCGTGGGCCTTCAGCACGTTGGCGGTCTTGTCGCTGAGCCTCTTGATGTCGGCGAACGTGAACGTGTGCTCCTCGCCGTTCTCGTGTTGCCAGACCAACGCCCTGCGGGTGGGGTCGTTCACGGCGATATCGTCGATGATGTCGTATCCGAAGTTGAAGTCGTCGGGACATACAATGCGGAGGTTCTCCAAGACACCGTCGTTGTCGAATGCCTCGCGGATGTACCTCTGGTTGATGTTCCTCATAGAATTATCCCTCGATTCGGATGGACTGGACGGTAGATTTGATCCATACTAATAAAGATGACGACGAAAAATGAGAAAAACTACGAATTTCGTAGGCACATCAGGAGATGTGTTACGAAATTAGTAGAATATGTTTAAATAGATTTTACGAAAAACGGAGCAAGAATCAGTTGCCCCTGTTTTTCGCCTCTTCGATGTCCTTGTTGCGGATCTCCACCCTGCGGACCTTTCCGCTGATGGATTTCGGCAGCTCCTTCACGAACTCCACCACCCTGGGGTACTTGTAGGGGGCGGTCTCCCTCTTCGTGAAGTCCTGGATTTCCTTCTTCAGGTCGTCGGTGGGCTCCCAGCCCTCCCTGAGGACGATGGTGGCCTTGATGATCTGTCCGCGGACGGGGTCGGGGACACCGGTGACGGCGCACTCCAGCACCGAGGGGTGGAGCATCAGGGCGCTCTCGATCTCGAATGGCGAGATCCTGTAACCTGATGACTTGATGATGTCGTCGTTCCTCCCGACATACCAGAAGTAGCCGTCCTCGTCCCTCCAGGCCACATCCCCGGTGTGGTGCCAGCCGTCCCTGAGGGTTGCGGCGGTCTTCTCCGGGTCGCGGTAGTACTCCATCATGATCCCGGGGACCTTGGGCTCGATGGAGACCACAATCTCGCCGTTCACACCGGCGGGGCAGTGCTTGCCGTTCTCGTCCACGATGTCCACCTTGAACTGCGGTGACGGCTTCCCCATGGAGCCGGGCTTGGCCTGCATGCCGTTGATGGTGGCAACGGTCAGCGTGGTCTCGGTCTGTCCGAATCCCTCCATGAGGGTGAGGCCGGTGGCCTTGCGCCAGGTCTCGAAGGTATCCGGGTTGAGCGCCTCTCCGGCGATGTTGCAGAACTTCAGGGAAGAGAGGTCGTGACCCTCCAGGCCGGCGTTGATGTACAGCC
Organism: uncultured Methanomassiliicoccales archaeon; assembly: GCA_949292635.1. Classification (GTDB taxonomy): domain Archaea; phylum Thermoplasmatota; class Thermoplasmata; order Methanomassiliicoccales; family Methanomethylophilaceae; genus SIG5. The sequence goes on from CASEZY010000006.1 coordinate 73,018, forward strand.
TGAACATGGTGGGCGGGCAGCACAGGGAGGTGATCCTGTGCTTCTCGATCATGTCCAGGATGTCGGAGGGGTTGAACTTGTCGTACTCGTACACGAAGACGGCGGACTCCATGATCCACTGTCCGTACAGCTTTCCCCAGACCGCTTTGCCCCATCCGGTGTCGCTGACGGTGAAGTGCAGACCCTCGGGGTCCACCCTGTGCCAGTGCTTGGCGGTGAGGATATGTCCCAGTGAGTAGGTGTGGTCGTGCAGCACCATCTTGGGGTTGTCGGATGTCCCGGAGGTGAAGTACAGCAGGAAGGGCTCGTGGGCCTTGGTGTCCCTCCTCTCGAAGACCTCGGACGCCTTCTCAACCTCCTCATCGAAGTTCAGCCAGCCCTCCCTGGGCTCGCCCACCAGGATCCTGGTCTTGACCTCGGGGATGTCGGAGGCCTCCACGGCCTTGGACACCGGGGTCTGGTCGGTGCAGATGATGGCCTTGACGCTGGCAGCCTTGACACGATACTCGATGTCGTGCTTGGTGAGCATGTACGTGGCCGGGATGGCGACGGCGCCCAGCTTGTGCAGTGCCACGATGGTGTACCAGAACTGGTACCTCTGCTTGAGGATCATCAGCACCATGTCCCCCTTCCCGATGCCCTGGGAGGCGAGGAAGTTGGCCGTCTTGTCGCTGAGCCTCTTGATGTCGGCGAAGGTGAACGTCCTTCCGCCGCCGTGGCAGCTGTCCCAGACCATGGCGACGCGGTCCGGGTCGTTTATCGCGATGTCGTCCACGATGTCGTATCCGAAGTTGTAGTTCTCCGGGTAGTGGATCTTCATGTCGGTGAGGATGCCGTCCTCGCCGTAGGTCTCCTCCACGTATCTCTCGTTGATGCCCCTCATTGCTTGGCACCGTCCTTCATCACAACGGCTATGAAAGTGCATCCGCCCTTGGAGGTGGCGATCATCCCGTGGGGCATGCCCGAGTTGTAGTAGACGCAGTCGCCCTCCCTGAGTTCCACCTCGCGTCCGTCATGGACGAACCTGAGGGTGCCCTCCAGGATGTAGTCCATCTCCTGGCCCACGTGGGTGGAGGTGGCGATGGGCTTGTCCTGCTCCTCCTCGATGTACGGGGCGACGACCACGAAGGGCTCGGAGATCTTGTTCTTGAAGGTGGGGGCGATGTGGTTGTAGGTGAATCCCTGGCGCCTCTTCATGGGAAGACCGTGGCCTTTCCTGACCACGGAGCACTCGGAGAGGTGGGGGTTGTCGCCGGTGAGCAGCTCGATCATGTCGATGCCGAATTTTTCGGCGCACTTGTACAGGAACGTGAAGGAGAAGTCCCTGGTGCCGGATTCGTACTCCCGGTACTCCTCGGGGGTGATCTCCAGGTATGCGGCCATGTCCTGGATGGTGAAGTCGCAAAGCTCGCGCACGGCGGAGATGCGCTCCGCGATCTCGGTAATCTTGGGCTCTATAGTCATCGCACGCATTCCATCGCGCCATTATATTTATTGGGTGTGGCGTCCGAGGGTTTTGATTATATACCCGTGCTCATTCGTAGCACGCATGGGAGTGCTGGAGAGAAGGGTGACCGTGATCTGCGGCCACTACGGTGTGGGGAAGACCAATCTGTCCATAAACCTCGCCATCGACTGTGCCAGATCCGGGGAGCATGTGACGCTTATCGATATGGATGTGGTCAACCCCTACTTCCGCTCTGCCGATTATTCCGAGATGTTGGAGCGTGTCGGCGTGAGGGTGATCGGCCCCAACTACGCCAACTCCAACCTCGACACCCCTTCCCTCCCCCCGGCGGTGAGGTCCGCCATCGAGGATGATGAGAGAGTGATCATAGACGTGGGCGGCGACGACGCCGGGGCCACCGCCCTCGGCGTATATGCCAGATACCTGAGGGATGCGGATCCGGAGGTGCTGTACGTGGTTAACCGCTACCGTTCGCTGACCACCCATCCCCGGGAGGCGGTGTCCGTCATGGACGAGATACAGAAGGTATCCGGGCTGAAGGCCACCGGCATCGTGAACAACTCCCACCTGAAGGGTCAGACCGATGCCAGGACGGTGGAGGACTCGATCCCCTTCGCGGAGGAGGTCTGCAGGATGACAGGGCTGCCGCTCAGGTTCATGACGGTACCCAGGGGGGTTTCCCTATTAAATAAAGGGTTACCAATGTACACGGTCGACGCCTACGTCAGGGCGCCGTGGGAACAGTAGGTGTGAGAAATGCCCAAGGTGATTGTTGAGAATGATGTTTGCAAGGGCTGCGAGATGTGCGTCGCGGCTTGCCCCAAGGGCATCCTTGCACTTGATAAGAAGACGACCAACAGCAAGGGATACCATCCCGTTCACGTGACCGATCCGGAGGCCTGCATAGGATGCGGGTCCTGCACCATCATGTGCCCGGACATGGCCATCACCATCGAGGTGTGAGTATGGGCGAGAAGGTGCTGATGAAGGGGAACGAGGCCATCGCGGAGGCGGCCATCGCCGCCGGCTGCAGGCATTTCTTCGGCTATCCCATCACGCCGCAGACCGAGGTCGCGGCATACATGTCCAAGAGGATGCCCAAGGTGGACGGCGTCTACCTTCAGGCCGAGTCGGAAGTGGCATCCATCAACATGGTTCTGGGGGCCGGCGCCGCCGGTGTCAGGGCCATGACCTCCACCTCTTCCCCCGGAGTGAGCCTGATGTCCGAGGGGATCTCCTACATGGCGGGTTCCGACGTTCCCGCACTGATCGTCAACGTCCAGAGGGGCGGTCCCGGCCTCGGAGGCATCCAGCCCTCCCAGGCTGATTATTTCCAGGCCACCAGGTCCACCGGCCACGGCGACTTCCACCTGCTGGTGTTCGCCCCGTCCACCGTCCAGGAGACCGTGGACATGATCTCCGATGCCTTCGACCTGGCGGACAAGTACCGCATGCCCGCCATGATCCTCTCCGACGGCATGTTGGGCCAGATGATGGAGCCCGTGGTGCTCCCCGAGCCCAAGGACACCGTCCAGGACAAGCCCTGGGCCGCCAAGGGACACAACAACGAGAGGGAGCACAACGTGATCAACTCCCTCTATATCCAGCCCCAGACGCTGGAGGACCTGGTCAAGAGGAGGTACGAGAAGTACGACTACATCAAGGAGAACGAGCAGAGGGCGGAGGAGTACCTGGTGGATGACGCGGAGATCGTCATCGTCGCCTACGGCGCATCCGCCCGTGTCTCCCGCTCCGCCGTGGACAAGGCCAGGGCCGATGGCATAAAGGTCGGATTGATCCGTCCGATCACCCTGTGGCCGTTCCCGACCAAGGCGATCGACAAGGCGGCAGGCCACGCCAAGACCTTCCTGTCCGTGGAGATGTCCATGGGACAGATGGTGGACGATGTCCGCCTGGTGGTCAGCGGAAGGGCCCCTGTGGAGTTCTACGGACGCACCGGAGGGATGATCCCCACGCCCAAAGAGGTGTACGAACAGATCGTCAGGATGAACGGAGGTGACAATTGATGACAGAGATCAAGGGCGGAAGGCCCCATGCATTGACCAAGGTGCCGTTCCACTACTGCCCCGGATGCACCCACGGCATCGTCCACAGGCTTGTTGCCGAGGTCATCGACGAGCTTGGCGTTGAAGGCAAGACCGTCGGCGTGGCATCGGTGGGATGCTCCGTCTTCACTTACAACTACTTCAACTGCGACATGGTGCAGGCCCCCCACGGCCGCGCACCCGCCGTTGCCACCGGCATCAAGAGGGCCAGGCCCGAGGCCGTGGTGTTCACCTACCAGGGTGACGGCGACCTGGCGGCCATCGGAACCGGCGAGACCGTCCATGCGGCCACCAGGGGCGAGAACATCGTGGCGATCTTCATCAACAACGCCATCTACGGCATGACCGGAGGACAGATGGCCCCCACCACCCTGCCCGGGCAGGTCACACAGACCACCCCCTACGGAAGGGACGTTAAGACCGCCGGCAACCCCATCAGGGTCTGCGAGATGCTGTCCACCCTGGACGGAGTCGCTCTGGCGCAGAGGGTCACCGTGGACTCGGTGAAGAACGTCAAGGCCGCCAAGAAGGCGATCAAGAAGGCCTTCCAGTACCAGATGGAGGGCCGCGGATACAGCATCGTAGAGGTGGTCTCCACCTGCCCCACCAACTGGGGAATGGCTCCCGTGGATGCGCTGCAGTGGATGAGGGACAACATGCTCCCGTACTATCCGCTGGGCGTCTACAAGGACGTCGGGGAGGGATCCGAATGACCCTCAACATCCTCCTGGCGGGATTCGGCGGACAGGGCATCCTATTCGCAGGCAAGGTGATGGCCTACGCCGGCATGATGGAGGGCAAGGAAATCTCCTGGTTGCCTTCCTACGGCCCGGAGATGAGGGGAGGCACCGCCAACTGCAGCGTCTGCATCTCCGACGACAAGATAGGCTCTCCGCTGGTCACCAACCCGGACGTGCTGATCGCCATGAATCTGCCGTCCCTGGAGAAGTTCGAGAACGAGGTCGTTCCCGGAGGCATCATCATCGTGGACAGCTCCATCATCCACAAGAAGGTGGAGAGGTCCGACATCAAGGTGATCTATCTGGACGCCACCTCCGTTGCGGAGGAGAACGGTCTGAAGGGTTCCGCCAACATGGTCCTCCTGGGAAGGATGTTCAAGGAGACGTCCTTCTGCTCATACGAGAACCTGGAGGCCGGTCTCCGCAAGAGCGTCCCCGCCAAGAAGGCCAACCTGGTGGACGGCAATCTAAAGGCCATAGCCCTCGGCATGGAGAGCTGAACGCAGGAGACATGGCCTTCACCACCCGCGAGAAGAGGTTGGTGCTTGCCGCCTCCTGCCTGGCCATCTTCGTAAACCCGCTGATAGGCACGATGCTGAACCTGGCCCTCCCCGCCATCGGGGCGGACCTGGGGGCATCCGCCCATCAGCAGGGTTGGATCACAAGTGTTTACTTCATAGTATCCGTGATATTCCTGATGCCCGCCGCCAGGCTGGCGGACATCTTCGGCAAGAAACGGATCTTCATGTTCGGAGCAGCCTTCGCCATCGTGTCGCTGCTCCTCTGCGCCGCCGCACCCAATCTGATAGTGCTGTACATCTTCCGCGGCATGTCGGGGATCAGCATAGCCTGCATCTCGTCCACCAGCGTCTCCATGCTCTCGGACGTCTACGAGAGGCACGAGCGCGGTGCGGCCTTGGGCATCAACACCATGTGCGTCTATCTCGGCACATCCCTCGGACCTACCCTCGGCGGATTGGTCACCGACCTGGCGTCATGGCGTGCGATCTTCCTGTTCATCATACCCTTCATGGCCGGCGCCCTGTACTGCATGGGCCGTTTCCCGTACAACATCCGCAACACCCCGGACCAGCCCTTCGCGCTGCCCAGTGCGGTGATGTACGGCGTGGCCATCGCGTTCACCATGTTCGGCGTGATCTCCCTGCCGGAGACCTACGGGTTCGTGATGCTTGCCGTCGGCCTGGTGTGCATCTGCCTGTTCATCCTCCGTGAGAGGGGGGTGCGGTTCCCCATCATCGATGTGGGGATGTTCCGCAACAGCAGGTTCTCCCGCTCGATGGTCGCATTGTTCCTGAACTACGCGGCGGTGTACTGCATCACCTTCTTCCTTAGCCTCTATCTCCAGAGCATCGGGGAGATGACGGCAACTCAGGCGGGGATCGTGCTGATGGCCCAGCCGGTGGTGCAGGTGATCGTCACACCGCTGGCCGGGAGACTATCGGACAGGATGACCGATCTTCGCATCCTGCCCACGGTGGGCATGGTGATGTCCGCCGTCGGCATAGTGCTGCTCATGGGCACGGGACTGGAGATGAATCTGTGGTTGATCGTCATCGGCCAGATGTTCTGCGGTCTCGGTTACGGTCTGTTCTCCGCCCCGAACACCTCGGCCATCATGTCCTATGTGGAGCCGGCGGTCTACAACAAAGCCTCCGGTCTCATCGCTACCGGCCGTCAGGTGGGGACCATGGTGTCCATGGGCGTGGCCACCTGTCTGATCTCTATATACCTGGGTTCCGAGGCGATGATCGAGGTCTGGAACTACCCGGAGTTTATACAGGCGATGTCCATGGCGCTGTATGTCAGTCTGGCGTTCTGCCTGGTGGGCGCGTTCGTGTCATGGTTCCGGGGAAGACCCCAATGAGGCGATGAGCTCATCCGGGTCCACGCATCTGCATATGGTCTCCGCCGCCCGATCGTATTCCTCCACACCGGATATTAGTGCACCTTCGATGACGTACGGGGAGAATCCCGCATCGAATGCGCCGAAATAGGTGCCCATGACGCACATGTGGGACAGCGAGCCGCATATCATCACCGACCTCACGCCCATATCGTCGAGGATTTGCTTCAGAGGTGTGTCCCGGAAGGAGTTCATGGCAATCTTGTCCACCATCGTGTCGTTATCGCCGACGATCAGTCCTTCCGCGAAGAGGTCGGACCGCGGGCCGTCGTATGGATGTCCCTCCACCTCTCCCATCACCCTCATAAGGACCACAGGTCTGCCCGCTCTGCGATAGGCGGCGGAGACCCGGTTGATGACGCCGATCTGTTTGGAGACGTCAACGGAAGGCATGAAGCGCACCTGCACGTCCACTATCAGAAGCGCCGACGGAAGGTACGGGGGTTCCCTCTTCATGCTTCGATATCGTACAACATGGACAAAACCGTTCGCTATGTGTAAATATGCTCATGATATGGGCGGGAACATGAGCTGCGGCACGGATGCCGAGAATTTCTCCTTCCAGAAGATCGTCGCCGTCCTGGGCGTCTCCCTGATGGTCATCAAGTTCATCGCCTGGGGACTCACCTCCTCCGCAGCCATCTTCACCGATGCGGTTGAGAGCATCGTCAACGTCATCGCGGCCTTCGTGGGATTGTACGCCCTCTATCTATGCGCATGTCCCAGGGACCGTGACCATCCCTTCGGGCACGGAAGGGCGGAACTGATATCTTCGTCTGTGGAGGGCGTGATGATCGTTCTCGCCGGCGTGATGATCATCCTGGAGGCGGTGTCGTCACTTATGGACCCGCAGGAGCTAAGATCCCTGGATCTGGGTCTTGTGCTGGTGGCCGCCGCGGCCATCGCCAACTACCTTGTCGGAAGGGCCGCCATAGCCAAAGGGAGGCGCAACCGCTCCATGGCACTGGTGGCCAGCGGGAAGCATCTCTGTTCGGACACGTATTCCTCCATCGGCATCATACTGGGTCTTGTGTTGATGATCCTGCTGGACAATCTCGGCTACCATCTAGAATGGTTGGACGGGGCCATCGCCATGCTGTTCGGAGCCATCATCCTGATCACCGGGGTGAAGGTGGTCAAGGACTCCATGGACGGTGTGATGGACAAGGCGGATACCGGCACCGTGGGCAAGGTGATCGAGATGATCAACTCACGCCGCCACGACCATTGGGTGGATGTTCACAACCTTCGCGTATCGAAATACGGCTCACTGCTGCACATAGACGTGCACATGGTGTTCCCCGCGAACATGACCGTGGAGGAACAGTACCGCGAGATCAGTGAATTGAAGGAGGCGGTCAACCAGAGGTTCGCGGACGTGGATCTGACGGTCATGGGCGAACCCTGTAACCCCAAGCTGTGCCCTGTCTGCGGATTGGAGTGGTGTGCGAAGAGGTCCTCACCCTTCGATCACAGGGTCGAATGGACCGCGGATACGGCCATGGACGAGAACTCCTCCCATAGGTCCGGATAAATACGGCGTTATCAATCACGGATGCATGACCGACACTCCTCAGAAGGTCGTCGAGGCGGGGATGCAGGATTGGTATGCCTCTCTGTCCGATACCGACAGGGTCAAGCTGAACCGCTACCTCGACCGTGCGGACGCGAAGACCCAGTACGATTTCTTCATGTCACTGATTAAGGCGGCGGAGGCCGACGAGAACTACCGCTTCGGTGTCACCCTCTGCGTTGCCACCAGCAATCTCCCTCTGGATATATACCAGCGCTTCCTGATCAACGAGGAGTTCATCGACATCCTGACCGAGAGGGGACTGTACGATGACGCCAAGAACGTCTGCGACATCAACCTGTCCATATTCCCTCAGGTGAGGGAGATGCTGGAACGCGACAACGGGGGCTCCCTTCCCAAGAGGCTCTGCTTCAGGAACAGATACATCGACATCATTGTGGGCGTGGAGTCCCAGTACGAGAAGGCGTACGAGATGCTGGACCGCTACCATGAGATGGGTCTCATCGACGATGAGGACCTGGAATACCGCCGCAACAGCCTCAAGGTGCACAGGATGCAGAGAGCGTTCGACGGCATCTACACCTACCGTCCCAAGGACGAGACGGAAGCCTTCGAGAAGCGCTACTCCAAATAAGAGCGCCAGTGCCTCATCGGTATCACGTCCACCGCCGGCTCCTCGTAAGGGTGGGAGCTCTCGATTGCTCTGAGGGCGGTGACCAAAGCATCGTCGTCAACGACGAAGTCCAGCCGGTGCTCTGGTTCCACGGATATCGAATCGATCTCACCGATGAACGGCTTCGCGTCGCCGATGGGCATCCAGGTGCCGGTGCTGTCGGTTATCGAGAACACTCTGCGGTAATTTGGTGACATGGGCCCAACGGCCGTATCCACCGCATCCATCACCGCTTGTGTGTAATCTCTGGGGACGCAGACCGTAATTTTGTACATTGTCGGTACTGGTATGTCCTGCGCAACAGCCTGCGCAGGTCGGTGGCATTCTTCTTCAGCCAGTTGGTGCTGAGCCAGGTGGCTATGAACGGGACCGGCGGGCAGCAGTAGATGAATCCGCCCACAAGTGCCAGCGCCTTGCTGCTCCTCGTGAGGCCCAGGGTCTTGGCCACCAGGGGGTTGTCGGGGTCCTCCTCCAGCCTTCCCCATATGGAGTCCCAGATCATCTTCTGGCCTCCCTGGACCACCTCGATGCTCCACTGGGTCTGTGTGAACACCGGCGAGGGATGTCCGCAGGCCACGGTGGTCTTGTCCAGGATCGCCTTTCTCAGGTCGTCCTCCCCCTGGCCTCTGAACTCCGTCCAGGTGAAACCCGCGGTGCGGGTGCTGTGGGCGTCGCTGGCGCCGATCTGCGCCCATCTCTTCGCGTTGGTCTTGTAGACACCCATGGCGTAGTTGTTGGTCCAGGGGTCCACGTGACCGCCGTTGATGGTCTCGATGGCGTCGATGTCCAGGTTGAAGATCCTGTGCTTCAGGCATCTTACGTAGAAACTGAAGGGATGGGGTGCGATGACGATGCCGCCCTGGGAGCGGATCTCGTCGATGGTCTCCTCGGCGGTCATACCAGGCTCGATCTGCTCGTTGAGCCAGAGTCCGATGACCTCCCCGTCGGATGTCATGATCTCCTCGCCGACCACCACGTCTATGTCGTCCAGTTTCTTCCCGTACTCCAGGGCGCGGAAGCCTCCCTTGGTGGAGTCATGGTCGGTTATGCACACCACGCTCATCCCGTTCTTCCTGGCGGCGTCCACCTGCTGTTCCGGTGTGGCCACGGACTCGGGGAATCTGAGGGCTTTGTAATGGGTTGTGCCCGAGAAGTAGGTGTGCACATGGGTGTCTGCTTTGGAGAGCATCGCTATCGCTACCTTCGCACGAATATATTAAAGTTGTCTACAAAACTGTTTAAGTTCGGGCATATACCCAGACCTCAGACCGTGTCGGTGCCGTAGTAGTACTCTCCGGCGGCCTTCTGCTCCCTGTCGAGCCTTGACTCGGGCTTGTTGATCCTGGGACGGTGGGATTCCGCATCCCTGCGGAAGGTTATGTCCACGGCCTTCAGGAACCTGTTCATGCCGGTGCGCATGTCGTACGGACCCTCTCCGACGCCGTGGTGTCCCGGCTCGCCGCCGAACACCATCATGGAATCGGAGACCATGTCCAGGAAGTAGATGTCGTGGTCCACGATCATGCCGCTCTTACCGCTCTTCTCCATCATCCTGCGGATGGTCTTGGCGGCGTTCATTCTCTGGTTGGAGTCCAGGTAGGCGGATGGTTCGTCCAGGAGATAGATGTCGGCCTCCTTTGCCAGGCAGATGGTGATGGCCACCCTCTGCAGCTCTCCTCCGGAGAGGTTGGGGACGCGCTTCTCCATCAGGTGGTTGATGCCCAGGGGTTCGATCACCTCGCCCTGGAAGAATCCGGACTGCACGGTCTCGAAGGCGGTGCTGTACAGTAGCTCCTTCACGGTGCCGTCGAAGTCCGCTGATATGTACTGGGGTTTGTACGACACCTTCAGCTTGGTGTCCACGCTGCCGCTGTCCGCGTCGATCTCGCCGGCCAGCATCTTCACGAAGGTGGTCTTTCCGGTGGCGTTGGGTCCGACGATTCCCACGGACTCGCCGATCTTCACCTTACCGGGGGATACGTCCAACTTGAACTCTCCGAAGTCCTTGGTCATGGCGGTGAACTCCACCAGGGACCCGGTGTTCCAATCGCCCCTGGGGGGAGAGGCGGTGAACTCGATGGGGCGCTCGCGGAATCTAATATTCTCCTCGGGCAGGTAGCCGTCCAGGTACACGTTGATGGCGGTCCTGACCTGGCGGGGCAGGGTGAACACACCGTACGCCCCCTCGGATCCGTAGACCAGGTTCACGTTGTCCGCCAGGAAGTCAAGCAATGCGATATCGTGCTCGATCACGATCACCTGCTTGTCCGCGCTGAGCTCCTTGATCAGACGGGCCACCTTCACCCTCTGGTAGATGTCCAGATATGATGAGGGCTCGTCGAAGAAGTAGACGTCGGCGTCCTTCATCAGGGTGGCGGCCACGGCCAGCCTCTGCAGCTCTCCGCCGGAGAGCTTGTCCAGGGAACGGTCCAGAACCTCGGTGAGGTCCAGCTTCTCCGCGGCCTCCTCGGTGCTCATGCGTTCCTGTACCTTGTCGAGGAGATCCCTCACCACTCCCTTCACCGATTTAGGAAGAAGGTCCACGTACTGGGGCTTCATGGCGGTGCGGACGTTGCCCTCGTACACAGACTTCAGGTAAGCGTGCATCTCGGTGCCGGCGTAGTATTCCAGCACCTTCTCCTTGGATGCGGGGTGCTCGTAATCCCCCAGGTTCGGGATCTCGATGCCCGAGAGCATCTTTATGGCGGTGGTCTTACCGATACCGTTGGGTCCAAGGATACCGGTGACGATGCCCTTCTTGGGCACCGGCAGGCGGTACAGGCGGAACATGTTCTCGCCGTACTGGTGGACCATCTCCGACTTCAACTCGTCGGCCAGGCCGATGATCTTGATGGCGTCGAACTGGCACTTGTTCACGCAGATGCCGCACCCCTGGCACAGCGTCTCCGAGATGATGGGCTTCCCCCTCTCGCCGAGGGTGATGCATTCGGTGACGCCCGATCTGATGAGGGGGCAGAATTTGATGCACTCCTTGTTGCATTTCCTGTTCTGGCATCTGTCGTAGAGCACCGCCGCTATACGCATGAGCGGACGATTTCCTTCTATCTTTTATAGATAGCGTATGAGCCGATGTGTCTTCGGGGAGGACTGCGGGGAGCAGAGGTGGAACACATGCATGATCGTAGGCTCGGAATCCTGCTTTTGTAACGGTGGTTCTGAAGGGTCGGTAACATCTGGCAAGGTCCCAGCGGGAAATGGTTAAGTCGTTGAACACATAAGTGCAGGCATGACGGGGGGCACCGGCAAGCGGGAGGGCTTCACCGGCAAGATCGGGTTCATCCTGGCCGCCGCGGGTTCCGCGGTCGGGCTGGGCAACCTGTGGAGGTTCCCCTACCTGGCCGAGCAGTACGGCGGCGGTGCCTTCCTGGTGATATACGTGATCCTGGTGGTCACATTCGGATTCACTTTGATGATCACCGAGATCACCTTGGGGAGGAGGACCGGCAAGTCCTGTCTCACCGCCTTCGCCGATCTGTCCAAGAAGCACAGATGGATCGGTTGGCTGTCCGCGATAGTTCCGATCCTGATAGTGCCGTATTACTGCGTCATCGGAGGATGGGTGCTGAAGTACATGTTCGCCATGGCAACCGAGGGTTCCACCGCCTTCGCGGATGCCTCCACATCCAGCGAATACTTCACATCGTTCATCACCGCGGACTTCGCTCACATCCTGGACGGTCCGTTCATCTGGTTCATCATATTCGCAGCGGTGACCCTGTGGGTGGTGTCCCGCGGCGTCACCAAAGGCATCGAGAGGATGAGCAAGGTGCTGATGCCCGCTCTGCTGATCCTCCTGGTGGTCTTGACGGTGTATTGCCTCATACAGCCCGGTTCCGGTCCGGGCATCGCCCATTACCTGGTGCCGAACATGTCCGATTTCACCCCGGAGACGGTGCTGGGCGCCATGGCACAGCTGTTCTATTCCATGTCTCTGGCCATGGGCATCATGATCGCCTACGGGTCATACATGACCAAGGACACGGATATCGAGAAGTCCGCCAGGCAGATCAGCCTCATCGATACCGGTGTTGCCATCCTCGCCGGACTGATGATCGTCCCCGCGGTCATCACATTCTCCGGCGGAGGGGAGTTCGCCCAGGGCCCCGGACTGATGTTCCAGGTGCTGCCGGTGGTCTTCGAGTCCATGGGTGCTGTTGGTCCGTACATCGGGGTGGCGTTCTTCCTACTGGTGTTCTTCGCCGCGCTGACCTCATCGGTCTCTCTGGCGGAGGCGGTGATTGCCATGATCATGGACAGGAAGAAGGCCCGCAGATATGCTGTCGGATTGGTCACCGTGCTGATATTGGGTCTCGGGCTGCTCTCATGCTTCGGCTACGGTCCGCTGGAGGCGCCCTGGCTGATCAAAGGGTCGTTCCTGGACTTCTTCGACTTCATCGCCAACTACGTGATCATGCCGGTGGTGGCCATCCTCACCTGCCTGTTCATCGGCTATGTGGTGAAGCCCAAGTTCATCATCGAGGAGGTGGAATCCTCCGGGGAGTTCAGGTTCAAGAAGCCTTACGTCTACATGGTGAAGTACGTGGCACCGATAATGCTGGTACTTGTGCTGTTCTCCGGTCTGTTCATGACCATCTGACGTCAATGAATGGCGGGGGATGTCACTCCTTCTCTTCCTCGACGGGCACGTGCTCTGCGTGCCTGTCCATGTTCTTCCTGCCTACGATCATCGATATCGGAACGGAGCGGGGGATATTTAATTTTAGTCTATCCTAAAACTTATGTTCCCTAGTCTGCCCACCGACACACGCGGGCGCGTGAGTTTATTAAGGAGCGCCCGTATGCACGGGCGATAGTATGGTGAAGGTATTGATCGGCGTGGCATGGCCTTACGCCAACGGGACGATACATCTGGGCCATATGGCGGGTTCGCTTCTGCCTCCCGACATCTTCAGCAGGTATAACAGGCTGTGCGGTAACGAGGTCATGATGGTCGGAGGTTCCGACCAGCACGGTACCCCTATCACGGTGACCGCCGAGAAGGAGGGCGTAACGCCGGAAGCGGTCGCTGACAGGTACCACGCCATTAACAAGAAGGCGATCGAGGACATGGGCATCGAGTACTCCCTGTACACCAAGACCCACACCCAGAACCACTTCGAGGTGGTCCAGGACATGTTCCTCAAGCTGAAGGAGCACGGCTACCTCACCACCAAGCAGACCAACCAATACTATTGCCCCAAGTGCGATCGTTTCCTCCCTGACCGCTATGTGGAGGGCGTGTGCCCGGAGTGCGGTGCGGAGAAGGTCCGCGGCGACCAGTGCGACAGCTGCGGCAAGACCTTCGAGCCCGGGGATCTGAAGGACTCATACTGCATCAACTGCGGCACCCATCCGGAGATCAGGGAGACCGAGCATTTCTTCCTCAGGCTCAGTGCCTTCAACGACCGTCTCCTGGACTACCTGAAGGACAAGGACTGGTGGAGGCCCAACGTGCGCAGCTTCACCACCAACTGGCTGAAGGACGGTCTCCACGACCGCGCCATCACCCGCGACATGGATTGGGGAGTTCCCATACCCCTGGAGGGCTGGGATTCCAAGGTCATCTACGTCTGGTTCGACGCCGTCATAGGATACCTGAGCGCTTCCAAGGAGTACTCCAAGCTCATCGGCCGCCCGGACTACTGGAAGGAGTTCTGGATGGACCCGGAGGTGAAGCACTACTACTTCCTTGGCAAGGACAACATCCCCTTCCATTCGATCATATGGCCGTCGATCCTCATGGGATACGGCGGTCTGAACCTGCCTTACGACATCCCCGCCAATGAGTATCTCATGTTCAAGGGCGGCAAGCTCTCCAAGAGCAGGGGCGGCGCCATAGACATACCGTCGGTGCTGGAGAGATACGACGCCGACGTGATCCGCTTCTACCTTTCCGCGGTGATGCCGGACACCCACGACTCCGAGTTCACCTGGGACGATTTCCAGACCAAGGTGAACACCGAGCTTGTGGCGAACCTGGGCAACTACTGCCACAGGTGTCTCAGTTTCACTAAGAAGAACTTCGGCTGTGTGCCCGAGGGCGCGATCCAGAAGGATGTGGAGGATGCCATATCCGCGGCCTTCGAGGAGTACCGCGGCTACATGGCCTCCTGCGACTTCAAGAAGGCCATCAAGGTCGTATTGGACCTGTCGCACTTCGGCAACCGCTGCTTCGACGCGGCCAAGCCCTGGGCGCTGGTCAAGACCGACAAGGACGCCTGCGGCAGGGCACTCTACGGGAACCTGGCAATAGTGAAGGCGTTGGCCATCATGATGTGGCCGTTCATGCCCAAGGCCTCTCAGAGGATCTGGGGCTACCTGGGACAGGAGGGCACCCCCGAGGATGCGGGATACGATGCGATTGGCACGGCACCCGTGGCGGGAACCCCGCTGCCTGACCCGGTGCCCGCGTTCTCCAAGGTGGAGATTCCCAAGGAGCAGGAGCCCGAACCCGAGAAGAAGGAGGAGAAGGAAGTGACAGTTATCGGGGGTCCCTACGCGGACTTCAGGAGATTGGACATCAGGGCTGCCACCATCACATCGGTGGAGGACCACCCGGATGCGGAGAAGCTCTACCTGCTGAAGGTGGACGTGGGCGAGGAGAGGCAGATCGTGGCCGGACTGAAGGCCTACTACACCAAGGAGCAGATGCTGAACCGCAGGGTGCTCTGCCTGGTGAACCTCAAGCCCGCCAAGCTCAGGGGACAGAGGTCCGAGGGCATGTTGCTCGCGGCGGACGACGAGGAGATCGGCGGGAGCACCGTGCTGCTGCTGAAGCCTTCTGCGGATGTTCCCAACGGCACCCGTTTCGGATGCGGTCTGGAAGGTTCGTCCTCCAGGATCGAGTACAAGGACTTCCAGAAGGCGGTCATGAAGGTCGCTTCCTACAAGGGCGGCAAGGTGGCCGTGGACGGCGGTCTTGCGGTTGAAGGCGAAGGCATACCCGAGAGGGTGGCAGTCGTGGTCGACGGAGGGGAGGCCATCGCACTCTCCGACGGCAACGGGTGCTACGCCACCGTGGAATCCCCCATCACTGACGGTGCCGGAGTGAGATGAAGGCCGACCTGCACGTGCATTCCATCTATTCCTCCGACGGGAAGTCCACTCCGCAGCAGATAGTGGAGGCTGCACTAGCCAAGGGATTTGGATGCGTGGCAGTCACCGACCACAACGAGTTCAGGGCGCACCTGGATTTGGCTAACGATAAGCGCATAATCGTGATCCCGGCGGAGGAGGTGTCCTCCGCGGAGGGTCACATCGTCGCCTTGGGCATCGACAGGCAGATCCCCCGGGACCTGACCATCAAGGAGACCATCGACGCCATCCATGAGGCGGGAGGCATTGCAATCGCCGCCCATCCGTACCGGTGGTGGTCCGGCCTCGGCGAGAAGAACGTGATCCCGGAGTTCGACGGCGTGGAGGCCGGCAACGGACGTTCGGTGAAGCGGGACAACCGCCGCTCGCTGGCGTTGGCCAAGAGCTTCGGACCAATCATGACTGCGGGCAGCGACGCCCACATCCCTGCTCACATAGGGACCGCATATACTGAGGTATCCGATGACTGTGAGACCTGGCAGGATGTGATGGAGGAGATCCGCAGCGGTCGTGTCACCGTTCACAGCGACAACCGCAAGGTCCTCGACACCCTGAAGTACGGTACCAAGAGCATCACCCAGTGGATCTTCCGCGGTTGCAAGAGGATGTGATGCCGGCATACAGAGCGGTCGGATTCGACCTCGACGGGACGTTGGTAAACACAAGCATAAACCAGGCCCGTCTGGAGGATGTGAACCGCGTCATCCTGGAACCGATGGGCATCCCCGTTGACGAGATTTGGCGGGGTTGCCGCTGGTCCGACCGTACTCCTCTGAGAACGTGGCTGGAGGAGAACGGCCGTTCGGAGGAGTTCAACTGCCTGAACGCGATTCTGGATGAGGCGTGTGCGCAGGTGGAGGCGGAAGGACGTCTCGGCGCCACCGTCTGTCCCGGCATAAGGAATTCGTTGATAACGATGAGCAACCTGGGTATCAAGATCGGGGTGGTCACCCGCAGCAGCCACCGTCATGCGGTGCGTCTGCTTGCGCAATACGGTCTCCTCGAATACATCGGCACGGTGCACGGAAGGGACAACTACCCTCCGGAGCACGGGAAGCCCTCGCCGATGGCGATGGTGCATCTGGCGGAATCACTGAACGTGGAACTGGATGAGATGCTGTTCGTGGGGGACAGCCTCTCCGACTACATATCCGCAAAAAGCGCCGGCGTGGATTTCGCCGGGGTACTGACCGGAAGCGGCGCGGAGGCCGTGTGGCGGTCGGTGGACCCCGATATCAGGGTGATACCCACCGCCGCCGATGCGGTGAGCCTACTCTAGGGGCACCTTCTTCAGACCGCCGGTGACGATGTCGATGATGTAGCCGGCGATGTGTACGTCCTTGGGCATCAGAGGGTGGTTCTTCAGGATCTTCACGCTGTTCTTCACCGATTCCTCGGGAGACTCGAATCCAGACAGCCAGGTGTCGATGTCGATCTCGCAGAACTTCACCATGTCGATGCATTCCTTGTTGATGCCCCTCTCAAGCATCCTGTCCACGATCTTGGGCGCGGAGATGTCGGTGGCGCCGCACTCGGTGTGACCGATGACCATTATCTCGTCCACACCCATCTCGTACACCGCGATCAACGCAGATCTGACGGTGGAGTCGAAGGGCGAGAGGATCATCCCTCCGGCGTTCTTGATGATCTTCACGTCGCCGTTCTTGAATCCCAGGGCCTGGGGCAGAAGTTCGGTGAGACGGGTGTCCATGCAGGTGATGACCGCGATCCCCAGGTTGGGGTACTTGGACGTCTTGTACTTCTCGTATTCCCGATTCTTGACGAACTCCATGTTGTGTGCGAGCATCTCCTCCATTATCATAGCTGAATGCCTCCGCTGAGATATCCAGGTGTATGGTATTAAAGGATACAGTGCACGATGTGAAATGTCTCATACGGGACATTCACAGCATGCCCTTCTCTAGGTCGAGAAGGCGCTTCTTCATGGCGGAACCTCCTGCATATGAGCCTACGCCGCCGGAGGAGGGTACCACCCTGTGACAGGGGATGATGATCGGGATCGGATTCTTCCCGCAGGCGGTCCCTGCGGCGCGGAAGGCATTGGGGCTGCCGCACCTCTTCGCCAGTTCTGAGTAGGTGATCGTCTCCCCGTATGGTATCTTCGAGATCTCCTTCAGTACCTTCGTTGCGAATTCTGATAATCCCTCGGTATTCAGCGGGAGATCGAACTCCCTGCGCTGCCCGCAGAGGTACTCAGTGATCTGTCTCTCGGCCTCCAGAAGCGTGGGCGTGGCATCCTCTCTCATGCAGGGGAGATTGTCCGATGGCAGGTACACGGCGGTGATGCGGCCTTCGCCGTCCTCGGTCACGCTCAGTGTGCCGACGAGCGTGATGAACGAATGGATCACGGGTTCCATCGGCATGCCGTATGAACTCCGAGCTAATAACGGTCATGTCGTCGCAACGCGTCTGGATTCGACGATCGACTTCAGGATGTACACGATCCCGGGGCGCATTCCTATCTCCTCGATATAGTGCACCCTGGAGCCCGGTCTCAAGGAACGGGAGCCGGGACATCCTTCCAGGCCCAGCTGTTCCGGCACGGAGCACCTGGAGCAAACGTCGGGGGTGGACATCATGGGGATCATGGCGATGCAGTCCTTGCTGTCGCGGGATATGTTCCTGAGGACGGTGCCCGCGGTCTGCCTTCCCCTGCCCAAGCGGCAGAAGCGGACATCGTAACCCATCTCCTCCAGATACGCCGCACACATGCCGGCGATACTGTCCCCGGACGAGTCGGCGGGACAGCGGTTGATGAGCACCGCCTCGGATCTGCTGGGAGTGGCCCTGCATTCGGACATGATGCTCCTGAACACGTCCCTCATCAGCGGGTGCAGTATGAATGGTTCGGAGAGGATAACATGCACGTCGGTGTCACCGACATGATATCTGGCACATCCGTTGGAGAAAGATACCTTCAATGCTTTGGAGACCATCTCCCCACATTCCTCGGCGGAGGCGATCATCAGCGGGATGACGAAGAACTCGTCCATACCTTCGCTTACCTTCTCAGCAATCACGTCAGTCAGCAGCGGACCCTGAAGACCCAGATATGCATATCCTATGGGCATGTCGAGCATGCCGGAGAGTCTCTCGGCGTGTATCTCGGCGGCACCGGGCACACCTTTGAGGTCGGATCCGGAATCCACGAGCAGGATGGATTGCATGCAGGTCCATTTAGGAGGACCTAATTAAACCCTTACATGAACCGATGTACAATAGTGGCATCTGTGGACAACCATGATATGTCCGTCAGCCGATTGCGGGTCATGAAGGTCGTGATCGTCGGTGGAGTGGCAGCGGGGGCATCCGCTGCCGCCAGGCTCAGAAGGCTGGATGAGGATGCGGAGATCGTCATCCTCGAACGTACAGGATACATCTCGTACGCCAACTGCGGCTTGCCCTATCATGTGGGCGGCGTCATCGAGGATCGCAGGGAGCTGACGCTGCAGACCCCGGAGTCTTTCAGGTCCAGGTTCAACGTCGACGTCCGCGTGCGGCACGAGGTCATCTCCATAGACCGCGAAGAGAAGATGGTACGGGTGCGCGACTTGTCGTCAGGCGAAGAGTACGACGAATCCTACGACCGTTTGATCCTGACCCCCGGTGCCAAGGCCATAATGCCCGCCTTGGGAGGTTCCGACGACCCCAGGGTCCTCACCCTGCGCACGGTGGAGGATTGTCTTGCGATGCACGACCTTGCCCGCGGTCCCGGCGTCCGCCGTGCGGTGGTGGCCGGCGGCGGATATATAGGATTGGAGACGGCGGAGAACCTCAGGCATCTCGGCCTTGATGTGACGATCGTCCAGAGGTCGGGGCAGGTGCTGCCGCCGGCGGATATCGAGATTGCTGCCGAGGTGCAGTCCGAGATGCGTCGCAACGGTGTGGAGATCCGTCTCAACGCCGCGGTGGAGGGTTTTGATACCCAGGGAACGTTGAAGGTGCTGCTGTCCGACGGTTCTTCCATCGAGGCGGACATGGCTGTTATCGCCCTGGGGGTGGTGCCGGACACCGCTCTCGCGAAGGGATGCGGATTATCCATGGGGGTGAAGGGTACGATCCTGGTGGATTCGCACATGCGCACCTCCGACCCCGACATCTATGCCGCCGGTGATGCGGTGGCAGTGATCGACCCGGTGACCAAGAGGGAATCATTCATCGCATTGGCAGGGCCGGCCAACAAGCAGGGTCGCATAGCCGCGGACAACATCTGCGGTATCCCCTCGGAGTACAAGGGGACGTTGGGCACCTCGGTGATTAAGGTCTTCGATATGACGGTGGCATTCACGGGGTTGAGCGAGAAGGCGGCCAAGGCCGCAGGCATCGTCTGCGACAAGGCGTTCACTTATTCTGCATCCCACGCATCCTACTATCCGGGAGCGAGGAGCATGTCCGTGAAGACCGTCTTCGACCCTGAGACGGGAAGGATCCTGGGAGCGCAGATCGCCGGCTACGAAGGGGTGGACAAGAGGGTCGACGTGTTCTCCATCGCCGTCCGTACGGGCATGACCGCCCAGGACCTGGCGGAGCTGGAGCTGGCTTACGCACCCCCGTACTCGTCGGCCAAGGACCCGGTGAACATGGCCGGATTCGTGATCTCCAATTTGGTCTTCGGACTGGTGAGACAGGTGCATTGGGACGATGTGCCAGCGATCAAGGAAGCGGAGGAGGTCGTCATGCTCGATATCCGTACCGAATCGGAGTATCGGGACTTCCACATCGACGGCAGCGTAAACATCCCATTGGATTCACTCAGAGGCCGTCTGGATTCGTTGGACAAGGGCAGGAGATACTTCCTGATATGCCGTACCGGACTGCGTAGCTACATCGCCTGCAGGATGATGTGCCAGAAGGGATTCGACTGCTTCCATCTCGCCGGCGGCGTGAGGCTCTACAGGGCGGTGACGGAAGGGATCCGCTCCCAGGGGGAGTCGCTTCCCTGCGGGGCGGAGAGGCGCCAGGGGTTCTGAAGGCCCCGGGCGCCTTGGTAAGACCGTTGGGCGGTGTGCGGTCCGCCCTCCTGTTTCTACTAGACATGTTGTGGAGCTATGAACAATCGCTGTCGTACTTCCTTTCCTTCTTCATCTCCTCCCGGGCATGGCCCAGCCCCTTCGCTGGTGACGGCAGGTAGGCATATGGCATCGTTCCGTGACGCCGTCGTCCTCATTCGGGGCTATGATTTAGGAGTTCCTAAATAATATAAAAAGGTTCACAGGACTGCGGGATTTGCCCCTATCAGGAATGCTTGCACGACACCATAATAAATGGTATCCGCATCGGCGGGCTCATGGAGCTGTTGACGGTCGTACTCATCGCCGTCGGCCTGGCCATGGACGCCTTCGCGGTGTCCCTGTGCAAAGGCCTGGCCATGGGCAAGCCCACCATCAAGCAGATGCTGATCGTGGGCCTTTGGTTCGGTGTCTTCCAGGCGCTTATGCCGGTGATCGGGTTCTACCTTGGCTCTTCGTTCTATTCTTACATTACGGACTTCGACCACTGGATCGCCGCCGGACTGCTGTGGCTGATCGGTCTCAACATGATCCGCGAATCGTTATCCTCCGAGGATGAGGAGATGGATGCCTCCCTGGACATGCGCACCATGCTCGTGCTCGCTATAGCAACCAGCATCGACGCGCTGGCAGTGGGGATATCGCTCGCAATGGGCGGAGGGGACATCCTGGTCCCCGCGGTGCTCATCGGCGTGATCACGCTGGCCATCTCCGCCGCTGGTGTGTACCTGGGCGGGCTCTTCGGGGACAGGTTCGGCCGCAAGGCGGAGTTCGTGGGCGGTCTGATCCTGGTGATAATAGGCATCAGGATCCTGGCCGAGCACATGGGCTGGTTCTGATCAGCCCTTCCTGAACCTGGAGAGGAAGCCCTTCTTCCACCCCCCGTCCGGTTTCCCTGCATCTGAGCCGGCACCTTCGTAGGCGTCGATGCGGGGCGGTTCGAAGTAATCGTCGGGAAGGCTGTGGATGTCCACATCAAGACCGATGTTCTCCATGCGCTTCACCGCCTCGGGGTCGTTCTTGGAGGCGGCGATCTTCATGGCGGCGATGCCCTTGTACATGTCGTAGTACGGGGTGTCCTTCTCCATCCTCAGGATGCCCACGATGCGCATGGCGTCGGGGTAGTCACGGCAGCACTTGCTGAACCAATACAGTGCCTGCTGCGGATCTGGTTCGATGCCGTTGCCGAGATAGAGGATCCATCCGGTGAGATACATGCCCTGCCTGTCGCCCTTCCTGGCGGCCTCCAGGGAAAGTGCCAGTGCTTGGGTGTAGTCCACGGGACCGCCCTTGCCGAAGTAGTCCATGCGGCCAAGATTGGCGGTGCAGGGCACCACGCCCGCTTCGCGCCCTTTACGGTAGTACCCCCTGGCCTTGGGCAGGTCGTCATAGGAGGTCTCGTACAGAAGACCCAGACTTGTGTATGCGCCGTCGTATCCGGACTTCAGTGCACGGTTGAACAGTTCGCTGGCCTTTTTGAGAGAGCGGTCGACGCCGCCCATACCCGACTGATACAATCCGCCAAGGATGCACATGGCCTCGGGGGAACCGGCATCGACGGCCTGTTCCAGCCAGGAGAGCCTCTCCTGCTCCTCGCCTTCGCCATTCTTGTACCTTTCCAGCAGAGCGTCCGGGGAACCGTTCATGATCGTGTACCGGGGTCGCTGGTCCTTAAACTTGACCCAAGCGCAGGATTATGGTCATGCTTCCCCATGACAGTGTTATGTGGATCGTCCACAACGGATTCATCGACACCGAGAAGCACTTCCAGCCCATAGATCAGCTGAAGGCCGCCGCCGACAGGCTGGGGGTGGAGGCGAAGGTGGTCACCAACAATTCCATAGGATCTTGGATCGACGGCGGCATCCGCATCCACGATCTTCCGGAGAAGGTGCTTTTCTGGGACAAGGATGTACGTTTGGCACGTATGCTGGAATCCGCCGGAGGAAAGGTGTTCAATCCCTCAGCGGCCATCGAAGCCGCGGATGACAAGTCCCTTACCGCCATCTTGCTGTCTGAGGCAGGGGTGCCCATGCCGGAGACGGTCATAGCGCCGGTGCCTTCGGGATTCTCCGGTTACGGCGATGCCGGATTCATCGACAGGGCCGCGGCTATGCTGGGGGAGCCCTTTGTGCTTAAGGAATGTCACGGCTCCTACGGCAGACAGGTGCATCTCTTCGATGCGGAGGAGGCGAAGGCGTACGTGTCGAAGATTGGCAACCGGCCCTTCCTCATGCAGCGTTACGTTTCGGAGAGCGAAGGCAGGGATGTGAGGGTCCACGTTGTCGACGGTGAGGTGGTAGCGTCCATGGAACGCGTCGCTCCACAGGGAGATTTCAGGAGCAACGTGACCAACGGCGGGAGCATGAGCGCTTACGAACCATCTGCTGATGAATGCGACATAGCCATCCGCGCCACGGAGGCTCTCGGACTATGCTTCGCCGGGGTGGACATCCTCCGCGGTGCAGATGGACCGCTGGTCTGCGAGGTCAATTCCAACGCCCACATGCGGAACATCCTGAATTGCACGGGGGTGGATGTGGCCGAGCACATCATCCGTATGATCTGTGATGCGTGAATGTGTAATGGGTTGGTATGTATCCAACTCGGACTAATCTTTTAAAGAGTTGGATGTATAATCCAATATGGAGGCGGAGCCACCCGGATTCCTTTGCTGCAACAGATGCGGACACGCCTGGAGGCCTGCTGGGAGGGAACATCCCAGGCGTTGTCCGAGTTGCCACTCCTCCAGGTGGGAAGATGAGGTCAGGCAAGCCATCGTCTGCTGTCAATGCGGTACGTCATGGACTCCGGGGTCCGCCTCCTTCTATTGTCCGTCCTGCGGCACCTCTCCAGTGAGAGGAACACTCTCATGCATCAGATGCGGGTACTCATGGACGCCCCGCTCCGACCGCCGTCCCTTCAGATGCCCGTCCTGTCATTCGATCGGATGGGATTCGCAGAAGCCGGAGGATGTGAGTTGCAAGCGCTGCGGCCATACATGGACGCCGCAGGTGGAGCATCCGAAGAGGTGCCCTTCATGTCAGAGCCTCAGATGGGATTCCGAAGGCTTGATGAATCATTGTATGCTGTGCGGTCACGATTGGTTCTCGGTATCCGGACCGAAGGCGAGAAGGTGTCCGTCCTGCAAGCGTTTGGGATGGAGAGGATGATCACATCCTGAGACCGACCACGTTATCCGTATTTGATCTGATGATTCTGATGACGGATGACATGCTGATCTTCAGTTCCATGGTGATGGAGACCACCCCCGCACCGTCCTTGTAGAGTTTGGACACACGCTCCACGGTCTCCTGATCGGGGTTGCCGGAGGACATCTCCGACCTGGCGTCATTCCAACCGGTACTCTTGCATTTGGGGCAGATGTTGGGCACTTCCAGCACCCTTGCCTTCCAGCTGTGACCGCACTTGAGGCAGACGAAGTCCCTGGGAGGCTCGTTCCAGAAGTATGAGCTGCAGGCGGGGCATCTGCGCGGAGTATCCATGTGGCTGTTCCACTGCTTCCCGCACCTGAGGCAGGTGTATGTCTTCCGTAACGATTCGGTACCTTCGGTCATAGTTGGATGATACATCCAATCATTAACGAGGTTTGAATATTCTTAGGTAGGGTGGTAGGGAGGCGGGAGTCAAGAAGGGGGCGCAGGAGGCGCATATCGAGGATCACTGTGTAATGGGGTTTTGATGACATCCGGCCACTCGTGCCGGATGCCATCAGTTCAGGAGAGATCACTCCTCTTCCTTGAGGCGGGTGTCCCTGATCAGGCACTCGGTGACCCTGTGGCCGTCAACCGCGGTGACGGTGATCACCACTCCCTCGGCGTCTGCCATGTCCCCCTTCTCGGGAGGCCTGCCGATGCGGTACATCACGTACCCGCCGACGGAGCGCTCGTCGTAGCCGTCCAGCCCGAAGTCCCTTCCAAGGTGTTCCATCACATCATAGATGCTGGCGGAACCGCTCACCGTGAGGGTGCCGTCCGGATTGGCCACGATGTCCTCGGTGACCACGTCGGTCTCGTCCCATATCTCGCCGACAAGGGATTCCAGCACGTCCTCCAGCGTCACGATGCCCACGGTGCCTCCGTAGGAGTCCAGGATCACCGCCAGGTGCATCTTGCTCTTCTGGAACTCGTTCAGCAGCTCCGACGCCTTCATGGATTCCGGCACGTACTGCACCGGTCTTGTCAGGCTCTTCACCGAGCAGTCCTCTCCCCTGTGCTTCCTGGCGAAGTACTCCTTGGCGTTGACCACGCCCACGATGTCGTCGATGGTGCCCCTGTAGACGGGTATCCTGGAGAATCCGCTCTCGGCGAACACCTCCGCCAACTCATCCTCGGAAATGTCGGAGTCCACGGCGGTGACGTCCATCCTGGGGACGCAGATGTCCTCCGCCATCACATCGTCGAACCTTATGGCCGACTTGATCAGTTCGCTCTCGCTGTCCTTCAGGGTGCCTTCGTCTTCGCATTCGTCGATGAGGACCTCCAGCTCCTCGTCGCTCATGGCGGTGTCCTCCTCCTCGCCTATGGCTTTGGTCAATTTGGTGAAGAGCCAGGATATGGGCGACAGCAGCTTCAGCAGCACCGAGAAGATGCCGCAGGTCTTCAGGCACCACTTCTCCGGACTCCTCTTGGCCACGGACTTGGGGATGATCTCGCAGAACGTCAGGGAGACCAGGGTCATGACCACGATGTTCACCACGCTGCCGAAGTCACCGAACAGTGCCAGGAACATCAGTGACGCGATGGTGGTGGAGGCGATGTTCACCACGTTGACGCCGATCAGGTTGGTGGTGAGGAACTTGTCGTAGTCCTCCAGCATACCGAGTGCCTTGGCGGCGCGTTTGTCGCCGTCGTTGGCCATCCTCTTAAGCTTGATCCTGTTGGCGCCGGTGAAGGCGGTCTCGGTGAGCGAGAAGAAGGCGGAGATGATCACGAGCAGTACGATTATACAAGCGTAGAGCAGGGTGGACATGTCCATCTCTACGCACCGGATCCTACGTTGTGACTATGTGTCATATCAACAGCCCTGGAACATTGGATGTCCGATTATTTCAAGATGCGTATTAAACGGACTGACGGAGCTACGCCTTTCAGGGTGGTTAGGGTGACGGATTAAAATCATGCGGATATCTTGTTGGTAACATGGCATCCAAGGTCTATTTCACCAAGGATCTGTCGCCTGAGAAGGTGGTGGATCTTTATCACGCCCTCGGCATCGAGCTCCCCGGGAAGGTGGCCGTCAAGGTGCACACCGGCGAGCAGGGCAACCAGTACTATATGCGCCCCGAGTTCTGGAAGCCCATGGTGGACGAGGTCAAGGGAACGGTCGTCGAATGCAACACCGCATACGGACTGAAGTTCGGCGGTGTCAGGGACAAGACGGAGACCCATCTGGAACTGCTGAAGGAGCACGGCTGGTCCCAGATGTATGATGTGGACATCATGGACTCCGAGGGTCCCGACATGGTGCTGAAGCTCCCCAACGGCAAGGTGCTGAAGGAGAATCTCGTGGGCAAGCATATGGAGAACTACGGTTCCATGCTGGTGCTGGCACATTTCAAGGGACACCCCATGGGAGGATATGGCGGAGCCCTCAAGCAGCTGTCCATCGGCTGCGCCTCCAGCGCAGGGAAGGCCCTGATCCACTCCGGCGGCGCCAGCGACGACATCATCGGTGCATGGGACGTGCACGCGGACAATGTGAAGTTCCCCGAGGCCATGGCGGATGCGGCTTGCACCGTGGCGGAGTACTTCAAGGGAAGGATCGCGTATGTCAACGTGATGAAGAACCTGTCAGTGGACTGCGACTGCACCCAGAACGCCGAGGCCCCCTGCATGAAGGACATCGGCATGCTCTCCTCTCTGGACCCGGTGGCGATCGACCAGGCCTGCATGGACCTGATCGAGGGATCCGACGATCCCGGCAGGGACCACTTCATGGAGCGCGTTAACACCCGCAACGGCAAGCACACCATCGAGGCCGCCGCCGAGCTGGGATATGGCTCCAGTGAGTACGAGCTCATCGAGCTCTGAATCAAAACGCCGGGGTACGCCCCGGCATCTCCTCTTACAACGGTTCCGGGGGCGTCAGACCCATCAGTTCGTCTATGCCCACCAGTATCACATCCTTTCTCAGTTCCGACATCTCGCGGAGGTCATCCGTGAATCCCCCCGTCGAGAACAGTATGTAGCGGATGTTCGTAGCATGGGTGTTGGAGGCGTATGAGATCAGGAGATCCAGTTCTTCCGGTCCCGTCCTTTTCCTGCGCATCTTGCATTCGCACATGAGGTCGAACGTTACCCCTGACGCTTCCGCCTTCGCTGCGATATCGATCTCGCCTATGGTGGTACCGTTATCGTCTTTTCCAACGGGCCCCCACCATTTTCCCAACTCTGTGCAAGGATAAGATGCACGAAGGTATGCTGCGCAGGCATCCTCAAACCTCCTGCCTAGGAACGTATGGATGATTTGCTCCAATCTTTCGTACGATACATCCGGTCTCAACCAATCGATTTGGGCCTTGTGCTTCTCCAGCACTTCGTAATAGAATGCTGTCAGAGCATCGGAGATTCTGTATATCGGGCGTTTGGGGGCACCGTACATGGGGTGCACAGCCTCCAGGAATCCCGTCTCTACAAGTTCGGAGATGCGGTCGGAACACCCGCTCCTCTCCATACCCGTCCTGTCCGCGATATCCTTCAGGCTCACCGCGCCTCCAGCGATTGCAGCGAGAATGCGGCGATGCTTGTCCCCTGCAGGGATCTCCAGAGCAAGGATGCCTTCCATATCCACTCCCAGCGGAGCCATCTTCCTCAGGAATGAAGAGGTGATGGATTCACGATATTCGCGGGAATCCGCGAGGATGTGGTAGTACGGTATGCCTCCGAATGTCAGGTGCATACGTATGGCATCGATGGCACTCATGGATGGGTGCATCAACGCCGTTTCTGTCAGACTAAGCGGTTCCAGCCGGATACGGTAAGGGAATCTTCCGAAGAGAGGCCGTTGGGGGTTCCCAAAATGCTCTCTCATAACCGATGTCTGTGAACCGCAGATTATCACCATGGTGTCCGTTCCCTTCAGCATCATATCGATGAACCGTTGGACCTCCGTGGCAACTTCTGTACCGCTTCCTTCCAGCAGGTAGGGGAACTCATCGAAAACCACCACTGTGGGCTCCTCCATGCAGAGTTCGGCCAATGATGCGAACAGCGAATAGAACGAATCTGATGCTATCGGCCTTCCCGCGAACACCGACATGGCTCCGCCTATGTAATTCAACTGGGATACCCGGTCAGTGATCGAGAATTGGAACTGTATCGATCTCTTGTCCTGGCAGAATCTCGAGATCAACTCGGTCTTTCCGACGCGTCTTCTGCCATATATCAGGCAGGCGACGACGCCCTTCTTCGAGCGCAGAGTTTCGAGATATTCCAATTCCGCTTGGCGTCCGATGAAATCCACATGTTGGTATGGGGCAAATATTATATAAATTATATTTAGGTGATTTTTTTCCTCCTAAATAATTTAAGAGGAAATTTTTCCCCTAATCATCATATGAGACGAACTCATTGACTACGGTCCGATCCGTAGAGGTCATAGGAGGCAGGCCATGTACAGCGGCAGGTACAGTATGTCGCCGTCCATCTCCAGATTTCCCGTATGAAGGACGAAAGACGGGCCGATCCTCCTTTCGAACTTCTTCATGAAGCGGTCCAGCGAAGCGTGCTTCCTGCTCCTGGATGATGACTTCACCTCAACAGGACACGTCTTCAGGTTCCTTCTTATGAGGAAATCGATCTCCATGCTTCCCTCGTCGCCGTTCCTTGAGTAGAAGAACAGTCTGTGTCCGTTGGCCCTCAGACATTGGGCTACTATGTTCTCCGCAATCTGACCTTCGTTGATCCCCAGTCTCCCGGATAGGATGGCGCGATACAGCGGATTCTCCACCCATTCCCTCTCGGAGAAGGCCATCGTTATCAGCAATCCGGTGTCCGCCATGTACAATTTGACACTGGAACCATCCTTTCTCATCGAAAGTGCCACATCGGGGTCGGTGGTGTTGTAGCATTCGTTCACTATCATGCCGTCCATCAGCCACAGTACGGCACCCCCGTACCTACGGGATCTGGCATTCTTATCCAGTGCGGTGACGCGGAACTTCTTCTCCCTCTTGCAGAGCTGAGACGGGATGTTGTCGAAGACCTCACGCACTTTGTTCTCATATCCTTCGGCGAAGCGGGCGATATCTTCGCGATACAGACTGATGATGCGACGCTTCTCGTGATCGGTCAGTGAGAAATCCTTTGTCTCGGCATAGATAAGAACGCTTTGAGGCATCCCTCCTACCAGCATGTACTGTCTGAACAGATTCATTGCCTGGGTATGGACCGCGGCGGAGACCTCGGATGACTCTTCGAAGTGCTTCTTAATGACAGGATAGAGGGTGTCGTTTCCCAGAGCCCACAGGAACTCCTCGAAATCCATGGGATTCATTTCCAAATGCTCTTCTTCGGACGGTATCAGGATCTCGCTTATGTTCGTCCGTATGGATATCAGCGACCCAGTTTCTATGTAGTCGAACCTTCCGTCCTTAACCAGTCTTTTGATCATCTGTCTGGCCTTGGGATAGAGCTGAACCTCGTCGAATATGATCAGGGATTCGCGACGATGGAGTCTCGTCCCATACACTGCGGACAGCTCGTTGAAGAACAGGTCCAGATCCATGCTGTCCTTCTCGAATATGGTCTTTACCTCATCGGTGATCTCGCTGAAGTCTATCAGGACGTAGGAGCGGTACTCGTTCTTTCCGAACGTTTCTGCGATGTAGCTCTTCCCAACTCTGCGGGCACCGTCTATGAGCAGCGCGGTCTTGCCTTCACTGGTCGTCTTCCATGCCAGCAACTTATCATAGATCTTGCGCCTCATTTCCATATTTTGTGCCAGTATCTTGTGAATTATTTAGTTTTGTCACGTAATAGCAATTCAGCATACCTTGATTTGTCACGTAATAGCAATTCAGCATACCTTGATTTGTCACGTAATAGCAATTCAGTATACCTTGATTTGTCACGTAATAGCAATTCAGTATACCTTGATTTGTCACGTAATAGCAATTCAGCAGACCTTGATTTGTCACGTAATAGCAATTCAATATCCTGGTCAATCATTGCTAAGCGGCGTCGCGCAGGAAACAGGGGCCCTAAAAGTTGTTCGTATCAGAAAGCAAGGTCTTTGATATCGGCAAAAGTAAGGCGGGGGGCCGCCCCGCCGGTTTCATGCACCCTTCGAGAGAATCGCCTCCATATCCGCCGCCGGCTCTGATATGGGGTGGATGTCGTAGTTCTCCACCAGTACCTTCAGCACGTTCGGGGAGACGAAGGCAGGCAGCGTGGGGCCGAGATAGATGTCCTTCACACCAAGGTACAGCAGCGTCAGCAGGATGCACACCGCCTTCTGCTCATACCACGACAGCACCATCCCCAGGGGGAGGTCATTGACGCCGCAGCCGAAGGCGTCCGCAAGTGCCAGCGCCACCTGTATGGCACCGTATGCGTCGTTGCACTGACCCATGTCCAGGAGTCTGGGGATCCCTCCGATGTCCCCCAGGTCCAGGTCGTTGAACTTGTACTTCCCGCAGGCTAGGGTGAGGACCACGGTGTCCTTGGGCGTAGTCTTGACGAATTCACGGAAGTAGCTCCTGTCGGGACGGGAGCCGTCGCATCCTCCAACCAGGAAGAAGTGTCCTATCGTTCCGGATCTCACGGCTTCGACGATGGTTCCTGCGTTGGTCAGAATCGCTTCCCTGCCGAAGCCGGTGAGGAGCTCCCCACCTTCCCTGTCCTCGGTGAATCCCTTGGATGCCAATGCCTTCTCTATTATGGGGGAGAAGTCCCCGTCCCTGATGCGGGTGACTCCCGGGTATGCCACCGGGCCGGAGGCGAACACGTTGCCTATGTAGCCGTCCTTGGGAGGCATCAGGCAGTTGGTGGTGAACAGGATCGGCACGTCGATGCCGTCGAACTCCGACCGCTGGTTCTGCCAGGCGGTGCCGTAGTTCCCCTTCAGGTGGGGGTACTTGGCCAGCTCCGGGTATGCGTGGGCGGGCAACATCTCGCCGTGGGTGTAGACATCGATCCCCTTCCCGGCGGTCTGCTCCAGCAGTTCCTTCAGGTCCTTCAGATCATGGCCGGTGACGATGATCGCCTTCCCCTTCGACACGGAGGCGGACACCTTGGCCGGCGACGGAACGCCGAATGCCTGGCGGTTGGCCCTGTCGAGCATCTCCATGCAGATGTAGTTGGACTTGCCTATCTCCATGACCATCGCCAGAAGCTCGTCCGCTCCCGCATCCGTACCGAGGATGGAGAGGCCCTTGTAAATGGTGCCGATGACGGCGTCATCCCTATGACCCAGCACATCGGCGTGATAGGCATAGGCCGCCATCCCTCTGAGTCCGAAGAGGATCAGGGACTTCAGCGAACGGACGTCCTCGTCCGCCTCCCACATCTTGCGCATGTCATACTCATCGGAACCGCAGAATCCCTTGACCTCATCGATCTGGCACTTCAGATCCTCCGGGTCGAAGGAAACGTTGGTAAGGGTGGCGAAGAGAGCCTTCATCACCGACGCATCCATCCTCCTGTCCTCCGCCTTGCGGGCGGCGGCCATGGAGATCAACGCGCCGGTGAGCCTGTCCTGGAGTTCGGCCACATCCGCGGTCTTCCCGCACACACCCGCCTTCCCGGTGCATCCCTTGCATCCTGCGGTCTGCTCGCACTGGAAACAGAACATCTCACTCATGTCATCACTCCGGCTCTGAGAGCCCGCATGTTTCCATTGAGTCGATAAATATATCAGAAGCGTTGTTTTTACAACACACATGAAGCGGGAATTCCAGGTCCTGAAGGGGACCGGGCTGTTCGAGGGCGTGGAGCCGGAGGAGATGAAGGCCATGTTCAGATGCGTGGACGCCAGCATCTCCAGGTTCTCCAAGGATGACTATCTCTTCAGGAAGGGGGCCCGCACCAACAGTCTCGCCATCATAATCGAGGGGAGGGCAAGGTCCTTCAGGGAGGATTGGTGGGGCGAGCGCAGACCCATCGACGAGTACGGTCCCGGTTCGGTGATCGGCACCGAGAGCGCCTGCTCCGACCGCCGGATCGACATGAGCGTGATCACCCTGGAGCCCACCGAGGTACTGTTCCTGGACGTGGACCGCATATCCCACACCTGTGAGTCATCCTGCCCGTTCCATCACAGGATGATCTCCAACCTGATACGCATACTCGCACAGGGCTCCAAATCATTGAATGTGAGATTGGACGAGATGGCCCGCCGCACCACCAGGGAGAAGCTCTGCGCCTTCCTGTCGGATCAAGCCGCCATCGCCGGCAGCGGGGAGTTCACGATATCGATGAATCGGCAGGAGCTGGCGGACCACCTGGGGGTGGACCGCAGCGCCATGTCCGCGGAGCTCAGCAGGATGCAGAAGGACGGGATCATCGAGTACGAGCGCAACACCTTCCGTCTGAAGTGAGGTGTTGTGAAAACAACAATCCCGTTTAATACGCACATCCCTCTGGAAACGTCGGGACCAGGATGACTGCATCTGGAAGTGCGGTTTCGAGGATGAGGGCCGCCGTACTGGCGGAGGACGTCGACACGCCGAAGACGCTGATATACGGCCTGGGCGCGGCCGTGGCCATCGGTGTTCTGTCCTTCCTCCATCTCGACCTGGAACTCCCGCTTCTGGTCACATCCTTCGGTGCGTCGGCGGTGATCCTCTTCGCCATGCCGGGCATAAGGGCGGCCCGTCCGAGGAACGTGTTCTTCGGCCACGTGATGTCGGCATTGGTGGCGCTGGCACTGTATTTCCTGTTGGGGTGCACCTGGTACTCGCTGACCCTGGCCGTCTTGTTGTCGATCCTGCTGATGGTGTACACGGACACCGTCCATCCACCGGGGGGTGCGACCGCCATCGCCTGCATCACCGGCTCTCCGCAGTGGTACTTCTTCCTCACGCCGGTGGCTGTGGGCGCTTTGGTGCTGATAGCAGTGGCATGGGCCACGGGGGCAGCATACAGCAGATATGTGGGCGGCAGGGGTGCAGGTCAGTGACTGTCCGGCGGCCGTTAGGAATGACCGATGATATTGCGCATGGCGAGACTACCGCCCCTCAAGCATCTGCAAGATGCGACTGGCGACGTAGACACGGTTGCGCTTGAATCCGGTGATCTCCCTGATCACTTCCCTGCTTTCAAGCTGCTCCAATATCTTCCCTGCCGTGGGTGCGGACACGCCTGCATATTCCATGACATCGGCAGCCCTCACATACGGATTCCTGAACAGCAGATCGATGGTGCGTACGACGTTCATGCCATCCTTCGAATCCTCCAGCTCCCTTCTGTATCCCAGCAGTCTGTCGATAAGCGTCGATGATTGGTATGCCTGTGATAGCAGGGCCTCGGCGAAGAAACCGATCCACCCCTCGATGTCGTCGGATTCCCTCACTGCGCTCAGGCGCTCTATGTATTCGGACCTGTGGCTGTTGAAGTATTCGCTCGGGTACAGGACCGGGTGCATCAACACCCCCTCCCTATGCAGCATCAGCATGATGAGGAGACGCCCCATCCTCCCGTTGCCGTCCCTGAACGGGTGTATGGTCTCGAACTGATAATGTGCCAGTGCTGCGCGGATCAGTACGTTCTCATTCCCGCCGCCAACATATTCCAGCAACGAATCCATCAGCCATTGCACCGCCTCCGGGGGCGGCGGAACATATCTGGCGGTTTCCAATGTATCATCTTTTCCACCGACGAACACCTGGGTATCCCTGTACATCCCGGGCAGTTTGCCGGAGCCCCTGACGCCGCTCAGGAGTGTGTTGTGGAGGCCGCGGATCATCCTTTCGTCCAAAGGGGATCCGGAGTCCAATCCGGATAGGCCTTCCTGCAAGGATGTCAGGTAGTTCCTGACCTCCTTGTTGTCTTCCAGTTTGTTAGCATCTCTGATATCCATCCTCTCTGACATATACAGGTCGGAGATGGTCGTACCGGTTCCCTCTATCGCAGAGGACAAGGCGGACTCCTTCATCGTGAAAGCCTTGGTGAGTATGGATCTGCTGTCCGCGTCCATCTGAGATACCTTGCCATCAAGTCTCCCGAGGGCGATCAGGGTGCGGTCGAGCAGACGGGATGTCTCGGGGGTGATGTCGAAGATGAAGGGCAGCTGTTTCGGGTGGAAGTAGCAGTATCCTCCTCCGTCGGTCCATCTGACCTCGCCACTTATCACAGGGTTGTAGGCCTTTTCGTCCACGTTGTTGTTAAGTGATTTTAATAAGATAAATCTTATTAAAGAAAATCAGATTTTTTTTAATATAATTGGAACGCTTGATCGCTGAATTCACAATGGCGCCCCGCAAAGGAAGTTCTTCGGAGAGACTGTCACGATCCCGTCGCGGTCGGTGTCAACCGAGCCTTCCATGACGATGACGACCTTGCGGTGACAGTACCCTATCATCCTCAGATGGCGACCCCCGCCATCCTCGGTGACCGGGTTACGGAGGGAGCAGCACACCAGATGTGCACAGCAATTGCTGTTACCGGAGACTTAATCAAACTCGGTGTCGGCGATGCGGGATTCCCGGATCATCATGAGTGGCGGAATCCGTCACAGTCGTGAGCTCAGTAGTGTATAATCGGAATCCTGAGTGTTTCCATGTATCCGATCCGGGCATCGGAGGATCGTCCAGGCCTTGACGTAACCTTCTTGGAGTGTTGTCAAATCCTTACGTTATGGGACGAAACTTCCGGTCTTTTCGGATGTCGGCCCTGGATCAACGTTTGGAACCGACCTGACAATCGACAGGGGTTCGAGAATCGATGAGTGGGCCCCCCCGGATTTGAACCGGAGTCAATGGCTCCCGAAGCCACAAGGATACCAAGCTACCCCAAGGGCCCACTGGATGCCCCCATATAGTTCCCATTTAAAAGCGTTTTCAAGTGTACGCAGTGATCGTGCCACCGCTCCTACGGAATGTGTGGGTATCGGTATCATGCTGATATCCACGAGGGCGATGGCCCGTCTTCGTTGTCATACACATCCCGGGGTGAGCAAAGATGTCATTAGGTGTTCTGCCGGGTCGAATCGAATTCCGTGAAAAACACGGAACAAATTCCGTGAAAAACACGGAATTTTAAATACCGATCATTCGATATGACCTTATGACACTGACTCCGGAAGGATATCTTCCAAGAATGGTGGATGGGCAGATAGAGAGCTATCTGGATATCTTCGGGGCGGTGTGCGTCGAGGGTCCGAAGTTCTGCGGGAAGACATGGGCTTCCAGGACACACTGCAACAGCGAGTTCTCCCTCGGCAGTTCGCAGGGCAACTTCCTCAACAGGAGATTGGTCGAAGCGGACGTCAATTCCGCCCTGGGCGGAGAGGAACCCCATCTCATAGACGAATGGCAAGACGTTCCAAGCATATGGGATGCGGTGAGGATGGAGGTCGACCGGGTAGGTCGCAGAGGGAGATTCGTCCTCACGGGATCCTCCACACCGAGAAGGGAAGGCATCATGCACAGCGGTGCCGGACGCATAGGGAAGATCCGGATGCGGACCATGTCCCTCTTCGAGTCCGGGGATTCTGACGGAACGGTATCATTGTCCTCTCTGTTCGACGGGAACTTCGGGACGTCCGTACGGGGGAACCCCCCTGGGCTTGGCAGACTGGTAGACCTCACCGTGAGGGGAGGATGGCCCCAGCATATCGGTCTGGGACCGGAGGATGCACAGAAGGCGCTGAGGAGCTACATGGAGCTGGTGGCCAATGACGCCTGTTCGCTGGACGGCAGGAGTCTTTCCATGGAGAGGATGCGCATGGTCCTGAGGTCGCTGGCGCGGAACGAGTCCACGGTGGCGTCTGATGCCACGATAATCAGGGATATCGCGAGGTATGACGACTATTCCCCAGATCCGAAGACCCTTGACGTTTATTGGGATGCGCTCGACAGACTGTTCCTCATAGACGATCAGCCTTCGTTCACCCCGGGCTATAGGTCTCCCGTGAGGGTCGGTAAGGCCCCCAAGAGACATCTGGCAGACCCTGCACTGGCGATCGCCGCCCTTGGTATGACCAAGGAGATGCTGATGTCCGATCCGAACACATTCGGATTCATGTTCGAAGCCATGTGCGAGAGGGATCTGGATGTCTACGCACAGGTCAACGGAGGTCGATTGAGGCATTACCGCGACGCGGCCGGACGGGAGATCGACGCGGTGGTGGAGATGCCGGACGGCAGGTGGGGGGCGTTCGAGATCAAACTCGGTCATCACCAGGTTGATTCCGCGGCAGAGGGGCTGCTGAAGATCAGCGATTACATGGAGGGCCGTGGCGCCAGGGTGCCTTCGGTACTGGCGGTGGTCTGCGGTACGGACTCGGCGGCCTATCGGAGAAAGGACGGGGTGTATGTGGTGCCGATCACGTCGCTGAGGGCATGAACCCCACGGGATCCGCAGAAACCGATTATATCTGATATGTTCATCGCCCATCGTGTCCGAGCTGGCGATCCTCGAGTGGTTCCAGTCCATACACGGGACGTTCCTGGACCAGGTGATGATATTCATCACCACCACCGGCAATTACGGTGCGGTATGGATAATCCTCGGTTGCGTGATGATATGCTTCGAGGGGTGGCGCCGCTGCGGGGTGGCCACCGTGGTCTCCACGATCGCCGCATACTATCTTGTGGAATTGGTGCTGAAGGCCATCTTCTGCCGGGAGCGCCCCTTCATGGTGGAGGAATTCCAGCTTCTGATCCCTCCGCCCTCCAGCTGGTCGTTCCCCTCCGGGCATTCCGCCGCGGCATTGGCGGGCGCGACGGCCATACTGATCCACAAGCACAAGTGGGGCGTGGCAGCCATCGTCTACGCTCTTTTGATCGCGATATCCAGGTTGTACCTGACAGTCCACTGGCCCACCGATGTCCTCGCTGGATCGCTGCTGGGTATCGGCGTGGCGTTCTTCACGGTGTGGTTCATGTCCCGTTACATACCCTACTTCAGAGAGTTGGACAAGGGCGAGGCGTGGATCTAGGGAACGACGTCATCGGGGTCGTTGACCGATATAGTTGCAGAGAATGATGAGGGAGGGGCAGTAGCCCCTCCTCGATATGGTTTCACTGTGCCATCCTGCGCAGGACGTACTGCAGGATGCCGCCGTTGGCGATGTATTCGACCTCAGCCGGCACATCCACCCTGCACAGGGTGTCGAACTCCAGCTTCTGGCCGTCGCGGTACGCCGTCACCCTGACGGTGCACTTGGGCTCCAGGTCCTCCAGGTCCTCCAGGTCGATGTCGAAGGTCTCGGTGCCGTTGAGACCAAGGGTCTCGGCGGTCTGCCCTGGCAGGAACTGCAGCGGGACGATGCCCATGCCCACCAGGTTGGACCTGTGGATCCTCTCGAAGGACTCGGCTATGACAGCCTTCACACCCAGCAGCAGCGGGCCCTTGGCGGCCCAGTCCCTGCTGGACCCGGTGCCGTACTCCTTGCCGGCGAGGATGATCAGGGGGGTCCTGTCCTCCTCGTATCTCCTGGATGTCTCGAATATGGTGTCCACGGTGCCGTCCGGGTGGTATATGGAGCAGCTGCCCTCGCTGCCGGGGACCAGCATGTTCCTCAGCCTGACGTTGGCGAAGGTGCCGCGGACCATCACCTCGTGGTTGGCCCTGCGGGATCCGTAGGAGTTGAAGTCCTTGGGCTCCACGCCTCTGTTCATCAGGTACTTGCCGGCGTCGCTGTCCTTGGAGAACGCCCCGGCGGGGGAGATGTGGTCGGTGGTGATGGAATCACCTAGCTTGGCCAAACATCTGGCTCTGTCGATGTTCCTGATCTCCGGCTCGTCGTAGATGTCGTCGAAGAACGGGGGGTTGCGGATGTATGTGGAGTCCTCGTCCCAAGCGAACAGGGGGGAGTCCTCGCAGGGCACCGCATCCCAGCGGGCGGAGCCTTTGAAGATATCCTTGTACTTGGCCTGGAAGGTGGCGCGGGTGACGTACCTGTCGGTGATCTCCCTGATCTCCGCGTTGGAGGGCCAGACGTCCCTGAGGTACACCTCCTTGCCGTCGGCGGTATGTGCCAGAGGCTCCTTGTCAAGGTCGATGTCCACCCTGCCGGCGATGGAGAACGCCACCACCAGGGGCGGGGATGCCAGGTAGTTCGCCTTCACCAACGGGTGGATCCTTCCCTCGAAGTTCCTGTTGGAGGACGCGATCGCCGCCACCACGAGATCGTTGGCCCTGATGGTGTCGGACACCCGGTCGGAGAGGGGTCCGGAGTTGCCGATGCAGGTCATGCAGCCGTATCCGCAGACCTGGAATCCCAGCTCCTCCAAAGGTGCCAGCAGTCCGGAGTCCTGCAGGTACTGGGTGACCACCCTGGAACCCGGGGCCAGGGACGTCTTAACGTAATCCTTGGGTTTGAGGCCCAGCTCGGCGGCCTTCTTGGCCACCAGTCCCGCGGCGATCATCACCGAGGGGTTGGCGGTGTTAGTGCATGATGTGATGGAGGCGATCACCAGGGATCCGTCGCCCATGCCCCCGTCCACCGGCATCTTCTGCTTCTCCACGCCCAACGCCTTCAGGGACTCGGCGAACTGCTCCTTCATCTCGGACAGGGGGATCAGGTCCTGGGGGCGCTTGTGGCCCGCCAGGCAGGGCACCACGTCAGCGAGGTCCAGCTCCAGGGTGTCCGTGTACTCCGGATCGGAGGTGTACCAAAGGGTCTGCTCCTTGCAGTACTTCTCCACGGCGTCGATGTGCTCCTCGGACCTGCCGCTGAGCCTGAGGTACTCGATGGTCTTCTCGTCCACCGGGCAGAAGCCGGTGGTGGCGCCGTACTCCGGGCCCATGTTGGCCAGGGTGGCGCGGTCTGCCAGGTCCAGGTTCCTGTATCCCTCGCCGTAGTATTCAACGAACTTGCCCACCACGCCCTTCTTCCTGAGCATGTTCACCACCGTCAGCACCAGGTCGGTGGCGGTGACGCCTTCGTTCAGTTTGCCGGTGAGCTTGAAGCCCACCACGTCGGGCAGCTTCATGTAGCTGGGCTGGCCCACCATGGCCGCCTCCGCCTCGATGCCGCCAACTCCCCAGCCGAGGACACCGAGTCCGTCCACCTGGGTGGTGTGGGAGTCGGTTCCGAAGCAGGAGTCGGGGTAGGCGATGCCGTCCTTCACGTGCACCAGCGGGGACAGGTACTCCAGGTTGACCTGGTGGCAGATCCCGTTCCCCGGGGGCACAGCGCGGAAGTTCTTCAGGGACTTCTGGGCCCATTTGAACAGGGCGTAGCGCTCCTTGTTCCTCTGGAAGTCCAGCTCCTCGTTGAGCTCCTGGGCGTCGTCTCTGCCTGCGAAGTCGGTGTTGACCGAGTGGTCGATCACCAGGTCCACGGGCATCAGGGGGTTGATGAGCTCCGGGTCCTTGCCCATGGCGGACACCGCGGCCCTCATGGACGCCAGGTCGGTGATGACGGCACCGCCGGTCAGGTCCTGCAGCAGGACCCTGGCGGGGATCCAGGGGATGTCCCTGTCTATGTTCTCCTTCGGGTTCCAGGATGCGGCTGTGATCACGTCTTCGTCGGTGATATGAGAGCCGTCGCGCTGCCTGAGCATGCCCTCGATGAGGATCTTCACCGAGTAGGGGATCTTGGAAAGGTCCTTGATGATGCCCTTGGCTTCCAGCTCGCGGAGGCTGTAGATTGTGATGTCGCCCTCCCTGGTGGAGAGGGTCTTGGTGCACGGTCCGACTTCGGTCATGGGCGTGTTCTCCTGTCCCCTCGTTAGACGCGCATGTTATTAGGGTTTTTAGGAGGAGGATCGGGCAGCGCCGGTAACACGTCCGTTCCTGCATGCCTGATGTGTAGGGGACGATAGGGATACGGGAGGTGACAGGTGCTAGGATCGTTGCTGCCGGTGAAAATTCCTTTTTTCGGAAATAAAAAATTAATTTCCACAAAACGGAATCATTTATATATTCACATAAAAATCCATCAGACATGGGCAGGATGATCGGCAGAGAGGCGGAGCTGACGGAGCTCCGTGCGTTCTTGGACGACCCGACCATACATGGGTGTGTCGTCTACGGGGTGAGGCAGGTGGGAAAGACCACGCTCCTCAGGCACCTTGTGGATGAAACCAGGTCCATCTACATCCAAGCGATCCGCGGTTCGGAGCAGACAATCGTATCCAGGGCGATGGCATATGTTCGCAGAGTCTTCGATATCGAGGCGGAACCCCATACCCTGTCCGAACTGTTGGATGTCCTGGAGTCCGTATGCAGGGAATCCCCGACGCTGATCGTGATCGATGAGTACCAGTACCTCTCCTCATCGCTGGTCCATGCGGACAGCATGGTCCAGGGGTTCGTGGACATGGTCCTGCCGGAGACGGGGTCGAAGATGATCGTCTGCGGATCTCAGATCTCATCGATCCTGGGGATCGTCCGCGACACGTCGAATCCGTTGTACAACAGGTTCAGATGGAGCCTGGAGGTCCGGGGATTACGGTTCGGTGACACCTGTCTGTTCCACCCCGGCATGGGCGACACGGACCTCCTCCGGATGTATATGGTGTTCGGAGGGATGCCCTCCGACCACCTGGCTTTCCGGGGGGAGACCTTCAGGGATGTCATCGAGGGCAGGATGCTGGGTCGCGGTCTGCCATTCGGTAATCTGGCACGTGCACGCATCGCGGAGGCCGGCGATCCGGAGGTCTGCGAATCCATCGTCCGCGCGATAGCGACGGGCGAGCGCAGCCTGAAGGGGATATCTCAGGCCACCGGGGTGTCGATGACCACCTGCACCCGGCACATCGACCGGTTGGAGTCCATCGGTGTCGTCGGCAGATACAGGCCGATGTCGGGTGCACCGGAAAGACCCAGATACCTCATAGCCGACGGGTTGGTAGGTCTATGGTATGCCGCCCTCTCCGACATCGACGAGAACGACCTTCCCGACGATCCCGCTGACAGGTACGACCTTCTGAGCGGCAGTATCGACACGTTCCTGGGTCATAGGTTCGAGATGTTCTGCATGGAGTACCTTCGCAGCAACTATGCGTGTACGGATGTGGGTTCCTGGTGGGGGACGGAGATCGACGAGGACGGCGTTCGGATCGGCGTTGATATAGATGTCGTAGCCAAGGTGAGGATCGGAGGCCGGAAGCTGTCCCTGTACGGCGAGTGCAAGTTCCGTAACAGGATGATGAAGCTGTCCGACCTGCAGACCCTTGAGCGCAGGGCGCGTGCCTTGGACACGGATCCGAACCTCATACTCTTCTCCGCCGGAGGGTTCGAACGGCAGCTGACGGCTGTTGCCAAGAGCCGCGGGGTGTTGTTGGTCGGTATCGAGGAACTGATGGGAAGGGCTCCCGCTCCGCCACTGCTGTCTGCCGGAAACAGGATGTGACGTTCGCCTTCAGTTCCATCATGTCCTTGATGTGTTCACTCGCTCCGATGTTGCCCGGTATCCGATCGTCGCTATCGGAGGGCTCTGAGTCTCTGAGATCCTCTCACGGATGACGG
Source organism: uncultured Methanomassiliicoccales archaeon (assembly GCA_949292635.1). Lineage (GTDB taxonomy): Archaea > Thermoplasmatota > Thermoplasmata > Methanomassiliicoccales > Methanomethylophilaceae > SIG5. The sequence continues at coordinate 114,172 of CASEZY010000006.1, forward strand.
TCGGATCAAAAGAGCCAGATCATAACAATATTGCACCATTCATGTGTGCAATCATGTTCATGGTTATTTGATATGGGAGCGCGTTCACACTTCGTATATCATTTCTAGAAACAAAATTCAAAAATCTGAATTTTAAAATTAAAATTCAAAAATCTGAATTTTGATAAGGATTAAATCTCACCCATGCGATATCCAATTGATGAGCGGATTCATCGGAAGGGATTCGGAACTGTCGACGCTGTCCGATTTCATGGACAACCCCGGGGTGCATGGTCTCGTCGTGTACGGGATCCGGCAGGTCGGCAAGTCAGCATTGCTCAGGAATTTCGCCAAGGGGAGGCGTTCCGTTTACGTTCAGTTGGACCGGGGTTCGGAATCCGCGATAGTCGAGAGTGCCGTCAGTCAGATCCGCTCGGGGGGATTCGCTGTCGAGGGCGAACCCCGCACCATATCCGGGCTGTTTGATGTGTTGTCCGCCATATGTCTTCAGGAACCGACCCTCATCATCATGGACGAATATCAGTACATGTCTGGCTTCGCCCCCCATGCGGATACGATGCTTCAGAGGTTCATGGACACCGTCGTCAATGATACGGGATCCAAAGTAATCATTTGCGGTTCGCAGATATCCTCTCTACTGGACGCGGTCGAGAACAGCGGTAATCCACTGTACATGAGGTTCCGTATGAGTTTGGAGGTGCTCCCGATGCCCTTCAGGGATGCATGCGAATTCCACCCGGGCATGGGTGACAGGGACCTGGTGTCCATGTACATGATATTGGGCGGGATGCCCGGGGATCATCTGCAGTTCGTAGGCCCTACTTTCAAGGAAGCGGTGTCAAGGGCCCTGTTGGGCAGAGGCCTTCCGTTCCGTAATGCGGCTCGGGGGCGCATAGGGTCAGAGTTGGGGAACACGGATGAGAACGTAGCCATCGTACGGGCGATGGCCAAGGGACGGCACTCGCTGAGGGAGATAGCCGAATACGTCGGCATACCGGAGAGCACATGCCTTGTAAGGCTCTCCAAACTGGAGGAGTTGGGTGTGGTCGGCCGCCGTCATCCCATGTGCGGCGCACCGAAGAGGGCCAGTTACGTGATCGCCGATGGTCTGGTGGGGTTGTGGTATTCGGTGTTCAACGATCTGATCGAGTCTGAACTGCCCGAGGACATCGGGAAGCGCTACGACATACTGGGCAACAGGGTGGAGACCTATCTCGGCAAACGGTTCGAGACGTTCTGCGCTCAATGGATGGCTCGCAGATACTCCTGCCTGGAGATCGGGTCATGGTGGGGGACGGAGGAGAACGAGGATGGAATCAGGGAAGGTGCGGACATAGACATCGTCGCCAAGATCACGGAAGAAGGCAAGCGGACGACGGTGTTCTGTGAATGCAAGTATCGCAGCAGGCCTGCCAAGGCGAGGGACCTGGAGGTCCTGGAGCGCCGCGCACGGGTCTTGGACGGTACAGGCAACCTGGTCATCTTCTCGGCAGGGGGATTCGAGAGGGAATTGACAGCTATGGCGGAAGACACCGGGGCCACGCTCATTGGGTTGGATGAGCTCACGGGCAAGGCTCCTGCACCGAGACTGCTGACGTCTGAGAGGGCGTGACTACACTCTCTTGACAATAAAAAACGGAGTTCTGAATCTTACGATCAAAAATCAAGAATCTGAATTTTCGCGGGGTTCGTCCTCCGGGTCGGTTCGGATATGCGCCGATCGTGCGATGACACACCTCGCAGTCGCGTCCTAACATGTCCAGTCTTCGATCCCGCACCACGCAGCCGTCGACTGCCGTCGCGTGATTTGAAGGGGCAGAAACAATAATTGCGCATCAAGGCCATCCGCGGCCCATGGCAACCACCATCCCCGACGAGCTGGCGGAGCAGCTGACCCTTCTGCAGAGACGCATCGTGAACGAGGAACGCCAGGTCCTGGTGATCTTCGAAGGCCGTAGCGGAAGGGTGATGGGCAGGGTGATCAACGAGTTCATGAACCTGCTGGAGCCCAGGGGCATCGAGTACACCCACTTCGTGCCCGAAGGCATCACCTCGCCGAGGGACATGCTGAGGTACCTTGCCAGGGAGCCTGCCAAGGGGAAGATCGCCATCTACGACCGTTCCTGGTATTCATTGATGGTGGCCAGGGCCGACGAGGGCATCGACACCTACCAACTGGAGAGGCTGGCCAGGAACTTCGAGAGGTATCTGTCGAACAACGGGGTGGTGATCGTGAAGTTCTACCTGAACATCTCCGACGATTCCATGGACGCCGTGGCCAAGGGGATGCAGGGCAAGAGGAAGTCCGGCACGTTCCTGACGGACGACCACATCGACCCCAAGAAGTGGAGGGACAAGCTGGTGATGCCGATGATCGCGTCCACCAACATGCCCTACGCCCCGTGGGATATCATAGACATCAAGGATCTCTACATGACCATGAACATGGTGGTCCGCACCTTCATGGACAGGACGGAGCTCCGTTTCGACCATCCCCTGAAGCCGGAGCCGGTGACCATGGACACGTCGTTCCCCAACCCCAGGGAGAACGCCGACCTGACCAAGGAGGCCAAGAGCTACAAGGCGGAGCTGAACAAACTGTCCGCCGAGGTGGCGGAGCTGCAGATGAAGCTGGCCGAATCCGGGAGGTCCTTGGTACTGGTGTTCGAGGGCTGGGACGCGGCCGGGAAGGGCGGCAGCATCAAGAGGCTGGTCCGTTCGCTGAACCCCAGGGGATATTACGTGGTGCCGGTGGCCGCCCCCGTGGGGGACGAGAGGGTGCACACCTACCTCTGGAGGTTCGCCACCCGCATGCCCAAACCCGGGCGCATAGTGATCTTCGACCGCTCCTGGTACGGCAGGATGATGGTGGAGCCCATCGAAGGTTTCTGCACGGAGGACGAGTATTCACGCTCCGCCATGGAGATCAGGGCGTTCGAGAGGCTGATCACCGAGTCCGGCGGCATACTGATCAAGTTCTGGATGGAGATCTCATCGGAGGAGCAGCTGGCACGTTTCGACGCCCGCGCCGCCAACCCCATCAAGGCGTGGAAGATCACCGACGAGGATTGGCGCAACAGGGAGAAGTGGGACATCTACGAGGAATACGTGGACCGGATGATCTCCGCCACCAACACCACCCATGCGCCATGGGTGGTGGTGGAGTCCGAGGACAAGAAGTACGGCAGGATCAAGGTGCTCCGCACGGTGAGGGACACCCTGGAAGCCGCGCTGAAGAACTGATCCCTGGGATCAGGACCACACGTGAGCGCATGTTTCCGTGTATCGGACAGCGTCGCGCACGTGCGTGCTAATGTTGCGTCGAAGTTCTTCCGTCATTTGTCGTATTCTGTGTTCGACATGATTAAATACTCAGCACCGATAGTGGTGTCGGGATGACGGATGAACTCATGGAGAAGATAGCGGGGGAGATAACGCTCTCCTCCGAGCCCGGACTCACCATCAGGAAATGGAGGGAGGAGTTCGGACTGTCCCAGCATCAGCTGGCGGAGGCCATGGGAGTCTCGCATTCCGTCATCAGTGACTACGAATCCGGGAGGCGTAAGTCGCCCGGTGCGGGGGTCGTGAAGAAGCTTGTAGAGGCGTTGATAAGGCTGGACCGGGAGGCGGGTTCCCCCACCATCTCGAAGTACATGCCGGACGCCATGAACGAATGCATCCTCGCCATGGGCGAGTTCAGGAGCGGTGTTCCGATGGACGTATTCATCTCCACGCTCAACGGCACCAACCTGAACACGGACAAGCTGCCCGCCAAGACGGTCTACGGATACACGATAGTGGATTCGCTGAAGACCATCATGCTCCTGGGCTCCAACGATTACATGAAGATATACGGCTGGAGCACGGAGAGGGCGCTGATATTCACGGACGTCCACTTCGGACGTTCGCCCATGATCGCTATCAGGGCTCATCCGCTGACGCCGGCGCTGGTGGTCTACCAAAAGCCGGAACAGGTGGACCCGCTGGCGGTCAAACTCGCCCGGCTGGAGGGGATCCCGCTGGTCACCACCGAACTGGAGGTGCCGGCGATAGTAGAGAGACTGGACAGGTTCAAGGAAGGGATCTGATGGAAGTTGGAATAGTGAGTTACGGAGCCTACGTGCCCAGATACCGCATCACCCCGGAGGAGATCGGCAGGGTATGGGGCGTGAACGGCAAGGCGATGGGTAAGGGCCTGGGGATCAACCAGAAGTCTGTGCCGTCGCCGGACGAGGACGTGGTGACCATCGCCACCGAGGCGGCCAGGAACATGATGGCCCGGGTCCCCGAGGTGAACCCCAAGGACATCGGCTGCGTGTACATCGGGTCCGAATCGCATCCCTACGCGGTGAAGCCCACCTCCACCATAGTGGCGGAGGCCATCGGCGCCACGCCGAACATGACCGCCGCGGACCTGGAGTTCGCATGCAAGGCCGGTACCGCCGGCATCCAGATGTGCATGGGCCTCGTCGGAGCTGGTATGGTGAAGTATGGAGTGGCCATCGGAGCGGACACCTCCCAGGGAGCCCCCGGCGACGCTCTGGAGTACTCCGCATCCGCCGGAGGGGCCGCATATCTCATCGGGTCCGAGGACCTCATCGCGGTGATCAACAACACCCTGTCCTTCACCACCGACACCCCCGACTTCTGGAGGAGGGAGGGACAGCCCTACCCCAGTCATGGAGGCAGGTTCACCGGCGAACCCGCCTACTTCAGGCACATCACCAGTGCCGCCAGGCGCATGATGGAGGCTCAGGGCACCACCCCGGACGACTACGACTACGCGGTGTTCCACCAGCCCAACGGCAAGTTCCCCACCCGTGTGGCGGCTCAGCTGGGCTTCTCCAACGAGCAGATCGCCCAGGGCCTGCTGACCCCCGAGATCGGCAACACCTACAGCGGCGCCGTTCCCCTGGGACTGGCGTCCATCCTTGACGTGGCCAAGCCCGGACAGAGGATCTTCGTGACCTCCTACGGATCCGGGGCGGGAAGCGATGCCTTCGACATCACCGTCACCGACAAGATAACCTCATACAAGAGGGAGAAGGCGAAGGTGCTGTCCGAGATCATGGCCAACACCGTCCAGCTGGACTACGCCAAGTATGCCGTGTACAAGAACAAGATCCTGATGCCGGAGTGATAACATGAGGGACGTAGCAATCATAGGTGTGGGAGTGACCAAGTTCGGAGAGCTCTGGAACAAGTCCTTCCGCGCGATAGGTATCGAGGCCGGTCTGAAGGCCATCGCCGACGCCGGCCTGTCCGGCGACGAGATCGACGGCCTGTACGTGGGCAACATGTCCGCAGGCAGGTTCGTCAACCAGCAGCACATCGACGCACTCATCGCGGACTACTCGGGCATGGCCACCAACCACATCCCGTCCGTTAGGGTGGAGGCGGGAGACGCCTCCGGAGGAGTGGCCTTCAGGCAGGCGGTCATGGCCGTCGCTTCCGGCATGCAGGACGTGGTCATGGTCGGAGGTGCGGAGAAGATGACCGACCTGGACGACGCAAGCGTCAACTCCATCGTGGACGCCACCGCTGATGCGGAGTGGGAGGCCGCCATGGGACTGACCTTCGCATCCCTGCACGCCATGATCGCCAGGAGGATGATCCACGACGGCATGGCCACCAGGGAGGAGATCGCATCCGTGTCCGTGAACAGCCACGCCCACGGTGCCCTGAACCCCAACGCCCAGTTCACCAAGGCCGTGCCCATCGAGACCGTGCTGAAGGCCGGTGCCGTGGCCGAGCCTCTGGGAGTGTTCGACTGCGCACCCATCTCCGACGGAGCCGCCGCATTGGTGCTCTGCCCCCTGGAGAAGGCGAAGGAGTACACAGACTCCTACGTGAAGGTGGCAGCGGTCACTCAGGCAAGCGACACGCTGGCACTGTTCCAGAGGGACGACATCACCACCTACGGCGCCACCGTCGCGGCGGCCAAGCGTGCGTACGAGATCGCAGGCATCACCGCCGCCGACATCCAGGTGGCGGAGGTCCACGACAACTACACCGTGGGAGGTATCCTGGCGGCACAGGACCTGGGCTTCGCCAAGCGCGGCGAGGCGGGCAAGACCTTCCTGGAGGGAGGCTACCAGATCGGCGCCGGCAAGCTTGCGATCAACACATCCGGAGGACTCAAGGCCCGCGGACACCCCATCGGAGCCACCGGCGTGGCCCAGATCGTGGAGATTGCGGAGCAGATGAGGGGCTCCGCCGACAAGAGGCAGGTCCCCAACGCCAAGTACGGTCTGGCACAGAGCGTGGGCGGAACGGGTTCCGCCGTCACCGTCAGCATACTGGAGGCGATCTGATGGCATCTGTAGCGAAGGAATGGAGGGAGATCCCCGGCAGGTACAACCTGGAGGGTTCCAAGTGCCCGGTCTGCGGAAGGATCTACTTCCCCAAGCGCGGGGTGTGCCCCCACTGCCGCAGGGAGAGCCTGGGCAAGATGCAGGACGTGACCGTCAGCAGGGAGGGCGAGGTCTACTCGTACTCCATCATCCACGACGCGCCCGCCTTCACCAGCAAGCTGAAGCCCTATGCGGTCGTGATGGTGAAGACCACCGACGGAATAATGATCTCAGGGCAGCTTGTGGACGTGAACCTGGAGGACGTGAAGATCGGCATGCCGGTCCGTGCGGTCCTCAGGCGCATCAGCGACGACGGACCCAGCGGTGTGATCCACTACGGGTACAAGTTCGTCCCCAATTGAGAGAAACAGGGGGTGCATCCCCCTTTCAATCTTTTATCCGTTATTCACTGCCGGCGTCATCGTTCCATCATCGATCGCATATGCCGATCCTTGCAGGGGATCCACGTCCGATCACCGGACCGAATCCGCGGTATGATGTCATGCACGATGCGGTCGGACGGTATGTGCCAGCATCAGAAAGCTCATGCCCCGGATGCCGAGGCGACAGCGTCCTTGTACCTGACCGGCGGGTCGACTATGAGCAGGTCGGCGAAGAATCCGTTGACACCGTACATGCGGACCTTGCCGCAGTCCTCCAGGTTCCCGGTGTCCGGCAGGATCACGGTGACCTTGAACGAATAACCGTTCAGACTGCCGCCCACGGATGCCACGTAGACCCTGAGGAAGTCCTCTCCCTTCCATCTTCTGATCAGCAGCATCCTCCGTCCCTGGTTGCCGTAGAGGTCCACCGACGTCTCGAACTCCACAGGGTCTCCGCCGTCGTCGGGAACGACCGGTCTCCGCATGGCCTCAGCCATGGTCATCAATCCGCCCCTGTGGATGTAGCTGTCCTCGTCCGTGTAGCGGGTGTCGGTGACCCTGCGGGCGGCGCGGCTCATCGTCGTCACCAACCCCGGGGAGCGTATGCCTGGGGTCAGCAGGATGAGGGCCACCATGAAGAAGAGGACAACCTTGGGGATGTTCCAGATGACCACGTTGAATATGAAGTCCCAGCGGGACATGTACGGGATCAGCCCCCTGTAGTAGATGTAGAACATCAGCATCAGGATGAGCAGTGCGACGAGGGACATGTAGGAGACCGTGGTGGCGTTCCTGGTCTTCTCGTAGTACAGCAGGATGCCGAACACGAACATGGTGCATCCCACCACTGCGATGGTCAGGCTCATCATGAGATTGAGGATCTGCGTTATGTCGTAGTCCAGACTGGGGCCGGCGGCCATGTAGTTCAACCCTATGCAGATCGATGCCAAAGCCACGGTCTGTTTCAGGGTGATGGTCTTCCGGTTGTAGATTATCCAGATGCCGAAGATGATCAGCAGCGCATGGAAGGCCTCGGTGAGATAGTCGTTGTACACGACGAAATGGAACGAATTTTCGAACCCCATGTAGAGCTCGATGATGCTGATGACGATCATCAACCGCCACGGCAAGGATGACCCTGCGATCGTTCACAGGCCCTCACCTCTGATGGGGAAGTTCAGCATGGTCCCGTCGGTGCCGTAGAGTCCGAGACGGGATTCCGAGATACGTATGCGCTCCGCCTTGAACCTGAGTGCCTGGATGACGGTCCCTTCGGGGGCGTCGGACATGGTGAGGTAGACGCACTTCTCATCCTTCCAGATCTGGGCGGTGACATATTGTGTGATCTTGCCGTCCGATACAACGAACCTGTGCTCCAGCACGGCGGGGCTGCCGTCGTCGATGTGCCTCCACGCCTTGTGCCCCGCATCGAAGAGGATCTCCGCGTCGCGTCTCTCGACTACGAGGTTCGGGGAGCCGTTGGCGATCCTGCCCAGGTCATCCAGGCGGTAGGCTATCTTCTCGTAGTATCCGTTCCTGTGCACCATCTCACTGTTCAGGGACAGTGCCAGCAATCCGTACATCAGGCCGTAGAGGACGGTGGTGTTGGCGGCGAGGACGTTCGAGACGAAGCCTTCGGGGTCCAGGTATTCGAAGAAGACCAGCTCCAGGGCCACCAGGAACACGGTGCCCACGAAGATCAGGCTGGAGATGTACATCCTCCATCTGTAGGATCTCGCATATCCTCTGCAGAACATGATGCCGGTGTAGACCAGATTGGCACCGACGTAGAGGATCACGATACCGTACACGCGCCCGATGGGGAGCAGGCTGGTCATCCAGGTGGCGCCGTAGTGGGTGAACACGAAGGGTATGGCGGTCAGCACCCTGTTCAATCCGAATCCCAAAGCGAAGAAACCGATGTTGAGAAGATGGTTCTTGGTGGGATTGATCAGCATCAGCAGCCCGAATCCTATCATCACCGCGTTACCGAATGCCTTGAACTCGGTGAGGTTGTGGTCCGGGTGCAGAAGCACGTACGTACCCAGGATGATGATGGGTATTGCGAGTACGACGGTCCAATTCTCGAGGAACCACTTTGTCGCATAGCCATGAGATACCTCAGTATCTACCGCCTAATATACATGATTCAAGCTCAGTACTTCTCCACGTCGAGCATAGCGACCAGTTCCAAGGCTAGCTGTTCGCAGGTGACGGATGTGCCCTTGGGGTCCAAACCCAGGGCGACGGCCTTATCCGGAGTCCCGTCGATGAGGGAATCGTCCCTGATCATGCCGGTGAGGTCCGGTCCGGCATCGATGAGGATGGCCACCATGCGGTCACCTCTCGGTCTCATGCGGGATATGGCCCTGGACGCCTGACGTTCGCCGGAGAGGTACATCATCACCTCCGCCGGAAGGTCCCGGGCACGGTTGGTACCTTCGGAGAAGGACCTGCGGGCGTGGGCGACGGCGGAGAGGCAGTGCAGTCTCCCGTAGACGTACAGGGGCTCCACCAGCACCGCCTCGCCGCCGTTGGCGGTGAGACGGTCCAATATCGAATCCATGGTATCGGAGCAGATGATGCCGATGACCTCCACCTTCTCCATGTCTGGTGAAAAGGAACACGGGTAATTAAGCGGATGCTTCCGCCGCCAGGGAGTCCTTGTAGCTCACAGGGGGGTCGAATATGTTGATGTCGGTGAAGAACCCGTCCTCGTCGTAGAATCTGACGGATTCGCAGTCCTCGAAGCCGCCGTTCCTAGGGATCGCTTGTACGATTCCGAAGGTGTATCCGTTGAGACTGCCGGATTCGGATGCCACGGTTGCACGGAGGACCTCGTCCCCGTCCCAGCGGCGGAGTTCCAACACCCTGTTCCCCTGGCTGCCGTGAAGTGTTACCGATCTTTCGGAACGGAGGGCCCCGACCCCGTTCTCGGATGGTTTGATCATATCGAGCACCACCATCAGGTCCTCGCGCTCGAGATAGGTGTCCGGGGCGGAATGCTCGGTATCCATCACCCTGCGGGCGTTGTTGGTCATCACCGTGATCATCCCGGGGATCCTGATCCCGGGACGGAGCAGCACGTAGGCGAAGAAGAAGAACAATACGGTGTTTGCACCGTTGAGGAAGATGATCTCTGTGAAGAATTCTCTGATGGAACACTCCCACGAATCCACGATGTACTGCAGTACGTCATATGCGACGATCAGCAGGGCCATGTAGGATATGGTGGTGGCGTCCCTGGTCTTGCCGAAGAACAGCAGGACGCCGAATACAACCAAAGTGGCTCCAAGGATCGTGAACAGAACGCATCCCAAGAAGTCCAGCGGGTCCAACCCTGACTGAGGGAGGCTGCCCAGGTACCAGACCCCGATCACCACGGATGTCATCGCCGCAGCCTGACGGAGGACGATCCTGTTCCTGGCAAGCAGTATGGCGACCCCGACTACATACATTAGGATGATGGAGACCAGTAAATTGATGTCGCTGTAGTAGCTGAGGTCGGGCGGATATCCTACGCTGGCAGAGTAACAGACGTAGTACGTATTGGAGATGCCCGCCATTATCAGCAGGATGCCCAATACGATGAGGCACATCCTATCGTCAAACCTCATCCGCATCACCTCCGATACGGAACCTGGCCATGACCCCCTTGTCTCCGTAGAGTGTAGCCTGGCACTCTTCGATGAGGATGCCCTTGGCGATGAATCTGAATGCTTGGATGACCGAGCCGGAGCGGTTCTCGGACATGGTGACGCGGATGCCGTCCCTTCCCGCTATGTGCTGGGCGGTGAGATATTGGACGTTCTTCCCGTCTCCCAATATGACAACAACCTCCCTGTCTGCGGGACCGCCGTCGTTGACGGGAGTCCATCCGTCGCAACCGCGGAATCCCTCCGAGATCATGTCCGCGTCCGATCTCGACATGACCAATGACGCCGGGGCGTTCACCACACCGCCCATCTCTCCGAGTCTGATGGCCACCTTCTCGTAGTATCCGTTCCTGCGGATCATATCGGAGTTGAGGACCACGGCCAACACTCCGTAGAGGACTCCGGTGAAGACGTTCCCGCTGCTCAGCAATACATTGTCCACGAACTCCGAGGGGATGGTGATGTCGTAGAGGAACACGTTGAAGGCGGCGATGATCATCGTTCCCACGAAGATGAGGCTGGATGTGTAAATCATCCTGCGGTACGCTCTCGCATACCTCTTGAAGAACATGTATCCGGTGTACAGCAGGCTGGAGCCTATGGCGAGGATCACGATGCCGTAGAAAAGACCCAGCGGAATGTTCCCTACGGTGTATGCGCCGTCGAAGTCCGAAAGGAAGTAGGGGATGGCGGTGAACACCCTGCTGGACCCCATTCCCAATGCGAAGAACCCCACGTTGTAGAGGTTGTTCTTGTGGGGGTAGACCAGCATCACCAGGCCGAAACCCATCAGAACGCAGTACCCCACATACTTCCAAATGGTCGTGGAGGGTCCGGGATGGGTGAGGACGAAGGCTCCAAGGGCGAGCATGGGTATCGCCAGGAGCGTGGACCAGTTCTCGCGGAGCCAACGTATGAGGGGTTCCATCGGCCATCCGGAAAACGTCATAGTAGAAAAAGCCGCACGGGGGCGCGTGCATGCGCAAATACTATTAAGCACCCGTTAATAGCCCACGCAGGAAGTGGACCTCTTGAGCGATTGGGTCACCATCGATGCGCCCGCGACGATCTCCAACATCGGCGCCGGCTTCGACATATTCGGCATGGCTCTCAGCAACCCCGGCGATATCATCGAGGGAAGGATCATCGACTCCGGCATGGTGATATCCGAGATCACCGGCCCCGGCAGCGACGGCATCCCCAGGGATCCGGCGGCGAACTCGGTGACCATCGCGGCCAACGAGGTGTTGAAGCTGGCGGGCGCCGACTTCGGCATCGAGGTCCGCATAAAGAAGGGCATCCGTCCCTGCAGCGGCATAGGTTCCTCCGGAGCTTCGGCTGCGGGAGGGGCGTATCTCGCCCATGTCCTCACCGGCGAGAAGCTGGACCCCAAGGATGTGGTCCTCTGCGCCGCCAAGGCGGAGGGACACACCTCAGGAGGCATCCACGCGGACAACGTAGCCCCCTGCGTGCTGGGAGGATTCACGATAATCCGCTCCTATGATCCCTTCGAGGTGTACAGGATCACCCCGCCGGAGGATCTGGGCGTGGTGGTGGGCATGCCCGACATCATGGTGCCCACCTCCGAATCCCGCAAGGTGCTGCCGGCACAGGTTGGAGTGAAGGACCTGGTGTTCCACGTGGGCAACGCATCCTCCATGGTGCATGCCATGCACACCGGGGACTACGGCCTCATCTGCAGGTCGGTGCAGGATGCGGTCTTCGAGCCCGCCCGCAGGAAGCTGGTCCCCCATCTGGCAGAAGCCGAGCAGGCGGCAAGGGACGCAGGCGCAGGCGCCTCCTTCCTGGGAGGGTCCGGGCCCTGCGTAATATCATTCTTCAGGACGTCCGACGGCAACGGCGACGATATAGCCGAGGCCGTGAAGGGCGTCTTCTCTGACAGCGGCATGGGATGCGACACATGGGTCACCAGGTGGGGCACGGGCTGCAGGAGGATTTGAGATGGCAAACCACAAGGTTGTGTGCTGGGACTGCGGTTGCGATGTGGACGATCCCTTCGTCAACACCTGCCCCAAATGCGGCGGTCTGCTGACCGTCAAGATGGATCTGGAACCGGTCAAGGAGATGAGGCCCGAGGACCTCCGCAAGGAGCCTATCGGAGTCTGGAGATACGCTCCCTTCCTGCCCGTTGATTACGACAAGAGGGTCTCCATCAAGGAGGGCGGCACACCCCTGTACCGCACCGACGCCCTGGCGGCGGAGTGCGGCATCGGCGAGCTGCACGTCAAGTACGAGGGCGCCAACCCCACCGGCTCCTTCAAGGACCGTGGTATGACCATCGGAGTCTCCCACGCCGTTGAGCTGGGAGCCAAGGTGGTCGGATGCGCATCCACCGGGAACACCTCCGCCTCCCTGGCCGCATACGCCTCCAAGGCAGGCATCAGATGTGCCGTGTTCCTCCCCTCCGGCAAGGTGGCCGCAGGGAAGCTGGCACAGGCCATGTTCTTCGGTGCCAAGGTCATCTCGGTGGACGGTAACTTCGACGACGCCCTGAGGCTCGCCAGGGAGATGGCGGAGGAGAGGAGCCTGTACCTGCTCAATTCCATCAACCCCTACCGCCCCGAGGGTCAGAAGTCCGTGCTCTTCGAGATCATGGACCAGCTGGCCTACGACGTGCCGGACAGGATCATCCTCCCCGTGGGCAACGCCGCCAACATATGGGCTGTCTATAAGGCTGTCAAGGAACTGGAGGAGGTCGGTTGGATCGACAAGATCCCCATGCTCACCGGTATCCAGGCCGAGGGTGCCGCACCCGTCGCCAGGGCCTTCAAGGACAAGGACAAGGACTTCGTCCCCGAGGAGCACCCCGAGACCGTGGCCACCGCCATCAGGATCGGCAACCCCGTCAGCGGAAGGAAGGCCCTCCACGCCATCTACGACACCGGAGGTTATTCTACGACGGTCACCGACGATGAGATCCTGGCCGCCCAGAAGATGCTGGGAAGGCGCGAGGGCGTCGGTGTGGAACCGGCATCCGCAGCCTCTGTGGCAGGGGCCAAGAAGCTCAGGGAGATGGGCATCATCGACAAGGATGAGAGGGTCGTGTGCATCTGCACCGGCAACGCCCTGAAGGACCCTGACACCATCATCGCCCACAGCGACCCGGTGTGCCAGTGCCCCAACGATGTGGCCGCGGTCAGGAAGATCCTGCTGGGCTGATCAGAAATCGAATAGGCTGGACTGCCTCGGCCCCGCCGGGGCGTCCGCCTTACCCTTTTCCTTCTTCTCTTCTTGCTTGGGAACCACATCTTCGACGGAGACTCCGCATTGCTCCTTCATGCTCTTTGCCAATGCGAACCCTATGCGGGGCATGGAAGCAAGATCGTTGACGTCCGCAGAGACGATGTCGTTCCTTCCGCGGATGCCCCTGTCGTAGAGCGTACGGGCCCTGGACCTGCCCACTCCCCTAAGGGAGACAAGCTCCAGGAGCTCCTTGCCCACACCGTATCTGATCCTGGTGAGCATGGGGCGCAGACGCTTCACCATGTCCTTGCGCAGCAGGACGGCCATCTCGGTCATGGCGTACAGCAACCATTCCATGGAGTCCATGCGGGAGCGTATGTCGCCGGGTCCGATGCCCATGTCCTCGGTGAGCGTGTCCTCGTCCACCTCGTCGATCCACCGCTGTGCCAGCACTGCGGTCTTCAGGTCGCCGTAGAAGTATTCCGACTGATACGTGTCGTCGGGATCGGGGTTGTCGGTGAGGAACTTGCCCTCGTATTCGTCTGCGAGGGACATCAGCACCTCACGGTCCTTCTTCCTGGGGAAGAGGCCCATCACATCCGGTGTGGAGGCCACCGCATGCAATACAAGGAAGTCCGGGGTCTCGTCGGTGATGCGCTCCAAGGCGCCCTTGAGTATAACCGCCGACTCGGGATCGATATACAGGTCGGAGACCCTCTTCCCCAGTGGCAGTGGGGTGAGAAGGCCGTTCTCGTTCTCCTCTACCATCCCGTTCTCGGTGAGGAATCTCACCACGTTCTCCACGGCGCCCTCCACCCCGTACAGTTCGGACTGGCTGCCGTAGAAGCTCTCCCTGAGGAATCCGATGACGCCGTCGACGGAGTCCGCATCGCCGGTGGCCACAAGACCCAGTATGTGCGTTCTGAGCGTCCTCTCGTTACCGAGCTTCGATGTTATCCTCTCGGTCTCGTGCTCCAGGTAGTCCTCCATCAGGTGGCGGGCGTCGTCATCGTTCTTCGCCACCAGGATGGCCTCGCCGTATGGGTCGTAACCGGGCCTTCCCGCACGGCCGCACATCTGCTTGATCTCCATGACAGGTATGGGCGAGTTCGCCGAACCGGACTCGAAGCGGGTGGTGTCGCGGACGATGACCCTTCTGGCGGGCAGGTTGATCCCGGCGGCCAGGGTGGGCGTCGCCACGATGCACTTGATGCGGCCGGCACGGAAGCTGTCCTCCACGAACCTGCGCTGTGACGATGACAATCCCGCGTGATGGAAGGCGATGCCGCAGGAGACGCATGTCGCCAATTTGCGACCGAGGGAGGTGGTCTCCGCATCCCCCTCCAGGAGAGCGGTCTCCTCCGGGGTGAGTTCCATGCCCGACGCCTCCTTCAGTTCCTTGGCGTATCTTGTGGCCAGAGCCTCCGTGGACCTCCTGGCGTTGACGAACACCAGGCACTGCCCACCGGAGAGTATCATGTCATAGACCAGGGACAGCACGTCCTCCTTCTTCCTGGGGACCTCCTTCGTGGAGCGGTCGGTGAAGAGGATCTCGTCGCCGTAGAAGACGCCCTCCCTGAGCTCGATGGGACGCCATTCGCTCCTGACGAGATCGGCGTCCAGCCACATGGCCATCTCCTCGGGGTTGGAGACTGTTGCCGAAAGCGCGATTATCTGCAGGTCCCGGTTGCGGCGCATCATCTTGGTCAGGGCAACCTCCAAAGTGGGGCCCCTGCCTGGGTCATGGAGCATGTGCACCTCGTCAGCTATGACAAGACCCACATCCTCGATCCACCTGCTGCCGTGGCGCATCAGCGAATCCGCCTTCTCCGACGTCGCTACCACGATGTCCGCATCGCGGAGCATGCGGTCGTCGGAGTCCAGGTCGCCGATACTTATGGCTGTCCTGAAGCCCAGGTGGGCGAAGCGGTCGATGTCGTCCTTCTTCTCCGCGGCAAGCGCTTTCAGAGGTACGATGTACAGGACCTTCCTGCCATGTGCCAGCATGGTATTGAGTGCGGCAACGTAGCCTATCAGGGACTTCCCGCTGGCGGTGGGTACCGCCACCACAAGGTTTCTTCCGGTGAGGGCCCTGGGTATGGCATCCGCCTGGGGCGGGTGCAGCTCGACGAAGCCCTGCTCCTTCAGGGTCTGCCGGATCTCCTCGGAAACATCCAGACTGTCGACGAGCATGCTGCTTCCAAAGAGGACAGGGTATAAATAACAGTGTATGATTGACTAGTCAACTAATCAGGGGTCACGTCTACCAGGAATGCGCGTACATACGCACGGTTATATAGGACACCCCGATTAGGCAAATCAGGACGAATCATATGAGCGATGAAAAGAAGGATACGAAGACTGTAGAGGCAGAGCCCCTCGACGAGTGGATCCTCCATCAGACGTTCAACTCCACCGAGGAGATCGAGATCCCCGACAGGATGTCCGACCGCGTCATCGGTCAGGACAGGGCGGTAGAGGTCATCAAGAAGGCGGCCGAGCAGAAGAGGCACGTCATGCTCATCGGCGAGCCCGGTACGGGAAAGTCCATGCTCGCCAACTCCATGGTGGAGTATCTCCCCAAGGAGGAGCTGGAGGATGTAATCGCCTACCATAACCCCGAGGATTTCAACGAGCCCAGGATCAGGGTGCTTCCCGCAGGCAGAGGCAAGGCCATCGTCAACGAGCAGAAGGCCATCGCAGCTGCGCAACGCGCGAAGAAGAACAACACCATGCTGTATGCCATCGTGGCCATCGTAGGCATCGCTCTTATCTACGCGTTCATCAGCGGCAACTTCACCATGGTCTGGATCGCGGTGCTCATCGCCTTTATGGTTTTGATGCTGTTCCGCACCCCCGGCCAGAGGCAGGATGTGGCCATCGTCCCCAAGTTATTGGTAGGTCACGATCCGGGTGATATGCCGCCCTTCGTGGACGCCACCGGTACCCACGCAGGCGCTCTGCTGGGAGATGTGAGGCACGACCCCTTCCAGTCCGGAGGCTTGGAGACCCCGTCCCACGACAGGATCGAGCCCGGCTGCATCCACAGGGCCAACAAGGGTGTGCTGTTCATTGACGAGATCAACCTCCTGAGGCTGGAGTCCCAGCAGGCTCTGTTAACCGCCATGCAGGAGAAGAAGCTCAGCATCACCGGTCAGTCCGAGAGGTCCTCGGGAGCCCTGGTGAAGAGCGAGCCCGTCCCCACGGATTTCATCCTCGTCTGCGCCGGAAACCTGGACGCTCTCCAGGGTATGCATCCCGCGCTGAGGTCCAGGATACGCGGTTACGGTTACGAAGTGTACATGCGCAACAGCATGGACGACACCGACGAGCACCGCCACGACATCATCCGCTTCGTGGCCCAGGAGGTCAGGAAGGACGGCAAGATCCCCCACTTCGACAAGTTCGCTGCGGCGGAGATCATCAGGGAGGCTCAACGCCGCTCCGGCAGCAAGGGCAAGCTCACCCTCAGGTTCAGGGAACTGGGCGGACTGGTCCGTGTTGCGGGTGACATCGCCGTGCAGAACGGCAGGAAGATAGTCATCCAGCAGGACGTCACCGATGCCCGCAAGATCGCCCGCAGTCTGGAGCAGCAGATCGCCGACCGCAGTGTGGAGGGCATGAAGGCCTACGAGAGGTTCAACACCGACGGCTACGCCGTGGGGATGATCAACGGCCTGGCCGCTCTGAACGCCAGCTCCAACATGGCCGAGTACTCCGGGATAGTGCTTCCCATAGTCGCCGAGGTCACGCCATCTCCAAGCAAGAAGGGCGGCATCATCGCCACCGGAAAGCTGGGCGAGATAGCCAAGGAGGCCGTGGAGAACATCTCCGCCGTGGTGAAGAAGTACGCGGTCTCCGACATCAGCGAGAAGGACATCCATCTGCAGTTCATCGGCACTTACGACGGTGTGGAGGGCGATTCCGCATCGGTGACCATCACCACAGCGATCATCTCCGCTCTGGAAGAGATCCCCATAGACCAGTCGCTGGCCATGACCGGCAGCCTGAACGTGCGCGGCATGGTGCTCCCCGTGGGAGGCATCACCGCTAAACTCGAAGCGGCGGCGGAGGCTGGACTGAAGAGGGCAATCATCCCCAAGATCAACGCCAAGGACGTGATGATCGAGTCCCGCTACTACAAGGGCATGGAGATCATCCTGGTGGAGACCATCAGGGACGTGTTCGAGTACGCCTTCCAGGACTGTCCCCGCAAGACGGAATACCTGGAGAAGCTGGAGAGGCTGAACCCCCAGGGTTCCACCGCGGAGAGGCTGGAGCCTCCCAGAGAGCCGGTGCCCATCCCCGTGCCCGAGGCCGCCTCCGTGCAGGAGGCGGAGCCCGAGCCGGAGAAGGAGGAGGAGCCGGAGGTCACGGTGGAGACCATCGCCCCTCCGGCGGACAAGAACCCCTCGCCGATGTGATCCCATGACAGGGAAGGACGCACTTATAATCGGTCGCTTCCAGCCCTTCCATAACGGTCATATGGAGGTGCTGAGGCGCATATTCGACGAATGCGACCACGTCACCGTGGGCATCGGCAGCGCCCAGCATTCCCATACGGCGGACAACCCCTTCACCGCAGGCGAACGCTACACCATGATAGCGGAGACCCTGCGGGACGAGGGCCACACGGACTTCTACATAGTCCCGGTGGAGGACCTGAACCGCTACGCCCTGTGGGTGTCTCAGGTGGTGTCCATGTGCCCCCGCTTCGAGGTGGTCTACAGCAACAACCCCTTCACCCGCCGCCTGTTCTACGAGGCTGGATACGAGGTGAGGGATTCCCCGCTGTTCAACCGCGGTGAGTACACCGGCACGGAGATCCGCCGCCGCATCCGCGAGGGCGAGGAATGGAAGCACCTGGTGCCCCGGAAGGTGGCCGAGGTCATCCGCAGGGTGGACGGCGTCTCCCGCATCAGACAGATGGGCGAGTCCGATGAGCCTGTATACAGATCTTGAGGTCCTGGCGGGAGTGCTGGAGTCCAACGGACTCAAGCTGGCACTTGCGGAATCCTGTACCGGCGGACTGATTTCCTCGCTGATCACGGACCGTCCCGGCTGCTCTTCTTATTTCATGGGTTCCGCTGTCACATACTCCAATGAGGCCAAGGTGAGCATCCTCGGTGTCAGGGAGTCCACTTTAATAGAGCACGGGGCCGTCAGCGAGGAGACCGCCAGGGAGATGGCGGAAGGCGCACTCCGTGTCTACGATGCGGATGTGGCTGTCGCCGTCACCGGCATCGCCGGTCCCGGCGGAGGCACCGACGAGAAGCCCGTCGGCCTCGTCTGCATAGCGGTGACCGACGGGAACACCACAGTCACATCCATGAACCACTTCCCCGGGGACCGCCGTCAGGTCCGCGAGGCCACCGTCGCTGCCGCCGTCAGGGATTTGCTGAGACTGCTGTCTTGAACATCTTATATAGGGATTCTGCGGTTGCCCGCATCATGGAGCATATCAGGACCGGCAAGGTGAAAGAGGTCTACAAGGTGGACGACGACACGTTGGAGTTCGTGTTCACCGACAACATCTCCGTCTTCGACAAGATCATCCCCTCCCACATCCCCAGGAAGGGGGAGTCCCTCTGCAGGACATCCAAGTACTGGTTCGAGCTCCTGGCGTCCAAGGGCATCAAGAGCCACTTCAGGGAGTACATCGCCCCCAACAGGATGAGGGTCAAGCGCTTCGACATCATAGAGGACTACGACAAGATCACCCAGGACACTGTGAACTATCTGATCCCGCTGGAGGTCATCTGCAGGCATTATGCGGCAGGTTCCCTGGTGGACAGGGTCAAGAGTGGCAAGATCAAGGTGGAGGACCTGGGATTCGAGCTCGGCCACCAGCTCAAGAGCGGCGAGAAGCTGCCCCGCCCCTTCCTGGAGTGCACCACCAAGCTGGAGGCTCACGACAGGGAGCTCGACGAGGCGGAGGCCAAGGACATCGCCGGTCTCTCCGACGCGGACTACAAGGAGATCATGGACACCGTCCTGAGGATTGACGAGATCATGGCCGAGGAGGCCGCCAAGAGAGGTCTGATCCACTGCGACGGCAAGAAGGAGTTCGGCTACGACGAGAACCGCAACCTGATGCTCATCGACACCTTCGGCACCCTGGACGAGGACCGCTGGTGGGATGCGGAGGAATACGCCGCCGGGCACGCCAGGGAGCTGTCCAAGGAACTGGTGAGGCAGTACTACCGCGGCACCGGCTACCACGCGGAGCTGTCCGAGGCCAGGGAGAAGGGTCTGCCGGAACCGGACATACCCGCCCTGCCGGAGGATGTCATCGCCGAGGTGGCGAAGCTCTACGCCGGCATGTACGAGAGGCTCACGGGCGAGCGGTTCTGAACCGCCTCCCGATCTCTCTTTTTTCAAACTTTACAAGAACCGAAGGTACTGGAATACGTTTGAGGATGCCCGTGGGCATCCGTAAAGAAAGAGATCACTTCTTACCGGAGATCTTCCTGTCAAGCTGCTGCCAGGGCGCGGTGTTGGAAGCTTTCGCTTTGGGCGCCTCCTCTACGGGTGCCTCCACAGGCTTCTGCTCAACGGCAGGCTTGGCGGCCTCCTTCTTGCAGCATTCGTCTGTGCATTCCTGCTTGGGCTTCTTCTTGAAGATCCCTTTGAGTTTCTCCATTATGGACATTTATCCCTCCTGCGGTTGCAACTTTATACATGGTTCTTGAGAGCATCCGCACGGTTCCTAACGGAACACTGGGTAGAATATGTACGTTTTAAGTATATAATGCTGGTAGAGATTAGACCCTGGCCAGAGGACCCGATGTATAGCCAGACATCGGAACGAAAGAAATGTTAAAGGGCCGGACGGGTTGGACGTCCGACCCTATGTATAATGGCCTCAGGCGTTAACGCTGACGATCTTGATCACGAAGTAGAGGGTCATCCCCTTCTGCTCCGCATTGGAGGAACCGTCGTCGTCCCTGTACACCCAGTTGCCGTCTTCCTTGTAGACGTAGTCGGTCTCGTAGTCGGCGCCGAGGATCTCGAACATGTGGTCGGCCTCCTCGTTGCAGGTGTAGTTGACGGTGAACTGGGTTCCGGTGACATCCGAGATGGTGTAGGTGACGTTGGAATCCAGCTTGGAGGTCTGGGCCTCGGTGACCGCCTTGGGATCGATGTACTGGAAGTTCACGTTGCCGGTGCCGCTGTCATAGGTGGCCTGAACCTCGAATCCGAAGGGCGTCTTGTCTGCGGGTATGACCTCGGTCTTCATGCTGCTGGTGTACTCGGTATCGAACAGGTCGTTGAACTCGCTGAGGGACAGTGTGCCGGATATGGCGTAGGTGACGGAGACCACGTTGTTGGCGAAGGGGGTGGAGCTCTGTGTGCCGTATCCGTCCGCTGCGGGGATGGTCACACGAACGGTCTCTCCGACGCTGTGTCCGATGAGGGCGTCCTCGAACATCTCTAACATGTCCTCGCTGCCGATGGTGAAGTCCAGCAGTTCGAACTCGGTCTTGTTGGTGTAGCCGGGGCTCTTCATGTAGTTGCTTCC
Organism: uncultured Methanomassiliicoccales archaeon; assembly: GCA_949292635.1. GTDB lineage: Archaea > Thermoplasmatota > Thermoplasmata > Methanomassiliicoccales > Methanomethylophilaceae > SIG5. Next base: position 135,290 of record CASEZY010000006.1, read on the forward strand.
GTCGTTGACGCTCTGGACGTTGGTGTCGAAGATGACAGCGCCGTCCCTGTCGTAGTATGCGAAGTAGGAGCCGGTGTACTCCACCTCCACGCTGTCGCCGTTGACGATGACGTGCTGGGCGGGGGGATCGGCTATGTACATTGTGTTGACGTAGGATGCTGTGACGACGACGAAGGCGAGGATGAACACGGTGAAGCAGGTCATGGCGATGGGGTCCGCCTTGCGGATCCAGGAGACGAAAGCCCCGGACTCCTTCTTCTTGCCCTTGTCCCTCTCGCGCCTCTCTGCCGTGTTCTTGTCGGGGGCAACGGTGAGGATCTCCTCTTCGATCTCGAGGATCTCATCCTCCTTGGCAGCGGGGATAGACTCCTTCCTCTGCTGAGGTTTGCCCTTGTTCTTCGCAGACTTCTTTGAGGCCATAGGAAACGTGCGCCCATACTCGCGCGTCTATTTATAACTTCATAGGCGCGGTTTTAGTAAGGCGTGCGCATGTACCCGCATGCGCCCTTCGGAATGCCTGTTGAAGGTAAGGGAGGTGCACCCCCTTGTGCACCACATCACCAACTACGTCACCGTCAACGACTGCGCCAACATCACCATCTGCGCCGGCGGTGCGCCGGTCATGGCGGACGAGCGTGGGGATGCGGAGGACATAGCCGCCGTTGCGTCATGTCTGGTGCTGAACATGGGCACGGTGAACCGCAGGACCCTGGATTCCATGTTGGCTGCCGGTAAGGCCGCCAACGATGCCGGGGTGCCGGTGGTGTTCGATCCCGTGGGCGTAGGTGCCAGCAGGTTCAGGAACTCCTCCGCGGACGCGATCCTCTCGAAGGTGGATGTGGCGGTTATCAAGGGCAACGCCGGGGAGATGGGTGTTCTCTCAGGCATGGGAGGCGGTGTAAGAGGTGTGGACTCGGCATGTGCCACGGACCCGGCGGCCTCCGCCAAGGTGCTGGCGAAGAGATACGGCTGCATTGCCGCGGCAACGGGTCCCAAGGACTATGTCTCTGATGGGTCTACGGTCATGGAACTGTCCAATGGTTCCGATATGCTGGGTCTTGTCTCCGGGACCGGCTGCATGACCGCTTCCGTGGTGGGATGCTACACTGGGGCCTGCGGCCCTTCGCTGGATTCGGTGTGCTCAGCGATAACCGCATTCTGCATCGCTTCGGAGAACGCGGCGGACGGCTGCGGTCCGGGGACGTTCAAGATGCGTCTGTTCGACGAGATGCTCTCTCTTACGGCAGAGTCCCTGGACTCCGGACAGCGTATCGGGACGCTGTGATCAGAGCATCTTCAGCTCGCCGGTGATCTTGTCGATCACCGATTCCAATCCGGGTCCTATGCCCATGCAGGTGACGGTGCCCGGTGCGATCTCGGTCCTGCCGGCGTCGGTGATTATGCAGCAGACGAGACCGGCGGCCTCCGCCATCGCCTTGAACTCGAAGAGTTCCCGCTCGTCGTTCACCTTGAGAACGATCTTCCTCTGACCCTCGGACACCCACCTGTCCAACATCTTCGGGTCCTTCTTCCTCGCCGCCAGTGTGCAGCTCACCGCGGCGTGCGCAGCCTGTGCTGCGGTCTTGCCTTTGGAGAGCTTGAGGTCGTTGCGGACCAGGATGGCCATCTTGGTCTCGTCTGCGACGCGGAAAAGTATCGCCATATCGGGGTCTACAGGCCGTCCCGTTATAATGGTGTCGGTGTACCTGCCCTAAAGATTAAGCGCGAGGGGTCCATGCGAGATGCATGGCGATGATCGATATCGAGTACCGTCACTCCGGCAGGCCGGTCACTTACCGCGAATCCAGGAGGCCGGACTGGCAGGAGACCGAGAAGTACCTGAGGGACCTGGTCTTCGAGATGCAGATGGCGGATATCTCCTCAAAGTACGTTGGAGTGGAGAGCGACGAGGACATGCTCTACATCAACGGGAAGCCCGTGACGCAGATCCTGGAAGGTCTCACGATCGTGCCGCTGATGCCGGAGGAGGACAGCTGCGGCTGCGACGGGCCCCGGCCGATCATCGTGGGCAGGAGCGACTCCGAGTGGAACCGTGAGTTCATCGAGGACATCCCCGACGTTCTGGTGAAGAACGCCATCTCGAAGGTCTACTGCGACATCCAGCGCAACAGGGTGATGTGACCCATGTTCGAGATCCTCAAGCGCGACGGTCTCGCCCGTATCGGCAGGTTCACCACCAGGGCGGGGGAGATCGAGACCCCGGCCTTGTTGCCGGTGGTGAATCCCAAGATCAACACGGTGCCCCCCAGGGAGCTCCAGGAGGAGTTCGGCTTCAAGGCGCTGATCACCAATTCCTACATCATCAAGAACACCCCCGAGCTGAAGGAGAGGGCGCTGTCCGAGGGTCTGCACAAGATGCTGGACTTCGATGGCACCATCATGACCGATTCGGGAACATTCCAGAGTCATATGTACGGGGAGGTGGAGGTCACCAACAAGGAGATGGTGGACTTCCAGCGGGACATCGGTTCGGATATCGGTACGGTGCTGGACATCTTCACCGAGCCCTGGTGGTCCAAGGAGCGCACCGCCAAGTCGATAGAGGTGACCCTGGAGAGGATGCAGGAGGCCTGTTCCCTCAAGGGCGACATGATGATCAACGGTGTGGTGCAAGGCTCCGTCTATCACGACCTCAGGGAGGACTGTGCCAGACGCATGGCAGAGATGGATATCGACGTGCATCCCGTTGGTGGTGTCGTACCGTTGATGGAGCAGTACCGCTACTCGGAGCTGGTCGACGTTGTGTTATCATCCAAGAAGGGTCTGGATCCCAGCCGTCCGGTGCACCTGTTCGGAGCGGGCCATCCCATGGTGCTGGCACTTGCCGCTCTGATGGGCTGCGACCTGTTCGATTCCGCCTCATATGCCAAGTTCGCCAGGGACGACAGGATGATGTTCATCGACGGTACCTTCCGTCTCCAGGACATGCAGTCCCTGGACTGCAACTGCCCCGCCTGCAGAGGTCACACGCTTGAGACGCTGAAGAAGATGGGCAAGGGCGAGCGCACCAAGCTGATCGCACGCCACAACCTGTATCAGATAACCTCGGAGCTGGCACTTGTGAAGAGGTACATCCGCGAGGGTAGGCTCTGGGAGCTGGCGGAGATGAGATGCCGCGCCCATCCCGCACTGTTGGATGCCTTGAGGAGGCTGAGGGAGCACACCGACTTCATGGAGCGCTTCGAGCCCGTCAGCAGGGAGGGTGCCATGTTCTACACCGGCCCAGAGTCCAGGGCGAGACCTCAGTTCCTCAGGTACGCGGAGAGGGTGATGGACCGCTATGTCCCCACCTTCGATAAGGCGGTCCTGTTCCCCGATGCGGGAAAGCCTTACTCGAGGGTCTACGCGGACAGGTTCGCCATGGCCCGTTCCAAGGGTTACGTGCCGGTGGTGATGTCCCCCTTCGGTCCCGTTCCGGCGGAACTGGACGAGATATATCCCATCGCACAGTCGCTGTTCCCCTCGATCTCCGACGCGGAGACGGACAGGGAGTCCGAGGACCTGACCATGGACTTCCTCACCCGCATGGGATTCACAGAGGTGATCTCCTCGGACGACCTGCCGGAAGTCGAGGCCGCCGACGGACCGGACCCCGACCTGATCAGGGCGGAGGCCGTGGCAAGGTATCAGTTCGGCATACCTGCCGCGGATGCACTGTTCAGAGGGAAGATAGAACTGGTGAAGAGCCGCAAGACCGGAAAGATAAGGAACGTGATCTCCGACGGTGAGCACGTATTGTCCATGAGGGCCGGCGACGGTCTCTACACACTGCGTGCCGAAGGCGCCGCAAGGATATTGGCCGCCGTTCCCGCACCCTGGATGAGAGTGGTGGTGGACGAGGACGCCGCACCATTCGTCGCCGAGGGCAGGAACGTATTCAGCCGTTTCGTCAGAGGGATGGATCCGGAGCTGAGGCCGATGGAGGAGGCCATCGTGGTGGCGCCGGACGGAAGGTTCCTGGCCACCGGAAGGGCCCTGCTGACAGCGAAGGAAGCGTCAGCCTTCCCGAAGGGCATCGCCGTCAAGGTCCGCAGCGGATCCGGAGACGATGCCTAAGGTGGCCTCGGCCACCTTCACGCACGCAAGGACGTCATCCATTGCGGAGCGCATGGATCCCGCATTCTCGGCGGAGATCTCGAAGCGCACCGTGGAGCCCTCCAGGTAGGAGGTGACGTAATCGTCGTCGTCAGGGGATACGGCGGAGTAAACCGCCTCCGCCTCCCCCGGCGACCTGTATTCCGCGGTTATGGTCAGAATGTACATCAGCTGACCCACAGACCGTGGATGTTGCAGAGTTCCTGGGCCTTGATGGTCTTGGCGTTGGTCCTGAAGAACGCTTCGGGCTCGTCCCCGGGCTCCAGGTACTTCCTCATCAGTACGCCGTCGGCGCAGATCTGGATGTAGACGATGTAATGATCATCGTTCATGGGGTGCTTGGCATCCTTGCCTATCCTGACCTTCACTCCGCCGTCCACCCTCTCAACGTAGGGCACATGCTTCTCGGTGGAGGCGTCCTCGGTCTTGGGAGCAAGCCTGGTCATGGCCTCTCCGCAGCAGTAGAGGTCTCCCACACCGTCGAATTCGACCTGAACTATCTTTCCGCATTTAGCGCACTTGTACGTAGCCATATCATCACCGTTAACTGGATGGGTCCGAGGGGTCTTCAATGTTGGTATTCCCGCGGCTTTGTCGAATAAATAATTCCGAGGCTTTGTGGACCGGATGCGGACGACCGAGGGGGGATCTCCGCGCGTTTTTATTTTAATATTTAATTATAATT
>CASEZY010000007.1 GCA_949292635.1 uncultured Methanomassiliicoccales archaeon
GAGCCAGGAAGTTCGATAACATGGTGAGGGAGGTCGAGCGCAAGCTCGCCCTCTTCAACATGCTGAAGAGGTGCACGAACTAATTATTCGACAAAGCCTTTCCCCCGCCGGATCGCCATGCGCAGGATTATGGTGCTGCAGAGGCATCAGGCATCATGACCGGGGCAGGGCAGTCGGAAGGCCGATCGGACCGCGGGCGGCGCGTCACCGCCGGGAGTGGTCGGCCGGACGCTATCGATCCCGGGGACCGTCAGGGACATGCATCTGGAGGCGCTGGTGGGTTCCGTTGGTCTGGAGAGGGTGCCTACGACGGCGATATCGCTGTTATCAGCGGATTCAGACTGGTCATCGAGCACGACTGCATCCTGGAGTGCACCTGGTCCGAGAGACCGTACTCATTCACGTTCCTCAAGGGATGCGGGATGTCCTTCCCGGAGTTCGACGCTTCGGTGCTGTGCTCTGCGATCACGCTGAGGCCGGAGATCGCGGTGGCAAGGCTCTCTGCCCCGGCGCTCCTGAGCGAGGAGCATCGTTCGGGATACGAGAGGTATCTTTCGGACCGTATCGTCCCCAGGGCGGAGCAGGCGGTGGTCAACGGAGACGCTTGCACATTGGAAGAGCTGTTCACCACGGGTATGCTCGGCCGCGACATATTGGACCAACTGCTGCAGAGGTCCCTGAGGTCCGGCAAGACCACCATGACCTCGGTGATAATGTCCATGATCAGGAAGGGTTCCTGACTCACGGCAGACTCAGTGTGACGGTGACGTCGCCGTCGCCCAGGATGGATCTGAGCCCATCCTTGCCCACGTCCTTGATCCTCCCCAACCCGGTGAGGCTCCAGCTGTTCCTGTCGTAACAGATCACCAGGTAGCTGCCCTGATAGAGGATCACATCGCCGGCATCGGTGTCCATGCGCCTATCGTTGGTCGGAAGCCTTCTTCCCAGGCTGCCCACCTTCTCCATGTTCCCGTAGTCGTTCATGCGGACCTTGATCGGACCTTCCCTCAACATCTCCGCCAGGGCATCGGCGGATGAGTTGTCCGCAAGCTCCGCGGTCATGGTCCTGCCGTTGGCCTCGATGGATATCGTGCGAGTCATGTTCTAACCCATGTGAATTGATTGAATACATTCGTGAATCAACGGCAAAGCGGATAAACGGGTTTCCCCGCAACCCCGTATCCTTGAGCGCTGTCAGGCGGCTCCCGCTCTCGCCTTCGCCTTGCGGGAGTTGATCCTCTCCGCCAGGAAGTCCACCAGGAAGAACACTCCCAGGAACACCACTATGCAAAGTACCAGGTTCAGCGTCTGCGGGACGATCTGGATCAGTATCGACAGCACCACGAAGTGCAGCACGTAGATCCAGGTGATGTTCCTGCTCCATCTGTACAGCGGCGACAGGTATCTGTCGGAGACCCTCTGCACGATCCAGTACCACAGATCGACCCACAATATGGCCGCCAACGTGCACCAGATGGTGCCGATGAAGTCCATGTGATAGGACAGGGGTTCGGCGAAGTGGGTGGTGAAGAATCCTGTGTATATTCCCGCGACGGTGAAGGGTATAATGGCGATGAACGACCAAAGAGCCAGATTGCGGTAGAAGCGGCGTTTGTCGGTGGTCCTGACCATGTAGCTGGCAAGCACGTATCCCGCCACCGGGAACAGGATCCAGTTGAAGAACGGGTATCTGGAGGTGGTCATGGTGTCGTCGAAGACGGTGGTGCCCCAGAAGTATCCGCAGAAGATGTCCACGGCGTCGTTCCCGGTGTGCATGCCCATGAGGAACTCGTTGGCGATCATCATCACCGCAACAAGTGCCAGTATGCCCCACAACGGTACATTGAACCTCTGCATCAGACCGATGAAGACCATGGACATCCCCGCGAATATCAGGATATCCTGCCAGAACAGCGTGATGATCATCAGCTGCTGCGGTTCCGCATACGACACCTCCGGATAGAAGCTGACGAAGTCCCCCGTCAACAGGAAGTTCACCAGCCCGGGGAGCAGTCTGATGACCTCCACCCCGAATCCCGCCACTATGAGCATGAGTCCCCTGCTGATGAAGTGCTTGTAGGTGGCGGTGGTGGAGAACAGCATCACCATTCCCATGACGAACATGAAGCAATTGGCGCCGCCGGGGAAGGCGCCGGTGACCGTGGTGGCGATGAAGTCCAATATGCCCCCGTCCCCGTCGCCGGTGTCTCCGATGGGTTGGAACTGGTTCATCACATGCGCTCCCACCATCAGGAACACGGAAAGCCCGCGAACGGCGTCCAGCTCCCTCTGCCTGCCGCTGATGGTGCGCTCTTCGGAGAACAGGCCTTCGACGCCGTACTCGCCCATGCCTCAGGAACCTTCCCCGGGATATAATACGATGGCGGTCGGCTCCTTTGAAATACGCTCATCCCCATTCCCGGTGCATGGTGAAGATCACACCCGAGATGAAGGAGGTGTTCTCCAAGGTCAAGCCCTACTACCTGGCCACCGCATCCAAGGACGGCACGCCCAACGTTGCCCCCATGGGCATGGTGATCCTGCAGGACGACATGGAGACGGTTTGGATCGTCGACAACTACATGTGCAAGACCCTGGCGAACCTGAGGGAGAACCCCAAGGCCGCAATGGACATCTGGGACCCGGAGACTCCGGAATCCTATCAGCTGAAGTTCTCCGCCGTGGTCGAGGACAGCGGCGCCGACTACGAGAAGGCGGTGGCGTTCGCCCACTCCAAGAGCGAGAAGTACCCCGCCAAATCGCTGGTCAAGCTGAAGGTGGAGGAGGTCTACTCCGTCACCCCCGGACCCAACGCCGGCAAGAAACTGCTTTAATCCTCTTCTTCGGGGGGCCTGGCCGTCATCATGGTCTGGGCCCCTCCCAGAAGGGCCGCCAGCGGGATCATCAGGAACGACCACAGGCCCACATCCATCGCCCAGAACACCAGGGAGAGGAAGAATCCGATAATGGCGCCGATGACCGCGCCGGCCACGAACCTCCCCTTGCGGACGGGATCCATGCTCACACCTTCTGACCGAGGGCCTTCTCGGCATCCGCCACCACGCGGTCCACGATCTCCGCGGCGCCGCCGGTGTAGTTGGCCGGGTCCATGGCCTTCCTCACTTCCTCTGGGGTCATGACGGCCATCAGGTCCTTCCTCTCTAGCAGCACATCCAGCAGCTGGCGGTCCTCGTCCTCTGCAATCATGGACGACGACCTGACGATCTCGTGGGCGTCCTGCCTGCCGATGCCCTTCTTGGTCATGGCCATCATGACGGACTCCGCCATCACCAGGCCTCTGGAGGACTCGATGTTCTTCAGCATCCTCTCCTTGTTGACGGTGAGGCCGGAGAACACGGTGCCCATCTTCATGAACATCTCGTCCAGCAGCACGAATGCGTGCGGGAGTATGAACCTCTCGGAGCTGGAGTTGGTCAGGTCCCTCTCGTGCCAGAGCACCTGGCTCTCGAACATTGGGGTGACCATGGAGCGCACGATCCTGGCGAGCCCGCAGACGTTCTCGGACATCATGGGGTTGCGCTTCTGGGCCATGGTGGAGCTGCCTACCTGCTTCTTGGTGTCGAAGGGCTCGGCGGCCTCCCCGATCTCGGACCTCTGCAGGTTGCGGACCTCGGTGCCGTATCTCTCCAGGGATGTGGCTATGTTGGCGATCAGGCAGACGGTCTCGGTGTACCTGTCCCTTCCAACCACCTGGGTGGCGGCGGGCTCGTAGGTAAGACCCAGACCCTCCATGACACGCTCCTGTACCTGGAAGAAGTTGGCTCCCAATGCGGCTCCCGTGCCCACGGCTCCCGCCATCTTGCCGGCGCAAGCCCTGGGCATTACCTGCTGGAGACGCTCCCTGTGCCTGAGCATCTCCGCCACGTATCCGGATATCTTGAAGCCGAAGGTGATGGGGATGGCGAACTGGGCGTGGGTCCTGCCGATCTCCAGGGTGTCCCTCTCCCTCTTGGCGAGACGTGCCAGTATGAGGATGAAGTCGTCCACGTCCTTGGCGATCAGCGTCAGCGCCGCCTTCAGCTGGAGGGCGGTGGCGGTGTCTACGATGTCGTTGGAGGTGGCCCCGTAATGCACGAACTTGCCTGCTTCTCCCTTGCACTGCTCGGTCATGGCCTTCACCATGGCCATCACGTCGTGGCGGGTGTCCATCTCGATCTCCTTGACCCTGTCGATGCTCACAACGTCGAGATTCGCCACCCTGGCGATCTCCGCGGCATCTTCCTCGGAGATGGTCCCGAGGGATGCGTGGGCCTTGGCCAGTGCGGCCTCCACCTGCATCTGGTACATGAGCCGGCTCTCCTCGGAGAAGATGTCCTTCATCTCCTTGCGGCCGTATCTGTAGTCGAGTGGGCACAGGTTGTCCGTCATTTGAATCGAGCGCTCCGATTGAATGTGATTATAAAGTATCTTCGGGAGAAATCCGATAACTGGATGATCCTCACTCGCGTTCCGTGTTCGGTAGCGCACCCCATCTCCGATTTCGGGGCATCCCCTCCCTTATTGCGCGTGCATTAAGATACATACACAAAAGAGTACACACGCGTGTTGTAACGCATAACCTTTATATCAGATGCCGTGATGCAGACCCTTATAGTGTGCCGAGACTAGACTTCGGCGTATACGAACGAGTGGTTTATTATGGAAGAGTTCACGGAGGAGAGAATCGAACAGCTGGAGTCTGTAGAGGCGCCTGCGGCGGATGCCCCCGTCGAGGCCCCTGCGGAGTCTGTGGAGACCGAGACGGCGGAGGTTCCCGAGGAGGAATCCGAGGAGATGACCGAGGAGGAGGCCGCAGCGGTGTCCGAGAACCTGGAGAAGCTCGAGCAGAAGCGCAGCGTCATCAACAACGACGCCGAGAAGCACAAGCGTCTCAGAGACGACCTCAACAAGCAGACCAAGGAATGGGTCGCCAAGAGGGACGCACTGAACGCAGAGGTGCGCAAGCTGGTCGAGGAGGCAGGCAAGCACAGGGAGGAGCGCGACGCCCTGAACCAGAAGGTCAGGGAGTCCAAGGTCTTCAGGGACGAGTGCAACCACAAGGTCACCGAGCTGACCGAGGAGTACCACGCACTCAGGAAGGACCTCCCCCAGGGCGAGAAGGACAAGGACAGGCCCTCTATCAAACAGCTGAGGAAGGAATTCTCCGATCTGGAGCTCAGGCAGCAGACCCAGGTCCTCAAGAAGAAGGAAGAGGAGAACCTCATCAAGAGGCTCAAGGAGATCGACGCCCTGATCAAGGAGATGGAGGGCGAGCAGGAGGTCTCCGGTGACCTGCGCGAGAAGCAGATCGCTCTCAGGGAGGCCAAGGCCGAGGCTGAGAAGTACCACAAGATGGTCTCCGAGTACGCCGAGCAGGCTCAGAAGGAGCATGACACCATGATCTCCCTCTACGAGCAGGCCGACGCTCTGAGGAAGCAGGCGGACGAGGCCCAGGCCAAGTTCATCGAGTGCAAGAAGGCCGCCGACGAGGAGCACCGCAAGCACATCGAGCAGATCAAGAGCGTCCACGAGACCGACCGGGACGTCAACGCCATCAAGAACAGGCAGAAGAACGCCAAGAAGAAGAAGGTCGACGCCGAGTCCAAGAAGGCCGCCGACGACATCTTCGCCAGGTTCAAGAACGGCGAGAAGCTCAGCACCGAGGACCTTATGGCCCTCCAGAAATCCGGTCTCCTGTGAGACCGTCTAGGGGCGGGACCCCCGCCCCTCCTTCTATTCAACTACAGAGATGAGAAGCGGCCGTAAGGCCGCGTTTGTATCAGGAGCGCATCCTGAGGAAAAGCATCGCACCGATCAGCACCATTACGGCTGCTGCGCTTCCGCTGTTGAAGGTGCCGACCCAGGAGCGACTCAGGTGATGCTGGCACTTCCATCAGCCGCAGTAATTGTAAGATTCGGCGGCGGCATCAGCGTTCTGCTGGCACACTCCCGTCCACGGACGATGGATCAGGTGAATCCGAGATGGTAGCAGGGATCAACGAACACAAAGAACGGATCGAAACCGTTTGGGAGGGGGCACAAGCCCCCTTCGGACTCACTCGTCCCCGCCGATGGCCTCGGCCTCGAGCTTGCGGTAGTCCACCTTGCCCACCTTGGTCCTGGGCATGGAGTCGATGAACACGTACTCCCTGGGCTTGGCGAACCTGGCCACGTGGTCGCGCACATGGGTCTTGATCTTCTCCAGCATGGCATCGTCGCCCTGGAAACCCTTCTCCAGAACGATGTACGCCTTGATCTTGGCGCCCCTGAGCTCGTCCGGCACGCCGATGACGCAGGCATCCATGACCTCGGGCAGCTGGGTCAGTATGTTCTCCACCTGGCTGGGGTACACGTTGTACCCGGAGGTGATGATGACCCTCTTGAGCCTCTGCTTGAAGTAGATGTAACCCTCCTCGTCCATGTAGCCGATGTCGCCGGTATGCAGCCAGGTGAGACCGTCATCCTTGTGCACCTTCAGCACGTTGGCGGTCTCTTCCGGCTCGTTATAGTATCCTTTCATCAGAACAGGGCCGGAGGCGCAGATCTCCCCGTCCTCGCCGTAGGGCATCCTCTCATCGGTGCCGGGCTTGACGATCTTGTAGTAGATGTCCGGCATGGGGATTCCCACGCTGCCCCTCTTCTGCCTGTTCTTGGGGTTGATGGTGTTGGCGGTCACCGACTCGGTGAGGCCGAATCCCTCTCTCACCGTGGTCCCGCAGTTGTGCTCGATGAGGAACTTGTCCAACTTGTCCTTGGTCTCCGGGGTGAGGGTGTCCCCTCCGCAGAATATCCCCTTGAGATGGGACAGGTCCGCCTTCTGCAGCCACTTGCTGCGGATCATGTGCTCGTACAAAGTGGGCACTCCGGCGATGAAGTTGGGCTTCTCCTTCACGATCAGCTTGGCGTAGGAATCCGGGGTGAATCTGGGCACCAGGATCTCCTTCTTCCCCACGATCAGCGGGATGTGCACGCAGGCGCAGAGTCCGAAGCCGTGGAAGATGGGCATGACGGCCATCATCAGGTCTCCATCGTTCAGCACCTGGGACAGCTCGATCATGCCCAGGGCGCAGCTGTTGAAGGCGTTGCTGGAGAGCATGGCGCCCTTGGTGGGTCCGGTGGTGCCTCCGGTGAACAGGATGGCGGCCACGGCCTCCGGGTCGTTCTCGGAGGGCGGCGGTGCGGGATGTCCCGCTGTCATCATATCCTTCCACATGGTCACGTTGGGGGCGTTGGCGGGGACCTTGGGGTCCTTCCTGCCCACCACGTGCCTGTACATGAACGACTTGAACGAGGACAGGGCGTCGGCGATGGATGATACGACATATCCCTTGCACTTCCCGCCGGGAGCGGTGAGGGGGAAGTTGTTGTAGAACATGTCCAGGGTGAACACCAGCTTTGAGTCGGAGTAGTCCAGGAGGTGCTCCAGCTCCGCCTTGGAGGACAGGGGGTGCACCATCACGGCCACGGCGTCGATCCTGCTGCAGGCGTAGAACGCTATCACCGCCTGGGGGCAGTTGGGCATGCAGATCATCACGTGATCGCCCTTGCGGATGCCCAGGGCGTACATGCCGGCTGCGCATCTCTCGATGCTGTCCATGAACTCGCGGTAGGTGGTCTTCTTGCCCATGAAGATCAGGGCGGTCTCGTCCATGGCGGTCTGGGCGGCGTGGGCCACTATTCCGTACATGTTGCGCCGAGGGAGCTCGATGTGCTTCGGGACGTTGTCGTAGAACTCGAGCCATGGTGTGTATTGGGGGTCGATCAAAGCCGTTGCCTCGTTACGGCTGAAGTTGAACCCATTGATAAATGCACGGGCAAACGAGACCTATATCGGTCCATGAACGGGGCATGGATGTGCGATTATGGTTCCTCGGAGCGGCCGTTCGGGTTCGTTTAAGAGATCTATGACAGAATCAATCTTGTTTGAGATTCTTGAGCAGAATCAGTCGGGAATCGATGATTTCCGCGGACCGTGAAAACCGTCGATTTTTGACTTAACACCGATGAAAAAGATGTTTTTAAGTTCTGTTTCATTCAAAACATGCGGGGAAGTGTTAAATAGCCCCCCGTCGGTAGTGTGTTCAGGAAGAACAGACCGGTTCTGTAGAGTGCATCCCATCCCTTCTGACTGACCGGTCTGTTCTCCATAATCAGCTATTCTCGATTCTCATCCATCCGCCGTGCCCCGGGCATGCGGTCCATCCCTCGAAGTTCTCGTTGATGTACAGCCTGCATTCCTTGGCCTTGGCGGAGTCCATGTTCACGCTGCGCATCAGGTGCGGCGCCAGGAGATTGAAGTTGTATTGGCTCTCCGATGAACCCTGCGGATTGATCAGGTCGTCCCCGGTGAACACGATGTTCAGCTCCTCGCATGCGAAGATGGTGTCTCCCGGCACGTGGCCTCCGTTGCCTTCGTAGGCGTCGAAGGACAGGCCGCATGCCGTCACCGAGCCTATGTGCTCGTAGACCCCGCCCCATCTCCTCCTGCCGATGACCTCCACCCTCTCGGGGTCCGGGGGATCGTGCGCCACTATTATCGTGCCCAGCTTGTAGTAGGGGGCGTGGCGGGGGTCGGATTCCCTGAAGGAAGGTTCGCCCGCCCTCTGCTTGCGTATGTCATCTGCGGCGGTGCCGCTGGTCAGGATGCGGTCGAAGTGCTTCCAGATGCCGATGTGGTCGATGTCCGCGTGGGTGAGTAGCATTGTCCTCCTGCGGCCTCCGGCGGGGCATGTGGTGTCTATGACGTCCATCATCCTATCGGAAAGACGGGAGTATCCCCCGTCCACGAACAGCTGCTCCTCATCCGACTCCAGGACGTAGGTGGTGCTGCCGCAGGGGGGCTCGAACATCGTCAGCCTTCTGTTCCCGGGAAGGTCCACGGTGCGTATCACTGGGGCGAACTCTCCAGACGCGGCCTCCGCCACCGCCTCCGCGAACCTGCGGATGTAGGTGAACGTGCTCTGAGGCGACTCCCCCGCGGAGTCCAGTTGCTGCATGGCCATGTTGGAGGCGATCATCATTTCATCGGCCTGCTCGTCGTCCAGGGACAGCAGCCTCTTCATGTCGTTGGCGAAGGTGATGTAGAACACGGTGTTGTCCAGCTCCCGCTCGGTGCCCTCGTAGTCTCTGACCTCCACCTGGCAGATCGACGCGATCTCGTCCAGTACCGCCTTCATGGTCTCAGTATCCTCGAGATAGATGCCCATGCGGAACGTCTGGTACCTTCCGCCGTCGTCCCTGGCGTTCATGTAGGAGATGTTCACGTTGTGACGGTCCAGGACCTCCAGCACCGGCAATATCGCGCCGGGCACGTCCCTCAGCCTCAGGTCGATGAGGATGACCCTGTCGTCCTCCCCGCCTTCCAGATAGCCCAGGGCGCCCAGGCCCTCTGCGATCCTGTCCAACGCCTCCTTGGAATCGGCGGTGACGTCCAGGAACATGGTGCGGCTGTCCACGGTGCGGTTGTAGCTGGTCCTGGCTATGTTGCCTCCGCAGGAGCCGATCACACGGGCAGCCTTGAGGAAAGAGCCTGCCCGGTCCTCCACCCTGGTGACGAACGTCCGCCTCATACGCGGTGAATCCGCGGGATTTGGAAAAAGGTTACCGTCGACCTCCGCCGAAGGGTCTTCCGATATGATTGAATTTTAATTAACTTTAAATACAAGTATGACGTAATACCATTTAGCGAATCAGTAATACTCTGATCCATGCCTCCGTTATCACCCGGGGGATCCCTCCCCCGGCACCCTTGCATCTGGCTCTTCTTCATGGACGCGATGATGGTTTCCTTTCCGAGAAGGTATAAAATAAGATGGGCCAATCACCCGTGCGATAGTAATGGTTCTGGAAGGATTGGGAAAGTCCCTCAGGAACGCCTTGGGGCGCATCAGCGGTGCCACCTCCGTGGACGATCAGTTGATCAAGGATGTGGTCAAGGACCTCCAGCGTGCGCTTCTGCAGGCTGATGTCAACGTCCAGCTGGTGCTGGACCTCACCAAGCGCATCGAGACCCGCGCCCTGGAGGAGAAGCCTCCCGCGGGCAAGAGCCCCAAGGAGCACGTCATCAACATCATCTACGAGGAGCTGGTGGCCCTGCTGGACAACGGCGAGGGCCTGATCATGAAGCCCCAGACCATCATGATGGTGGGCCTCTACGGTCAGGGTAAGACCACCACCACCGGCAAGCTCGCCAACCTGTTCAACAAGAAGGGCTTCCGCGTGGGCCTCATCGCCGCCGACGTCTACCGTCCCGCCGCCTACGACCAGCTGCGCCAGCTGGGAGAGAAGGTGAACGTGGAGGTGTACGGCGAGCCCAGTGAGAAGGACGCCGCCGCCATCGTCCAGCGCGGATTGGAGCATTTCAAGGACCGCAAGGTCATCATCATCGATACCTCCGGACGCCACGCCCTGGAGGACGACCTGATCCAGGAGATCAAGGACATCGCCGCCGTGGCCCATCCCGACGAGAGGTTCCTGGTGCTGGATTCTCAGGTAGGACAGCAGGCCGGACCTCAGGCGGAGGCATTCCACAACGCCGTCGGTGTCACCGGTGTGGTGCTCACCAAGATGGACGGTACCGCCAAGGGAGGGGGTGCCATCAGCGCCGTGGCCAAGACCCACGCCAGGATCGTCTGTCTGGGAGTGGGCGAGCACATCCGCGACCTGGAGCCGTTCAACGCGGACAAGTTCATCTCCCGTCTGCTGGGAATGGGTGACATCACCGCCCTGGTGGACATGGCCAAGGAGGGCTACGAGGGCCGCGAGGACGAGCTGGAGGACGTTGGCAAGAAGATGATGTCCGGGAAGTTCACCCTCCGTGACATGTACCAGCAGATGGAGGCCATGAACAAGATGGGCCCCCTGAAGAAGATCATGCAGATGATCCCGGGCATGTCCAAGGTGGAGGACAAGGTGGACTTCGAGGAATCCCAGAAGAGATTGGCCAAGTACCGCCATATCATGGACTCCATGACCATCGAGGAGCAGGAGGACCCCTCCATAATCAAGGCCTCCAGGGTCCAGAGGATCGCCGCCGGCTCCGGTACCAGCGTCCAGGACGTGAGGGAGCTGCTGAAGCAGTTCAACCAGAGCAAGAAGGCCATCAAGGGCATGATGGGCAACCGCAGGATGCGGAAGCAGATGATGAAGCAGATGGGGATGTCCGACTTCGACCCGGAATCCCTGAAGGAGTGATCCCGTGATCAGGTTCCTGGTGATCGGCCACAGGGCCCACACCACCGCCGACTTCAAGCTGGAGGACATCTGCGGAGGAGCCGGGAGATTGGACATCCTCTGCAGATGCGTGAACTCGGCCTTCTTCCTCAGCCACGACCTCAGGAAGGACGTTGAGCTTTATCTGGTGCTGGAGGGCGGGGAGGACGCTCCCAAGACCGTGCGCTTCAAGGGGGACGAGCTCAGGTATCTGAATCCAGACGAGCGCAGCACCGCATCGTTGATCAGGAACGCATTGATCAAGTCGGAGGGGAAGGACGGAGAGGTAAGGTCCACCCCCGGCGTATACATATCACGCATGTCCTTCGCGGACGTGCTGGAATCTCTGAAGGACGAGTGCACCTTCGTCTACATGAGGGAGGACGGGCAGGACGTTCGCGAATACGAATTCCCGGACGAGCCCTGCTTCATCATGGGGGACGACAGGGACCCTGACGAGGAGGAGGACCAGCTCATCGCCGCGGTGGGTGCCGACCGCATCTGCCTGGGGCCGGTGAGCCTGCACGCCAATCACTGCATGGTGATCGTGCACAACGAGATGGACAGGAGGAGAACATCGTGAGCGACCAGGTTGAGAGGATCCCCCAGCACAGGCACTGTGCGAATTGCAAGAAAGCCTTCGTCGGGGACGGCCTCTATTGCAGTCCCGCCTGCGAGAAGGGCAGGACGGAGGAGCTGAAGTCCAAGAAGAACAAGCTGGTGATCGTCTGGGTCGGAGCGGTCGTCCTCATGCTGATCGGCATATGGCTGATGCTCGGTCTCTGAAGGCAGCCGTGGCGGGCACCTTCAACGTGCTCCATGACGGCCACCGTGCCCTCCTGGACAGGGCGATGGGGGAAGGCGAGTGCCTTGTCGTAGGCATCACCTCCGACGCCATGGCATCCCTCGAGAGGGAGGACGTGCTCCCTTTCTACATGCGCCGCAGGGCGGTGGAGGAGTATCTCGCTTCCAAGGGGCGCACCGCGACATTCGAGAGTATCGACGACATCTACGGTCCCGAGGGGATGCTGGATGACGTGGACGTTCTGGTGGTCTCGGAGGAATCCGAGGCCAACGGGAAACTTGTGGTCGAGAGGATAGTCTGCAGGGGCGGGAACATCCGTCTTTCCGTGGTGCCGATGAAGAGGTCCGAGGACGGCATCCGTATCAGCGCCACCGGCGTCCTGCATGGTGAGTATTCAACCCACGGCAACAAGGGCGTCAGGATCGCGGTGGGTTCCGCCAACCACGTGAAGGTGGAGGCTGTGCGCTCGGTGATGGAGCGCATCTACGGCGATGTGACCATCGTTCCCAGAGATGTACCCTCCGGGGTGCCGGAGCAGCCCTTCGGCGACGAGACATATCAGGGCGCCAGGAACCGTGCGGAGCGTGCATTGGGCGACTGCGACATGTCCGTGGGCATCGAGGCCGGCGTGTTCGAGATGTACGGCGAACTCATCGACATACAGCACTGCGTGATCGTCGACAAGGAGGGACGCATCACCGTGGGTACAGGCTCCGGGTTTGCCTATCCGCCTGAGATCGCAAGCGAGGTCCGCGGAGGAAGGACCGTGGGTCAGGCCGTCGACTCGTTATACTCGAAGACCGGGGTCGGTCACTCCGAAGGTGCTATCGGCCTTCTCAGCAAGGGCCTTCTGGACCGGAAGGGACTGACAGAACAGGCGGTGCTGGCCGCCATGATACCGAGGCTGTGACATGCGCACCATAGTTCCGGACAAGGAATCGCCGTACACCATCGATGAATGCAAGATCAGGGGCACCGCGGAGCTGGTGCTCTTCCCCCGGGATGCGGATGAGATTGCTCAGGTCCTCAGGGACGCTGCCGAGAAGGGTGTGCAGGTCACCGTCAGCGCCAACCGCACCGGCCTGTGCGGCGGTGGGGTCCCCGACGGGGGATGGGTGATGTCCCTGGAGGACATGCCCGGCATCATCGGCATGGGGTACGATGACGGCTACTACGTACGTACGGGGCCCTGCGTCTCCGTGCGCAATCTCACCGATACAATGCAGATGAAGCGCACCGAAGGCCTCATCGACCTCACGCCTGAGGCGTGCGCACAATTCAAACAGGATGCCCGCAGGTTCTTCTATCCGGTGGACCCCACCGAGATGGACGGTTCCATCGGCGGGAACATCGCCGCCAACGCATCCGGTCCCAGGACCTTCAGGTACGGCCCCACCAGGGATTGGGTGAGATGGATCAAGGTGGTCCTCCCCGATGGAAGGATCATCGGTATACAGAGAGGTGAACACTTCGCCTCCTTGAGATCGTTCGACTGCACCGTGGACGGTGTGCACCTACAATTCGACGCTCCCTCATACGAATTCAACTCGGATGTGAAGAACGCCGCCGGGTTGTACGTCAAGGACGGCATGGATCTGATAGACCTGTTCATCGGTTCCGAGGGGATTTTGGGAGTCATCGCCGAGGCGGAGGTCAGACTGGCGGAATGGCATCCGCTGCTGTCATGCATCATGTTCATGCCCGACGACCGTTCCGCCTTGGATCTCATCAACGACATCAGGGAGATGGAGGACCGTCCGGAGTTCCTGGAGTACTTCGACTGCGGCTCCATCGATCTCATACGCAGAGCGGCTGCTGCCGATCCCACACTTCTGATGCCTCCCGAGGGGAGGTCCGCCGCGGTGTTTGCCGACTTCCCGCTGGACACCGGCATAGACGGCATACTGTCAGAATTGTTCCCACTCATAACCAAGAACGGCGGCTCCCCCGAACGCACATGGGCGGGCCACGACGCCGACGACCGCAGACGCATGTTCGAGTTCCGTCATTGCGTCCCCAAATCCATATTCGACTACGTTGCCACGCTGAAGGAGGAGATGCCCGCCATCAATAAGATGGGCACCGACATGTCCGTCCCCCGGGACCAGTCCGACGGGATGATGGACTTCTACAAAGAGAAACTGGACGCCTCAGGGCTGGAGTATGTGGTCTTCGGCCACATGGGCAACTGCCATCCCCACGTGGAGATAATCCTGAAGGACATGGCCGATCTCGAGAGAGCAAGGGAGGTCTATGACGTCTTCGCCGCCGAGGCGGTGAGGAGGGGAGGCTCCCCCAGTGCGGAGCACGGCATCGGCAAGCTCAAGCGGAAGTACATTCGCCTGATGTACGGCGACAGCGGCGTGGAGGAGATCGGGAGGGTGAAGGCGTACTTCGACCCCCAAGGAATACTCAACAGGGGTGATATGGTTGAGTAGGATCGCCGTGCTTGTCAAGCAGGTGCCCGACCCGTCGTTGGTGACGGTGTCCCCCCAGGGCACACTGCTGAGGGAGGGCGTGCCTTCCATGCTGGATCCCTTCGGACGCATGGCACTGATGCTCGCTCTGAAGATGAGGGACGAGATCGGCGGCACCGTCACCGCGATCTCCATGGGTCCGAAGCAGGCGGAGGAGGTGCTCCGCAAATGCCTGGAGTTCGGTGCGGATGACGCAGTCCTGATGACAGACCGCAGGTTCGCCGGCTCGGACACCATGGCCACCGCCAGGGCATTGGCCGCTTTGATCTCCAATGAGGGGTACGATCTGGTGCTCTGCGGCATGCAGGCAACCGACGGTGACACCGCACAGGTGCCTCCGGAGCTGGCCACCCTTCTCGGATATCGCATATACTCGTACGTATCCGAAGCGAGATTCGGGGATTCGATAACACTCATACAGACATACGAGCGCTACGAGCAGGACTCTTTGTTGGAGACGCCCGCAGTGTTATCGGTGTGCCGCACCCCGGAGGGCAGCCCCCAGCTGCCAAGTCTGAAGGATTTCGTCCGTGCATCCAAGGCGGAGATACGCACGGTGACGCTGGATGACCTGCAATTGCCGGAGAGGATGACCGGGCTGAAGGGTTCCGAGACAAAGGTCACCAAGGTGGAGACGTACGTGCGCGAGACGATACGGACGGAGCGTATCGACGGTTCCGACCCGTCTCAAGCAGCAGACATCATACTAAGGGAGGTGAAGGGTTGAGCGACTGCAACGGTTCATGCTCCACATGCAGCAACGGCGAATGCAAGGACCGTCTTCCCCCGGGGATGCTCACCGCCTACGACCTGGAGCAGGATGTGGCCGAGGGCATCATGGTCTTCGCCGAGGTGTACGAGCACGATGGGGTTTGGATGCTCCACCCCGCTGTGCCTGGTCTGATAGGGAAGGCCGCCGAACTGTCATCTGGAAGGGTGTTCGCGGTGATGTTCGGGCCGTCGGACCTGAAACCGCTGAGCGAGCAGCTGTTCTCCATGGGTGTGGACACCCTGTATCACATGCGCTGCCCCTCGGTGAAGGGATTCGCCCCCAACGCCTACGCTGATGCGTTGGCGGAGCTGTGCGACCGTACATGCCCCGCTTCGTTCCTGATCCCGGCCACGCCTCAGGGCCGTGAGCTTGCACCGCTGACCGCCGCACGTCTCGGTGTGGGGCTCACCGCCGACTGCACCATATTGGAATCCGACGGCCGCAGGCTGCTGATGACCCGTCCCGCCCTGGGGGGCAACATCCTGGCGACGATAGAATCTTCCAAGTTCCCCCAGATGGCCACCGTCCGCCCGGGTACCTTCCCGTCCCCGTCGTTGGAGGAGGGGAGGAAGGGAACATTCATCGTCCGTCCGTTCAGGCCTTCCGACAAGGACCCCGAGGTCACCGATACCAGGGTCAGCACCGGGAACGCAGACATCACGGAAGCGAAGATCCTCATCTCGTTGGGCAACGGTGTGCGCAAGCGGGAATCCGTCGACATCGCACTGAAGATAGCGGAGCTGATCGGCGCCTCGGTATCCTGTTCGAGGGCCATGGCGGACCGCGGATGGCTGCCCCATTCCCGCCAGGTCGGTCAATCGGGGAAGGCGGTGTCTCCCGACCTGTACATAGCATTCGGGATATCCGGTTCGGTGCAGCATATGGCGGGCGTCCGGGCATCCCGCATAATAACGGTGAACCGGGATGCGGATGCACCCATCAACTCCTACGCCGAGAAGGCCATCGTCGCCGATGCGGATGCGGTGCTGAAGGCGATGCTCAGGTCACTTCAGCAGTGACTTGGTGGCCTGATACACATTCTCTGCCACCGTGGTCCCCTCGAACCTGTCGTGCACGGAGTTGGTGCGATCGATGATGCAGGCGACAGGCTTCCCCTTCCCGTCGACCTGCTTGTATATCGACAGCGAGGCGTCGGCCAGCAGCTTGATCCTGAGGCCCAGCTTCTCCCTCAGGGCGATCAGCTCGTCGGAGGATCCAGGCACCACCGCGAGCACGGGGATGTTGCGGACCATCAGCTTCTGGTAGATCGCATCCATGGATGCCAGGCATTCCTGGGACATCTCGTCCATATCGGGTACGGCGCACAGCACGTACGTCATCCCCTCAAGGAACTTGGAGTCCAGCAGCTCCCCGTTCTCGTCCCCCAGTCTGAATGAAGGAGCTTCCATGCCCATCACTCAGAAGATGGAGCCGGAGCGGGAGGCCGCGAATCCGGACAGGTCGATCTCGAAGGCCATCACGGGGTGGTTGATCTCGAAGTTCGCCAGCACCTCCGGGGAGACCTCACCGAAGTAACCGACGGTCTCTCCGTCCACGACCACCTCGGCGCCCCTTCCGGGGATGAAGGTGGCGATGTCCGACGCCCTGATCTCATACTCCGCCCTCAGTTCCCTGAGCAGGGACTCGGTGTACGATTTGATGGACGTGAACGACGTCTTGGAAGCCATCACCGCCGCGGCGGCATGGGTCCTGCGCTTGGTGTCCTCTATCACATCGCCCACCTCGAAGATCATCTGGGGCAGGTCCCTGCGCTTGTTGCGTAGCAGGATCCTTAGCAGACTGGGGATCAGATAGGCACGAAGGCAGGTGTGGTCCTCGGTGATCGGGTTCAACACGCGGACAACGTCCTTCTCTGGCAGCCCGGACATGACGAACTCGTCCCTCTGGCTGCTGAGCGTTAGCGTCGTGACCTCCGTGAATCCCAGTCCCACCATCACGTCCCTGACGGAATCCGATACCAAGGTGGTGGGCTTCAGACCGCCGGTGGTCTGGGAGAGGGTGTGCTTCTTCACGCCGAACCTCTCGAACCCGTATCCGGTGGCCACATCCTCGAAGAGATCCACCTTGTGCATGATGTCCAATCTGGTGGATGGAACCTCCACGTAGACTGTATCACCGTCGGCCATGGCGTCCAGGCCCATGCGCCTCAGGGCCTCCACGGTGTCCTCCGGCGTAAGGTCGGCGCCTAGGAACTTGGAACACTCGGAAGCGGAGATGCTCCAGCTGGTGGACGAGAGGTCCGGGGACCTCCACTCCTTGCCGTCGGCGTGCATGACCACGGAGCCGATGGAGCCTCCCCTCTCCGCCAGAGAGGTGCAGATGATGTCCAGGGCACCCTTCACCATCTTCTCGTCGTACCCGGTGACGTCGATGAAGAGGTTGTGCGTCTCGGTGGTGACGGTGGTGAGGGCGCCGTTGATGATGGGCGGGAATGAGAGCACGTCCCCGTTCGCGTCGGTGATCACGGGGTACCTGTCGTACTTCTCCACCAGATGCCTGTATCCCACGCCCTTCTCGTGCTTTTCCAAAATCTCCTCCAGGTCCCACTCCTCGGTCTTCGCCAGGGGGACGAACCTGATGCTGTGGGGGTCCACCGCCTTGTAGGTGAACGGAGGGGTGACCTTGTCCAGGTCGTGTATGCCTATGGCCAGCTTGGAGCGCTTGCGCCCGATGGTTATGTGTAGCTTCTCCTGCATCTCCATGATGGACCTGAGCATGGCGTCGTCGATGTCCACATCGAACACCGCCGCGCAGAGAAAGATCGGCCTGACGTCCTTCACGCTGTCGTCGATGTAGACGTCGATGTCGGTGTCCTCCACCTCATATTCCATCATCCCGGGCTCGATGTCCAGGAAGGCCCGCATGCCTCTGGCGAGACCCTCCACGCTGTAGAGGTCGGGACGGTCGGGGAAGAACTCCACGGACATCTCTTCCACCTCCCCCTCGGTGTCGTGCATGTCCGCACCGATCATGGGGATCCTCTCCAGCAGGCGCTCCCGCGGGACCTCCTCGCCGATCAGCGAGCACAGGTCGCGGTAGCCGAAGTTAATCACAGGCATGCGTGCGCGTACGCGCGTTTGCTATTAAGGGATTGCGACAACCTTCGCCGGGATGATTACCCGTAAATAGGGGAACCGTCGGTGAGGGGCTGATGGAGCGGGAGAGCAGGGACCTGGAGAGGATGCTTGGTGACCCCAAGGCGGCGATACGTTCCATGTTCGTTCCCTTGGCGGTCTCGTTCCTGGTGGTGCAGATCAACCTGTTCGTGGACACCTCCTGGTGCTCCGGACTGGGTTCCGATGCAAGTTCCGCCGTCTCGTCGATTTCCCCGGTCTATTGGATCGTCTCCGGTCTGGGCACCGGCATAGGCATCGGCGCGGCCACGGCCATAGCCCGTTATCTGGGAAGAGGTGACAAGGCCAGTGCCGACAGGATCGCCTCGCAGACCATCGTGCTCTCGCTGATCATCGGCGTGATATCCACACCCATATTGTTCCTGCTGATAGATCCGCTGGTCTTCATGATGGGCGCAGATGACATACTGGCTCTGTGCAGGACGTACATCTACCCCCAGGTGTTGGCGGGGACGCTGATCATTCTCGATGGTACCGTATCCGGCATAATCCGTGCGGAGGGCGCCGCCAAGCGTTCGATGGTGGTGCTCCTGCTCTCCGCCGGTGTCAACATGGTACTGGATCCGATATTCATCTACACCCTGGATCTCGGCCTGGCGGGAGCGGGTCTCGCCACGGCAGTGGCGGCCACCGCATCCGCGGCGCTGGGTCTTTGGTGGTACCGCCGGGGGAAGCTGTACCTGACCCTCAGGAAGAAGGACATGCGCCCCGACATGGCGGATATGAAGGAGATCCTGTACGTCGGGATCCCGAGGTCCTCGGAGACCATCTTGATCAGCCTGATGTCGATGATCCAGAGGATCTTCGTCATCGCCTGCGGGGGCACCGCGGCGGCCATGTTCTACAACATCCCCTGGAGGTTCGTCTCCATCAGCATGGTGGTGTCCCAGGCCGTGGGTTCCTCACTGATCCCGGTGAGCTCCGCCGCTTTGGGCAGAAGGGACTACGATAAGGCGGAGACCGCCTACAGATATTCCCTCGTGGTGAGCGTGGGGGTGATGACGGTGATAGCGATAGTATTGTTCGCCTTCGCCGACTGGCTCATCGTCCCGTTCACCTACGCGCCCACCATGGCCCAATACCGTGACGAGTTCGCCCACGTGCTGAGGATATACGCCCTCCTCATCCCGTTCATGGCGTTGATAGATGTGGCCTCATCCATGCTGCAGGCCCTGCGCATGGCGCAGATATCCATGGTCTCATCGTTCCTCCGCAACCTGGTGGTCATCATTCTGCTGTATTTCGCGAGCACGGTATCGCTGGACGCGATATACTGGAGTCTGGTGGTGGCGGAGGTGTTCGGCGGACTGCTGATGGTGTGGCTGGCACGTTCCGGATTCCGGCATTACAAGGCCGGCGGCAGATTCCTGCATCACCACGCGAGCAGATCGTAAGAAAGCAGATTGGGCCGCGACAGCGGCCCAAATTTGATAAGAAGATCAGCGTCCCAGCTGGCTGTGGGCCTTGCCGAGATGTCCCGCGGCCTGTGCTCCGACGGTGGACAGCTCTCCCGCGAGGACGGTGACAGCCACGATCTCCGCCAGTTTCCTGGCGTTGCCGGAGCCGTTGCATCCGATGAGTGCCAGTGCCTCGGATTGTGCGGGAAGCTTGGTGCCTCCGCCCACGGATCCAACCTCCACAGCGGGCATCCTCACGGCCATGTACAGATCGTCCCCGTCCACCTCGCAGGTGGTAAGGGTGAGACTGCCTTCGACGACCTGGGCGGGGTCCTGCCCGGTGGCGATGTACAGCGCCGCCACCATGTTGGCCGCATGGGCGTTGCACCCAAGGCTCCCGGCCAGCGAGCTGCCGATGAGGTTCTTGCGGGTGTTCACCTCCGCCATCAGTGCAGCGGTGCAGTGCAGCTTCTTCTCCACCACGTCTTTCGGAACACGTACCTCCGCCACGACCGTCTTCCCCCTTCCGCGGATGGCGTTGATGGCCGCCGGCTTCTTGTCGGTGCACATGTTCCCGGAAACAGATACCAGAACGGCGCCGGTGTTCTCGCAGATGAGCCTGCACACCGCCTCGGAGGCTATGGTGCACATGTTCATGCCCATGGCGTCGCCGGTGCGGTAGGACATCCTCAGATGCAGGTCCCTGCCTGCGGGGAAGACCTCGATCTCCATCAGCTGTCCGTGCTTGGTGGTGGACACCACGGCGGCGTCTATCTCCTCGGTGTGCTCGGTGATCCAATCGATGACCTTCTGCGCATGATCGATACCGTCCACTCTCAGAACGGGAGCCCTTGTCATGGCATCGGAGAGAACCTTCACCCTGGCGCCTCCCGCGGCGTTGATGACGGACATCCCCCTGGATACCGAGGCGATGAGTGCGCCCTCGGTGGTGGCCATGGGCACCAGGAAGGAACCTTTGGCATGGTCCCCGTTTATGGTGACCGGGCCTGCATACCCCAGCGGCACCTGGATCACGCCGATCATGTTCTCCACGTTGGTGGATGCGGCGGATGCGTCGAAGGGATACGACGACACAGCGTCCAATTTGGCGCCGGTGTATTCTTCGGCGGCCCGGCGCCTCTCGTCGGCGTCCTTCTGTTCCTTGCCCCTGTTCTTCAATGCGGCCTCGATGTCCATCGTCCTCAGGGTACAGGATGCTGGGTAATTAACCTTCACATATCCGCGAGGATGCGAAGCAGCTCCTCCTCGGAACGGGCCAGCCTTCCCCTGAGGGGTACGGACAGCATCAGGTTGTCCCCGCCCTGTTCAGATACGCGAATGTCGGTCTTCAGACCCACAAGCCTCTTCCCCTTGGCGTACGCGTACCCCAACTCGAAGCACGCCCCCTCGTCGGGGACCCTGCCGTCCATGATCAGCAGCAGGATGTCGCAGGCGTCTATCTCCCTCACATCCTCGGCGAAGGCATCCGCATCCGCGACCTCCCTCTCGGGAGTGCCTGCCGGCGGCAGCGATATGCCGGCCTCCTGGGGCAGGAACACGTCGTATCCCGCCTCCCTGAGCCTTCCCGCCAGGCGGGCGTTGAATTCCAGTTCGGCCTTGCAGAACAGCGGTCCGGCGAGGTAGATGCGGGTCACACGAATCCAACAGCCAACGGATTAATATCTGTGACGGAATCGTCGTCCCATGGCGGACCCGGGTTTCGATGCTAGGAGGAAGGCCGAGAACCAGAGAGGCAGCGGCAACATCCAGGGAGCGGTGGATACACTTCTGGCAAGGCTGGAGGAGGATCCCCTGGACCACAGGTCCAGGATGCTGCTGGCCAACATCCTCATCAAGGACATGGACAAGGCCGACGACGGCCTGCGCCATCTGGACGCCATAATAGCCAGCGATCCGGATTTCGACGATGCCCGCAAGGCTCTGGTCACGGTGCTGAAAAAGAAGAAGAGGTACAACGACGAGACGTCCGAACATTTTGACTATCTTCTCAGGAAATACCCCAATGACCCGGACCTGCTGCACAGCTACGGCATCTTCTGTCGGGAGCAGCTGCTCGATTTCGACAAGGCGGAGGAGTGCTTCCGCAAGTGCGTCCAACTGAAACCGAACTCGGAGATGTATCGCCTGAGCCTCGCAAGCCTGCTGATAAACGATTTCCGCAACTACGACGAGGGCAGGGTGCATCTGGAGAAGGCCAACGAGATCAACCCCGGCAATCCCAAGACCACGGCGGCCCTCAAGAGGCTGTCCAAGAAGAAGTATTCCGGCAACAAGGGCCCCAGGAAGGGGTTCCTGGAGCGCTTCGCCCACTAGCATCCGCGGCGTTGTGCAACACCATAATATATGTTCCCAGTGTAGCTTGATACGGAGCTGATCAATATGCCCACACTCAAGGGATCCAAGACCGAGAAGAACCTCCTCGAGGCATTCAGCGGGGAGAGCCAGGCCAGGAACAAGTATACCTACTACGCCTCCGCGGCAAAGAAAGAGGGCTACGAGCAGATCGCGGCCATCTTCACCGAGACCGCCGACAACGAGAAGGAGCATGCCAAGCTCTGGTTCAAGGCGCTCCACGGCGGAGCCGTCCCGGACACCGTCACCAACCTGAAGGACGCCGCCGCCGGCGAGAACTACGAATGGACGGACATGTACGCCAAGTTCGCCAAGGAGGCCCGCGAGGAGGGCTTCGACGAGATCGCCGCCATGTTCGAGGGTGTCGGAGCCATCGAGAAGGAGCACGAGGAGAGGTATCTGGCACTTCTGAAGAACATCGAAGAGGGCATCGTCTTCAAGAAGGACAAGGTGGCCGTCTGGAAGTGCAGGAACTGCGGACACATCCACGTGGCCGCCGAGGCACCCGAGGTCTGCCCCGTCTGCAACCACCCCAAGGCCTACTTCGAGCTCAGGGCCACCAACTGGTGATCACACCCGCCCGGCCACCCGCCGGGCGACATCCTTTTTATCACATCGTCCATGCAAGGCCATGGACGAGGATTTCTCTAACGTCAAGGCATCGGAGGCCTACCGCGGTCCCGAGGGCCGCTGCAGGATCAACAATCTCATCTGCGACGACGGTGACTGCCGCAGGTGCAACTTCGTGGTAGACGGTTCGCTGATGATCGCGCTGGAGAACGTGTGCCAGCGCATGGAGCACATCATCCACCTGGTTGGCGGCGAAGAGGACCACGAGTGCGGCTGCGACTGTCACTGCCACTGATCATCTGAGCCTTACGGTCTCCAGATTCTGCGGGGCCTTCGTCTCTATCCTGTACTTCTGGTAGACGGAGGATGCGAAGTCCGTGCACTTCCGGTCCTCGCCGTGGCAGACGATCAGCTTGGAGGGCTTGGGCTCCAGGGCGGAGATGTAGCGCATCAGCTGCTTCCGGTCGGAGTGTCCCGAGAACCCTTCCACCGTCTCCACGTGGAGATTGATGTCCAGGGTGATCTCCTTACCTCCCCTGCGGAGGGTTATCTCCTTCCTTCCCCTCTGGATCTGCCTTCCGGCGGAGCCTTCGGACTGGTAACCGACGAACAGCAGCCAGTTCCTCTCGTCGTCCGCCCATTCGCGGAAGTATTCCATGACCGGTCCGCCGGTCATCATACCGCTGGTGGCCAGGACGATGCAGGGCTCGGGGGAGTGGCAGATCTCCTCCCTCATGTCGGAGGTCTCCACCCTCTTGAACACCGGCGACAGGAACGGGTTCTCATTCTGCTGGAAGATCTGGGTCTTCAGCTGGCTGTTGAGGTATTCGGGATAGGCGGTGTGTATGGCGGTGGCCTCCCAGATCATGCCGTCCAGGTAGACGGGCACCTTGGGCATGGCGCCGGTGCGCATCATCTCCTCGATCACCAGCATCACCTCCTGGGAACGTCCCACCGCGAAGACGGGGATGAGAACCTTGCCGCCGGAGTTCACCGCCTGTGCCAGGATCTCGGATATCTCCTTGGAGGC
Organism: uncultured Methanomassiliicoccales archaeon; assembly: GCA_949292635.1. Classification (GTDB taxonomy): domain Archaea; phylum Thermoplasmatota; class Thermoplasmata; order Methanomassiliicoccales; family Methanomethylophilaceae; genus SIG5. Next base: position 23,791 of record CASEZY010000007.1, read on the forward strand.
ATCGGGCCTGCTGGGTTGCAGGTCGTTCTTGCCGCCGTAGGTGGACTCGATTATCATCGACTCCAGTCTTATGAAGCGGGTGTTGGCCGGGTTGAACAGCCAACTCTTCTCGTACTTGGTATCGCCGGTGAAAGCGACATTGTGGAACCCGTTGCCGATGTTGAAGTGTGCGATCGAGGATCCCAAGATGTGCCCGGCGTTGTAGAACGTGAGCCTCACGTCGGGGGAGATATCGGTGGTCTTCTCGTACGCGATGGGTATCACATGCAGGATTTCACTCCTGACGTGGGACGCCTCGAAGGGCGCCCTCTTGGCCTCGCCGTACATCAGCTTGATGGAATCCAGCTGCAGCAGCGCCATCAGGTCCCTGGTGGGGGGCGTGCAGTACACCGGCCCGTCGTATCCGAATTTGAAGAGAACGGGCAGCAGGCCGCAGTGGTCCATGTGCGCGTGTGTTATCACAACGGCGTCGATGCCGTCCAGGGGCTGGAGCTCGGGCATGTTGAAGTACGGCGTGGCATCCGAACCCGGGTCCAGGCCGCAGTCGATGAGGATCCTGCTCTCCTTGGTCTGGAGCAGCATGCAGGACCTGCCCACCTGGCGGAATCCGCCCAGTGCGGTCATCCTGACGAACTGTTCGCCGCCCTCCAGTGTGGGGCGGGCGATCTTCCTGCCGATGCGCTCCAGGATGCGGGAGCGCTCCTCCCGACTGTATCTCAGGTATCCCCGCACGTCGGAGATGGTCTTGGAGGGTATGGGGGGAGAACGGACGGGCTTCACGTTCCATCCGCACTCCTTCTTGATGTCGTTGAGGAGCTGTCCGCCCTTGCCCACGATGGCGCCGGGGTTGATGGCCTCGATGGTGACCACGCCGGTGTCGAAGTCGAAGAACAGGTCGGTGATCTCCGCCTCCTCCGGGACCTTGGCGCGGATCTTCTCCTCCACCTCGTCGGATTCCGACAGGGATTCGGGGTCGGGACGTACGTCCACCCTCTTCCTCAGCTCACCGGCAAGGGTCTTGGTGATGGCGGAGTTCTCGGAGAACTTGTCGAAGTCCTTGGTGTAGATGACGATGGTGGGGCCTTCGAATGCGATCGAGGTTATGTCCAGGTCGGAAGGGACTATGCGGCGGACCTGCTCGCGGATGTTGCTGAACAGCCTGTCTGTATTCATGACGAATCAACTTTGAAATTGGGTGGGGTTGAAAGGGGTTTGAAAGATAGGAAGGGTCACTTGGGGTAGGTGAAGCCAAGCTCGGCCACCCTGGTGCGGACCTCCTCGTTGGGGATCTCCTGGTAGCCGTTGGCGTCGATCCAGGCGACGATCATGCCGTCTCCGGAGGCGGAGTCCCTCCTGATGGCGGAGTTGAGTGCGGTGAGCGCCAGGGAGATGCCCTCATCCTTGGTCATGTCGTCCTTGTAGCCCGCCTCCAGTGCGCCCAGGGCGAAGACCGAACCGGATCCGACGGAGACCACGTTGTCCTCGATGTACCCCCCGGCGCCGTCGATGCTGAAGACGTGGCCGCCGGTGCTGTCGTAGCCGCCCACGATGAGGCCCAGGTAGAATCCCTGGCGGATGATGTTGGCCACGAGGGTGGCTGCGGCGTTGACGGACATGGGTGCGCCCTTCTTGATGGTGTACAGTGCAATCTCGCTCTGCATGTATCTGACCATCAGCTGCGCATCGCCCACCATCCCGGCGATGGTCATGCCGAGGTTGTCTGCGATGGGGTACACCTTGCGGACGCCCTTGTGGGCGATCATGTTGCTCATGGTGGCCCTCTGATCAGTGGCCAGGACGACTCCGTCCTTGCACTTGATGCCTATGGTGGTTGTCCCTGTCTTAAGCGCTTCGTCAGCCATTTTCACACCTTCCAAAACGGACTAAGGGGCATCGGTCGCTCGACCTTTGCGATATGACGCCGATACCTTCCTTGTTTATTAACTATTCTGAGCGCCCACGTTTGTGTCAGAGGAGCGCGAGGAACCTGCCGCCGACGGCACCCAGGACGCAGACCACGGAGTTCAGGATGATGTTCGTCCCGGCCTGTCCGTAGCTCCCGTCCGCCAGCAGGTTGACGGTGTCGATGGAGAATGTGCTCATGGTGGTGAAGGCGCCGAAGAAGCCGGTGAAGATCATCGCTTTGGCAATCTCGCCGGAGCCAAGACCGTATTTGAACATCAGGAACGAAGCGAGACAGCAGCCCACGATGTTGACTATGAAGGTGGCCCACGGGAATCCCGTCTCCACCGCCCGGTAGACGCAGAACCTGGCCAATGCCCCAAGCGCACCGCCGATGGCCACAGCGATGAAAGGCGCCGCCGCTCCCGCATCCATGGCCCTCGGAATAATTCGCAGGTATAAGCGTTGTCGCAGAATGATGGTGGGGGGAGGACCCCCACAGGTTCAGAAGGAGAGTTTGGAGCAGACCAGCAGGATCATCATGGCCGCGGGGAGAACCAGGGAGACCTTGTAGGTGACCTCCACGGAGTCGAACCTGTCCGCCAGCACGGCGGAGAAGCCGGACATGATGAAAGACAGCTCGCACAGGTAGATCGACACCATGGCGAATGTGCCGGGGATGTCAGCGCCGCCGGTGATGCCGGAGATGGGTCCGAGCATCATGATGCTCATGCCCAGGACCAGGGGGGCGAACACGGCAGCGGTGCCGGTCATCATGTCGCTCAGGCTCCTGAGCTTGTTGGCGGTGGCCTTGCCCACGGCGTCCCTGTCCTGCAGCTGCTGTGCCAATGCGGTGGCCAGCCTTCCGGAGTCGCGGATGTCCCTGAGGGATGCGGAGTGCACGTCGCAGAGCATCTCGGCGATGGCGCCGGACACCGGGGAGACGCATCTCCTGACCGCTCCGGCCACGTCTCCCCTGCAGAGGACCAGCTCCCTGGAGAGCGCCTCGGAGATCCCGGTGCACTCCCTCCTGACCGCCAGGGCGGAGGTCAGGGCGGACTCGAAGTTCTCTCCGGCCACCAGCCTGTTGCCCAGGTCGAAGAGGGTGTCCTTGAGGCAGTTCTCCACCTTCCTCCTCTTCCTCTCGGCGGTGACGGAGGGGAGGACGGATGCCAGCACGATGGCCGCGGCGACGGTCACGGATATTGCCATGGCGTCGTTGGACCCGATGCCGTAGGAGGTGAGCAGCATGTTCACGGGTATTGCGGAAACGAACAGAGCCAGCCTCCACCAGCCGCCCTTGATCTGGGAGCCGGAGGATATGGGGTTCCTGCCGCGGATGGACAGCATGACCATCCCGACGCAGACGGGGATGGCGACGAGCACCAGGAACTCCACCAGGGTGTCGCTGACGGCCACGGAGGCTCCGAAGGTGCCGCCGATGCCCAGCAGGGGGACGATGGACAGCAGGATCATGGGGACCATGATGCCCAGAGCGAAGACGATCATGCAGGGGCTCTGGAGCTTGGAGCTGTACTCCTCGCCGGCCTGCCTCAGGCCCTGGAGGGCGGCCTCGGTGGCCTCCTTCAGCATCCTGGACCCCTCGGCGCCCACGGCGTCGGAGGCGGAGACCACCATGTGCATGGCCCTCCTGTAGGGGGAGAGCTCCTGGGGCATGGAGGAAAGCATCCTGTGGAAGGCGTCCCTCATGTCGGGGGAGACGCGGCTGTCCACGGCGGTGACGATGTCCCTGAAGATGGCCGCGCTGCGGGCGGGGCCCTTCTCCGCCACGTATCTGATGGCGGCGTCCAGGGATCCGCCGGCGGTGAGGACGGTGGACATCATGGACACGACGGACGGAGCCTCGTTGAGCATGGGGCCTACCTTGAAGGGGGATGCCCTCTCCTTCCCCTTCAGGTAGACGGCCAGGGGAAGCACCGCGAAGGCGGGTGCCGCCAGCCTGACCTTGTCGAGACCCAGGAACGCCGCCAATGCGGCGAAGGCCGCCGCGGCGATGGCGGCGGTGATGACTGCGGAGATCTTCGCGTTCATCTCTCACACCCCCGCGGTCTCGGAGACCCTCCTCCTGAAGGACTCCACTATCCTGGCACTGTCCCTCTCGCCTGCGGCGAGCATGTTGGCCAGGTGGTCGTTTGCCATGACGATCCATCTCGGACCCAGCAGGTCCTCTCCGCGGGTGGCGGACATCTCCGCCAGCATCCCGCGCATCTGTCCGCGGATGGAGATCTCGTCCCGCATGTCCTGGGGGGTGAGACCGGAAACGTCCATGATCCTCCTGATGGCGGGGGACTCGAACAGCCCGTCTCCCAGGACGTCGGCGAATTCTCCGGGGGTGTCGGTGGTGGACACCATCTCGGTGAGGGTGCGGTTCATGGCGAAGCCTCCCCTCTCCTTTACCATGCCCAAGGTCACCAGGAAGTCGGTGGCCATGAAGGCCTCTGGGCTGATGCCCATGTCGTGGACCACCCTCTCGTACACGCTCCTGGCGGAGTCTCCGTGCATGGTGCCCATGATGGAGCTGCCGGCCTTGCCGGTCCTCATGCTCTGGTAGAGGGTGCGGGCCTCGTCGCCTCTCACCTCTCCGAGGACGATGGCGGACTCTCCCAGCCTCAGGGAGACCCTCAGAGCGTCGTCCGCCCTGGATTTGGCGTCGCCGCTCATCCTGTCGTCGATGAGCATGGTCTGCACCTTGTAACCGAGGTCCCTCATGGCCCTGGCGGGGAGTTCCATGGTGTCCTCGATGGTCAGGATCCTCTGTGCCAGCGGGAACTCGAACATCAGTGCGGACATCAGGGAGCTCTTCCCTGCGCCCCTGGCGCCGCAGACCATGATGGAGGACCTGTTGTCCACCAGGAAGGACAGCAGTCCGGCGGTGTCGGCGTCGATGGTGCCGTTGGCGATCAGCCTGGTCAGGGTCCAAGGGTTCACGGAGTGCTTCCTGATGGCAACTGAGTCGCCGTTGGGGCTCATGGGGTATCCAACCACGGTGGCCCTCGCCCTGCCGTCGTCCATGTCAGTCTCCAGAACGGGGCTGCTCTCGCAGTAGGGCAGGCCGGTGTCCTTCTTCAGACGGCTGATCAGGTTCCTGATCTCACCGTTCTCGGCGATGAGGTTGGTCCTGCACCTGACGTGGGAGGTGAACCCCTCGATGGTGTTCATGGTGATGTGGATGCGGTTCCTGTCACAGGGGGCGTCCACGTAGATGTCCTCGATCCTGGGGTCCGAGAGAAGTATGTCGAAGATGCCCAGTCCGAGCACGTACCTGTGCACAGCCTCGCAGAGGTCGTTGAGGGACCAGTTCACGTCGTCGGACTCCGGCCAGGTCCTGCAGATGCTTTCCCTGGCGGACAGCAGCACGGACTGGCGGTCCATCCTACCCCCGGTCTTCCTGTACTCGTCCCTCACTGCCTCCACGGTCTTGCCGATCACGTCGGTGAGCTCCGGGCCGTAGGAGTACTCCCTGGGGATCAGGTTGTACTCGATCTCCCCGTCGTCGGCGACGCCGATGGTGACCCTGCCCCCGGGCATGTCGTAGGTCTCCAGGACCTTCAGCCCGCCTCCGGTGCCCACGGTCCAGCAGTCGGCGAACAGGGGTTTCCTCATGCCGATGCTGTCCGTCATGCTGCCGAATGCGGACAGCAGACCGGAGGGTGCGGGAACGTCTTCGTCCCTCTCCCTGTTGGTGAACAGTCCGGAGAATCTCTCCTTCACGGAGGGGGTCTCGTCCACCTGGGAGAATGCGGGCGTCTCGTTGACCTGGGAGTAAGCGGGTACCTCGGACACCACAGGCGCGGATGCGCTTACGGTGACGCAGTCCATGGGCTCGATGCCCCTGGTGGTGGCTCCGCCGACCACGGTCTCGCGGATGATCCTGACCATCACTCCTCACCTCCGGCGAACACGGCCATCCTGGCGGACAGGTCCTCCAGGGCGGTGAGGATGTTCTCGAACATCCTGGCGGAGTCCGAGACGCAGATGCCGCAGACCTCGCTGCCCACGGGGATCTGGGAGGTCCTCTGCCTGAGGGCGTTGATGTCCAGGTCCGGGAAGGTGGGGATCTGGTCGGCGATGAGGTGGGAGAAGGACTTCCTGCACATCCTGCATTTCGCGCCCTTCCTGTCACCCAGGTCCGCGGTGACCATGGCGTAGACGGAGGCCAGGTCCCTGATGAGGGAGACTGCCTCGCCGTGGTAGGCGGTGTCGGTCGATGACCTGAGGAGGATGGAATCGATCTCCCCGGTCCCTTTCACGATGCCGCAGATGCATGCGGCACAGCGCCTGTCGGAGATGTCGCTGTTGCCGTCGCATCCCCGGCAGTCTATGGTGAGCCTGCTGCCGTCGGTGACGGAGACGGGCCCTCCTCTCTTTCCGGCTCTCTTTAAGAATGCCATGGAGAAGAGATTCGCGCGGCGCGTGCATATAAGGAGGAAAATAAGGTTAGCGGGTTAGCACCCTTCCAACGCCTCTTTCATGCTACGGACGTACTCGCCCACATGCTTCGGACAGTCCCTTCCGTATTGCGCCACCAGTTTGACGATGGCGGACCCGACGATGGCACCGTCGGAGAATCCGGCCATCCTCCTGGCCTGCTCCGGGGTGGATATGCCGAACCCGATGGCCGCCGGGATCGTCAGTCTCGAATGTCTCATCGCTGACGGTCATCACGCCGTCGGTGCAGGAGATCCCCAGCTCGGGGTCGTATCCCAGGAACGTGTAGCGGCCCCACCTGTCCGTCTCCGTCACGGATTCAAGGATGTAGCAGTGGTCGGAGACGTTCTTCAGTATCCGTAGCGCCTCGATGGGGGTGCAGATATCCGACAGAACCTCGCAGCATACCGGCATGGTCCTGTAGCCTTGGGCGGCGAATCTCTTTGCCTCCTCCAGTGTGGGCTTGGTATGGAGCATTGTTCCCTCGGCCCCGGTTTCCCCGAATCCATATTTAATCGGTGGGGTTATTGATGTACTATACTATACATTATGAAACTATCAAAATGATTGATGTACAATAATATACATGGTATGACCCGCTGTTCAGTACTATCACAGGCCGTGTGACGGTATCGCCGACGGAAGAACCACTTATATACGGGTCTGCGATGGGAAAGCCATGGAGATACTGGCGCCGGCAGGCTCCCCCGAAGGATTGGTCGCAGCGATCGAGGCGGGAGCGGACGCTGTGTATCTGTCCGGGAAGACCTTCGGTGCCCGGGCATCCGCCAGGAACTTCTCCGATCAGGAGCTGGAAGGCGCGATATCCTACGCCCACGAACGGGGCGTCAAGGTGCATGTGGCCGTCAACACCCTGGTGAAGGACAGCGAGATCGATGATGCCGTTTCCTTCGTGCAGTTCGTGAAGGACGCCGGGGCGGACGCCGTGATCATACAGGATCTGGGTCTTCTCGATTCCATACGTCACATACCCATAGCGAAGCACGCCTCCACCCAGATGCAGATACACTCGCTGGAGGGTGTCAGGTGGTGTGCGGAGCACGGTCTCTCCAGGGCCATCCTCGCAAGGGAGCTGACCTTGGAGGAGATACGCGCGATAGCCTCGGAATCGCCCATAGAATTGGAGATGTTCGTCCAGGGGGCCATGTGCTACTGCATGTCCGGCGGCTGCCTGTTCTCATCCTTCGCGGGAGGACGCAGCGGCAACCGCGGCGAATGCGCCCAGCCCTGCAGGAAGAGGTACGACTCTCCCGAGGGCTCAGGATACCTGTTGAGCAACGCGGACCTGTACGCCATCGACCGTCTGAAGGAGCTGCAGGACATGGGCATAGCATCGGTGAAGATCGAGGGCCGCATGAGGAGCCCCGCCTACGCCTACCTGTCCACCAGGTCCTACGTGCTGGCACTCCGCTATCCAGAGAGTCCAGAGCTGGCACATACCACGGAACTGCTCAAGACGGTGTTCAACCGGGGATACTGCTCCGGATATCTGGACGGTGTCAAGGACCTCATCCAATCACAGTATCCGGACAATCGGGGCCAGTTCATAGCCAGGGTCAACATGAAGGGGCGCAGGTTCTCCACCGAGGGTCTGGGTCTCAACGTGGGCGACGGCATCTCCTTCTACAACGGCGACGAGAAGGCGGGAGGGTTCAAGGTCCGCATCATAGGAACGGATACAGTACCGTTCCCCATGGCCGACGGACAGTACGACCTGTACCGTACATACGATCCCAGGATCGACGAGGTGAAGAACCTCATCGGCGATGTGCCCAAGCTCACCGGAGGCATAAAGCGCTGTTCCTGGCACAGAGAGATCCCGAAGGTCCCCAGGGCTCCTGCGAAGACGGAACTGTCGTTCTATGTGTCCTCGATGAAGGTGCTCGATGCGGTGCTTCCCTACGCGGACCGCATCTACTATGACGGTCCGGATTGGAGCGAGGCGTTGACCAAGGCCGGTGACAAGCTTGTCGTGAACCTTCCCCGCATGACCCCTTCCGAACCGGAGATCCCCGAGGGCGTGCCGGTGATGGTGCACAACCCGGGTCAATACCGCAGGTACGACGACGGACGGAAGGTCTACTGCAGCCACGTCTGCAACATGACCAACTCCGCCTTCCCGCTACGCCCGTATCAGGCTACGGTCTCCGTGGAGTTGTCCAGGGAGGATGTCAGGGGACTGTGCTTCTCCTACCCCGGCAGGCTGGAGTGCATGGTCTTCGGCAGGATCGAGCTGATGTACAGCCGCGACCCCAACCTGAAGGCGGGATCCATCACCGACGGCAGGGGATTCACCTTCCCCGTGTACCGCGACAAGGGCGGTTTCGTGCACATTCTGAACTCGTCGGACACCCTCCTCATCGACCGTGCGGACGAGCTGTCGCGCTGGGGGATGGATTCCTTCGGCATCGACGTGAGGAAGCGCCCCGCTTCGCTGGCACAGACCGTGGCCAAGGCATTCCGCAACAGGGATCCCAAGGACATCGAGACCGTCCGCAAGATGTGCGGCGGCACCGTCAATACGGGACGCTACCTCCGCGGACTATAGGCTAACCGTAGCTCTCCCCTTATAACGGGCCTGCGCACGCATTCCTTATACATGAGGCTCGACAAGAGAGGCGAGGCAGGCATCATGGAGGCGATGGTCGCCATGATGGTGGCCACCATAGCATTGACGGCTTTCCTCGGCGTGATGGTACTGACCGCCGCAGAGGAGAACGAACCCCAGATCTCCGTCTCATTCCTGGATGCCCTGAGCATCGAGGGCGGGGAGGTCGTGGGAATCGACGAGATCACCCTTCAGAACGAGTGCGCCAGGCGCGGATACCAGTCCATGGCGGTGAAGATCACCGCAAGGCTTCCCGCAGGTCCGGTGACTCTCGATGTTGGGGAGGCCATAGGCGACGGACCCATGGGATTCGCATCCGGGACAATGAACATCGTCTGCGACGACGGCACCACCGTGGTCGCCACCTATGAGGTGGTAGCATTCGCATGAACCGCAAGGGCATGGTGTCCACCTTGGATGCGGTGATATTCGTCACCGTGCTATCGGTGGTGGCGTGTCTGGTTATCGGGGTCCCGCAGATACAGGACCACGGACCGGACGCAGGGGAGATATGCGATTCGATCTTCGACTCCAAGCTCAGGGCGGGAGAGGTGATCGAGGGCGGGGGAGAGGCCGTCTACCCTATGCCCGAACTTGCGGCCATGGCGGTGAACTCCGGTCAGGACTCGTTCATCCGCGGATACATCGACGGCGTGATGTCCGATGTGCTCGGCGACCGCTATGTGTACCGCTTGGAGATGACCTATCTGGATTCCGGATTGGTGCTCGGAACCGACGCGGGATACGAGCCCGTGTCATCCTGCACCCGGGAATACGTTATCGTCGGGGACGGGGTGCTGACGGTCACCCTGACCGTCATGTGATCATGCGCCGAACTTCTCGGTGCGGTTGGCCATGTCCATCATTATGGGCAGTATGTCATGGCCGCGGATCCTTCCAAGGCGCCCCTTGGCACAGCCGGTCTCGCTGTACTCCTCGGCATCGTCGATGACGGTGCCGGGGGTGTATATGGTCAGCGGAACGGGGTCGGCGGAGTGGTCCCCGGTCTGACAGGGGGTGCTGTGGTCCGCCGTGAATGCGGTGACGGTATCCTCCGGAAGGTTCTCGCGGAAGTAGCCCGCCATCTCGTCCAGCTTCTTGACGATCTCGCTCTTGAGGATGGCATCCCCGTCGTGTCCGCAGACATCGGGGGCCTTGCAGTTCATCAGGACGAAGTCGTAGCTCTCCAGGGTCTTCAACGCCATCTTCGCCTTCATCATGAAGTCGGAGGTGACGCCTCCGTTGCACTCGGCGGGGAGGTCTATCACATCCAGTCCGCAGACCCCGCAGATGCCCTTGATCATGCCCACGCCTGCGACACAGGCGGCGGTGACGCCGTTGAGCTCGGTGAACGGCACGATGTCCGGGAACTTGCCGGCTCCTCTGGGAAGGAGCACGTTTGCCTCATGCAGTCCCTGCTCCCTCCTCCTGACGTTGACCGGGTGGTCCTTCAGGACCTCGTAGCTCTTCCTGACGAACTTGTTGACGATGTCGGCGGTCTTCTCCGCCTCCGGTATCTTGCCCTTGCAAACGTGCACGGGTCCGAGGTCGTGGGGGTCGGCGTCGGTGACCTCGGAACTGAGTCCGGGGCCTCTGAGGATCAGGGCGGCCCTGTGCTCGGTGCCCTCCTTCACGATGCACTCGATGCCGTCGATGGTCAGTCCCTGCAATGCTTTTACGAGCTCGCAGGTGTCCGGCTCACCGATCCTGCCGGCGCGACGGTCGGTGACGTTGAGGTTCCCGTCCACGGTGGAGAAGTTGCACCTGAAGGCCACGTCCCCCTGCTTGCCGATGAGCCCGATGCCGGCGGCTTCGAAAGGTCCTCTGCCGGTGTAGACCTCCAAGGGATCGTACCCGAGGATGGACAGGTGGGCGGTGTCGCTGCCTGGCCTCACGCCGGGGCGGATCACATCCACCACCCCGGCGGTGCCGTTGGCGGTGAACCAGTCCAGGTTGGGGGTGTCGGTGTGCTGCAGAGGGGTCCTCCCTCCGAGCTCCGCGCATCCTCTGTCTCCCAGTCCGTCCATGACCACGATGATCATCTTCTTCTTGTCCACCATATGTCCTTCTCCTCTGTCTTGTGGAATCTGTTGGTAAGGGGTTTCAGGCGTCCGGCCACAGTTCCGCTGCCTGTTCTCTGAGCTTGTACTTCATGATCTTCCCCGCAGCGTTGAGGGGGAATCCGTCCACGAAGGCCACGTACTTGGGGGTCTTGTACCAGGCGATCTTGCCCTTGCAGTAGTCCATGACGTCCTGCTCGGTAAGGTCGGCGCCCTCCTTCTTGATGATGAATGCACCGGGCTGCTCCCCGTACTTCTTGCTGGGGACTCCGACCACCTGCACATCGCTGATGCCCGGGCAGTTGTAAAGGAAGTCCTCCACCTCCTTGGGGTAGATGTTCTCTCCGCCGCGGATGATCATGTCCTTGATTCTGCCGGTGACGTAGAAGTAGCCGTCCTCGTCCATGTATCCCAGGTCCCCGCTGTGCAGGTATCCGTTCTTATCGATTACTTTGGCGGTCTCCTCGGGCATCTTGTAGTAGCCCTTCATCACGTTGAATCCCTTGCAGCAGAATTCCCCCACCTTGCCGGGCGGGCAGAGCTCGTAGGTCTCCGGGTCCAGGATCACGGTGTCCACACCGGGGAGCTTCTTGCCCACGGAGGAGCACTTCTTCTCCAGGGAGGGCTCGTCGTAGCGGGTCTGGGTCATCCCGGGTGAAGCTTCCGTCAGACCGTAGACGATGGTGATCTCCTTCATGTTCATCTTGTCCACCACCTCCTCCATGGTCTTCACGGGGCAGGGGGAGCCGGCCATGATGCCGGTCCTCAGGGTGGAGAAGTCGAACTTGTTGAACAGCTTGTGCTCCAGGATGGCGATGAACATGGTGGGCACGCCGTACACGGCGGTGCATCTCTCCGTTTCTATGGATGTCATCACCTTCACGGGGTCGAAGACCTCGCAGAACACCATGGTCACGCAGTGGTTGATGCAGGCCATCACGCCGAGCACGCATCCGAAGCAGTGGAACAGCGGAACGTTGAGACAGAGCCTGTCCTCGGCGCCGTAATTCATGTTCGCACCGAGCCAATATCCGTCGTTGGCGATGTTGTAGTGGGTCAGCATCACACCCTTGGGGAAGCCGGTGGTACCGGATGTGTACTGCATCATGGTGACGTCGTGGACGTCAACGGAGTCCTTGCGCTCCTGGTATTCGGTGTCGTCGATCTGCACGGAAAGTGAGCGCACCTCCGCCATGGAGTACATGCCGCGGCGCTTCTCCGGTCCCAGGAAGCAGACCTTCCTCAGGTAGGGGTACTTCTCGCTGTGGAACTTGTCCCTGGGCTGCGTCAGCAGCTCCGGAACGAGGTCATAGACTATCTTCACGTAATCGGTGGTCCTGACGCCGTCGATGAGGAACAGGTAGTTCATGTCCGACTGTTTCAGGACGTAGTCCAGCTCCGCCTCCTGGTAGTTTGTGTTGATCGTGAGCAATATGGCACCGATCTTGGCGGTGGCGAACATGAGGGTGATCCAGTCAGGCACGTTGGTGGCCCAGACGGCCACCTTGTCGCCCTTCTGGACGCCCATGGCCATCAGTCCCTTGGCCAGCTGGTCCACGGACTCGCCCCATTCCCTCCAGGAGAGCCTCAGATCCCTGTCCACGTAAACGATGGCGTCGTTGTCCGGGTGCTCCCGGACGCACTTGTCCAAAAGATCCCCCAGCCTTTCGTCGCTGGTGAACTCCTTGCGGGGTATGCACGGCATGGGGGCACCTCAGAAGGGGACGTACAGGACGGCGTAGATCTCTGCGGGGCCGTTGACGGCTCCGATGTAGTGGGGGACCACGGAGTTGTAGTACACGGTGTCACCTGCCTCCAGGACCTCCTCGGTCTTGCCGTATCTCAGCAGCAGTTTGCCGGAGATCACGATGATGAACTCCTCTCCCTCGTGGGAGGACAGCTCCTTCTCATCGTCCTCCTCGATCCTGATGAACAGGGGCTCCATGTGCCTGTCCGTCTTACCCTTCCCGAGGGGGAAGTAGTGGTAGTGTCCCTTGGCTCCCCTCTGGGAGTCGGTCTCCTCGGAGACCTTGCCGGCCTTGGTGATGAGGGGGTCGGGGTGGAACTGGTCGTCCATGAAGGTCCCTACCCTCTGTCCGAGCGCCCTGGAAAGCTTGATGATGGTGCCGATGGGAGGGTATATGCGGTCAGCCTCCACGTCCGCAAGGAATCCTACGTCGAGTCCCGCGTTGACTGCAAGCTGCTCCTGGGTCAAACCCAGCTGTTCCCTGTACTTCCTTATCCTGGTTCCGAGCTTTCCTTCGGTGGGCATTCCTATTACCTCTGCGTCTTGCGCGACCGCACCTAAGCTGGCGTCCTATAAAATACATGCCTGCGTACGCGCCCGCGCGGATGTCATTTCCCCTAAAATCGGGGGTTTTTGCCGATTCTGTGCAACTTTTAAGTAAGAAACCATCATCACGAGAATCATGCCTTTCGCGGAGATCAACGGCATCAGACTGCACTACGAGGAACAGGGTCAGGGTACCCCGGTGGTCCTCGTGGGAGGATTCAGCGGCAACACCGACTTCTTCAAGCAGTTGATACCCATGGTGGCGGAGAACCACCGCACCGTCTATTACGACAACCGCGGAGCCGGCATAACCGAGTACCCCCGCCAGGGGATCAAGGCACAGGACTTCGTGGACGACCTCCGCGCTTTGTTCGATCACCTGGGAATAGAGAAGGCCCACCTGCTCGGATGGTCCATGGGCGGTCACATCGCCCAGGAGTTCGCCCTGCAGTTCCCGGAGCTGCTGAGGAGTCTGACCCTGGTGTCCGCATACCCCTACCGTCCCGCCCGTTCCTCATACTTCATGAACGGCATCGTGGACTGCGCCCTGGAGGGCGGGAAGCCGGAGTACATCAGCATGATGACCAACGCCTTCTGCTTCACCGAGGACTTTTTCTCCGCCCAGGAGGCCAAGGGCCACAAGCTCCACTCTTTGCACGACCTGGACCCCAAGGGCCTGAAGGACCAGATGAACGCCCTGGACGAGTTCGACACCAGGGGGAAGGTCCACCTGATCTCGGTGCCCACCCTCTCCGTCCACGGATTGGACGACATCATGGTGGAGCCCCGTCTCGGTGACTTCATATCTGACAGGATCCCGGGATGCAAGGTGCTGAGGGTGCCCAAGGCCGGGCACATCATCAAGCCGTCGCTGTACCAGGATGCGTTCCTGGCTCATATCGACGAGAACGAGTGACGCCTCTCCCTGGCGTCGTCCACCATCCCGCGGATGCGGGTCTTGATTATGGGGGTGCAGGGCCAGGTGTCGTCCATGTATTCCAGATCCCCCATTATATCGTGGTCGGGGTTCACTATCGCCAGGTACACACGGCTCATGAACATGGAGACCATGTAGGGGAAGTCGTCGCAGATCTCCGGACGGTCCTTCCAGATCCTGCATCTGTTATCATCCCTGAGGAAGTAGCAGGGATCCGTTTTGGTAAAGAGCCAGCGTCCCCCGTCCCTGTAGATGTATTCGGTGGCGAAGGTGTACGGGTCGATGCCCGCGGCCTCCGCCACACGCTCCACCTCGGAATCCCTTACGGTTATGAAGGGCTGGTGGCAGCAGCATCCGCACATCTCGCAGGGCGAGGTGTCCTTCAGCTCCTTGCAGATGTCATATGCCAGGTCCAGGTCCCGCTCCATCTCCGGGGGGATGGAGTCCAGGCCTTCCAGGATGTACTTTCCGCGGTAGACGGCCATCCTATCACGCAAACGCCACGGATATCCCGTAGATGAATCCGATGACGGCCAGCACGAGACCGACGCTCGCCATAATCATGAGCTTCTGCCTGACGTCACCCTGGATACCGGTGAGCCTGACCAGGGACTGGGTGTATCCTCCCAGGAACATACCCAGAGCTCCGCAGATTATGGCGGCGATGCCGATGTGGAGGAAAGCCGTGGCGATGGCGGCGATGCCAAGCACCACCGAGGCGATGGCGAGGTAGACGGAGTTCACGGCCATGCTCTCGCCCTTGTAGGCGAGGTTCAGCTTCCAGTCGCACTCCTCGCAGAACACCGTTCCGTCGGGGTTGTCGTAGCCGCACTTGGGGCACTTCATGGGACGGTGCACCGAGTCCACCGATATCAACTTTCGGTGTCGGGGAATCTGAACACCGCCTCCCCGCGACGCCTGCGGCCACCGAAGCGGGTGTCCTCCTCGCTCACAGAGAAGGAGATGAGTTCTCCGTCGGGGAACATCGCTTTGAAGGAATTCTCGTCGCGGTAGACATAGCGGATGCCGTTGCCCCGGATCACGGAGCCTTCGGCACCGGGTTCCCCCTTCTCCGACTTGAGGTCCCCCGACAGGAACGATCTGACGATCGCGGAGCAGCCGGGTCTGAGGACCCTTGCGATCTCCCTGGACACAACGGGCAGCTCCGACGGAAGGATGTGCTCCATCACGTGGAAAAGCACAGCCCCGTCGAAGGTGCCGTCATCGAACGGTAAATCTGAAACCGAGGCCTTCACGCACTCCGCCTCCGGAGCGTAGAGCCTACAGGCCTCCAAGGCTCCCGAGGATATGTCGACGGCGGTGACCTCATACCCCAATGACAGAAGTGCCAGCGCGGTCTTACCGTTGCCGCACCCCACCTCCAGGATCCTGCCGCCCTGTGGGAACGGAGGATCCTCCATGGAGGTCATCCCCCGCCATCTCCTGCCGTCGCTGCGGTACAGCCGGTCCCAGCATCCCTCTTGGTCCACGGATTCGGGACGTTCCCACCATTATATACGTGTGTGCGCATGATAGATGCATGGCAGAAGCAGCATGCGGGCTCGGAGGCCCGGAAGGAGAGATGAGCGAGGAGGAGAAGGCGGTCGTGGCGGAGCTGAGGAAGCTCCCGTCGGTCAGCGAGAAGTGCTGCCGCGGACTGTATCTCCTGGGCATCAGGAGCATCGAAGATCTGAAAGGAAAGGACCCGGACGAGCTGTTCGGCGCACTCACCGTCAGGAAGGATTTCTACGCGGAACCCTGCATGCAGAAGATGATCAAGATCGCCGTGGGCATGGCCAACAAAGGCTTCACCAAGTGAGGCCGGCTGTCAATTAAAATAAAGGATAGTCATCTCGGCAACCATTCGGGTGAGACAGACCATGTTCTGGAACGAAGAGATAGAGTGCATGCCCCGGGAGGAGCTGAGGAAGCTCCAGTACAAGATGCTCCGGGAGCTGATCGAGAACCTCTACGCCAACAACACATTCTACCGCAAGCGCATGGACGAGAAGGGCGTGAAGCCCGAGGACATAAAGTGCCTCGAGGACATCGCCAAACTGCCCTTCATGTATAAGGACGACCTGAGGGACAACTACCCCACCGGTCTCTTCACACTGCCCAATGACCAGATCGTCAGGTATCACGTATCTTCCGGTACCACCGGTAAGCCCACCCTGGTGGGATACACCAGGCACGACATCGACTACTGGTCCGAGGCGCTGGCCAGGTCCCTGACGTCCATCGACGTGAACGAGAACGACATCATCCAGGTGTCCTACGGCTACGGCCTGTTCACCGGCGGTCTCGGCCTGCACTACGGCGCCGAGGTCGTTGGTGCGACGGTCCTCCCCTCCGGTACCGGAGGAACCGAGAGGCAGTTGGAGCTCATGAAGGATCTCGGTGTCACGGCCATCGCATGCACACCGTCCTACCTGATCCACATGTCCACCATCGCCAAGCAGATGGGAGTGGACTTCCGCAGGGACACCAAGCTCAGGACAGCCATCCTGGGCGCCGAGCCCTGGACCGAGGGCATGAGGAGGCACATCGAGGAGGACATGGGCGTCACCGCCTACGACATCTACGGCACTTCCGAGCAGGCAGGGCCCATGTTCACCGAGTGCAAGGAGAGGGACGGCATCCACATCCCCGCGGACATCATGTACGTAGAGGTCATCGATCCGGAGACCGAGGAGGTGCTCCCGCCGGGAGAGAGGGGAGAATTGGTCGTAACCATGCTACAGAAGGAGGCCTTCCCCCTGGTCAGGTACAGGATCAAGGACCTGACCTACATCATCGACGAGCCCTGCAAGTGCGGACGCACCTCGCCCCGCATCGGCAGGATCACCGGAAGGTCCGACGACATGCTCATCATCCGCGGCATCAACGTGTTCCCCTCCCAGGTGGAGCACACCCTGATGCAGATCCCGGAGGTGGGCGACCAGTACATGATCATCGTGGACCGCGAGGGCGCTCTCGACCACATGACCGTCCAGGTGGAGCTGAAGCCCGAGGCCTTCAGCGACAAGATGGAGGACATGATGGCGCTGAAGAAGCGCATCGAGCACGAGATGAAGAAATACCTGAACATCGCGGTGGAGGTGGACCTGAAGGCCCACGGCACTCTGCCCAGGTTCCAGGGCAAAGCAAAGAGAGTCATAGACAACAGGGTGTTATAAATGCCTATAATCACACAGCTTTCAATATTCGTCAAGAACGAACCGGGAGCCTTCGCTTCCATATCCGGCACCCTCAAGGAGTGCGGCATCAACCTCAAGGCGTTCAACATCGCCGAGTCCTCCGGATTCGGTGTGCTCAGGGCCATCGCCGATGAGCCCAAGGCGGCATACGAGACGCTGAAGGAGAAGGGGATCATCGTCAAACTCACCGACGTCATCGCGGTGCCTATGCAGGACCAGCCCGGAGGGCTGTACGACGTGGGAAAGGTGTTCGGCGACGCCAACATCAACATCGAGTATGCCTACGCCTACGCCGGCGTCCGCGGACCCGCCGTGTTCTTCAGGTTGGACGATCCCCAGCACGCCATCGACGCTCTGGAGAAGGCGGGATTCAGGACCCTCTCCGAGAAGGACCTCTGAGGTGTCCGTATGGGAAACCTGAACGTGGCCGTCCTGGGAGCCAAGGGGTTCGCCGGCGAGGTGGGGAAGAAGGGCACCGTCACCGACATGACCTTCTTCGAGCTGAAGAAGGGGAACGACTCGGTCACACTGATCGAGCCGTCCAAGTATCCGGAGAAGCTGTCCTCACTGTTCTACACCGCGGCCATGTCGGAGTACGCCATCCTGGTGGTGGACTCCATAGACGCCTTCCTGGGGGAGACCATAGTCATGGCGGACGCCATGGGTCTCTCCAAGGGCTGGGTCATCCTGCGCAACTACATACAGCCGGAGCAGCTGAAGCCCCTGGTGGCCGGAACCTGCCTTGAGGGATACGAACCCATCGAGGACGATGCGGTGGCGGTCAGGGAGATGCTGCTGGACCTCGCCTGCAACACCGAGCGTGTGGCGGGTCAGGGCACCTGCGGCTCCTGCCCGGTGGACAGCCACTTCAACGTGAAGGGCGTCGGCACCGTGGTCCTCGGGTCCGTCATAGACGGCTGGTTCCTCAAGCACGACAAGATGCGCGTCTTGCCGCTGAACCGCGAGGTGGTGTTGAAGTCCATCCAGAAGCACGACGTGGACGCCAACGACGGCGTGAAGGGCGACCATGTGGGTCTGGCACTTCGCGGCATAGAGTCCGATGAGCTGGACCGCGGGTATGTCCTTACGACCGATCCCTCGGTCACCATGACCCGTTCCGTCTCCGGCAAGGCAGAGCTGATCCGCTATTGGAAGGCTCCCCTCAAGGAGGGCATGGTCATGCATCTGGGTCATTGGATGCAGATGGTTCCCTGCAGGGTGAAGGCGGTGAGCGACGAGGGTGATTTCCACCTGCCCACCCTTGACCTCGAACTCGAGTCGGACATGATCTACAAGCCCGGCGACACCGGCCTCATGATGTATCTCGAGGGCGGCAAGCTGAGGGTTGTCGGTCGCATCACCATCGGGTGAACCATGGCCGACATGGAGCAGGAGCTAAGGCGCCTCTACGGCTATCCGGAGGATGTGACGTACGACCAGTACGCCCAATCCCGGAGGGAGGAGGCATCCCGTCTCCAGGAAGAGGGGAAGGCCTCCGAGGCCGCCGAGATCCTCCGCTTCCTGGCCAACAGCATAAAGGGTGACCGGGAGGCCTGCGAGAGGCTCGGGGCCATGTATCTAGACGGCTCCCTGCCCAAGGATCCCTGGAAGTCCATGCTGTACTATACCGCCGCCCTCTCGCCGGAGGGCGACAGGATCAGCGGCGAGTTATGGGGGAGGCTCCGTGATTTCCGCATGATGCTGTTGCGCTCCCGCCCGGTGGGTGCGCTCCGTCTCAATCACGACGATGCGGAGAGCGCCTGCTGCGGAAGGATGATGGACGCCCTGATCGAGGGTTCGGTCTCCCTGGCGGACGTTCCCGAGGGATCTGAGCCGGAGTTCTCCATGACCATGTCCCGTGAGGACCTCAAGGCCCTGAAGCTCAAGGGTCATGAGATCATGCCCACCCCCGGAGGGGTGAGCGTGATGGACCTGAGGACCTGTCCGTTCTGCGGCGCCAAGCTCACGGTGTCCGAGCGTTCCAAGGACTGGGGCGCGTTCATCGCCACCCTCAGGCTGTAGACGTACCCGTATACGCCTCTCCTCGGTAAGCTGGGGTGGCAATCATTATATGCACGTCCGTATTAGGCGGCTATGCGTGCTAAATGTTGGCACGGAGCACACGAGGAGATATGATGGCATTCTGGAACGAGGACATCGAGACCATGCCCGTCGAGGAACTCAAGGCAATGCAGCTCAGGCTTCTGCAGCAGCTGGTCGAGAGGACCTATCGGGATTCCCCGTTCTACCGCACCAAGATGGACGAGAAGGGCGTCAAGCCCGAGGACATCAAGACGCTGGATGACATCCGCAAGCTCCCCTTCATGAAGAAGACCGACCTGAGGGACAACTACCCGGACAAGCTGTTCGTGAGGCCCTACGAGGAACTGGTCAGGGTACACGTGTCGTCCGGTACCACCGGCAAGCCCACCGTGGTGGGGTACACGCAGAAGGACCTGGACAACTGGGCGGAGTCCCTGGACAGGGGTATGACCTCCTTCGGCATGACCAAGGAGGACATGCTGGAGAACAGCCACGGATACGGATTGTTCACCGGAGGCCTCGGTGTTCACGACGCGGCCACCAAGCTCGGCGCCACCGTCCTGCCCACCAGCACCGGCAACACCAACCGTCAGATCGACCTGATGTGTGATCTCCCCGTCACCGTGATGGCGGGAACCCCGTCGTACCTCTTCCACATAGCCGATGTCTGTGACCAGCGTGGCGTGGACATCCGCAGGGACACCAAGCTCCGCAAGGCCATCGCCGGCGGGGAGCCCTGGTCCGAGTCCATGCGCAGGAAGCTGGAGGACCGTACCGGCATCAAGGTGTACAACTGCTACGGGGCCAGCGAGTTCAGCGGACCCATGTTCCTGGAATGCGAGGAGCAGGCGGGATTCCACGTTTGGGCGGACCTGTGTCTGATAGAGGTCCTGGACGAGAACGACGAGCCCGTTCCCGAGGGGGAGAGGGGCGCCATCGTGGTCACCATGCTGCAGAAGGAGGCCTTCCCGCTGATCCGCTACAGGATCGGTGACATATCCTCCCTGGAGTGGGGGGTCTGCAAGTGCGGAAGGACGCACCCCAGGTTGCAGAGGCTGTCCGGCAGGACCGACGACATGCTGGTGGTCCGCGGAATCAACGTGTTCCCGTCGCAGATCGAGGCGGTCATCGGCGAGATGCCCTTCCTCAGTCCGTTCTATCACCTCACCCTTGACAACGACAAGTACATGGACCGTCTGGTGGTGGAGGCGGAGCTCAACGAGGAGAGCCTCACCGAGGATATGGTCGAATTGACCAAGATGGCCAACACCCTGGACCGCCGTCTGAAGGAGATCCTCAACATCAAGGCGGAAGTGAAATTGGTGCTTCCCGGGACCCTTGAGCGCTTCGAGGGCAAGTCCAAGCATGTGACGGATAACAGGAAGTACGACTGAGCCCGTCTACGATACATTAAATATAGAGGACTGTATCGGCGGTCCTTGTCGGGCTAGACCGGGATGTTTGGCGTATCCTTGTATACCGAAACCGTCAATATGCGGAGGTGACAGCAAGGGACGGTGCTTACAGAAGCCGCGGGCCCACGGAGTGACTATGAGATCCTGTCTTGCGGGGTCCGCGTTCACGTTCGGTGACTGCCGGAGGGCAGTCAAAGTCGTGTTAATCGCGGGGACCGGGTCAGGCCCTGACGGGAGCAGCCTTACCGCGGGCTACGGACGCTCGCAGGGTAGCGGGGTCGAGAAGCGAAGTGGCAAACTCGTGACGGAAGTGGCATCAACCCTTGTGGCTCGGCACTCTCATCTCTTCTTGGGCTTGCAGCCGGTGATGAGGTCCTTCTCGAAGTCGAACAATACCGCCTCTTGATCGCCGGATCTTAGAATGAGTCTGTCGGTGTCCTCCACCTTGCCAACAACGGCTCCGGCGCAGCCCACCTTCGAGAATATCTCGATGATCCTGGCGGAGTTCTCCGGCGGACAGGCGAAGACGAAGCCGCATCCCTGATATGCCAGCACCCACTGGATGAAGTTCTTGCAGCCCTCGGGGACGGGTATCCTGTCCACATCCACCCATCCGCCCATACCGGAGGTCTCCAGCATCATGCCCAGGGTTCCCACACATCCGGGGTTGCTCATGTCCTTGGCGGAATGAGCCAGATGTTCCTTCCCCACGGTGCACATGGCGGCCATCTGCGCCTGGACTATCTCGTCACCCTTGCGGGTGGTGGTGTCCCATACCGCCGGCAGATTCTCCGGATAGTAGCCGTCGAGATCCATCACGAAGACCACATCGTCCCCGGGTGCCGCCTCGGTGCTTCTGATGAGGTCGGTCTTCGGCACGGTGCCGATGATGGAGATGTCGATGGCCTGATACTGACAATCGGGGTGGGTGTGACCGCCCACGATGGGCACGTTGAACTTGCGCACCGCGGTCTCCATGCCCCTGAGGATCTGGGAGCAGATCCTCTCCTCCTTGATGGACATAACATCCACCATGGCCAAGGGCTTCCCTCCCATGGCGGCGATATCGTTGACGTTGACCAGCACCGCGTAGTATCCGGCGCTGAAGGGGTCGGTCTTCACAAGGGACTCCATGATGCCGTCGGTGGCGAAGAGGATGTAATCGTTGCCGTACTCTATCGCCGCGGCATCCTCGCCTTCGGATGCGGCCACGTTGACGAAGGAACCGGTGGGAAGCAGGCGCACTATCTCGTGGATGGCGTTCTTCCTGGTGACGCCGGGGAAGTTCCTTATGGCATCTACGATAGGCTGGAGGTCCATTGTCTCGGTCTATGCAATCATGTGACTTATAGTTAGCTAGGTCACATCGACGAATGTCCCGCAACTGGCTATCGTTATATATCGCCCAAGGGATGGCGGCACGGTGGCACATTGAGTACGGTCGTCCTCGCCCTGCTTATCCTGTTGGTGATCTACATCGCCATCTTCGCCTACATCCGCAGCCACCCGGAGCTGGAGAAGAAGGGGCTGGTGACCATGGGGCCGATCATCATGCTCAGGACCCCCTGGGGTCTGAGGCTGATGGACCGTCTCGCCAAGCACCGTCGCATCTGGATGGTCATGGGCAAGGTGTCCATGGCGGTGTCCTTCGCGCTGATGGCCATCATCTCCATCATCCTGATCATAGACATCATCTACCTGCCTCAGGCCATGCAGTCCGAGGGGCTGGGCATCGAGTACGCGTTGGCGATACCCGGTCTGAACCCCATGCTCCCGCTGGTCTACGGGATAATCGGATTGGTGGTGGCCATGGTGATCCACGAACTGTCCCACGGCATCCAGAGCCGGGCCAACGACGTGGGCGTGGAGCACTCCGGGATACAGTACTGCGTGGTCCCGCTGGGAGCCTTCGTGGAGCTCAGCACCGAGGACATCGAGAAGGCTCCGAGAAGAGCCAGGATGGATATCTTCGCCGCAGGGATAACCACCAATTTCCTTGCCGCGGTGGTGCTCTTCACGGTGATGTTCGCCGCACTTATGGCAGGCGTCAGCACCCAGTACGGGGACTCTCCCGCCGTGTACGCGGTGAGCGAGGGCTCCGAAGCATACGATTCCGGGATACCCACCTCTGCGATAATCGTGGCGATAGACGGACATGAGGTCACCGATTACAATTCCATAGAGGAGATCCTCCGCGGATACACCGCCCCGGAGGTCATCAACGCCACGGTCACATACGTGTATCACGACGAGCAGCGCACCGCGAACATGATCCTGGGGGCGCAGATAGAGGCCGTCACTTCGTTGTCGCCGGCCTATTCCATCGGATTGGAGAAGGGGATGTACATAGTCGGTCTCTCGGTGAACGGAGGGGCGGAGACGGCGATACACCTGCCGTCGCAGTTCACATCCTTCATGCAGAGCACCTCGCCCGGTGATGTCATCACTGTGCGCTACTACGACGGTTCGACATATCATGTACGTTCTGCGGTATTGTCAGCCAACGGGGACATAGGGTTCCTGGGGATATCCACCTCGCTGTCGGGATTCACCTTCACCACCCCCAACCTGGTGATGGAGGAAGGCATCAATCCGTTGAACGGTGCCACAAACCTGTCACAGGGTGCCCTGTCGCTGCTGTCATATATCAGCGCCCCCTTCAACGGATTCTCCCCCATTCCCGAGGACGTGACCTGGTGGTACGACTGCTCCTTCCTGCCGGATGATGTGTTCTGGGTGCTGATCTACGTGATATACTGGACCTTCTGGCTAAACATCGTTCTGGGGATATCCAACGCCCTGCCCAGCCTGCCCTTCGACGGAGGTCATCTGTTCAGGGGCGGCGTGGACTGGATTCTGGAGCGCATGGGTAAGAAGACCCAGGAGGAGAGGAACCGCATCGCCGATCCACTCTGCTCGATGGTCACTTACACCATGCTGGGTGTGATGCTGCTGGTGATATTCGCCATCATATTCTGACGATATCCGGGGAATCCGGGCGGATGATGCGTTCCGCCCAGCGGAGCTTCCGCATCTTCACCTCGGGATCGGAACTGTCCTTGGTGCAGGGGTGTTGGAAATCGAATCCTCTGAGCTCGATGGTGCATCCGTGCTCCCTGGCGATGCAGACGGCCCGGTCACCGTCGGTGAACCCTCCGAAGTTCTGGATAACCCTATCGGGGACGGATTGTGTGGTAAGCACCACCGGCCCGGTGAACTCCTTGGCATAGCGCATCACCAGTTCCATGTTATCGCCGTGTGCGTGGATGAAGGTCACCGCACCCTTCCGTGACATGGCTATCTGGCACTCCGTGTCGCCGTCCAGGTCCGTGACAACAATGTCGGGCACTATGTGCTCCCTGCAGAGTATCTCTGTGGCGGATCCGGCGGATATGACGGTCTTCCCATCCAGATCACTCAGATCCGGATCGGCGGGACCGATGACCGCCACGGTGTCCTTGAACTCTATGTCATCGGGATCGATCAGATCGGCGTTAGTCATCAGTGCCTTCAGAAGTCTGGCACATGCCTCGTCCTCCGAACGCGAATAGCCCATGTCCTCCAGGATCTCCCGGTAGACGGGCTCCCATTCACCGTGAATCATCTGTTTCACCGCGATGGGCCCTGAAGTAGCGGCTGAAGGTGGTCTGCAGCACGGAGGTGATCACCAGGAACACTATGCCGACGATTATCTCCAACAGGATCAGCAAGTTCTCCATCTCCCCGTAACCCAGCATCATCTTCGTCAGGTCCAGGGCTCCCTGGGCGATGAAGGCGATGCCGATGATGGCGATGGTGCCCACCATGAAGCTGCGGTTGACCTTCTTCATGGACAGGTAGTTCTTCAGCTCCTTGCCGGTGTCCCTGAACACAACCGCCAGGGCGATCGGCCACATGGCGTTGGATACGAATTGGACGATCAGGTACAGCGTGTCCCCGGTCTGCAGGTTCCATATGGAGTTCAGCCCCATGGCCACGCCCGCCACCAGCATGCCGAAGGCGATTATCGAGAAGGTGATCGTGATGTCGCCGCTGCGTATGTTCTTGCCCAGATTCTCTAAGCTTTGGATGAATCTATCCATCAGGTTGTAGCCGTACATCAGCAGCATGATGCCCAGGACTGTCGCGATGATGGACCAGGTCTGGTTGTAGATGTACATCCCGGACCCGGTGATCATGTACGCGTAGAATCCCTCGGCAAGGAAAATAAGACCTATCAGCAGCAGAAGTCCGCCTATGGGTACAAGGAACCTCTTCCTCTTGTCGGCGTCCTTCATCATCCTGGAGATGATGTACAGTGTGCCTTCCACCCCCGGGGCCTGCTTCACATAGACCTTCCTCACGGAGTCTATCGGCACCCTGGAGCTGATGATCGGGTAGACATACTCGTCCTCGGCCCCGTCCCCCACCAGGATGACCCTGTCCGGGGATACGACTGAGATGACCTCCTCCAGCTGCTCGATGACAGCATAATCCGAACGGTGGCCCACCTTGCGGTCGCCGCAGATGAGGGCGATCTCCGCCTTCCTGCCGGGCCTGCCGCGGAAGCTCTCCATCAGTTCCTTGTAGGTCTGGATGGCGGCGAACAGTCCGTTGACATCGGAATCCTCGGGATCGGCCACGCCGAGGCTCATCACGGCCTCCACGCATCCTTCGATGCCGATCACGGGGGTCGCCACCCCCGCCTTCTCGCCGAAGTCGTTGTCCCTGTCGATGGCCAGGACCAGAGTCTTCATCGGGCACGTGTACCCCTTAGGCATTAATTAACTTGCCCGCGACTGAGTGCGTTTTCGGCGGATGTGCGCGGGTGTACGCGCGATACTATGAAACGGGGGTAAGCCGTTCCGCCGTCCATGCGCATCAAGTGGCACGGACACTCCTGTTTCGAGATAACCACCGGGGATACCACCATCGTCATCGATCCCCACGACGGCAAGTCCCTGGGGATCAAGGTGCCTTCGGCCACCGCGGATCTCGTACTGATGACCCACGACCACTACGACCACAACGCCTCCAGGACCATCAACGGCAACTTCAAGCCGGTGCTGGCCAAGAACGGCAGGTTCGAGTTCAGGGGCATCCCCTTCTACGGTCTGTCCACCTACCACGACGACGTGAACGGCGCAAAAAGGGGATTCAACACCATGTACCGCTTCACCGTGGAGGGGATGACCCTCTGCCACTGCGGGGATCTCGGGACGGTGCCTAACAACAAGGTGATCAACGCCATCTGCGGTGCGGACTTCCTCTTCGTGCCCATAGGCGGCGTGTTCACCATGGAGCTGCCGGAGGTGCGCAGGTTCATAGAGGCGGTCAATCCCCACATCGTCATCCCCATGCATTACCGCGTCGGGGGTCTGACGCTCCCGGTGGCGGACATAGACGGGTTCCTGGAGATGATACCTCCGGACTTCGTGGAATATGTGGGCAACTCAATCGACATAACGAAGGACGAACTGCCCGAACTCAAGGAATGCTGGGTCTTCGACCGCAGTTAGAACAGGTCCAGGGCGTCCTCCAGCTTTCCCATCTCGATGGGGGTGGTGAGGTCGCCGACCAGTGCGCCCTTGGAATTCGCCAGGGCGCAGGCGGATACGGTACGGACGCCATGGTTCAAGGTGGTGCGGATCGCATCCACCTTCAGGACGTCCTTGATAAGTGCCAGATCCTCGGAGGTGGCACCGGGGTGCACCGCCGCCCCCTTGTTGGTGGCGAGGCAGACGGCCCCCACGGTGGGAATCTCCGCGATGGTGCCGCGCACGCACTCCACGCCCAGGGCGTCGGAGATGAGCTTGATCTCCGTGTCGCTGAGCTCGGGGTTGACGATGGCACCGAAATCGTTGACAAGGATGTTGTTCCCTGCCGCATTGAACCTGTCCTCCAGGGTGGCCACATTCAGGACCTTGCCGATTCTGTCCAGTTCGGTCTGCTCGGCCAGGCCGGAGACCACGGCGCCGTTGGAGTTGGCCGCCATCAGGGACCCGACCACGAAGGATCCGGCCACGGATGTGCGGACGCACTCCACCCCCAGGGCCAGGGCGACCTCGTCGGCGAAGCCGCCGTCGAGGTCGGAGGCGATGAAGGCGTAGCTCTCGCTGACCCTGGAATACACACCGATGCTGGGGGTTCCGGACCTGCGGGAGATACGCATCATGCTCTCACTCGGCCAGGGTGACCTCGACAAGGCCGTCCTCGAACTTGACTGCCTTGACGATGATCTTGTTGGGAGGGTTCTGGATTCCTCTGGACCAGATCTTCTCGTTGACGGAGGTGTCGATCCAGACCTTGCCCTCTTCGGCCTTCATGTGCCTCTTGACGAAGTCCCTGACCTCCTTGACGGCGCGGTTGGCCCTGCGGGTCCTGGGCGCCATCTTGGTGGCCCTCAGAGGGACGGTCATGACTCTCTCGATCTCTTCTGCCATAGGATCACTCCTTGAGTTTGCTCATGCGCCATGACCTTCTCTTGGGGTGGCGCAGGAACTGCCTGTTCGTCCTCATCATGACCCAGGCGGGCACACGGCGGTTCTGCTTGGTGGCCTTGTTCAGCCTGGTCTTCATTGCCGGCGGTTTGGTTGAACTCATTACAATCATCTCCTCTCGATGGTTATCTCCCTGTGCTGGGGAGACACCTGCCTCAGGATGTTGCGGAGCATGTCGTCGTTCACGACACCCTGGAGCCTTCCCGACTGTGCCAGCTGGATCAGCTGCATCTCTACGGCGTTGCAGAGTTCGGGGTTGGCGACTCTTACGTTGGACAGTCTGTCCCTGGCGTCCGGGGTGAGGATCTGACGGAGGATCATCTGCTTCTGGATCTCCATCTGCTGTCTCTGCTGCTCGGCCGCCTGCTGCTGTGCCATGGCCTGTTGCTGGTTGTTCTGCAGCTCCGCCATACGCTTCTGTCTCAACGCTTCCAATTCAGGGTCTTCCATGCTCTCACTCCCGATCAGGCCTTCATCTCGTCGGACACCTCTTTGGCGGCGTTGTCCAGGAGGGACATTCCGCTGGGGCTGATGGCGCGGCCCTGCTTGTTCACGGAGACGAGATATCCCGCCTTCTCAAGCTGGATCATGCATTTCCTGGCGATGTTGCGGCTTCCCTTGACGGCCTTGTTGGGCATGGAACCCTTGTCGGCGTATCCGCCGTACTCGGCCGCGAGCTTGGAGGAGCCCATGGGGCCCTTCACGTAGATCTTCCTCAGGATGGCTGCGGACCTGGTGTACCACCAGTCCTCCTGGGTGGGTGCCTTCTCGGTGTGCCTGCCGGTCTTAGCGAACTCGGCCCATGCAGGGGGCTCGATGGCGTCGTTGCCCTTGAGCTTCTCTGCGACCTTGAGAATCAGCTTCTCCGCAGGAACGTCATAGACGGTTACCATTTTCTTACCTCTTCGGATGCGCACGCACGGATACGTGTGCATCGATGGCTGTCGGCATCAGTGATATGGTATATAAGCGTTGCTAGAAAGAATAGAATACACAAAGTGTTCAGAATCGAATCCCGCACGTTCGGTCCGGCGACCCCCGTACGGCCTGCGGACGTAATGTCCGCCACGGAGGATGTTCGCACATCCTGTGTCCGTGATTGGGTGGATATCTTGGTGGTATTTATATGTCACCGCCGGGGACGGTGACGCGAGAGGAGCGGGATCACCCGCCGCACCCTCACTGATTGACCTTGTGTCCCGGCTTGGCGGAGTGGTACTTGCCGGTCCTGGACTCGGGGACAATCTCGAAGATGCCGGTGGGCGGGACCTTCTTTGCGTGCGTCGATCTCGTCGATCTTCCTCTCGGGGGGGAGCTTGTCCACCGTGGCCCTGAGGATCCTCATCTTGAGGTCGTTGTCCTCGATCACGACGACCTTGCCGCGGATGATCACCGACTCGTACAGGGAGGTGGTGTCGCAGGTGCCGTCGCCGCATCTCTCGAATCCCTTCTCCTCGACGACGGTGAAGTAGCATCTCGGATCCCCCTTCAGGTTGGAGACCTTCTCGCCGATCTTCCTCCCATGGAAGAGGACGCGGCCGCCATGAACACGAAGTTCACCGGGGTGCCGTAGTGGTAGCCGTCCTCGCCGACGGTGGAGATCACTCCCATCCTGGCCTTCTGCAGGAGGGCGTCCATCGGCTCTTCGGTCAGCGGGAATTTCTGCATGTGGGCTGCATGTTATCGCGTGCGTGGTTTCTTATGTATATTAACCGGAATCGTTGGAAATCCAACGGTCATCTTTGGGACTTGACGGGATACCTGACGCTCTCCGGGTTGGGGGCCCGGTACTTCCCGGTGATCTCTTTGATGATGACTTCGTACACACCGGTGCGGACCACCCTCTCCGGGTCCACCGGAAGGGAGGCACGCTCGGGGGTGAGGCGGTCGATCAGCGCCCTCAGGACCTTGGTCTTGACATAATTGTCGTCAATCTGGCACATCGTACCCTTCACGATCACGGAGGCGAACAGGGTGTCGGTATCGCAGGCGTTATCCCCGTATCCCTGATAGCCCCGTTCGTCGGTGACGGTGAGGCTGCATCTCGGATCCCGCAGCATGTTCGAGACCCTGGTTCCACGCATCCTCCCGTGGAAGAAGATACGGTCCTCCAGGACCACATAGTTCACCGGCGTTCCGTAGGGGAAACCGTCATCACCGTTGGTGCAGAGCACCCCGCATTCGCATCCCTTCAGAAGGTCCATGGATTCTTGCTCGGAGAGGTGGTACTTCTGCATCCTGGGCTCCATGCGCGAGCTATCGCTCACATCCTTCTTATGATGTCGCCGAGAGCCTCTGCGTCAGATCGTCGAAGAAGGCTTGCGTGGACGTGTCGTCATGTTGATTGAACACCATCACGCCCCCATATGCCAAATGCAGCACTATGCAGTACCCGGATGTCTTGTTCACCGCCAGCCTGTACGATCCGAACTCGTCGTTCCTGAAGTTGCCGCTGAGCACTTCCGATCCCCCGTACCCCCAGGTCCTGATGCCGTAGTCCATGCCGTACCTCAGTTCGGCATCGGTGATGTTCTCGTACGTCGTCTCGAAGGACATCATGGTGGCATCGACCCTCACGCCGTCGTCATCCATGTATGCATTGGCGTGACCTGCGAACAGTGCCAGCACCACCACGGCGATCATGACGGCAATACCGAGTACGGTGCCCATCAGCATAATATTCCTGTGGCTGATGCGGCGTTTGCCGTTCACCGTACCCATCGCACCGCAGTCCGTATTCTCCTTTATCTGGGAGAACACGCGGAACGTGGTGTCCGCATCGGTGTCGTTGAAAACGACGGTCCTGTCGCCGTATCTCACGATCTCGAACAGCGGGATGGTGGTGTCCCCGGCGAAATAATACGGGCCGAATTCCCGGTTGGAGAACCTCCCGGACCCTGTGTTGATGCCGCCGTAGCCGATGACCCTCACCCCGGGGTCGAAGGTCTGCCTGCATTCCACCCCGGTTATGGAGTCAAGACGGATGTTCAGATTCATGAAGAACGCCCTGATGAACAGGTATCCGTCGGACACCTCCGCCTTGGGTCCGTTCAGTCTCACCTGCGGTACGAGCAGCAGTAACATGGATGCGGCCAATATGACCCAGAATGCCCACATGGGCAGCGAGGTGGCCATCAGCAGAACGATGTCCGCCGCTATGAGGAGCATGGAGATGGCAAAGTACAGCCAGAACCTGACACCGTCGCGCATGAACACCGGAACGATTCCGCATAGATAAACGGACCCACCCATTAAACCGTTTGAATGCATAGGGCGGGCCGTGAGGTTCGTAGTAGCGATCACCGGCGCATCCGGATCCGCTTACGGGATCAGGCTGTTGAAGGAGCTTCCCGGGGAGAAGGTGCTGGTGATGTCCGAGATGGCCGAGAGGATCATCCCCCACGAGACGGGGATGTCATTGGACGAGGTCAGAGAACTGGCGGACGAGGTCTACGAGGACGACGACATGTTCGCCCCCATAGCCTCGGGCAGCCATCGCTTCGACGCCATGATCGTGGTCCCTTGCAGCGCATCGTCACTGGGCAAGATCGCCAACGGCCTGGCGGACACGCTGATCACAAGGGCCGCCGCGGTGGCGTTGAAGGAGTCCCGCAAGCTCATCCTGGTGGTGAGGGAGACCCCGAAGAGCGCCGTGATGCTGGAGAACGAGCTGAAGCTGGCAAGGTGCGGCACATGCATATTGGATGCCAACCCGGGATTCTATTCGAAGCCGCAGACGGTGGACGACATCGTGGCCTTCGTCGTCGGGAGATGCATGGACCAGTTGGGTCTGGAGCATTCCCTCTACCGCCGGTGGGAGTGACCTTTTTACACACGTAAGTTCTGTTGACCTCGGTGCGCCGATGCCGGGACGACTCCTGTACATCGCCGCGGTGTTCCTGATCACCGCAGCGGCTGCCGCCCTGTTCCTGGGCACACCCGCCGAGTGTCCGGTGGGTAACGTTGACAGTCAGAGCGCCACTTATTCTGAGGGCACTGATATCTGTCTTACAGAGACGCTAACAAACAGCGATAGTGCCATATCATTAACATTTAGAGATAGAACTGGCACAGTCTTTGGGACATATAGCGTGTCGGCCAGTGAAGTCATTCGCCTCCCGACAATTGAGGACTTGGGAGTTTCTCCAATTGAAGGCTACTATGTACGAACATGGATTGATTCTCGTGAGCCTCATAGTGAATACCCCGTCTCATCTGTTTTTACTCCTGTTGATGGGATCAACGAGTATGTTTTTGAAGCAAAATGGGAAGAAACATACATGTTGAGGTACCACACACACGCCTATTCTAGCATGGTACTTCCAGATGAAGATCATTTCAACTTAGATGGAATCACCTTACAGTCTGTAACCGTGAATGAGGGGTTGACATTCAAAGGGTGGTACAGAGTTGATAATGGGATAACTTACTCTCCGAATCAAATATTTGTAATGCCCAGTTATGATGTAGATCTACACATCGTGTTAGAAGAAAAGTCATCATTTACCTACTCCTACTCATCACCATTTCTAGCAGGGCAGGCGTTTACAGAACATTTTGATGCATTTTCTTCATCATCTATATCCGACATGGAATTGAGCCGTCTGCACTACAAACATAATGGGTGGTACGACTCTCGTGAGGGTATTACATACAATATCGGTCAGCAAATCTTGGCTGTCTCTGATCTTGAATTGACGCCTGTGTGGCAGCCGAACGAATACACGATCACATATGAGGACACCCTGTCCGGCATTTCCGAGGATGTGAAGGTGACCTACGGAACAGAACATCAGATTCGCGGCATATCCGACACCGACGGCAAGGTGCTGATCCGTTGGGAGCGCACCGATGACGGTTCGCTTACAAGATTCCGGATCGGCGACCCGTATGGTCCGACGGAGGACATCACGCTGAGGTCCGTGTGGGCGCCGCAGAACGTCACCGTCACCATGGAGTCGGAGCATCATGGGGATCTCGTAGGCAACGTACCGGGAGGTCATGTGCTCACCCTACCTACCGGTGCCGATCCGAATTTCGACACCGGCGGGGAGTTCACCCTTATGAGGTGGATGTCCGGCGATACCGAATACGAATGCGGTTCCCAGGTCGAACTGCTGGACCACACGACCTTCACGGCGGTGTGGAAGCGCACCAAGGCGATGACACCCGAGATCGTCGCGGACATCCCGTCGTCATTGAGCATCGGTCGCGGCGAGGAGGTGCTCTTCGACATCAGGTACGAGGATGTGATAGGTACCGAGACGGTCGCATGGTATCTGAACGGAGTTCCCTCCGGGGAGGGGACGTCCTTCAGGCTCCGTCCGGACCTCACAACGGAAACCGGCACGTTCCTGGTACAGGCACGGGTGACCAACGTCGACACCGCCGCCATTACCACAGAGACCGTCGAGGACAGCAGCGTCTGCACCGTGACCGTTGGCGATGTCTGGCACCTGTACATCCACGGCATCCCCGGTCCTGTGGCACATTACCAAAGGGGTTCCTCCACGGTCACCTTGGATACGGGTGGTGTGGACACAGACCTCCCCATCACCGGTCTTCGCCATCCCGACGGCGGAACCCTCACAGATGTGTGGGGAGGGACGGTGGTGATCGATGTCGGAGAACACGACACCGTGCTTTGCCCGATCCTCTCGGACGGAATGTGCCAGATAATGTATGTGTCCCATGTCACGGACGTGGTGACGGCGTCGGTGGGCGATGTGATAACATTGTCACAAACACCGGAAGGGAAGGAAGGATGGGATGCCGGGGACGGATTCCTCCTCCCCGGCGGTTCCCGGCTGGCGATATCCGGAGATATCACCCTCATTGCGGTGTGATCACTCGCACTTGGTCCATCCGCAGGACTTGCAGATGTTGCAGCCGCCCTCGAAGCGGAGCTCGTCGCCGCAGACCGGGCAGGGGTTGACCGCCTTGGCGGGGGCCAGCTCCTTCTTCTCCACGATGCCGAGTTCCTTCTTCATCTCCTTCTCCATGTCCACCAGGGCGTATCCGACGGCCATGGGGCAGCAGGATCCCCTGCTGGTGTCCTTCTTGGTGGCGGATCTGACAGCGTAGGAAGGGCAGGCGCCGCAGCTCATGAGCTGGTCCACGATGTCTTGCACTTCGCATCCGCTCCTGGCGGCCAGGGAGATCATCCTGGACAGTCCGATCATGAAGTTGTTGCATCCGCCGGTGGATCCCTTGTTCAGGTAGGCCTCCATGAGACGGCCGGTCTTGGGGTTGAAGAACGCCGTGCAGTGCAGGCTGCCGCAGCCGGTCATCAGCTTGCGCTTCTTGCCGACAACGTTGTCCTCAACCTCCTCGACGATTCCTCTCTCTCCCTCTTCCACGGCCTTCTTGCGTGCCTCCGCCTCCTTGGCCTCCTTCTCCTTGTCCTGGGTGGACAGGATGCCGAGGCGCTTGCAGCCATCCCTGAAGACGGTGACTCCCTTGCATCCGATCTGCCAGGCGTACATGTACAGTCCGTACACGTCCTCCTGGGGGAACTCGTAGGGCAGGTTCACGGTGCTGCTGATGGATGCGTCGATGTGCATCTGCCAGGTGCCCTGCATGTTGAGCCTCTGCTTGTAATCGAGGTTCTGGGCGGTGACGAAGAACTCCGGCAGGTTGGTATCGTCCGCCAGGCCGTGGGCGTCCATGTACGCCTTCACGCAGGCGGTGTACACCTTGTAGTACTCGTCGTGGTCCGACAGGGATGTGGTCCTGCGGGTGTAGCTTGTGGCGAATATAGGCTCGATGCCTCCGGAGATGCCCAGCATGGTGGACAGCGTGCCGGTGGGGGCGATGGTCAGCAGCTGGGAGTTCCTCAGACCGTACTGCTCCACCAGCTCCCTGGTCTCGGGGGTGGTGTTGTGCTGCAGGTACGGCGATTTGAGCAGGTTGTCGATGTTGCACTTGGGGAAGGCGCCCTGCTCCTTGGCCATGAGGGCGGATTCCCTGATGGCGGCGTCCGCCATGATGAATCCTATGCGGTCACAGACGTCCTGCGCTTCCTTTGATCCGTAGGTCAGGCCCATGCCGATGAGCATGTCCGCCAGACCCATGATGCCGAGTCCGATCTGCCTCCAGTCGGTGACGGAGTCCCTCTGCTCCTGCAGGGGGTGCAGCGGCAGTCCCTCGTCCAGGACCTCGTTCAATCCCCTGACGCAGATCCCGACAGCTTCCCTGAAGTCCTCCTCGTCGAACTTGCCGTCCTTGACGAAGGCGGCCAGGTTCATGGACCCCAGGAGACAGCTTCCTCCTGCGGGGAGGGGCTCCTCGGCGCAGGGGTTGGTGCCGGCGTAGGAGAAGTCGGGGAACTCGGACAGCAGGTTCCAGCTGGAGATCCTGTCCCAGAACAGGCATCCGGGCTCGCCGAAGTCCCAGTTGGCGTAGCAGAGCTTCTGGAAGAACTCGTAGGCGTCCAGGTTCTTGCGGATGACCTCGTTGGTCTCCGGTCTGGTGAAGGACTGGGGGTACACCTTCTTGTCCCTGACGGCGTTCATGAAGTCGTCGGAGACCCTGATGGACATGTTGGCCTTGGTGACCCTCTCCAGGTCGGTCTTCACGGACATGAACTCCTCCAGGTCTGGGTGGTCGCAGGACATGGAGAGCATGAGTGCGCCTCTCCTTCCGTGCTGTCCGATGAGGCCGGTTACGAGTGAATAGAGATCGGTGAAGGACACCGCGCCGGATGTGACGGATGCGGTGTTGTTGATCTTGGCTCCTCTGGGTGAGAGCTTGGAGATGTCGATGCCCACCCCTCCGCCGTAGGAGGATGTGCGGGCAAGCTTCTTGGCGCATTCGAAGATGGATTCGATGTTATCCTCGGGAGGTTCGACCACGTAGCAGTTGGACAGCGTGACCTTCACGCCGTACTTGGGCAGCCCCCTGTTGGCCAGGATCCTGCCTCCGTACAGGAACTTCTGGGAGAGCATCATCTCCCTGATGGCGATGTTCCCCGCGGTGACCCTGTCCAGCCACTCGTCGAAGGATTCGCCGTTGAAGCAGTACTTCTTGTTCCAAATGTCGATTCCGAGCTTGTTGTCCTCGCCGAGCCAATTCTCTATCTTCAAGTCCTTCACCTGAGCCTTGGTGCTGCATGGTGTGGACCGTATTAACCTTATGGAGACGGTAGGGAAGAAGGTCGTTCTGAGGCCCTCCGCCCCCTGTGGCGGATGTCGGAGAGGGTCCCTGCCCGGACCCCCTCCGGGTCCGTTGAAGCCGTTTGAGGTATAGGTGTCGAGATCCGGGATGACGGTGCATCCCATGTCGGCCCACAGCCGATGTTACCACATGCATCCCTTGGTATTTAAACAGTTGGATGTACCATCCAACAACCATCCAATATAAGAGAGAAGAGCAGACCGCGGGTGCGGTCATGTGTTTGTCTGGCTCTCTCACTCCAGCAGGATTGCGGGCCTGCCGGGGACGGCGGCCTTGGACTTGCCTGCGGGGTCGTAGATGCCCTCGGCGTCGGTGTCGATGACCTGCACCTCGGTACCCAGGTCCGCACCGATGAATCCGGCTGCCGATGTCAGCAGGGTGTTCTCGTCGGTGTCCGCTATCGATCTCACCTTCTCGGGGGTGCTGCGCATGTGGTCCGCGGCCACCTTCTTGCACAGCTCCGACACGGCCTTCCCGCGGCTCCTGAGCTCCGGGTCCGCCATGCACGTCTTGGTGAGCCCGGGCACGTCGAGCCTGCCCTCGGACAGCAGGTCCGCGGCGTTGGACACCACCTTCCGCTTCCAGGCGGGGGCGGTGTACAGGATCACCTTGGCGGGCTGCATGCCGGTGACCTTCACGATCTGCGCGGCATCCGACATCACGTATCTGATCAGGTCCTCGCCGTATTCCGCCTCCGGGCAGTCCAGGGCGGGGTCGTACTCAGGGAACTGGGCTTCTGACGCAAGGCCTTCGAAGCCCTCCCTCTCCCAAAGCTCCTCCACGGTGTGGGGGGTCACGGGCATCATGGCGGTGAACCATCTGCGGTACACCTCCCTCAGCGCGGAGCGGCAGTGGCCTCCCCTGCGGGTGTACCACTTCAGGTCGTTGAACATCTCGAAGTAGGCGGTGGAGGCCATCATCCTCAGGTCAAGGCGGTCCATGGCGTCCCTGATGGTCTTGACATGACCGTTGAATCTGGAGACCAGCCACCTGTCGATCTTCCCCATGGGGATGTCCTCTGCGGAATCGTCCAGTTCGCCGACGAACGCCTGTATGCGGTCCAGCCTCTGCCTGTAGGAGAGCACGTTCTCCTCGTCCCACTCCACATCCGCGAAGGGCGATGCCACGTGCGCATAGTACAGCCTGAGGGCGTCCACGCCGTAGGTGTCCGCCGCGCCGGGGATGGGCTGTGCACCACCCTTGGACTTGGAGATCTTGTCCCCCTTGCCGGTGGTCTTGTTCTTCTTGCCCGTCACATACCAATTGACCATGATGCCCCTGGGCCACTTCTCCTCCGGCAGGATGGCGACGTGGTTCTTCAGGAAGGCGGGGAAGTGCACGGTCATGTGCTCCTTTCCGCCAAGGTTGAGGTCCAGGGGGTACCAGTAGTTCACGTCCTTGGCTATCTGTTCCAGAAGCTCCGCGGATATGCCGGTCTCCTTGGACACGGCATCCCTGTCGCCGATGCCCAGGATCACGTGGTCGAAGAAGGCCTCGGTCATCTGTTCCGGCTTCAGCCTTCCGTCGTTGGCGTACATGGATATGCAGTAGTAGATCGGGTAGAGGGTGGAGTCGGAGATGGCCTCGATGATCCACTTGTCGTCGTACGGGAATCTAGTTCCCAGCCAGTTGCCCAGGCGCACGCAGGCCCTCTCCCTGAACCAGGAGAGCACGCCCTGCACGTTGTTGTAGTACTCTGTGGGCATGATGTCCATGCTCTTGCAGTGCCTTTGCGTCTCCTCGGTGAGCTGCTTGTCGGCGTAGTTGATGAACCACTGGTCGTCGATCCTGCGGATGAAGACTCTGCGTCCGCACCTGCAGACGACCTCTTCCGTAAGATCGTAGAACACGTCCGCTTCGCCGGCGTCCAGCATGGCCTGCTTCATGCGGTCCTTGGCCACGTCCACCTTCAGGCCGGCGTACTCGCCGCAGATGGCGTTCATGCGGCCCATGTGGTAGCCGTCCTTGTAGACCTGCTTCTTCGCCTCAACCAGCTTGGGGTCCCCGGGGGCGGTGATGCCCATGCGGTCGATGATATCCTTGGCGGGGAACTGTCCGTAGCCCTCCATGTCAATGATCGCTATCGGCACCACGGAATCCAGTAGCTCCTTGGAGAGGTTGAACTCCTGCTGCATGGCGGTGTCCTTCTTCAGGGCCTCCAGGGAGATCCAGTCGTCGGGCGCGTCCGAGGGGACGGAGGTGACGAGACCGGTACCGACGTCCGGGTCGCAGAACCTGGCGGGCAGCACCGGGATGTCCCTGTGGATCATGGGGGCGGTGCACATCCATCCGATGAGCTCCCTGCCGGGGATGGCGCCGATGTCCTCGATGCCGTCCTTCTGGTGGGACAGCTTCTCCGCGGCCTGGGGCGAGACGATCCATGTCTCGTCGCCGACCTTCACCCTGCGGTACTCCACGTCCGGGTTCACCCAGAAGCACACCTGACCGTAGACGGTCTCCGGCCTGAGGGTCGCTGCAATCAGATATTCGTCGCCGTGGCGGAACTTCAGCAGGGTGTATTCCTGCGTTTCGGCGTTGCCGCCCTTGGAGATGTCGGTTTCGGAAGCATCAACGGCCACCGGTCCGCAGGAGGGGCAGGCCGGAGCGAAGTAGGGTTTCTGTATCAGGAGGTTCTTGTCGTGGAGCTTGCGGAACTGCCACTGTATGAACTTGGCGTAATCGGGGTAGAGGGTGCAGGTGAATCTGCGCCAGTCGGCCAGGAAGCCGAAGCGCCTCCAGTACTCGTTCACATACACGCCGTTGAAGAACTCCACCACGTTCATGGGCTCGGTGAGCTCGGCAACCTTCTCCTTGGGGCATCCGTTCCTGAGGAGGTAGTCGATGGTGTTCTCGTCGCCCTTGCGGATCTTCTCCGCCAGGGAGATGGACCCGTTGCCGGTGGCGTGGGTGCCCACGGGGAACAGGACGTTGTATCCCGTCATGCGCTTGTAGCGTCCGATGGCGTCCACGTAGCTGAAGCCGCGCATGTGCCCCACATGGAGGTACCCGGTCACCCCGGGGTAGGCGAATATCAGCATGTACTTCGGGCGGCCGTCGACCCTGTCGGACCTGTCCAGCCCCTTCTCTGCCCATCTCTTCTGCCACTTCCTCTCCATCTCAGCGTATGCGGATGCCATGATCGCCAGCTCCTAGCTTGTATTGCGGCGGGTTAGGCCAAGGTCTTTATTATAATTCGCGATAGGGTAAGCACTATAGAAAGCGGGCTCGGGGACAAATCTTCGTCGTTCCCCCGAAAGCCTGTAGGACATTGTCATACTACTTGTCCTGCAAAGTAGGACATGTTTAAATACCACCTCGCTGATGGAGATTATGCTCTGAAAGGGATGGGAACTCTACAGGAGCAAACGCAGGTGAACGACATGGACGACGAGAAGATCTCACTGAGGATCGGCGGGGACGAGCTTCGCGAAATCGACGCTTATCTTGCCGAGCACCCCGAGCTCGGAAGCCGTTCTTTGTTCATCAGGACAGCTGTCCGCGAGTACATCGGAAGGGATGCAGATGTATCCGCGGGACCGGAACCCGCCGGCAACGGCGTCTTCGTCAGGCTGACGGAGGCGCAGATGGCGGCGCTGGACGCACTGGTCGGCACCATCTACTTCGACCGCGAAGCGGTGATGTGGTCCCTGGTGTCGAAGCTAATCGGGGCTGAGGGGATGGCCGAGAGCGAGGCCCGCAAGGCCTTCCAGATGGCGACATCCAACATACCTCAGTGAAAACAGAAGGGATGGCAGAGGCGGGGAGACCCGCCGATGCACTCAAACCGCTTAAGGAAAGGATTGGCATGGACAGCAGCAACGTCGAGATCGAGCCCAGGGTGGCAGTGGTCGGGGTCGGCGGAGCCGGATGCAACGCGGTGTCCTTCGTGTACCGCGGCTTCCCGGAGGCCGACGCGGTTGCCATAAACACCGACAGGGATGCACTACACGCCACGCAGGCGGACAGGAAGCTCTACATCTGTAGGTCCGTGACCAAGGGCGAAGGCACCAAGGGGGACAGCCTCCTCGGACGCAGGTGCGCACAGGCGCATCTGGAGGAGATCGAGGCTGTGCTCTCCGGGTACGACGCGGTGTTCATCGTCGCAGGGATGGGCGGCGGTACCGGCACCGGGGCCGCACCTATAGTCGCCGAGATTGCCCAGAGGATGGGACTCATCACCCTCGCCATACCGATAATGCCGTTCTCCTTCGAGACCGCCAGGTCGGAGAGCGCCGCGTCGGGCCTGGCAAGGCTCAGGTCCGTCTGCAACATGACCCTGCCCGTGAGCAACGATGCTGCCGCATCTTCCATGCCGGACGCCACCGTGCCCGAGATGTTCAGGGCCGTGAACAAGAGCATAGCGGACTACATCCGCAGGACATCCGCCAAGTTGTCCGACGCATTCGCGGAGGAGCTGGAGGACGTGATCGCCCAGGAGGAGGAGAGGCTCCATCCCGGATTCGGCGGGGGTTCTCCCGAGATGCCCCTGGACCAGTCCGCAGACAACTGACGATTAATTCTCTCCCCGCGGGGGGCAACCCCCGCACAACCCCTTTTCCCGATTCTTGCGAGATCATTACTGGGGACGGGCCGTTATCGTCCCAGGTTATCGCCCCGGATGCGGTCGTCTCCCGATATTGTGGGAAAAAAGATGGGTGACGTGCGGTAGGACGCCGTCCTACCGCAGGGTTCACGCCTTGGACATCCTCTCGTAGCCCAGCTCGAACGCCTTCACGTTCAGCTCGACGGATTTCGGGGGGACGTTCTTCTTCAGCTGCTCGAGCAGGAACTCCTTCTTCAGGGGGAAGCCCTCCACCGCCGCGGTGGCGCCGATCATGACGGCGTTGGCGGCTACCGCTCTCCCTGCCTCCAGGGCGAGGGAGGTGGCATCGATGGTCTTGACCCTCTCCGTGACCTTCCTGACGGAGGCTACGATGTCGTCCACCTCGGGGTAGGTCTCGAATCCCGCCGCCACCATGGAGGGGAACAGCGGGTCCAGGTTCATGACGATGGTGGAGTCCTTGTTGCAGAGCTTTAGGTTCCTGCAGGTCTCCGCAGGCTCGAATCCCAACAGCAGGTCCGCCCCGCCCACCGGCTCCAGCGGACTGACCACGCCGTCACCGAACCTCAATGTGCAGAGCACGCTTCCTCCTCTCTGGGCCATGCCGTGGACCTCGCTCATGGCCACGTCGTAGCCGGCCTCCATGGCCGCGTTGCCCAGTACCATGGATGCCAGGAGGACGCCCTGTCCTCCCACTCCGACGATCTGAACGGAATACTTCATCACTGCACCTCCTTGACGATGGCGTCCTTGGGACAGACGGATGCGCACATGCCGCATCCCACGCATTGGGACGGGTCGGTCTCGATGGAGCCGTCCTGCTTCTTGATCAGAGCGGGACACGCTACCGTCTTCACGCAGGTGTAGCACTTGATACATTTGTCGGCCAGCACCTTCAGCGGTTTATCGGGAGCGATCTTCCTCTTCCTCAGGTCGATCTGACAGGGAGCCCTGGAGATTATGACGGATACGCCGTTGTAATCCAGTGCCTTCTTCATCACCTCCGACGCTTCCTTCACGTTGAAGGGGTTCACCGTCTCCACGAACCCAACGCCGATGCCGCGAACGATCGACTCGATGTCGGCGCCGTCGGTCTTGATGCCGCCGAAGTCCCTGCCGGTGCCCGGGTTGGGCTGCTGGCCGGTCATGGCGGTGATCCTGTTGTCCAGGATGACCATGGTCATGTTGTGGTCGTTGAACTTCGCCGAGATCAGGGGTCCGATACCTGAGTGGAAGAAGGTGGAATCACCCAGGAACGCGATGGCCTTCTGGTCGGTGGCCTCCGCGAATCCTCCGGCGACTCCTGCCCCTCCGCCCATGCAGAGCACGAAATCAGCGATCTTGAAGGGGGGCTGGGAACCGAGGGTGTAGCAGCCGATGTCCGACGCATAGACTACGTCCCTCTTTCCCACCGCCTTCTTCATGGCGGCGTAGCTTCCCCTGTGGGGGCATCCCACGCAGAGGGTGGGGGGCCTGGCGGGAAGGACGATGTCAGGGGTGGCTAGGGGAGCGGGGAACTCCTCCACATCCACAAGCTTGGAAAGCTTGGTCATGGTGTCCGGGGAGAACTCCCATTCCCTGGGCAGGGTGCCGTCCCTCTTGCCGTGGACCGGCACGCTGATGCCGTACTGCCCCATGATCCTCAGGACGCCGTCCTCCAGGTACGGGTCCAATTCCTCGACGATGATGATCCTCTTCTTGCCCTTGACGAACTCGGCGATTCTCTTCTCGGGGAGCGGGTGTATGAATCCGAGCTTGAGCACCGCGGCGTTCTTCACGTATTCCTTGACGTATGTGTAGCTCACACCGGCGGTGATAATGCCGATGTCCGACGAGGGATCGCCGTCCACGAAGTTCAGCGGCGACGATTCCGAGATCTCCAGCGCCCTCTCGTTCCTCTTGATCAGCTCGATCCTGTTGAGCCTGGCGTTTGCGGGGACGCAGACGAACCTCCTGTCGTCCTTCTCGAACCTGCCCTTCTTGGGGGTGTCCTTCCTCCCGTCGAAGGAGACGATGCCCCTGGCGTGGTTCACGCGGGTGGTGGTGCGGAACAGCACAGGCATGGACAGCTCCTCGGACACATCGAAGGCGGCCTTCACCATCTCCTTCGCCTCGGCGGGGGTGGACGGTTCCACCATGGGCATCAGCGACAGCGGCGCGTAGAAGCGGTTGTCCTGTTCGTTCTGGGAGCTGTGGGCGCTGGGGTCGTCGGCGGTCATGATGACCATGCCGCCCCTGACGCCGGAGTACGCCAGCGTCATCAGCGGATCGGCGGCGGCGTTCAATCCCACGTGCTTCATGAATGCGAACGACCTGATGCCCGAGACCGCCGCCGCGGCGGAGGTCTCCAGCGCCACCTTCTCGTTCACCGAGAACTCGAAGTACATCCCCGCATCCTGTGAAATCTTCTCGAGGATGTTGCCAACCTCGGATGACGGCGTCCCCGGATAGGTGGACGCGAATCTAACTCCCGCTTCGATCAGCCCGCGGGTGATCGCCTCGTTACCCAGCAGAAGCGCCTTGCCGGAATCGCACAGTATGTCTGCCAAATGAATCGCTCCGACGGTGCTGAATGAGGTGTGGTTATTTAGCGGTTCAGCAGATCGGTCACGGATTCCAGGGTATCGGACAGCTCTCCGGAGTTGTCTATGTACTCCCAGTCCATATCGATCACGGACAGCATCTTGTCCCTGACCGTGCGCAGGCCGTCGTCGGACTCGAACATCTCCCGCTCGTCCTCCCGGACGTCGATGCGGCCCATGGCGGTGCATTCGTCGGCGTCCACGTAGACGCATACGTCCGGAGAGGGGAGCACAGCGGAGAGGCCGCGGTATGCCTGCATGTAAATCCTCTCCGGTAGGTAGCAGATCGATAATGTGTAGCGAACGAAGACGATGTCGTCGTACTGTTCCCTCTGGCGGTACTTGGTCATCAGGGAATGCACCATGTCCAGGAAGTACAGCATGGTGGCCGCCGCCATGGACGGCGCCCCCTGGCCGGTGAGGCATCTGGCGGACGCCCTTCCCAATCTGGTCTCCCGGTTGGGGTGATGGACCACCTTCACCCTCCTCCCCTTGGATTCCAGTTCGGCGGCCAGCATGCCGGCGACGGTGGTCTTGCCAACGCCGTCCATGCCGTCCACCACGTACCAGGTCATGGCCCACCCTATACGGAGGTGCATATAAAACCGACGGCGGACGCAAGCGATATAACGGTAGCACACTTGTGGGTGGAGCAGGCGGGGGTAGCCAAGCCGGCCAACGGCGCAGGACTTAGGATCCTGTCTTTAGTAGTCCCCGGGTTCGAATCCCGGCTCCCGCACTTTTCACCAACAACGGTTGACGAGCCCGTATCCTGTCATCCCGGTACATCGCACGGGGGGGTGCGGAATCCCTACAAGCGAACTGTTTAATAAAGGGGTTAAGATGGGTTGTTTTGGTGATAAGATGCTCGGGTTCCTAAGGAAGAAGCAGTCGGGAAAGGAGGTCTTCGACATTGTCAAGGGATATTACGACCACAACGGCTTCAAATACAGGTCCGACGACGAGAACCTCATCCTGGCCTCGTCCTTCGGAGGCGACGACCTGCCCATCGGCATAATCGTCCACGTGAACTCGGACGCAAGCACCCTGCAGTTCAGTGCCAGGTTGATGTTCGAGGTCCCCGAACACGCCAAGCAGATGATGCTCGAGGAGCTCAACGCTCTTAACAATCAGATCTCCATCGGCTGCTTCTACCTGGAGGACGTGAACCCGGTGTACAAGGTGGTCCATTTCTACGAGGGTAGCAAGGTCACCGAGGACACGGTGGAGATGCTCCAGCAGATCACGCTGAAGATCACCGATATGCACGACGGCATGCTGAAGGACAAGCTGCCCGAGGAGTGGAAGGTGGCGGACAACCCCGACAACGACCACATGTATGGGTGATAGCGATGAAAGCAGTGATCTTCAACGGTTCCCCCCGCCGCAGCGGGAACACCTCCGAACTCACCTCCTGCCTCAGGGCGGAGCTGTGGTCCAGGGGACACTCGGTGGAGGAGTACATGCTGGACGGCATCGACTTCTGCGGCTGCAGGAACTGCGGCCTCTGCCAGAAGGGCCCGGTGGAGTACTGCTCCATCGAGGACGGCATGACGCCGCTGTACGACGTGTTCGTCGATGCCGACCTGATAATAATCGCATCCCCCATCTATATGTGGGGCATCACCGGTCCCACCAAGGCGTTCATGGACCGTCTTCACGCCCTGAACAGGGAGTGCGACCCGGAGTTCAACAAGATCCGCGGGAAGAAGATGGCCCTCGCCACCACGATGGGCGATGAGGAGATGGTGGCGGCAAGCGCAAGCAACGCCTTCCAGTTCTTCTGCGAGTACTTCGGTGCCTCCTACCGCGGTACGTTCGCTGTACCCTTCGCCACCAAGGATGCGGTGCATTCCGATCTGAACATGGTCAGGCTCAACGCCTTCGTGGACAGGCTGGAGGAATGACCCTCTCCCGACAGGTCTGCGAGATTGCCCGCAGGGCGGGTGCCATGATGCGGGACGGGTTCTCCAAGGTCTCCGACAAGGGGAGCAAGGACAACCACGTCACCGACGCGGATGTGGCGGTGCAGGAGTTCCTGAGGTCCTCGCTATCCGAGATCCTCCCGGAGGCCAAGTTCGTGGGTGAGGAGGGTGACTTCTCCGAGGCCAAGGACGGTCTCAGGTGGATCGTGGATCCCATCGACGGCACGACCAATTTCATCCGCCACCTGCCGCTGAGCG
This sequence comes from uncultured Methanomassiliicoccales archaeon, assembly GCA_949292635.1. Taxonomy (GTDB): domain Archaea; phylum Thermoplasmatota; class Thermoplasmata; order Methanomassiliicoccales; family Methanomethylophilaceae; genus SIG5. The sequence continues at coordinate 68,699 of CASEZY010000007.1, forward strand.
TGACATCCATCGCCCTGGCGGAATCGGAGCTGTTGCTGGGTGTGGTGTACAATCCCTTCACCGATGAGATGTACTGTGCGGAGAAGGGCAGGGGGGCCACGCTGAACGGGGTGCCGATACACGTGTCCTCCCGTTCACTGGCGTCGTCCATCTACTGCACCTCTTGGGGCGCCTACGACAAGAGAGGCTCCGCTCCCGCCTTCCGCATATCCCAGAGGATGTACGCCGAATGCGAGGACATCAGACGTCTCGGTTCCGCCGCCTACGAACTGTGCAAACTTGCCGAGGGCAGGGTGGACATCTTCTTCGAGCCCATCCTATACCCTTGGGATCACGCCGCCGCTTCGGTGATAGTAACGGAAGCGGGAGGCACCGTGATCGGAGCTGACGGTCCGGCATCCCTGGACGGTGTGGGAAAGGTGATGGCGGCCAACACCCCGGACAATCTGGCACATATCCGCAGGTTGGTCGTCGAAGAATATCAGTCGTGATGGTGGTGGCCGCAACCGCAGTCATCATCATGGTGATGGTGACCGCATGAGCACTCATCGTCGTGGTGGTGATGCTCGTGATGGTGACCGCAGGAGCATTTCTCACCGTGTTCGTGGTGATGCCCGCAGGAGCATTCGCCGTCATGGTGGTGATGATGGCGGCTGTGACCCTCGATGTGCATGTCCACACCGGAATCCTCCAGGGCGTGCATGGCGATATGTGCCAGCTCGTCCCCGTCCACGTCGAGCACCGCTGCCATGAACGAGAATTCCGCGTTCCTGCACGGCCTCAGACGACCGTGGTACATCACACCCTCCTTCAGGTCGGTGAGGCTCATGGTGACCGAACCGTCGTCGGAGACCACGGCCATCTTGATGTGACCCATCAACGCGCCGGCCTCCTTCTCCACCCATCTGCCAACGTCCATCAGGGCATCGGCGAGCCTGGCCTCCGCATCGGCGTTGAAGCCGTGCATCTCACCGTTGAAACCGACCGCCTGGCCGCCTGCCATCTCCGCCGAATCGAACTCATCCATTGCGAATCGCCTCCAGCGCCTCCTCCATGCCCTGGCCGGTCTTCGCGGAAACGCACATGACGTCTGTCCTGCCGATGTTCTCGGAGATCCAGTTCCGCACGAAGTCCTGCTGCTCCTGGGTGGCCACGTCGATCTTGTTCATCAGTATCAGGTCGGAGCCTCTGATCTGCTCGGTGATGAAGGTGGGCTTCTTATCGGCGAAGATGCCGAAGCGGTGGGCGTCGACGATGCCGATGACGTCCATCTTCTTGTCAAGGTCCTTCACGCCGTCGATGGCCTCCTCCACCTTGGAAGGGATGGCGAGACCGGTGGGCTCGATGATGATCACATCGGGTTGCAGATCGTTGTTGATGTTGACGATGGCCTCCTGCAGGGTGGTGGTGAGGGAGCAGCAGATGCAACCGTCGGGGAGCTCGGTGGTGTTGTAGCCGTCCCCTCTTATGGTGGCACCGTCCACACCGATGTCCCCGGCCTCGTTGACCAGGATGGATACCTTCTTCCCGTCGGCCACGTAGGATGCGGCCAGTCTCATCAGTATGGTGGTCTTCCCGCTTCCCAGGAAACCGCCCAGCACGTGAATGCGCATGTTGCGTTAAACGCCGATGATATAGAAAAAGGATTGCGGGCTCCCCCCGTAGGGGGAGGCCCCGCTCAGTTGTTGTTAAGGGTGTTCTCCTTCTCCAGCTCGGTGAGGATCCTCTTCCTCAGGGCGGTGAACTCGGGGGACGCACGGTCCCTGGGCCTGGGCCAGGGGATCTCGATGATCTCCTTGATCTCCGCCGGGCGCTTGGTGAGGATGACGATCCTGTCGGCAAGATACACGGCCTCATCCACCGAGTGGGTGATGAAGACGATGGTCTGGTCCGTCTGCTCCAGGAGCTTCACCAGCTCACGCTGCATGATGTTCCTGGTCTGTGCGTCCAGGGCGCCGAAGGGCTCGTCCATCAGGATGATGTCCGGGTTGGTGATCAGAGCGCGGGCGATGCTCACCCTCTGCTTCATACCGCCGGACAGCTCGTGGACGCGGTGGTCGGCGAAGGCGGACAGCCCCATCATCTCCAGGTACTTGTCGCTCTGCGCCTTCCTGTCCTCCTTGGGGACCTTGGCGATCTCCAGACCGAACTCGATGTTCTTCCTGACGGTGCGCCAGGGGAACAGGGCGAAGTCCTGGAACACCATGCCTCTGTCCGGGCCGGGCTCGGTGAAGAGCTTGTCCCCGGAGGAGATGGTGCCGGTGGTGGTCTCCTCCAATCCGGCGATGCACCTGAGCAGAGTGGTCTTCCCGCAACCGGAAGGTCCCACGATGGCGATGAGCTCGCCCTCCCTGATCTCCAGGTTGAAGTCCTTGATGGCGACGGTCTCGCTGTCATCCGACTTGAAGACCTTGGACAGTCCTTTGATGCTTATCTCTTCGCTCATTCCATCCCCATCCCTTTGACGATGATCTTATACACAAAGTCGAACAGGCTGGTGGTGATGATACCCAGCGCTGCGATGACGATGATTCCGGCGTACACGTTAGGCCACTGGAACAGGCTTGCCTGCAGACCCACGAAGTAACCGATTCCTCCTCCGGACGCGGCGTACAGCTCGGAAGCGACGATACACATCCATCCGATACCGGAACCGATCCTCAGTCCGTTCATCACATACGGTACCGCGCAGGGTGCCATGACCTTGTAGAACACCTGGTACTTGCTTGCACCGAGGGTCCTGGAAGCATCGATCAGGTTGTTGTCGATCTTCTGGACACCGAAGATGGTGTTGGTCAGCAGCGGGAAGAAGATACCCACGAACACGACGAGCACGGGTCCCCAGGTGTATCCCACGACGAACAGGAAGATGGGTGCCCACGCGATGGGCGCGATGGGTCTGAGGATCTCGACCATGGGGTTGACGAACTCCCTGAGGGTCTTGGAGTATCCCAGCAGCAGACCCACGGGAACGGCAACGATGAGCGCGAGTGCCAGACCCTCAAGGAATCTGACAAGGCTGATGCTCATGTGGTGCCACATCGTATACCCGGTGACCAGATCTCCCTGAGTGAACAGATCGACCAGCGCCTCGAAGGTACGCTGAGGCGAGGGTACCGCGGCAGTGTGTGCCAACAGCGAGATGTCCCACCAGATCAGGACGAATATCACCAGCGACAGTATGAAGATGATGGTGGAGCGGATCCTCCTGTGCCGCTTGTTGTTCTTGTCGTAGGTGAGCTTGGCTTTGATGTCTGTTGTCTCCATGTTATCAGCTCGCTGCCATGTTCACGGTGTTCAGGACGATCGGAGGCGCTCCTGCGAATCCGATGTCAGCCTCTCCGGTGAGGACTGCGGTCATGATCTGTCCGCCGGCACTGTATGGTCCGACGCGCTCTATGTTGATGCCGTAATCGGCGAAGAATCCCTTCTCGATTCCCACGATCAGTGCGAACTGGTGGATGTCCGCTGCCAGATATGCGACCTTGACGGTGGCCGTGTCATAGCTGCCGGCATGGATCTGCTTGGCGGTGTTTAGGACATTGAAATCGATGTGGTTCTGGGCGAACTGTTCGGGGGTCTGTCCGATCCTGTCCATGGCATCCTGTGTGATGTTTCCGGCTGCGATGTATGAGTCGATGAGACCCGCGAACTCGTCCGCGAAGTTGGTGAGATCGTAGGTGTACGTAACATTGGACATGGCCTGTCTGACCACGGCATCGTTGTATCCGGTGAAGGAGACGGCCATGCGGATGATCTCCTCGTAGGATTCGCTGCCGGTGCCTGCGGTCTTGGCGCTGTTGATGTAGTCGACAGCCTCCATGTATCCTGCCAGGAACCTTATGACGATCTCCTGGTTGTCCTCCAGATAGGAGCTGTTGGCCGCCACCATACAGCAAGCATGTCCCTCGTATCCGCTGATCTGCTGGGTGGTGCAAAGACCGACGGCAGACGTCGTGCTGACGGTCTGTGTGTACACGGCCTCCCATGCGATGCCTCCGTCGATCGTGCCGGCCGAAAATTCGGCGGGCATGTTGGTGATCGTGCTCTCTTTGAGATACACAGTACCATCGGGGCACGGAGTGGCTGCATCATAGGGTCTGGTCTGCAGACCCATGTTGTTCACAATCTGTGTTATGTACAGATGCTGTATGGAAGTGGCTCCGGGGGTGGCGATGGTCTTGCCCTCCCAGTATTCGGCGTGGAAGACGGCCTTACCGTTCTCGATGGTGACCATGTTCGGGTCATCACCGAATATCCCGGACCCTTCCGTGTTGGCTCTGGCGAGTACGATCGCGGTGTCATCCTGACTCTCATTGTGGTTGGAGAGAAGCACTCCCGCACCCGCCAGGACGATGATGATCGCCGCCACCGCTGCCCAGAGCTTGACGTTCCAGTTCAGTAGCTTAATCATGTGCGCACAGCCCATTGGTTTTAAATTGGGATGTGGGCGGACGTAATATAACCCTTTTGAACAATAATTGTACAACAAGGATAATTCAAACGGTGTTAAATACAAGAGTGGAACCCCGCCGGGAATGCCCCGACGGGGGTTGAGTTTGAATTCAGATGTCCCTGAAGGCGATGGAGTACTCCATCTTCTTGGCGCCGAAGTACTTCTGGCAGAACTCGGCGGTCTCCTTGGGCTTGAACTGCTTGCAGGAGAACACGTCGATGAACGCCCTGTCGGTGTCCTCGGCGAAGTGACCGGAGATCTGGGAGGTCTCGATCAGCTGGACCAGGGAGTATCCCTGCACCTTGGGCTCGGCACCGAAGAACACGACCAGGGGCTCTCCGTACCTCTTCATATCGATCTCCTTGCAGACATCGATGGCGAACTGAGTGATGACCTCCTTGGAGGAGATCCTCTCATGGTCGCACTCGCCCAGATCTATGGAAACCATAAGTCCCCAATGGTTCTCATCGTTGTACTTTTTCATGCACTCCTCATCGGAGATGAGGCTGCCTGCGTAAGGACTCATACTGTACATGCAATCACCAGGCTTGCGACGATGTCCGCCGCAGCGGGCGTCCGATTCGGGTTACTGTATTTGAAGGTATCCTTTAAATATGACGAGAATGCGAGACGAATGTCGCGTGAGGGACCGATGACCGTCCCAAGGGTCTCCCAGGAGACTAATGATGATTTCTGACAATGTGTCAGCATAATCGGTGGCTCAGTCGTCTTTATAAATAAGGAGAAGGTGGAGGGGCCCAATGGGTTCCGACGTTTATTTCACGGATCTGTTCGTCGGCGGCGAGGGCAGCCGCCTGGAGAGGCTGGAGGCCATCATCAAAGCGTCCGGACTAGACAAGATCGACATGGACCACAAGTTCGTGACCATCAAGATCCACTTCGGGGAGTACGGAAACCTGTCGTACCTCAGGCACAACTACATCCCCATCCTGGCGAAGTTCATCCGCGACAAGGGGGGCATCCCCTTCCTGACCGACTGCAACACCCTGTACGCTGGCAAGAGGAAGAACGCGGTGGAGCACCTGGAGACGGCCATGAAGAACGGCTTCATGCCCTATTCCACCGACTGCCAGGTGATCATCGGCGACGGTCTGAAGGGAGACGATGACGTGGAGGTTCCCATCAACGGGGAGTACGTCAAGAACGCCAAGATCGGCCGCGCGATCCGCGACGCGGACATCATCATCTCGCTGACGCATTTCAAGGTGCATGAGATGACCGGCATCGGCGGGGCCATCAAGAACCTGGCCATGGGTTGCGCCTCCCGCAGGGGCAAGATGGAGCAGCACTGCTCCGGCAAGACCCATGTCGATGCGGACAAGTGCCGCGGTTGCAGGGGATGCATATCCCATTGCGGTTCCAACGCCATCTCCATCGTCGACAAGAAGGCGGTGGTGGACCAGGAGAGGTGCACCGGCTGCGGCATGTGCATAGCAGCCTGCAGGTTCGACGCCATCGAGTCCGATTTCAGCGACAGCGTGGAGGACCTGTGCTGCAGGATGGCGGAGTATGCGTACGCGGCGGTGAAGGACAAGCCCCACTTCCACATCGCCATGGCCATCGACATCACCGCGTTCTGTGACTGCCATGCGGGTAGCGACGTCCCTGTGGTGCCGGACGTGGGATTCTTCGCATCCTTCGATCCCGTGGCTTTGGACCAGGCCTGCACCGAGGCCGTGAAGGCACAACCCATCGTCAAGGGCAGCTTCGCCGACGGCAAGGAGGGCAGGGACATGTTCCATGCCATGCACCCCATCACCGACTGGGAGATCACCCTGAGGCACGCCGAGAAGATCGGACTGGGCACCAGGGAGTACAACCTGATTACCCTCAAACACTGAATCACATGCCCCGGGGTCCTCTCCCGGGGCTTCAACATTTCTTCAAATCTGGCATTAACCGCTAACCGTAGCGCTAAACGGTGTCTATCTTCCGTCCAATGACGTGGTATGGGACGGACGGATGCATCCGCTCCCGTCAGGAGTCCCGAGGAGCTTGAGTATGAGGCGATGTTCTGTTTGAGGGACATGGCCATGCTTCTCAGGGACGCTGTCAGCGCCGCAGGCGGTGACACCGGACGCCTGGACTCGGTGGCCGAGGATCTTGATGAGATGCGCGGCCGGTGCGAGGAGAGGCTCCGTCGCAGGGGATGACGGGAGTACGGCCCCGGCGAATGTTCCCCCGCCGGGGCCAAACCGCTTATGTTCGTTGATTAAGCAAGGCGCGGGATGTCATGCGCTGGCTCATCATTTTTCGGATGCAAAATGGGGGGGGGGCGGATGCCCCCATGTAACGGTTTAGAACTCCCTTCTCAGGAACATCACGAAGGCCGCGGCCATGGACACCAGGCCCCAGACGGCAAGCACGGCGATGTTGTACGCCAGGTCCGGTGCGTCGAGGGTCATGGACTCGATGTATTGTCCGATCTGGGTGGTGTTCAGGCATTGCGTCGCAATGCCCACCAGCTGTTCGAAGGTACCGGTGAAGCCGTTCTGGCTCAGCAGGGCCATCAGTTGCTGCATATCGAAGAACTGGCTGGGGTCCTGCAGGGCCATCGCTATGCTCTGGATGGACGCGTTGGTAACGTCGCGGTACATCTCGGAGCAGCTGGTGATCGTTCCGCCGGCCTGGTCTATCATCCAGGAGGCGTCCATGGACATGTTCAGCACCAGGGACAAAGCGGGCAAGACCGCCAGCAATACCACGAAGGTGATGATGGTGGCGGTGCTGGCCTTCTTGAGGATGGTGCTGATCAGCACGGCGATCCCGGTGGTGGCGAAGGCGTACATGAACGCCATGCCCATGGAGACCCAGAGGTCGGGATCGATGCCGCCCGCCGCTATCAACGACACCACGGCGGTGAAGATGTAGTACAGTGCCACGAATCCGATGGTCACCGCCAAGGACGCCAGCATCTTGCCCACGAAGATCGATATCTTGCGTATCGGCCTGGTGAATATGATGAGGGCGGTGCGCTCCTCGTATTCCGAGACGATGGAGATGGAGGCGAACAGTGTGGCCCCCATCAGCACGATGAACGAGCTCATCATCAGGTAGTTGCTGGTCAGCTGCCCCACATCCTTCGAGAGGCCGCTGCCCACGATGTACGGGGCGAAGGTCAGTATGAACAGGATGGCGCCCATCAGCAGGAGGAACACCATCATCCTCTTGCCGCTGAAGAACTTCCTGATCTCGTTCTTCATCACCACGATGGACTGTCTCGCCGTCTCTTGCACTCCGTTGGCCATGGTATCACCGGGACTCCTTGATCAGGTCGAGATAGATCGCCTCCAGGGAGTTGTCCATCTCGGACAGGCTGAACACCCTGATGTCCGTGTTCCGCAGGTCGTTGAACAGCTTCTCCTGTTCCGCGGCCCCGCCGGAGATCTTCACCAGGCACTCGTTCCCGCCGTTGCGCTGGGCGTCAACCACGTTGTCGAGGTCCTTGATGGTCTCCAGCACCTCGGGTGTCGGTTCCTGCAGCATCCTCACCACTATCGCGCGGTAGTCGGCGATCTGCTTCACTATGTCGATGTCATCATGCACCAGGAGCTTCCCGTGGTTGATCATGGCGACCCTGTCGCAGAGGTCGCTGACCTCGTGCAGGATGTGGGAGCTCATCATGATGGTCAGGTCGTTGGTGTAGCTGCGGAGGTTCTTCAGCACCTCCCTGATCTCCGCCATGCCCCTGGGGTCGAGACCGGAGGTGGGCTCATCCAGGATGATCACGTTGGGCTTGTTCAGCATCGCCTGACCCAGGGCGATCCTCTGCCTCATACCTTTGGAGAAGGTCCCCAGCTTTTTGTCCCCCCACTCGGTCATATTCACCAGCTGGAGAATCTCGTCCGTCTCCGCGTCGATGGCCTCCTTCCTCATGCCGAGGATCTCGCCTATGTAGCGCATGGTCTCCCTTGGGGTGAGATACGGGTAGAATTCTGGTGTCTCCACCACGGTACCTACGGTCGAGAGGGCTCCGCTGGGGTCCTTCACCACGTCGATCCCGTTCAGATATGCGGAACCGGAGGTGGCGTGGATCAGATTGGTCAATATCTTCAGGGTGGTGGACTTCCCGGCGCCGTTGGGCCCCAGGAATCCGGTGAAGCTGTTCTTCTTGATCGAGAGGTTCAGGTCGTTGACGGCGACGAACGAGCCGTATTCCTTCCTTAGCGACTCGATCACTATGGGGTCGCCTGTCATTGACCCTTCATAATAGGTTATGTATTAAAAGGTTGTAAACAACCATCGTTCCCTATGAAATCATGCTAACCACTGCTGTTAGCTGTTCGTTCATATACCCTAGCAAGACGAGACACTATCCATGAGGCGCATAGAAGCTTTCAGGAAAAGGACTGCGTTGAGAAGGAACCGGAAGGGCGGCATCGAGGGCCTGCCCCTCCAACTGATGATCGTGATAATCATCGCGAGTTTGGGACTTGCGATCATGATCGGATGGATGGGAAGCATCGAGGGACCCAAGAGCATCGGGCACATCGACGCGGACGTCAGCGAGAACAGCACCTACTTCAACGGATCGAACAACACCTACACCGTCACCGTCGCCGTCTACGACTCCGATGGATACGCCATCGAGGGCGCTGACGTGGTCATCACCGGACTGGGCGCGAAGACCGCCACCACCAACTCCTACTTCGGAAGCAGCGGCAACACCGTTCCCCACGGGACCACCGACGCCAACGGAGAGGTCACGCTCAGGATCACCATCAACAAGCCCCTGACCGCCGGATACCTGAACATCGAGGTGTCCAAGCCCGACTACGTCGGAAGCTCCACACAGGTCCTGGTGACGGCATGAGGCTGAACAAGAACAGACGGGGGGTCACCGACCTCCCCATCAAACTCCTTGTCGTTTCTATTCTGCTTTCCGTATCCATACCGATCATCGCTGGTGCCGTTGAATCCGGCGAGAGGAACATGGATCTGGCACAGATGGAGGATGAGGCCGCCAGGATTGGCAATGCCATAGCTTCCGCATACTACACCTCCGGCTCCTCGGAGAGGTTCGTCGAGGTGAACATACCCGACGGATGCTACATCGTCGCCGGCGGGGACGGAAGGGACGCGTACGCCATGCACCTCTATCGCGGCGGAGAGGAGATCGGGACACACTGGATGGAGAAGCCTCTGATACCCTTCGCGGAGGTGGCCACCATCGCGGGACACTGCGTCCTTGCAGTCACGGCGGACGCCGACGGGGCCAGGGTGAGAGCGGCATGATGGAATTCACCTTGTCAAGGGTGGCCATGTGCGCCTGCGGCCTGATGATAATGGCCGTGGTGGCCGGACCGGTGTTCGGGATCTTCGAAGGGAACGTGGATTCCGAGTACGAGGATCTCGCCACAAAACTGGTGGAGGATATCGATGCGTTCTCCAACGGTCAGGCGGATTCGATGATCATGGATATGTCCGTCTACCTTCCCACGGGAACGGAGATGACCATCGACGGATACGTGCTGGCTCTTCATGCGGACGGCAGGGAGTACACTGCGATAATGAACACCCATCTCGACGGGTCCCTCAGAACGGGGAGCTCCGGGATGATAGTCTTCCAGAAGACGGGTGCAGGCATCACCGCCGCATCCGTCTGATTCCTTTTTTGATCTTCGATCGCCGGCTCATGCGAATGCGGCGGCCATCTTCCTCAGGCATTCCGCCAACTTGCGCATCTCGTCGTAGTCGTTGTAGATGTAGAACGACGCCCTGGCAGAGCCGTCGATCCTCTTGGATATGAAGTACGGGTGGGCGCAGTGCATGCCCGACCTGATCATGATGCCGGCCATGCTGTCCGCCATCATGGCGATGTCGTGGGACGTCAGTCCCTTTATGTTGAAGGAGAACACGCCTCCCCTCTCGTTCGGGTCCTCGGGCCCGATGATGGAGAGGCCGGGGATATCCTCAACCTCCTTGGACAGTACCTTCTGCAGATGTCTGTCATGCTCCGCAACGGCATCCATGCCTATCTTGGCGAGGTACTCCAAAGCCGGCTTCACTCCTATGATGCCCGCGTAGTTGGAGAGGCCGGCCTCGAACCTGTCGGGGGGTGACGCCATCTGCACGGAGTCGTAGGTGGTCACGCCCACGGTGCCCCCGCCGTACATGAGGGGTTTGAGACCCTCCAACATCTCCTTCCTGCCGTACATGAAGCCCACCCCGGTGGGGGCCAGCATCTTGTGCAGGGATGCGCAGTAGAAGTCCACGTTAAGGTCCTTCAGATCGACCTTCAGATGGGGGGCCGCCTGTGCCCCGTCCGCCAGCACCGGTATGCCGCGGTCATGGGCCTCCTGCACTATGTCCTTCAATGGGACGGTGAAGCCGGTGATGTTGCTCACGTGCCCCACGGACACCAGCTTCACATCCTTGCTCAGACAGGATTGGAAGGAATCGAAGTCGAACCTTCCCTGGGGGTCCACTCCGGCGGTCCTTCTGCGTATGCCCACGTCCTTCTCCATGGAAAGCCACTCCACATGATTGGAGTTGTGCTCTATGCCCCCGGTGACCACCACGTCGCCCTTCCTCAGACCGAAGCCCCGGGCGACGGTGTTCATGCCCTCGGTGCAGTTCTTGGTGAACACGAAGCAGTCCGGATCCTTGACACCGAAGAAATGTGCCAGCGTCTCTCTAGACTCGTCTATCCCCATGGACACCTGGGTGGCCATGGAGTGCACGCTGCGGCCTCCGCAGGCTGGGTATTGGGTGTAATACTCCGTCACCGCATCGATCACACAGTCTGGGCGGAGGGTCTGACATGCGCTGTCGAGATAGATGCCCCTGCCGTCGCGGATGGTGGGGAAGTCCCTGCGGATGGCCTCGGTGTCCATGCACGGTGATTGGCGTCGCCGTTAATACGGTTGCGCCGCGGGATTCAATCCAGATCCTTGGCGATCTGCTCCAGGATCTCCCTCATCCTGTCCTTGTCGCCGTCGGCGCCCATGGCCACGTTGTCCAGGCCGAAGGCATCCATCACGAAGGACTGATGCACCGTCTGCACCACCTCGAACAGTGCACTGTCGGTGGGTGTGTTGAGGTACATCTCGAACTCGAACATGTATCCCGTCTCTTCCGACGTCGCCAGCTTGTAGGTGAGCATCGAGAGCTCGTGCAGATCCTCCATAAGCTTCTCGGCGGAGATCTTGTCCGTCATGCCCTCCAAGGGGTGGACCCCGTATATCATGAACAGCCCGTCGTCCGGGTAGACGGTGACGGCTACCGAGGGCAGACCGTTGGCACTGAGGAAGAGGTTGTCATCCTCCAGTTCCGTCTCGATGCCTGCCTTGCGCAGGCTCTTCTCCAGGGCCTTGAACTGCTTCATGATCCTCTTGCCGTCTATCTCGCCGGGGGCTTGAACCATGCGGACGTCTATGCGTCACGGCCGAATAACCGTTTCCGAACGGATATGCGGGCGCGGTGACCGTGACCCTCTTCGACGGCCGGGCCGGGGGAACATCATGTTAATAATCATCCGCGGTGTTAGCCAGGTCATGGGGAGATTGAGCGTCGGCATCGGTCCCGTACGTTTGGAGAGGCCGGGTATGGTGGCCTCCGGCATTATGGACGAGACAGGGGATTCCATGGTCCGCATGCTCCGTGCGGGAGCCGGGGCTGTGGTCTCCAAATCCGTGGGTTCGGTGGCCAAGCCGGGACACGCGAATCCCAACTTCACCGAGGTGTACGGCGGCTGCGTTAACGCCATGGGGTTGCCAAATCCCGGTATCGAGGCCTTCGCGGAGGAGATGAGGGTGGCTGTTGCCGAGGGACCAATAGTGGGTTCCGTATACGGCGCGTCCCCGGAGGAGTTCGCCGATCTGGCGGGAAGGATGGAGGATTACGGTGCCGTCGCGGTGGAGCTGAATCTCTCCTGCCCCCATGCGAAGGGATACGGCATCGAGCTGGGGACCGACCCTAAGATCGTCTCCGGGATAGTGTCCGCCGTCAAGGCCGCGGTGAAGGTGCCGGTGTGGGTGAAGCTGACGCCGAACACACACATTCTTACAGACATCGCTAAGGCGGCGGAGTCCGCCGGTGCTGATGCCATCGTGGCGATAAACACGCTGAAGGCCATGGTCATAGTGCCGGAGTTCGCCAAGCCGCTGCTGAGCAACAAGGTGTGCGGCCTCTCGGGCAAGGGGATCAAGCCGGTGGGCGTACGTGCCGTCTGGGACCTGTACAAGGCGGTGGACATACCCATCGTGGGTGTCGGCGGCATCGAGGACCACCGTGACGCCTTGGAGTACATAATGGCCGGGGCGTCGGCGTTCCAGGTGGGCACAGGGGTGCTGACCAGGGGCGTGGACGTCTTCGATCAGATCAACAAAGGGTTGGAATCGTTCATGGACGAGTTCGGTTACTCCGACATCAGGAGCATGGTGGGTGTTGCCAATGAGTGAGGCCGTCGTTGTCATCAAGTCGATCGAGGACACCAACGCCTACAGCCGCACCATCAGATTCGATTGGGATGTGCCGGCGAGGCCGGGGCAGTTCCTCATGGTGTGGGCGCCGGGCATGGAGGAGATCCCCCTGTCGCTGTCATCCGTGGATGATGAGAAATCCGTCACGTTCAAGATCATCGGCGACGACACCCGCTTCCTGGGGTCGCTGAAGGCGGGTGACAGGATCCGTGTCCGCGGACCCTACGGCAACGGATACGACCTCTCGGCGGAGAGGATCCTGGTGGTGGGAGGAGGCATAGGCATCGCTCCCATACTCCCGGTGCTGAGGGCGAAGAAGGTTGATGCGGTGTTCGCCGCCAGGGATTCGAAGGAGGTCGCTTACGCGGACCCCATCGGCGGGGAGCTGTGCGGACAGTATTGGATCTGCACCGACGACGGCAGCATGGGCGAGCACTGCAATGCGGTGCAGATGACCGAGAAGGTGCTCGACGCCAACGAGTACGACATGGTCATCGCCTGCGGACCGGAGGTCATGCTGTTCTTCCTGCTGAAGATGCTGAACTCCAGGAACATGAAGTGCCAGATGTCCCTGGAGAGGCACATGAAGTGCGGCGCCGGGATATGCGGCGCATGCATGATGGACTCCCATCGCGTCTGCAAGGACGGTCCGGTGTTCACCGGAGAGCAGATCTCCCAGATGAAGGACTTCGGTCGCGGGGGAAGGGACGCCACCGGCACTTTCGTGAGCTTCAGATGACATCCCCTCACGGCACCATAACCGTGCACCACGGAAGCACCACGGTGCACATACCCAGAGATGTCTTCCGTGGGGATGACGCCACCGTGGTGGAGGAGAAGGCCGAAGCATTCCGCTCCATGATCATGGAACGTTATCCCTGGATATCCTCCAACGCCGTGGACGTGATCCTCAACAACGGCCGGAGGGAGATGATCTCGGTGCTGGAGGAGGAGACCCACGGCATCTCCACCGCCAGGGCGAAGGTGGAAAAGGGGGACATCGACGGAGCGATACGTCATCTCGAATCCTGGGCCGAGCGGTACCCCGAGGACCTGGATATCTGGTACATGATCGGGAACCTCTGTTTCAAGAAGGGTGACGCGGAGAGGGGCCACAAGGCCATGAACCGGGGACGCTCACTGATCTGAGAACAGGTCGTTGATGGCGTCCACCACCTCCGGCACCGTGGCTCCCCATGGTACCGATGCATGATTGCCCTGGATCCTGTGCCCGCTCTTCACCAGGCAGCATTTCGTTAAGGTCTTGACGCCGTCGTCGGGGACGTAATCCGCGGGACAGACGTTGAGGAACTCCGGTTGGTAGCCGTACAGCGATTTGAAGATCCTCTCGGAGAGGTGGCACCCTATGAGGGTGACCTCATGTTTCAACTCAGGAGCGCCGTCCAGGAAGTAGAATGGTTTGTCCGCCCTCAGGCCGGAGACCCTGCAGGGGAACATGACCGCCTCCGTCCCCACCTCGGGGATGCGGTCCGCCATGTCGATTACGTTCTCCTCCACCACTATGGGTTTCTCTATGTATCCCGAAGCGAGAGCGATCCTGACGAGAACGCCCAACTTCATGGGAGTCGGCGGGATGCTGTCGGTGACCCTCAGCACCATCGGTTCCATCCTGTAGGCGAAGCTGACATGGGAGAACAGTCCCTTGACCACCACGGCCTTGTCCGGGTACTCCATCTGAAGCGAAGCCAAGGCGGGGACGTTGATCACGTCCATCTCCGGACGTTCTATGAAGATCGTGTTCTCAGGCAGTGATATTATGTCGAAATCCTCCACCTTGGAGAACAGCTGTCCGTTGTCCGGGCGGTGAAGCCCGACCACGGCGTAATCGTCCCTGTTCTTCAACACAAGGAACTCTGCCCTGCGGTAGGCATTCCAATCCTTCATGGCCTCCGATATGCCCTCCTCTGTGAGGGGGAAGTCCACCTCCCGCAGCGACACGTCCTTGCAGTGCATGGTCCCCCGGATGGGTTGCCCGTATTAATACACGGGCGCGTGACGCGAAACGGCGGTCAAAACGCGTCGTTTGTGTGATTTGTACAGTTTCTAACGGTGAAATGTTAGACAAATGTCTAATCAATCTCCGATTAAATGATTATTCAACCATAAAATATATAAACAAGATTAGCGGAATACGGGTTCATGTCCTACACCAGGTTCGATGCGGTGGAGGAAGCCTTCGTGAGGCCCCCGGTCAGTGTAGAGCCCCCTGCTCCCGCCACATCCCAGTACTACGGATGCAACGTCTTCAATAGGAAGAACATGAGGAAGTACCTCTCCTCGGACACCAGGCAGAAGGTGTACGAGTCGATCGAGCAGGGAGTCACCCTCGACAGAGAGGTTGCCGAGCAGGTGGCCGCGGGCATGAAGCGCTGGGCCATGGACATGGGCGCCACCCACTACACCCACTGGTTCCAGCCCCTCACCGGCGGAACCGCGGAGAAGCACGATTCCTTCGCCTCCCCCTACGGAAAGGGCGAGAGCATCGAGGAGTTCACCGGCAAGCTGCTGTGCCAGCAGGAGCCTGACGCATCCTCGTTCCCCTCGGGAGGACTGAGGAACACCTTCGAGGCCAGGGGTTACACCGCATGGGACCCCTCGTCCCCGGCGTTCGTGCTGAACGACACCCTCTGCATCCCCACCGTCTTCGTCTCCTACACCGGAGAGGCCCTGGATTACAAGACCCCCCTGCTGAAATCCGAGGCCGCCGTGGGCAAGGCCGCGGCGGACGTGCTGAAGTACTTCGGCATTGAGAACGACCGTGTCTTCTCCTTCCTCGGATGGGAGCAGGAGTACTTCCTGGTGGACTCGGCGCTGTACGCCATGCGCCCCGACATCATCATGGCCGAGAGGACCCTGGTGGGTCACAACTCCGCCAGGAACCAGCAGCTGGAGGACCACTATTTCGGATGCATCCCCGGCCGTGTGTTGGAGTTCATGAAGGACCTGGAGTTCGAGTGCTACAAGCTTGGCATCCCCATCAAGACCAGGCACAACGAGGTCGCCCCCAACCAGTTCGAGATCGCTCCCGTGTTCGAGCAGGCGAACCTCGCCATCGACCACAACCTGGAGCTCATGGCCATCATGAAGACAGTGGCCGAGAGGCACGGATTCAAGGTGATCCTGCACGAGAAGCCCTTCGCAGGCATCAACGGTTCCGGTAAGCACAGCAACTGGTCCATCGGTACCGAGTCCGGCATCGGACTGATGTCCCCCGGCAAGACCGAGGAGGAGAACCTGAGGTTCCTCGCGTTCACCGCCAACGTGCTGAAGGCCGTCTACGACAACAACGCCCTGCTGAAGGCGTCCGTGATGACCGCATCCAACGCCCACAGGCTGGGAGCCAACGAGGCCCCGCCGGCGATCATCTCCTCGTTCCTGGGAACCCAGGTCACCGAGGCCTTCCAGACTCTGCTGAAGTCCGAGGGGATGGTCCGTATCAAGGGCAAGAAGAGCTACAGCATGGGCATCCCCCAGATCCCCGAGCTGCTCATCGACAACACAGATAGGAACAGGACCTCCCCCTTCGCCTTCACCGGTAACAGGTTCGAGTTCAGGGCCGTGGGCTCATCCGCGAACTGCGCTTCGGCCATCACCGTGCTGAACACCGTGGTCGCCAACCAGCTGATCATCTTCAAGGAGGCCGTCGACAAGAGGATCGCCGCCGGCGCTCCCGTCATGCAGGCGGTGCTGGACGAGACCCGCGAGGTCTACCGCGCCTGCCAGGACATCTGCTTCGACGGCAACGGCTACTCCGACGAGTGGAAGGCCGAGGCCGCCAGGCGCGGACTGGACTGCGAGACCTCCGCACCCCTCTGCTACGACGCCTTCGTCAGCGACAGGACCATCAAGGCCTACGTGGACGCCGGTGTGATGTCCGAGGTGGAGCTGAGGGCCAGGGCTGAGATCAACTGGGAGACCTACAGCAAGAAGATCGAGATCGAGGCCAGGGTGCTGGCTGATCTGGTCGCCAACCACATCCTGCCCGTGGCCACCAGGTACCAATCCATCCTGCTGGACAACGTGTCCAAGATGAAGGCCATCTTCACCAACCTGAAGGAGTTCGAGCAGGTGGCCGCAGGCGAGATCGACATCATCAAGGAGATCGCCATGCACACCAGCGAGGCCAGGGAGCTGGCGGTCCAGATGGAGGAGGAGTGCGACGCCCTCGACCAGCTCGAGTGCGAGCGCGAGAAGGCCATCGGCTACCACGACAAGATCGTGCCTTACCTCGAGAATATCCGTGAGCACGTCGACGCCCTCGAGATGATCGTGGACGACGACATGTGGCCGCTCCCCAAGTACAGGGAGCTCCTCTTCATCCGCTGAGGCGGTCCCGTGAGGGTCGGGCTGTACGACTCCGGCAACGAGCACGACGCCTGCGGTGTGGGGATGGCGGTGGCCATCGACGGCCATCGTCAGCACCGCATCGTGGAGTACGGTCTCGAGCTGCTGGAGAACATGGCTCACAGGGGCGCGGAGAACGGAGACGGCCGCACCGGCGACGGTGCGGGAATAATGGTCCAGGTGCCGCACAGGTTCATCGAGAGGATCGGGATACCGGTCCCCGAGGCGGGCCGCTACGGCACCGGACTGGTCTTCCTCCCCAAAGAGGGATGGGACCCCTTCCTGACATTGTTCCGGGAGGAATGCTCCCGGAGGGCACTTCATGTGATAGAGGTAAGGGAGGTGCCCGTGGATCACACCGTCCCCGGGGAGATGGCCCTGGAACGGGAGCCCCGCATCGTCCAGGTCTTCGTCACTTCGTATGACAGCCCCGAGGTGCTCGAGCGCAAACTCTACAGGGTGCGCAAGGTCGTTAGCAACCGTGTCAACGCATCCGACATGGAAGGGAAGGAGGACTTCTACATCTGCAGCCTCTCCACCCGCACCATGGTCTACAAGGGGATGCTCACTCCGGAGCAGCTCCGCAGATACTATCCTGATCTCTCCGCCCCCGACTTCGAGTCGTCGGTGGCGATGGTGCATTCCAGATTCAGCACCAACACGCTTCCCGCCTGGAGGCTGGCGCAGCCCTTCAGGATGCTCTGCCACAACGGTGAGATCAACACCATACGCTCCAACCGTTCGTGGATGGCCGCCAGGGAGGGGATGATGTCCTCCGAGGCCTTCCCGGACCTCTCAGAGTTGAGACCAATCGTCCAGGAGGGCATGAGCGACAGTGCCTCACTGGACAACGTGTTCGAATTCCTTACCATGTCGGGAAGGGACATGCCCGGGGCACTCTCGGTGCTGATCCCGGAGTCCTGGAACGACAAGAACCCCATCCCGGACAGTCTGAAGGCATACTACGAGTATCATTCGATCCTCATGGAGCCCTGGGACGGGCCCGCCGCGGTGCTGTTCACCGATGGCACGTTGGCAGGCGGGATGCTGGACCGCAACGGACTGCGTCCGGCCAGGTATGTGGTCACGGAGGACAACATGCTCATCATGGCGTCGGAGGCCGGCGTCATACCCACGGACAGGTACAGGATCGTGGAGTCCGGAAGGCTGAAACCGGGCAAGATGCTGATGGTTGACACCCGTGTCAACCGTGTCCTGCAGGACCCGGAGATCAAGTTGTCCCTTGCTTCGGCGTACCCGTACAGGGACTGGCTGGAGAGGAACCGCCTTGACCTCCTGACATTGTCGTCGGGAAGGCAGGTGGGCCGTACGGTCGCCGATTTCGAGAGGAAGCTGGCAGAGTTCGGATACACCGATGATGACGTGTCCCGTGTGATGGAGCCCATGATCGCCACTGGCAAGGAGGCTGTGGGTTCCGCGGGTTACGATGCTCCGCTGGCGCTGCTTTCCGATAGACCGCAGCATCTGTTCAATTACTTCAGACAGAGGTTCGCCCAGGTCACCAACCCTCCGGTGGATCCCATTCGTGAAGAACTGGTGATGTCCATCACCGGATACATCGGCGGGGCCAGGCACAACATCCTGGACCCGGAACCGATGTTGGCCAAGGTCGTCAAGGCGAGGCACCCGGTGATCACCAACCGCGAGCTGGACCTTCTGAGGAACCTCCGCTACCGCGGATTCAAGGCCGTCACCATAGACACTACCTTCCCCGAGGACGGAAGTCTCGAGGACGAGTTGGACCGTGTCCGCGCGGAGGCGGAGGCGGCCGTTGACGACGGTGCAGAGTTCGTTGTGTTGTCAGATCGCAAGGCGGGAGGGGACAGGGTCCCCATGCCCTCGCTTCTCTCGATCGCTGCGGTGCACCGCCATCTGGTGGATACCGACAAGCGTCTGATGACCGCCCTGGTCGTGGAATCCGGCGAGCCCAGGAACGTGATGCACTTCGCATTGCTGATAGGATACGGCGCCAACGCCGTCAACCCCTACATGGCATTGGCGGTGGTGCAGGACCTTGCGGACAAGGGCAAGGTGAAGATGGACGCGGACACCGCAGAGGCCAATTACATCAAGGCCTGCGACAAAGGTCTCATGAAGATCATGTCCAAGATGGGCATCTCCACCATCCGTTCCTACCGCGGCTCCGGACTGTTCGAGATCATCGGATTGGATAAGGCGCTGTCGCACAAGGTGTTCGGGGACACCCCGTCGCCCGTCGGCGGCATAGGCATCGACGGCATCGCCGCCGAGTACAAGCGCATGCACGAGGACGCCAAGGGCGTCTCCGGATACGGCACCGACCGCGGCGAGTACACCAGCAGGAAGGACGGGGAGAGGCACAGTTGGAGCCCGGAGGCGGTGAAGCTTCTGCGCTCCGCCGCCAGGACCGGCGACGCCGACGAGTACCGCAGGTTAGCGGACATCGTGGACGGCGGACGCTTCTTCCTCAGGGACCTGATGATGTTCAAGGGCGGAAGGGCGGTGCCTCTGGACGAGGTGGAGCCCGTCGAGAGCATCATGACCCGCTTCAAGTCCGCCGCCATATCCTTCGGGGCCATCAGCAAGGAGGCCCACGCGACTCTCGCCGAGGCGATGAACGCCGTGGGTTCCGAGAGCAACTCCGGGGAGGGAGGGGAGGACCCGGCGAGGTCGTTCCCCTACCCCGACGGGAGGAACGCCCGTTCCAAGGTGAGACAGATCGCCTCCGGAAGGTTCGGCGTCACCGCGGAGTATCTGGTGCACGCGGACGAGCTACAGATCAAGGTGGCCCAGGGTGCCAAGCCCGGAGAGGGCGGACAGTTGATGGGATTCAAGGTGGACCGCACCATCGCAGCGATAAGGCACACCATCCCCGGCATCACCCTCATATCCCCGCCGCCCCACCACGACATCTATTCCATCGAGGATCTCAAACAACTGATCCACGACCTCAGGTGCATCAACCCCAAGGCCAAGATCAGCGTGAAGCTGGTGGCAGAGGCCGGCGTGGGCACGGTGGCCGCGGGAGTGGCCAAGTCCGGAGCGGACATCATCCTCATATCGGGAGGGGACGGAGGCACCGGCGCCAGCCCGCTGTCGTCCATAAGGTACGCGGGCTCCCCCTGGGAGACCGGGTTGGCGGAGGTGCAGCAGACGCTGATCCTCAACCGTCTCCGCGGAAGGGTCCGTCTGCAGGCTGACGGTCAGTTCAAGACCGCCAGGGATGTCGTCGCGGCAGCCATGCTGGGAGCCGAGGACTTCGGCTTCGCCACCGCTCCCATGGTGGCCATGGGATGCATCATGTGCAGAAGGTGCCAGACCAACACATGTCCCGCAGGCATCGCCACCCAGGACCCGGAGCGCAGGAAGAAGTTCGACTCCTGTCCCGAGGACGTGATGCGCTATTGGAGGCTGATGGCGGAGGACGTAAGGCGTCTCCTGGCATCACTGGGTCTCCGTTCATTGGACGAGGCCGTCGGAAGAGCTGATATGCTCGTTCCCAGGACGGTGGAGGGCAAGGCCGCATCCGCCGATTTGTCCTCGCTTCTGACGGTGATCGAAGGCGAGAGGCGCTGCGGCGCCGGACAGCCCGACGACCCCATGAGCCAGGTGGACACCGCCATGATCCGCGATTGCGCCCCGGCACTGGAGTCCGGGAAGAAGGTGGCCCTCAGCTACCGCATAGGCAACACCGACCTCTCCGTCGGCGTGGGTCTTGCGGGAGAGATAGCCAGATCCGCAAAGTCGTTGGATGACGGCACCGTGGACGTGACCTTCGTGGGCACTGCGGGACAGAGCTTCGGCGGATTCCTGCCCAAGGGCGTCACCTTCCGTATGAAAGGCCTCGCCAACGACTACGTGGGCAAGGGACTCTCCGGAGGCATCATCTCCGTGGCTCCCGGACCTTCCGCCGGCGATGCCGTCGCCGCAGGCAACACCATCCTCTACGGGGCCACTTCAGGACAGCTGTATATCGCCGGTTCGGTGGGCGAGAGGTTCTGCGTGCGCAACAGCGGGGCCACCGCCGTCGCCGAAGGTGCCGGGGATCACTGCTGCGAGTACATGACCGGAGGGCGCGTGGTCGTCCTCGGACGCTGCGGCAGGAACTTCGCCGCCGGGATGTCCGCCGGTATAGCGTACGTCCTGGACGAGGACGGGGACTTCGACCGCCACTGCAACATGGATATGGTCGAGCTGTCCCTGGTGGAGAACCCTGCGGATGAGGCCGAGTTGAAGGGGATCATAGAGAACCATCTGAGGGAGACCGGTAGCCCCAAGGCCGCCGCGATCCTGGATGACTGGGTCTCTTATCTTCCCAGGTTCATCAAGGTCATGCCCGTAGGCTACAAACTGTTGTTGGAGCAGGAGTCCGAGTGACCCGAGAAGGTCCTGCCGAACCCTTCAACGGGGGAGGCGGGATCCTCCGACCTCTTTATTAGCAGGGGCATCAGCCCCGCCGCTTTCCTCACGCAGTCGTCGTACATCTCACGGAGCTTAGCGGTGCTCTCCGTGCATTCCGGATCGGGCTTGCGGGTCAGCAGCATCCCTCCGATCAGGTCGTACGCGCCGTGTTTCCTGATGGTGTGCTTGACGAACGCCCTGCGTATCGGACCCGTCACCAGAAGCTCGTTGTTGGAGACCATGTCGTACAGTGCCTGCAACGCCTCCTCTGATGTCACACCCATCACCGCGGCCAGCACATCCGCGTACCTCTTGGACGGGAAGATGTGCGATGCCAGCATCTCGTATCTGGGGTCCAGACCGTCTTCGGTGAGCAATTGACGGTCCAGGTCCCCTTCGATGCGGGTGTGGGTGATCCCACGCCCCTCCACCGTGTGTATGTACGGGTGGCACTCGCTGTCCAGGACGTAATGGCATAGGAATCCCATCAGATACGAGCGCACCATCTCGGGATCCAAGCCCTTCACCTGCCTTCTGGAGGGGAACAGCACTTCCGCTCCCGTGAGATCGTGCAGGGTCATACCCCTCTCCCTCACCGGTCCCGGGTGCATTACGTCGTAGTAGAACAGCACGTCCGGTCCGTGGAGACCGATGTCGTACAGCCTGCGGTCGGTGACCAGGGATGCCGTCTCCGGGTCCAGGGCATTCAGCACGTCCGCACCGAACCTGCGGTGGGCGTAGGTGGATGGCATACCCCTCGGAACCGCGGGCGGGATATACAATCCCTCCGCGGAGACTGGGTCCTTCACGAAGTCGGGGTCCAAGAAACGTTAAAATAGAACAAGATAATCGGGTTGTTCGGCGTCGAGGTATCACAGTGGCTATGAGCGGGACTGCAGATCCTGAGACGGGGGTTCAATTCCCTCCCTCGACTCCAATCTTATAACATCTCATCTGTTCGCTCACACGTCCTTTCGCGTCTGCGTGTTTATAAGCGGAAGGGGCGTCCGACGTCACTCCTCAGAAACCTCTCCGATGACGTCGCGAGCATCAATTAGTGTGTAGAGAAGATCCATGTCTGGCACATGTGTCTGAGGGGGTATCGGAAGGCGCACATCGTAAATATCAGAAAACGGCTCTGTTCAAATACCTTTATATAGTCTATATAAATACCGCCAGACCATGGATAAGGAAGACGAAGGCATCATGAACATCGAGAACGTGGTCGCCTCCACCTCTCTCGGACAGGAGCTCGACCTCAACGTGATCGAGGATTCTCTCGAGGGTGCGGAGTACAACCCTCAGCAGTTCCCGGGTCTCGTCTACAGGCTCAAGGAGCCCAAGACCGCCACCCTCCTGTTCAGGAGCGGCAAGGTCGTGTGCACCGGGGCCAAGAGTCTCAGCGACGTGAAGGTCGCCATCGGCAAGGTCAAGGAGGACCTGAAGAGGGCCAACATCAACATCACCATCGAGCCCAAGGTGGAGGTGCAGAACATCGTCGCTTCCTCCGACCTCCACCAGGAGATCAACCTGAACACCGTGGCAATCACCCTCGGTCTGGAGAAGGTGGAGTACGAGCCCGAGCAGTTCCCCGGTCTCGTCTACAGGCTGGACGACCCCAAGGTGGTCGTGCTACTGTTCGGCTCCGGAAAGATGGTCTGCACCGGCGCCAAGGTCCCCGAGGACGTGGTCCGCGCGGTGAAGAAGATCGCCGCCGAGCTCAGGTCCGCCAGCCTGATGGTCTGATCATTTTCCTGCCCGCCTTCGGGCGGGCGCCATCCCTTTTCATAATCGCATTTCATCCTGTTCTCATCGCCTCGATATCCGACGACCCCGTCGTTCACGGGCGCATTTCGCTGTTTCAAATACGAGCACATCATTCCCCGGGACATGCGCGTCTGCTCCGACATAACCGAGGCCATCGGGAACACACCCATGATCCGTCTGAAGAGGATCTCCCCCATCTCCGAGGTGTACGGGAAGGCCGAGGGCATGAACCCGGGAGGGTCCACCAAGGACCGTGCCGCACTGTTCATGATACGCGATGCGGAGCGCAACGGCGCCCTCAGGGAGGGCATGACGATTATAGAGCCCACCAGCGGCAACACCGGCATCGGATTGGCGATGATCGGCGCTTATCTGGGATATGACTGCGTCATAGTGATGCCGGACACCATGAGCGCCGAGAGGATCTCCCTGATGAGGGCGTACGGCGCGGAGGTGGTCCTCACCCCCGGAGCGGAGGGCATGGCCGGCGCCGTGAAGAGGGCGGAGGAGTTGAAGGAGGAGCGGGGAGGGTTCATCGCATCCCAGTTCAGCAACCCCTCCAACGCCATGGCGCACACCGTCACCACCGCGGCGGAGATCCTGGAGCAGGTGCCGGAGGTGGATTATGTGGTGGCGGGCATCGGCACCGGCGGCACCGCCACCGGTATCGCCAAAGGGTTGAGGAAGTATGCCTCCAAGGCCAAAGTGATCGGTGTGGAACCCGCCTCTTCCCCATTGATAACCGAGGGTCGTGCCGGTCCTCACGGCATACAGGGCATCGGCGCCAACTTCGTGCCGGACCTGTTGGATCTTAGCGTGATAGAACGTGTCATCACCGTCTCCGACGGCGAGGCCGTTCAATATGCCAGACGTCTCGCCAGGGAGGAGGGTCTCTTCGCAGGCATATCCTCGGGAGCGGCTGTGGCCGCCGCTATGAAGGTGTCTTCTGAACACCCAGATGCCAAGGTGGTGGCGATCCTGCCGGACCGCGGGGACAGATATATAAGCACAGGACTCTTCGATTGAGATATGAAGATCCTCGACGGCGATCTGCAGGCGGTGATGGAATCCGATCCCGCCATGGAGGATGAGCAGGAGGCCATCAAGTTCCACATGGGCCTGCATGTGGTGTCCATGTACCGCGAGTCCCACGAGCTTTGGCTCCAGGGCAGGAAGGACGAGGCCATGCAGCTCAACTACGATGCCCACAGCCGCTTCGGCGCGGACATCCATCCGGCGGCGCAGATCGGGGAGAGATTCTTCATCGACCATGCCACAGGGGTGGTGATCGGCAGCACCACGATAATCGGTGACAACGTGCGTCTGTACCAGGGTGTCACACTCGGTGGTGTTTCCACATCCAAGGGCAAGAGGCACCCCACCATCGGGAATCATGTGGTCATCGGTGCGAACGCTTCGGTGTTGGGGAACATCACCGTGGGGAACAACGTGCGCATCGGTGCCGGTTCCGTGGTCGTCAAGGATGTGCCGGATGACTGCACGGTGGTTGGCGTCCCCGGCAAGATCGTGAAGATGAAGGGCGTGTCCACCAAGAACGAGCTGGACCACGGCGACCTGCCCGACCCGGTGCGGGAGAGGCTCAACCAGATGCAGTCGGAGATCGACTGCCTGAAGGGGCTGCTTGCCGACATGGCCAAGAAGGGCGAGTGACCCTTCTCTTTTTTTGTAACTTTAATAACAATTATAACGCTAATAACATTATTATTTTGATATATGTGAGTCACGATGTGTATACCATGAGTTACATGGGATACACTCCGGCAAGCTACACGCTGATGCTCAGCAGGTTCAGGGACGGGATCGACCTTCTGGCGGATCCCAGGAACGCCTTCGTCGAGGGCACGCCGCAATGGATGATCGATGAGTGGGTTGAGTTCGCGGAGGGGATCGCTCCGTAGACTTTTAGATAGGGTGATATCGTCCTCTTAGATGGTTGACATGCTCCGATGAATAATCGATGAACATGCCACACGGATGATCGTTTCCTCGTGTGTATCAGCAGAAACCCACAGGGGCACTGTGTTGTGGCAGCCAGTACGATCGATGATCCAGTTACTAAAGTCGTTCTGATACACCCATCTGTCCGATAACGACTGTGAAGGATTCTTGCCATCACATTATGGGGGATAAGACAACGGTAATGTTGTCAAATGATTCTGACACGCACCACATTGTCAACCGCCAGTGATAATGGTCAACATCCTTGTCGCCCGATATCTCGTTTAAACATGGGGTGACTCGATTGAGATCATAGATGCGACCGCGGTGATGTCATACCCGGCTGCGAACATCGGCCGCATCAGGAACACATCCATGGGAGGAACGGTAAGTGGCAGATGAGTTCACGATCAATGACATGACATATTCGGTCATTGGCAAAGACCCGGATCGGGTATCGCTTGTGCATTACGCCGGAGACGCTGACATATTGGAGGTTCCTGGGACAGTGTCGTTCAACGGAGTGGATTATACAGTTACATCAATCGGAAATCGGGCGTTCGAAGAGTGCAGAGCCCTGATCTCAGTGAACATACCTGATAGCGTGACCTTCATCGAAGATAGGGCGTTCAGCTGGTGCGAATCCCTGACCTCCGTGAACATCCCCGATAGCGTGACCTCCATCGGAGATGGGGCGTTC
>CASEZY010000008.1 GCA_949292635.1 uncultured Methanomassiliicoccales archaeon
ACGCATATAAAAGTTCCTATTTATAAATAGTATATAAACTGGTTAAATACTGATGAAATCAAAATCTCGTGTAACCTACAAACCCCGAAGATTCAGGTTCTAAAGCAAAATTACATTGAATTTGATCACCAGGTATATCTCTTGAAAATCTTCGGAAAATCGGCAAATGATGGATATTATTCATAAACTTGAATTAATAACGTTTGTGAAGTTATTTACTTTATTATTTATGACATATCAAATTAACATTGTTAATCAGAAACAAGCGGTGTAGGATCCATGCAGATGATCAGCAAGAAGCTGCTCAACCTACATCACAATCGTCCGAGGTAGCAAACGTCGCTTATTGGCCCCGGGCAAGAGACCGGGTGTTCTTATGCACCGAATCCGGAGACTTGAACGAGGATATGCGGTCCGATCGCACTCAATGCAATCATATTTAATTAATCATGTATGTTAAGCTACTCACGTTATTAATTGCACATAATCCAAACTAAGCGCATGACATTTCTAACTATCCGCGGGTGAGTGTGCATACGTTACATAGAAGAAGAAATCTAGTCTGTTTGTCGGGTAGAACACCCGTAGGAAATGATCAAATGAGCGGAAAAACACTCGTAGCATACTTCTCCGCAAGCGGTGTCACCGCCCGTGCGGCGAAGAAACTGGCAGACAGGGAGGGCGCAGACCTCTTCGAGATCAAGCCCGTACAGCCCTACACCGATGCCGACCTGAACTGGAATGACAAGAAGAGCCGTTCCACCGTGGAGATGAAGGATCCCGCCTGCAGGCCCGAGATCGCCGAGAAGATCCAGAACCTGGTCGACTACGACAAGATCTATATCGGATTCCCCATCTGGTGGTACGTTGCCCCCGGGATCATCGAGACCTTCCTGGAGAGCTACGACTTCTCCGGTAAGACCCTGTGCCCCTTCTTCACCTCCGGAGGAGCGGCGCCGGCAAGACCATGGACATCCTGGAGAAGCGCGTCTCCGGTGTCAAGTGGGAACAGCCCTTCAGGTTGTGAATTAACAAAAAACATTCAGAGGGGGATGACCCCTCTATCTTCTTTCAAATCACGGGCCATATACCCGTTCTTCGAAGATTTCTCTCGATCCATTACGGGATCGATGAGAGCGATCACCAGTCGTCCTCGATGACCTTGGGCTTCTGGCAGTTGAGGGAGTCCCTGCGCTTGTAGATCAGAGAATCCTGGAGCTTCTCCCTCTCCTCGGAGGACATGTCGGTGAGCATCACGAAGACGTCAACGCGGCCGAGGTACGCCTTCTCCTTCCACATGGGCACACGGTCGCTCTCCTCGATCTCCTTCCTGAGGTCGGCGGCCTCCTCGATGCTCATGATCTTGACTCCCTCGCCGGCCTCGGTGCATACCAACGCCAATCCGGGTTCTGCGGGGATGGGGTCCTGTCCGAGAATGTAAGGTCCAACGAATATCTGTCCGTCGATCATCATGTTCTTCATCTTGATCACCCGAGTATCCTGTACCCTTCATCGTCCTGTTCGGATTTGTACCTGATGCCCAGGTTGTCCAGGATCTGGGTGATGCTGCGCACGTGTGCGCCCAAACCAACGTTCAGGTACTGTTTGGTCACCGTGCTGCCGTCGGCGGTGCGGACGGGGTCGAATCCCATGTCCATGTGTGCGGTGGTGGTCTGTATGCCGATGATGAAGCCCTTGCGGTCGAAGATAGGTCCGCCGGACTGCCCCCTTATTCCTGGGGATGAGGTCTCCGCGAACACTGCGTCGAAGTCCCTGCCCTCCTTCTTCGGGACGTTGAGGGTGCGGGTGTAGATGCCGTCGTTGGGGAAGAACGGTACAGGAAGAACGCCCTTGTTTATCATGAAGCGGCCGGTCTTCTCGTCGTATGTGGTCACCGCCTTCACGAAGGGGAAGCCGATCCTGCAGATACTGGTGCCGATGCGGATGCTGGATGGGTCCCTGAACACCGGATATTCCTGTATCATGTCGGGTTTGAAGCCAGCGAGCTTCACCACGGCCAGGTCTATCTCGGGATAAACGTGCATGGTCTGATGGGTCACCCCGTCCCAGGACCACCAGAACGACTGTGCGCGGAGAAGGTCGGGACTGGGCGTGCGGCCCTCCTCCTCCGCCTTCCTGCGCTCTTCCAGGTCGTTCTTCATCCTGCGTGCCGGATCCACGATGTGCGCGGCGGTGAGGGCCCAACCCTCCTGGTTGATGACGACGAAGGATCCGATGGATGATGTCAGCGTCCCGCCGATGGTGAGTGTGGACGTTATCACGGGGCGGGTGCACCTGGTCATCTTCTCGCAGGCATCTGCGAACATGTCCCTGCGATTGGCTACTTGGTACTTAACAGCATGTCAGAACATTGATATTGACCGGATTACCCACGGATTGGTTATTGCGCCCTGTTAAAACCCGATCGGCAGATTACACCATATGACCGAGAAGAAGGACATCCGCCAAAGGGAATTGGAGGGGGGGCTCATCCCCACCGACGACCCGACTATGGGATCATAATCGACACCATCTGGGAGACCATGAGGCTGGCCAGCGAGTTGAACACCACACCCATGGACCGCAAGAAGAGCCGTGAGATCCTCGCCAAGATACTGGGATACGAGATGGATGCCAGCTCCGAGATCCAGCCGCCGTTCTATATGGATTACGGCAAGAACATCAAGATCGGTAAGAACGTGTGGATCCAGCGGGGATGCACCTTCATGGACCGCGGAGGTATCACCCTCGGAGACAACGTGTTCATCGCCCCCAAGGTCAACCTGGTGACGCTGAACCACCCCCTGGATCCGGTCAAGAGGAGCGGTACCGTATGCAAGCCCATCGTCATCGAGGACGGCGTATGGATCGGGATCGACTCCACCGTCCTTCAAGGGGTTATCATCGGGAAGAACTCCGTCGTTGCCGCCAATTCCCTGGTGAACCGCGACGTGCCGCCCAATGTGGTGGTGGCAGGGAATCCTGCGAAGATAGTCAAGAGGATCGACGCATAGGTGCATTTCTGCCGCCATTCCGGGGCGGCCTCGCACCTTTCTGAACGTTCTTCCCCGCATCAGCCCTCTTCTCCCTGGCGTTCTTCTTGCCCAGGATCACGTCCTTCTGACGCTGCTTCATCTGCATGGAATGCTCAGCCCTCACATCCTTGGAATCTCCCCAATCCCTGCGGGTGTAGTAGGTCATGGTGGAAGGCGAGGAGGGCGTTGGGGTGAAGATCTGCACCTGTTCCGGTATCGTCCTCAGATTATCGTGGCAGAAGTCCATCAGCTCCTTCATGTGGGATTCGGTACAACCGGGGTGGGCCGCCATGAGGTAGTATGTTAGGAACATCCGCTTGCCCTCTTCCTGACAGATGCGGTCGAATGATTCCTTGAAAGTCAGCAACTGCTCCCTTCCGGGTTTGAACATGTGTTTGAGTACGTCATCGCTCACGTGTTCCGGCGCCACCTTCATCTGTCCGGAGACGTGGCCGTTACGGATGAGAGAGCGGAGGTAATCCTCTCCGTGTCTGCGGTCGGAGTTGATGAGATCGTATCTTATACCGGAGGCCACGAACACCTTCTTGACCTTGGGCACCTGCGAGATCCTTTCGAGAAGTACGATCTGCCGGCTGTGATCCACCGGGAGCGAGGGACAGATCCTCGGATACATGCACATCCTGTCCCTGCATGGTCCCTTTTTACCCTTGGCTGGACACTCGAAGCCGTACATGTTGGCTGTCGGTCCGCCCACGTCGCGGATGATGCCGTCGAACTTGGGGGATGATGCCATGACCTCCACCTCCCGGATGATGGAATCCTCGCTGCGGGAGACGACGGTACGGCCCTGCATCACGGATATGGAACAGAAGCCGCAGCCGCCGTAGCAGCCGCGATGGGTGGTGACGGAATTGCGGATGGTGTCCATCGCCTTGACGAACCCCCGCTCGGCATAGTGAGGATGAACACGGTTCTCGAATCCGGTCTCGTAATAGGAATCCAGTTCCGCCGAGGTGGGAAGAGGCTGCGGGGGATTCTGGACCAGAAAACGATTGCCGTAGGGCTGAACGAGTCCCTTGGCGGTGACGGGATCGCTGTTGTCGTGGAACATCCGGTACATACGGATGAAGGCGTGCTTGTCCTCCACGCATTCCTCGTGGGAGGACATCCTCAGGTATCCTTCGGGGGCCTCCTTGCTCATTGTGCATATCCCGCGGACGTCCTTCCAATCCCTGCCGTCCCTCATCCTCTCTGCAAGCTCGAGATTGGATGCCTCGGCCATGCCGTAGGTTATGGCATCCGCCTTGGAATCCAGTAGGATGCTTCTTCTCAGGGAGTCTGACCAGCAGTCGTAGTGGGTCACACGTCTGAGACTGGCCTCCACGCCACCCAGCACTATGGGGATGCCCTTGGAGTGCTTCTTGATGAGATTGGTATAAGCGATACAGGCCCTGTCGGGACGCCTGTCGTTCACTCCGCCGGGGGTGAAATCGTCGTCCTTGCGGAACTTCCCCGTGGGTGTGTAGTTGGCCACCATGGAGTCCACACAGCCTGCGGATACGCTCCAGAAGAGCTTCGGCTCTCCAAGCGAGAGTATGTCCTCGGGACCGTCCAAGGACGGCTGTGCGATCATGCCCACCCTGAACCCGTTGGCCATCAGCCAATGGCCGATCATGGCGGACCCGTTGTACGGACTGTCGATGTAGGTGTCCCCCGACACCAATATCACATCGAGTGACTCCCACCCCCTGGACCTGACCTCGGCGGGGGTGGCGGGGATGAGCATCAGAGCACCTTCTCCATCACGTAGTCGTCCATGACGAAGCCGTCGCCGATGTCGGTGCAGATACTGTGGATCACTTCCATGCCGTTGCGCCTGTAGGCGCTGATGGCCTTGTCGTTGTGCTTGTTGACCGTCAGGCACACCGATCTGAAGCCGTTCTCACGGGCGTATTGGAAGATCAGCTGCAGGGAGGCGGAACCCAATCCCTTCCCCCGGTTCTCCTTCATCAGGTACAGTTTGCTGAGGAACAGACGGTCTCCCCTGGGGCACACCGCCGTGTATCCGAGGATGTCGTCGCCTTCGGTGATGTACGCGTAGTGGTAGCCCTTCTCGTGGACCTGCTCCAACATGGCGTCGGAGGACTGGAACCTCTCCACCATGTAGTCGATCTGTTCGTACGAGAGGATTATGGGGAAGTACTCATGCCATATCCCGGATGCCAGTTCTGCGACGGAAGGGATCTCCTCCTCGGATACGAACCTCAGTTCCGGCATGAGCGGATCTCCTTGGTCAGGTCGTAGAGGCCGGCCTCGAAGTTCACGCCGAACCTGATGTCGGTGCCCTCCGCACGGGTCCTGAGGATGCTGCCCACGGTGAAGTCCACGGCGATGGAAGCGGCGTCCTCCAGGGAGCGGCCGTTCATGATCGCCGCGGTAAGAGCGGACGCGTAGACGTCGCCGGTGCCGTGGTAGTAGCCGGGGATCACGTCGCGGAATGTGTAGGACGTCTTGGAGGTCTCGGAGTCGTAGGTGGCGGCGCCGAGCTTGCCCTCTTCGAAGTAAACGCCGGTAAGGACCACCTTCTTGGTGCCCTTCTCCGCCAGGGCCTTCATCAGGTCCAGGATGTACTCCGGGGTGTAGGGGCCCTCCTTGTATTCGCGGCCCAGCATGAAGCAGGCCTCGGTGATGTTGGGAACGATGATATCCGCCTTTGCACACAGGGTGCCCATGTTCCTGGCGAACTCCATGTCGAAGAGGGGATACATCTTCCCGTTGTCCGCCATGGCCGGGTCCGCGATGAACAGTGCCTTCTTCCCCAGGCGGTCCACAACATCCTTCACGATGTCGATCTGCCTGGCGGAGCCAAGGTATCCGGTGTAGATGGCGTCGAACCCGAGGCCGAGGGTCTCCCAGTGGTCCACGATGGGCTCGATGTCATCCGTCATGTCGCGGAACGTGAATCCGGTGAATCCGCCGGTGTGGGTGGAGAGCACCGCCGTGGGGATGACTGTGCATTCCACTCCCGTCGCCGAGATTATGGGGAGTGCGACTGTGAGCGAGCACCTGCCGAAGCAGGAGATATCGTGGATGGCGAGAACGCGCTTCTGACGGTCCATAGGTCGTTCCAACTCCGTTGATTATAAAAGCCTGATGTACACCGATGTACAGATCAGGGCCTTCCGGTCAGCCCCTTGCCGCACCAGGGGCAGAACGGGGGCATGCCCATGCCGATGAACTTTCCGCAATATGGGCAGACGCCGTTGGACACGCTGGCGCCGTTGGGGGCGTCGTACACGCTCTGGGCGCCCTGCTCCGGCGTGAGGGATATGTTATCCTCAGCCCTCCAGTAGAGGATCACGCAGATGACCACATAGAAGACGATGAAGGCGATGGGGAACACGTAGAACATCGTGCCCGGGGGATTGTCTTGACCCATGCCCACGATGAAGTACGGCAGGAACACCAGGAAAAGGATCATGAACAATCCGATGGCGCCGAACATCAGGACGTTTGCCTTCCTCATGATTCCATGATGCATTCGGCGGTATAAAATCCCAGCTTCAACCGACGGCTGAGGAAAATAACGGGGGGACGTTACGCCGTCGGTTTTTCGGCCATGGCGTAACGTCCTTAATTATCATGAGGTCCATCGGGTAGACGTGATCTCCGATTCCCATCTGGAGCAGGCGCTGGCGCATTACAACCAAAGGGTCTCCGACCTGGAGCTGAAGGGCCCGAGGGAGGACCTGCTGGAGGCGTACATCAACCGCGGTACCGTGCTGATGATGATGGAATCCTACGTCGCCGCCATGTCGGATTTCGACGAGGCCATCGACCTCATCCAAGAGATGGAGGCCGACGGCAACCCTCCCGACCTCGGTCTGTTCGTACGCGCCTACGAGAACCGTGGGCAGATGTACTGCGGGGACGACGACATGCTGATGGTCTCCGATTACGCACGTATAACGGAGAAGCTGCCCATACTTCGTCATGGGACCCGCTACTTCCAGACCAAGGACATAGTGCAGATGTGCATCAACTGCGCCGAGGACCTGTTGGACGAGGGCTTCTGGGAGAACGCCCTGCCGTTCCTGGAGAAGGGCAGGAGTTTGGTCGAGGATAAGTACGATCCGTGGTCCCAGAACCGTCTGGCCCAGATATCCGGGCTGTTCGGCGAGGCTTACGAGGGGATGGGATTGCACAACAGCGCTGAACATCACCTCACAGACGCCATAATCATCGAATCCACCCTGAGGGACCGCAGGACCCTGGACGACAGGTTCCAGTTGATCCTGGACCTGGTGGCCAGAGGGGACATCAGGGAGTTCCTCAAGAACGAAGAGGGCTCCCTGGCGGACCATTCCGCCGCCGCGGACATGCTGGAGGAGATGCTCAAGTCCGGGGAGAGCGACGATGCGGAGCTCTTCGTGAACCTATGTCAGAGGGTGGGCTCCGGATACATCAAGAAGGGCATGATCCCGGAAGGGGAGCGCTACCTTGTGAAGGGGATGAAGCACAGGGTCCCCGGGGTCCGGGAGGCCATGCGCGACATGGGCCTGGAATGATCACTTCTTGCGCCTGAGGGCGATCTCCGCATCGATCAATACGATGATCTCGTTGATGATATCACGAATCTCATCGTCGGATTTTCCGCGGAGGATGACCACGCAGAGGTGGGTGTTAGCCGAGAAGTTGCCGGCGATGTAGCTGATGGCGAACTCCCTCTCGAACTCGTCCAGATAGTCCTCCATCTCCGCCTTGGCGAGACGGAGCTTCTCGGTAGTCATCTGGGAGATGAAGTCCTCGGAATCCAATGCGACGGACTTTGTGTCCGGTGTGGGGGGTGCTACCATGGCACGGGCGAAGCCTTGACCCGTTAAATCATTGCCGACGCATCGGTTTAAATCCTGACTGCGGATGGGGGCTTATGGCCCCATTCTGCGAGAACTGCGGCACCCTGGTGCTCCCCGGCAAGGACAGATGTCCCGACTGCGGGACGTACGTCTTCACCGGTGCATTGGCGGGGATGACGGAGATGACCCGTCCCGAACCCTCCGTTCCGAAGACGGTGGACGCATCGCAGATGAAGGCGCCCTATCTTCCTTACGAGCCCAGGCCCTCGCAGCTGGGCATCATCAACGACATACGCAACGCCTTCGACGCGGGGAAGCATATAGTGGTGGAGTCGGGGACCGGCACCGGGAAGACTATCGTTTCTCTTGCGGCTGCGTTGGAGCATTCCAAGCCCAGGGGCAAGAAGATCGTCTACCTCACCCGCACCATATCGCAGAGCGACCAGGTGATGAGGGAGCTGAAGGCCATATCCTCGCTGAAACCCGTCACCGGCATAGCTGTCACAGGCCGCGGGAAATCCTGTCTGCTGATGCGCACTATGCAGGGGTACGAGAACCTCCCGCCGCAGGTGCTCTCCAGTCTGTGCGAGGACAAGAAGAGCAAGCGTGCGTGTCCTTACTTCAACACCCTGAAGGACAGGATGGCGGATGTTGAATCATACTGCCGCAGGGAGTTCCCCAAGTCGGATCAGTTGGACAGATACTGCGAGAGCATCGGCACCTGCCCCTACGAGATGAAGAAGCTGCTGATGAAGGGCGTGGATGTTGTAGTGGCGCCTTACGTGCACATACTCTCCGAGGACATAAGGACCAATCTGCTCAACAACCTGGACTCCGACGGGGAGAACATCACCCTGGTGATCGACGAGGCGCACAACATAGTCGACGCGGCCAGGGAGCAGGAGAGCTTCACCATCGACATGCGCACAGTGCAAGCGGCCTTGGACGAGTGCTCCACCCTGAAAGGAGGGGATGCTCCCCTCACCGAGGGCGTGAACCTGAAGCCCTTCCTCAACCACCTTCGCAACGCCATGCGCTCGCTGGCCAACGAGAAACTGACCCTTAGGGATCGCGAGGCCCTGTTGGAACCGAAGGAACTGGAGATGTCCTTCTTCGACAGGTTCGTCATAGACCGCAAGAGACTGGAGATCTGCATCGACAGGATGGAGGACATCGGCGAGACCCGTACGGAGATGCTGATGGAGCACGGCGAGAACCGTGTCTCCGAGCTGTTGGACATCGCCGTCCTTCTGAGGAGATGGATGATGACCCCGGACGACAGCTTCATCCGCGCCATAAAGGCGGATG
Source organism: uncultured Methanomassiliicoccales archaeon (assembly GCA_949292635.1). GTDB lineage: Archaea > Thermoplasmatota > Thermoplasmata > Methanomassiliicoccales > Methanomethylophilaceae > SIG5. Next base: position 9,161 of record CASEZY010000008.1, read on the forward strand.
ATGAGGGGGAGAAGCTCCACGCCGCCTGCATAAGCCCCTCAGATGTGACATCGTTCCTCAGAAAGACCAAGGGAGTCCTGCACATGTCCGGGACGCTGCAGCCGTTGGAGCAGTACGTGAGGACCATGGGCCTTCCTTCCGACACCATCACGAAGATCTATCCGTCACCGTTCCCCAAGGACCATCTCAAGGTGGTATACATGGGCAACGTGACCACCAAGCAGGAGGAGATGAGGAACGACCCCAGCATCTCCTCCAGGATCCACAGGTACATAGCGAAGATGTGCAACGCGGTGGACCGGAACACCCTGGTGTTCTTCCCGTCGTACAAGATGATGCGGGAGATGCGCCCGTTCCTGGAGGGCTACGTGAAGAAGAAGATGTACTGGGAGGAGCCCAGGCAGCTGAAGCGTACGTTACAATCACTGGATGCGTTCCGCAAGGGCCGCGACGGAGTGTTCTTCTCCGTGATGGGCGGATCCATCGCCGAGGGCATCGACTTCCCCGGGGACGAGCTGTGCTTCGCCATCATCGTCGGCATCCCCTATCCCCCGCCCACACTGGAATCCAAGGCCATGTCCGCCCTCTACGACGAGAAGTTCGGTTCGGGGAAAGGGTGGGAGTACGTCAGCGCGGCACCCACGCTGAGGAAGATGAAGCAGGCCATCGGCCGTCTCATCAGGACCGAGGATGACAGGGGCATGGCGGTGATCATGGACAAACGGGCCGCCAGGTATCCGAAGGAGCTTGATGCGGTACTGACGAAGGATCCCGTGGGAGAGGTCGCCGCCTTCTTCAGCGATTGGGACAGGTGACCGCATCACAGGTTACACGAACGTATACCTGGGTGTGCTCAGGCTCCGTACATCCGGGTTTTGGATGAACGTTCCTCGAATACCTTATCCGGATCCTGCCATCCTGTGCTCTCCAATCCGGCGCGGACATAGTCTCCGAGCCTCCACACCATGTACAGTGGCACGTGGGTCACACTCCCGATGACCGCCTCGGGATCCATGGAGACCTTCACCGAGACCCTGGGCTCATACCTGCCGCGATAGGACTTGAGACTCTTGGATGAGCGGGCCGAACCGGCCTTCACCTCGATGGGCACCGGCTCATAGAGGATGGGGACGATGAAATCCACCTCCGCCTTGGCGTCCGAACGCCAGTAGTATGATTCCGTATCCAGGTGGGCCTTCAACTCCAACAGGACCAGATTCTCCGCCATGACCCCCTTGAACTCCTTGTAATCCCCCGGTTGGGAATTCACGAAATCCGCAGGCACCCCGGATTTGTATGTCAGCAGACCGAGATCGCACATGTACAGCTTGTAGAACCTGGTGGTGTTCATGGAGAGCGGGATGGCGGGTTTCTCCACCATCCGGGTCATGTGCACCAGGCCCGCATCCTTCAGCCATTGTACTGAGGTCTCGAGATCGGCCGCTCTGGCGCCTTCAACGGACTGTCCGAACACGAATCTGGAATTGTCACGCAGCAGCTGTTCGGTAACACTCTCCCACACACGCTCCAACGTACCCTTCGCATCTACCGGATGCTTCTGCAAATCATCGGCGTAGGTGGAGAGGATGCGATCCTGCACCCTTCTGACGGCGGGAAGGCTGTGTGTTTTCACCCACGTACCGACGGCCTCCGGCATACCGCCGACCACCTGATACTCCCTCAGACGGTCAATGAGCGTGGGGACCATGAACTCGGGGATCTGCTCATGAACATCCATGTCCCTTAGACAATCCCGCATACGAACGTCCCCGGAAGCCAGAAGAAATTCCTCGAAATCCATCGGATAGAGGTTCAGATACTGCACCTTGCCCACGGGGAAGGACTGCGAAGGTACATCATTGGATGAGATGTTCTTCTTCGTTGAACCGGGAGACAAAATCGATGAGCATGCACAAATAACGTGATACTCTGGAGCCTTCTCGGCGAAATACTTCAGACTGGTGAGGGCACGGGGACACGCCTGGATCTCATCGAAGAACAGGAGCGTTGAGTCAGGGTTGATCTCCACGCAACCTTGGATGGATAGCAAAGGTATCAGACGCAAAGGGTCGATGCTTCCCTGGAAGAGTGCACAGAGCTCAGGCCGATCCTCGAAATTGAATACGGCCACATTCCGATAGTTATCATTACCGAATGTCTCGATCAGATGCGTCTTCCCGCAATGCCTGACACCTTTGACGATAAGAGGCAGACGGTCCGGAGAATCCTTCCATTCCCTTAAGCGCTCATAAGCCAACCTGTGCACATACAGTTATCCAGACATGGGTATTAATGCATTTTACTACCGAGATTTTCACGAATCTGTGCATTTTCATACCCAGATTTTACTGTAATTGGTGCATTTTCATACCCAGATTTTACTGTAATTGGTGCATTTTCCTACCCACTCTACCAAGATGAATGCACCTGTCCGAAGAGTTACGACTGCGATGATGTCTGAGCATCAGACATCGTATCCGCATTCTGCTAACATCCCACGAACCGAATCGTGATCGAATCTCCACTTGCCGACAGTGCTCCTGTCATGCACGGAATCCCGGGGGTTAGCACCGGTACCTATCGAAGTGCCGTTGGCGCCCCACATCATGGCCTGACGGTTCGGAGGCACCGAGGACACGTTGCCTGTGAATGCGAATCTGAGTACCGCGGCAATCTGCACTATACGCACGTCATCGGCGTCGGGGACCTCTCCCAAAGGCGTGCCCTTGGCACCCACGCGCTTCATCGCACAGATGGTGACCGGGCGGAACTCCCTCAATGTGCATATCAGGTCGGCGATCTCCTCCGAGGTGTGCTCCGACCCTATGGGATCGATTCCGCAGTTGAGCTTCAACTTCGACTCGGATATCGCCTTGAGCGTCCTAAGACGGGTCTCCGGCGGGAAGGGAGTGTCGATTCCTTCCCTCAGATGCAACGTGTGGTATGCGGATTGGAATCCCGCGTCGAAAAGCATGTCGCACTGCTCCCTGGACAGCTCGCCGGTGTTCACCGACAGGAAATACCTCCCGGGGATGGCAGCGTGGATGGCCCTGCCCATCTCCGCAAGGCGGTCGATGTCATAGAACTCCGTGGTACGCAGCGTGAAGCGGTCGCAGCCGGCAGAAAGCCTCTCGCGGATTATGGATATTATAGAATCCAGCGGGATGTGCCAGTCATCGTTCATCAATCCCCACTTCTCACCCAGTGAGCAGTATCTGCAGCTCGCTTTACAGGGGACGTAGTCGATGCCGAACGCGGTACCGAGATTTGCCTTGTTGTTGCGTATGCGAGCCAACTCCCTGGCCTTGGAACCGATGTATGCGAACTCCTCCGAATGCGGGTCGATCTCCAGCATGCGGACGATGTCCTCTTTATCGATAACCCAGCCGTCCAACGCCTTCTCGTAGCAACTGTCAACGAATTCGATAACCTCGTCCGAGATGGATGAACGTTGTTCGGAGGTCATGATCCGTAATTGTTTGATTTTATAATATATTATTACATTATAGAATGTGAATCGTAGACCGATGCATAAGAGATTATACTGCCAGCATCGGCTTTTTTATACGATGTGGTGAATTGAACGGGCAAGCGGAGATAGCTAAGTTTGGCCCACGGCGCCGGTCTTGAAAACCGGTGGAGGTAACTCCCCGGGAGTTCGAATCTCCCTCTCCGCGCCATACACATCACCCGGATCCTGTAACGGCCCCGTGGTCGTCCGTCATTTGATCCCTATGAGGGCAGCACGATTCTGATTTTGCTTAAAAACCTGAACTGCACGGCATTCTGCCGATCGCACAAATGGTGATCTCTTGAGAATCCATTCAAAACAATGTTGGTTTTTCTTGGTTTTTTACCGCAAATCATGTTGGAATTTCTTGAAATTCTATTCAAAACAATGTTGGTTTTTCTTGGTTTTTTACCGCAAATCATGTTGGAATCTCTTGAATTAAATACTTCTGGCTCCATCCACTATGTATGAGGAGGAAGATTACCGATAAGTTGCTCGCCTGGAAGGAGAACAAGAGGAAGACCTGCCTCCTGATCAGGGGGGCGAGACAGGTCGGGAAGACATACTCTGTGACGGAGTTCGTTTCCGAGAACTACGCCCACCACCTATGCATCGACCTCTCCAAGAACGAGCGTGCCAGGGGCGCATTCGACGGGGACCCGTCGGTGGATGATATAATCATGCGCCTCTCTATCATATTCAGCGATTTCCGCTTCGTGCCCGGAGAGACTGCGATATTCCTCGACGAGATACAGAGCTGCCCCAACGCCAGAACATCGCTGAAGAGCTTCGCCCAGGACGGTCGCTACGACGTCATAGCATCTGGGTCGCTCATAGGGATCAGGATGAGCGATGTCGGCGACTATCCGGTGGGATACGAGACCCGCCTGACGATGTACCCCATGGACTTCGAGGAGTTCCTGTGGGCCAACGGGATGTCCGAGAACGTTCTGGCTCATATCAGGGACTGCATCAGGACCCGCACACCGTTCGATACCGAGGTTCTGAAGAACATCAACCAGTGGATGAGATGGTACATGATCACCGGCGGGATGCCCCAAGCGGTCGGTACCTTCGTGAGGGAGAAAAAGTTCGACGGTGTGAGACAGGTCCATTCGGATATCATACAGGATTACATGGACGACATATCGAAGCACTGCGACGAGAATCAGCGCAATCGCGTCGAAAGGATGTTCGAATCGGTGAGCGCTCAGCTGGCGAAACAGAAGGTCCGCTTCGTATATTCGGAGGTTAGAAAGGAGATAGGATATGACGTCGGCTCCGAATACTACGGATACTCCAGGAACTGGCTGAAGCAGGCCGGACTGACACTGGAATGTATCGCAGTCTCCGAACCGCACATGCCTCTCGCGGAGAGGATGGATGATACGAGGTTCAAACTGTACTTCAACGACACCGGCCTGCTGACGTCGATGTATGAGTCGGAGGTGCAGTACGAGATACTTACCGGGAACACGGAGGTGAACCGCGGCGCCGTCATGGAGAATCTGGTCGCGCAGATGCTGGCGTCCCAGGGTAGGAGCCTGCTTTATTACTATCGTCCGAAGAGCCTGGAAGTGTCGGAGGACAACGATGTCGTAACCGTGAATCCGATCGAGCTGGACTTCGTCACGGTCGTGGAAGGGCACGTCGCCGCCATAGAGGTGAAATCCGGAAGGAAGAGCAGAGGAAGATCCCTGCTCAGGGCGATGGAGGATTTCGGGGTCCGGGGCATCAATCTCGGGAACTGGAATATCCAGATTGATGAGAACGGGGTACTGCATCTCCCGATATTCGCCGCCGCGTTCATGGACAGTATAGATCCGCCGCGCGACATGTCTGTGGATGCGTCATCCGTGGACAGACTGAACACCATGTTCGGTTGACGGTAAGGCCTCGGGTCGTTACGCACGTTGGCCAAATGGCTGATCCTCTGCAACGAGGATGTCTATCCTGAATATAGGAAGCGAATGGGAGCCGTATCCGCTCACTGCTGGCTGTCGGGCATCGGACAGGCGCACTGAGGCTCGTATTCATGCCTGAACTCACCGATGGGGATCAGCTTGCAGACCACTGTGTCGGCATAGACCAGCGGGTCGGCGTGCCTGAAGAACACCACACCGTCGCAGGATGCGCGGATCTCCTCGCGGACGTTGCCTTCGTAGGGGTCTATGATCCTGGCGATCACGTCGCCCTCAGCAACCTGTGCCTCCACCTCGGTGGCGGGTTCGAATATTCCAGAAGAACCGGTCTGAATGCTCACCAAGTGGCTCTCCTCGATTACGTCGGACATGAATCCGGCACGCTCGTGGTACGATACAGCGCCGATGCGGTTCAGGAACCTGGTGACCGCGTTGACCACCCTCATGGCGCTGAACCTGTCGATCCTGGAGGTCTCCGGGGTGTACAGCGAGAAGGCCCTGGTCTCCCAGATCTGCCAGTTGTAGTTCAGGGTACCGGAATCGAAGGGGACCGGATCCACCAATACCACATAGGGCAGGCCGAAGGTCTTGGCGTCCTCCACGCTCTCGAACCCTGTGCGCATCATCCTCACATGAGGCGAGAATCTCCCGGGGGTGTGGTAGCTGGCGAACTGGACGCCGTACTTATACTCGGAGATCTTCTTGAACAGGCCGTCGGCGATCCTCTGCGTGGTCTCACCCAGGTCGTAACCGGGGAACATGCGGTTGATGTCCGAGTTGTCGGTGGGCCAGAACCTCTTGCCGATGTTCATCGAGTAAGGATTGGCGCTGGGGATGACGGTGATGGAGCAGCAGTCGGCGATCCTTCCCTTTGCCTCCAGCGACTTCAGACGTGAGACCAGCTGAGAGCAACAGTAGAGTTGCTGCACCTCGTTCCCCCTGAGGGAGCCGACGATGCACATGGTCTTCTCCCCCTGGCCGAACTTGAATCCAGTGATCCTGAAGGAGTCGCGGTACAGTGAATCCATTTCGTAGACGGTGATGCGCTCCATGATATCACATCCTCAATATCCTGGCTATCAGAGAGCCTTCGTCCACCACGGGATACTCCCTGAGGGTGAATACCAGTCCGTCGCATGGGGACATCATCTCCACCAATATCTCACCGGTGAGAGGGCTTACTATATCCCCCAGATGCTCTCCCTTGCGGACGTCGATCCAATGCTCTATGTGGGGAACGAACAGACCGCCCTTGGCGGCGTTGATGTACTCCACCTTGCGATCCGCGGAGACGATCGGTACGCGGACCTCCGGGACGGGACCGTCCCACATGCCCAGGTGGGCCATCAATGAGATGATGCCCTTGCTCAACTGGTCGCCGTACTCGTGGGTCAGGCGCATGCCCACGCCCATCTCGGCGACAAGGGTCTTGGTGCCCACCATGTTGAGGGAATATGCAAGTGTGGACTCTAAAACGGTGGCCGCGGAATGCACCCAGATGAAGTCTACGTTCATGTGCTGTGCCAGCGGTACCAGATCGTCGGCGGTGAGCTCATTGATCCTGATCTGGGGGATCTCCCTGAGGAAGATGTTGCTTGCGTGGATGTCCACGCACACGTCCGCGCCGCGGATGTCGTCGAAGATCTCCGCCGCGATGTACTCGGGCATGGAGCCCTTGCGGTCTCCGGGGAAGGTGCGGTTCATGTCCAGGTCGAAGCCGGGGACACCGCGGGTGATGGAATCGATACCCAGTGGATTCAAGGCGGGATAGATGTCCACGATGCCCTTCAGGTGCTCCTTGTGATGTGAGATGAAACGGTTGAGCTCGAAGCAGACCAGCTGTCCCTCCAGCTCATCGCCGTGGGTACCTGTGACGATGCAGATGCGCTTGAGACCCTCCAGGGGCCCGTCGGGAACGATCCTGTTCTTCACGACCTGCAGCTCCTCGTCTACGGGGAGGCTGATGGAGACCACTTTCTCTATCATGGGACGACATCCTCCGTCACCGTCACGGCGACGTTCTGTTCGGAAGTGAGGGCGCCGTAGTACACGCCCCGGTTTATGCGGCAGTCATCGAAGTCGCGTCCGTGAGACACCTTTATGTGCCTCCCGCCCACCGGCTTGTCGGCGGTGGGGTCCAGACCATACCATCTGCCGTCCACCAGCGCCTCGGTCCAGGCGTGGCTCTCTCCCTCGCCGATGGTGTATCCCACCACGTATCTGGCGGGGATCCCGGCGGTCCTGAGCACGGAGACCAACGCGTGAGCGTAGTCCTGGCAGACCCCTTTGCCCAAGGCAAGGGCGTCCTCGGCCGTTGTTCCCGGTCCGGTGACCCCCTTCTCGTACTGCAGGGATTCATGGACCAGATGCATTGCCGCTTCGGCCCGGGCGATGCCCTCATCATATGATAACGTCTCGCCCGCCAACCTCCTCACCGTGATCCCGGGGGCGGTCTTGCGGGTGGGCTGACGGTACATCATGGCGTCTCCTTCGACAGCGTCGGTCTCGGGAACGAACGAGATGCCGTCGCCCAAGGTCTCCACGATGCCTTCCGTCGTCACGGAGAACCTGGAATGCTCATCGTTGGCATTCCCGCCGAACACGATGTTACCGCCTGCGTCCCGGGTATACATGATCGGCACCCGGGGCTCAACGGAGACCCCGGATTCCGCCACCTTCTGACGCAGGGTGTCGCAGGGCAACGCCTTCAACGAGAAGGAATGCCTGGTCACCGGTCCGTCAAACAGGATGGTCATGGTGTATGCGAAGCGGAGACGCATGATTCTCAGACATCTATGAACGATTCTATCAAGATAACGGCACCGCGGCGATCGCCGGCGGAGACCATCTCGCGAATCTTACCGATGGCGGACACGTCATACTTGAGCCCGGTGAGACGGATCCTGGTCTCCAGACGGTTCAGCTCGTGCTGTATGCGGTCCTCGGGGATGCCGAATCTGAGGTAGAGGTCGACGCGCTCCACCCTGCGTCCGGTCTTGACGATACTCCTCTCGCTCTGGCTTGCCATGGAATCGTCCAGACAGCCCCAGAATGCGTAAAGGTCGTCGATAACCTTCAGCAAACCAACCAGAGGGGCCTTACCGATGGCGGCCTTGCGCATGTCGTAGACTGCCATCTGCACGTATGCCAACGTGTCCGAACCGATGTCGTCCCTCAGCACCACGGCATTGTCGTAAGCGCGGATGAGGTTACTGATGATGGAGTCCGGTATGGAATCGTCGAAGGGATATCTGCTGAGGAAATCGTCCTTGTCCGCGTAGACATCGGGAATGTTGACCCTGCGGCAATATTCCTGGTGAGAATCGGAGGATTCGTCGATCATCCTGTCGAATCCGGAGGAGAATTCGTTTACAGTGGTGTAAACCCTCTCTGCGTACCTTCCAAGCCAAAACAGCTCGTTGGCCCTCTCGGTAGTGATATGGCTCATCTTGTCACCTCGAAAGCACCCATGTGTCCTTGAATCCCCCGCCCTGGGAGGAGTTCACGATGAACGAATCGGGATTCCTGGAGAACCTGGTCAGTCCGCTCTTCCATACCATGGTCTTCGAACCGGTGAGAACGAACGCACGAAGGTCCGCCTTGCGGAAGACGCGACCCTCCTTCTCCAGGATGTCCAGATCCTTGAAGTCGATGACCTCCTGAGCGATGAACCTCCTGGGCTCGTTCTTGATCAGCTCAATGAGGGACCCCTTCTGCTCCGGGGAGAGCTTGCTGCCGAAGACAACACCGTATCCTCCGGCCTCGGCCACGTCCTTGATCACGAGACGGTCAAAGTTCTCCAGCACGAACTTACGGTCCTCCTCATAGAAGGGTAGGTAGGTGGGGGCGTTGTTGAGGATGGGTTCCTCGTTCAGGTAGTAGCGGATCATCTTGGGCACGAAGTAGTAGATACCCTTGTCGTCGGCGATACCGTTCCCGGGAGCGTTGATCAATGCCACGTTGCCGGCGCGATAGGCGGCCATGATGTGTGGGACTCCGATAAGAGATTCCTCGACGAACTCCAACGGGTCCATGTACTCGTCGGAGATCCTGCGGTAGACCACGCCCACCTTCAGCTTGTTGCCCTTGTAGTCTATGTAGTAGACCACGTTGTCCTCCACGGTGAGGTTCTGGCCGGTGACCAGCACGGAACCGGTCTTCTCCGCCAGGTAGGAGTGTTCGAAGTAGGCGGCGTTGTACCTTCCGGGTGTGAGTACCACGTTGATGCCGCCGGTGTTCACGTTGTCCATGGTCTGCTTCAGCAGATCGGCGTAATCGCGGTTGTCCTCCACGTGGTTGTGACGGAATGTGTCGGGACTGGACTTGCGGGTGAGATCCCTGGCTATCAGGGGGTAGGAGGCACCCGAAGGGACGCGGAGGTTGTCCTCCAGTACGTACCATGTGCCATCCTTGGCCTGGACCAGGTCGATGCCTGAGATGTGGCTGTGGATCCCCTTGGGAGGGACGATGCCTTCGCATTCGCGCAGATATCCCGAGGATGAGAATACGAACTCCTCGGGGATCACCCCGTCCTTGATGATGCGCTTCTCGCCGTATACATCCGCAAGGAAATGATTGAGGGCGTCCACCCTCTGTGCGAGTCCCCTCTCCAGGTACTCGAACTCCTTCTTGGTGATCACTCTGGGGATGGGGTCGAAGGGGAACAGCTGCTCCTTGAAGACCCCGTCCTTGTAGATGCCAAACTTGACTCCGTACCTTGCGAGAAGGCCGTTGACGGTCTCTGTCTGCTTGAATAGGTCGTCCATGTCTCACACGCGCCCTGACTGGGTGTTCACGGTTCCGATTACATACCCCTTTATATTGTTATGCGTCGAAAACCACCTTGGTGTCGGTACAAAATGATGTTGATATTTGTAATTTTTAGATATCTGTCTATTACTTAATTGAATCAATAGACATACATCCAAACAATTCCCGTATGTACGACGGAAGTCCGACTATGTGCGATCTCGGAAGTAACCGTGTGTATGGAGAATGAAGAGAGATGAAAGAAGTTAGGGGCGGCGGCAGAAGCCGCACGCCCTCTGGTTTCAGAACAGGCTCAGGACCAGATCCGAGTAGGCCACGGGATCGTCCAGAGGCAGACCGGAGATGATCTTGGCCTGGTCGAACATTATCTCGACCATGGTCTTCGCCTTGTCCTTGTCCTCGGCAAAAGCCTTCTTCAACGATTCGAAGGCCGGGTGGGAGTCGTTGACCTCCAGAACGTACGAGGCCTTCATCGAACCGTCATAGTCCGGCAGGGTGCGGAAGTACTTCTCCATCTCGATGGTGATGCCACCCTCTGATGACAACACCACGGCGTGCTTCTTCAGCTTGGAGGACACCTTCACCGACGATACCTTATCGCCCAGGGCCTCCTTCATAAAGTCCAGCAGCTCCTTGTTCTCCTCCTGCTTGGCCTCGGAGTCCTTCTTGTCCTCCTCGCTGTCGATGCCAAGGTCGTCGTTGGAGATGTCGCAGAGGATCATCTCCTTGTAATCGCGGAGTGACCTCATAACGAATCCGTCCACATCCTCGGCGAGGCAGAGGAAGTCGTACCCCTTGTCCTTCACGGGCTCGGTCTGCGGCAGAGCCGCAGCCTGGGAGAAGGTGTCGCCGGAGACGTAGTAGATGCGGTCCTGACCCTCCTTCTTGTTCTCCACGTACTGGTCCAAGGTGATCAATTCGTTCTTCTCGTAGGAATGGAACATCAGCAGGTCTGCCAGAAGATCCTTCTTCGCTCCGTAGTCGTCCACCACGCCGTACTTCAGCTGGCGACCGAAGCCTGCGTAGAACTGCTTGTACTTCTCGGGCTCGTCCTTCAGCATCTTCAGCAGCTCTGCCTTGATCTTCTTGGTCAGGTTGGCGGAGACGGTCTTCAACTGGCGGTCGTGCTGCAGCACCTCCCTGGAGATGTTGAGAGAGAAGTCGGGGGAGTCCACCACGCCTCTGACGAAGCGGAAGCAGAAGGGCAGCAGGTCCTCGCACCTGTCCATGATCAGGACTCCGTTGGAATACAGCTGTAGCCCGGGCTCGAACTCCCTTGTGTAATAGTCGTAGGGAGGCTTGGCGGGGATGAATAGCATGGCGCGGTAAGTGACGGCACCCTCGGCGTTCACGCGGATGATGGACAGCGGGTCCTCGAAGTCCCTGTACTTGGTCTTGTAGAACTCGTTGCACTCCTTGTCCACCTCCTCGGACTTCTTCTTCATCCACACCGGGACCATGCTGTTGATGACCTTGTCCTCGGTGGCGGTGACGTACTCCTCCTTGGGCTTGCCGTCCTCGTCAACCTCGCCGGTCTCCTTCCACGCGCCGGACTCAACCATCATGTGGATGGGCCAGCGGATGTAGTCGGAATACTGCTTGATGAGGCTCTGAAGCTTGTACGAATGGAGGAACTCACCGTATTCCTCGGTGTCGGTGTCCTCCTTGATGTGCATGATGACGTCGGTACCCACTGAGCCCCTCTGGCACTCCGTGATGGAGTAGCCGTCGACGCCGTCGCTGACCCACTTGTGGGCAACGTCGGAACCTGCAGCCCTGGAGATGACGGTGACCTTGTCGGCGACCATGAACGCTGAATAGAAACCAACACCGAACTGCCCGATGATGTTGCTCTCGGTACCCTCGTCCAAGGCCTTCTTGAACTCGAGGGTGCCGCTATGTGCGATCACACCGAGATTCGCGTCCATGTCCTCCTTGGACATGCCGATACCGTTGTCGGAGACAGTGATGGTACGTGCACCCTCGTCCACGGAGACGTCGATGCGGAAGTCGTCCCTGGTGATACCCAGGTCGGGATTCTCGATCGCCTTGTAGTTCATCTTGTCGATGGCGTCCGAGGCGTTTGAGATGAGTTCCCTCAGGAAGATCTCCTTGTGGGTGTAGATGGAGTTGATCATTATGTCCAATAGGCGCTTGGATTCTGCTTTGAACTGCTTCTTTGCCATTTCCTCACTTCCCAGCAGACATCGTCTGTTGCAATAACACACGCAGTGTTTGTTCTTCTATATGAAACTATCGTGAAATGCCGCATGGTGCGGAGAAGATCACTTGCGCTGGCGGAGACGGTTCATCCAGGCCTTCATGCCCTTCTCGTAGCCGTTGTCGGACATCTCGTAGAATTGCCTTCCCACCAGTTCGTCGGGCAGGTACTGCTGATTCACGTAGTTGCCCGGGTAATCATGAGGATACTTGTATGAGAGACCGCGGCCCAGGTCCTTGGCGCCGCTGTAGTGTGCGTCCTTGAGGTACGGAGGTATACCTCCGGTGGGCTCGTTCTTCACCGCATCCATGGCCTTGAACACAGCGTTGCAGGCGGCGTTGCTCTTGGGTGCGCATGCGATATATGTGACGGCCTGGGACAGTATGATCTGGGCCTCCGGCAAGCCTATGCGCTCCACCGCTTGCGCTGCAGAGACCGCGACGGTCAGCGCATCCGGATCGGCGTTGCCCACGTCCTCCGAAGCGCAGATGATTATCCTCCTGGCGATGAAACGGATGTCCTCCCCGGCATACAGCATCCTGGCAAGGTAGTATACCGCGGCATCCGGGTCCGAGCCGCGCATGCTCTTGATGAAGGCGGAGATGGTATCGTAGTGGTTGTCCCCGTCCCGGTCGTAGCCGAGAACGCGCTTCTGTATGCACTCGGAAGCCACGTCGATGGTTATGTGAATGACACCATCCTCGGAGGGCATGGTGGTCAGCGCTCCCAGTTCCAATGCGTTGAGAGCGGTACGGGCGTCACCGTTGGCGATGTCCGCCAGGAACTCTATGGCATCGTCGTCGGCGGAGACGGACATGTTCCCCAGGCCTCTCGGATCCGTCAGCGAACGGCGAAGCAGCTGCGAAACATCCTCCTTGCTCAATGGCTTAAGTTCGAAGATCCTAGACCTGGAGACCAACGCACGGTTCACTTCGAAATAAGGATTCTCGGTGGTGGCACCGATGAGGGTGACGGTACCGTCCTCCACGAAGGGCAGCAGATAATCCTGCTGTGCCTTGTTGAAACGGTGGATCTCGTCCACGAACAGGATGGTCTTGCGGCTCTCGGTGCCCAAGGCGGTGCGAGCTTTGGAGACAGCCTCCTCCATGTCCTTCTTGCCGGCGGTGGTGGCGTTTATCTGTACGAAACGGGAGCCGGTGGTGTTGGCGATGACCTGGGCGATGGTGGTCTTCCCCGTACCTGGAGGTCCGTAAAGGATCAAAGAGCCGACACGGTCGGCGAGGATCGCACGCGACAGCAGCCTACCGGGGCCGATTATGTGATCCTGTCCTACCACCTCGTCCAGGGTGTGGGGGCGCATCCTGCTTGCCAGAGGTGCCTCCTTCTCCAACATGTCCCGGCGGGCGTACTCGAACAGGTCCATGCTCCTCAATCCCGCCGTCGGTAATACTACTTTTGCAGTTTTATTGTTGTAGTAATACTAATTACAAAATTAATAACAATAATTTAATACTTATAGTAAAATGCGTAACACCAATGATAAGATGATACTCACAGTATGCGGAAAGGGCGGAAGCGGCAAGGGCACCGTGACCTCCCTGCTGGCAAAGACCTTCGCCGCCAAGGGCAAGAAGGTGCTGGTCCTGAACTGCGACGAATCCAACTACGGTCTCCACCGCCAGTAGGGGATGGAACTGCCCGAGTCCCTGGTGGAGATGTTCGGCGGCAAGGATGCCGTCTTCGGCATGCTGGCCAACGGACCTCAGAGCATGAAGCCCCTATTTAAGAAAGGGATGGTACTGGAGGAGATCCCCGCTGAGACAGGACAGTCAAGGACGGCATCACCCTCATGAGCCCCGGCATGATCGAGGAGGCCAACGAGGCCTGCGCCTGCCCGTTCAACGTGATCGTGGCGCAGCTCATACCTTTTCTCAACCTCACGTCGGACGATGTGGTGTTCATGGACATGGTTGCCGGCGTCGAACACTTCGGCCGCGGTACCGACAACGACCGCGATGCCATCCTGATGATAGTGGATCCCTCCTACGAGTCCATGAAGCTCTCCGGCAAGGTGACCGAGATAGGCAAGCAGCTTGGAGTCCCGGTCTACTACGTGCTGAACAAGGTGAGCAAGGAATCCGAGGATATCATGAGGGCCTCCGTACCTGAGAGCTCGAACATCGTAGGGGTATTCAGCAACGACGCCGACATCCTCAAGGCGGGCATGCTGGGGGACGAGTTCCCCTCGGACAACCCGGTGGCCGTCTCCACCGCGGACAGGCTTTCGGCCCTTTGCAACTGAGGTCCGGGTTCAACCCCGGACCTATTTCCTAATTTTTGTAGGAAAATCTTATAAACGGCGTTTATACTCGCGGAAGCATGAAATTCGCCGTCACATACGACAACGGACAGGTCTTCCAGCACTTCGGACAGACCAGACAGTTCAAGGTCTACGACTCCGACGGATCCACCTCGATCCTCGATTCCGGCAGCTACTCCCACGGCAGCCTTGCGGAGCTCCTGAGCATGAACGGTATCTCCGCCATCATCTGCGGAGGCATCGGCGACGGCGCCAGGAACATGCTGATCAACCGCGGCATCAAGGTGTATCCGGGCATGTCCGGCGATGCGGATGCTGCCGCTAAGGCGTTCATGGACGGGAAGCTCTCCGACGGGATGAAGAGCACCTGCGACCACGACCACGACTGCCACTGCCACGACTGAGACCAAGGCGGGCGCCGCCCGCCCCTTCATCATTCTTGTTAGACTCGGGATCGTTGCCCGATATGTATAAAAAATGAGGAATGGAAGGCCTTATCCCTCCGTTTTGCTCAGTGCGACCTGCGGAATGATCATCGCCAAGGCAGCCAGGACGATGACTCCCGTTGCGGTACCGCCGATCTGCAGCCAGTTGTCCCTCCCGAGGGGTTGGAACCGGTGCCGTCGAAGGGTGTGCTCACGACCTCGCCGGGTACGAACACGTTCGGGGGAGGGAGTCCTCAAGAGACGGGGCCATCTTCAACAGGGTCTCTCAGTGTCGAATAATTATCTGCTATGTCGATCTCGTAGATCAAGATGCCGTAACTGCCGGTGGCGTCGACCGCCTCCGCAGTTGCTGCGGAATCGGTGGCATCGGAGACCGATTACAGCGGTACTGCAAGCATCGCGGTGGCCATGAAGGCTGCGATGAGTATGGACAGTACCTTACTGTTCATTCTATCACCGTGTCACCATTGTCATCGAATATTAAAAGAAGATAGCCGACGAACGTACAAACCACCGCCTGACTATAGCATAATTTTTGAATATGCCAGCAATATAAATTATACTTCGACGATTGACGTAAATTCAGTGTATATTTCAGAGCATCTTATGCACCCTGTTTAATATATGTGACTTTTAATTCCTACTGAACTTATATTAAACTGTTTTAGCCTTGTATTCCAATCATTCCCCAGAGCGGTTACAACACCGTTAAGTACCCTTTGGGCCGTCCTAACGTCATGGACCTGAACGGCTTCTTCCGCGACAACTGGCAGGGCATCCTGCTGAGCGTTATCATCGCCGTACCCGCTTGGATACTCGTCAAGAGCATCGACGGGCTCGAGGTGGTGGGCGCACCGATCATCGCGATCATCGCGGGCATGGTGATATCCATGCTTTGGAAGAGGCACGACGTCATCAAGAAGGGGACCTCGTTCACCTCCAAGTACGTCCTGCAGTTCTCCGTGGTCCTGCTGGGATTCGGATTGAACCTGTCCATGATCGGTCGCGTCGGTCTCGACTCGCTGCCGATCATCATCTCCACCATCTCCACTTCGTTGATCGTGGCGTACGTCCTGTACCGTCTGCTGCACACACCGGCCAAGACCACCACTTTGGTGGGCGTCGGTTCATCCATCTGCGGAGGGTCGGCGATCGCCGCCACCGCACCGGTGATCAAGGCGAACAACGACGAGATCGCCCAGTCCATCGCGGTGATATTCTTCTTCAACGTGGTCGCCGCGATCATCTTCCCCACGCTGGGCCAATTGCTGGGGATGAGCAACGAGGGCTTCGCCCTGTTCGCAGGGACCGCCATCAACGACACCTCTTCCGTTACAGCGGCGGCCTCCACCTGGGATGCCATCCACGGCACCGGAAGCGCGGTCCTGGATTACGCCACCATCGTGAAGCTCACAAGAACGCTGTTCATCATCCCCATAGTGCTGGTTCTTTCCTACATCATGATGAAGAGGGAGCCTTCCGACGAGGGTCACGGGAAGAACATCAAGCGTGCCTTCCCCATGTTCATACTCTTCTTCATCCTGGCATCGGTGATCACCACTGTGGCCACCTCCGTCCTCACCAGGGACGCGTTGACCATGGCCAACGACACCTTCGCCTTCCTGAAGCAGGTGAGTGCGTTCCTGATCGTGGTGGCCATGGCCGCCATCGGACTGAACACCAATCTGATCGAACTGATCAAGACCGGCGGGAAGCCCCTCACCATCGGGTTCTTCTGCTGGATCGCCATCACGGCGGTGAGCCTGCTGATGCAACACCTGATGGGATTCTGGTGATCAGGGGTACCTGCGGTCGAGCTTGTTGGCGTAGTATCTGCGGTACGTCCACTTCACCGGCGGGAGCACTTTGAAAAGAACGGAAGCGAAGCTGTAGAGTCTGGAGGGAGATACCGAAGCCTTACCCTTGATGGCGGCAGCGACTATGCGCTTGGCCACATGCTCCGGGGTCTGCACCGGGAAGGGCTTGTCCATGCCTATGGTGCTGCGATGGAGGAAGAATCCCGTGTCCGTGGATACTGGATATGCGAAGGTGATGGTCACATTCTCCGGCTTCTCGTACCTGAGGGCGTCACGGAATCCGTCCAACGCACGTTTGCTTGCGGAATACAGCGCGAAACCGGGCATGGCGGTACGCCCCATTGCGGAACAGGTGACCACGAATCCCCCATGACTGCCTTCGAGATGCTTGAGATACCTCTCATAAGAGTATATCGGCGATACGGTGTTGATGTTGAAGATGCAGGCGATGTGCTCCCAATCCGGCTCCCTGAGCTTCTCGTAATAGGGGAACCCTGCGTTGGCGAAGAACAGGTCGATGTGTTCGAACTCCTTCTCTGCGAATGCGAACAGGGAGTCCACGCCCTCCATTGATGACAGGTCGCATTGGAAGGGTATGGAACCCTCGGGAGCGCCTTCGGTATGCAGGTCGGCGGCAATCACCCCGAAACCCTTCTCCAGGAGCAGGGATGCGATGCATCTGCCGATGCCGCTACCGGCCCCCGTGACCACTGCCGTTGCCATCAAGGGGTCAAACGCTGGCCGTTATTTGAACGTGGCGCGTCAATAGAGGATCAGACCGTACAATCTGCCCGGGCCCTCG
The DNA here is from genome assembly GCA_949292635.1 of uncultured Methanomassiliicoccales archaeon. GTDB lineage: Archaea > Thermoplasmatota > Thermoplasmata > Methanomassiliicoccales > Methanomethylophilaceae > SIG5. The sequence goes on from CASEZY010000008.1 coordinate 26,931, forward strand.
TCCCTGGCCTTCAGTCCCATGGATTCCACATAGTCCAGGATCGGTACGCCGTATCCCGATGCGGATGGTATCTTCTCCTCGGGGCGTCTGCAAGGTTCCGGGTAAGCGCATTCGGCGCAGGTGCGGCAAGGTCCTCCCGCAAGTGCCAGAGCTTCGATCTTCGCAGAGTTCATCGCACGCAGGAGAGCAAGACAGATCTCATGCAACCTCCCGTCGGCTTCCCTGTAGGACTGCTCTCCGGAACCGACGATCTCCACCGGGACCAGGGCGCACCTTTGGAATCTGCCGTAGCGCGAGAGGACCTCATCCTTCGATCCGACGTTGGGAGGACAGCTCCAGTTGGCGTCGTAGTTCCCACAGAGATTCTTGGAGCAGCCGTCGACCCCCCTCTGATAGGATTGTTCCGTGATAACCGGAGGGTCCAGATCGAAGATTATCGATGTCCCCTCCACAGCCGCCTTCTCGAAGGCTTCGGTCAAAACATCCACGGCGATAGAAGTCCCGTTCATGGGACGAAATCAGAATAGTGGGATATAACCCTCCGCCGACGGGTTACGAAGTCACGGTGTCGGCGGAGGCGGAGACGTCCCCGCAAGGGACGGGGTGACGGGGGTTTTTTTGAGGTATAGAGCGGAATCCCGGCGCACGTCTCCGAAAGCGGTTTAAGGAGAGAAGGCCGGGTTGAACCCGGCCGGTTTAGTCTCAGAAGCCGTACGACTTGGGGTTGAAGTGCGGGACGTCGTCCTTGTACTTCTTGACGCAGTAGTCGTAGAACTTGTCCTCGTCGTCGGGCAGGGCGGACAGCTCCTTGATGATGGCATCCAGGACGTCCAGCTGCTTCTTGGTGAGGATGAGCTCCTTCTTGTCGTAGCCCTCGCGGATGATCTTGGCACCGGTCAGACCGGCGGCCTTGGCCCTGAGGTAGTAGTTGTCACCGTTCTCGACGATGGCCTTTCCGACCTTCCAGGCGTTGTCGTAGGCGAGGACGTATCCCTCGGGTCCCCTGGTCCTGTCGGAGGCCATGTACAGGTCCCTCAGGGTCTTGGCGTTGCCGGTTGCGATGGCGGTGTTCATCAAGGAGCACTCGTATCCCAGCGGGCCCAGCCAGCAGGCGACGGAGGCACCGCCGAACTCGGGGTGGTACTCGACGGACTCGTTGGACCACAGGTCGCAGCACTGAGCCATCAGGTTACCCTGGATATCGGCGTGGGCGCACTGGCAGTTCTTACCCTCCTGAGCGGCGGGCATACCGGTGATGGACTTGACGATGACACCCTCGTATCCGCAGTCCTTATCGGGACCGGTGGCGCCAACCTCCTCGGCGACCATGGTCCTGGCCGCGGAGATGCACCTGGTCACAGCGGAGAAGGTCTTCTGGACATCGTTGTCGAGCATACCGCCGGCCATGAACATGGACACGTTCGCACCGGAGCAGTTGGTGTCTCCACCGGCGATGACCTTGTTCTTCTTGGCGATGTCGACCATCTGGGTCCAGATGTGCTCCATGTCGATGGATCCGAGGTAACCGACACCGAACAGGAAGGCGGTGATGTCTCCGTGGGTGACGGCGTAGTCTGCGAACTCCTTTCCACCGACGGACTCGACGGACAGGACGTCCGCACCGTTCTCGCAGGCGATCTCGCAGGCCTCGATGAACTTCTCGGGGTATCCGAACTTGGAGTCCATGCCGACCCTCAGACCCTCCTCGGCCTCACGCTGGTCGGGGATGGTGTGCCTGACCGCCAGGTTGATGCCGTACTCGTCGTGCATCTTCTCGGTGATCGCCTTCTGGCCGGCGACCACGGATGCGCCCATGCCGGGGACGGTTGCCATCTGAGCGACCCACTCGGTCTCCAGCTGGAGGTCGGGGAATCCCAGGGTGATGGCCCTGTTGATAGCGTCCTTGGAGATGTAGTCGACGTACTCCTTGGTGATCCTCTCCACAGACTTCTCGGTTCCGGGCCTGGGAGCGTAGTTAATCTCGGGGATTACCCTGCCGGCACCGACCTTGATGCCGAGTCCGTACGAAACGGGCTTCTTAGCGTGTCCGAAGAGCATGTCATCTGCGTTGTCATATGCCATCTTGGTGAACTTAGCCATTTCACGCACCTCCTACGATGTCGTCCCACTCCTCTCTGATCTTCTTCCAGTCGTAACCGGCCAGGATCTTGTCGGCGATGGGGGGTGTCTGGGGAGCCTTCTCGGAGTAGATTCCGAGGTCGAAGGACTCGGCGAAGTCCCTGTTCACGGCGCCTCCGGCGGCCATGTAGGGGATCTGGATGCCGGCGTCCTGCAGCTTCTTGGCTCCGGCGGGGAAAGCGGTCATGGTGGTGGTCATCAGAGCGGTTCCGGTGACCAGGAAGGGCTTGTTCTCCTTGACGGAGGCAACGACCTCGTCAACGGCGACGTCCTTACCCAGGTCGACGACGGTGAATCCGGCGGACCTCATCATGACAGCGGCGATGTTCTTTCCGATGTCGTGGGGGTCTCCCTCGGCAGCGTGCATGACGACGGTTCCCTTGGTGGTCCTTCCGCCGGGGATCTGCTTCTCGGCGATGGAGATACCGACCTCCATGACCTTGGCAGCCATCATGATCTCGGGCAGGTAGTACACGTGGGCTGCGTACAGGTGGCTCACGATCTCCATTCCGGCGACCAGACCATTGTTGATGATGTCCAGAGGCTCCTTGGACTCAAGGGCCTTCTTGACGACGGGTCCGATCTCCTTGAACTTCATGTAGAGAACGGCGCTTGCGACCTCGCTGAGGACGGGGTCGGAGGGCAGCATCTTGGCAGCGACAGCCTCGGGGCTGTCCATGTTCTCAGCCTCGGCGTCATAGCGCCTGAGGATGGTGCTGTAGTCGATCTTTGAGATGTCAATCATCTTCAATCACCTATGCCTCCGGGCTCGGGGCCCGTCTTGGCTGATTGAGACATCCCGTTGGTTCCGATATATAACCTCACGATTTCCGAGAATGGATTTCGGCTTGATAGTATATTTAAATATTTCTATTATCAAGTATTCTGAGTTGGTACAAATCTGCCCATTTCGAACATCTTTGATCGGTGTCCGACGGTTCATTATTATGTTCTTTATTATAAGATACGAACGGTTGTTCGCAGTAACCTCTCTTAGTGTGTCAAAAGGCGTATGTTGGATGGATTAGTCATCCAACATAACTATGTATAATCGGATATTTATTTGTATAATAAATCATTATACAAATCAGTGACATCCATAGTCTACCTGCGCAACAAGGACTCTGGAACGGTATACGTGTACACCAACACCAGGGAGACCGACCCCCGGACAGGTAAGACCAGAAACGTCAGGAAATGCATCGGCCACCTGGATCCCGAGACCGGAGAGATAGTCCAGAACAGGGGAAGGAACGCTTCCAGAGGATATCGCACCATATCCGTAGGGCCGCAGATGCTGTTGATGAACGCGGCCGATGAGTCGGGAATCAGGTCGGTGCTTCAGATCTGCTTCTCGGAGAGGTGGATGTCCATACTGAGGGCCGCGGGACACATAATACACGACCGCGACCCCCTGTCCCTGATGACCGATCCGGAGGATCCCGGTCCCGCTTCCCCGGCGGTATCGCTGGTGTCGATGATCGACCCCGATGGGATCGACGCCTTCTACAGGATATGGAGGAAGAGGTTCGATTGCTCCAAGGTCCGCTATCTCATGATGTCGTCCCTCCACAGCTACGACGCCCGGGAATGGCTCCTGAACCCCGGCAGGGACGAGCGTTCCTTCCAGAGCATGAGCCTGGGGATGTGCATAGACGCGGCCAGCGACACCCCCGTGTTCCTGGAGAGGATGCCCCTGCGCCCGGAGAGGGACTCCGACCTGGCGACAGCGGATCAGAGGATGTCATGGATCGGCTACAGGGACATCACCTTCGTCACCGAGGCTGGCCTTTCGGAAGAGGCGACGCTCAACGACATGCTCTCCAACGGAAGGGATTTCATCGTGAGACTTCCCCGGGACCACCCTCTGCACTCCGAGGCGGTGGCGGAGACCAGGGAAATGCTGATGGATTACCGCAACTACGATCGGGGAAGGGAACAGCACTTCTCCAAGACCATCTCCAGAACCTACGGCGGGAGGAGGGTTTACCTCCATGTTTACTATAGCACCGAAGCGGCCGAGAGGGAGATGGGCTCTTTCCTGGAACTGATGGACACCTGCCGCGAGGAGTTGCTTCACGACAGGTGGGTAGATTCCCACCGCTGGCTGTACGAGAGGTACTTCATCGTCACCGAGGAGGACGGGGTGCCCAAGGTGGAGCATAACAGCGGAGCGATCATGCACCAGAACGAGGGGGCGGGGTTCATCGTACTGGCGTCCCACGGTGTGAAGGATGCTACGGAGGCCACGGACGTCTACCGCAAGCTCAAATGGGCGGAGGAGAGGTTCGACAACCTGAAGAACATCACCGACCAGATGGAACTGAAGCTGTATCTGTCGCACAGGCTGAACGCCAGGCTGCTGCTGCAGTTCGTTGCGATGGTCCTGGTGAATCACATCCACTCCCGTCTTCAGAGTTCCGGATTGTCCAAGGACATGACAGCCGAGGAGGCGATACGTAGCATGGAGGGCTTGGAGGCGATCATACAGCCCAACGGTTCCGTATCATTCACCGATCCCGGACCGCAGGCCACCAAGGTGATCCAAGCCTTCGGCATCGATGTGAGGTCGGAGGCCAAGAAGGTCATGGGAAAACGTATCATCTGACAAGCGATGGGGGCATCATGACATCTCGTGTGACGGTGGTCGGTTCCGGTCCTGCGGGGCTTTCCGCTTCCCTGTACCTCTCGGCGAAGGGTGCGGAGGTCACCGTCATCGACAGACTGTCGGAAGCGGGATACGAGAGATACCATAGCGTTTGCGGCGCGGGTATCTCGAAACGCACCTTCCGGGAATTGGAGCTCATCGAAGAGTCCCATGTGATCAACCCTGTGAAGGACGCCCTGCTCAGATTCCCCGGCGGTACTGACATAAGGATGAGGATCGATGGGGCGGTCATCGACAGGGTTGGATTCCTCAAGGATCTCAGAGAACGCTGTTCCGAACAGGGATGCAGATTCGTCCACGGGAGGGCGGTGAAGGCAGAGAGGACCGATGACGGATTCAAGGTCACCCTTGCCGACGGAAGCGTGATCGAAAGCGATCATCTGGTAGGATGCGACGGGGCGTTCTCCGTGGTTCGCAGGGACATCTTCGGCACGAGACCCAGGTACGAACTCAGTGCAAGGGAGTTCGTCACCTCCGATAAGGTGGACGATACCTTCGAGATGATCCTCGGCGGGGATTACGTGGGAGCGTACCGCTGGGTGTTCCCCTCCGGTGACGGATGCAACACCGGTTCAGTATCCGGCAGATACGAGCCTGAGGAATACATCCAATCCGGCGGGAGGGTGATCCCTGCGGGCGGTGTGCCCAAGATCGAGGACTCCGGAGCCTACCTCTGCGGCGATGCGGCAGGCATGCCGAACCCCGTGAGCTTCGGAGGGTTGAGGGCGGCGCTGCTGTCCGGACAGGAATGTGCCAGATCCATACTCACCGGCAAGACCGGGAGCTACGAGAGATGGTGGCGCGGGAACATCATGTCATCCGAGAGGTTCTGCAGATTCCACGACGCCTTCGTGGAGATGAGCGATGAGCAATTGGCCAAGATGGCCAAGCCCGTAGGCAGATTCCGCAGCATTTGGATGTCGGGGATATTGGCTTCGCTGAGACACCCAAAGTATATCCCGCTGTACATAGGATGCCTGGTCACTTTCAGGAACGGATGGTAACATGACGGTGGATGACGAGCTGTTGACTCTGAACGCCCTTGTCAAAGAGAAACAGGACGAACTCAACAACATAAAACGTCAGAGGGACAAGTTCCAGTCGGAGGCCAGGGCCTGTCAGGCCCGCCGCGATAACCTCCGTCAGGCGTCCAGGGACCTGATGGCCAAGGTCAACGAGGCCAAAAAGGAGCGGGACAAGTACAACGCCATCGTCCGCGAGGCCAAGGAGAGGCGCAACGCCATCTCCGACAGGATCGCCGAGGCCAGGGAGAAGGGTGCGGGGGATCTGTCGGACCTCAAACGCGAGAGGGACAGCTGCCACGCCAAGGTGGTGGAGAACCACGCCAAATCCCAAGAATATCAGGCGATCATCGAGAAGACCCGTGCGGAGATCGATGCCGCCAAGGAACTGGCGGACCAGGAGCACCAGCGCTCCGTGGAACTGAGGGAGGCTGCGGATGCGGAGCATCAGCGCTTCGTCAAGGTCCTCAAGGAATTGGAGGAGCTCAGGAACGAGCTTCCGGACACCCTCTAAGGCTTCCTCAATTCACGGATCTGACTCTTCGCCTCTTCGGTGGGCGGGGAGGTGCGGTCCCTTCCGATGGGACACACCAGTATGCATCTGCCGCAGGGATACGTCTTGTGAGAAACGAGCTCGGCGGAACGGGCCCCGCAGGCATCCTTGTCTATCCGGGATACGGGATAGCGGCGGTCTCCGATGGCGGATGCGGGACAGTGCTTCCTGCACAGTCCGCATTCGGTGCAGAGCTCCTCGCCCATGGGTCCGCCGGAATCCGGCAGGGGTGCTTCAGTCAATACGGAGACGAACCTCATCCTAGGACCGTAGTCTTTCGTCAGTATGGTGGAGTTGACGCCGAAGGTGCCCAACCCCGCAAGATACGCCGCATGCTTGTGGGAGAAGAAGGAACGCATCTCCACACCGTGGCTCACGCCCAGGTACCCGTCCCTGGGGACGAACACCGAACGGTATTCGGGCTCCAACTCCATCGCCACCCTCTGGGACATCTGGTCCAACATGATGTTCAGGGTGTCGTAATGCGAACGATAGTAGATGGACGGCGCCGTCTCCAGGACGGTGCGGCTGACCGGGACACCGAAGACTATGACCGATCTCGCATCAGGCATGATCGCCCGGGGCCTGCGCTCCGGCGGCACCGTGGCCGACACCAACGGATCGGAATCCCAGCGCCCGGGATCGACGAACCCGTAGTGTCTGATACCGTACCGCTCGAACAGAGAGCGCAGTTTCTCTTCCGGTTCCATGCACATTCATCGCAGTCTCGGTTTAATGTGTTTGCACCGGACCGGCGGAATCCAGGCATATTATAAATGTGCCTCAATCCCATACGGTGCCTAGGTGTGAACATGGTGTTCGGTCTTTTCAAGGACGGCGACGAGCTGTACGATGAAGCCAAGGAGCAGATCAAACTGAAGGAATACGACAAGGCCATCAAGACACTTCAGAAGAGTATCGAGAAGGACCAGTCCAACGCCGACGAGGCGAATCTGATGATATCCTTCATCAACCTCGGCAGGAACCTGGACAGCCCGCCCAACTACATCGACATGGCCAATAGGCTGAGGGCCAAGGGACCTGGGACCTTCGAGTTCGGACTGAGCACCTTCGACACCATGAAGCTGGCGGCCGAATGCGAATGCATGGCCGATTGCATCTACGTCCGCACCATGCAGACCAACAACAACCGTTCGCAGATCGACAAGGGACAGAACCTCATCGTCGCCGCACAGAAGCTGCAGGCAGCGGTGGGGAACGAGATGCTCCAGGTGAACTACTACTTCAACAACACCTCGATCACCGGAGTGAAGATGGCCCTTACCCTGATGGCCGAGGGCAACGAGATGATCTCCGCCGCCTGGTTCTGGGAGGATCCGAAGAAAGCTGCGGAATTCCAGCAGATGGCCTACAACTTCAGGAGGCAGCTGGGAGAGACCGGCGAGGCCAACCAGGTGAGGATCCAGCAGTACACCCGCTCCTGCAGATGCTGGATCTGCGGCAGGGAGACCATGGGTGAGGGACTCCACTTCTACAGGATGAGCAGCGACATCAGCCCCCAGCAGAGGAAGGAGAGTCAGCAGTCCATGTCGGACGACCAGAGTTCCGTGTACGTCTGCAGAGCCTGCTACTCCGCCATCTCCCGCAGGTCCGACGAGATCTCCAAGGGATACTACGATGCGGCGTTGCAGGAGCTGAGGAACGTGGAGGCCAGGCTCAACCAGCAGATCGCGTATCTGGAAGCCAGACTGAACAGTGTTGCCATGAGGCGCTGAACATGGACGACCTGGTAGAGCTCAGATGCAAGTCCTGCGGTGCACCGATCGACGTCACCGGATTGGACCCGAACTCCCCTTACGTCACATGCCAGTATTGCGGCACATCCCAGCAGAGGATGGACGCCAAGAAGTACATGGATGACATGATGATCCAGATCAAGACTTGGCTGTCCAACGCCATGCCCGTGGGAATGGGCGTGGAGGCCGGGGAGAACGTGGACCCGGTGGCCAGGCACAGCATCTTCATCAATGACGTCAAACCCAGGATAGAGTCCGAGCTGGAATCGTACAGATTCAGCAACCTGTCCCTCCTCGGGAACACCCTGCTCACGGTGCCCTTCAACAGCACCACGGTCTGTGCCACGCAGCACAGCCCCAACACCGTCTTCGAACTGAACGCCAAAGCGAGGTCGGTGGCTCCCCTGGCGGTTACGCCGGAGGACAAGGAGCTGATCACCACGACATCGGTGATCACCCAGTCGTATGCGCTCACCCTCAACAACGTCAAACTGCTGTCCGAGGTTAAGGACGGCAGGTGGTCGATCCTGGCCACCAACTTCCGGGAGGGCGCCAAGGCCATGGCAGACCTTCCAAGCTACAGCCTCGCCTGCGAGAGGTTCGAGGCCTTAGGAGATGTGTCGGAGGGATTCGCCTACTTCATGGAAGGTAACATCGGCGACGCCACCGCCAGCATCACCGCCGGCAGGGACAAGCTGTTGTCCGTGAAGGACAGGGTGTTCTCCGATCCCCAGATGAGCATCATGTACATGGGCATCGAACAGGAGGTCAACATCGCCAATATCGTCCTGGACATCGCGGGATTCGTGTACACCATGGGCGGCGATCCCCTGCAGACCATGAACATCGTGAAGGATGTGATCAACGCCAAACCGGCTCAGAATCCGAGATGGAACTTCCTCACCTGCAATCAGAACCGGTTCAACGAGATCTTCGGCGAGATATCCAAGGTCATCCATGCAAAGAATGGAGGGGAGATCCCCGTCGCCGACGGTCAGGGGGACATCCTGGTGCCGTTCTGGGAGGTGGATCTAAGATACACCTTCGTCACCGGGAAGCTTTGGTCCAAGAAGAGCGTGGAGGTGAAGGACGACATCCTCATCTGCGCCGATTTCGTGATGGACCCCGCTTGTCTTGACAATCCTGCGTCCGCAATGACGGACATCTTCCGCTACCGCCCGGAGAGCAGCATCATAGAATCCTTCTGTGGCGACGAGACCCGCATCAGCAGCGGCACCGGCATCGGAAAGATACAGGATTCGGTGAAGATGCGCTCGGCGTCGGGGAGGAAGATCGTACTGCCGCTTTCCACCAAGGCGGAGGCGGAGAAGGCCTGCGTGGACTATCTGGCACAGACCTCTAAGTCATACAGCAAGTTCAAGCTCAGCCAGCCGGTTGTGCAGAGGATCGTCTACATTCCGTGCACGTCTTCCAACGGACGCCTGGTGCTTCCCAGCGACTTCGACAACATGGTGCCGGACCACATCGCACGCATGAGCCAGAACAGCATATTCATAGTGTGATCATGCGACTGTACGATAAGGTCGCGGAGGGGAGGTTCGTCTCCCGTCCCAACAGGTTCGTTGCTTACGTGGAGATAGACGGCGTCGTCAGCAAATGCCACGTGAAGAACACCGGCAGGTGCAAGGAGCTGCTCGTGCCGGGGGCGACGGTGTTCCTCTCAAAATCGGACAATCCCGCCAGATCCACACGGTATGACGTTGTCGCCGTGATGAAGGGGGACCTCCTCATCAACATGGACAGTCAGGCACCCAATCCGGTGGCTGTCGAGGGGCTGAGACGCATCCCGCAGTTCCGTGATGTAACGGAGATCAGGCAAGAGTTCGTGTACGGGGACTCGCGCATAGACATCATGGCCACCTCTCATAACGAGAGGTTCCTCATCGAGGTGAAGGGTGTCACGTTGGAGCACGACGGTGTCGCAAGATTCCCGGACGCCCCCACCGAGAGAGGGCGCAAGCACCTCAGGGAGTTGATGCATGCCGTCGAAGATGGATGGCAAGCATACGTGCTCTTCGTCGTGCAGATGGAGGGCATGAAGGTCTTCGAGCCCAACGAGGCAACCGACCCGGAGTTCGCCTCCGTCCTGAGGGAGGCTTACCGGGCGGGCGTCGGAGTGCTGGCACATGGCTGCAAGGTGACGAAGGACTCCATGGCATTGGATCATGAGATACCGATCCGCCTGTGATTATGCGGCGGCCTCCGCACCATCAGTCAACGACGTAGGTACGGGTATGCGGGATCCCACGAGAGCCGCTATGAACATGGGTATCGCGGAGATCAGCGGGAAGCAGAGGAACAGCAGGAGCACCACCATCAGCGGCTTGCGCATCACCGCTCCCAAAAGTGCGGCGGTAACCACGCAGAGGGAGAACACCGGGTCGATGCCGGCGATGGCGGCCATCCCGTATCCTATGGAGATGCCTGCGAAGATGATGGGGAAGAAGTGACCTCCCCTCCACCCCATGTTGACGCACATGGCGGTGACCAGGACCTTCACCACACCGATGGTTATGAGCATGGCGGCGGACATGGTGGTCCACATACCGTCCAGTTCCGAGGATTGGGATTCGCCGGAGAACATGGTCAGCGGCAGGACAACGCCGCAGATCCCCAATAACAGACCGGCGACGACGGGCTTCCACATCTTGTTGCCGAGCTTGTCGGAGAACCTTGCCAGGATGATATCGGATATGAGGAACAGCATCCCGACGGTAGCACCGACGATTACCAACGGTATGAGCCAGATCACCTCATCCGTGCTGATGGCGGTCCATTCGTAATGGGGCAGGGGCAGGCCCCCTCCGATGAAATGAGTGAGCAACAGGAACGACCCCAATGCGCCGATGACGGCGAAAGCGTAGATCAGGGCCTTCTTCCAACCGGTGAATGACGGGGCATCATTGCGTTCCCTGCTCCCATCCAATCCCACGGCAAAGCCGTACAGGGGAGCGGTGAAGAGTGCGGACAAGGTCGCCGTGACCCCGGCCTCGGTGAGCTCGCGGAAGTCCTCACCGAAGCGGCGTAGCCTCTCCCCCACCCATGAGCACAGCCCCGCGATCACGCCTGTCAATCCCGCCTCCGGTCCGACGGAACCGCCGAAGACCAGTGGCAGCAATGCGGCTACGGACATGACGCCAAGCTTGTCATGGGGATAGCTGCCGTCCCGCTTGACCTTGGCCAAGACAGTGCGCAGATCCTCCGGGTAATTGCCGTACCTGCGTGCGAACAGCGCGATGACCACACCGCCGATGACGCACATCAATATGGGATAATAGCGTCCGAACCAGGATGCCACCCCGTCCCAGATGAACTCCAGGCCGAGGTCCATGGCATAGAGCACCAGCCATACGAACGCGCCGGCGATGGCGCCGGTTAGCATCACCGACAGCAGGAAGAACGCCAGGTTAACCGGCTTCGCAGTCTCCATAAGCTGGTCTCCAAGTCCGAGATACGTTACCGCATAATAATACAGCCTAATACGGAGATGATGACAGTAATAATGGCTATGGCATCATGACCATCGATAGCATCTTCAGATTCCGATCGATGACGTCCAGGTAGCCCGTTTTTGTACACTGCCGAAGAGCAGGGGTGCTATCCGCAGAAGGGATTTCAGGGTCATCTCCACGTTCGAGAACCGTGATCTTCAGATTCGAATCGTCACGAAACAGACCCCATGTGCCGTATTAGCACGTATCTCGCAAGGTTTATCGAGTGAACGTTCATGATTCATTCATGATGGAGGATAAAGGCCACAGGGCGGCCATCGAGGCCGCACTGAACTTCGAACCGGGCAGCAGGGTGCCGGTGAACAACTTCGCCAACATCGCCGCCGTCCGCAGCGCTGGACATGTGATCAAGGACGCCAGGTTCGACTCGAGGCTGTCGTCCTCATGTACCATCCGGTACGCCAAGATGACAGGGTCCGATTTCATCAAACCCTGTCTGGACACCAACGTGGAGTTCATGGACATCACGGTGCCCGGAAAGGTGGAGATGGTGGTCCCGGACGACAACTACACCCGCATCTCCGGACACGTCATATCGGATCCTGAGGACGCCGATAAGCTGGAGTTCTACGACCCCTTCGTGCCGAAGGAATGCCCTCAGTTCACCAAGGGATTCGTGGAGAACATAGAGGCGCTTGCCGAGTCCATGGATGAAGACTGGCACATCTGCGGATTCTGCTGGGCTCCGTTCTCCTTCGCAGGGTTCCTGATGGGTGCGGAGAACATGATGATGGACATCATGATGGACGGCGACCTGCTCAGGGCGGTGCTGAATAAGACCGAGCGCATGAGCGCGGACCTGCAGAGGAGATGCATCGACGCAGGCGCCACCGTCATGTGGATGGCCGACCCCACAGCGGGAGAGGACCTGATCAGCTCTGACACGTACAAGGAATACGAGTTCGATCATCTGAAGCACGTCGTGGATTCCGTCAAGGCCTTCCGCCCGGATGCTCCCATACTATACCACATGTGCGGGTACACCGCCAACACCATGCGTCTGCTGCCTGATGCCGGCGTTCAATGCTTCAGCTGCGACACCAAGACCGATCTTGCCGAGGCGAGAGCGTCCGCGGGAAGGAAGCTGGCGATCATGGGCAACGTGGATCCGGTGGGAACGCTGCTGATGGGCACACCGGAGAAGGTGATCGCGGAGGTGACCGCCGATATAGCCAAGGCCTACGAGGACGGCGGCTACATCGTCGCGCCCGGGTGCGAGGTGCCCAGGGACGCTCCCGACGAGAACGTCATCGCCATGTACACTGCCGCGAGCAGGTTCCTTCAGAGCTGACGGTTGATCTCCTCGCTCGCCAAACGATATGCATCGGCGAATGGTAGACCCTGAGTAGCCGAAGCCACACTTTCGTATTCGGGGTATGCCCGCTCGCCCTCGGCCGTGCGGCATACCTTCGCCTTTATCGGACCGAAAGATGTGTCGAAGGTCTCGATCCTACGGTCGAGTATGGTGCGGTGGACGTAGCTTCTGCGGACACCGATGGTGGTGGTCTCGGCGAACAGCATGTCCGAGAACATGCCGGCGTCCTCCGGGGAGCACATCACCTCGATACGATAACCCGGACGGCCCTTCTTCATGTAGATCGGCGAGAATACCACATCCTTGGCCCCGGCCTCCATGATGCGTGATGCGGCGTCTGCCATCATCTCGCCGGTGCAGTCGTCGATGTTCGCCTGGAGGCAACATACCGTGTCCTCCCCGGCACCGTCCTCGATGATCATCGCCCTCAGGACCCCCGGTGCCTCGTAGTCGCGCTTGCCCGCTCCGATCCCGACGGATATCACGCGGAACGAGGTGGGAAGCTCTCCCTCGGTACGGATGGCGGCGGCGATGGCGGCGCCGGTGGGGGTGACAAGCTCTCCGAACACGTCGGATATGGTGAGCGGTAACTCGTGCTCGCAGATGATCTCCAGAACTGCGGGTACCGGCACGGGAATCACACCATGTGCGCAGCGGACGGTGCCCCTGCCGTCGGTGAGTCCGGTGACTATCACCGAATCTATGCCCAGCGAACGGAAGCAGACGGCGAAGGATAGGATATCGATTATCGAATCGAGAGCGCCGACCTCATGGAAATGCACCTCCTCCTTGGTCTTGCCGTGTACGCGGCCCTCGGCCTCTGCGACGATATCGAAGATCCTCATCGCAAGCTCTTTGGCATCATCCGATGCTGATGATGCATCGATTATCCGCTCCACATCATGCAGACCTGTGTGACCATGGGGAACATGAGCGACCGAGCCCCCGTGAAGATACTCCATGTCGTGGTCGTGGTTGTCTATGAGAAGGTTGACATCGAAGTCGCAGGCCTCGATCCCGGATTTGAGTACCTTGGACACCGAGACAACGAATTCCTCTGTGTCCAGGGAATCCAGCACGTCGGTGAGTTCCTGGGGGTCCGCACCGAGGTCGATCATGGCCGCCACGGCCATGTCCCCGCTGATTCCCGATGAGCAATCGAGATATAGATGTCTCATTGGCACACCCCCAAGGCCTTGCGGATGATCCCCTGGGTCTCCTCCGGGGGATTGACGGTGTTGATCATATGCACCCTGCACCCGGAGAGGAACTCCCGGAAGAACCTGCGTCTCAGTTCGGTCTTGCGGGGGTCGCGGACCATCTGATGTGGGTTGCACAGGTCGTTCGCACAAAGGTATTCCAACGCCTCGTCGGCGGTGAGCGTCCTCACGGCCTCCGGATCCGAAGCATCCCTCTTCAGTAGGATCACATCGCTGATGGACGTCTGGTCTATCACCGAATCCGGGCCCATCACCCACCTTATGTTGGCGATCCCCCTGCCCTTGTTGTCGAAATGGGTGGTGGATACCAAGGGGCGGTACTCCTCCCACACGTCGCCGATGTCGGCGTCGATGTAGCAGTTCTTCTCGGAGCCCGAGGCGCGGGGACGGCCGCCGGTGAGGCGGACGAAGAACCAATCATCTGTGATCAGAGAAGAGCCGGGCGTGCGCAGGAGTCCCCAGGATTGGGTGGTCTTGCCGGTCTTGGAGGGAGCGATTATGGCCACCCCCCTGCCGTCAAGGTCCAATGCTGCACCATGGACGGCGAATATCCCGTGGGAATCCTCCAGGATGTCGGTGACAACCGCAAGCGCTATGCTCTTGACCCACCCGTAGTAGTCGAAGTTGTACAGGACAGCGATGGATGTGACAGGATCGTAGTCCACGCCCATCTCCCTGTCCGGATCGTTGAGGCAGATGACCATGGCGTGGGACCTGACTGAATCGCTCATGGCGCGGAAGTTGTCCGTCCACATCTCCAGGTCCCTCTTGGATTCTGTCACCAATTTAACGCAGACGCCGAAGA
Source organism: uncultured Methanomassiliicoccales archaeon (assembly GCA_949292635.1). GTDB lineage: Archaea > Thermoplasmatota > Thermoplasmata > Methanomassiliicoccales > Methanomethylophilaceae > SIG5. The sequence goes on from CASEZY010000008.1 coordinate 41,943, forward strand.
TGTCCGCCTTCGATGTGTAGAACCTGCCGCTGCGGCATCTCTCGTATACGCCGGCGGCCTCCGAGGTGGGGACCGTCCTTACGGTGTAGGCCATGCACCCGAATCATCGATTGGTTGAATAGACTTTACGCGCCGGTGGGGGTCTGCTCGCCGGCGTTGGAGTCGTGGAGGGCGGAGATGTCCACCACGTTGTTGAACATGTTCTCCATGCCCCACTTCGCCAGATCCACCAAGATGGGCATGAGGGACATGGCCCTGGGGGTGAGGGAGTACTCAACCCTGGGCGGGACCTCGGGGAACACCTCCCTGTCGATGAGACGGTCCGCCTCCATCTCCCTGAGCTGACGGACCAGCATCCTGGAGGATATGCCCTCTATGCCTTCCATCAGGTCCTTGAACCTGAGGGGCCCGCCCTCGTTGGCGAGACGGCAGAGGATGACGGTCTTCCACCGCCCCTCGATGATGGACATGGCCGCATCCAAGGGGCAATCCATCCTTACCTTGGGGTCGAAATGCATGTTTGGGCAACCGAGATGTGAGTATAATAATGTTATCAAAGTAACATGATTTCTACTCAGTTACACAATGTTACCAAGGTATAAATACGACCTTTCGGATGGAGTGTACGATAGACATGGCAAAGATCGCTGTCGTATTGGGATCTCCCCGCAAGGGGAACTCTGAGACCATCGCCATGAAGGTCGCAGAGGCTGCAAAGGCTAACGGGAACGAGATCGAGGTCTTCCGCATCAACGACCTCAAGAACGCCAAGGGTTGCCAGGCCTGCATGGGTTGCAAGAAGGCCGGCAAGTGCGTCATCAAGGATGACATGCTGCCCGTCCTGGACGCGGTCAGGAGCGCCGACGGTGTTATTGTTGCGGCTGCTGACTACTTCGGACAGCCCTGCTCTCAGTACAGGATGTTCGAGGACAGGATGTACAGCTTCATCGACGGAAGCTTCGTGCCCAACATCACCCCCAAGAAGGTGGCCGTCGTGGTCACCTGCGGAATGGGTCTGGACGGCGCCAAGGCGATGGCGGACAACATGGAGGGGGTCTTCGTGAACTTCTTCAAGTGCCAGTCCGTGGGCAAGATCGTCCTGGGCGGAGGTCTCGCACCCAACGTGGCCGCCGAGAACGCCGACATCCTCGCACAGGCCGAGGAGCTCGGTAAGAAGTTCTGAACCTCATCACCCCGAAACCTTTTAACAAAACCCCGCCCTGGAATTAGGGCGGGGACATCCCTTCCAAAGATCCCGTTCAAAAGTATCCTTCGGATACTCGATGGTGTTTACTCCCCGGGAGGACCTCGGGATTATCCCATTTTCGTTCACTCGAGACCGTATAATTTCATGACGTTGGTCTCGGTACCCTCTTGACCCAGCAACACCACCTTGCTGTCCTCCTTCTGCTTGAGGACGGTCATGCCGATGCGGTCCCCAAGGTCCCGAGAGAACTCCATGATCTCGTTGAAACGGGGCATTGAATCGATAGACAAACGCATACGGGAGCTCCCCACGAACACATATCCCTTGGGTTCCACAAGATCCGGGTCTGCACGCTTGTCCAGAGCCGCATACTCCGGCACGTATCCGAAGTTCAGTCCCTTCACCAGCGTGTGACGGATAACCGTACGGGTCTCCAACGAAGGCAGCAGATCCAGGGTCTCCATCAATCTGTTCCAGCAGCCCGGTTCCTTGGGTCTGCAGGTCTCGTTGTAAATAACTTCATTGGGCGCCGCCACAGTCACGTACAGCTGCCTCGGCAGCGTGTCCAATTCCGCCATCTGCTTGGGATAGGTGCCGTTGGTGACCAGGAAGGTCATCATCCCCCGGTTGTGGCACTCCTTGATGAAATCGGAGAGGTACGGGTAGGTTATCGGCTCCCCCGCAAGGGAAATGGCAACCTGATTGGGATGCCTGGCCTCCTCGTACATCTGCTTTGATACACGATCATCGCCGTTGAACCCGGTGATCAGCTTGCGCTGCATCTCGATCAGGTTGTCCAGCATGTCCTTGGGCTCCGCCCAGTCCTTGACCTCGAAGTCCCGGTCCAATATGCGCCAGCAGAACTGGCACATCTGGGAGCACTCGTTCAGTGCGGGGGTCATCTGCAGGCATCTGTGCGAGCTTATGCCGTAGAAGTCCTGCTTGTAGCAGGTGCGTCCCCGCATGAGGGATTCCTTCATCCAGTGGCAGAGCTTTACCGCCGCATGGTCCTTGTAGACACGGTACTGCTGTTTGATCAACAAGTCACGGTACTCCTGGTCCATCGCTTCACCTCAGAAATCGAACAGGCTCCTCTGCCCCGATTTTAACGTGGTCTTGGGCTTCTCCTCTTCCGTCTGGCTCTTCTCGGGTTCAGGAACCTTCGGCTCCTTCTTCGGCACAGGCGGGGGCTCGAATCTGATGGGTTCCAAAGGTTCAGGGTCGACCTTCACAGAAGGAATCTCCGCCGCTGCGGACATCGTATCTTTGATGATCTTGGAATCGGCCTTCACGCCCATGATGAACGCCAGATCCTCCGCTTCCAGCTTGGCGTCCTTCACCAGGTGCGCCCTCAGCTCCGGGTCGGAGTTCAGCATCTCCTTCAGCATAGGTAGCACGTCGGATGCGACCCTCTTGGTTGATGTGTGCAGATGATCCGCCAGCCGTCCGCATACCTGAGCCTTCGACGCTCTCACGCCCTTGGAGCGGGAGAGCTTGGTCATGTAGCCGGGGAATCTGAACCTCTCCCGGTTGACGTAGCTGCCCGTCCTGGCTGAGGCCACGCCGGCGGTCATCATCTCCCCGGCATAGGACCAGAAGCCGTAGTACTGTCTGCGGTGCACCCTTCCAAGGAAGATGTCGGCGCGGCAGAGCCTCTCGTATCCCCTCACCAGGTCGCCGACGGTGCGGTATTCGTACGGTAGATTCTCGTCCACCCACAGGAGAACGTAGCTGGGCTCCTCGTCCACGTCCATGTACATCCGCTTCGCCTCCATGGGGGCGGACTTGCGGAACACCGCGAACATCAGGTCGTAGATGCTCTTGCGTACCACGCGGTTGGATAGTTGGGAGGTGTCGCCGAAGGTAATGCTTTCTCTGCCAAGGGCCACGGACTGCAGGTCCCTGACAGCGGCGCGGATGTCCCCGTTGGAGTTGTCGGCTATCGCTCTGAGAGCGTCATCGGTGACGGTGAACCCTTCGGATTTGGCCACATTCTTCAGGGCCTTGGCGATGGATGCGGCCTGGGGACGCTGGAATGTGATCTGTAATGTGGATGTCTTCACGGTGGAGGACTTCCTGCTCAGTTCGTAGAAGTCGTTGACGATCAGCAGCACCGGCTGTCTCGTCTCCTTTATCAGCTCGTTGATGGCGGGCATGGCACCCCGGTCGGCGTTGCCGAAGAGGCTGTCCGCTTCGTCGAGAACAATCAGTTTGCGCTTGCCCTGTTCCGACGAGAGGAACGATCCGTCGTCCCCGAAGGTTTGAGCGTAAGCCCCTCTCAGGGCAACCGAGCGTATCACGTCCCCGGTGCGCTGGTCCGAGGCGTTCATCTCCACGATGCCCCAGCCCATGTCGTTGGCAAGGGCTTCCGCGGATGTGGTCTTGCCAACCCCCGGAGGGCCCAGGAGCACGGCGGCCTTGAATTTGGGTATGCCGGCGGTCCAGGACTCCGCCCAACGCTTCAGTTCACCCACAGCCTTCGGGTTACCGATGACGTCGTCAAGGCTCTTCGGCCGATACTTCTCAGTCCAATCCTCGGACACGCCACACCCAACGTCGGCGGAGATGATAATCATTCCCTTCCTTGTATCGATGGGAGAGAAGAACCATGGAATCTAGGAGAAGTTCATCTCCTTGATCTTGCGGTTTACGATGAGGTAAACGTCCAACGCGTGGATGATGAAGATGCCTATGGAGATATACGCCATGTACTCGTTCACGAACGGGATGTCCTGAACGTACTTGGCATAGAGTAGCACGGCGGTGCAGGCCAAGAACACACCCGCTCTGACGTATCTCCTGAGCACCAGATGTCCGAGACCATAGATATCGAACAGTCCGGGAAGCAGAGCGAGCATGGTGGCGAACATCACCCTGCCCATCTCCGCCTGTACCTCCGGTGACATAACACCGGGCACGGTCTCGGATTCCATGAAGTATCCTTCGGTGGAACCGCAGTACGGGCAGAAGCCCAGGTCGCCGTCGCATGAACGCCCGCATTCGCAGCATACGAAGTATTTGGTCATGTCACTCCAGAAGCTCCATGCGGTAGACCCCGTCATGGCAGGTCACACCGATATCCGCGTCGAACAACCTGGACAGGTTCTCGGAGGTAAGGACCTCCTCCTTGGGACCATCCATCATCTTGCGGCCGTCCTTGATCATCACCACCCTCCTCACGGAAGTGGGAATGTCCTCCAGCTCGTGGGTGATCATCACTATGCTCACACCAGAGGAGACGAGAATATCGAACATCTTCCTGAAGGCGCCCTTCATCACGATGTCCAACCCTGTCATGGGCTCGTCAAGTATCAGTAATTCCGGTTCCGACACCAACGCCCTGGCGATCAACACCCTGCGCATCTCACCCAGGGATAGATTCCCGATCCTGCGGTCCAGCTTCTCCTGCAGCCCCATCCTGGTAGCGGCGTTGTTCACCGCCCTGAGCATGTCCTCGGTGACCTCGTGGTTCCTGAACACGTCAAGACTGCCGAAGTACCCGGAGAGGATCACCTCCGACACAAGAGTGTCATCGGCGAAGCGGTTCTGGAGGTCCATGGACACAATTCCCAAACGGTTGCGCAGTTCGAATATCCCCCAGCGCTCCTGGCCGAACAGTCTGATGGAGGAGGAGCCGTCCTCCTCGTAATATGGTAATATATCGCCGGAGAACAGCTTGACCAGAGTGGTCTTTCCGGATCCGTTGGCCCCGATGACGGCGATGTTCTCCCCGCTATCGATGTCCAGATCGACACGGTCGAGGATGCGGTTGCCCTCACGGACCACCGATACCCCTCTCAGTTCCACCGTCCTCTCGGCCATATCGCCGATGAAGTATCCGGGGGATGTTAAACTATCGCTTCAAGCAAATGTACCAAATAGTTCATTGATGCACATTACGATTAAATACGTAACCCGAATGGGAAACTCCATGGCAATACCCAAGGATGCCGTGATCCGCCTTGACCCCGAGGGGATCCCGAAGCGCTGGTACAACATCGCGGCCGACCTGGCCAATCTCGAACCCATGCTCAACCCCCAGACCAAGGAGCCCGTCAAGCCCGAGGAGCTGGAGGCCATCTTCTGCAAGGAGATCATCAGGCAGGAGCTCTCCAAGGAGAGGTACATCGACATCCCCGAGGAGGTCAGGGACAACTACGTCTCCCTGAACCGCCCCTCCCCCCTGCAGAGGGCTTACAGGCTGGAGAAGTACCTGAAGACCCCCGCCAAGATCTACTTCAAGAGGGAGGACATGAGCCCTCTGGGAAGCCACAAGGGCAACACCGCCCTGGCCCAGGCATACTTCAACGCCAAGGCCGGCATCCAGACCCTGACCACCGAGACCGGCGCCGGCCAGTGGGGTACCGCCCTGGCCATGGTGTCCAACCTCTTCGACATCAAGTCCACCGTGTTCATGGTCCGCGGAAGCTACGACCAGAAGCCCTTCCGCAAGACGATCATGCACCTGTACGGTTCTGAGGTGTACGCCTCCCCGTCCGCCCAGACCGAGTACGGGCGCAAGATCCTGAAGGAGCACCCCGAGACCTCCGGTTCCCTGGGGATCGCAATCTCCGAGGCTTGCGAGCTGGCCGCCATGTCCGGTGGCACCACCAAGTACGCCCTGGGCAGCGTGATGAACCACGTGATGCTGCACCAGACCGTCATCGGTCTGGAGGCCATGGAGCAGATGAAGATGGCCGAGATCGAGCCCGACTACATGGTTGCCTGCGTCGGTGGAGGTTCTAACTTCGCCGGATTCACCTTCCCCATGATCGGCGAGAAGATCAAGGGCAAGACCGACTGCGAGTTCATCGCCGTGGAGCCCGAGGCCGCCCCGTCCATGACCAAGGGCGAGTTCAAGTACGACTTCGGCGACACCGCCGGGATGACCCCACTGATCCTCATGTACACCCTGGGATCCCAGTTCATCCCCAGCCCCATCCACGCCGGCGGTCTGAGGTACCACGGTATGTCCCCGCTGGTGTCCGAGGCCTGCAAGGAGGGCTACGTGAAGCCCGTGTCCTACGACCAGACCTCCACCTTCGAGGCCGGCACCCTGATGGCCAGGACCGAGGGCATCGTTCCCGCTCCCGAGTCCTGCCACGCCATCAGGGCCGCCATCGACCTTGCGCTGGAGGCTAAGAAGACCGGCGAGGAGAAGACCATCGTCTTCTGCCTGTCCGGACACGGCATGCTGGACCTGGGTGGCTACGAGAACTACCTCAACGGCACCCTCCAGTCCTCCGCTCTGAAGGAATAAAAACAATCACCGGCGCAGTACGGGGTTCTCGTACCTGCGCCGGCCTTCCGTCCTTTTTCCGTATTGTATCGCTTCCGAAGGGCAGCGGTTTATGCAGGCCATACAGTGCCAGCACTTGTCCTTGGTCCATACGGGACCGTCGTCCTTGACCTCGATGGCATTAACGGGACAGATCTCCTCGCACAATCCGCAGGATGTGCATCTCCCGTCGGTACGGAATTTGCGGGTGTTGCGGATGATGTCGTAGACGGGGCGACCGCATACGGTCAGCAGTCTTGCGAAGGGGGCGGAACGAGGTAACAGAACATCCTGAAGCATCAGCTCCTCGCGGATCTCGTCAACGTAGCCGTCCACCTCGGAAAGCATGATCTGGCACTCCTCCTCCGAGGGTGCTTTGAACAACGGGATGTAGTTCTCCGGCATGCGGTAGGTCATCACGAAGCGGGGCGAGCCGCCGGTGTCCTCCAACAGCCTCCTCATACGAATGGCGCAGGCGGCGGGGGTGGTGCCGCAGGTGATAGCCGCCCAGACCTGCTGGTCCTCACGCAATCTGATCCTGGATAATGCGTCGACCACCGGCGGCGGGACGTTGTAGAACCACACCGGGCATACAATCCCCAAAGTGTCCCCGCCTACGTCTATGTCGCCCTCGGGCAGGGACATGATGTCCACCGCCGCGGTGCCAAGACGCTCCGCCGCCCGCAGTGCCAACTGCATACTGTTGCCGGTGGCGGAGTAGTAGAGGATCATTCCAGCTTGGCCTTCTCGAAGAGCTTGCGGTCCATGCTCAGGGGAACGGTGGCGTCGATGCCCATCTTCCATGTGGAGCCCTCGGCGCTGGGATCCAGGGAGGAACCTGCCGCCCCGGGGATGGTGACGATCCTTCCGGCCTGGAATCTGGTGGCCACGGCCCACTCCACCTGACGGTCGTCGAAGATGTCCACGTCCTCGTCCACCACGATGACATGCTTCATTGAGGGATGACCGGAGAATGCGGCCATGATGGCGTTGACCCCGTCGCCCTCCTTGTTCTTGGTGATGGACACCACACCGTGCAGCCAGCAGCATCCGCCCTCGGTGAGCCTGACGGCGTGGGTGCGGGGAACGGTCTGCTGCACCGTCTTGAAGATGACAGGCTCCCTGGGGAGTCCCATGAACAGGTAGTGCTCGTTGCCTCCGGGGAGCAGGAGCTGCATCACCGGGTCCTTGCATGCCCAGATCTTCTCGATCTTGATGACGGGCTGCTCTCTGACGTAATCGTAGGTGCCGGTGATGTCCACGAAGGGTCCTTCGGAGGCTGTCTCGAAGGATATGCGGCCCTCGAACACGTAATCCGTCTCGGAAGGGACGAAGAGCCCGTTGTCGCACTGACCGACCTTCAGAGGATTACCGGAGGCCTCCATCACCAGCGAGGAAGCGATCCTCATCTCGTCCGCGTCGTAGGCGGTGGATGTTGCGGCAGCAAGCAAGACCTCCGGCCTGGCGCCGATGCAGATGGAGACCTTCAGCTCAACGCCGTCCTTCTTGGCGTTGTTGTACATGGTGTAAAGATGCCTGGGGACCAGTCTGACAGCGATCCTGTCCGGGCCCATGATCATCATCCTGTGGAAGGACACGTTCTTCTTGCCGCCGTATTCGGCCACGATCACTCCGGAGGAGATGTAGCGTCCGCCGTCCTCGGGGAAGTATCTGCAGATCGGCAGTGCGGTGAGATCCAAGGGGAGCTCGCTGTACCTGAACTCCGGGTCCTGCACGGTCTCGGTGTCAACGGGGTTGTCGATGGCATGGATCATGCGCTTGACGATGTCTCCCCTGCCGATGCCCATTGCCTTGGCGATCTTCTCCCTGGTGGAGAACAGGTTGCCTACGGCAACACCGCCGTTGAGGTCCTCGAAGACCACGGTGCGGTCCTGGTCCTCGGTCATGAGCTTGGTGGCGGTCAGGGAGTCCGGGTCCACCTTCTCCTTCACGGCGAACTCCGAACCCGTCAGGTACTTCCTTACGGACATGAGCCTCCCCATGATGCCTGCCTATTTAATTGCGTGCGCGTCGGACATGATAATATAGGGGAACGAAATGCCAGGACATCATGTCCGGCAACATCGAAGAGACCGCAAGGAACTACGCGCTCCAGAACGCAGTACAGTTCAAGGGAAAGGCCAACCCCAAGGCCGTGGTGGGCAAGATCCTGGCGGAGATGCCGGAATGGAGGGCCAAGTCCGCAGAGGCCAAGGAGATCGTGGACGCCATCGTCGCCGATGTGAACGCCATGTCTCCGGAGGCTCAGGTCAAGGCGTTGCAGGAATCCGACCCCTCGCTGCTGGCGAAGAAGGAGAAGAAGGAGCGCACCTACGAGCTCCCCGCCCTGGAAGGTGCGGAGAACGGCGTGGTCATGAGGATCGCTCCCGGACCCTCCGGGCCGTTGCACATCGGACACACCAGGGTGTCCGTTCTCAATGACGAATATGTGAAGCGCTACGGCGGGAAGCTGATCTGCAGGTTCGAGGACACCAACCCCGAGAAGATCGACCCGGACGCTTACGACATGATCCCCGAGGACCTGGAGTGGCTGGGGGTCAAGATCACTGACAAGTACATCCAATCGGACAGGTTCGAGCTGTACTACGACGTTGTCAAGAAGATAATCGAGCAGGGCAACGCTTACGTGTGCCTCTGCAACGCCGACGACTGGAGGCAGAAGAAGGAGAAGATGCAGGCCTGCCCCTGCAGGGACCTTCCCGTGGAGGAACAGCTGGAGAGGTACGACCGCTTCATGGCCGGGGAATACGAGGATGGTAAGGCCGTCGTCGTCGTGAAGACGGCCATCGACCACCCGAACCCCGCTGTGAGGGACTTCGTTGCCTTGAGATTGGTCAGGCACCCCCACCCCCGCGTGGGAACGAAGTACATAGCATACCCCATGATGAACCTGTCAGTGGCTGTTGATGATCATCTGATGGGCATGACCCACGTCATCCGCGGGAAGGACCATCTGAACAACACCTTCCGCCAGGAGTACATCTACGACTACATGGGCTGGTCCAAGCCCAGATTCTATCACTACGGTCTGGTGAACATCCCCGACACCGAGCTAAAGACTTCGCTGATCAGGGCGAAGATCGGCGAGGGCGTCTACTCCGGATGGGACGACGTCCGCACAGGAACGGTGAGGGCGATGAAGAGGCGCGGCATCCGCCCGGAGGCCATCCGCAGGTATTGGGTGGAGGCCGGCATGAAAGCTGTCGATATCCAATTCTCCTGGGAGAACCTGTACGGCATGAACCGCGACATCATCGACGCCAACGCCAACAGGTACTTCTTCGTCAGGGACCCGGTCAGATACGACATCGAGGGTGTAGATGTTATCGAGGGCAAGGCTCCTCTACACCCGGACCACCCGGAGAGGGGCGACCGCGTCTACCATATCGACGGTCCCAAGACCATCTTCATCAGCGAGACCGACAGCCGCATGTTCTCGGAGACCGGGAAGGTCAGGCTGAAGGACCTGTGCAACATCGAGTATGGCATGCCCGCCAAGTACGCCGGCAACGACGTCTCGGTGCTGAGGCAGGGTGTGAAGGCCGTTCAGTGGGTGGGCAGGGACAACGTTCCCGCCAGGATCCTGATGCCCGACGGCACCGTTGCCGAAGGCTACTGCGAGAAGGCCGTCCTAGATTGCGGGACCGAGGTCCAGTTCGAGAGGGTAGGCTTCGTGAGGATCGAGTCCAAGGAGAACGGCATCACCGGCGTGTTCTCCCACCGCTGATCAGAAGGCCGACAGCACCAGGTTGAAGATACTGCCGACGACAATAGCCAGCAGTATGGAGCTGAGGGACACCACGGCGGTGTCCTTCCAACCGATCTCCCTGCCAATGGCGGCCATCGTGGCGAGACAGGGCATGTAGACCGCCATCACCATGCCGAAGACCACGAACTGGTCCGGGGTGAGGGTGGCTCCGCCCAGAAGGACCAGCAGTATGGCATAGGCCATCTCCTTCCTGATGATGCCCATGAGCAGTGCGATGATGGTCACTGCGGGAAGACCCAGCATCCCCTCGGTGATGAAGGACAGAGGCTGTACTATCGGGTCCAACAGATCGTAGGCCATCAGCAGTTCGATTGCTATCCCACCGACCAGAAGCAGCGGCACTGCGATGGAGAAGAAATCCTTGGTGCGGCTCCACATCTTGAACAGGACGTTCCTTGCCTGCGGCATCGTGAGGTCGGGGATCTCCATGGCAAGGCTGCTGGGCTCCTGGGGGAGCCTCCCGTTCAGCAGAACACCTGAGGCAATGCCTATCAGCAGAAGAACGAACATTATCAGTAGCGCATAGCCCATGCCTGCGTTTGCTCCGGTGGCACCGAAGATTATGGCTATCTGCGCGGAGCATGGGACTGCCATGACTATCATGCAGCAGGCGATGATCCTCTCCCTACGGGACGATAAAGAACGAGTCGCAAGCACCGCTGGCACATTGCATCCCAGACCCACGATCAGAGGTATGAATCCCCCTCCGTGGAGACCGAAGTGATGCATCACCCTGTCAAGGAGAACGACCACCCTCGGCAGATATCCGGAATCCTCCAGGATGCCCAGGATGATGTAGAACACCATGATGTACGGGATCACCAACGTCAGGATGCCAAGAAGGCTGTCGTCGATTCCTTTCATGATCGCTTCCCAAGCGGTACCGCCCAGGGCGCGGCCGATGTCCTCGAAGAAGGTTCCCACCACGGCGGTGTACGCCGTCTCCACCAATTCGGAGATCCAACTACCGCCGTAGATTATTATGGCAAGGATGCCCAAGATCATAAGTGCCAGTATCGGCAATCCTGTGCTGGGCGTGATGGTGTAATCCGAGATGATCTCAGCCTTGGTCCTCTTCCTGGCGCTCTTCTTGACGTTCCTATCCACGATGGCGGAAGCGGAAACGAAACGGTCCTTTGCTATGTGGATATCCACGGTGTCCCCGTGGAGCCTGAGGAACTCGTCCCTCAGCCCTTCCACGATGATTAGATCCTCCGCAGATATCAGTTCGGAGAACCTGCCCGCGCCTTCCAACAGCTTGATGCTCAGACCGCGGGAGTTCACCCTCTGGCTACCCAGCATCGACTCTATGCTCTCAGCATAGCGGATTATGTGATCGTCATACTCCGGGCGGTAGTCCGATACCTTGGGCCCGCCTTCAACAACGAGACAGTCCAGAAGTTCCTCGATACCTTGCCCGGTCCTGGCGGATACGGGGACCACAGGGACCCCAAGTTCCGATGAGATGCCTTCGACGTCGATCTCGCGGTACTTGACCGCAAGGTCGATCCTGTTCAGAGCCACAGCCACCGGCACGCCCAGCTCCATGACCTCCATGCAAAGTGCCAGACCCGGCTCCATGTTCATGGAATCGACGACCAGGATCACAGCGTCGTTCTCGCTGTCCAGGAGCATGTCGATGACCACCTCCTCGTCAGCGGAGTTGGTGGAGAGGGAATACGTTCCGGGAAGGTCGTGGATGTGCAGACGCTTCCCGTTGCGGATGACGGTGGCCTCCTCGAACTCCACGGTCGTACCCGGATAGTTCGATGAGATGACGCCCACACCGGTGAGTCTGGTGAACAAAGATGACTTGCCAACGTTGGGCTGACCAATGAGGGCGACCTGGAGACCCTTGTCGTCGGAATCCGCCCCCTTCAATTTACCACCCGGATCAAGCGTCGCATTCGAGGAACACGGCTGAAGCAAGCTCGGAATCGATGGCGATGGTCGCCTCTCCGAGAGAGAGCACGCATGGCCCGTTGTTGATCCTGCTGACCACCGAGACCTCCCTTCCGGGGATGAATCCCATGGACAGGAGCTTCTTGACGTTGCCCGCGGAGGTGCCGCGAAGATGGGATATCTTCGCCTTCGCTCCGGGCTGAAGGTCCTCGAGGGTGGTGCAGTCGCAGTCATCATGGCAGGGGTCGGTACATGTGGAGCAGTCGTGATCCTGCCTGGTGCCGATGATCCTGCAGAACTTGGATGCGGTGTCGTCGGAGAGGGAGTGCTCGATCTTGCAAGCCTCCTCGTGCGCCTCCTGGTGACTCACCTCCAACACATCGGTGAGGAAGCGCTCCACGATGTGGTGCTTGCGCCTGAGGTTCATGGCGTACTCCTTCCCCTCCGGGGTGAGGCTGACACCCTTGTACTTCTGATAATCCACGAGACCGGCCTCGCTGAGGGAGCGGACCATCTCGGTGACGCTGGCCGGCGCGACCTCCATGTATGCGGCGAGCTCGGAGGTCCTCACCACACCGCCCTTGGATTCGGTCAGCCTGAGGATGTTAATCAGGTAATCCTCTCTATTGCCAGTAGTCATGCTATTACATACTGAATCGGCGGTATATAATATCTGAGGTATCCCTAAATCACTGGTCTTTGCGTCCTTCCAGCTCCTGGCGGCGGCGCTCCAGCTCCTCGCGCTCCCTCTCCAGCTTCTCCAGCTCGGCACGCTCGCGCTCCTGGCGCCTCTCCTCGGCGATGCGCTCCTTCTCCTTGCGCTTCTCCTCCGCCAGACGCTCCTTCTCCTTGCGCTTCTCCTCGGCCTGCTGCTTGCGCTGGTTGCTGCGCTCCAGGGTCATGTTGTCGATGTCGTTGCGCTCCTGGATTCCGTCGATCTTGCGCTCGTCGATCTGTCTTGCCAAGAGGCTCACGTTCACCACGTGGCCGTCGATGGCCTCGAAATACTGACGGTCCTCGTCGCCGGGGACGTACCTCTTCTCGGTGTACATCTTCCAGAAATGCTGGCCGATCAGGAACAGCTGCTCCTTGATGGCCTCGTTCTCCACTTCTATCTTGTTGCGAATGTCGGCCACCTCGGCAACCTCGGCCCGGCGGCTGCTGAAATGCTTCAGCTTGTTGTCGATCTTGTCTATGAGACGCATCCCTTCATCCCGACACTCCATGATGAAGTGCCGATATAAGCTTAGCTGTTCGGTAGAAAACAAAAGAGCCAGGCCCGAAGGCCCGGCGTTTGTGCTCACTCCACCAGCTTGTGGTACTGGTAGGCGGGCTCGCCTGCGTTGAAGCAGTACTGGATGGTGGCGAAGTCCTTCTTGAAGGCCTTCACGTCCTCCTTCACCTTGGCGGGGTCCTCGCCCTTGCAGACGCGGGCGATGAAGGATGCCACCTCCTTCATCTCGCTCTCCTTCATGCCGAGGCGGGTCATCTCCTGGGAACCGAGCCTCAGACCGGAGGGGCGCACGGCGCTCTCGTCCCAAGGCAGCATGTTCTTGTTGCAGATGATGTTGGCGTCCTCCAGCTTCTGGGCTATCTCCTTGCCTCCGCCGAACTGGGAGACGTCCACGGCGATGGCGTGGGACCTGGTGAAACCGAGGTCGGGGCAGAGCACGGGGATCCCAAGCTCGTACAGCGCTTGTCCCAGAGCGCGGGAGTTCTTCACCGCCTGTGCGGCGTAGTCCTGCGCGAAGACCTTCATCTCCGCCAGGGTGATGGCCAATGCGGCCATGGCGTGCAGGTGGTGGCTGCTGGTGACCCCGGGGAACACCGCCTTCTGGATGGCCTTCTCCTGCTCGTCGGTGAGGTTGGCACCGAGGATCATACCGTGGTTGGGGCCGGGGAAGGTCTTGTGGGTGGAAGACGAGACAACGTTGACACCCTCTCTGAGGGGGTCGTGGAACTGTCCGCCGGCGATGAGACCCAACACATGGGCGCAGTCCTCCCAGACCAGGCATCCGATCTCGTTGAAGGTGTCCTGCAGCTCCTTGAGGGGCGGCGGGAAGAGGAACACGGAGAGGCCGAACTGTGCGACCTTGGGCTTCACCTCCTTCAGCATCTTGATGGTCCCGTCGACATCGAGGTTCATGTCCTCCACATTGAAGGGATACTGCACGGATTCGACGCCCCTCTGTCCGAAGGCACCGAACTTCTGTGTGGAGATGTGAGCGCCCTGGGCCAGTGCGCAGGTTGTGATGACATCGCCGGGCTTGGCGAAGGCGAAGAGCACCGCCATGTTGGCCACGGTACCGGAGATGGGGCGCACATCGGCGAAGTCCGCCTTGAACAGGTCCTTGGCGAGCTCGGTGGCTTTGATTTCCACCTTGTCCACGTAGATGTTGCCCTGGTAGTAGCGCTTGCCGGGGAGACCCTCGGCGTATCTGTCTGCGAAGTCCGAGATCAGGAGCTCCTTGGCCAACGGGCTCATGAGGTTCTCGGATGCGATCATGGGGATGCACTCCTCGAACCACTTGTTGTGGGCCATGACGTTCTCTCTGATGTAGCGAGCGTCGTCGTTCATGCTGCCGTCATGGCGTTCTCATAAAAAAAGGGTCATTTGGAAAGACGGGAGCGGCGGGGCTTCTTCTCCCCCTCCGTCTTGGTCTTCGCGGCCTTGGGCTTAGACTCCCTCTTGGGCTTGGCGTCCTTCTTGGGCTTGGCCTCCTCCGCCGACCTGCGGTCGGCGTTCAGGACATCGAGATACAGGGAGACGAATCCGCCGGTGACGATGGCCTTGAGGGTCTTCTCCAACAGGTTCACGCCGGTGACGTGGTACTCCTCGACCGGGATCCCTTTCTTGCGGATCATGTCCATGGGGGTCTCGGCCATGTATGTGAGGAGGCTGGATGCTCCGTCATCCATGAGGATGATGGGATAGAAGCTCTCCCCGATCTTCAGGTCGGAGGTCCATCCCACGAGTTCGTTGTGATTGAACTCCGGAAGGGTGCCGCAGAACGCCAGGACCTTCGAATTCTCGTTGATCTGGGACTTCCAGCTCAGTGATGCGGAGAGCATGTTGAAGTAGCTGTAGATTACAGGCGCTTTCGTGCCGATGTTCCGGGCGATCCTGACGGCGTCGTTGTCCTCGTCGCCTTGCAGGGAGCGGATGTGCTCCTCCAGCATCGGGAGTATGGAAGTGAGGTCGTCGGTGGACCTGATGAATCCCGCCTGCTTCAGCACGGCTAAGATGGAACCCACCATGTATCCCAGGGCTCCCCTGGAAACGAATCCTCCCGGCAGGGGGATGAGGACGCCTCCGTCCTGACCGCACATCTCGCCCAGGTCGCCGCCTGATGTTATGCACACCACCTGCGCACCCTTCTGCACCGCGTTGCGGTAGCTCTGTAGGGTCTCCACCGTCCTTCCGGAGTAGGAGATCACGATGACGGTGGTGTCGCTATCCACCCATGCGGGCATGTCGATGCCCTTGAGAACGGGGACGGGGCGGGAGCCGCAGTTGTCCATGTACTCCGAGACGATGCGGCCGGCGATGGCGCAGGTCCCCATGCCGCAGATGGCGGCGCGGCCGGTCTCCCTGATGTCCATGACGCCCTTGTCCACGGCGGAGCGGATCTGGTCCGGGAGACCCGCTATCTGGGCGTACATGGGATTCTGTGAGATCATCTCGTTGAGACCGGGCATACCCGCTTAAATCCCGCGCCCATATAAGAATATTAGGAAGGCCGGTGCCACCCGTTCCGAAGATATGACGGCGTCAGGAATCATGAGAGATGTGACCGCGAATCGGTTGCTACCAGTTTGGGGGTAAATGAACATCCGTTTATTACCGACCCTCCCATTACACAGCAGATATGACGGCGATTGAGAAGATTCTGGAGGACATCCGCAACGGAAGGCCGGTTCTGGTCTACGACTTCGACGACCGCGAACGGGAATCCGACATGACCGTTGCCTCCCAGTTCGTGACGCCCGAGACGGTCAGGGACATGAGGAACATCGCCGGCGGGCTCCTGTGCACCACCACCCCGTTCCAGGTCGCTGAGGAGTTGGGCCTCCCGTTCCTGTCCGACGTTTTCTGGACGGCGGCGGAGCGCTATCCGATCCTGAAGGACATGGCGCCCACGGACATCCCCTACGACCGCACGAAATCCTCCTTCGCACTGACGATCAACGCCAGGGACACCTACACCGGCATCACCGATGACGATAGAGCACACACCATCAAGCTGTACGCCGAGACCGTGTTCTCGGACGCTCCCGCGGAGGAGAGGAAGAGGCTGATGGGGGAGAGGTTCAGGGCCCCGGGGCATGTGCACCTCCTCAACACCTCGGAGAGTATCCTGGAGTCCAGGAAGGGTCACACGGAACTGTGCACCGCACTGATGATCATGGCCGGTGTGAAGCCTTCGGCAACCATTTGCGAGATGCTGGGGGACGACGGCCACGCCAGGAGCAAGGAAGAGGTGCTGGCACTTGCCGAGAGGAAGGGATATTCCTTCGTCACCGGCGACCAGGTCATAGAGGCTTGGAAGAATCGCAGAGGTGAGTGAGACGGTCACCGTCATGGCCTCCGGGGTATTCGACATCCTGCACACGGGACACATATCCTATCTGGAACAGGCGAAGGCCGCCGGGGACGAGTTGGTCGTGGTAGTGGCTTGCGACGAGACCGTCCGCAAGAGGAAGCACGAGCCCATAACCCCTGAGGACATGAGGCTGAGGATCATCCAGTCCCTGAAACCGGTGGACAGGGCGGTCATCGGCGGCACCGGGGACTTCTTCGACACCCTGAAGGATATCCGTCCGGACATCATCATGCTCGGCTACGACCAGACGTTCGACGAGGCGGAGCTGGAAGCGAAGCTGAAGGAGAAGGGCTTCCGGACCAAGGTCATGAGGGCGGGACAGTGCTCGGACGACCTCTCCGGCACCCGCAGGATCGTCAGGAAGATCATAGAATCATTGGGGGCATCCCAATGAAGGTCATCGGCATCGCGGACACCACGTTCGCAAGGTACGACATGGGCGGTTCGGCCATCGACGAGCTGCAGCGCACGGGAACCGGGTTCCGCATCGTCCGCAGCACCGTCCCCGGCTTCAAGGACCTGCCCGTGGCATGCAAGAAGCTCATAGAGGAGCAGCACTGCGACATCTGCATCGCCCTGGCGATGCCAGGTCCCAAGGAGAAGGACAAGATGTGCGCACATGAGGCCTCCACCGGCCTGATACAATGCCAGCTGATGACGAACACACACATTCTCGAGGTCTTCGTCCACGAGGACGAGGCCAAGGACGAGGCGGAGCTCGCCTATCTCGCCGACATGCGGGCCAGGGAGCACGCCATAAACGCTTACGACCTGCTTTTCCGCCCGGAGCGCCTCACGCGCAACGCCGGGAAGGGACTGAGGCAGGGATTCAGGGACGCCGGTCCCGTTAGACAGACTAAGTGATGGATATGAAGCAGTACAAGCTTGGAATGGTAGCGGCCGAGTTCAACTACGAGGTCACATCCCTGATGATCGAGAGGGCCAAGGCAGAGGCGGAGTTCCTCGGTGTGGAGATCTCCAGGACCATCATGGTCCCCGGAGTGTTCGAGATGCCCCTGGCGATCAAGACCTTACTCGAGGACCCGGAGATCGATGCGGTGATCACCCTCGGTGCTGTGATCCAGGGCGAGACCAAGCACGACGAGGTGGTCGTGGCTCAGGCCTCCAGGAGGATCATGGACATGTCCACCGAATACGACAAGCCCGTGACCTTCGGAGTCACCGGCCCCGGCATGACCGAGCTCCAGGCCCTCGACAGGATCGAGAAGGGCAGGGACGTGGTGGACGCCGCGGTCAAGATGCTCAAGCGCCTCGGCAAGTGAGCATCCATGCAGGGCTGACGGCCCTGCTACTCAAACCTAATATGCCCGTTGTTCTGTTGTCCCCCCATGGAACCCGACGGCGCGTTGTTGAGAGAATTGGAAGAGCTCAGGGACAAGCTCAAGGAAGAGGGCAAGGCCAGGACCGGCCGTGCGCCCACCGTCTGCTCGGACGATGCTCTGCTTCGTATAGCGGAGATGCGTCCCAAGACCGCCTCCGACTTCGGCGCCATCCCCGGGATAGGGTCGACATTCATCGACAACTACGCCCAGGATTTTCTGATTGTCCTTGACAAGCACAGGCCTGTCTCGGAATGCTCAGTGGCCATGGACGGTAGCGTCACCAAGGTGATGAAGGAGCTGGAGAAGAAGCTGGTCTCTCTGAACCGCCGCAACCGCATGCTCTATCTGCCCAAGATCGTGGAGCGCTACGCCTTCGACATCTCCTACGCGGAGGGCGTCCGGGACCTCCTCATCCATGGCAAGGCGCTCAAGCTCTGCGACCCCCGCACCGAGGGTCAGATCGGGGAGTCCAGGTACAGACGCGCCACCAAGGTCATCAGGGATGCGGAGAAGGACCTGAGGGACAAGGGTCAGAACGACCTCTACGTTGCGTATCCATTCGTGAAGGGGAGACTCTCGGGCGAGGCCTTCGACGTACGTGCACCGCTGGCACTTTTCCCGGTGAAGGCGAACAGGGGTGCCGATATCACACTCACATTGGACGATTCCAGGGACCCGGTGTTCAACAGCATCTTGATCCTGGCGCAGCAGAAGTTCTCCGGGATATCCAGGCCACTGCCGGACTGCACCATCGAACCGGAATCCTTCGACTCCTTCGAGCAGATGATGGCGGCGTTCTATCATGCCAACGGGTTGGACCTCATCTTGGATGAGGGTACGGAGACAATCCCCTTCGAGAGCTACCTGGCCGACCAGTTCCCCAAGTACCAGATGGGAGAACTGCATGTGGAGAGGTCCGCCGTTCTCGGCAAGTTCCCAAGCTACACCAGCGCCGTCCAGAGGGACTTTGAGACTCTTCTTGACGAGGGAAGGATCAACACCCTGCTGAGGGACCTTCTGTCCAATGCGGAGGACATCGACTATAAGGCGGACACCTTCGCGGAGGAAAGGCAGGAGGAGGAGCCCAAGGAGCAGGACCTGTTCTACATCAACCGCTTGGACGCTTCTCAGGAAGGTGTTCTCACCGCCATCGGGGAGACGGACAGCCTTGTGGTCCAGGGACCTCCCGGCACCGGTAAGTCGCAAGTGATCACCAGCCTGATCACCGAATACGCCAGTCAGGGAAAGACGGTGATCCTGGTCTCCGAGAAGAAGACCGCTCTCGATGTTGTCCACTCCAGATTGGGGGAGCTGTCCAAGTACACCATGCTGATGGACGATGTGGCCAACAAGGACCTGTTCTACGGTCAGCTGAAAGGCATATTGGACGCAGGTTCCCGGGGAGTGCAGCAAGAGGACATAACCGCCATATCCCAGAGGATCGACGACCGCCTGGATCGTCTGAGAGCGATATCCAAGGTGCTGTACACCCCGGATTCCTTCGGGATAGAACCGTACAAGCTGTACCGCATCGACACCGGCATCAGCCTCGGGGACAGGGCTGCCTACGACTACTACAGATCCATCGGCGGCGCGGTGGGCGCCGGGTTGTCGGCGGCAGACTTCTCCACATTGGAGGCTTGCAGGGACCGTTTCTCATCCGATGACACCGTGAGCACCCTGAAGTGGTTCATGGACGCCCAGCGCATCTACCCCTGGCTGAGGAGGGTCAAGGGAAATCTCAGTCAACCGGACCTGTTCGCCTTGGAGGATGCCGTCAGGGGCATGGAGTCCTCGGTGGCCGAGTGGAAGGGCAAGAACTTCCTGGCAAAGATCTTCACCAAAGGAAAGTTGAAGAAGCAGGCTGCGCAGCTGCAGAGGACGTACTTCTCATCCGTGGACCCCAAGGACGCGGAGATGCTGATCAGCAACCCCGAGAACATGGAGTCCGGACTTCCCAGCTACGACAGGTTCAACCGGGTCCGCCTTACTTATGACACCTTGAACGACCAAGAGAAGGAGTATCTGCTGGCGGTGACGAAACTCTCTGCGGAGAAGGGGTGCACGGCGGCCAGTACCATGGTCTTCAACACGCTCGTATACGACCGCATAACCCGCTTCGAAGCCGCCAACAGGGACGTGCTGTCCTATATGGAGGACTTCGACTCCATCGTGGACGAGATAGGCGAGGCGGTGGACGCCAAACGCGGCATCGCCCGCAGGGGATTGGATGCGGTTCTGGCTGAAGAAGCAGCCAAGATCAACAGCGGCAAGCGCGGTCAGGAGATCAGAAGGGTCGTGGAAAGCAAGCGCAGGTGGAGCGTGAGCAGGTTCATCACCCGCTTCAGACCTGAGATTCTGTCACACATCCGCATCTGGCTGATGACTCCTGAGGTGGTGTCTGAGATAATGCCCCTGGAAGCAGGCATCGTCGATCTCGTGATCTTCGACGAGGCCTCCCAGATGTACGTCGAGAAGGGACTGCCGGCCATCATGAGGGGAAAAAAGGTGGTCGTGGCCGGGGACCACAAGCAGCTGCGCCCCAGTAGCCTCGGTGCCGGAAGGATCGATGCGGACATGGTCGACGGCGATGAATCCGATACCGCTGCACTGGAGGAGGAGAGCCTCTTGGATCTGGCCCGCTTCAGATACCGGGACGTGATGCTAAACTACCACTACCGCTCCAGGTACGAGGAGCTGATAGCCTTCTCCAACTACGCCTTCTACCACGGCAGGCTGTTCGTGTCACCGAACCCCGCTCCCCCGGAGCGTCCTCCGATAGAGGTGCACATGATGGATGACGCCATGTGGCAGAACCGCTCCAACATCAAGGAGGCGAAGTACATCGTAAGCCTGCTGAAGAAGATCCTGAAGGAAAGGAAGAACTCCGAGACCATCGGGATCATCACGTTCAACATCACGCAGCGCGACCTCATCGACGATCTGATCGACGAGGAATGCCAGGAGGACCCCTGGTTCGCATCGGTGGTGGAGGCGGAGAGCAAGCGCACCGAGAACGGTGAGGATGTCGGATTGTTCGTGAAGAACATCGAGACCGTCCAGGGCGACGAGAGGGACATCATCATCTTCTCCGTGGGATACGCCAAGAACGAGAACGGCAGGCTGGTCAAGAACTTCGGCTGGTTGGGACAGGACGGCGGAGAGAACCGTCTGAACGTGGCCATCAGCAGATCCAAGCGGAAGGTCCATGTGGTCATGTCCTTCGACCCGGAAGAGCTGGATGTCAGCGGATCGAAGAACGAGGGACCGAAGCTGCTGAAGAAATACCTCGAATTCTCCTGCGCCGTCAGCAACGGCGATAACGAGAGGGCGGAAGGCATCCTGAAGTCGTTCGGAGACACCGGGGCCGCCAAGGACCTGTGGTTCGACAGCGAGTTCGAGAACCAGGTGTTCGACGCCCTGACACAAAGGGGATACCTGGTGGACACCCAGGTGGGTGTGGGCGGATACCGCATCGACCTGGCGGTGAAGAAGGACGGGAGGTACGTCCTCGGCATAGAATGCGACGGGAAGCTGTACCACAGCTCCGCATCCGCCAGGGAGAGGGACTTCCACCGCCAGAACTACCTGGAGTCCAGGGGATGGAGGATCCACAGGGTCTGGAGCCCCAGCTGGTGGAAGGACCCCGTGGCGGAGACGGACAGGATCTGCACACTGGTTGATTCGCTGTAGGTATCCAAAAAAAGAAGGGTTTGGATAAGGGGTTTGAAGACCCTCAGAACCTTCTGAAGGTGAACAGTACCAGTATCACCGCTGCGAACACGGCGACGATTCCCACGCCGGTGTACTCGAAGACCACGTCGGGCTGTCCCGCGGGCTGGTATCTCAGCACCAGCACCGCATCCTCGTCGGGCATGACGAATATCTCGCTGTCCTAAATCTGCGGATTATATAGGTTACATCATCCCAGGACGATCTGGCCCGATTCCATCTGCTCCAGCCCGAAGACGGTGAAGATCTCCCTGATGTTCTTCGATATGTGCGTGAGCCTCCAGTCGCCCGTGTTTCCGATGGCGAACACGGTGTTCAGCGACAGCAGGAGCTCGCTCACTGACATCCCGTTGACGGAATCCTTCTTCGCCTTGGTCCGCAGCACATCCCGGTCGTGATCTCTCAGCACGTTCTGGATGCGTATCCTCATCATCAGTGCTATGAACTTTATGAACAGCCTGCCCCTCGCGCGTTCGGAATTGCCGGTGTTGTTCCTGTCACCTTCCAGTTCGTTCTTATACACGTCGAAGGCCTTCTCCACCCAGTCCCTGACATCGTAGGAGGTCATCATCTGCTCGAACGTTGTCCCCGAAGATGCCAGCATGACGAACATGCCCGCCCTGTTGTCGGCGAATGTGAACGCATTCTGTTTCCTCTGGATGTGCATGTATCCTTCGTCATCAACGGTGTAGTCCAGATACCTCCTGACGAACGGCGGGAGCTTCCTGTACGTCAGTTCCGGGTTGCGGTGTTTCGTGTTCTCCAGCCTCAACTCCGTCTCCGAGACCATCGACATCATCTTCGTGATGTCGTCCGAAGCCTTCGAAGGATCGAAGACCACGAACGCCTTCAGCTTCCTGGCTTTCGAGAATCTATCGTTCACGGCGGCGGAATCCTTATGATTCCTCGGGACCTCGACGATATACTCATACCCCTCATCTCCATCGGTTACACCCACTTCGTATTCCGCATACTTGTACGCCTTCCCCTCGTGGAAGGCGAAGGATGACGATGCCTTCAGTTCGTCGATCGCCTTGGACATCAGTTTCTTGATCGGCTCAGCTTTAACGTTCGAAGGCATGGTGAAATCCATGTCCAGGTCCATCAGGGCGGATACGTTGGCCGCACTCTCGAACCCCCTGTCCATGACCATCCTTCCCTTGCAGCCCATGTCCTTCATGTCACGGACGGTGTCCTTCATCACCGCCATGTCAGCAATGCTCCCGGGGAGCATACGGAACATCACCGGGATGCCCTCTCCGTCGGTGACCATTGCGATGTTCGTCTGTTTCAGATCCTCCCCGTCACGGTTGTGCCCCCATTGGGCCCAGCCCTCCATCTTCGAATAGGTGGAAACTGAGGTCAGATCCAGAGAGAAGAATTCGCTGGAGGTCCTCGCTATGCGTCTGGTGAAGAACCTGTCCATGGTATTCATCATCCCTCCGACATCCTCACAGACAGTCCCCATGGTGGTAGGTGACAGCATGCCCCTTAGCTTCATGGTCTCTCTGATCACCGTATTCTCCACCGTATAGTGGATGGAATCCATGGAGGTGGGATTAATCGCCAGTGCCATGGCCGCACCCATGATGTTGGGCGCCATGGTGGTGAAAACGGCATCCAGATCATCGAATATCCCCATATCCTTCTGGATGCCGTCCAGGAACCTTACCGATCCGTAATGCTTCGCATATTCCTCCTTGGGACGACTGCGGGACTCCTTGGGGATGATCTTCCCCGTTTCAGGATCCACCCTGCCGAGGTACGTCTTGATAGTTTTCGGATTTTTACGTCCGGGTACCCTTACAGAGGTGCTTTCGTAGGCGTACTTCTGGCCGTTGCGCTCCATGTAGAATATACTTCCCATTGGTAACCTATATGTAAGGTTACATATTTAATACCTTTCTTTATAAATCTTTTAAATACCATATATAAAGAAGAATCAAAGATCCGTACGGTTACATCGCTGTAGTACTACAAACCGCAGATTTAGG
>CASEZY010000009.1 GCA_949292635.1 uncultured Methanomassiliicoccales archaeon
AGACCAAGGGCACCGACCTCGCCAAGCTGACCGAGGCGATGGTCGCGTACAAGGCCGGGGACAACTTCAGCATCCTCCGCTGCCACGGGTTCATGATGCAGCCTCCGATCAGGGAGACCCTCGGCCTCCCTGAGTTCGACGTGCGCGGCCCGTACCGCGCAGTCGAGACCCTGGGGAGGAACAAGGAACCGATCGTCACCGCATTCAGGAAGAGGTTCCTGGCCGAGTACGGGCCCGAGGTGACGGACACGGTGTTCGACTGGACCTCGCTTGTCTACTTCGGAGACAGGCCGGACAAGGCGATGAGGGGGCATTCCAAGGACGGGCATCCGGAGGAGTGTCAGGTCATGGTAGGGGTCGCCCAGCTGGCGAAGCCGCTGGGCGTCCCCATCGGACTCACCGTGGAGCCCGGCAACACCCACGACGGCAAGCACATGCTGAGGACCTTCGGACAGGTCAGGAGCGACCTGTCCGAAGGATCGACCATGATCTTCGACGCCGGGGCCAACAACAAGACGGTTTTGGACACGATAGTCGAGGACGGGAAGCACTACCTTACCAGGAAGCGCTTCAACAAGAGCGACGACGCGATCCTGGCGGGAGCTCCGCGACCTGGAGAGGAAGGGTGTCGAGAAGCGCGCCCGGAAGAAGCTGAAGGAGGCCAAGGACCTCCAGAGGGACCTGGAGCAGGGCAGGAAGCTGAGGAAGCGCTACCGGATCGACAATGTCCTGATCAAGGCCACGATCTCACTGCAGACGAAGCTCACCGAGATCACCGAGGAGGAGGCGCTCAGCCTCCTCCTCGAGAAGGGGACCACGGGCAGGGAGGGCTTCTTCTGCCTGGTCTCGGACCGGGACATGGACCCGCGCGAAGCGCGGTCCAAGTACCGGTCCAAGGACGTGGTGGAGAAGCTGTTCTCGTCGATGAAGTCGGACATCGGTATCAGGCCCATCAGGGCATGGACGGACGACGCCGTGGACGGCGTCCTCCTGATAGGTTTCCTCGCCCAGGCGATGGTCTCCGTGACACGTTTCCTGTGCGAGCCAGCATCCTCGACGGCTACGAAATTCATCACGGACGCCATGCAGAAGTTGACACTTACTGTCGTGAACAGGAGGGACGGCAAGAGGAGGTTCGTCCTGTCCAACTTCAACCCTCTGAACGAGGCGGTTCTGGGTTGCTACGGCCTCTTTTCGGGGGTCCCGACCGTGTGATCGGCCTGCCGCGAAGGCATCCGAAGGGCAGCTGCGGGGTCCCGCGCAGCGGGGCCGGGCAACTGTCAAAATATGTCGTTTCAAGAAGTCTCAGCGGAGGCTTCTGTCAAAGTCAGGTTTGGATCATTTTTATGCTAGATGCTGTTAGAAAAACATCCGAAGACACTGTCAGATTGGTGCGTAAGATCAGAACGCTACTTACTGATGCAAGAAAAATCGGCCTCGCCTCAGGTGTTCCACAAACAGTTATAGATTCGATCTTCTCCAACCCGTTTTGTACGATCTCCAGACTTCAAAGCGATATTGATTGCAGCAGACCCACTGCGACCAAATATCTAAGGACACTGGAATCTGCCGGCCTACTTTCATCGATTAAAGAAAGCGGAAAGATCATCTTTTGTAATCTTCGACTATTGGATTTGTTCAGAGCATAAACGAATGAAAAAAGATTGTCGTTTTTTTACACAATGTTATGATGTGTAAAAAATTTCAAGATTTTTTTACATGTTACGACATTCTGTATTTAAAACAGTGGTTATTGAATTTTTTATCTCTCGGCGACACAACTCGAATCAGAAATAATACGAATACGAAACCACTGTTCTCCGTGACTTCGTAATCGAACGTTTTATTTCTGCAGATGCCGCTTCCATCCCCATGGACGGAGGTTGCGATTTCGTATTGGTCATGACCCCCAAAGGGGTCAGAGCGGTGGCGGGAGGTCCGGCGGCAGGCATACTCGAACGCCTCAACGCCAAGGACATGTCCCTGGCGGAGCTCTCCAAGGCCAACGGTACCGCACCCTCCTCCCTGTTCTTTCAGATAGAGAAGCTTATCGAAGCGGGACTGGTGGTCAAATCCAGGATCGGACAGAGCAAGAAGACCACCAAGTACCGCCTGTCCTGCCGCATGATCATGGGTTCGATGCCCAGACTGGACATCAACAAGGATTTCGCACCCGAACTGATGAAGTGCGTTCTTCTGGGCGATTCCGAATTGGCAGGAAGATCCATGCCATGGATATTCGCCGCATATCTTGCCACCATCGGCATAGACATAGCTCCGCTGCTGATGGATTACGGCGAGTTCGCCGCGGACAGGTTCGCCTCCCTCAGCGACCCGAAACCCGAGGTGACCCTGGCAAAGGTTGCAGCATTCCTTGACGAGGCAGACGGCACCGTCATCAGCGTATTCTCGTACTCACCGTTGAGAGTGGACATCCGCCCTCCTCAACTGGTCTACGGCGAAGGGGCCGGTGCCATGTATGCGGGACTCGTTGCCCGTGCACTGTCCGATGGGACCGGTGAAAGATACACCGCCGTACCTCAGGAGATTCAGTATGGTCCTTCCGGCTTCATCCGCTATCTATTCACCCAATCCGAGGACGACTTCGACATGGGTGCGGCGGTAATCTCCGCCGAGCGTTCCGAGGACTACGCCAGGATGTGCATCTGCGAAGGTAAGACCGACACCTTCCTGGTGGAATCGGATGCTCAGGTCGTTCTGCTAAACACCCTGGAGGAACGGCCGATGTGCATGCTGGAGCTGCTGGACAGGGTCGACATGCCCCGTTCCACCGTCACCTCCAATCTGACCAAGCTCATGGATATGGGGGCGGTGGAACAACTGGTGTCAGGATGCGGCACCGCATATTACGGTCTGGCCTGCAACCTGACCCTCAAGCGGGACCGCCATGTCAACGACGACGTGAACTGGAGGAACGGCATCGAGCTCATGCTCTCCAGGGGGCCGGGCACATTCGGCTACTGCGGGATGATGTATCTGCTGTATATGCTGTCGAGATTGGGATTCGATGCCGGGTATGCCATGAGGGGCTACGGGAGCAGGATCGGCGATTTCCTGCTGTTAGGGAGAGGTGAGACCCACAGGGACGAGAAGGTCCTGGTGGAATGGACCAGGGACGTCACCAGCGTGTCCGTCTCCCTGGCGAACACCATACCGCCCACCATACGGGTTCGCAAATCCTCCGCCGCCGACGGATACTCCCGGGCGGCGGTGATGTTCTACGCCGGCGCTCTCGCCAAGATCCTCACGGGGAAGGAGTACCGCCAATACGGCAAGAGCCGCCGCATGAGCGTGGACGGTTCCGGGATCGTGCTGTACGAGACATTGCATACCATATATCCTCCGCTGTCCCAGGTGAACGTCAGCGTTAAATCTTCACAACTGCGTAATTGATTATGGATGCGGCGGCCGAGAGCGGGTACCGTGGAGGTGCTGGCTCCCGTCACCAGGTCTGCTGACCGGTTGATGCGGACAATCGCGGCATCCGAGGAGGGTCAAGATGGCAGAGGAAGAGGTCAAGGAGACCGCACAGGAAGCGACCAAGAAGACGAAGAAGCAGTACGTGTCCCCTCACCCGGACGGCGGATGGCAGGTGAAGCTGGAGGGCTCCTCCAAGGCCACCAAGAGGTTCAAGACCAAGGCCGAGGCCGAGGAATACGCCAGAGAGCTTGCCAAGAAGCAGGGCACTCAGGTCGTCCGCAAGAAGAAGGACGGCTCGTTCCAGAAGAAGAAGTGAAGGGGTCCGTTCGGACCCTTTCCAAACGGTTTCAAGAGGTCAAAAAAGAAAGGAGGATTTGAGGGACAGGTCGAAAGGATTAGGGATGTGGCATGGAACTCCCTGTCCCCCGGAGCGCTCTTTGCGCCTCTGATTACCTCATTCTCCCTGACGCATATAAGCGTCACAGGGGGAGGTGACCGAATACCGCCGAATCCCGATTTCACTTCAGCTTGTGGCGGACCTTCACCGCTATGCCGCGGTTCAGCTGCACCATCTCGCGTCCGGACATGGTAGCGACGCCCACGGCCACCGGCACTCCGCCTCTGATTATGACCGCCTCGTCCCCGATGCGGATCTCCGGGTCGGCGTTCAGCACGCCCACCGCGAACAGGTTGCCCTTGAGTTCAAAATCCATCATCTCCACGGTGTGCGTTCCCAGCTCCGCCAGGACCTTCCCGCCGTCCATGGTCAGGGAGAACCCTCCCCTCTCCTCGGACATCATGCACATCTGCGTCTTCTTGCGGTTCACCTTCCAGTAGGGGAACTTGCCGATGGCGAAGGTGTCGTCGTCCATCATGGCGTCGGCCACCGTCCTGCCGAACTGGAACGTCATGGCAGCGCGGACGGTCTCCTTCCTGTCGGTCATGTAATCTCCCACCTCCATGCCCTTGGCGGCACGGCGGATGGCGTCCTCCAGGTTCCTCAGCGATGCGGGGGAGGTGTTGTCCCCGACGACGGTCTCCTCCATCTCACATATCCCTCTGACCAGCTCGGTATCCTCGCCGAGATGGGAGATCACGTGGTCGTAGCCTTGTGAGACGATCGCGGTCACCGCCTCGCGGATGAACTGCCCCTCCTCAAGCTTCCACTCCCCGGTGACGGGGATGTCGTAGGAGTTCGCCGGATAGAAGATGTCGAGCTCCCTGGGCACGGCGCCCAGCGGAGAGGTGACTATCACCTCGTGCACCACCGTCTCGATGTCAGAGAAATGGATCGCCGAGGAGAAGCGCTTGTGCGTCTTGGATGTGTGATACGGCTTCTTCGCCGAACAGGGGAGCAGCACCAGGATCCGCTTGTGGGCGGGCTTGCGATACTCGGTGAGGATGCGGTTGCGGTAGCGCAGCACATCCGGCCTCCTGAGTGATTGGGTGGTGTTGCAGCAGAACCTCCTTCCGGAGGTGTCGGCCGCCTCCTCCTGATACTCGTATCCGATGCGGTCGAAGACCCTCAATGCCGCCACGGACGAAGGCGATGACGGGGCACGCTGATCCACCAGCTCCCTGAGCCTGCCTCCGGAGATGAAGACGCTCACCTTACGGCACTCTGCGGCAAGGTCGGAGAGGTTGTCCTCGGTGGCGTCCCCCTTCCGGGCTACCATGCCCTCCGGCAGGGCCCTCCATCCGGCAGCGCCGAGCACCCGGCACAATGAGTCGTCGAAGATGTCCACACCCATGTAGCACATAAGTGCCAGCGTGGACGGTTCCGCCGATCCGGGGAACATGATCACGCGTCCGGCCCCGGCCGCTTCGCGGAGTCTGATCACGGTGTCGACCAGCAGCCTGGGGTTAGACCTCAGCTCGAAGGAATCCGCCAGTACGACGCATTCCGCCTCTGCCGGGAACTCCATGACCTCCGGCAGGGGAAGCCTTGCGACGGCCACCGATCCGTACACGGCGACACCGGCATCGATCCCCGATGTCTGGGTCGTCATGAGTTCGGGATCGAGGGGCGCCGATTCTCCGAAGTAATGGAGGGTGCGTCCCCCTTTCCCGAGTTCTATGTAGACTGGCTCATCCGATCCGCCGGATGAACACTGTATGACCGCGGGGGTGACGATGCTTTGTTCCCCTCTCGTGATTCTGCAACTCCTGCCCCTAAAGGACCTTGCAGTCACATCCAACATGATGTGCCCAATCATGTCGCATTATTAAAAACAAAGTATCGCGGATGGGACGCATACGCGCGGAACAACGCCAAGGTTAAAGCACATCAAGGGGATTGACCTAGCATGGACCACAGGGAGTTCTACGACAGGGACATCGTCTCTATCAGGGACCTCACCAGAGAGCAGATCGAGCTCATCCTCGACCTCTCCGAGCAGATGATACCCTATGCAAGGGGAGAGAAGAAGACCCACACCCTCGACGGGAGGATATTGGGCAACCTATTCTTCGAGCCCTCCACACGCACAAGGCTCTCCTTCGAGAGTGCCGCCCACAGGTTGGGCGCGGACGTGATCGATGTCTCCCAGATGTCCATGACCTCCATCGCCAAGGGCGAGACTCTGGCGGATACCATCAGGATGGTGGACACCTACTGCGACGTCATCGTCCTGAGGCACCCCCACGAGGGCGCCGCCCGTCTGGCAGCCAAGTTCTCCGAGAATCCCGTGATCAATGCAGGCGACGGTGCCGGATCCCACCCTACGCAGACACTGTTGGATCTGTTCACCATGAGGCGCGAGAAGGGTTCCCTGGACGGACTGAACATCGTGCTGGTGGGCGATCTGAAGTACGGCAGGACCGTGCACTCCCTGGTGGACGCCCTGACCATGTTCGGCGCGAAGCTCACATTCGTGGCCCCGGAGTCCCTGCAGATGCCCCAGGACATAATGGCCCATCTGAGAGGCAAGGGATGCAACCCCGTGCAGACCGACGACCTGGAGAGCACCATCGCCGACGCGGATGTGCTCTACGTGACCCGCATCCAGAGGGAGAGGTTCCCGGACCCCGCCGAATACAGCAAGGTGGCCGGCACCTACCGCATCGACAACGCCATGCTCAGGGAGGCCAGGAACGACGCCATCGTCATGCACCCCCTGCCCAGGATCAACGAGATCGCCCCCGAGGTGGACGGCACCGAGCACGCGAAATACTTCGAGCAGGCCTTCAACGGCATCCCCGTGAGGATGGCCCTGCTCTTCTCCATACTTGGAGGTGAGTTCTGATGGATGACTTCAAGATCACACCCATCAGGAACGGTACCGTCATCGACCACATCACTGCCGGTCAGGCGATCAACGTCCTGAAGATACTCAACGTCAACGAGAACACCATAAGCTCCACCATAAGCGTGGCCATGCACGTGAAGTCCCAGAAGGGCTACATGTGGAAGGACATAATCAAGATCGAGGATCGTGAGCTCGACCCCAAGACCCTGGATCAGATCGCGCTGCTGGCCCCCAATGCCACCATCGCCATCATCCGCGACTTCTACGTGGCGGAGAAGTACAAGGTCAAGCTGGAGGACAGGGTGTTCGGACTCGCACGCTGCAGCAACCCGGACTGCATAACCAACAAGGGCGAACCGGTGGAGACAGAGTTCATCGTCACCTCCAGAGACCCGCCCGCACTGAGATGCGCGTACTGCGACAGGATGCTCATCAACATCTCCGACAACCTGATATGAGGCTGATAGTGGTCACCGGAATGCCCGGTTCCGGCAAAGAGGAGTTCCTCCAGGTGGCGTCCGCCGCCGGCATCCCGTTCATCCGCATGGGGGACGTGGTGAGAGAGACCTACGCCGCGAGAGCGAAGGAGGACGAATCCCTGAGCGTGGGACAGTTCGCCGCCCTGGAGAGGGAGCGCTTCGGCCCGGACATATGGGCACGCAGGATCCTCGACAGGGTGGATGACAGGCTCTGGCTCATCGACGGCTGCAGGAGCATGGATGAGGTTAGATCATTCCGCGCCCTGGCGGATCCCGTGGAGATCGTGGCGATACACGCGCCGCCTTCGCAGAGATTCAAGAGACTCATCATCAGGAACAGGGAGGACGCCCCCGCCGACATCAGGGAGTTCGAGGAACGCGACCTGAGGGAGATGGGCTGGGGCATCGCCGGTGTGATATCACTCGCGGAGCACATGCTGGTCAACGACGGCACCCTCGAGGAATTCAAGAGCAGGGCCGCCGAACTGCTGGAGATGCTCTCATGAGGTTCGTGGTCACCACCCTCTGCGGCGGCAAGGCCCAGATGGCCGCCTCCAAGGAGCGCATGGACCTGGACATGACGAAGGCGGAAGAGGTCTTGTCGTCCATGGGCCCGATTAAGACCAAGGATGAGATGATGATCGTCTCGGAATGGAACGGGATGGAAGTGACGCTCTATCCTCAGGGCAAGATCATGTTCCATCCGCTCACCGACAAGAACAAGGCCGTGGAGTACGCCACAGACATCCTATCCAAGGTGATATGACTTGGATCTGCTGACGCAGGTCGCGGTCTCGGCCGCGTTGGCCGTGATCCTATCCATCGCCTGCTACGGTCTTAAACTCCTGACCGTGAACGGATGCCTGGGCGCCGCCGCCGTGGGATTCGTCATCGGCGCCCTGGGAGGGGTGGATTGGCTTGCTTTGCTGATCCTCTTCGCGCTTGCAGGATTCGCTGCCACCAAGGCCGGCTTCACCAAGAAGCGGGAGATGGGCGTGCAGGAGGGCAAGCACGGGGAACGGGGGATGAAGAACATCCTCGGCGTCGCCATACCTGCACTTATCATGGCGGTACTGAACGGCCTGCTGCCCCAATACACCACAGAGTTCACCATCGGATACATAACGACCATAGCCGTGGCGGCGGCGGATACGGCGGGAAGCGAGCTTGGTGTGAGGGACCCGAACGTTTGGTTGATCACCACCTTCAAACGCACCGAACCCGGGACCAACGGAGGCATATCCGTCAAAGGAACCCTGATCTCTTTGGCGGCGTCTGTGTTCGTGTCCCTCATAGGGTATGCGATACTCACCCTCGGCATGGACATGCTCGTGGTCATACCGATGATATGCGGGTTCATCGGATGCATGCTCGACAGTCTCGTCGGAGCCACCCTGGAGGACGGGGGCTACATATCCAAATACGGCAACAACTGCATCACCGGCATCGCCGGCGGTCTGCTGGCCTCACTGATGGTCTTCCTTCTCTGATGCTGCCGTCAGCTTAGAAAGTGATATATATTACCCCGCTATCCCATCCCTTGGCATGACGGCCATAGCGGCGGGGTCACACCCGGTCCCATTCCGAACCCGGCAGTAAAGTCCGCCCGCGTACCCGTCTGTACTGTATTGCGCAAGCGTATGATTCTTCGGTCGACACCGCAGGATCCGTGTTCTAACGCCGTTTCATTTTTAGTTCAAACTCAAATAATAAAGCATTTTGACCGATTTTGACGGGAAAGGCTATTAAACGCGACGGCAATCGACTCCACATAACGCCGAGGGGCGTACCAAACCCGTTCGCATCCCGAGTGAGTGACCATCATGAAGAAAATCGTAGATGTAAACGAACTGCGTGTGACCGACATCCCCATCGTGGGAGGAAAGGGGGCCAATCTCGGCGAACTCACCATGGCCGGATTCCCCGTGCCCAACGCGTTCGTCCTCACCACCGCCGCCTACGACTATTTCGTGGACAAGGGCGGAGTGATGGAACTTGTCAACAAGGAGCTTGCCGGCATCGACAGGTCCTCCGACCAGTCCCTGGCCGACGCATCCAAGCGCATCAGGGAGGCCTTCGAGTCCAAGGACATCCCCAAGGACCTGATGGACGACATCCGCAAGAGCTACTCCAAGCTGTTCGCCAAGGGCAAGGAAGGCTTCGTGGCCGTCCGTTCCTCAGCCACGGCCGAGGACCTGCCCGACGCCAGCTTCGCCGGCCAGCAGGAGACCTACCTCAACGTGCACGGAGAGGAGGACCTCTTCGACAAGATCCGCAAGTGCTGGTCATCCCTCTTCACCGCCAGGGCCATCGCCTACAGGGAGAAGCAGGGCTTCGCCCACGACGATGTGAAGCTGGCCGTCGTGGTCCAGAAGATGGTGAACTCCGAGGTATCGGGAATCATGTTCACCGTGGACCCCAACAGCGGTGCCAAGGAGATCGTCATCGAGGGCGGATACGGCCTGGGAGAGGCGATCGTGGGCGGAGAGGTCACCCCCGACACCTACAAGATCGACAAGGACAACATGAGCATCAAGGCCCGCAGGATCTCCACCCAGAAGTGGAAGTACACCAAGGGCCCCGACGGGAACACCGTGAAGGAGGACATCCCCGAGGAGAAGCAGAACTCCCAGAAGATCGAGGACCGCAGAGTCGTGGAGATCGCCGAGATCGGACGCCAGATAGAGATCCACTACGAGAAGCCCATGGACATGGAGTGGTGCATCGAGGACGGCAAGGTGTACATCGTCCAGGCCAGGCCCATCACCGCCGTTGGTAACTCAGCGGTGAACGAGACCGTGCAGACCGAGGCCGCCAGCGAGGCGGTGCTCACCACAGGACTGGGAGCCAGTCCCGGACTCGCCTCCGGTAAGGTGGTGATCTACGACGAGAGCATGAGCCTCGACGTGGTCAAGGACGGCGACGTCCTTGTCACCAGCATGACCATGCCCGATATGGTCCCCGCCATGAGCAGGGCCGCAGCCATCGTCACCGACGAGGGCGGTATGACCTGCCACGCCGCCATCATCTCCAGGGAGCTCGGTACTCCTTGCGTGGTCGGAACCGGCAACGCCACCTCCATCCTCTCCGACGGCATGCTGATCACCGTTGACGGCACCACCGGTACCGTCTACAAAGGTGAGATAAAAGCGAAGTCCGAGGGCGCACAGGCATCCGCCGCCACCGTCGTCGCAGCCGAGCCCGTGCCCATCACCGGCACCGGCGTCATGGTCAACATGAGCATGCCCAACAAGGCGGAGGAGATCGCCACCCTGCCCGTGGACGGAGTCGGCCTCATGAGGTCCGAGTTCCTGTTCACCAACTACATCGGTGAGCACCCCATGGCGGTCATCGCCGAGGGAAGGCAGGACGAGCTTGTGGACAAGCTGGCCGAGGGAATCTCGAAGGTGTGCCGCGCATTCTACCCCAGGAAGATCGTGCTGAGGACCTCCGATTTCAAGAGCAACGAGTACAGGGACATGAAGGGAGGCATCGACTACGAGCCTCTGGAGTCCAACCCCATGATCGGATGGAGGGGATGTTCCAGGTACGTGTCCCCGGACTACCGCGAGGCCTTCCTCTGCGAGCTCAGGGCCATCAAGAAGGTCAGGCAGGAGATGGGCATGAAGAACCTGAACGTCATGCTGCCCTTCGTCAGGACAGTGGAGGAAGCGAAGGAGATCGTGGGCATGATGGAGGACATGGGCCTCGTCAGGAACAGGGACTTCCACCTGTACTTCATGGCCGAGATCCCCGCCAACATCATCATGGCGGACGAGTTCTCCAGGTACTGCGACGGATTCTCCATCGGCTCCAACGACCTGACCCAGCTGACCATGGGCGCCGACCGCGACTCGGACATCCTGGGACGCATGGGATACTTCGACGAGAGGAACGACGCGGTCAAGAGGAGCATCAAGCACCTGATCAAGGTGGCCCACGCCAACGGCAAGACCGTGGGCATCTGCGGACAGGGGCCCAGCGTGTACCCGGAGTTCACCGAGTTCCTGGTGCGCGAGGGTATCGACTACGTGTCCCTGAACCCCGACACCGTGATCAAGACCAAGAAGATGATCGCCGCCACCGAGCAGAAGATCATCCTCGAGGGTCTGCGCGAGCTCAGGGCTCGCCAGTGATTTTAAAGGGGGCGCAAGCCCCCTCTTCTTCTCAATACCAGCAGATGTCCCGCAGGGACACCAGGGTGACGTCGTTCTCCTCCGCATAGGATTCCAATTCCTGGGTGAATCCCACCTTGGAGAACAGGGCGTAGCGCTTCCTTCCCGGCGATCTGACCTTCGTTGATTTCTCGATCAGCTCGTCGAGAACGCTCATGCCCACCGGGGAGTCCCGGTAGCGGCAGTCGCAGAACATCGTTTGGGAACGGTCGTCGGATTCCGCCACTATGTCTATGCGGCCCATGCTGCGGCGGCCGTCGGACCCCCACCACATCCCTGTGATCCCGGGGACCATGTCGAAGAACGCGTGGTTGGACTGCATGAACTGCAGGCAGACGTCCCTGAACGCCTTCCTGACGTAATCCTCCAGACCGGAGGACACCAGCGGTTTGAAGAGGTCGGGTTCGGAACGGTAGTCGATGATGGACTGGTTCCCTTCCACGAAGGTGTACCAGAATCTGGCAGCGGGATCGGATATGCGGTACATGCTCCTCCTGGACCCGGATTCCCCGTAGGGTACAATCCTCTCCGCAATGCCCTCTCTGATCAAAGAGGACAGGTAGGTGGAGCATGCCGCCGGGCTTCCGCATCCCGATTCCTCAACGATGTCCCCCATGCGGCGTATACCGTCACCCAGCGCACACAATATGCGGGCGTACATTCCTGCGCTCCTGATGGATGTGCGTGCGAGAGGGTCGCGGTATAACCCTCCGTCGGGCGAGAGGAACAGACGGTCGATGTCCTCCGGTACCGAGGTGCCGGGATCGAACATCGACAGCATGGCGGGATCCCCGCCCGTCACCGCGTAAAGGTCCATGACCTCGGTGCCTGACAGCCCCGGGAAGGCCTGAACGACCTCGGAGAACCGCAGCCTGCCCACCTCTATCACAGCAGGACGGGAAGGATAGCGACGACCGGAGACGCCCCCGGGATCACCGACAAGGACGAGCATCACATCCGCCCTGTTGAACGCCCCGGAACGGATGGTCTCCGCTATGGGATCGTCATCCTCTGGGAACACGTCGCAGCGGTCCACCACCACGACGATGCGCCCGTTCTCGGACAGTTTGGCGATGAAGCCCGCCGCATCGGCGAAGGATGAGAAGTGGACGAGACTGCGCAGCCCCTTGTACAGGGACTTGGACACCGCCACGGAAAGGGCATCGAGATTGCGTTCCCGGCCCCCTTCCACCGCCGTGAACGGTATGGCCTTCTTCCCCTTGCAGAACTCCCGCATCAGTGCGGTGCGACCGGATCCCGCGGGACCTTCCACCACCGCAAGGGCGAAGCCGCGGGTGGCATAGAGGGACTCCAAACGCCCCAACTCCCTTTCCCTGCCGAAGAACCGTCCGTTCAAGTAAATCTCCATTTAGTAAAACATGATTAGCTTATTAATGCATTTCGAACGGCAGAATCCCCCTTTTCAAAGAACACTGTCAAAAGTTAGGGAAGGAAGGGATTTGGAAGGCTGAAGGTCACTGTATGGCTTCCTTCAGCCTCTTGTTGATGGCCTCGGTCTCCTCCTCCGGGAGGAGCACGGTGGTCATCTCGATGAACGGATGCTTGGACCCCTCGATGATCTTCACGTCGTCAAGGCTGTGCAGCCCCCACTTGTCCGCGGTGCGCTCCAGCCCCAGGGACACGCTGAGGATGTTCGGTTCCAGAACTATCGCGCGGAAGGTCTTGGCCCCCATCTCCTTGGCGGCCATGGCGCGGTGGTGCCCGTCCACGAGAAGGTATCCGTACTCGCGCTTGACCACGATAAGCGGCTCGTTCAGGCCGCGCTTCAACTCGTACTGGCGACCGATGAGCTCGTCCCGGTAGACCTCCTTCTGCGTCGGTCTCGCCAACTCCACGGGAACGTCCATGGTGACCACCTTCATCCTGATACCGTTCTGCTGCTCCAGGAAGGACTTCACGCTCATGACCTTGGATGGCCGTGATTTATCGATCTGCGACCTGACGATGTCGATGTTGGAGATGATGCCCACGAGCTTCTTGTTCTCGTCCACCACCGGCAGGTTCCTCAGACCGTATCTGAACAAGACGCGGATGGCATCGTCGATGGTCATGCTGGGCTGGCAGCAGATGGTGCCGCGCTTCATCACCTCGCGGATGCGAACGTCCTGACGGTCGCAGAACCTGAGGAGCTCCTTGGCAGTGACGAACCCCAGGAGGTATCCGCGCTCGGCGATGGGGAAGCCGTGGAAGTTGGAGTTGATCATCTTCTCCGAGACCTCCCTGACGGTCATGTCGGGGGTGACGGAGACCACGTCCTTGACCATGTATTCCTGAACTGTAGGCGATGGCATTGGATCTTCCGGACCGCGAATGGGTTTCTGATTATAATAAGACAATCTGAGAGATCTGTCAGGGGAGACCGAACGTGGTCGATGATAAGGCCCATAACCACAAGATCTTATGACCATGATGATTCGATAAAACCATTTCAGATGCTGCGGGCAGTAATCTGGGTGGTCTGAGAAACTTAATAATCATTAAATAGTACATGTCCATACACTGCTTCACACGCCCTGGTAGTGTAGCGGCCTATCATGAAGCCCTGTCGAGGCTTCGACTCGGATTCGAATTCCGACCAGGGCGCTCATTCTCAATTCTTCACTTGTTTGTGACTGATGCGTCGGCTTTACAAGATCCGTAGAGCCGTACGACGGGCTTTCCTGAGCGGGGATCCTTCTCAAGTTCCGCTTCGATGTCAAAGACCGTACGCATGTTCTCAGGAGTCAGGATCTCCTCGGGTGCACCCATTGCAAAAATGCGTCTGTCGTGCATCATGACGATCCTGTCGCAATAGCGTACGACCATTGGAAGATCGTGAGAGACGATGACCACTGTGATATCCTTCTCCTTCGCCAGCCTGTGAACTAGGTCCAACACCTCGAATTGCATGCTGATATCCAGATGCAAAGTGGGCTCGTCCATCAGAAGGATCTTTGGGGTCTGGGCGATGGCACGCGCGATTATCACGCGCTGACGCTCACCGCCGGACATGGTGTTGATGTGCCTGTCGGCGAACTTGAGTACATCGGTACGCACCATGGCATCTTCGATGATCTTCAGATCCTCGGAGGATTCTCCTCTGAACGACTCTTGGAACGGAAGACGTCCCATGGTCACCACCTCGCGGGCGGTGAATGCGAAGCGTATCTCATTGGTCTGAGGGACCACTGCCACCTTCTTCGCAATGGCCTTCTTGGTCATGTCCGCGATGTCTTCGGACTCTACCATCACACATCCGCCGTGAGGCGTCAGGTTGCGATTGAGATTCTTCAAAAGGGTCGTCTTGCCGCAGCCGTTGGGCCCCAGGATCCCGATGACTTCCCCCCTACCCACGCTCAGGGTTATATCCTCGAATACGGGGTGACCGACGTAGCTGTACTCCAAGGAATCGATATCGAGTACGCTCACCAGCCCACCTCCGTCTTCTTGCGACAGAGCAGATAGACGAAGAACGGAGCTCCTATTATGGATGTGACCACACCTATCGGCAATACTCCCGCATATGATGCGAAGGACCTTGACAGGAAGTCACAGAGCAGTATGAACGCCCCTCCGCCTATGGCACTGATCGGCAGGATGTATCTGTTATCCGGACCCAGGAGCAGTCTGAAGATGTGTGGTATCACAAGACCCACGAAACCAATTGCGCCTACGAAGGCCACTGCCGCGGCGACCACCAGTGATGACACGATCAGTAGGAACAGCCTCACTTTCCTGACATCCACGCCCAGGTCCATTGCGTGTGCATCTCCGAGCATCATGGCATTGAGATTCTTCATCTGGGTCATCATCAGAAGTATGCCGGCTACAATGATCGGTATGACGAAGGCCATCTCGTCCCATTCGATTCTTGAAAGACTGCCCATGGTCCAGAAGACTATGTCTCCCATCTTGTCGCTGGGAGCCACATATGTCAGGAAGGACACCACCGCAGAGAACAGCGATGATATGGCCACACCGGCCAATATCAGGGTCTCTGTACGTACGTCCCCGCCGATCTTCGATATCGTATACACGATGAACATGGTCATCAGACAGAATACGAACGCTAACAGAGGCTGCGTTAGACCCAGAGGTATGAAAGGAACCGAAAACAGGATCGCTATCGCTGCTCCCAAGGATGCTCCCGAAGAAAGACCCAGAAGGTACGGTGAAGCTAATGGATTCCTGAAGACGGCCTGCATGACCGCACCGCAGACAGCGAGTGCGGCACCTATGAACAGCCCGATGATCACTCTCTTGAGACTCTGATTGACGATGGTATGAACGCCACCGGTACCGCCATCAAAGAGTGCATTCCACACCTCTGCCGGCGATAGCCTTGCGGTACCATAGATAGAAAGGTCGAGATATATGGCCACCACTATGATTATGGCCAGAATGGCCAGCGCCCAAAACACCTTCGACCTCTTGGACATCGCCATTTTCTCACCGAAGATGAGAGGGGCCATGCAGCCCCAACTCAAAAGGTTTCACCTGCGCATCAGCACGAAATAGACACCGGCCAGGACAATGATGCCCACGCATGCTGCACCGACGTACAAAACGAGATTATTATCTCCTGTAGGCTCCCCCTCATCGAAGGAGTTCTCACCGAATACCGAGGGATACAAGCTCTGTGCTACCACCTTCAGGCCCTCCTTGGCATCAGGTCCGTAGTTATTCCACTCGGATTCCAACTGAACAACGGTCCTTGTGGTATCGCCTCCAAGGAACTTTTCACGATAATCCGCAACAGTATAGCCGGCATCCTTCCATGTAACATCTAAGAAGACGACAGCATTAGGATGATCGGCCAAAAGCTGCAGCATCATGCTGTTGTCCCCGTAACGGCGCTGGTCGGTCGTGTCAGTCTTACCGACATTCACTCCGCCGGCAGCCTCTATCAAGGAAACTGCGATAGATCCAGTGTTCCCTATGGTGAACTCGGCGTCACTCGTCGTGTAGCGCACATACACACCTTCTGCCTTCGTGGTGATGCCAGAAACACCGTTGTCTATGGTGGCCTTGATGGAATTCATCTCGTTCACCAGATCGGTGTTCAGGGTACCGGTAGCTATGAGGGAAACGGCTCTGACAAAGTCCACGATGGAATCGTAGTCCTCGATGGTCGTCCATACCAAGACCTTGGTGAACCCTGTTTTCTCTAACAAATCACGAAGTACCAGAGTGTTGGTGTATGCGGTAAGGATGATGGCATCGTCACAGGACAGACGTCCCTGATCCACGAGTTGGCTCAGTACACCTGCGGCATAACCGTTATTGTCGGAATAAAAGAGACTTCCAATACTGACAGGATTATACTCAGGAACGGTGAGACGTTCGTCGTTTGCATTTTCGGGCATGGACCAATTGTCAACGGCGACGACTTTGTTCAAACAACCGAGTTCAGCAACAGTAAGTGTTGTACCCTTTCCGGGAGTGACCAGCCTCTCAGAGGCTCCGTCAAAGCTGAAGGTCCTTCCGGTCCCGTCGGTTATCGTGAATGAGGAAACGTTCGTATCCGCAGCATCCGCCGCATCCGAAGAATCGACGAAGCAAACCGGGATGACCATTATCGCCGTGATAAGAACGGCGACTGCTTTCCAATTGACAGTCATGTTTGCACCTGGACACAACAATACCTAATACCATATTAAATCTTGTTACTAATTTTATAATTAGTATTACCACACCTATCGGTAGGAAATTACCAACACATAAGTCGAAATTCCGCCTCGGATACATATTTAAACAGACCGTCCATGGCCGTAATCATGCGCTCGCTCCTTCGCAGCAAGATACACCGGGCCACCGTCACCGAGGCCAGGTTGGACTATGAGGGCAGCATATCCATCGACGTGGACCTGCTGGAGAAGAGTGGCATCTGGATCGGGGAGAAGGTGCTGGTGGCCAACGTGGACACCGGCAGCCGCTTCGAGACCTATGTGCTCCCCGCCGACCGCGGCAGCGGCACAATCGCCATAAACGGCGCCGCCGCCCACCTGGCCAAGCCCGGCCACAAGGTCATCATCATGGCCTTCGAACTTTCTGACGAGCCCATCACCGCCAAGGTCATCCTGGTGGACAGGGACAACAGGGTCAAGAGGGAGATAAACTGAAGCTCCGCATCTACTCCGACGGCGGCTCCAGGGGGAATCCCGGACCATCCGCCTACGCCGTGGTGGTCACCGAGGACGGAGAGGTCATACGCACCGGCACCGAGTACCTGGACATCGGCACCAACAACAATGCGGAATACCGGGGACTGATCGCCGGGATATCCCTGGCGTTGGAACTGGGTGCGGACGAGGTGGAGTTCGTGATGGATTCCGAGCTTGTGATCAAGCAGATGCGGGGGGAGTACAAGGTGAAATCCGAGGCTCTGAAGGAGCTGCACGACGATGCGCTGGCACTCTCCTCTCTGATACCCAAGGTCACCTTCACCCACGTGCGCAGGAGCGACCCCATGGTGTCCAAGGCGGACGCCATGCTCAACCGTACCATGGACGAAGCGACGGTCAGATGAACTGTTCCGCGATGTCCTTCACCGGCACCTCGCGCTGATCGCCG
Organism: uncultured Methanomassiliicoccales archaeon; assembly: GCA_949292635.1. Lineage (GTDB taxonomy): Archaea > Thermoplasmatota > Thermoplasmata > Methanomassiliicoccales > Methanomethylophilaceae > SIG5. The sequence goes on from CASEZY010000009.1 coordinate 17,917, forward strand.
GTGGACATGTCCCTGAGGATCACGTTGCCGGCCTCGAGCTCCTTGGCACCGACGATCACGCAGTGTCTGGCACCTGCGCCGGACGCATACTTCAAAGCCTTCTGCATCTTGCGGCCCATGATGTCGATGTCCGCGGACACGCCAGCCGCACGCAGCGCGGAGACGATCTCCGCCGCCTTGACGCGAACGTCGTCGCTCACAGGTATGACGTAAGCGTCGATGCCTTCCGGCTGGTATCCGATGCCCTCCTTCTCCATCGCCAGCAGGATCCTGTCGAATCCGATGGCGAAGCCGGTGGAGAACACCTTCTCGCCGCCGAACAGCTCTGACAGCGTGTACGAACCTCCGCCGCAGATCTGCTTCTCCGCACCCAATGCGGGGGCCTCTGCCTCGAAGACCATGCCGGTGTAGTAATCCAATCCGCGTACGACGCCCAGGTCGATCTCCACGTCCCTGACGCCCATCGCTTCCAGAAGGGAGACCAGTTCCCTCAGGTAGTCGCCGGCCTCACCGGGGACCTTGGACAGCACCGAGACGTCTCCCACCGTTTCCGTCAAGGCGAAGATGTCGTCGATGTCCGCCGCGGACACGCCCATCTCCTCCATGAGGGGACGACCTTCATCGTAGAGCTTCTTGTCCAGCTTCTGCAGCACCTCGGCGGTGCGCTCCTTGGGGACGCCGGCGTCGGCGATCCTCTGCCTGAGCACGCCAATGTGACCGATACGTATGCGATAGTCCTTCAGACCCAGCGCCTTGATCATGGCGGCGGCGAGAGCGATGGCCTCCGCGTCGGTTGCTGCACCCGCATTGCCGATGATCTCCGAACCGAACTGGAAGAACTCCCTGTACCTGCCGCTCTGGGGGCGCTCGTATCTGAAGCACTGGCCGAAGTAGAACACCTTGATCGGTTTCGGCTCGTTGCTCATGCCGTTGACGAACATCCTCACCACGGGGGCGGTCATCTCCGGCCTGAGGGCGATCTCCCTGTCGCCCTTGTCCTTGAACGCGTACAGCTCCTTCAGCACGTTGGGACCGGACCTGAGTATGAACAGCTCGGACTCCTCGAACATGGGGGTTGCCACCTCCCTGAAGCCGAAGTTCTTGGCGGTGTCCCTGAGAATCCCTTCGAAGTGCCTCCTCCTCTCCATCTCGTCGGGGAGGAAGTCCCTGGTGCCGCGGGGGCGTTGGATCATACCTGCGCGTATCCCTAGTCCGTATAAATAATTTGGATACGCGGGTCAGCGCTTGACGATGATCGAGACGATGTCCTGATCCTGCACAACGTGGTCCATGCCCACGGTCTGACCGGGGAACTTGGCGCTCTTGCCCCACACCATGGCGTACCTGAAGTTGGAGCGGAAGCTGCGGTGGATGAGCTCGCAGACGTCGCCGACAGTGTTGCCCCTCTTGACGATCAGGGGGACATCCAGATCGGCCTCCTGCCCCTGGGGCTTGAGGTAGATGCGGATCATGTCGATGGTGTCGTACATCCCTTGTTTCAATTCGTCCATGCCGATGCCGGTGGCGGCGGACACGGGGAAGCAGCGGTACTCGGAGTTCTTCTCCAAGGCCGCTTCCAACTGTCCCTCGTTGGCGATATCGACCTTGTTGATGGCCATGATCGCCTTGATGTAGACACGGTTGCCTGCCAGGACGTCCAGCATCTGCTCCACGTCGATATCCTCGCGCACCACCACGGTGGCGTTCACGTGGCCGTAGGCGGCGGTCATGTCCTTGATGATCTCCGGGGTGATCTTCGTCAGTTTCAGAGTGGGCTTGACGATGATGCCGCCGGAGTCCGCGCCGGTGATGGTCACGTCGGGGCGCTTCTGGTTGAGACGGATGGCGGCGTTCCACAGCTCCTTGAACAGGACGGAGATGTCCGGGTTGAAGACATCAACAACCAATAGGATCACATCGGCGGACCTGGCGGCGGCGATGACCTCCCTCCCCCTTCCCTTGCCGCGGGAGGCGTCCTTGATCAGACCGGGCATATCCAGGATCTGGATCTTGGCGTGGTTGTACTCCATCACTCCCGGGACCACGTCCAATGTGGTGAAGTGGTACGCACCCACCTCGGACTTGGCGCCGGTGAGACTGTTGAGCAGGGTGGACTTACCCACACTGGGGAATCCCACCAGGGCCACGGTGGCGTTGCCCGCCTTCTTGACGTAGAAACCCTTGGTGTTGCCGCCCTTGGAGGCCTTGCGCTTCTCCTCCTCCTGGGTCAGCTTGGCGATCTTCGCTTTGAGCTTGCCGATATGGCCTTCGGTGGCCTTGTTGTACTTGGTCTTGGAGATCTGCTCCTCCAGTTCCTTGATTTGCTCTTCGATGGTCGCCATCGGCCCGCTCCTTCCCGTATGATTGGGTCGTCCTATATTAAATTACCAGGGATTCGGTCCCCGGGAAGGGGTCACAGCCTCAGATCCCTGGGGCCCATCAGCTCCGGGAGTTCGGTCTCGAAGAGGGAGTCGAAGAATGCCGTGGCGAACAGCGGATAGTGTTCCAAGCCGCTGTCGTCGATGCCGACGTTCGAAGGTGCCAGACGTATGAATCTCTCGATCCCCTAGCCCTTGGTGCGGGGGTCGTTCATCAGTTTCGTCATGGACCTCGACCTGCGGGTGTTCCCCGATTTCACCTCTATCGCCGCCTATCGATCATAACACTGGTAGGCATTTTCAGACCGGGCAAAGGTCATCATTCATAACGCGTGTGCGGAGCCATAAAGTATTTAAATACAATTTCAAAAGCAGTGAAAAGTAGTGTAAAAACTACTTTTTACTGGTGAAAAGTAGTGTAAAAACTACTTTTTACTGGTGAAAAGTAGTGAATTTACTACATTTCACCATTTACGGAAATTCAGCGACTCACAGATGCGCCCCCGCGCGCGCACAAGGTTTTTTACTCTTACCATTGTGAGGGGTCTCATGGAAGAAAACGCCCGCAAGCCTTACGACGGGTTCATGAGGACCCCGTACGCCAAGGTCTTGGGACTTGCCCTCTCGCTGGTGATATGCATCCTGATCCTGGCGGTCTCCGCCGTGGGAAGCATCCTCTACCTGCTGTCGGGCATCATACTGTACATCATACCGAGGCTCTTCCACGTGAAGGGATTCAAGCCCATGGCCGTGCTCGGCGTGGTGTTCCTGGTGGCCGCCACGCTGATCGGCGCGTTCGCCTTCAGCATCCCCAACATGGAATCCCACGACGTTGAGCACATGAGCGCCAACGGATTCTCCGCCGCTTGGGTTGGTGATGAGGCTCAGGGCACCGTGATCTCCGTGGAATACTCCGGCACCGGCACCCCGCAGATCAGGTACGGTGCGGTCAACTGCGGATTCAGCACCGTCTACGGCGCATCCTCCACCATGGACATGAAAAATATGGGGACCGGATACCAGGTGACGCTGCAACTGAACGAAGGCACACCGTACGTGATCCAGTTCATAGGCGATTCCGGCAACTCCAACTACGCCGTGATCAACTACGGCCCCGGAGACCTCACCGGCGTTGCCATCTCCGGCAACCTGTACAACGCCGCCCTGCCCACCATCGCGTTCTTCATCATCCTCATCGTGATGACGGTCATGTGGAAGAAGGCGGAGGAGCTCAGAGTCCAGATGGAGGCCGACGGCCGCCTGTACCCCAAGGGCGAGGGCGTCTGCAAGGAGTGCGGAATGATCATCCTCCCCGGCATGACCGTCTGCAGGTGCGGCGCACCCATCATCCCTCCGGAGGGATACAAGCCCCCCGTCAGGGAGACGGCGAAGAGCGAGGATCACTTCGAATGCTCGGAGTGCGGCAAGCCTGTGCCAGCCGATTCGGATGTGTGCCCCCACTGCGGTGCCAGATTCGACGAGGATTGAAACCAGAAAAGGCATCCGGGTACGTCTTTTAATAAGAGATACCCGTATATACGTCCCGGATGCCCTCTAAAATACAGACAACTTTGGATTCCGCAGAGCCAGCAACGGAAAAGAAGAAGCCGTCCGTGGCTCAGAGGATGGCGGAGAAGCAGCGGGAGATCTCGGTCACCGAGTTCTTCGAGAAGAACAAGCACATCCTGGGATTCGACTCCCGCTCCAAGTCCCTCATCATGGGCATCAAGGAGGCGGTGGACAACTCGCTGGATGCCTGCGAGGATGCGAACATACTCCCGGACATAGCCGTCTCGATCGAGAGTCTGGGGGAGGAGGAATACAGGATCGCCGTGGAGGACAACGGTCCCGGGATCGTACATTCCATGATCCCCAACGTCTTCGGGCGTCTGCTGTTCGGATCCAGGTTCCACGCGCTCAGGCAATCGAGAGGGCAGCAGGGTATCGGAATCTCCGCCACGGTGATGTACGGCAACAACACCACCGGCAAGCCCGCCCACGTGCAGTCCATGGTGGAGGGCGAGGTGGCCAGGGAGATGGACATCACCATCGACATCAAGACCAACCGCCCGGTGGTCACCAACGACCGCGCATTCATCTGGGAGGGCAAGGAGCACGGCACCCGCATCGAGTACTGCATCAAGGGGAAGTATCAGACGGGAAAGCAGTCCGTGTTCGAATATCTCAAGGACACGGCGATCGTGAACCCCCACAGCAAGATCACCTTCACCGATCCCGCCGGGAAGACGTACGTCTTCGAGAGGGCCACCGACATCATGCCCGTTAGGGCCAAGGAGATCAAGCCCCACCCCGTCGGGTTGGAGATCGGAGAGTTCCAGAAGCTGGCCTCCAACACCAAGTGGAACAACGTCTACTCGTTCATGATCAACGACTTCTCCAGGATGACCCCCAGGATAGCCAGGGAGATCCTCAAGCTGGCACAGGTGGACGAGAAGACCAAGCCGGAGAAGCTCACCAGGGAGCAGTGCAAGAACATCGTGAAAGCGATCGGAGAGGTGAAGATCATGGCGCCTCCCACGGATTGCCTGTCCCCCATCGGCGAGATGCTGATCAAGAAGGGTCTCATGCACGTCTTGGACGGCATGCGCCCCGAATACTACGCGCCCCCGGTCACCAGGGCACCCAAGACCGTGAACGGCAACCCCTTCGTTGTGGAGGCGGGGATCGTCTACGGCGGCGACCTGCCCGCGGACGGCCAGGTGCAGATACTCAGGTTCGCCAACAGGGTCCCGCTGATGTATCAGGCGGGAGCCTGCGCCATCACCAAGGCCGTTGCCAACGTGGACTGGCGCAGATACGGGCTGGAGCAGAGGGGAGGCAAGGGCATCCCCTACGGACCCGCAATCATCCTGGTGCATGTGGCATCCACCAAGGTTCCGTTCACCTCCGAGGGCAAGGAGGCGGTGGCCGATTTCGAGGAGATAACCAATGAGATAGTCCTCGCCCTGAAGCTGTGTGCCAGGAGCCTGAAGAGCCACCTCAACAAGAACGAGCGCAGGAAGAAGACCCGCGCCAAGTTCGAGATCGTCCAGGAGATATTGCCGGAGATCGCCAAGAAATCCGCGGAGATGCTGGAGAGGCCGGTGCCGGACCTGGACATGACCATATCCAAGATCATGAACGTGGTCTGGGTGGAGCCCATCGCCGAGAAGAACAAGGGCACCAGGAAGATCACGTACACCGTCTACAACTACACCCGGGATACCAGGACGCTGCGGCTCCATGCCCAGCTCCCCAAGGAGTGCACCAACCTGTCGCTGTACAACAGCGAGCGGTTCGTGGAGATGAACGACGAGGGCAAGGCCACATGGGAGATAAAGGACATCCCGCCGTCCAAGAACGTGTCGGTGACCTTCGAACTCTCAGGCGACACCGCGGACACCTTCTCCGTAGAGGACATCTACGTATCCGGGATCAACCCGGTGATAGTGATGGGCGCCGACTCCCTGCCGGGAGACTGGGGAATTAAGGGAATGGACATCGTGGAATACGAGTCCGACAACCTCGTCGACGATGACGACGAGAACGAGGAGGTTGAGATCCTTGACGACGAATGAAAGGGACGCCAAGACAATCGGGAGCCTCACCTCCATCGTGGACTCCCTCTACAATCAGATGGACGCCGGGGAGATTCCCGAGATGACCCTGCCGCTGAGGTCGAAGAAGAACATCGAGTTCGACCCGGCCCACAACGTATGGAAGTACGGGAGCCTGGAGACCCTCCGCTCCCTGAAGAACATGAACGCGGCCATGATGATGCTCCGCACCGTCTACACGGTGGACTTCATCAAGAGCCAGATCGACGATCACAAGTCCTCCACGCTAAGGGAGATGTACTACATCTCCGAGGGCTGGGGGAAGGCCAAGTTCCACAGCCAGGACGAGAGCAACCTGCTGGCGGAGGACCTTGAGGTCATATCCAAGTGCATGAGGGAGGACTTCAAGCTCCGCCCGGAGGAGAGCGGCGCCCACGTCTACGGGAACGTGACGTTCCGCACCGCCACCAAGAAGGGCCCCAAGGACATCCACTGCATGGACGACGTGTCCGAGGCAGGATTCGCGGTGCCCTACAACGTGGAGAAGGAAACCTTCGAGATCAAGGACACCGATGCCAAGTTCATCATCGCCATCGAGACAGGAGGTATGTTCGCCAGGCTGATCGAGAACGGCTTCGCCGACCAGAACGACTGCATCCTCGTGCACCTGTCCGGTCAGCCCGCCAGGAGCACCAGGCGTCTGATCAAGCGTCTCAACGAGGAGAACGGCATCCCGGTGTGCGTGTTCACCGATGGCGATCCCTGGTCCTTCAGGATCTTCGCCTCCGTGGCGTACGGAGCGATCAAGACCGCCCACATCTCCGATTATCTTGCCACGCCTACAGCGCAGTTCATCGGCATCACCGCATCGGACATCCTGAACTACGACCTGCCCACGGACAAGCTGTCCGACAAGGACATCGGCGCCCTCAACGCGGAACTCTCCGACCCCAGGTTCAAGGACGAGTTCTGGGTCTCCGAGATCCAGGCGATGCTTGATATGAAGAAGAAGTCGGAACAGCAGGCCCTGGCCAGATACGGCCTGGACTATGTGACGGACAAATATCTTCCCGACAAGCTCGGGGACATGGGTCTGCTGTGAGCGGACCCTTAACCCCCTTTTGCTTTACGTAAAACGAGACGGATGCGTGGACGGTTCAGAGCGAACCGTCCAGCACCCTCTTGGTCACGAATTCCCTGTCCATACTGGCCAGGAAGTTGCCCAGCCTGGGTCCCCTGTCCTGGGAGATCAGGATGGTATACATGACCTTGAACGCACCCTTGGTCCCGATGGGGGACGCCTTTCCCGCGTCGGAGATCGCCTGGGAGATGGCAGGACCGTCCCAACCCTCCAAAGCGGTCAGCCTTCCGTGCAGGTCCTTGAGGAACGCCTTCTCGTCCGCGCTCAACTGAACATCAGGCAGGTCCTTCTCCACGACGAACCTATAGCGGGCGTCGGCGAACCCTCCGTCCAGCCAGTACTTGGCGGTCTGCGCCCTTATGGTGATGCGACGGATGTCGTCGTCGGTGGCGCCGTCCAGGAAGCCGGTGCGCCTGAGGATGTCGAACATGTCCTCCATGCTGTCGGTGAGCTGCACGAGATTGACCAGATGGCCGTAGGGCACCTGCACGGGCTGCTTCTCCGGGATCACGTTGTTCCTGGAGATCTCGTAGGCGCGCATGGTGTTGTCCATCTCCCCGCCGGAGGCCTTGAGGGCGTAGTACTCCCTCTCCACCTTGTCGTACTCGTCGGCGATGATGGGCATGCCGTCCATGTAGTCGTAGTCGATGCTCTTCTGGGGGTTCACACGGAGGAAGATGTACTTCACAACCTCCGGGGGGTTCATCCTGATGGCGTCCATGCCGGAGACCACCGAGCCCTTGGACTTATGCATCTGCTGCACCTGCCCCTTGCTCTTGAACTGCACGAACTCGTAGGGCACAGGGATCGGGGGCTCCCCGTCGAAGATCTCCCTGACGAGCACCTTCCCGGAATCATAGGAACCGCCAGCTGCGGCGTGGTCCTTGCCGAAGGGCTCCACGGAAGTGCCGAAGATCTTCCACTTGGCGGGCCACTCCAGCCTCCAGGGCAGCTTCCCCTCGCCCTTGGTGATGTCCGCCTTGCCGTGGTGTCCGCACTTGCACTCGTACTCCACATAGGGATACTCGTAGGAATCGAGGATGGGGTTGGTGAACCTGCCGCACTTCTCGCACAGGGGATTGAACGGTGCCCAGTCCTCCTTCATCTCCCTGCCGGTGACGTCGTGGAGGATCTCCATGGCCTTGGCGCGCCTCCTGAACGCCATGTCTATGCACTCGGCGAACTTCCCCTGGCGGTACAGGTCGTGGACGAAGATGACCTCGCACCTTACATCCACCTCCTTCATCGCCCTGAGGAAGGGTTCCACGTAGTGGTGGGCGTAGCTGTCATGCTTGCCGCAGGGGCAGGGTATGTCGCACAGGGGCATGTCCACGTACTTCTCGTACTCCTCGGGAAGGAACTCGTACCTCTTGCGCAGAGGGTCGAAGGAATCCACCAGATAGATCAGGCGGACATCCTTCCCCATGGACGCCAGGGCGGACCGCACCGATTCGCCGGTGACGGATTCCCTCAGACTTCCCACGTGGATCTCTCCGGAGGGGCTGATGCCGGTGGCTATCAGGGGTTTGTCGCATCTCTCGGCGATGTCGTTCGCGATCACGTCTGCCCAGTGCATGATATCGGCGGTGCGATGCACCAGGACCTATATAACGGGATAGTATACGCGCGCGACATATCCACCTCCGACAACCTTTTTATACAGTATCCAGAATCTCACCTCATGGCCAAGAAGAACGAGGGCGGAGGGTTCTCCCAGTCTGCCGGACTCATGAGGTACTTCGACTCCGAGGACACCGACAAGGCTATCAAGATCAGCCCCCGCGCGGTCATCGTCGCCGCCGTCGCCCTCTGTGTCGTCGTGGTGCTTCTCAACGTGTTCTACCCGATGAACTGATTCGGGTTTGTATATCAACGGGTGCTTTACGCATCCACTTCTTCTCGATTTTAAAAACGGTAATGCGTTTGAAGGACGGCCCCCGAAGGGGCCGCCCGGGTCAGAGACGGTCCTCGGGCGTGACCGTGTACTGGGTCTTGTACTTCTTCTGGTACAGACGGGATAGTATCGGCGGTGCGATCAGCGTGGTGGCGATGCACATCAGCACGATCACGTTGTACAGGTCGTTGCTGAGAGTCTGGGCCCCGTCGACAACGATGCCCAATCCGATCAGGGCGATGATGATGCCCACCTCTCCGCGGGGCATCATGCCCACACCGATGATGTTCACCGAGGACATGGGCATGTCGCGCTCGGATATCTTGGCGCCGAGACCGCATCCGGCGTACTTGGTGATGCACGCCAGCACGATGACGATGGCGGCGGTACCCAACAGCGCAGGCGTCTCGATGAACGCCTGCAGGTCCACCTTCATTCCCACATAAACGAAGAAGAAAGAGACGAACAGGGTGGTGATGGACTCGAACTTCTCCTCCAGCTTCCACTCCCAGGCGTGCTCCGCGAAGAGCATACCGGCCAGGAAGGCTCCGATGATGCCCGCCAGTCCTATCAGCTCCGCCAGGTACGCGAATCCGAGACAGGCGATGATGGCGGCGATCAGCATGTTGGGCCTGGGGCGCAGGTAGTTGGGATCGGCGGCCAGCTTTGCCTGGTTGCGCTCCTCCACCTTGTTGTACAGAGCGGGGACGAACTTCGCCGCTATCAATATGATCGCGACGACGAACACCACCGCGATGACGGCGATGGTGACGATGTTCATCAGGTCCAGCTCGCCGGTCCTCGCCATGCCGCTGACGATGGCCAGGACGATCATGCCGAGAACATCATCTATCACGGCAGCGCCGATGATGATCCTGGACTCTCTGGCGTCAAGGAGGTTGAGGTCCTTGATCACACGGGCGGTGATGCCCACGCTGGTGGCCACCATGGCCGCACCCATGAACATGGCGTGGTAGAGGTTGTTCTCCACCAGCATGATGTAAGCGTAGCCGACCAAGAACGGCACGATCACTCCCAGGAGGGCGACCAGCATGGCGGTGCGGCCCACCGAGGTGAGGTCCTTGACCTTGGTCTCCAGACCCACCGTGAACAGCAGGAATATCACACCGAGTTCGGAGAATATCTCCAGGATCATGTGCGTGGGTGTATTGTCGCCAACGACGGCGTCATGAAGACCCAGCGCCTCCATCACGTTGAAATCGCCGATGACGAGATTAGCCAATATGATACCCAGGATGATCTCGCCGATCAGCCCGGGCATGCCGAACCTGGCGAAGACGTAGGAGGCGCCTTTTGCCAGGGCGAATACAATCACAAGTGTCAGGATGACCTGCGCGACATCCAATTCCATGGGACCACATCAAGATAGGTGATAAAAAGGTAGGCCGGCGGACCTGCCGCCGGCTTGATTCTCAAAGCCTTCCGAAGCTGAACCTCACGGTGCTGGAGCGGGACATGGGTGAGGAGGGCAGACCGAAGAACCCGAAGGACACCCCGACACGTCCGAAGGAGGACTGGGGTGTGTCCACGGGCATCTGAATGCCTTCATCCATGAGAGCATCGTCATCGACGGATGTCTGCATCTGGGTCTCTGCTTCGGGGACGTCCACGGCCACGGGAGCGGCGACGGACTCCTGGATCTCGGAGACGACCTCTGCCTCGACGGGAGCCTCTGCGACCTCGGGCATGGGGATCGCTTCTACGGCCTCGGGGGCGGCGATGGCCTCTGCCTCGACGGGAGCCTCGATGGACTCGACGGTCTCGGGCGATGTCACCATCTGGATCTCTGCAGGAGCTTCAACGGCCTCGACGGTCTCGGGCAGGGGGATCGCTTCTACGGCCTCGGGGGCGGCGACCGCTCCGACCTCGACGGATGCTTCCAGGGCCTCGACGGTTTCGGGTGCGGTGATGGCCTCCGTCTCGACAGGCGCCTCGATGGCCTCGACCGCTACGGGTTCTGCGATGGCCTCGACCTCTGCCGGTGCCTCCACAGCTTCTACCGCCTCGGGCATGGCAATTACGTCCACAGCCTCGGGAGCGGTGATGGCCTCGACCTCTGCCGGTGCCTCCACCGCCTCGACGGTCTCGGGAGCGACGATCACGGGGATCTCGGCGGGGGCCTCCACGGCCTCGGACTCAGCGGGTGCCACGATGGCCTCGACAGCCTCAGAGGGGGGCTCTATGGCGGCTACGCTCTCCGGCGCACCCAGGGGGATGGCCTCGGCGGGGACTGCCAGGACCTCAAGGGTCTCCGGCGCGGCAACGGCCTTCGCGGCCTCCGGCATGGGGACGGCCGCCTGCTCCTCGGCGGGGGCGATCATGGGCGCCTCCTCAGCAGGAGCTACGTACTCCACGGCACCCGCATCGAGCACGGGGGTCTCCGCAGGAGCCTCCACCGCCTCGACGACGTCCGCGGGACCGATCTGCGCCACGGTCTCCGGCGCAACGATGAAAGTCATGTCTTCGGACACCGACGCTTCCGCATCGGCATCCATGTGCACGGGCTCCTCGGCCACGACATCGGGGACCGCCTCGACGGAGGCCAGTTGCCTCTCCTCCGAGACCACGTCCTCCATCTCCAGGCTGTCCGCGCTCAGTTCGGGGGCGGCGATGATCATGGTGTCCGCCACCTCGTCGTCCAGGACGATGCAGGTGGTCTCCCTGACCTTGGGCGCCTCTTCCGCACCCTCGTCATCCTCGAGCCCCAGACGGGAATGCTCCCCTCCGATGTTACTGACGACGGCTGCGCCTGAGGTGGACGTGGCGGCCACCTCGGCCCTCTCGATAACGGGGAAGGCGAAATCGTCTGTGAACGACCCTCCGCCGGGTCCGAGCACGTCGAGCTTCTCCTCCCGGACCTGCTCCTCGGGCCCCGCCGGGGATACGACCTCGATCACGTTCTCTTCGACGCCCTCCGCACGTGCATCCTCGACGGCGGGCATCTCATCGGTATCGAGGACCTTTATGCCGGACTCCGTGCCGAGTATCCCCTTGGTCTCCCTCACAAGGTCGTCCACCGCGTCGTAATCCGGGTTGACGATCCTCGAAAGTGTCTCTCTGGCTCTCCTTCCTATGCCGAGCACCGAACCGAGTGCTGACCTCAAGCGAGACGCCAAGGTGCCCTCATCCCGTATGCCCGGAGTCGTGTCGTTAGACTCTGAGCTCATGCAATCCCATCCTACCACGCATAAGTTTCATCGGGATAAATAACTGACGCACGCGCGAAAGGACGTGAAATCGCCCCGTTCATCAAGAAATGCTAGTCTGGCTCATGAGGACGATGGTGCATAAGGGTGCATCGATGCATTCACATCGTTAATATACTTACACCGTGTGCATCGATGCATGTCAGGGATCAACTTCTGCACCAGATGCGGAGAGAACGTCTCGCCCGAGGCGCTGTACTGTCCCGCCTGCGGCGCTCCCATCGAAGGTAGGGCGGCCGCCGACGGCCGCACGCCGGAGCAGGTCCTGGATGCCAGGATAGCGGAGTCCCGCATGTATTGGATCCTCATGCTCCTGATCGTCTACGCGATCCCGGCCATCTGCGTCGGGATCTACCTGATCGTGGACAAGGGCGCCATCGCCAACATCCTGATGGCGGACCAGAGCTTCAGTCAAGCCATGGCCGAGTACGGCATCACCGCCGACGCCCTGCTGAACTACCTCAACGTCGTGGGCATCATCGCCCTGATCAGCGGTATCAGCGCCGCCGTGTCCACCGCCCTGGTCTACAAACGCAGATACTGGCTCGTCGCCGTCTCCGCCTGCGCACTGGCGTCCTTCCTGTGCATCGGATCCATCTTCGGATTCATCATCGGACTGATCGTCACCTGGATGATCTTCGTGTCCAAGGACTGCTTCGACGTGCAGGCCCCGCCGAGCGAGGAGACGTCCGAATGATGTTCCCGTCCCGGCTCGGCCGGGACCCAAACCCTTCCATCGCTTGTTTTATAATCGTTGCAGGACGTGAGGGGTAGTCATGCCTACGGATCAGCGGGCCCATTGGAACAGCGTATACTCCGGCAACTCGGACTACTTCGGCCAGGACCCCAGCTGGTTCGGGAAGAAGTGCGGCGACGAGATGGAGCTTGCCGGCGACGAGAGGATCCTGGAACTGGGTCCGGGACAGGGAAGGGACACCAGATACTTCCTGGACAAGGGGATGTTCGTGGTGGCCGCCGACTACAGCGAGCGTTCATGCCGGGATCTGAAGGAGAGATTCGGCGACGGGGTCAGCGTGCTGCACACCGACCTGAAGGACGGCCTGAACCTCAAGAAGGACGATTTCGACGCCTGCTACTCCCATATGCTCTTCACCATGGACTTCACCGACCCCCAGGCGCTGAACCTGATGGACGACGTGTCCAACTGCGTCAAGCCCGGCGGGATGATCTACTTCTCGGTACGCAACAAGCACGATGCGGCCTTCGGCAAAGGTGAGCGCATCGACGACGACACCTGGGAGGAGGACGGCTTCGCCGTGCGCTTCTGGTCCGAGGAGGACATAAGGAGACTCTTCGGAAGATACGGGATAGTCGCCATAGAGGAGTTCACCGAGAACGGGAACACCCTCTACGGCGTTTCGATCAGAAACTGATCAGGCGTCCGGCAGGGCCGCCTTGGCATCCCTGTACATCTTCTTGGCGGGACGCAGGTCCGCCCAGTCGGGACCGCCGTCCAGGAGCTCCAGGCCCATGGAGTCGCAGACATCCTGACAGTCGTGCCTGAACTTCTCCGGGTCCGCCAGCGGCGACTGTAGCATCACGCCGTACTGATATCCGCAGAGCTCGAAGATCTCCCGCATGCCGGCCACGTCGTTATAGCCGAGACCGCGCATCATGTCCGAGGCGCTAATGAACGGCACGAAATTGCCCGCCACCGCAGGTGTGAGGAGCAACTGTCCGGTATGCGCCTTCAACAGCTGAAAGTAGCGGTCGGTACCGCCCACGGCCACGCCTACGCAGTCGTCGCATACCTTGCCATCGCAATCGGTGAACACGAACACCGGCGCGGAGACCTTGGACTCCGCCCAGGACTTCAGGTCCCACAGGGCGTTGCCGCAGAGGCCGTAGTAGAACGCCAGCACATCGGCGCGGTTGCCCATGAAGATGGTCTCCTCCTCCAGCTTGGCCTTGAGCACCTTGGGCTCTGCGTGAAGACCCAGATCGTTGGAGTAGATGACAACGTTGTACGCATCCTGGTCATGTTCGAAAGTCCAGTTGAGGAACTCAGATTCGTCGATGAGCTTGAAATCGAATCCCTTCGCCTCCAGCTTAGGTATGATCGTCTCGGCAGGCTGCACATCCACCAGGTAGATGTCCTTGGGGTCCGGATCGTTGGAGAGGCTGTACAGCAGCTCATCCTCCAGCATCGGACACAGTATCACACAGAGTGTTCCCTTCTTCATCTCATTCTCCTCCGTACATCTCATCCATATAGTCAACGGGGATCCACATCATCTCCGGCTCCGCTTCGCTCATAAGTGCCAGTATCCTCTCGTCCGTTCCATCCGGAAGCGGGCCGGTGATCGCCGTCACATACCTCAGCAGCACGTTGACCGCCTCTTCGCGACTGACGGTGCCTTCGAACATCCCTGCAGCCAAGGAGGCCACGCCGGACAGCAGGAACGATGCCATGCCCGGGGTCCAGGGGGCATCCGGGAGGTAACGTATGCCCCACTCCACGGACATGGAAGCCGCAAGTGCCAGCACCGACGGTATGCGCAGCGCCTCCGCCAACAGACGGGCCAGAAGCCTGGAGCGAGAACAGCCTTCCAGCATAATCGCCGAGGGGAGGATCGCGATATCAGGAGAGATACCGGTGGCCCTGACCGACATGGACACCTTGGTGAGCGTGTCGCCCACGAACGCCTCCATGATACGTGCCAGGATCCCGTCCTTGCTCTCGAAGGCATAGTAGATGCTGCCTATGTGCAGTCCCGTGGCCTTCGAGATCATACGTATCGTGGTGGCGTTGTAGCCGTTCCTCAGGAACAGCCCCAGCGAGGCCTTCACGATCTCCACATAGTTGTCCTTAGCTTCCATGCGCAGTCTCCTTGAACTAGTTCAAATGATTGCAGAAGTAGTATTTGAACTTGTTCAACTCACTCCGAAGAACAAAAAGGACACGAACAGGTGGAAGATCGCAAAGGATCCACGAAGCGATGAGTTGTTAGAAGCGCCGAGAGGGAGATTTGAACTCCCGAGGTGAATCACCACAAACTTTCCAGGCTTGCGCCTTACCGGGCTGGGCCATCTCGGCTTAGAGGCCCCTTAACTAGTCATGATTTAAAAGACTATCGTAGAGGTCAGAGCCACGGTATCCTTCAGCACCGGACGACCCAGACGGGCCTTCTCCAGCTCCCCGCGGTCCAGTTCCACGGTCATGACGCCTTCGCCCTCGACGATCGACATCACATCACCGAGGGGGGTGAGCGCCCTGGATCCCCCGAAGAACTCCGTACCGTCCTGAAGCCCCACGTTATTGGCGAACAGCAGGTAAGAGGTGCACTCGATGGCCCTGGCCGGCAGCACCTTCTCGAAGGCCGTGCGGGAGGTGATAGGAGAGGCGGAGATGCATATGTTGGCGTCCGCACCGGCCATGGAACAGGACTTGGTCATCTCCGGGAAGAAGATGTCGTAGCAGATCGACAATCCGAAGGTGAAGCCCTTGAAGGTGAAGGTGAATGGCGAATCTCCCGGGATGAAGATCCCGTCCTCGGAGAAGGGTCCGAAACCCGGAAGGTGGACCTTGCGATAGAACGTCACATCGCCGTCGCAGACGGCCGCGGTGTTGTACAGCCTGCCGTCCAACGTGACGGGTGCTCCGACCACCGAACACCTGCTCCCGTCCGCGGCGCGGTCCGCGATGTATCCCAACGCGTCGATAACCTCACCGGGATCGGCGTCGTGATGATGGTATCCGGTGAGGAACATCTCCGGGAACACGAAGAGGTCGGCGTCGATGCTCTCCATGGTATCGATGACCATGCGCATGTTCGCCCGGACATCCCCTGGGACCGGTTTGAGCTGACAGACCGCCGCCCGCATGCGCCACCCATCGTGTTATCCGATATAGAATGCTCCGTGTATCACGAAAAACACGTGGAAGGACCACTTTTAAGTTGAGTACGTTAATTCGATGGTCCATGCACCCCGAGAAGCTGCCTCGCGTCACCGAGGACGACGCGGAAGAGCTCAGGACATTCATCAAGGAATACATACAGCGCAGCGGTCGCGACGGCGTGGTCGTGGGCCTCAGCGGAGGGATAGACTCCGCGGTGGTCACCAAGCTCGCCGCCGATGCATTGGGTGCGGACAAGGTGCACTGCATCTACCTCCCCGCTGCCACCAGCCCCGCCGCCGACAGGGAGAACACCGAGAACCTGTGCAGGACCTGGGGCCTCGGATACGAGTGCATCGATATCCAGCCCGCTGTTGATGCCTTCAAGACCATGCTGCACAGCGACCTCTCACCGGTGGATTCGGGCAACATCGCCGCCAGGTGCAGGATGACCGTGCTGTACAGCCGGGCCAAGACCATGAACCGCGTGGTGTTGGGCACCAGCAACCAGAGCGAGCTGCTGATGGGGTATTTCACCAAATTCGGCGACGGGGCCTGCGATCTGGTCCCGTTGGCCAACATGTACAAGACCAACGTCCGCCAGCTGGCGAGACTGCTGGGCCTGCCCGCCGACATCATCTCCCGTCCTCCCTCCGCAGGATTCTGGGAGGGACAGACCGACGAGGACGAGATGGGGATATCGTACGATCTCCTGGACCAGGTGCTCTGGGGCATCGAGCAAGAGGATACCGACCCCGAGATCGCCAACCGCACCGGCGTGTCGCTGGAGAAGGTCAAGGCGATCCGCCAGAGGGTGGGCGACATGGTCCACAAGAGGGTCCTGGCCACACGTCCGGGCAACCTTCTTTGATCTTTCTGCCTCCGTCGGCCGTCAAGCGGTCGGACGGAGACATAATCTTTATTAACAAGTGGCGGATAAGGGGGATTCAAGCTCCTGTAGTGTAGCGGCCAATCATGAAGCCCTCTCGAGGCTTCGACTCGGGTTCAAATCCCGACGGGAGCACTCATCCACCTTCTGCAAGATTTTCATCGGATCGGATTCCCATCGACGTTCGATCTTTACGTTGGATCCCGTGAGCGACCGTACATCGAAATCAGATGTACGGACCTTCCGGCCCTGGCGTGGTTCGAAGAGAGAATATATCTGCCGGGATGTCCCGGCAAGATGATGATAAGGTGCCCCGAGGGGCGTTTGCATCAGAACGGGAGGATCTCCCTTCCGTGCTGCTCCGCCAGCACCTCCGCGAAGGCTGTGTACATGGCGGCGAGACCGCAGACCAGACCCACCGCGCCTCCGGCGGTGACGATTGCGTCCACTCCGGTGAAGTGGCCCGCAGACAACAGGAAGAAGGTCACCGTCAGGGTGATGAACACTATCTTCAGCGAGACCCTTCCCTTCAGCGTCCCTATGAACAGGAACAGGGTCAGGATGCCCCACAGCAGCAGGTACGTTGCGATGGAGGGCTCCTCGAAGCCCATACCCGGCATTCCGATATGGGTCGCCACGAAGGTGAGCCAGAACATCCCGTAGAGGGTGAAGGCCACCGTTCCGAAGGTGTTCCCGTTCTTGTACTCCATCAACCCGGCGATGACCTGGGCGAGTCCACCCACGAATATGCCCATCGCCAGGGTGATCCCGTCAAGTGCCAGTATACCCCCGGCGTTATGCAGGGAGAGAAGCACCGTGGTCATGCCGAAACCCAACAGCCCCAACGGGGCGGGGTTGGCTGTCTTGGTCGGCTGTGATTCGTCGGCCATGGGACGGACATACAGTCCATTATATAAAATGGTGCTCAATCGACGAATACCAAGTACGTCATTCGTCGAATAGATTTGGACGTCCCTGCCACATGAGGGACTCAGATCCCTTTCAGCACATCCTCTATGGCCCCGGAAGCCAGGATAACCTTGACGCCGGCATCCTCCAGCACCTTGGCCGGTAGCGGTCCGATCTCGGTGACCACGACGGTGGAAGCTCCCTTCAGCGACCTGAGGATCGATTCTATGTGGCTCCTATGGCTCTCTCCGGTAACGGCGGCGGAGGTGTCCACGTCCACCTTCTCCAGCAGACGGTGATGCTCTCCCGGACCGTAGACATAGAAGGACGGGGCGTTGCCGAATCCGCTGTCCACATGCACACTGTCCGTGGAGGCCACGGCGATGGAATCGTCCAATCTGTCCACGGTGATCGGCTTCACCGGGGCGCAGGAACCGCAGGCGAACTCCGCGGAACGGTCCTCGCCCAGTTTGCCGATGGCGTCGGCGCGGCATTGCTTGCAATGCCTCATGATGTTGATGCCCGTGCCCTCGCATTGATCCATCAGCGCCTTGCGCATGGCGGGGGTGGGGGCCTCCATGCCCTCGAACACCGTACCCTCCACAGGGATCAGCGGAAGGATGTTCACGCTGTAGGCGCCGCGTGACTTCACCTCGCGGACGATGTCGGGGATGTGGTCGGCGTTGACACCCGGGATCATCACGATGTTGATCTTCACCGCCATCCCCAGGGCCACGCATTCGTCAAGACCCAGCAGTTGTCTTTCCAACAGGATGGAAGCGCCTTCCTCGCCGTGATATGTCTTGCCTTGAAAGCCCACCTTGCCGTACACCTTGGCACCCACCTTCGGGTCCACGGCGTTCATGGTGATGGTCACGAATCGCACGCCGAGATCGTACAGCCTCTTGGCGTTGCCCGGGAGTGCCAGACCGTTGGTGGATATGCAAAGGGTGAGACCGGGATGCTCCTTCGCTATGAGATCGATGGTCTCGAAGGTTGCCTCGTTGGCCAACGGGTCCCCGGGCCCTGCGATGCCTATGACCTTCAGCTCCGGGACCTTCTCCAGCACCATGCCCACCTTGTCCGAGGCCTGTCTCGGTGTCAAGACCTCGCTGGTGACACCGGGACGGGACTCGTTGCTGCAGTCGTACTTGCGGTTGCAGTAGTTGCACTGGATGTTGCAGGCAGGGGCTACGGGGAGATGCATCCTGGCGAACCTGCGGTGCGCCTCGTCGTTGTAGCAGGGATGGGTCTCCACCGCCTTCAGGACATCCTGGGAAGGCATGCCTACAGGACCTCTATCAGCTTATTAGAGTCCTTGCATTCCTTGCCCCATTCGACAAGGTCCGCCAGGGTCACCTTGTCGATCACGCCGGAGACCGCATCGTCCACCATGGACCAGAGTTTGATTGCCGTGCAGGTGTCGTATCTGGCACAATGCTGGGACTTCCCCTTCACGCAGGGGATGGAGATCTCCCCCTCCATCTCGCGGATGATGGAACCGACGGTGTACTCCTCCGGAGGCTTTGCAAGACGGTAGCCTCCCTTGGGGCCGCGGGTGGATTCCACGAAGCCCGCGGATTTGAGGACGATCATGATCTGTTCGAGATATTTTGCGGAGATGTCCTGGGTCTCCGCCACCTCCTTGATGCGGACGGGGCGGTCGGTACTCTCTGCCAACTGCTGCATCATACGCAGTGCGTAGCGCCCTTTGGTGGATATGAACGTCATTGCTCCCCCCGAAGTTTTCTATCCACACCTATTCGGTATGAATATTTAGTATTTACATACTCAACAGAGGTTTACGACCGTAGCCAGACGTCCGGATGTTGGATGCTTGATTCATCCATCAACGGCCTTGCGGTATCCTGTGCTGAAATGCTTGTCGTACAATTTTGACAGCTGATAGTCGTCACCAAGGAACCATCCCACCACCGTCAGCGCGGTGCGGGTGATGCCGGCCTCCTTCACCTTGCCGGCGATGTCCGAGAGGGTGCCTCTGACGATCTTCTGGTCGGGCCATGAAGCCTTGTAGACCACCGCCACGGGGGTATCCGGCTCGTAGCCGCCGGACATCAGCTTCTGGGTCAGCTCGTCCATGAAGCCCACGGACAGGAAGATGATCATGGTGGCGTGATGCCTGGCAAGGTCCTCCAGCTTCTCTCCCGGGGGCATGGGGGTCCTGCCCTCCATGCGAGTCAGTATCACGGTCTGGGACACGTCGGGGAGGGTGTACTCCGCCTTGAGGGCGGCCGCTGTGGCCAAGAACGAGCTCACTCCCGGGATCACGTCGTATTCGATGCCCAGTTCGTCCAAACGGTCCATCTGCTCCCTGTGCGCTCCGTAGACGGCGGGGTCCCCGGTGTGCACGCGGACCACCTTCTTCCCCTCGCGCTCCGCCTTGGACATGACCTCGATCACCTGGTCCAGGTCCATGTACGCGCTGTCGTGGATCTCCGCGCCCTCCTTGGCGCCCGCCAGCACCTGGGGGTTCACCAGCGAACCGGCGTACACGATCACGTCCGCCTCGTCGATGAGGCGCTTGCCCTTGATTGTCAGAAGCTCCGGGTCCCCGGGACCCGCGCCGATGAAGTGTATCATTTCAGAGACCTCCCTTCTTGGCTATCACGGTGGTGAAGTAGCCGTATTTGCGTTCCGGGTCCATGGGGCCCACGTACTCATCGTCCATCCCCACGTTGCTGATGACCGCCGCGTTCTCCCTGGGGAACCCATACTTGTCCATGAGACCCGCGATCTCGTGCATGGAGTTGAAGGCCTTCATCACCACCACGTTCTCGAATCCCACGAATGCGCGTTCCACGTCGGGGTTATCCTTCGCGTAGGAAACCACCGCCAGGCCTTCCTCGCCTATCATCAGGGGCACGCCGGCCTTGGCAGCCCCGCCGCAGAAGGAAGGTATCCCGGGCACGATCTCCGTCTCGTATCCGAGATCGCGCACCATGCGGTCGATGCGCATGTAGGTGCTGTACACGGAGACGTCGCCCAACGTTATCATGGCCACGTCCTCGCCGGCGTCGAGATGCTCCGCGATCTGCCTGACCGCCTCTTTGCGGAAGCCCTGGCGGACCTCGTCGCTGGGATCCATCCTGAACTCCAGCTCCAGGATGTCCTTGCCGGAGACGTCCACCCTCTCGCTGATGATGCTCAGGGCGGTGCTCCTCTCACCCTTCACCTTCACCGGGTATCCGATGGTGTGGGCGTTCTTCAGCGCGTTATAGGCCTTCAGGGTCATCAGGTCCGGGTCCCCCGGTCCTATGCCTATGCCATACAGCTTTCCCTTGGCGGAGGTCATCGGAAGTCGGATGCGTACCCCAGATATATTACTTGGTCCATACATCCAGCATGGACGAGGAGTACTCCCGCAAGGTCGGGGAGGAGCTCTCCGCCGATCCCGTCGGCAGCAACGTCTCCTGCCCCTATTATCCGTGCCATCAGGAGGGACAGGACTGCACATTCTGCTTCTGTCCGTTCTATCCCTGCATGGACACCTCTCTGGGAGAGACGATCATCGGCCGCAGGGGCAACCCCGTCTGGTCCTGCAAGTACTGCATGCTCCCCCATCGGGACGATGTGACCGTGCTGCTCCATTCCTCGCTGAGGGGCAGATGGCCCTGCGATCCGGAGACCCTCGGACCGCTGTTCGAGGAGGCTAAGCGCATGGAGGAGAGGCACCGCCGGGAAGGCCGCTGATTCGAGAACAGGATCCTTCGTGTCGATATCCCCTTCGAAAAAAGGTTGTACACGCAACTTATTTATATCTGCCAATTGGTTGTCCAATCAACCAAAACACGATGCGGGGGCATCGTGAGGAGAGTGATGCAGAAAAAGAGGCGAAGAAGAAGGGCCGCGGTGCCGAGTGCTCAGACGATATCATGTTTCACCACACTAGTACAGTCCTTTTTTACGGCACCGCGGTCAACCTACCACCACATACCCATGCACTGTCTGGCATCTCCGATGCGATAGTATTTATCTAAAAAAGTTTCATAGGAATCTTATGGAGGAGGACTCCAAATCTTTCGGTCTGCTACCCTTCCCGGTGAAGATGAAGCATTTCATCGATTCCGTCTACACCAAGGCTGTGAAGGATACGGACTTCAGACCCTTCGACCTACCATTCATCAGCGTGATTGGCAGATTTGACGGCATCTCCCAGAAGGAGATATCCGCCAGACTGGGCTACGACAAGTCCTACACCACCCGCATCATCAACCACTTGATCGAGAACGGTTCGGTGGAGAATCGAGCCTCCGGGAAGACCCACTCCCTGCACCTCACCGAAAAGGGGCAGGAGGGACTGGAGATAGCCATCGCGGTGGCTGAGGAGATCGAAGAGGTGCTTTTCACCGGATTCACCGACGAAGAGAAGGATGCCTTCATCGGCAGCATCGACCGCCTGGGCGACAACATGCAGGCATGGGTCGACAAATTATGAACATGTACGGCGACGAGTTGGAATTCGCCGTTAACGCCGTACGCCGCGCAGCTTCGCTGTACAAGGGACGTTCGGTCCCCGGGGTGGAGAAGACCAACGGCATGGGCATCTACGATCTCGTCACCGATCTCGATACCGAGGCCGAGCGGCTGCTCAGGAACGCCATAGAGGAACGCTATCCCGAGGACAGGTTCGTGGGCGAGGAGACGTCCTCCGCAGAAGAGACCGGTGGGCGCACCTGGATCGTGGACCCCATCGACGGCACCGTGAACTTCGTCCGCGGGATCCCCATGTACGGTACCCAGCTGGCACTTGCCATCGACGGGGAGCCGGTAATGTCCGTAATCTACCTTCCGGAGTTCGATGAGATGTACACCGCCACCGCTGAGGACGGGGCGAGATTGAACGGCAAGCCGCTTAAGATGAAACCGTGCGACGGAGGCCTTCACGGCTCCATCGTGGCGATGTGCGACTTCAGCCGCCGGGACCACAGGTACCGGGAGGTGCAGTACGACATCATCGGCTCCATGTACGATAAGGTTGCACGGATGAAGATGTTCGGCGCGGCTTGCTGCGACTTCGCCTTCCTAGCTTCGGGAAGGGTGGACGTCCACTTCCGCTACATGAACCACATCTGGGACTTCCTCCCCGGCATGTTCGTATGCAGGTGCGCCGGGGCCTACATACACCCCGAGCTCCTGAAGAAGAACTTCCTGCTGATAACTTCGGACGAGGCAGTCGCTCAGGAATTCTGCTCATCCGTGCTCAAGAACATCGAGGTGTGACCCTCGTCGACGAAGAGCATCGCCGAGCAGGAGCACGGGTTCCCGCAGACGGGGCAGTCGTGGCCGTTGGGGAACGCACGGGGGTCGTTCCAATAGCCCTGCACCTCCCTCACCGCCACCAGGCCCAATCTTTCCAACGGACGGGCGATGTTGACGGTGCCGCGGACGCTCTTCCATGCCATGGCGCAGATGACGCCGGCTTTGCGGCGTTCCAATTCTTCCATACAGCGGCGCAGCATGGCGGTGCCCGCCCCGCACCCCTTATGGGAGTCGTCGACCGACACCGACGCTATGTATCCGACGGGACACAGGGACAGCAGCGCCTCCCGGTCCGCACCGTCCAGATGGAGCTCTGGATCCACGTCGCCGGGGCCCAGCATATCGCAGATCGCGAAACCTATCGGCCTGTCGTCGAGAGATGCCACGAAGCAGAACCTGTCCCCGCCCTCGAGGGCCTTCTCGAAATCCCCCCGATCCAGGTAATCGGAGCCCAACTCCGCCGCCGATATGCGAAGGAGTTTCGAGATCTGGCACTCCTCCAAGGGCCCTACGTTCATAGGACCTCCAGGAGGTCCATGATGGAATCCTCGAAGTTCCATTGCTCGTCCATATGGCGGTTCAGGTCCCTGACCGAGAGATAGAGCCAAACACCGAAGAACAGGAATGCGGTGAAGAACGTCAGGATCAGCATGACGATGAGGTTCCTGACGCCGATGACTTTCCTGTACCGTTCCATGTTATATCCGGATGCCCTGACGCCGTCAACGAACTCGTCGGCGAACTCCAGGAACATCCTCTCGTGTCTCTTGGGGAAGCCCATGTTGAGAACGATGACCGCGAAGCACAGCACCAGGGATACGACGCATGCGATGATGCCGTAGCCCGCGCCCTCCATCTGATCCGGGATCATGAGTGCCAGCACAGGCGCCGAGATCGTCGGGATTATGGCGATCACGAACAGTGCGACCCATATCTTGCGACTGGTGAGCGTGGGAATGTGCTCCCTCATCCTCTGTATGCGCTCGACATCGCAGAACCTGCCCTCGGCCTCCATCTGCACCGCCAGGTCGCACATGGCGTTCATCAATTCGATGTCGCGCTTGGAATGCTGATAGTTCCTGCTGATCGTCAGATACATCATGGAGATCAGCACGCAGGTGCCCACGATGAATATGCCCAGAAGGTTCAGCCGGCGGTCCGCACCCGAACCAACCAGGCCGAACATGTATGCCAATGCGGTGGCCGTGAAGGCTATCACCACTACAAGGACTATCGAGGGATAGATGCGCAGGTCGGTCTTGGAACGCCTGCGTATGGCCGAGGCCGTCCTGCGCTTCACCTTCTCGGACACCATTGACCGTCAAACTATTTAGATGGATAAAAACCTCCCTGGAAACATGGTCATCAGGCGGATGATCCGCGAATCCATCGACACGACCAAGCGTATCGCCAAGAACGGTCTGGAGAGGGCACACAGCGTTGTGCCGGAGGACAGTTTAACCGGCAGGACCATCGACCGTGCCGAGAAGACGGTCAGACGCGCAGCGGACTCGTCCACCGCGGAATTCAGGAGGATCGAGAGGAAGAGGGCACCCAAGACCCTGGCGATCGTGGGTCTCATCGCCGTGGCACTTTCTTCGTTCTACCTGATCAGACTGTTCTCGGCCCTCCCCACACTGCTCCAATCCGATGCCTCGGACCTTGGCGAGACCGTGATGTCCGTGATGGTGATCGTGCTGATCTTCTTCCAGTACCTGTACTACGTGACCACCGTCTTCAAACTGGCATCGGGGATGCGGAACGCGTGGGCCAACATGGTCCGTCTCTCCGGATCGTACATACTGCTACTGATAATCACCGAGACCGGGTTGCTTGACTTCCTCTCCGTGAACCTGGTGGTCACCAACTCGTGGATCTTGGCCGTGGTCATGGTCTGCGTGATACTCTACATGCTCCTGCCCAGGATCAGGGACTTCTTCCTGCCCTCCTACGAGGATGACCCAGGCTTGAGATCCTGGATCCTCATGGTGTTCTGGATGGACCCCTTCAAGGACAGCGACAAGGAGTTCGAGATCCCCTTGCCCGAAGACCTGGGCTGACCATCCTTTAAAATAATAACGCGCGTATGGGGCGTTCAGGTGCAAGCATGCTTGTGAACGCCGACATCTACGTGAAGGACGTGCCCGGACAGCTGGTCTCCGCCTTGGAGCCCATGACCATGCTGAACGCGAACATCATCGGAGTGGTCCACAGCCGCGAACAGATGGTCAGCGGCAGGATCGCCGTGAACATCACTTTCGACGTGGACCCGGACCTCATCGGCAAACTGAAGGACATCTGGATCTCCAGGGACGTCATCGTCGCCAAGATCGGCTCGGTAATCAAGCTGCATTATCTCGTGTTCATGGTCATCGGAGGCGTCACCGCAGACTCCATGCAGGAGATCCTGGACAAGGCCGCCGAGGTCACCGAGGTGGAATCCTCGGATATCAGGGTGAGCACCAAATCATCCGGCAGGAACACCGCCATGGTCACCGTGGGGCTGAAATCACCCGAGGACCTGGACAAGTTCGACAATTTCATATCGGAAGCATGCAAGACCGGCGGATACACCTACATCAAGGGGGTGGAGCAGTGAAGGTATTCCTCTCCGGATTCGGTAACGTGGGTCAGGGCTTCATGGAGACCACCGTCATCAAGAAGGACCTGATCACCAAGCTCGTGGGCGAGGAGGTCACCTTCGCCGGGGTGGTGGACTCCACCACCTACTATGCGGACCCCAGGGAGGTCTGCAGCTTCTGCGCCCTGGGCAACAAGGCGTCCACCGGCAAGGTGGGCCACAGCGCCAGGGGGGGCAAGAGCGTCATCGACATCATGAGCGAGTGCGAGTTCGACGTGCTCATAGAGACCGGGCCGACCAACGTGGATGACGGCGGCGAGGGGCTGGCCAACATCAGGTGGGCCCTGGAGCACGGCAAGGATGTGATCACCGTGAACAAGGGACCTCTGGCACTGGACTTCGCCAACCTGCGCAAGCTGGCAGAGGAGCACGGATGCATCCTGAGATACGAAGGCTCGGTGGGGGGCGCCATGCCCATCATCAACCTCTGCAACGACAGCCTTGCCGGTGTGAGGATCAAATCCATACAGGGCATATTCAACGGTACCTGCAACTACGTCCTCAGCAGGATGGACAGCGGACTGCCGCTTGAGCAGGCCTTGAAGGAGGCGCAGCAGCTGGGATACGCGGAGACTGACCCCACCTACGACATCGAGGG
This sequence comes from uncultured Methanomassiliicoccales archaeon, assembly GCA_949292635.1. Classification (GTDB taxonomy): domain Archaea; phylum Thermoplasmatota; class Thermoplasmata; order Methanomassiliicoccales; family Methanomethylophilaceae; genus SIG5. The sequence goes on from CASEZY010000009.1 coordinate 44,290, forward strand.
ATACGACACCGCATCCAAAGTGGTGATCCTTGCCAACTCCGTTTTCGGAAGGGACGTCACATTCAAGGACGTGTCCGTCTGCGGCATATCGTCCGTCACCGAGGAAGCGGTGGCCATGGCAGCCGAGGAGAACATGGTCATCAGGCTGATCGGCGAGGTAAGCAACACCAAGCTGGAGGTGTCCCCCAGGCTGATCCCCAAGGGCCATCCCCTCAGCCTCTCCGGAACGCTCAACACCGCCCTGATAGAGACGGACTTCTCCGGACCCATCACGGTCACCGGCAGGGGAGCCGGAAGGAAGGAGACCGCTTCCGCCATACTCAGCGACCTGATCGCGATAGCACGCCAGAGGAAGAGCGCGTGACCCGCAGGATCAGCATCTTCGACACCACCCTCCGGGACGGTTCCCAGAGGGAAGGCATAACCTTCTCGGTGGAGGACAAGCGGGAGATCATCAAGCTATTGGACGGCCTGGGCTTCGACTTCATGGAAGCTGGCATGCCCCAATCGAATCCCAAGGACGAGGAGCTGTTCGGCTCGCTGCCGTCCACCAAAGGATCGGTGGTCGCATTCGGGAGCACCTGCCACCCCAACACACGCCCCCAGGACGACCTGTGGATCGAAGCCCTGATATCCAATTCATCGGACTGGGTCTGCATATTCGGCAAGACCTGGAGGATGCAGCTGGAGACCGTGCTGAAGGTGAACGAGGAGGAGAACCTCCGCATGGTCCGTGAGACCGTCAGCTTCCTGAGGAAGAACGGCAAGAGGGTGATCTTCGACGCAGAGCACTTCTTCGACGGATACAGGGACGACAGGGACTTCGCGGTCAATGTGGTCAAGGCGGCATCCGACGCGGGAGCGGAATGGGTCTGCCTCTGCGACACCAACGGCGGTTCCATGCCGTCCTTCGTCTACGAGGCCGTGAAGGATGTGTGCGCATCCGTGGATGCCAAGGTGGGGATACACGCCCACAACGATTCGGACCTGGCCGTCGCCTGCTCCATCGCTGCCGTCGAAGCGGGAGCGGACATGGTCCAGGGTACCATGAACGGCATCGGCGAGCGCTGCGGCAACGCCAACCTGTGCTCTGTTGTCCCCGACCTCATGCTCAAGATGGGTCTGGAGACCGGCGTGGACCTCACCAGACTTACCACGGCGAGCGTGGCGGTGGCGGAGATCGCCAACACCAGGCTCAACCCCTCCATGCCGTACGTTGGTTCTAGGGCTTTCACCCACAAGGGCGGCATGCACATCGACGCTCTGCTGAAGGATTCGCGCACATACGAGCATGTGCCCCCCGAGGCCGTCGGGAACCACAGGGTCATGGTGGTCTCCGAGCTCAGCGGCAAGGCCGGGGTGGCCCGCAAGATGGAGGAATTGGACATCCCGCACACCGACGACGATGTCAGGAAGGTGCTGTTCACCGTCAAGGACATGGAGAGCCGCGGCTACCAGTTCGAGGCCGCGGACGCCAGTTTGGAACTGCTCATGAGGAGGGTGTGCCAGAATCTGGAGGCACCGTTCTCCATACCCGCGTTCAGGGTCTACATGGACGAGACCTCCGACGGCATAAAGTCGGAGGCGAGCATCAAGGTGAGGGACAATGATGGCAACATCGAGCACACCGCCTCCGACGGGGACGGTCCGGTGGATGCCCTGAGCAACGCCCTGAAGAAGGCGATGTCCAAGTTCTTCCCCGTGATGGACAGGATAAGACTGATCGATTACAAGGTCAGGGTGCTGGACGAGAAGGCGGCCACCGCCGCCCCGGTACGTGTGATGATAAGATGCACCGACGGGGAGCGGCAGTGGTCCACCGTTGGCGTCTCTACGAACGTCATCGAAGCGTCCCTGACCGCTCTTACCGACTCTATGGAGTACGGGATATACGTGAACAGGAAGTGAGCCCTTGGAGAGGTTCGTGGTAACGCTGGTGGGAAAGGACACGGTCGGGATCATCGCGAAGGTATGCACATTCTTCGCCGAGAACGGAATGAACATTCTGGACATCTCCCAGACCACCATGAGGGACGTCATCAGCATGACCATGATCGTGGACAGCGGAGGGATGACCGCGGAGCACGCCCGTGAGGGCATCGCGAAGCTGGCATCCGATGTGAGATGCATCATCCATCTGCAGGAGGACAGTGCCCTCCGTGACCTGGCGGGAGGGATCTGATGGAGAAGACCATCGTCACCCTCTCCGGCAACGACGCCGTGGGCATCATCGCCAAGGTGTGCACGTTCTTCGCGGAGAACGGAATCAACATCCTGGACATCTCCCAGACCACCGCCGACGGACGCATCGACATGATGATGGTCGTCGACACCTCCGGCTTCAAGGGGAAGTTCGGGGAGCTGGTGGAAGGATTGAACAAGGTGGGCGAATCCGTGGGATGCACCATACGTGCGCAGCATGAGGCCATATTCGACATGATGCACAGGATCTGATAGCATGACCATGATCACACTCAACGAGGTGCTGGAGACCAACAACATGATCCAGCACGAGAACCTGGACGTGAGGACGATCACGCTGGGCATCAACCTACTGGACTGCATGACCGACGACCTGGACGCCCTGAACAGGAACATCTACGACAAGATCACCCGTCTGGCGAAGGACCTGGTCTCCGTGGGAGAGGATATCTCCCTGGAGTATGGTGTGCCCATAGTCAACAAGAGGATCTCCGTCACCCCCATCGGCATCGTGGGCTCGTCCGCCTGCAAGTCCCCCGAGGACTTCGTCACCATCGCCAAGACCCTGGACAAAGCCGCGGCCAAGGTGGGCGTGAACTTCATAGGAGGATACTCCGCGCTGGTTATGAAGGACATGACCTCCGCCGACAGGATGCTGATGGAATCCATCCCGCAAGCTCTCGCGGAGACGGAGAACGTCTGCAGCTCCATCAGCGTGGGTTCCACCAGAGCGGGCATCAACATGGATGCCGTGCGCATCATGGGGGACATCATCGTCCGCACCGCCCAGGCCACCAAGGATAGGGACTCCATCGGGTGCGCCAAGCTGGTGGTGTTCTGCAACCCCGCCGACGACAACCCCTTCATGGCCGGTGCCTTCCACGGAGTGGTGGAGGGTGACGCAGTCATCAACGTCGGTGTCAGCGGACCCGGTGTGGTGAAGGTGGCTGTGGAGAAGGTGAAGGGCGAGAACTTCGAGGTGTTATGTGAAACGATCAAGAAGACCGCCTTCAAGGTCACCAGGATAGGTCAGCTGGTTGGCCACGAGGCCTCCAGGAGACTTGGTATACCGTTCGGTATATTGGACCTCTCGCTGGCCCCCACCCCCGCCGTCGGCGACAGCATAGCCGACATCCTCCAGGGAATGGGATTGGAGAGGGTGGGCGCACCCGGCACCACCGCGGCGCTGGCCATCCTCAACGACCAGGTGAAGAAGGGCGGCGTGATGGCCTCATCCTACGTGGGAGGACTCAGCGGTGCCTTCATACCGGTGAGCGAGGACCGCAGCATGGCGGAGGCGGCCGAGATGGGTGCCCTCTCACTGGAGAAGCTGGAGGCGATGACATGCGTGTGCTCCGTCGGACTCGACATGGTCGCCATCCCCGGCAGCACCTCCGCGGAGACCATCTCCGGCATCATCGCGGATGAGATGGCCATCGGCATGGTGAACCAGAAGACCACCGCCGTTCGTCTCATACCCGTGATCGGCAAGGAGGCCGGCGAGCATGCGGAGTTCGGCGGATTGTTGGGGAGCGCTCCCATCATGCCGGTGAACCCCTACGGCTGCGCCGACTTCGTGAACCGCGGCGGTAGGATCCCCGCTCCGATCCACAGCTTCAAGAACTGAATGGGATTCGGCGCCCGTCAGGGCGCGGATCCTTCTCTTTTAATTATGATATAAAATGCCGTTCTGTAGTAAATTTACTAGAAAAATACCCCATTTTTGTAGTAAGTTTACTAGAATAAAGTCGGTTTTTGTAGTAAGTATTTAAATGGAACAAACCATTCACAATCCGTGAAGCGCAAGATGATGCAGGCGCTCCTCGAATGGAAGGAGCGGAGGAACGGACGGGCTATACTGATCAGGGGTGCCAGGCAGGTCGGCAAGACGTACCTGCTCAAACGTTTCGGCGAAGAGCATTATTCCAACACGATCTACATCAACTTCGAAGACACGCCCGAACTCAGAATCATATTCGACGAGGACAGATCCGCCGATGTACTCTACAATCGCATCTCTTACCGTTTTCCCGAGACCGATCTGCATGACTGCCTGATCATAATCGATGAAATCCAATCCTGTCCCGCAGCATTCTCCGCCTTGAAACCACTGGCAGCAGACGGCCGCTGCGATATCGCAGCATCAGGATCCCTCCTTGGCAACGTCATCGAGGACGGTTTCCTGTCCCCCATGGGCTATATCGACACTGTAACGATGGAGCCAATGGATTTCGAGGAGTTCCTTTGGGCATCCGGACTGACCGAAAGCCAGACCCATGCGGTACAGACGAGCATCAGGGGTCTGAGTGCAATGGACGGGTTCGTTCGTAACCGCATCACAGATCTGTTCAAGAGATACATCACCGTCGGCGGCATGCCTGCTGCGGTCAAGGCGTACACGGAGACCGGGCTGTATTCGGAAGCTGTAAAGGTCCACAAAGGGATCTATGACATAATCTGCCGCGATGCCAAGAAATACGCCATTCGGCCTGGGGACAAACTGAGGATACAGGAGTGTCTTGACTCCATACCGAGACAGTTGGCCAGAGAGAGCAAGATATTCAATTACACCGACATCGCCATGAAAAAAGGCTATGGCAGAAGAGAATACGGCAGTGCACTTCTGTGGCTGGAGAACGCCGGCATCATAGACATCTGTCGCAACCTAGAGGAACCCGCCGAGCCACTGGGTCAGAAGGCGAGACGCGATTCGTTCAAGGTCTACATGAAGGATACGGGACTGCTGACATGCATGCTCGGATCGGACATCGCATCCGGTATCGTGAACGGCGATTTCTATGTGAACAATGGGGCCGTCATGGAGAATGCAGTCCTGGAGGCACTGGTGAAGAAGGGATATGATGTCTACTTCTACCATCCCATGGGAAGATCCATTGAGATAGATTTCGTGCTCAATCTCAATGGCAAGATAGCCGCCTTCGAAGTCAAATCCGGAAGATCGAGGAGATCCAGATCACTGAGCATGCTGATACAGTCATCTGATACTGTGAACGTGGGAATCAAAGTATCCAATACCGATGTGTCCGTTGATGAGAACGGAGTGATACACATACCACTTTTCGGCCCATGTTTCCTTGAGGACCGCCGCGAACCGGACATCGGTGCGTTCGAAGGGATCGATGAACTGAAGAAAGCGCTGGATACGATGGACCGTTCAGACAACTGATATGAGGAGTATACACTTACGAATAATCCGCCTACCCAATCATCTACCTTCGAGTATGTGTCCGCAACACCAAAGATCTGGTCTGGACAGGAGTTGTGCTTTATAAACAGACTTTGAAAATCTATCAGTCATTGATAGAAAAATCTATCAGTCATTGATAGAAATTCAAATCGAATGTTTGCTTGGTCCGCAAAATAGGGCCTCATTCTACCAACGGAACGCTGAATCACAATATGCGGATCTATGCTACTGAATGGATTTGTTCATAGACAGAAGCCCACTGATGCCCCCTTCAGATCTCTGACCTGTGACCAGACATAGAGCCTCGGACTGCTTATCGTAAACGTATGTACATAAGCAACCGCGTCAAGAAAAAAAAGAAAAGGGAAAAAGGAAGGGGTTTGAGGGTAGGCTCATCCAACGATCATCATGTCGTTGACGGTAGCGTCCTCCCTGTGGAGGTCGGACACCAGGTCGTCCTTGGACCTGATCTTGGATTCGCGGTACTTGACCGATACCGGCTTGTACTCCGACGGGTCGCAGGGG
>CASEZY010000010.1 GCA_949292635.1 uncultured Methanomassiliicoccales archaeon
TAATGTGGCCAGCCACCACAATCCCATGGTTTCCACGGCCCGCAGAAATGAACGACCTTGGGATGCTCAAAAGAATCCTTGATCTCCTCCGGGGAATAATACGCTCTAGTGAATTTTCTGTAGTGATCCGTATTCCAGAATACGTCGTAGTGAGGAGGTAGGAACTTAACATTCCCCAAACGTGCCTGCACAATGACTGCGTTAAGAATGTCCTGGTCTGTATACGGTATAAAATCATGCTTGGATATGAAGTCAAGAATCAGCCCGAACATGTTCCTATCCCGAGCCAATTCCACATTTAAAAGAAAGAATCCGTCGTTGAAATGCGGATAACGCATAGGTTCTGAAACAAACTTCGAAAACTCTTCCCACTCATACCAATGTTTGAGCATGTCTTCTCTAAATTCCATGGCGCCAATTTCTGAAACGACCGCTGCTATATCGTCTCTCTGAAGGCTAGAAAAAATGCTTGAAAGATTTGTGTCAACTATCACATCACAATCCACATACATGCACTTTTTAACATCCGACGGAAGTATTTCCGTCATCAATAGGCGATAATTTCCAGCCATGGATACGTGCGGATTGTACGATTTTTCAGGACAGACCTTGACAAAGTAGTGTTCATATTCCTCCATGTGGTATAATAACACTTTACAGTCTCCGAACTTAGCCATGTCCATCAATTTAGAACAATCAGGTGTGTCAACTCCGCCTATGAAAATATGAAACACAATATCCAGACCTGGGTGATTTTGAATAATCGAGGTCATGGTCACAATGATTTGATTTACGTACCTCTTATCACCAGTTAATAAAAAGTGATACGTATCGTCCATATTGCTAGATTCGAATGTCACGGTACCAAGGTCCAATATCGTGTGGCATCTTAAATTTGTTTTGTTTTAACACCTGAATATATAAACATCACTATTGTGATTACACCCATATCTTAACAAATTGCAAATGCCACTCATATGAATGTTGAACATACTGGTCAGCAATGAGTTGCAATTATTCCCACAGCCCATCGGGATACCTTCCCGACGACACCATCTCCCTCAGCGCAAAGACCACTGAATCCTTATCCTGAGGATACGTGACGCCGTACCAGTCCTCCGACGACCTCACCGCGTTCAGCACCGCCTTCCCCGATGAGACAACCGACGAAATAACATCCGGCAGCAGATACTCGTCCTTCATGGGATCCCTCATCCCCGAAAGGAACTCCTCGAACCCATTCTCCAGATGAGCGAACACCGAGGGTTCCAGCAGGAACATGTTCATGGACACCGGCGCGTCCTCCGGGGTCCGGAATGTGGGGGAACCGTCCAACGGCGCAGCAATGATGCCATCTTCACCGCGGGTGAGCGAGGATTCCGTAATACCAACAACGTTCCCGTCCTCGATGGTGCATACCCCTCTCTTCACGGAACCGTTCTCGGTCATGGTCCTTCCCGCCTCGTACGCCACACACCCGTACACAGACTCGGAACACCTCCTCTCCAGGAACTCGTGGGAGATCATGAACGAACCCCTCCCGTAGAAGTCGTCGGCGTTCACCACCATGAACGGTGCCTTCACCGCATTTTTACAACACAAAATCGCATGCGCGGTGCCCAACGGCTTGGTCCTGTCCTCCGGGACCCTAACATCCGGAACGGAATCGTTCTCCTGGAGGACGTACGTCACATCGATCCTGGATTCAATCCTTTTGCCAACAGTCTCCCTGAACGCTTCCAAGGTGCTCCTGCGGACGATGAAGACCACCCTGTCAAACCCCGCCTCTATGGCGTCGTAGATGGAATAGTCGATGATGAAGTTCCCGTGCCCGTCCATGGGCTCCATCTGCTTCAGCCCGCCGAAACGGCTGCCCATGCCGGCAGCCAGCACCACAAGGTCCATGGGTAGGCATCATCCGCTCAGATTAAACAGTTGACGCATTGAACCGAGAAGCCGGCCGTACTGAAGAATCTGCCTAGGCAGAACACCCCACAACTTTCTACTACCCCATGAAAAACTGCACCGTTGGGGGGCAAGGATCCCTGATCGGCTAAACGGATGTGTCCCTAAACGACAAAACATCGTGGCAAATGATGTGCGCTGGCTCATTCACCGAAGTCGCATAGCGTTACCAGATCGTCGACGATCGTGTCATCATCCAGCACCGCCCTGAGCTCCTCGGCATCGGTGGGCCTCGCCGCGGCTATCCTCGCGGCACGCTTCTTCCCCACCCCGGGCAGCGCCGACAACGCGGTGAGCGACGCCGTACCGATGGGGAAGGGATACTCTATGCCTGTCACCGACCTCTGCCCCCACCCCGTGATGATTATGTCACGGAACGTCTCCGTCTCCAGCGGATACGGGACGCCCACCAACAGAGGATACGAACCTATCTGCCGTCCGAAGGTCAGGTTGCCGCCCCTGAGCTCCATGTACACGTCGCGAAGCACCGTGCCCTCCGGCACCAGCCTGCGGAGCATCTCATGGTCTATCTGATCACGAACGTCCTCCTTGAGTCTGCGGAACCTGCGCTGGTCTATGCGCACATCGAACTCCCTGCGCACAGGCAGCACCTGACGGATGTTGATCCTGCGGACCATTAGGCCCTCGTCCATGATCCTTCTGAGGATGTCCATGTCCATGTCATAAGTGGAAGAGGTCTCCCCGTCGAGACCGGCGATGATGTTCAGCCCCGGCAGCAACCTGGGCATGCCGTTCTCCCCCCGCACGGCACCGATGCGGTTGATCGTCCTCACCGCGTTCAGCACATCCTCAGGGGTGCTGTTGAGATTGTTCTCCCTTATCACCCTGGGATCCGCGGACTCCATCCCAAGTGCCAGCACGTTGCCTGGAGTGCATTTCTCAGCCAGGATGTTCAGGACCCTCTCTGATTCCTCGGGATAACGGGATATGACGGCGGGATTCGCGTTGTCCGTGTGCAGCACGTCGAAACCGAGTTCCGAGAGACCGGTGAAGAGGACATCCACCTTCTCTGGAACGGGTCTCGGGGGGTCGTCAGTGTCAAGGGAACCGTAAGAGATGATGCAAGTCTGTCCGCCCACGCGGATGTTCTTGACACCCAGCTCCCTGAGTCTGGAGGCCTCGGCGATGATGTCCTCCGGCTCCCTCATCAGGGGCCTCCCCTTCAACGGTTCGATACAATAGGAGCACCCTCCGGATGCCCAGCGGTGGCATCCCCTGAAGGACTCGATCTCCGCCACCAGCGGCTGCGGGAAGTCCTGATGCTTGGTGACGATATCCGCGCCCAGGAGCATCCATCTGTTCCACTCGTTGAGATTGCGGAGCCTCTCGTTGACCTCCTTGCCGATGATTCCGTCGTACAGCGAAGCGGCTAGGTCCTTGCGGATCACGAAGTCGAACAGCTCCGCCTCCCTGGAATCGGAGGCGGAACCGCCCAGCATCTTCCATCCCTTCAAACGATGTGCCAGCGCTCCCAATTCCTTCAGAGACATTGGCATTGAGCGCAGATACTTCCCCGGCACGGTGTTGCCGGAAAGCACAACCGATACCTGAGCGCCCGGGATCTCGGCACCCTTGCGGATCATGTCCACTGTGAGATACTCCACCTCCGCCCCGGCATCCATGGCCGCGCCCGCCACGGCTCTGATCATCGGAGATATGTACGGCGGGACGCCCAATGCCGCCGGGTCGTCTATGTAGCCGTCGACCAGCAGCACCTTCGGAGCACTCATGACCATGGGTAGACGGTCGATGATAAAAATGGATGCCCACCCAAAGCAACGGATCCAAAACGCACACCTCGGATCCCACTAACAGTAATTCACGATTCCTTGGATGGAAGAATGGATACCGGAGAACAACCGCAGCGAGGGGCAACCAGATTGTATTCTTCGAATAGCGCCGTTATAGGTTAGGTATAAATAAAGCGAATAAGTTATTCTGTTTTGCGATTCGAAAGTATTCTACGAATTTCGTAGTAAAAAAGGAGAGAATGAAATGGGTAAGAGTTATGAGGAGATGACCGAGGAGGAGAGGATCGCCAAGGCCGCACAGCCCGGCAAGGACGCCATGGTCCTGCACAAGTACTACGGCGGTAAGGTGGAGGTGGTCCCCAAGGCCTGCGTCAGGAGTTTCGACGACTTCGCCATCTGGTACTCCCCCGGTGTGGCGGAGCCCTGCAAGGCCATCGCCAAGGACCCGGAGGCCGTATACGACCACACCTGGAAGTGGAACACCGTAGCCGTCGTTTCCGACGGTACCCGCGTGCTGGGTCTCGGGGACATCGGCCCGGAGGCCGCCATGCCGGTCATGGAAGGAAAGGCAATGCTGTTCAAGTACCTGGGAGGCGTGGACTGCGTCCCCATCTGCCTGGACACCAAGGACCCGGACAAGATCATCGAGACCGTCAGGCTCATCGCCCCCTCATTCGGAGGCATCAACCTGGAGGACATCTCCAACCCCAAGTGCTTCGACATCCTGGACGAGCTGAGGAGGGACTGCAAGATCCCCGTCTGGCACGACGACCAGCAGGGTACCGCCACCGTGGAGGTGGCCGGAGCCATCAACGCCATGAAGCTGGTGGGCAAGAAGCTGGAGGAGGCGCAGATCACCGTGGTCGGTGCCGGCGCCGCGTCCATCGCCATCGCCAGGCTGCTGCTGGCCACCGGATTCAAGCCCCAGAACATGTGCGTCGTCGATTCCAAGGGGATCCTGAACCTGGAGAGGACCGACGTCCAGGAGCAGTTCAAGCAGAAGTGGGAGCTGTGCCAGAAGACCAACGGCGCAGGCAAGACCGGCGGACTGAAGGAGGCTATGGTGGGTTCCGATATCGTCATCGCCGCATCCAAGCCCGGACCCGGCACCATCCCCAAGGAGTACATCAAGCTCATGGCGGACGACCCCGTGGTGTTCGCCACCGCCAACCCCGTGCCGGAGATCTGGCCCTGGGAGGCCAAGGAGGCCGGTGTCAAGGTGTTCGCCACCGGAAGGTCCGACTTCCCCAACCAGGTGAACAACTCCATGGGATTCCCGGCCATCTTCAGAGGCGTGCTGGACGTGAGGGCCAAGACCATCACCGACGAGATGTGCATCGCCGCCGCTCAGGAGCTTGCCAGATGCGCGGAGGAGAAGGGCATCAGCGAGGACTACATCATCCCCACCATGTCCGAGACCGACGTGTTCATCAGCGAGGCCGTCGCGGTTGCGGAGAAGGCCATGTCCCAGGGTGTGGCCAGGCTCAAGCTCAGCAGGCAGGAGCTGCACGACCGCGCCGAGTACATGATCAAGAGGTCCCGCGGACTGACGGCGAAGATGATGGACGACGGATACATCATCGACGCCCAGAAGGCTTACGAGTGAACCCTTTAGGGCGGGCGCAAGCCCGCCCGAACATCGTTGTCATCAAGTCAACAAGTATCATGCTGGCTCATTGGATTTATCCTAGAAACGAGTCCGTTAGGACGGTTAGGGTTTGGATGAAGGCTTGCGCCTTCAGAGAACGGTGCTGTTGACGCACTCCACGCTCTCGATGCCGTCGACTCCCCTGAGGGCCTCCTCCAGCTTGCCGCCGACGGAGTCGTCCGAGTCGTCGATGATGAACGCGGCCACGATCTTCTTCAGACCGAAGGCGACGGGCTCGATCTTGGTGTCGGGCTCGTTGTACTTGACGCCTGCGGGGCAGAGGGACGGGAGCTTCGCGACGATGGCGTCCAGGTCCACCTCGGTGTCCCCGGGCATCAGCTCGTACTGGGCGTAGATCTGTCCCATGTGATCACGGACCCACGAAGCCGCAGCTCTTGCACTCGTACTTGATTCCCTGATCGCGGCACTGGGCGCACCTGCCGATCTCTTCCTTGCCGCAGTTGGGGCACTTGAAGGTTGTGTTGGCGCGTCCCTGCAGCCTGATGCCGCATGAGGAGCATATCTTGTCAGCCATGGTGGGGTCGATTATCTTCCTCCTATATAAGAGCGCATGTGCGCGTTATATAGGCGAAGGATATGCCACATCACCTGGAAGCACCCGGCTCCATCTTGAGTATGGAGGTCCAGATCTTAACGATCCGCTCCTTGGAGAAGTTCTCACCGATGTACTCGGGATATCTCGAGGCCACACGATCCGCTTCGGAGGGATCCGAATAGAGGCGTATGACCTCCTCGGCGAAACGTTGGGGTTCATCGACCACGGAGATGTAATCGTCTATCCCCGGAAGCCCTTCCGCCCCAATGGAAGTGGAGACCACAGGGATCTTGTTGTACATGGCCTCGACGGTCTTACCTTTGATGCCGGCACCGAATCTGAGCGGTATGACGCACACGGAGCAATCCCGATAGAGGTCCCTGAGCTCATCATCGGTCACATATCCGTGCACCACTATGTCGTCGGATGCCAGGGACGTTACGGACTCGGGCGGGTTGCTCCCTACGATATGGAATCTGATTCCCGGAAGGGACGACTTGATCAGAGGCCAGACCTCATCGACGAACCAATGCACACCGTCCACATTCGGGGTATGGTTGAATCCTCCGACGAAGACCAGGTCCTGCACATTATCGTAACTGCGTGGACCGATGTCCGCAGGCTCATAGTAGACGATTGGGACTGTCACCGCCTTATCCGATCCGAAATGGCGATTGATGAGGTCTGTCTCTTCGACACTCAGAGATATGACGTAATCAGCGGCATCCATGGCCCTGAACTCCTTCACCTTGACACGCTCTGATTCTTCAAGACAACGCTTATTGCCCGTAAGTTCGAACTGTCTCCTCAGCCTAACATGGTGAAGGTCGCAAGTGCCATAGTATATCTTGGCGTTTACACAGTATTTTTTAATGTATTTCATGAATAAAGATGCGACATCTGGTCTAAGAATGTAGACATCATCGATATACGCCCCGTTGAATCTCAACCACCTCTTCCAACCCTGCATCATCTCCGAGCCATAGAGCACCTCGATACCCATATCCTGATACCTACGGGCATACGGCTCGTTATAATGGAAATTGGCGGGAAGCAATTTCACGTTAAAACCGAGTTCTACAAAGGCCATCAGGTGGTGATCCACATTCCTGCTACCGGCATCCATATCATATGTCGGGATCTGGTGATCTATGACCAAGATCGTGGGCCTACCTCTGGAACAGTCCCTCGCAAAGAACAGATCTACTCCGGGCTCGAACGCGTCCTCATCCAAACGATCCTTCCACTTCTCTCTGAATTTCTCTTTATTCACCGATTGATATGCTTTTACTCCGGTGGATATGGACTTGCCGTGAGACATCCCCTCGAAGTGTATTACCTCGGACCTCGGCTGATACACCACCCTCTTACCATGCTCTCTGACCTCGAAGGCCAGGTCCGAGTCCTCGCAATAGGCGGGAGCATACCGTTTATCGAACCCTCCGATCTCTTCCCAGAGAGACGCCCTGATCATAATGCAGGCACCGGTGATGTAGCTTACATCCTTCACATAGTTGAACTCCGGCAAGTTAGGGTCGCGCCCACGTCCGTAATTCCAACCACTTGCATCCGACCATATGATGCCTCCAGCCTCTTGGACCAGGCCGTCCGGATACAGAAACTTAGAACCGACCATACCTATGGAATCGTCACTTTCGATCAGCTCTACCAATGAGTCAAGCCACCCGGGCATGACGTAGGTATCATTGTTCAAGAACAGCAGATACCTCCCGCGGGCATGTGTCGCGGCATTGTTGCAATTGAGCGTGAACCCCAGATTCGACTCGTTATGAACAATTGTTACACCGCGAAACACATCCTCGGAGTCCTGCGTACGGTCGGTGGAACAGTCATCACCGATGATGATTTCGTAACTTATGCTCTTAGTGTTCTCGATTATCGACTTTATACAACCGTAGGTATAATCGAACTGATTGTGGACAGGGACTATTATCGAGACCGTGGGGAACTCGCTGAATGGCACCTCGAGTGTTTCCGGGTTGTCGTGATCCACCACCGGCACAGGTACCATCAACGGGCGCGGTGATTCGGACAGTGGTTTCAATGTCGTTCCAATACGGTATAACGTTTCGCTAGGACCGTATTTTCTTAACGAAGACAGCACTGCCGACACATTACTGCGATTCAGCAAAGATATGGCTGATTTGGGGTTCCTGAAAAATATCCGAACACCGAACCCTATGTTCCTGAAATTATCTTGAAAAAAACCTGCCATATCTAGATCCCCTCAAACTGATTCCATAAACCGCTTTAAAGCATCATTCCAACTCGGGAGTTTCTCAAATCTGGCTTTTGTCAAACAAGCGGTATCCAGTCTGCCGTTCAAAGGACGCGTGGCCTTAGATATATACTCTTTCGAGAATATTGGTATCGGAACAATATCCGAGCCGGCGATACAGAATATCTCGCATGCGAACTCATGCCACGAACAGAATCCTTCGTTATGGGCATGATACGTACCGTACAGATCCGTCTCCAACATGTCGCGGATGAGCTGTGCCAGATCCTCGGTGTATGTGGGCGACCCCACCTGATCATCCACCACCTTCGGTTGACGTCCTTCCCCAGCCAACCTCATCATGGTATAAACAAAATTCGAACCACCCGGACCGAATACCCAAGAGATCCTGATGATGAAATGCTTCACATGCCTCCTGACCTCGATCTCGCCGTCCAACTTGCTCATGCCATATACATTCAGAGGATTGGTACGGTCGCCGGGTTTCCAAGGTTCGGTCCCCGTACCGTCGAACACGTAATCCGTACTCAGATAAACTATCGGTACGTCGGCATCGATGCACGCATCCACCACATTCCTCGTCCCTATCACATTAGCGGAACGGCACTCCTCCGGAAAATCCTCCGCCGCATCAACCTTTGTCCAAGCCGCACAATGAACGACCATATCCGGATGCTGGCACTTGAACAGTTCAGAAACGGCCACGGGGTCTGATACATCCAGGTCCGAATGACCCGCTGCGATAACATGGTATCCCGCGTCGGACATGACACGAACAACGGAACGTCCCAATTGTCCGTTGGCCCCCGTGACCAGTACCCTCTTTACCGACGACTCTGAACCGGGCGACATGCAACTACTCGGGTTCAAATGGTGGTCAGATTTTTATATATATCTCTGTAGGCGCCGCTGAGGATGCGCTCCGACCAATCCCTGTTGTTCAGATACCACTCAACGGTCTTGCTAATACCCTCGTCGAAAGCGGTTGTGGGTCTCCAGTCGAGCTCCTTGTTAGCTTTCGCGGGATCGATGGCGTAGCGACGGTCGTGCCCCTTGCGGTCCGGGATGTACTCGATAAGCGATTCCGGCTTCCCGATGATGGAAAGTATGGTCTTTACGACATCGATGTTGCTGCGCTCATTGTGTCCGCCGATGTTGTAGATCTCTCCGATACGTCCCTTCTCGAGGATAGAATCTATCGCTCTGCAGTGGTCCTCCACATAGAGCCAGTCCCGTACATTTAGACCGTCTCCGTATACCGGGAGCTTCTGATCGTGCAGGGCCTTGTTGATCATCAGCGGAATCAACTTCTCCGGGAACTGATACGGTCCGTAGTTGTTGGAACAACGGGAGATGGTCGCCTTGAGACTGTACGTCCGCACATATGCCATCACCAGCAGGTCCGCTGCGGCCTTGGAAGATGAATACGGACTCGAGGTGTGCAGAGGCGTATCCTCCGTGAAGAACAGATCGGGACGGTCCAACGGGAGGTCTCCGTAGACCTCGTCCGTGGAGACCTGATGGAAACGCTCGGTATCGAACCTCAGACATGCATCCATGAGCACGGACGTGCCGATTATGTTCGTCTCCAGGAAGATCTGCGGATCCTCTATTGAACGATCCACATGGGACTCCGCCGCAAAATTGACCACGACATCCGGCCGCTCTTCCTCGAACACCTTGTACACCGCACCCCTATCACGAATGTCCGTCTTGCAGAATCTGAACCCCGGATCGTTCAGAATCGGCGACAATGTGTCGATGTTGCCTGCGTATGTGAGAACGTCCATGCAGACGATGCGCACGTCCGGATGATTCTCCCTCATATAGTAGATGAAATTGGAGCCTATGAACCCGGCACCGCCGGTGACGATCATCGTACTCATAGCACGACCCCGCTCTCGCGCAACGTCCTGTGACGGGAATCCTTCTCACTGAGTGTCGGTTCCCCCTCCAACGGCCATTCTATACCGATGTCGGGGTCGTTCCATGCGATCCCGCCCTCGCCCTGAGGATCGTAATAGTCGTCGCATTTGTAAGCGAATGTAGCGGTCTCGCTCAGAACGAGGAAACCATGCGCAAAACCCCGCGGAATCATGAACTGACGGCAATTCTCCTCGGAAAGGATCACCCCGGCCCATCTGCCGTATGTGGAACTTCCGCGCCTTATGTCCACGGCCACATCGAAGACCTCTCCCTCGAGGACCCTCACCAACTTCGCCTGCGGCCTTCTGGTCTGGAAATGGAGGCCCCGCAAGACACCTTTCACGGACTTTGATTGGTTGTCCTGGACGAAATCGTATTCCAACCCGGCCTTGTCGAAATCCCGTTTGTTATACGTTTCCATGAAGTATCCGCGGTTGTCAGAGAAGCGAGTGGGTTCCACCACGTACAGCCCCTCCAACTCCATCTCTGTGAACTTGAAGTTCCCCATCCGATCACCTGCTTTTTCCAAGAGCCACATCCCGGAGATGGGCCCCGTACGGAGACTTGCCGTATGCCTCCGCTATCGCCAGAAGGCCTTCGACGGAGATCCACCCCTTGCGGTACGCTATCTCCTCGGGAGCGCAGATCACCAGATTCTGACGCTGAGACAGGGCCTTCACATAATCACATGCCTCGGCGAGACTGTCGAAGGTGCCGGTATCCATCCAGGCGAACCCGGAGTCCAGTACCTCTACCTCCAGATCGCCCGCTTCGAGGTAGAGCTTGTTCAGGTCCGTGATCTCCAACTCTCCCCTGGAGGACGGTTTTATCCTTTTGGCGAATTCTGAGGCCCTGCCGTCATAGAAGTACAGTCCGGTCACGCAATAGTTGGACTTTGGATCCGCCGGCTTCTCCTCTATGGACAAAACCTTCCCGCTGTCATCGAATTCTACTATGCCGAACCTCTGGGGGTCGCGCACGTGATATCCGAATACGGTGGCCTTCCCTTTCTCGGCTGACCGCATGGCTCTGCTCAAACGGGCCTCGATATCGCCTCCGTAGAAGATGTTGTCACCGAGGATCATCGCGGATGGTTCCCCGGAGATGAAATCTTCTCCGATGATGAACGCCTGTGCCAGACCATCTGGTGACGGTTGTACGGCGTAACTTATCGATATGCCCATGGAGGATCCGTCCCCGAGGAGCGACCGGAAACTGTCGATATCGCGGGGAGTCGTTATGATGAGGATGTCCCTGATGCCCGCGGACATCAATGTCGACAGAGGGTAGAATATCATCGGTTTGTCGTAAACGGGCAACAACTGCTTGGATGTGACAGTGGTTATCGGATACAGTCTCGTTCCCGAACCGCCGGCCAGTATTATTCCCTTCATGAATCCACCGATCCCTTCAATCTATACTCGACCATATCCTACATATGTATTAACCAATTCGCCACAGTCTGTCGAGCACATCGGTTACACAAGTATTATATCAATACTGACGATGGACAATCGGATGTTTGAATCTGTCCGTGAGGTCCTGAGATACGACCCTATGATTCGCAATATGATGCGTAGGGAGATTCGCGGTAGATATAAGGGGTCCGCTTTGGGGTTCCTCTGGAACTTCATCACGCCCATAATGCAGATTGTGGTCTACATCATGGTCTTCAGTATCGTTTTCAGAGTGAACATCGAAAACTACTATCTTTACATCATCACGGGAATGGTGCCGTGGATCTTCTTCAGCGACTCCCTTACATCCGGCTCCGGAACGATAGTGGAGAACTCCCAACTTGTGAACAAGATCTACTTCCCCAGAGCCGTATTGCCGATATCGGTGGTGCTGTCCAAGCTGGTCAACATGCTGATCTCCCTGGTGTTCACATTCGTGGTCATCGCCGTTGCGGGTACGGGGATCTCATGGACCGCATTGTTGGTGCTTATTCCGGCGGTCATTCTGCTCTTCTTCTTCACTCTGGGATTGACACTCGTCCTGGCCGGTCTCGACCCCTATCTCAGAGATGTCCAATATATCGTCAACATAGTGATGATGCTGATGATATGGGTAGCTCCCATCATGTACACCCACGATCAATTCGACAGTCCGATCTTCAACATCATCCTGTCGATCAACCCATTCACCTACTTCTGTGACATCTTCCACGACATACTGTACTACAATGTGATCCCGGACATCCTCACCATGGTGGTGGCTGCAGGCCTCACAGCCGCGGCAATGATCGTCGGTTGGTGGGCATTCCACAAACTCGAACACGAGTTCGCCGAGGTGCTCTGATGAAGGAAGGGAATGCCATAGAGGTAAAGAATGTCAAAAAATCCTTCCGCGACCGCAGTGAATCCATGTCCGTGAAGGATGTGATAGTCTACCGTGCCAAACGCAAGGAGTCCCACGAGGTCCTGCACGGCATATCCTTCGATGTGAAGAAGGGCGAGGCAGTAGGCATCATAGGACGCAACGGTTCCGGGAAATCCACTACACTGAAGCTTCTCACCAGGATCCTCCATCCAAATGAGGGCACTGTGGAGATCGAAGGGAAGGTCTCCTGTCTGATAGAGTTAGGTGCCGGATTCCACCCGGATATGTCCGGCCGCGAGAATGTGTATGTCAACGCATCCATCTTTGGTCTGAACAAAGCACAAGTGGACGAGCGTATGGAGAGCATCATCGACTTCTCCGAGATCCGTGAATTCATAGATCAGAGGGTCCGCAGCTACTCCTCCGGGATGTACCTCAGACTTGCCTTTGCCATAGCCACCAGCGTGGATGCCGATGTGATGATCGTGGATGAGATCCTCGCCGTGGGAGACATCGGCTTCCAGAACAAGTGCCTCAACCGTTTCAAGGACCTGATTAAGAACGGTATGACGCTGGTGTTCGTGTCTCAGAACCCAGAGCAAGTGAAGGAGATATGCTCCCGCGCCATATGGATAGACCACGGAAACATCAAGATGGACGGTCCTGCTGAAGAAGTCTGCGACGCGTATTCCGAACACATGCTTGGACCGGAAGAGTTCGCCAGGAGAAAGGCGAAAAAACGCATAATGTGAAAGAATCTAATATCGATTCGACTCAAACGGCCTCGTGATATCACACTATACGACAATGTTAAGTCGCGTATATCGTTGCAATCGTATGGCTGACTACATCATCACCCCCTCATCATCCGGCAGCAAAGGTGATGAGGGCATGATTCGGGGTGCCCTGAACCTTATAGGAAACCAAGCTACCGTCATAACACAAGACTTCAGATACCTGTCTTGGAGGGCAGCTATCCCCGAGCGCATCATCTCAGAGAGTGTTGTGCCACTAGGTGATATGAAAACGGTCATCGGATCTCCAGGCACACTGTACATCCTCGGTGCTGACGTAATTGATGGTCTGTACGGACTGGAATCGACGATCAGCAGACTCAAAGCGGCAACAAAGATGTGTCAACTTGGAGGGGATGTCCACATATTCAGCTCGTTCCGCAGTGAAGTGGATACAGAGGTCATCACATACATACAAAAACTATCCAACGAACATGATGGACAAGTACACTGGCACTTAAGAGATCCGCTATCTCTTGAACATTTCAAAATCCAGACTGGGGTGGAGTGTGATTTCTTCCCGGATTTTGCATTCTACTGCGAAACTCAAGGATCCGCATACACCATGCAACTTAAAACAAAGCTCGAAGACATCAAGCGGGAAGGGCGCACAGTTATAGGTATTGGATTGTGCCAGCACGCATTCAACAGCCTGTTCACAGACAATACCCGGGAGAACCTCCGTCGCTATGTGGAAGATGTTCTACGGGCATGTAAGGACACATGCAACGACCCTCACATAGTCCTGCTTAGCAACGATACAAGAGAGTGGGATGGACACATATCCGATTTCGAATTCGCCAGAGAAGCTTCCACCACCGGCTTATTGGATTGCACACTCGTGGATCCGTCAATCACATATCCAGAGATGACTGACATACTGAGATCTGTGGATATTGTCATCACCGGCCGCATGCATCTTGCGATAGCCGCATTCAAGAGCCGCAGCATACCGATCATGTATACAGGCGATGGTAGCAGGCCCGGATACAACGCCATCGACAAGTGCAGAGGGATGTTCACCCTGTGCTACGGTTCGGTGGACAATGTGGCATCGAGACCGGATTCGCTGCGCGAGACGATCCGCAAAGTGAATCAAAACAGGGAAAGTGTTCTTAGAATCATAAATGAACACATGGATATTCTCGAAGATACGAAGATCAAACGCGCCGGCGAACTGTTCGGCATCAAAGAGATTCTCTGCACATCACCCACAGGTGTTCCAGATGTCGTCCGTATCCTTAACGACGAGAATATCGCGTACATCAAACAACTGCACAGAAGGATCGATGACCTACAGAGGCGTGTGGACGACCTGTCGCAACAACTGAATAATGTTCAGAGATACACGATATACCCTTTGATCAAGAAACTGCGCAGTAAGAAGGAATAGTCTCGGCCATGCCTTGTGAACTCCGTCGAGAGCTCACGGTATGTTCCACAATGAGATACCTCCCCACGTGGTTAAAGGCGTCGTAGAAAGATCCCCCGATTACAAGAAGTGCAGATCCATGAGTACGGATTTCGTATACGCGATGGGAGTTACAAAATCGTTAGATTCCGACGGTCTCATGACGTAGTAATAATTTCAGTTCAGACTCACCTGATGAACTTCGATACAGCATGCGGCAGTGCCACACGAATGAACTCCTTATCGCTCTCATTCGTTGTCAGGCGAAGTGCCAGAGGCAGATAGATCACGAATATGATCAGGAATATGACCGCGATCAGCATGAGTGACGCCGGCATGTTCACGAAGATGGACAGCACGTAGAACACCGCCGCAGAGGCCAAGAAGAGAGCGAGCCCTTCCAGCAGCGGACGGAGGATGACGGACGTGGATTTCCCCATCAGTCCCGACACATAGCGCGGGTAGTAGACGCAGCTGCGCAGGGTCATCGTTATCCCATAGGATACGGCGATCCCCAATATGCCCAGATCCGTGTACAGAGCCAGTATCACACTCAATACGATGTTCAGGACCCCGATTGCCATGCTCATCAGTGCCAGGTCCCTGACCTTGAGTGTCAGCACGGTGACAGTATCCACGGATGTCACGGAGGCCTGCATCACCAGAAGGAGGAGCATGGCCCATATCACAGGACCCAGATCGCTGTATTCCACACCCACCCAGGCTGTCATGACCTCCGATGAGAATATGCAGATGAACGCCAGAGGGCACGCGATTATCACGGATGTCAACCGTATGCTGGTCACGGCCATGGCCGCGACACCGTCCATGTCGGACTTGGAATAGTTGCGGTAATAGTACGGATTGAAGATGTTGGTCAGGGTCATGCAACCGGAACTGACCATCATCATGATGTTCACCACCAATGACAGCCGCCCTTCCGCCACGGTCCCCAGACAGACATTTGCAACTATGAGGGATGCCTGCAGGAACAGGAGGGAACTCAATTTGTTCACCACGGACCATGTGCCTAGATCCGTGATCTCACCGAGCCTGACCCTGCTGGAATCCTTCCTGCTGAACCTGAGTTGCGGGAAGTTCCGTTTCATCATCACATATGATATCGCTGCGTAGATCAACGATGAGGCGAGATATGCCACACCGATGTGCTCCAATTTCGGATCGAAGCACAGGAACAACAGGAATATTATCAACACCTGGGATCCCAGGTAGCAAACACGTGCCAGATTGATGCTGTGCAGCTTGTTGACCGCCAGTTGGGTATAATTGAAACATGACCCGGCGGCGACGACCAGGGTGGACAGCAACACCATCAGGAACAACAGGCGCACGGAATCCGCCGTCGAGCCGGTGATGTCGAACAGCATCGGCGAGAAGAAAGCTACGGCCGCCATAACCGGCACGACGACAACCATCATCTTCATCAGACCGTACATGGACGTGCTGTACGTCCGATTCGCATCCAGGTCGTCACCGCTCTCCAGCGAGAGGATGAAATAACGGATGATGGCAGAACAGAATGCATCAGAGAAGATCATCACATACGACGTGACGGATGTCGCCAGCGGGATTATGGCATAGGCCGCCATTCCCAGTTCGCCTATGTAGTACGGAACTAGGAAGAGTGTGATGCACATCGAAACGACGATGTACGCGGCCTCTGACAGCACGTTCTTGGGCGTATGTTTAGTGAACTCACTGTCACCGGCATCTTCTGACACGGTCCCTCTATCGTAATGTGTCATAAAAAAACACCGTGACAACCCGTCGATAAACGGTTCGAACAGGTTGTCATCATGACGATGGATTGGAGTGTGTGGGTCATAGATACAGATGTCATCTTGGCCGCAAGATCGCTGCCGTCTTTCATTGAAACAGTTAATAAACGAGTGTATGATGGCGTAACAGATGCCCAGTGTAATCTATCGCTCCTGCGCCCCCCTCCGTATCGGCATTGCCGGCGGCGGAACCGACGTGGAACCATACGCATCAGAGAAGGGCGGTCTCGTTCTCAACGCCACCATCGGGAAGCACGCGTACTGCTCCATCGCCCCCAACGGCACCGACCGCATGTCCATCACATCGTTGGATTACGGGACCTACGAGGCGGACCTCACCGACGGGCCGCTGGACTACGACGGCAACATGGATCTTGTGAAGGCAGTCACCAATCACTTCGGCATCACCGACGGCTTCGACATGTTCATCCACTCGGAGGCACCCCCGGGATCCGGTCTCGGCGGGTCGTCCACCGTCATAGTCTCGATACTCAAAGCGGTAGCGGAATGGAAGGACATCCCCATGTCGAAATACGACCTCGCCACCTTAGCCTACAAGTTGGAAAGGGAGAGGCTGGGTCTTAAGGGCGGGAAGCAGGATCAGTACGCCGCGGCGTACGGCGGATTCAATCTCATGGAGTTCACCAGGAGCGGCGTGGCCGTAAGTCCGCTTGGTATCTCCGATGACACCGTCAACGAGCTGCAGTACTGTTCTCTGCTGTGCTACACCGGCAGATCCCGCGAGTCCGCCGGGATCATAGAATCTCAAGTCAATTCGTTCAAGAAGGGTACCAATGAGGATGCCTTGGATGCCACCAAAGCGTTGGCGTACGACATAGCCAGAGCACTGAAGAACGGCGACGTAGTCAACGCGGGAACTCTCCTCGGCGAATCCTGGAAGCAGAAGAAGATGTTCTCCGACAAGATCACCAACCCCCACATCGACGACCTGTACAACACCGCAATGGCCACCGGCGCCTACGGCGGCAAGGTCTCCGGCGCCGGGGGCGGAGGATTCATGTTCTTCGTCTGCGAATACGACAAGAAGCACCTGGTGGCCAATGAACTTCAGAAGAAGGGTGCCACCGTGGTGGACTTCTCCTTCGAACCCCTTGGTGCCAGAAGCTGGAGGGCAAGGGTATGATCGACATCGTTAAGGATGAGTTCAGAAGGTCCGCAGAGGCCATCTCCAACATAGACCCGGAACAGGTCATCGACGTAGCGAACGCCATCACCGAATGCCTCCGCAAAGGGAATCAGGTAATATTCATGGGCAACGGCGGATCCTCCGCGGATGCACAGCATCTCGCCGCCGAGCTCTCCGGAAGATATCTGTTCGACAGACCGGCCATGGCCGGCGTGTGCCTTTCCAACATCGCTCCCGTCACCGCCGTGGGGAACGACTACACCTACGACATCGTGTTCTCCCGTCAGGTCGAGGCCATAGCTAGACCGGGGGATGTGGTCGTAGGGATCTCCACCTCAGGCAACTCCAAGAATGTGATACTGGCACTTGAGAAGGCGAAGGAACGCGGCTGCGTCACGGTCTCTTTCACCGGGCCCAAGGGTGCCATGAAGGACATGGCGGACCACCGCATAACCGTACCCTCCACGGACACCCCACACATCCAGGAGGGGTATCTGGCGGCCGGACACATGATCTGCTGCCTGGTCGAAAGGAACATGTACGGCCGCAAAGCGGTGCTCGTGGACAGGGACGATACCATCGCTAAAGACGTTCCTTACTGCGACAGTCCCGACAAGCTGGCACTGTTTGACGGCGTACCCCAATCCATGAAGAGGCTCAACGACGCCGGGTATCTGGTGATAGTCGTGACCAATCAGTCCGGCATCGCCCGCAGCAAGTTCGATGAGGCCACATTAACCAAGATACACGAGAAGATGGTCTCCGACATCGCTGCCGGAGGCGGAAGGATCGATGACATCTTCATATGCCCCCATCACCCGGACGACCACTGCGGATGCAGGAAACCGGAAACGGGCATGGGCATCGATGCCGTCAGGAAGTACCACATCGATGTCACCAAGTCATACATGATCGGCAACAGCCAATCGGATGTGGAATTCGGAAGACGCCTCGGATGCAAGACCATCCAAGTATCAGAATCATTCACGTTCAACGACGCGGTCGACCAGATAATCAACGGGTGATCAGAGCTTCTTGGTGCTCTGCACCTGCTCCCAGACGTTCATATCGCCCTTGTCCGCCTTGACGTACGCTATGGCATACAACCTTGCGAAGGACTCCATCATAACCGCGGTCATCAGCTTCAGCGGATGGAATCCCATGTCCCGGATGGACCCGAGCATCGCCGCGTAGAGCTTCCTGAAGTCATGGGTGGGGATCTCGTAACTGAAGTTGCGTGCCATGTACATCTCCCCGATGTTCACCCTCACACGCTGCTTCATGAAATCGTGTATGCTCTCCGGGCCCCTGTTGGAGACCGTGGCCTCCGACACATAAACGGACCTGTATCCCGCCTCCTCGAGATTCATCCTCAGGATGTCCTCGTCCGACTGCATATCCGTCGGAAGGCGTCCGCCCTCGTTCCTGAAGGCTATCAACTCCCCTATCTTGGGGCTGATCTCAGATATGTGGTGATGCATGCTCCAGATGAGATTCGACGTGAAGCCGGACAGGGAGGTCCTGTCGTTGGTTGGTACGGGATGACCCCCGGTCATACCGACACCGGGGTCCTCGAACGGCCTCAACAGGCTGTCCAGGGAGTCCTCCGATGCCAATGTGTTGTCCGCATTGAGAAGGACGACGATACCGGCCTCGTCCTCGTCCAGCACCAGATTGATGGCAGAGTTCTTCCCCATCCTCTTCTCCTGACGTATCAACCTGAGAGTGGAGAACTCCTTCTGCAGCCCTTTGACGATGTCGTCGGTGCCGTCCGTACTGCCACTGGACACCACCACCGCCTTGTCTATGACGAAACATCCCTGTCTCTGGGAATAAAGCGAACGAACTGTGGCCTCTATGTTGGTGGCCTCGTTGTAGGCACAGATGCCGACGGTGACTTGGATCATCGAGGCCCCCCCATCTTGGTGTAGAATTTGCCATCCCTATAATAGTGTAGTTTGAAGAACACCTGGATGGCGGCATAGTATGTGGTTGGAGACACAAGATACCAAAATGCTTCCGCATCGAACGGGTCCATGAGGCACCTGTGTATCATCTCCCTGCACTCATCGCCGCGTGCGTATCCGATGAAGGTGTGATACGACATGTGGCCGCTGGAGCGCATGCGAACCTTGGCGACCTTCTTGTCGAAACCGTCCACCTTGCGCACGCCCGCCTCATCCAGCGACCGGTATGCCAACTGTTCCGCAACACCGCGGGAGTCCATGTTCATCCGGTTCCCGGTGAACGACCCAGGATGCTGATAGTAGAGATACAACGGCTCGGTGGTGTAGCATATCGTCTTCGCGGCTGTGAACGCACGGAAGGTATGCTCGATGTCCTCGCACCACCCCTTCCTGAATCTGATATCGTTGTCCCTCAGCAGCGACAGCCGGAATATCTTGCTCCAGGTGGTCACCGGGATTCTCTCGTCTAGCCTGGCCTGTATAGCCCCCTCGGAATCGTAGACAGTGGTGGTGTAGACGTGGGATTTCTTACGATAATCCTTTTTCTTGTCATAGGCATAGACGAAGTTGCAGACCACCACATCCGCATCATGGTCCCTTTGGATGCACATCATCCTCTCCAGGAACTCCGGCAGGGGCCTGTCGTCCGCATCCAGGAACCAGATGAAATCGCCCTTCGCATCACCCATACCAAAATTCCTGGGACCGGAGATGCGCCCGTCGGTGTCCAAAGAAAGCACCCTCAGATAGTCGCGGTGGATGGAGTTGGCGACATCCAGGGACCCGTCGTTGGACGCGGTGTCCACTACCATGATCGCCTCGAAATCCCGATAAGTCTGATCGTCCAGATAGGAGACGATCTCCCCGATGTACGGCGCGCCATTGTACACCGGGATGACCACGCTCACCGCAGGGTGCATCTGGATAACACGAATTGCCCACGCTATATATCGCTATTGCAGTGTCGGATGTCACCGTACCAAGGAAATCAGCTTGCTCGCCACATCAAGGACCGCTTTCTTCATGTGATACAACGAATCCCTGGGATGGAACACCATGCTCACGTACACCGTATGCGCGGATGCTTCCCTCAAGTCACGACGTTAAAACGTGTGACGCTAGCACAAGGTCCCGATACGAACGCGCCCATCCAAACATTGATTGATTCAATTTACACCATGGCCAGTGAACCCAGGTGTCGATACTTTGTTTATCCCACCATACCTTTTTACAACACATTATATAGTTCTGTAATATTAGAAAAAGTGGGGATGCCTTGTACCTCACATATATCGACGAATCAGGTAAAGCAGAACGTACCGATCCCGAACTCGAGTACGTCCTCGCATCACTGACGATTAACGAGAGTTCATGGAAGGATGTGGATAAAATGGTCCGTGACCTCAAACAAAAGTACTTCCCAAACACAAATTGCGATGAAGTCGAGATACATGCCACAGACATCTTCAATCATAAAGGCGCGTTCAAGAATATGAGCCTCGACAAGAGGCTGGCCATCTTTATGGACGTCATGACGATCATATCTGAAATCGACTGCACGATTTCAGCCATAGTCATCAACAAAGATAGACTCAAGAAAGGGAACCTTGAAATCGACCTGTTTGCCTTGGAATTGCTTTTCGAGCGCCTTTGTTTTTACCACAACAAAATAAACGAAGAAAACAGAATGAAAGGGAAGGATGAACAATATGGCATCCTGTTGATTGATTCTGTTAATACGAAGTACGACAACAAAGTACGGGCTAAAATCAAAAATCTATTTGAGAATGGCACAAAGTATGAGAAAAATGCGTATCTGATAGAGGATCCCATCTTTGTAGACTCAAGTTACAGACACTTATCACAACTTGTTGACTGTGTTGCATACTGCATCCGCAGAAGATTCAGAAGAGTTGAGACTGACAGTCTAGAACGTGAAACTTTCGAGATGTTTTATAATCAAATTAAGCCGAAACTTCTTACAAACGGTCCCAAAACCAGAGGCTATGGAATAAAAATATTCCCGGAATAATCAAATCGATGGGCGCAGGGGTGAGTGGTCGAGGGACCACAATCCCCCCGCTGAGTCACCTAAGGGGCGGCTCGCAATTATACATATGCAGCACAGATTAATAATTATGTGTCATCAACTGCCATACCGGAACAGATTATGTCTTCAGAAGGATCGCCGTTCATGGAAGATGGTTCAGACATACTCTTTTATTGACGGGAATGGCCACGGACATGTAGCGCCGTATCAACGACGTTCGATCAGAACCTTTATACGACTCATAACATCCAAGACCGCTTTCTTCATGTGATACAGCGAATCCCGGGGATGGAACACCATGCTCACGTACACCGTGTTGGCCGGGTCCACCGGCCACCTCATGTCGGTGAGCATCCCCTTGGTCTTGGCATCGCCGGTGTTGGACAAGGTGCCCAACCAAGCGGAGACGGCATCGAAGTCCAACGACGGCACCGAATCGTACATCCTCGCAAGGGCGTCGGCGTAGGAGACCTCCCCGTCGGTTATCTGGTCATATATGTCGAGACGCATCCTCTCGACATCGTTCACATCGCCGTAAACCGGGTTCCCGTCGGTGTCGATGGAATCCACCGGAGGCTCCGGTGCGGTCATCAGGAATTCCGTGAGATTCACCCTCCCCGCCGAAGGCAGGATGGTGCGGACGCTGTATCCCACGTGGGGAAGCTCCGAATCCGCCAGCACGAAGTAGTACACTCCCGTGACGTTCCTGTCATCGAGCATCTCGGACACCAGCTTCTGCGATGTGTACCTCATGGTGGTCACATCCACAACGGTCACATCCCCTTCTCCGACGGCCTCGTGCATCCCCGCCCTGATGCCGGCGGCCACCGCCGCCCTGCGTCCCTCCACCTCTCCCTCGTGAGAATCGAAGAACGCCTCCGCCTCATCATCATCCTTGAAGGAACGCTCAGGGAACAGTCTCCGCACCACCATCGCCTTGTATCCCCGGTAGCTGCGGTATCCCTTCCCTGCCAACACGTAGGCGATCCTCGGCGCGTACACGTACGACGACCTCCGCTCGTCCCCGTACAGTGAGCGATACACCCTAATCGGATTGTATCCATCCCTGGCCACGAACAATAACTGACCATCAGTGTTCTCATGTATGAACGCACAGAACCCGCAGACCACCGGACCGCCGTAGCGGTACGCGATCTCCCTCCATGAGAGTTCGTCACCACGCTCCATCCACCTGATCGCGTCCATGGAGACAATGATCGACCTTGACAGCGTTGGGTCCCTGCGGTAGAACCTCCTCGCCTGGGGATGACATGAGAAATAGGATTCCAGTAACTTGGGCACCTGATGCGTCCGTATTCCCATTGACTTGGGTATGCTGCCGTCACCTCTCGGGTTGTCCCCGATGTGCAGCAGCTCATTAGGTTGTATACCGAGATCGTCCAGGACCTTGCGGAACAGTCCCCCGCGGTGCTTGTTCACCCCGTGCTCGCATGACACGTACAACCTCTCGTATCCATGGATGCCGCAGGACTCCAGCATCCCCTCGATCACCGGGGACGGAAGATACATGTCCGAGACCAGGACCACCCTTCTCCCCTCGGAGACCATGCTATTGAAAACATCCACCACGGGAAGATACGGCAGGACGTTCCTCTCGTACCGCACCTCGATGTCCTTCAGATGACGGTACTTGGGATCGATGTGCCCGTAGATCTCGTCGAAGGTCACCTCCCCGGGACTGTCGTCCTCCCGACGACGGCAGCGGCGCTCCGCCGCCACCCTCTCATCCCTGAACCCCGGCGCACCCTCCGCCTGCTCGATATGTCTGAAAAGGTCCGTCGGCCGGGCGTAGGGACGGACGATCAGGGTGTCGAAGATATCAAATGATACCACCCTCACACTCTCGTCCGCACGTATCTCCATAGACAGGCCTCCGGTGTCCGTCCATGGGTTCCCAGGTATAAGGATGTGATACGGATTACGGTTCGAACGCCGTCATGAACATCATGGCGTATATGGGCAGATATGTCACCCTCCCCTCCGTCATGATATCCCCGGAATTGGAGAACACGAATCCCTTACAATCCTCATTGATCGAGATCAGAGCGTCCAGGGCATTCAGCTTCTTACGGGCCCTGTCCGTCTTGAGGACCAAAGCCTTCACCGATGTGCCGTGGACATCATCCAGCAGGAAATCCACCTCCCCGTACCTCTTGTTGTCCGAATAGTACAGAGAGTGTCCGTTGGCCGACAGCTGCATCGCTGCGAAGCATTCGTACACATTGCCGAGATTGATCTGCGGGATATCCTCCCGCAGCGGTTTTACGTTATATCCGTACAGCAGACATGTCAGATGGCCCACGTCGCAGATGTACAGTTTCAGCAGATTGCGCTTCATGGACTCCCGTAGCGGGAACACCGGATTGCTGCAGCAGGAGACCTTCAACACCACGCCGGAATCCACCAGGGTGTCGAAGTCCTCCCTGTAATCGTCGAACCTGGCGTTCTCCCGCCCCTCTATGTCCTTGGCGAACACACGCTTCCGCTTGTTCTCGATGCTTGACGGTATCGAATCGAACACCGCCCGGGTGCGCATCCGGTTGATGGTGTCGTATTTCGAGGCATTCACACCGTAGAGGTCGTACAGCTCCCTCTGGACATCCCGAAGGGCGACCACGTCCCCGCTCCCCAGGAATAGGTCCACGCAATACGGGAGCCCGCCGCAGATCAGATAGTCCCTGAACAGATCCATCAGCCTTCTGTGCAGACCCTCCGGGACCCTCTCTCCGCGGGAGATCATCCCCCTGACATCGTTCAGGAGGTCCCTGCCGATGCCGTTGGCCCAGAGGAATTCCTCCAGGTCCATTGGGTACATGCGCCTGGTCTGTATGCTGCCGATGGGGATCGATGATGTCCTCCTCAATTCGACACCCAGCAGCGAACCGCTGACGATGAACCGGTAGCGGCGTTCCTCCCTGAGAAACTTCAGCATGGTGAGGAGGTTTCCATTCTCCTGTATCTCATCCAGGAACACCAGGGTGTCGCTGTAATCCCCCAACGGTCTGCCTGCAGCGGCTTGGATCGAGTAATAGAGGTCCTTCGTAGTACGGACGTCCGTGAATAGGCCAGGACCGTTCCTGTCCTCCACCAGATTGATCTCCACGAAGTTCCGGTAGGCCCGGCTGCCGATCTCACGGATGATGAATGACTTGCCCACCTGTCTCGCCCCGTCCACTATAAGTATAGGGGCATCGTCCGACACGAGATAGCGTTCTATCGTATCGGCAATCTTCCTTTCGAATACCCGACCCATCGTATGGGAGATAAGGTGTCAATATTTAAACACTGGGAAAAAGTGTATTTTTTAGACTTGAAATCCTGGAAAAAGTGTATTTTTTGTCCTTTGAAACTCGGAAAAAGTGTATAGACCCATCCGCACAGTGATGGTCTGGCTCTGTTGGACAATCCCTATCACAACAGCGGCCTGATCCGACCCTCCGGTGAACCTCGGATCGGAAGAACTTTGCGAACCTCTGCGACCGCTTTATGTAATCTCCAGTGTATCACACAGCGATGATAGGCTTCCTGGAGTCCCGCTATCCCTTCCTCAGGTCCGCCGCCCAGCTCATTGAGGACAACGGCGCCAGCCTGGATGACCTGCTCTCCTCGCCGGGCTTCGAGGACGCAAGAGCCAGAGGGGAGGATCGGGTGCTCTCGGCCATCGAGCACAGTCAGGTCACATCACCATCGCTGCGCAACGACTTCGACCGCATGATGGAGGTGATGTCGTATCCATACGCCAGGATCCTGGTGTCCTGCATCAACGACAAGTTCCTCACCCGCAGGTACGCCTTGGCCGAAGCCGTTAGGATGAACGCCCTCCTCGGTCAGGAGGAGTACGCCGTCGTCCAGCGCATAGCCGGGGAACTGGACGTTAAATCCAGAGCATCCGACGAGGGGCTGAGGATGCACTTCAGCGACTTCCTCAGATTCTCCACCCGCATCAAGAGCCCGGAGTGGAAGCTAATCAACACCGAACTCAAGGACGGGTACGTGTTCCTCACCCAGGAGCGCTTCGACAGGCTGCTGCAGAACGCTCTCCAGGACAGGATCGAGAGCGAGTTGCCTCTCAACGTACCGGATGATGTCGCGAAGGCCGTATCAGAGAGGGTGAATAGGCTGAACAACATCCTCCAGAGCGCCAAGGCGAAGTTCAACCCCCAGTTCACGGGAGAACTGAAACCGGAGATGCTGCCGCCCTGCATCCGTACACTGATGGGCAACGCCCAGAACGGCATCAACCTGGGCCACAGCGGCAGGTTCGCCCTGGTGGCGTTCCTGAACCACATCGGCATGAGCTACGATCAGATAATCGCCGTGTTCTCAAGGTCCCCGGACTTCGACGAATCCAAGTCCAGTTACCAGATCAAGCACATCACCGGGGAACTGAACGGCACCGACGGGTACACCCCGCCGGAGTGCTCGACGATGAAGACCAACGGCAACTGCTACGACCCCGACGACCTGTGTGCCAGGGAGACCGTGAACCATCCGCTGACGTACTACCGCATCAAGAGCGGGAGACCCAGGAAGGAGTGATTCACTCCTCTCCCTGTTCTTCCAGCTCGCCCAGCTTCTTCCAGGTGATTATACCGCGCTGTATGGCCGTCAGGTTGCCGACGATGGCGAAGTAGAGCATCATGATCTCCATCCAGGAGATGGAGAAATCACCGATCTGTATCCATCCGTATTCCAGGGCGCAAGCAACGAACTGGATGATCGGGAACAGCGTGGATAATACGACACGATCCGCTCTGCCGAGAAGACCGGCATACAGGCGGATGTTGCTGACCGCCTGTGCCTGCGTGCCCATGTACGACGTCAGGAGGACACCGACAAGAGCCAGCAGTCCCAGGTACGGGTTGCACCAGGCGCTGACGGCCACACCGCCGATCATGAACACATCGGCGTACCTGTCGAAGACGTGGTCCAGGTAGTCCCCCTTCTTGGAGGCCTTTCCCGAAAGCTTCGCCACCTTCCCGTCTATGGCGTCGAAGTATCCCGACACCAGCACCACTATCGCTCCGACAATTAGCAAAATGTGGCTGTCGTAGCTGAGATACATCAGCAGTCCGGAGACGAACGCCAGGATGAGTCCGATCCACGACAGCATGTTGGGGTTCACGTTGATGAGTTTCTTTGCCACCGGTGTGAGTGCAAAATCCACCGCAGAGCGCTTGGAATCTAGAACCATCCGTCCATCTCCTCCGCCCAGGTCACGTCCCCGGGCAGATGCCCATCCGTTTCCCCTCTCATAATCCCTTCCACGGCATCGGTGGTCTCGGAGGGCGATGATGACGTCGTATCGACGACGAACACCGGTACTCCCGTGTCCACTGATTCGCATAAAATCACGTCCAAGAGCTCCGCCTCCACATTCTCCCTGACCTTGCCGTCGTCGTAGCCCCTGGCCTTCAGACGTTGCGACAGCACCGTCGGGGAGCACCTCAGCACTATCACCATCTCGGGTGAGAGGAAATGAGCCAGATGTCCTTCGATGAACTCGTGTTCCGCGTCTTTCAAAGAATCAGCCAGACGGTCGATGTCCACCCCGTAGGTGTCGCGTTCCGCATCGTAGTCCTCGCGGAGACCGTTGGAGATGATGTGCTCCTTCAGATCGAGGACGTCGTGACCTCTCCTCCTCAGCTCCGAGGCAAGGGAGGTCTTCCCCGTGCCGGGGGTCCCGGTGAGGGCGATCATATGTCCCTCAGGTACTTCCCCGCCCTCTCGAGAACGTCGCCCCAGGTGGGCGCTGCGGTGAGGGCGCCGTAATCCTCCACCACGAAGGACGACACGGTAGCGGCGATCACCAAGGACTCATGAACCTCGAACCCATGGTACAGTCCCGCATAGTATCCCGCCCTGTAGGCGTCGCCGGCACCGGTGGGGTCCACCGTGTTCTCCGCCGGTATCGCCGGGATGTGGAAGTGCTCCCCGTCGATGTAGGCGTCGCTGCCCTTGGCACCGCAGGTGCAGACCACCAGCGGCTTGTCGATATCGGCCACCGAATCAACGCCGAGATACTTTACCACGGACTCCGCCTCGAACCTGTTGCAGAACAGGGAATCGCAATGAGCCAGCGCCATCTTCAGCGAATCGGGGTTCCAGATCCTGTGGATCTCCTGCGCAGGATCGATGGCCATCGGACACTCGATCTCATTCATCAAGGAGATGTAATACCCCGGGTCGCCGGTGCAGAAATGAACGTGCTGGGACATCTTCGCATTCTTGAGAAGATCTATGCCTATCTTCGACGCGTAACCCTGAGGGCCCTGATAGAACAGCACCTTCTGGTCCATGGCGTCGTCGCTGACCACTATCGCCTGCGAGGTGTCGTACCCGTCCACCTTCACCAGCTCATCGATCAGCACGCCCGCCTCCGAGATCGATTCCTCGAAGGTCTTGGGGAAATCCGCCCCCACCAGTGCGCAGAGGGCCGTGGGAACACCCAATCTGGCGGCGGTGACGGCGATGTTGGCGCCGGTCCCACCGAGATGGGTGCTCTTCTCGGTGACGTCCACGGAGGTGTTGTTCTCCGGGAACCTTGCCACTGTGAGAATCTGGTCGATCGCCACATGCCCGTACACGGCGAGGAACGGCTGGCTCATGTGCCCTCCTCCCAGCCGGTGATGTAGTCCCTCTGCTCTTGAGTTAGTTGATCAATGGTTATACCCATGGCCTGCAGCTTCAGCTCCGCTATCCTGACGTCTATGGAGTCGGGCACGGTATGCACCCCCGCTTCCAAGGACTGGTGGTTCTTCACAAGATATTCCAGACCGAGGGCCTGCACGGCGAAGCTCATATCCATGATCTCGGCGGGATGTCCCTGGCCGGCGGCCAGGTTCATCAGCCTGCCGTCGGAGATGAGATACACCCTCCTGCCGTCCTTGAGACGATATTCGTCGACGAAGTCCCTCACCCTGGTGACCTCGGCGCTCAGAGCCTCCAGGTCGGGCTTGCTGATCTCGTTGTCGAAGTGGCCCACGTTACCCATAACGCAGCCGTCCCTCATCACCTCCAGGTGCTCCTTCCTGACGATGCTCTTGCATCCGGTGACGGTGATGATGATCTCCGCCTCCTTGGCGGCGTCCTCCATCCTCATCACGCGGAATCCGTCCATGCGGGCCTCGATCGCTCTGATGGGATCCACCTCGGTAACGATGACGTCCGCACCGAGACCCTTGGCACGCATGGCCACGCCCTTTCCGCACCATCCGTATCCCGCCACCACCAGGGTCTTCCCGCTGACCATCAGGTTGGTGGCGGTCATCCATCCGTCGAATGCTGACTGACCGGTTCCGTAGCGGTTGTCGAAGAGGAACTTCATCTTGGAGTCGTTCACCGCCATCACCGGGAACTGCAGGGCACCGTCGGCGGCCATCGCTCTCAGACGGATCACACCGGTGGTTGTCTCTTCGTTCGCGCCCTTCACGTTGGGCAGCATCTCCCTGCGGGATGTGTGCAGCATCGCTATGAGATCGGAACCGTCGTCGATAACGTAGTCCGGTCCCATGTCCAGGACGTGGTTCAGATTGGCGTAGTACTCCTCGTTGGTCTCGCCCTTCTTCGCCCTCACATCTAACCCATAGACTTCACGAAGTGCCAGCGCCACCGAGTCGTCGGTGGACAGGGGGTTGCAGCTGGCCAGCCTGACCTCCGCCCCGGCCTCCGCCAGCGTTATCGCCAGGATACCGGTCTTCGCCTCGGTGTGCAGCGCCATGCCCACCTTCAGGCCCTTCAGCGGCTTCTCCTTCCCGAACCTCTCCCTGACGGCAGCCAACACAGGCATGTGGGCCTCCGCCCACCTGAGCCTCAGGGTTCCCTTCTCCAAAAGATCCATTCAATCACCTTCATGCAGCGATTCGCAGATGGAATCGATTAGTGCGCGGCTGTTGGCCGCGTTGTCGTAATCCTTGATGACGGATTCGATGAGTCCGTCGTCGCCCTTCATCTCGTTGACGAAGCGTATGATGTTCTCCAGCGCCCGGGTCATCTCGTCGGAGATGGACACCGTGGCCTTCCTGGACGTGCGGGAGAGCGGGTTGAGATCGATGGATATCACCACCTTCCCCATGGCCACCAGGGCCTCGGCCCGATCGCCGTCCTCTATCGGCACCAGGATCACGTCGGAATCGTAGATCCCCTCCTTGGTGCACAACGCCCTGTCCGAAGTAAGACCGGGGATCCTGGAATCGGGATTCGTCCCAAGCACATCCTTCCCGCCCATCTGGGTCATGTAGTCGATGAGCAGCCTCATCCTCTCCTCGGTGCGGTGGAAGATGTTCACCTCAACCTTCGCGGGGATCGCATCCGCCAACGCGATGAGATTCTTCGCGTCCAGGGCGGCGGCGTTGCCGTTCACGCATACCACAGGGTTCTTGGCTCTGAGAAGATACGCGGCGGCGGCCCTCTCCGCCTCCAGGGACGGGGGCAGCGTACGCTCGCCCATCAGATAGTCGAATGCCTCTCCCCGGCCGTGGGAGATCAGCCCGGTGGGTGTCACCAGGCCCTTGGCGACCATGTCCGCCAGCCTCTCCCTCACCATGAGGGACCTGTACCTGGGATGGTCCTCGGGAACGCTCACGTGCGCGTGTATGTGACACGTGTATTAAACCGATGTTCCGCAGACCAACACATATATGGGGAATCCCCATGGGCCGGAGCATGTCTGATGTGCGTATCGTGCTGGTGGGCCCCAAGTTCGAAGGCAATATCGGAGCCGTATGCAGGTCCATGGCCAACTTCGGTCTCTATGATCTTGTGCTCGTGAACCCCTGCCCCATCGGCGACGACGCCTACCGCAGAGCGAAGCACGGATCCCACATCCTCGACAGTGCCAGGATCACCGATACCATCCGCGAGGCGATCGACGGATGCTTCCTGATCGTGGGCACCAGCGGCGTCATCACCGCCGGGGACAAGAACTACACCCGCATCCCCCTGCCGGTGAAGGAGTTCGCCGAGAGGGTGAAAGAATATCCGGAGAAGATCGCCATCCTGTTCGGAAGGGAGGACGTGGGTCTCCTTCAAGACGAGTTGGAGAGATGCGACATCCTCATCACCGTGCCCGCCGACGACACATATCCGATCCTCAATCTGTCGCACGCGGCCACCATCGTGATGTACGAACTCTTCAACGGCGGTCTGCACGAGGCCGTTCCGGCGGACCCGGCGGAGAAGGAGCTGATGTTCCGCTTCTTCGACGAGCTGATGGAGGCGGCAGACTATCCTGAGCACCGCAGGGAGATGACCTCGGTGATGTTCCGCAGGATGATGGGTCGTTCCATCCCCACGAAATACGAGTTCAACACCATCATGGGCGTCTTCGGGGACGCCACCAAGAAGATCAGACGCCTCACATGAGGCGGCTGCGGGTGTACTCGCGAACGGCGTTGCGGATGGCATCATCAAAGGAAACGGAATCGCCGTCGTTCACCAACGTCTCCAGCTTCAACGCGCTGTCCTTGGGTATCTCCACCGTTATCCTGCGGATGTTCTCCGGCGAGAAGCGCGTCGACAGGAACTGATCCATGGCCTCCCGCACCACATCGGTGACCGTCTCGAACTCGCCGCTGTCCACCAGATGTTGGATCAGGGCTATCTGTTCCGCAGAGAGGCGGACGGTGACGCGGTCGGTTGCTGCCATCGTGTCGGACAACCGTCATATCATTATTTAAACGGCACAGATTGCGGCGGGATCTTTGCTAAAGACGGGCCCTCACGCACAAAGATCGAAAGAGCCAGCGTGACACATTCTCTCGGAAGAAGTAAAAGTGATTGTTAAGGGGTTTAGAGTTGCCAGGCAACCGTCCCGTTCATCCGAACAGGGCGCTCAGACCGGCAGCGGCCTCTTCCTCGGAGACAGCCTCCTCCTCGGGCTCTGCCTGGGCGGCAGGGGCCTCAGCGGCGGCGGCTGCGGGG
>CASEZY010000011.1 GCA_949292635.1 uncultured Methanomassiliicoccales archaeon
CGGTGAGGGAGATCTTTGCACTCTTCAGACTCGAAGAGCCCAAGAGCGGCAGGATCGCCCGTTGACCATGTAGCCTACAAAACCCGAAGATTCAGGTTTCAATGAATTTCAGCGACATGGAGGAGAACACCCGCCTGCAGCAGCTCACGGACTTCAAGAACATATTCAACGACTCCGTGAATGTTCTCTCCACATGTGTCCGGAAGGCGATCCCATACATCTACGAAGATGACCTGCAAGGCTTCATCACCGCGTTCATGCCAATGATGTTCGGTCTTCACCCATATACATCTGCCACTCCCAAGCAGTTGAAGGCGATGGAGTTGGCTGGGTGCTCTTACCGTAAGACCACCGTCAGCGACCTGGTGATCAACGTCACCGTGAAGCTGCTGTCATAGAACTATTTGGTTTGGGACCGGGGCGGAGCCCCGGTAAATGAATTCACTCGCCGAAGTATCTCTTCAGCAGACCGGCGAAGGCCTTGCCGTGCCTGGCCTCGTCCCTTGCCATCTCGTGGACGGTGTCGTGGATGGCGTCCAGGTTGTTGGCCTTGGCCATCTTGGCAAGCTCGGTCTTTCC
Organism: uncultured Methanomassiliicoccales archaeon; assembly: GCA_949292635.1. GTDB lineage: Archaea > Thermoplasmatota > Thermoplasmata > Methanomassiliicoccales > Methanomethylophilaceae > SIG5. The sequence continues at coordinate 580 of CASEZY010000011.1, forward strand.
GGCGGTGGCGCCGTTCTCTGCGGCGATCCTCATCTCGAGGTTCTTCTTGGTGCTGTCGGTGAGGACCTCGCCCAGCATCTCCGCGAACTTGGCGGCGTGCTCGGCCTCCTCGTAGGCGGCCTTCTCCCAGTACAGTCCGATCTCGGGGTATCCCTCGCGGAACGCCACCCTTGCCATGGCAAGGTACATTCCCACCTCGGTGCACTCGCCGTTGAAGTTGGCCCTCAGGCCCTCGACGATCTCCTCGGGGACGCCGTCGATGATTCCGACCTTGTGCTCGGAGGCCCAGGTGACCTCGTCGTCGATGACCTCGACGAACTTCTCTGCGGGGGCCTTGCACACGGGGCACTGTGCGGGAGGCCTGTCACCAACGACGATCTCACCGCAAACCAAGCATCTCCACTTCTTCATGTCTAATTCCTCCAAGAATCCTAGTGATTCCCTATTTGAAAGGTAATAATAAGCCAGTATTAAAACATTATTAACGGCGTTAACACCTGTTGAACCCGATTTTGCCGGACATAGGTTCTTTGCTACAGCCCAATTAATATAATCGTTGTCAATTCGTGGCTATGGATGTCAGCATAACTGAATGGGTGGTGTTCTTCGCCATCGTAGCGGTGCTGCTGTTCCTGGACCTCTTCGTCCTGCACAGGAAGAACGAGCACATCCCCGTGAAGAGTGCTCTGCTCCAGACCGCCATGTGGATTGCCATCGCTCTGCTGTTTGGTGTCTGGGTCTTCATCCAACACGGTGCGGACGCGTCCATGAGCTACTACGCCGCATACGTCATCGAGAAGGCCATGTCGGTTGACAATCTCTTCGTGTTCATCCTGCTCTTCGCCATGTTCCGTATCCCGGACGAATATCAGCACAGGGCGCTTTTCTACGGCATCATCGGTGCCATCGTCTTCAGAGCGATCTTCGTTTTCGCCGGTTCCGCACTGTTGGAGAGCATCGACTGGATGATGTACGTCTTCGGTTTGCTCCTGGTGTTCCTGGCCATCAAGACCGCAATAAATAAGAAGGACGACGAGAAGGCCCCCATCGCCGAGTGGCTGTCCAAGCACATGAACGTCTCGAAGGATCTCAACGGCGGACATTTCTTCACCATCGAGAACGGGAAGAGGATCGCCACCCCTCTGTTCATCTGCGTGATCGCCATCGAGCTCACCGATATCGTGTTCGCCATCGATTCCGTGCCCGCATGTCTCGCAATCACCAGTGCCACGTACATCGTCTACACGTCCAACATCTTCGCCATCCTGGGTCTCAGGTCGCTTTACTTCGCCATCCACGGCTCCCTGGAGTCGCTGAGATACATGAAGTACGGTCTCGCCGCGATCCTGCTGTTCGTGGGAATCAAGATGCTAATCTCGGAGTTCTACCACGTGGACGTGGTCATGTCCCTGGCGGTGATCCTGGGCATATTGGCGGTGACCGTCCTGGCGTCTGTCCTCATCAAACCGAAACCCAAGGAGATCGCGTAAACCTCACGGGAACTGCTCCGGACCCACGGGTCCGGGGCTGTTCCGTTTTTATTCTGGCCTGTCGATTCCATACATATGCCCGATATCGCCCTGGCCCTGGACAGGTACTTCGGCATCACCGAGAAGGGTTCCACTCTCCGCACCGAACTGAAGGGCGGAGTGATCGTCTTCCTGGCGATGCTGTACATTCTTGTCTCCAACCCTGCCATCCTGAACCCCAGCGGGACGCTGAACGAGAATGCCCTGTTCACCGCCACAGCATTATCCGCGGTCCTCGCATGCATCGTCACGGGATTCCTTGCCAGATTCCCTGTCGCCATGGCCCCCGGTATGGGAATCAACGCCTTCGTTTCCTACACCGTCATGGGTGCGATGGGGTTCACATATTCCCAGGCATTGATGGCCGTCTTCATATCGGGACTGCTGTTCTTCATCGTCTCCATCACCGGTCTCAGGACCAGGATGCTGGAGTCCATCCCGGCTTCGTTCCGCTTTTCCATCACCGCCGGGATCGGGCTGTTCATCGCCACCGTCGGTCTACTCGATGCGGAAATCATCGTGTTGGGCGCCTCACCCTCCTTCGGCAACCTGGGTGAGCCCGCCGTGGCGCTGGGTCTGTTCAGCATCGTGATAACGTTCATCCTCTACTTCCGGAAGTGGTGGGGCGCCGTCATCGGCGGGATCCTGATAACTGCGCTGCTGGGCATCGTGCTAGGGGCCATCGAACTTCCCACCGGTATCACCTCCACCCCGGACCTGTCCTACGTGGGCGCCGTGTTCACGGAGTTCCAGATGTTCGATTCCGCGCTGATACCGTCGTTCCTGATCGCGGTGTTCGCCCTGTTCATGGTGGACATGTTCGATTCCGCCGGCACTCTGCTCGGAATCGGCGAGAGGGCTGGCATGATAAAGGAGGAAGGTACCTTCACCAAGGACGCCGGCCGTGCACTGCTGGTGGATTCCGGAGGGACCATGGCAGGAGCCGTTCTGGGAACGTCCACCGTCACATCGTTCATCGAATCCCAGGCGGGTATCGAGGCGGGAGCCCGTACCGGACTGATGCCGGTTGTTGTGGGACTGCTGTTCCTGGTGGCCCTGTTCTTCTACCCCATCTTCTCCATAGTCACCTTCTCGTGCATCGTCGGGGCGCTGGTGTTTGTGGGAGTCTGCATGATCTCCTCCGTCAAGAATATCGATTGGACGGACCCTGTGATGGCAACCTCATCCTTCCTGGTGATATCCATCATGACATTGTCGTACTCGATCAGCAACGGCATCGGCTTCGGCGCCATCGCCTACGTGATAGGCATGCTGGTCACCGGAAGACGCACGGAACTGAACAAGGGGATGATCATCATCGCAGGGATCTTCCTGCTGTACTTCATCGCCTACTATGTGGTGATTCCCGCGTTATGATTGGCGTTCCGCCACCAGTTTGCGGTAGAGTTCGAATCCGATGCACTGTTCGGCGTGCTCGCACCACTGTATGCAGGACTGGATGTCGTTGAACACGGTGAATCCGCAGCGGTCGCACTCCGCCTTGGCATCTATGGAGAACAGTTCGACCTCGTTCCCGCATTTGGGGCAGATGCGGATCTCCAGCTGAGGCGTGCTGCCTGCGCATGAGCCCGGACACTTGAACTTGGCCATGACAGGGCCATGGGACAGGGGGTATAAGGCTGTTCCATCGAACGGCGTATGGAAACCTCAAGGCCTGTCCAAGAGCCAGTCTATGATGTTCCTGTGTACTATCCCGTCAGGTATGCCGGTGAGGAAACGGTCCATGGAGAGTACGGTCTTGGGCCAATTGTCTTGGATTCTGCGAAGTGAACGGACCTCACGTTCATAGGTGTCCTCCGGCAGCATGGTCATCGTCACCTGGTAGTACTCTATGGAATCACCCTTCCTTGCGGTGAAATCCACCTCGGTGTCGCCATACTTCCCTACGCAGACCTCGTAGCCCCTCCTGATCAGCTCCAGATAGACTATGTTCTCGATCTGTCTGCTGTCGTCCTCCCTGGAGCTTATCCCCAGCACGGCATTCCTGATGCCTGTGTCCGAGACGTAATACTTCTCCAGCGAGTCCATCAGTCTCTTTCCTCTGATGTCGTACCTCTCGCATTTGTAGAAAAGGAATGCATCCTGCAGAGCGTCCAGGCAGGCTCTCACATCGCGATTGGATATGTTCTCGGATCTGGCTATGTTGTTGCAGCTGGTGATGTTCCCGATGTTGGAGTACAGGAATCTGCATATATCGGTCACGTTGGCGTTGGAGTGGATCTTGATGCGCTCCATGACATCCTTCACCAACACGGTGTTGAACAATCCCTTCAGATGGTCCCTTTCGAACGCCTCATCTCCGTCAGGGTCGGAGGCGGGCATGGATCCGCTGCGGATGTACTGCCGGAAACGCATCTCTTCGTTACCGGGATGCAATTCCAGGAATTCGGCGAATGACAGTGGGAGCATCCTCAACTCCACATATCTGCCCGAGATCAAGGTGGAGAGGTCTGAGGAGAGCATGTACGCGTTGGAACCGGTGATGTAGATGTCCGCGTCCATGTCCGCTTGGATAGCGTTGATGGCCTTCTCCCAGCCATCCACCATCTGGATCTCGTCCAGGAACAGGTAGATTCTGCCGTTCGTGTCCGCCCGTCTCCTGATCTCTGCCAGGAGGTCGAGATACCCGTGTATGTGAGCCGATTCCTCGGATTCGAGGTTGATATGAACGATGGATCCCTCAGGTACACCGGTCCCCTTCAACAGTTCGATGAACTGTTCCATGAGAACTGTCTTCCCGCATCTCCTCATGCCGGTGATGATCTTGACGAGGTCCGTCCTGTCCCTGCCGGATTCCAGCCTCTTCAGATACAGTCTGCGGGGAACGGTGACCTTCATACGATTGAATTGGAAAGGAGCCATATAAGTTTTTAGCATATTTGAAAAAAAGAATCATAATTGTAGAAGTTTTTAACAGATTTGAAAAAAGTCATTCTTAATTTACATTCCTGTACTTAATGGTTTAAAAATAGAAAATGGGGCGAAAGCCCCGATTTCAGAAGTCGAAAAGGCAGGCGGCAAAGGCCTCCTGCAGACCCTCCCCGGTCTTGCCGGACACCATGGAGATGGGAACGCCGGGGCACAGCGGCCTGAGCCAGGAGGAGACCTCGAATACCCTCTCGAAGTCCACCGCGTCCACCTTGTTGATCAGCAGGTAGTCGGACTTGGACAACTGCGCCTTGAGGAAATCCTCCTTCTTCTCGATGAGGGTGGGGAACCTCATGGCATCCACGATGCCGATGATGTTCTCCCCTTCGTCTTCCACCGTACCGCGGATGAGCTCCCGGACCTTGCCGGGAAGTGCCAGACCAGTGGGTTCGATGAGAAGGACGTCGGGAATCAGGGTGGCCTCGATGCTCCTCATGGTGGACTGGAGGGAGCCGGAGAGGGAGCAGCAGATGCATCCCTGCTCCAGTTCCACGGTGTCCAGTCCGCCGGACTTGATGGTCTTCCCGTCCACGCCGATCTCGCCGATCTCGTTCACCAGGACGGTGACCCTCTTGCCCTTGGCGATGTAGTGCTGGGCCATCTTGATGATCAGCGTGGTCTTGCCGCTTCCCAGGAATCCGCCCAAGATGTGTATGTACATGCCTCTCCCTCCGAAGGTTCTCACCTTCAGATCATCTTCAGCTGGTCGTACTTGTAGACCTTCTCGGGGCAGTGCAGCTGGCACCTGTAGCAGGCGGTCCCCAGGCACTTCTTGGTCTCCACGCTGAAGTGTCCCTTGGACGTCATGGTGAGGGCGTTCTCGGGGCATTCCTTCACGCATCTGCCGCAACCGGTGCATCCGTCGAAGGAGCCCTCCAGCCTGGTGCCGATGTCGTCCAGCATGATGAGTCCGTACTCACCCAGGTCGGGGATGTCCCTCTCCACGATGCGGTGGACGGTGGGGTAGCCCTTCGCCTTGGGCAGGGGCTGAATGCCGTCGCGGGCAAGGTTCTTGTTGTACATCTCCAGGGTCATGCCCTCGTCCCAGTAGGCCAGCTCCTGGATGTAGATCTGCTCGAACACCTTGTCCGATGCAAACATTATGTGGTTGGCCCTGATCATGTCGGCGATGCCCTGCAGTTCGTCCAGCAGCTCGGGATTCCTGAGCAGGTCGGTGGCCATGGATAGGGATGTGTTGCCGATCTGGTAGATGGTGGAGCAGGAGGGGGGTAGCAGACCGATGTCCCTGGCCTTGGCGGCGTCCACGTAGGTTCCGGATGCTCCGGCCATGTACATGATGTCCAGGTCGTCGAACTTGATGCCCGCGTGCTCCACCAGAGCGAAGTGACCGGCCCTCATGGCACCGATGGCCTTGCATGCCTCGGAGATGTCCTTGGAGTCCACGTAGATGCCGTCCTGCATGTGCAACTTGCCGTCGGAGGTGGTGAGCTTTCCCTTCCTCCACAGGTGGGAGCTCATTACCGCTGCGACAGCGGCGACCACACCGGTACCGGTGATTCCCTTGGCCTTTCCGTGCATGGGTCCCTCGCCGGTGCACATCTCCAGTCCGAAGTCGAACTCGTCACCGTCCTGGGCGGTGATGTTCTCGTCCAGGACCTTGCACTTCCATCTGAAGTTGTACTCCAGGTCGGAGATCGCGCCGGGAGCGGCCAGCATACCGTGGAGGATGGACTGACCCTCCATGGCGGGTCCCGCAGCGGCGGAACCGGTGTAGATGTCATCACCGACTTTCAACGCCATCTCCGCGTTGGTCCCGTAGTCTGTGACCATGCAGTTCTCCTTCTGGTCTAGGAAGCCGCTCTTGTACATCATCGCCAGAGCGTCAGCTCCGATCTCGTGCCTGATCGCAGGGGGGACAAGCAGCTCGGTGCCGTCCTTCAAGTCCATACCAACTGCGGCGGCGTCGAAGACACCGGCGTTCCTCTTCTGGGCCTGGATGTTCCTCGCCTTGTGGGCGTTCTCACCCGCGAAGGCGAGGTCATCCACGGGGATGCCCTGGAACAGGGACAGCTGTATGGGGTTGCCGCAGATGGCGACCCTCTCGACCTGCTTCAGGTCCACCTTCAGGTTCCTGATGACCTTGTTCACGGTGTCCATCAGGATGTCGTGGGCAAGATCGCTCCCGACTCTGATGCAGAAGGTCAGGTGATCCATGATGTTCGCACCGGGGAGGGGGTGGCAGGTGGTTATGGCGGTGGATATGATCCTCCCGTTAGAGAGGTCAACCGCGTGTGCCCTGGTACCGCTGGTCCCTATGTCCATCGAAATTCCGTATGCCATTGTAGATTCTCCTTCACATTCCGTAGTTTGCCGGATCGAACTGGGGCATCTCAGAGGAGTATCTGCGTATACAGGACTCCATGAAGACGTCCTCGTCGTCCGGGAGGGACTCCAGGTCCCTGATCATGCGGTAGAGCATCTCCAGCTGTCTCCTGGACATGCCGATCTCGCCCTTCCGGTGACCGTCAAGCAAGATGTTTGCCCCCGCTATGGCGGCGGCTCTGGCGCGGAGGTAGTAGCTGCCCTTGGCATCCACTATCGCCTTGCCCACCTTCCAGGCGTTGTCGAACGCCAGAAGATATGATTCCGGGCTCCTGGCCCGGTCCGAGAGCATATAGATGTCCCTTAGCACCTGTGCCTGCCCGCAGGCAGAGGCGGTATTCATGAGGGCGCATTCGTAGCCGAGACAGGCGGACCAGCATGCCACCGAGGAGCCTCCGAAGTCCGGATGATATTCCACGGACTCGTCGGACCAGAGGTCGCAGCATTGGGCCATCAGGTTGCCCATGAGGTCGAAATGGGCGCAACCGGCGTTCTTCCCCTCCTGTGAGATGGGGAGGCCGGTTATCGCCTTGATGATGATCCCTTCGTAAGCGCAGTCCTTCCCGGGACCGGTGGCCCCGCACTCGAAGGGAACGAGGGTACGTGCCGCCGAGATGCATCTGCAGAGGGCGGAGAAGGTCTTCTGGACGTCATTGTCCATGAAGCCGCCGGACATGAACATCACGGTGTTGGCTCCGGAGCAGGCGGTGTCCCCGCCGGGTACCGTGTGATGCCTGCGACAGATGGAGACGAACTCCTTCCAGACGTATTCGGCGTCCATGGAGCCGAGACATCCCATTCCGAAGAGGAATCCCACGATGTCCCCCTGGGTGACCGCACGGTCGCAGACCTCCTTGCCGCCCAAGGTCTCGACTGAAAGAACATCGGCACCGCCGGCGCATGCTGCCTCCGCGCATTCGAACAATTGTTCAGGATGGAAGCGTATGCAGTCCCTTCCGGGACGGAGGCCCAGCTCCCATTCCCTGAGGTCCGGGATGGTCTGCCTGATGGCAAGGTTGATCCCGTATCTCCCGTGAGCATTCTCGATGGCCTCCTTCTGCATCTGCACGATCTCCTGAGAGGTGCGGATATCCGTTCCCATGTGGGAGATCCATTCGGTCTCCAGCTGCAGGTCCGGGAAGCCGAGATTGACGTTGCGGTGGATGATGTCCTTGGTGATGTAGTCCACGAACTCCCTCTTGAGACGGTCCTCCGATTGTATACTGCCGGGACGCGGGGCGTATTTCGCCTCCGGTATCACCTTGCCGGCACCCACCTTGATGCCCAATCCGTACGACAAGGGCTTCTTGGAGACGCCGAAGACCATGTCCTCCGCCTTGGCGTAGGCCATCTTGGTGAAGTGGGGCATCAGAGACCTCCAGTGATATCGTCCCATTCTTCGCGGATCTGTCTCCAGGTGTGACCCTGTCTGATCCTGTCGGCGATGGGAGGGGTCTGCGGTGCCTTTTGAGAGTATATGCCGCCGTCGAAGGATTCAGCATATTCGCGGTTGACAGCACCGCCGGAGGCCATGTATGGGATGTCCAGTCCGGCCTCGTGCAGTTCCTTCGCCGCGGCGGGGAAGGCGGGCATGGTGGTGGTCATCAGGGCGGTGCCGGTGACCATCATTGGCTTGCGATCCAAAACGATCCTCACCACCTCGTCCACCGGGACATCTTTTCCCAGGTCTATCACGTCGTATCCGGAAGAGCGGAGCATGATGGCGGCGATGTTCTTGCCGATGTCATGGGGATCGCCTTCGGCGGCGTGCATGACGACGGTGCCCTTGCTCTCCCTTCCTCCGGGGATCTGCCTCTCAGCAAGAGTGATCCCGGTCTCCATGGTCTTGGCGGCCATGATCACCTCCGGCAGGTAGTAGACGTGCTCGTTGTAGAGGTGTCCTACCGCTTCCATCCCTGCGACAAGACCTTTGCTGATGATGTCCATTGGCGGGACGCCCATCTGCAGAGCCCGTATCACCGCCGAACCGATGTCCCTGAGACGGATGAACATCACGGCGGAGGCGATCTCGTTGAGGAAAGGGTCCTTGGGGAGCATGTTGGCGGCAACGGTCTCGGGACGGGTCTGGGATTCCGACTCTATGTCGTACCTCCTCAGGATGAAACCGTAATCCACCGTTCCCGGATCTATCATGCTCTCCCCGCCTCTAAACGCTGTTACGTTCTTATAGGGTTCTCCTATCTTACGCGTGCCCGTGTTTATAACAATAAATAAACTTTGTTATTATCAACAAACACTCGGTAAGTGTGTTTTATCTGTGTTAATCCATCTGATTTCACTATTATTTGTAGGAAATTCAAGGAAAATTGAAGTAACTATATAAATTATATAGTCGAAAATCAATGTTTTCGAGTGAGCGTATATGTATAACCATGATACGCTTATGTATAAGGTCCATCCATATACATATGGATGTCCTCCATAGTCTACCTCAAGAACAAGAGCACTGGTAAGGTCTATGCCTATCTCAACGAGTCCAAATGGGACCCCGAGAAGAAGAAGTGCGTCTGCAAGAGGAAGTGCCTGGGACATCTGGATCCCAACACCGGGGACATCGTACCGAACCGCGGCAAGAAGGAAAGGGATTACGCCATCGTCAGCACGGTTGGAACAAGCTTCTTCCTGGAGGCCATCGCCGAGCGCATAGGGTTGAAGAGTGCCCTGAAGAGCGCGTACCCCGACGATTGGAAATTGGCGCTCAGTTGCGTATTCTATCTTCTGGACGGACACACCGTCATGGAGGGGATCACCCACTGGTCGGAGGACAACGTGACACCGTACGGCAGGCCCATAGACATCCGTGACGTCGAGAGACTGATCTCCGAGACCACCGAGAACACCATGTTCTCCTTCTGCAGGGAATGGAGGGACGGATTCACCGGCGACGATTTCTATATGCTGAACACACAGTCTATCTCGTCCTACAAGTCCAGGTCCGAGAGGATCGGCTTCAACGACCTTCCCGAGGTGACCGTGAGTCCAACGATCAGCATCAACATGGTGCTGAACATGAAGGACGACATGCCCCTGGCGTTCACATTGGTCCCCAGGTCACCCAAGGACCTGACCGGTCTGCGCCGCAGGGAGAGCGATTACAGGTGGCTGTCGCTACCCAGGATCACCCACGTCCTTGACAACGAGTTCTGTAACACCGACAACTTCGAGAGCCTCCTGCGCACCAACCAGAGGTTCCTTATCAGAGCGTCCCCCGAGTTCCCGTTGGCCAGGGATTCCATCGGCAGGGTGAAGGATAGGATCATGGATCTGGACAACTACCGCACCATCGAAGGGGAACAGTTCTTCGTCATGTCCTTCCTGAACTACTGGAACGGCCGCCGGTGCTTCGTGCACATCTACTTCAGCCCGGAGGACGCGGAGAACGAGTTCAGCCTTTTCCTCAGTCTCCTGGACGAATGCAAGCTGGAACTGGAGAGGCACGTCTACGTGGAGGAGCACAAGGACTTCTACGAGAAGTACTTCATAATCACCGAGACCAAGGCGGGAAGGCTGGTGGAGCAGAACGGCGATGCCATCATGGCCTACAATGATGTGGCGGGATTCTTCGTTCTGATATCCAACACCGTGAAGGACCCTCAGAAGGCGTTCAGGTACTACACCCGCAAGGACGACATCGAGTCCAGGTTCGAGAACCTGCGCAACCCCAGGGACCGTGCCGTCCTGAAGCTGTATACCGACCAGAACCTATACGGAAGAGTGTTCCTGCAGTTCCTGGCGGTGATCATGCACTCCCACATCACCAACGTGATGGACGACCACGCAATGCTCAGGAGCGCAGGGTACCGGGATCTTCTGCACGACATGTCCAGCATCAAGAAGGTGTCCATCCCGGGTTTCAAGACCCCGTTCTATACCAACATCAACAACGCCATGAACGAGACCATGAAGGCCTTCGGTGTGAACGCCTCGTCCCTAAGGCCTCAGTGACCGATTGGATTAACTACCAAACCAACATCGCGTCATCATGAACGGATGTGTCGTCAACGTGGATGCCGGCGTCTGCAAGATGAAGACCCGCATCACCGCCAAACAGAACGATGATGCCATGGTCGACCTCTCCGTGGAAAGCGACTGCCCCTATATCCTCAGGATGTCCTGGAAGTTCAAGCCCGTGAACCCCTACACCGAGATCGAGGCTCCCATCAAGGAGACGGACATATACGGTTGGGCAACCGAGGAACTGCCTCATGCAGCCTGCCCGGTCCCCTGCGCCCTGATCAAGGCGGTGGAGGTCGCTAGCGACATGGGCATCAAGAGGGACGTCTCGATAACCTTCGAGGAGTGATTCAGCTCCCGTCCCGGGTGATACCGATGTTGGTCCCCGGGACATCCATCTCTTCCGTGAGAAGTCCCACCACCACCGAGACCAATGCGGGGATAGGTGTGGTGTGACCCTTGGCCGCGTCCTTGCGCCCTGTGAGAACGTAATCGTTCGCGCCCCCATCTTCCAGATATCCCGGACGGAGGATCACGTGATCCAGACTGCTGGATTCCACGGCATCGGCGACAAGACGGTTCGGCTGCTGTTCCGGTTCGTTGTCAAGGTTGTTCTCCGCACCTATGGATTCGGGGATCTCGTTGTACACGCCAATGGCGGACATGGCGACGATGCGTCTGACGCCGAACTCGCGCATCACATCCATGGTGTTCTTCACGCCCTGGGGCGCATCGGAACCGGATACGGTGAAGTAAACAGCATCTACCCCCGGCATCACTTTGCGCAGGGATTCGATATCCAGCGCATCACCGCTGATCGCGGTCACACCATCAAGATCTCCGAAGACCTCTTCCGCATGGCGGGAGAAGAGTATCAGTTAGCAGTCCCAGCGTTCCATGAGGGCTTCCGCCACCGCCTTTCCGGCGGTACCGGTCGCTCCGACTATCAGTACCCTCATTCCGAATCACCTATCATCAACGGTATCCTGTGGCACTCCATGGACCTCCTATCCCCGGCGCAGATGGCGACCGCCTCCGCGATGTACATAACAGGTATGCCACCCTCCCATTTATCGTACCACATGAAGCACGCCGGACATCCCACGATCACGGCATCTGCGCCTTCCATGCTCTTCTGACGCTCGGTCATGATGGACTCCCTGACCTTGGTACCCTTGCCGCAGCAGCCGGGCTCCACATCCATCACCTCCGCACCGAGACGACGGCAGACGTCCTTGTACAGGTCGATGATGGTGACCATGCTGCATCCCGGCTGGATGACCACCTTCATCCCCTCGAGACCTCCCTTCGGAAGTTGGTCGATGTGTCTGTGGAGGGTGTGTATGATATGCTCCGCATCCGCCCCGGAGTCCACCAGTTCGCGGCAGCAGCCGTTGCAGAGGTTGATGATGCGGTCGTAGCCCTGCAGCATCTCTTTCTTGATCTTGTCCCTCTCACCGTCGGTCATTATGCGGTATGGAACCGGATAGACGCAGCATCCCTCGTCGAATCTGCGCACATCGATACCAATCGTCCCCAGGGCCTTGACGGAGGCGTTCTCCAGGAACCTCTCGCTGGCATTCACGATGCAGCCGGGCATGAGGGCGATGTCGGAATCGCGGTAATCCGGAGCGCCGTACGGATACTCTCCCGACGGGAGGTTGTACCCTTCCTCCTTGTAACAATCGGGGATGGGCATGGGGGTGCGGACCGCGGTGTTGTACATCATCACCTTCTTCGGGTCGGTGTAGCGGCAGACCTCGGAACAGCGACCGCAGCCTATGCAGCCCTGCCACCTGTCGCCCCCCATAAGAACATCCATGGGATCGCATCCGCCGTGCTTCAGGGAGGGGCAGACCTTGCGGCATTTCCCGCACCCGATGCACTTGTCCATCAGCTCCTTGATGTCGGTCCGGATATCCATGGTTATAGAACGTAACGCTGTTGATAAATGAGACGGTCCGCGTTGATATTAAGCAATCCAGATGTCATCCGGAATCATGGAGTACGCCGTCCTGAACAACGGTTGCCGCATGCCCATGGTTGGATTCGGGACATGGGATGTGAGAGGGCAGGAGGGGCTGAGATGCATCTCCGCCGCCATCGATGAGGGATACCGTCTGTTCGACACCGCCCGCATGTACGGCAACGAGGACATCGTTTCGAAAGCCATTCAAGACAGCGGCATCGACAGGGACGAGTTCTTCGTAACGACAAAACTCAACCGTCCCTGCGAGGGTAATGCGATCGAATGTCTGGAGGAATCCCTTTCAACATTCGGCGGACGCATAGATCTGCCGTTGATCCATGAGCCTATGCCACATCCGACGAGATGTACGGGGCGATGGAATCCGCTTACAGGGAAGGCAAGGTGGGAGCGATCGGTGTATCAAATTTCCACGCGGAATTCTACTCGTCGTTCGTGGAGCGCTGCGGCATCGTACCGGCGGTGGATCAGGTGGAATCCCATGTATATCATGCCCAACTGGGTCTCAAGAGCATCCTGGAATCAAAGGGCACCCGTATGCAGTCCTGGGGGTCTTTCACCGAAGGGAGGCGGAGGATCTTCGATGACCCTGTGCTGAACAAGATCGCCAAGGAGCATGATGTGAAGGCGTCACAGGTTGCGCTGAGGTATCTGGTGCAGAACGGCATCTCCGTGATACCGAAGACGGTGAATCGCGATCGCATGCGCCTGAACCTGGATGTGTTCTCCTTCTCCCTCACCGATGACGATATGCAACTCATCGCCTCGCTGGACGGCGGCGTATCCCTATTCGGTTGGTATTAACGGGAGCGGAAGCGTACGCCCATCTCGTTGGCCATCTCCATGCAGCGGTATTCCTGCGCCTGGGATATGTATCCGGAGACGACGGACACGGTGACGTTGCCGATGAACCTCTTGCTCTCTGTGATGAAATCCAGCATGGCCTGATAGCATCCGGGGCCGAAGCGGTTGCGGGTGACCTCCAGATACGATGCTTCGTCGGGAGCGTTGAGTGATATGGACACGGCATCCACCACAGATGCCAATTCCGGGACTATATCGCTGCCATTGATCAGTGAGCCCATGCCGTTGGTGTCCACCCTGATCCTCACGCCCCACCTGTCCTTAATACGATGTGCCAGATCCATCAACACATCGAAGCGTTCGGTGGGCTCACCGTAGCCGCAGAAGACCACCTCCCTGTATTCGGGAACGTTCCTCTTCTCCAGCTCCGACATCACCTCGTCCGCGGAAGGCTCTCCGGAGAGCCAGAGGGTGTCAGCATCACCAAGCGCATCGGTCTTGGAACGGACACAGAAAATACAGCTGCAGGGGCATCTGTTTGTGATGTTGAGATACAACCCGGAACCGTATTCGTAAACGATGCTCATGCCATCATCTCGATATGTCGGCCACCTTCATGGAGGCCGCTCTGATCAGATCCTCGGTCCTGAGCTCGATCTGCAGACCCACCTTTCCGGCGCTGACGTAGATCCTCTCGTGTGACGCCGGCACGGAATCCAACACCACGGTGGCATCCCTCTTCAGGCACAGCGGGGAGCATCCCCCGTGTACGTATCCTGTCTTGGAGAGAAGCTCCTTGGAAGGCAGCATCTCCACGGACTTCTCTTCCACCGAGGCCGCGGCCTTCTTCAGATCCAACTCCCGGGAAACGGGGACTACGAACACATGGAGTCTTCCGGATTTTCCAACAGTAACCAATGTCTTGCAGGCCTCGTCCGGATCCTCTTTGAGAACGGAGGCCACGTCCATCCCCGCTATCACTCCAGTATCGCCGTAATCGTGCACCTGATACGGGATTCCCAGACGGTCCAGGAGCCTCATGGGATTGGTCTTAGCCTCCATGTTCTCGTCATCATCCGCCGCGGATATCTAAGTTATGCGGCATTATTAACGAAAAGGCCCACACATCCACCAAGTTATTAACAACTCGACAAACTATTAATAACATCATCGATGAGTCGGGTCCATGAACGACTTGCTGGTGTTCGTACTGTACTCAGTGGTGCTGTTCGCCGTGTCCATCGCGGGAGCCTGCCTCCCCCAGTTCAAGAGGCTGGACGACCGCCAGACCCACATGCTCATCACCCTCAGCGCAGGGATCTTCCTGGGACTGCTGTTCTTCATGCTTCTCCCGGAAGCCTTCGAGACCGCCATCGAGCATGAGGGCCGCACATACGAGAACGTGGCCCTGGCCATGCTGCTGGGATTCCTGGTCATTGCGTTCGTGGACTGCTTCATCAAATGGAGGCACATGCACGCCTGTCCCTGCGAGTGTCATGAGGACGAGCACAAACACTCCATCTACTCGCTCTCGTCGTTCATAGGACTGTCCGTCCACGCGGCATGCGATGGTCTCATGCTAGCCGCCGCCCTCCTCGGAGGTCAGGAGGTGGGTCTCGTCGCTCTGATCGGCATGTGCCTGCACAAGTTCGTGGTGCTGTTCTCCCTGTCCTCCTCGTTGCTGCTCACCGAGAATGACAGGAGGTCACGCTGGACCTACCTTACCGCGTTCTCCCTGATCACCCCGGTGGTGGGACTGATACTCTACGCGGTGTTCAACGCACTGTCCGTGGGTGACATCACCGGTCTGCCCATGGCCTTCGCCGCGGGTACCTTCATGTTCGTCACCTTCTGCAACATGGTGCCGGAGGCCTTCCACAGGAAGGACAACGAGATGAGGTCCCTATTCATCCTGCTGATCGGCGTGGCCATCGCCCTGGTAAGCATCTGGCTTATCGGCATAATGGGCGGGCACATACACGTGCACTGATCATTGGTAAGGGACGTTCATGATCTCGTAGGTGTAACCTATGGAGTCAAGGTAGTAGGACAGGTCCTCCTCCGAATCCCGGAGCTTGGATATCTCCTCCGCCGAAGTCTGCAGGCGGAGGTGCCTGCTGCCGTCCATGCGGACCCTCAGCTGCTTCACCTCGGCAATGCTGCGGATGCCGTACTCGATGTCCTCGACGGTCTCCAGATCGTCCTCGGTGACCGCCATGCCCATGGGGAAGCGCATCAGCATGCAGGTCTCCTTCACAAGGTCCAAGGGAAGTTCCAGGGAGCCCACGTACTCCTTGATCCTCTCCTTGGTGACACCGGCGTCCCTCATGGGTGAGAGTATGCCTTCCTCCTCAGCTGCACGCATGCCGGGGCGCTCTTTGGGGTCGTCGTCCGCCACGTCGCCGTTGAGCACCCACCTGATGTTGTGGTCGTTGGAAACCTTCCTGATGGCCTTGTACATGGCCTTCTTGCAGTTGTAGCAGCGGTCGGGACCGTTCTCCAGCACGCCTTCCAGATCCTCCCACTCAAGCTTGGCGGTGACCAGTCTGACGTCCAGTCTTGAGGCGACGATGAGTGCGATATCGCGGATCCTCTCGCTGAGCA
This sequence comes from uncultured Methanomassiliicoccales archaeon, assembly GCA_949292635.1. Taxonomy (GTDB): domain Archaea; phylum Thermoplasmatota; class Thermoplasmata; order Methanomassiliicoccales; family Methanomethylophilaceae; genus SIG5. The sequence goes on from CASEZY010000011.1 coordinate 16,771, forward strand.
TAGGCACGTCCACCATGACGGCGGTGACGTTGTCCCCCAACGCCTCCTTCGACAGGTTCAGCAGAGCTGTGCTGTCGAGACCGCCGGAGAAGCAGACAGCCACCTTTCCCAGACCCTTGATGCGGTTCCTGAGGATGGAGAGCGAGTTGTCCATGATTCCGTGAATCGCGTACTACCTATAAAACGACGGACAGTGCGTCCATGGAACAAGTGGAATCATTCACCTTATAACGTGAATCCGCCATCGGGTACGCATGCCGGTCCGGGACGTTCTCAGGGATTTCAAAGAGGGAAGGATCTCCGAGGAGGATGCGGAGCGCATGCTCCGCCTCGATTATCTGGAGACCATAGGCTCGGATGTTCTGCTGGACACCTCCCGCGGACTGAGGAAGGGTGTTCCCGAGGTGGTCTACGCACGCACCAAGGACCCGGCCTCGGTGGTGAGGATAGCCAAGGCGGAGAGGGCGGGTCTGCTGCTCATCTCAAGGGCCGGACCGGAGGTTCTGGACGCTCTGGAGAAGGAAGTCCCGGAGGCCATGATATTCCGGGATTGCAACGCCGCCGTGGTCGGTGACATGCCGGAGCACACCGGCAGGCCCATAGGGGTCATCACCGCTGGCACATCGGACATCCCCGTTGCCAAGGAGGCGCGCCTGATGGCCGAATGCATGGGCGTCCCCTGCATATCGAGATACGATGTCGGTGTGGCGGGGATGCACAGGATACTGGCACCGATGAAGGAGATGATCGCCGCGGATGTTGCCGCGATAGTTGTATGCGCGGGGATGGAGGGCGCACTGCCCACGGTGGTCTCATCTCTGTCACCCGTCCCGGTGATCGGAGTTCCGATATCGACAGGATACGGATACGGCGGGAACGGCGAGGCCGCCCTCATGTGCATGCTCCAATCATGCTCCCCGGGGCTAACTGTGGTGAACGTGGACAACGGCATCGGTGCCGGCGCCACAGCCGCACTGATAGCCCTACAGGGCAATAGATGAGCTCCTTCTTCGACTCAATGGTGGAGGCCACCGGTTCCGGCACGGGTTCGGGACTCTGCGTGGTCTGCAAGGGCAGCAAGATGCTGTGCGGGAAGGAGCGCTGCCCGTTGATGGTGAAGTTTTACTCTCACAGCCGCACCGCCCCCAAGATAGATTTCAGAGACCTGCAGGGAAGCAGTCCGCCGGCGGTGTTCGTCGGTAGATATGGCTATCCGAAGGTTGACATCGGCCCGCTGCTGCCCCCGGAGTTCGGGGACACCTCCGTTCTCGACACCCCCGAGATGTGGATGGGCAAGTCCATCGACGAGATTACCGACATGAGGTTCCGTCTCGTCAGGGGCAAATATCGCATCGACGCCAGGAACTTCCGCAAGGCCGGCAGGATCGTGGATGACGTGCAGGAGCTGGCACTTACGGAGAGACCGGTGGATGTTGAGGCAAGCTTCACCGAGAAGCCCCGCGGTCGTCTCGTCCTGGACGATGAGGTGCAACCATTCGGACCCAGCGCCCGCATGGAGGGTATGCGCACCGGGACGGGCAGGTTCCAGAGGTATCTCGAACGCAGCTACTACGATACCGATATGAGGGCCAGGGACGCGGTCATCAACGCATACGAGAACGGCACGCTGATCTCGGAGATACAGAAGGCCTTCTCCGTGGCCACCATGGGCCTTGACCGCAACCGGCGCTTCGTCCCCACCAGGTGGAGCATCACCGCCGTTGATGATATCATAGGAAAGCATCTTCTCAGCGATACCAAGTACTACGACACCATCGGCGAGTACCGCGTATACAGCTGGGAGCAGCTGGACAACAGATGGTGCATCCTTATGATGCCCACAACCTGGAGGTTCGAGCTCATCGAGGCGTGGTATCCGGACACCACATGGAATCCCATGGGAAAGCAGATCGAGATCATCTCCGACCACGAGTTCTACGAGGGCCGCAAGGACTACGCCAAGATCGGCGGATGCTATTACGCATCCCGCATGGCCGTTAACGAGCTTCTCTCGGAGGAGAAGCATACCGCAGGCGTTGTGATACTCAGGGAGGCCCATCCCGGCTACATCATGCCGGTTGGGGTGTGGAACGTGAGGGAGAACGTTCGGGCGGCATTGCAGACCGCTCCTTTCAAGACGGACACGTTGTCCAAAGCGTTCGATCACATCGAATCCATCATGGACATCAAACGGAAGATGTGGGTCGCCCATTCTGGTATTCTGAGAGACTTCACCGTGCAGAGGAGGATCGACGACTATGTCGCTCAGTGATTTCATCAACCGGGACAATTGGGACGGGGCGTACCGCATCACCGAGTGCAGGAAGGCGCTGCATCCCTCGGGACTGCCGGGCATAGATTACGCACTGAATCCATACGGGGGATGCGAGCACGGGTGCAGATACTGCTACGCCCCTGAGGTGACACATTCGGAATGGGACGACTGGAGGGTGGTGAAGGTCCGTGCAAACATCCCAGACCGTCTCAGCAGGGAGATCCCGGGTCTGGGAGGGATCATTGGTATAGGCACCGTCACCGACCCGTACCAAGCCGCGGAATCCCGCTTCGAATTAACACTTGCGTGTCTCGAGGTCATCCGCGGATCCCCAATGGGCGTGCACATTCACACGAAATCGGACTTGATCCTCAGAGACCTCGATCTCATCACTTCGATGCCACATACGATAGGCGTTACCATTACCACCATAGATGACAGCGTGTCCAAGAGGACCGAACCGGGTGCCCCCCTGCCTGAAAGGCGCCTGGAGGCCGTCAGTAGGCTGGTCGATGCCGGGGCGGATGTATACGCCCTGGTGGGGCCGGTGATGTCCACGTTGGACGGGAAGGAGGATCTGTTGGCAGATCGCATCGCGGAGACGGGTGTGAGGAGGGCAGTGATAGACCGTCTCAACCTCCGTCCGCTACTTGGGGAGAGGCTCTCACGCATGGGCATCGGACCGTCATCCGATGCCGTCTATAACATCAAAGGAGAACTCCTCTCACGCGGCATCTCGGTTTCGGACGCATTCTAAATCGGGTTTTTTGTATTGTTAATGGTACGAAACCTTCGGTTAAATTGCAGATTTGGAGCATGAAAACATCGGTTTTTTTGCATCCAGTCTTATCGGCATTGTTTTTTGAGGATGAGGGCCTCATGGGTCAGCGTTAGGAAAGACAGACCTTATGACGACCATCACAGGGACAGTCCGGGAATAGATACTCGGTTTCACTTCCTCTAGTCAAGCACAATAATAGATAACCTGATTCGTGGAGCGCTGGTTGAACACGAAAATAGACGAATTTATATAGAAGAACTAAATTACCTGGATTCAGTAACTCAGGAGTATCATACCATGTATGGATCCGGAAACAACCAGCCTATTATCGTCCTCAAGGAGGGCACCGAGAGGAGCAAGGACAAGGAGGCCCAGTTCAACAACATCGCCGCCGCCAAGGCAGTAGCCGACGCGGTCAGGTCCACCCTTGGACCCAAGGGAATGGACAAGATGCTGGTGGACACCATCGGCGACGTCATCGTCACCAACGACGGTGTCACCATCCTGAAGGAGATCGATGTGCAGCACCCCGCCGCCAAGATGGTGGTCGAGGTCGCCAAGACCCAGGACAGCGAGTGCGGCGACGGTACCACCACCGCCGTGGTCCTGGCCGGAGAGCTGCTGAAGCAGTCCGAGAGCCTCATCGACGCCAACGTCCACCCCACCGTCATCACCAACGGATTCAAGATGGCCGCCGCCAAGGCCGTCGAGATCCTCAACGAGATCGCCGTCAACGCCGACGACGACAAGCTCCTGAAGAAGGTCTCCGAGACCGCCATGACCGGCAAGTCCGTGGGCGGCGAGGGAGAGCACCTGTCCGACATCGTGGTCAAGGCCTGCAGGGCCGTCCAGGAGAACGGGAAGGTCGACACTGACAACATCAAGATCGAGAAGAAGATGGGCGGAGTCATCAACGACACCTACATGATCGAGGGTCTCGTCATCGACAAGCAGAGGGTCCACCCCAGGATGCCCAAGATCGTCAAGGGTGCCAAGATCGCCCTGCTGACCGCCGCCATGGAGCAGAAGAAGACCGAGGTCGACGCCCACATCAGCATCACCGACCCCTCCTCCATGCAGTCCTTCCTGGACCAGGAGGAGGCTCACCTGAAGTCCATGGTCGACAAGGTCAAGGAGGTCGGAGCAAACGTCGTCTTCTGCCAGAAGGGAGTTGACGACCTGGTCCAGCACTACATGGCCAAGAGCGGCATCTTCTGCTGCAGGCGCCTCAAGCAGTCTGACATGGAGGCCGTCGCCAAGGCCACCGGAGCCACCCTCGTCGGTCAGTACACCGAGCTGAAGGCCTCCGACCTGGGAACCGCCGACTGCGTCGAGGAGAAGGAGGTCGGTACCGACTCCATGACCTTCATCACCGGCTGCAAGAACCCCAAGGCAGTGTCCATCATCATCCGCGCCGGCACCGAGCACGTCGCCGACGAGGTGGAGAGGGCCATGACCGACGCCATTCGTGTGGTCGGTGTTGCCATCGAGGACGGAAAGGTCGTCGCCGGTGCCGGTGCCCCGGAGATCGAGGTTGAGCTCAGGCTCGCCCAGTACGCATCCTCCGTCGGCGGAAGGGAGCAGCTGGCCATCGACGCCTTCGCCAAGGCCATGGAGATCATCCCCTGGACCATCGCGGAGAACGCCGGTATCGACTCCATCGATTCCATCATCAAGCTCAAGAGCGCTCACGAGAAGGAGAAGGACGGCAAGTACTACGGTCTCTGCCTGGAGTGCGGCGAGGCCACCGACATGCTGAAGAAGAACGTCGTCGAGCCCCTGAGGGTGAAGGTCCAGGCCGTGAACTCCGCGGCCGAGGTGGCCAACATGATCCTCAGGATCGATGATGTCATCGCTTCCCGCAGGGCGCCCCCGATGAACCCCATGGCCGACCCCTCTATGGGCGGACCCGGCATGAGCGGCATCGGCGGCATGATGTGATTCTCAAACTCCATACGGGGGGCGCAAGCCCCCCGACAACCCCACCCTTGTGATTACGGAAACTTGTGCTGTGTAATTGGGGATAAAACTTTACAAAACTCGATTTTTTATCCCCAATATGTTGTCAATATACTGCGGTTCTAATTGCAACACGGGTAATTTTTTACAATTTTAACAAATATTGCCCAATATTATTACCATTCTGATTAATAATTGGGGATAAAACTTTTGAGAAAGTAATTTTTTATACCCTTAATCAAATCGCAATATATGGAGTACCTTCGTCGCGAGAAGTATCTCTCAAAAATCAGACCGTTCTATCATGACACAGAACTGATTAAGGTACTCACAGGAGTCCGTCGCTCAGGCAAGACCACAATAATGAAGCAGATTGCCGAGGAGTTGATCTCAGACGGATGTGATAACATAGCCTTCATCGATCTGGATTCCGAGGAATACTTCAATATCGAAACAGCCGACGATTTGTACGGGGCGATCAAAAGTCATATCAAGGAGAATGGTGGCATCGACTATCTCTTCCTTGACGAGGTACAGAATGTCAACGGTTTTGAGAAGGTAGTGAACGCCTTCAGGAACGACGGTACCTCTGTGTTTATCACAGGCTCCAACTCATATCTTTTGAGCGGGGAGCTGGTCACAAAGCTCACTGGACGTTATTTGGAATTCGATATCTTCCCCTTCTCATTCAAAGAGATTGTTGAATTCAAACGTCTGAACAAATTGGAAGTAAATCTAGAGAGAGAATTTCTTGATTACGTCAGGAACGGCGGGTTCCCACGCAGATTTGAATATGACACGCCGGAGGGTAGAGAGTTCTACACCAAAACAATCGTCAAAGAGGTCATGACCAAGGACATATTGAGAAGGAATCGGAACCACGGCAAACAGGGATTCGAGAAGGTTCTGGAGTATGTCATGTCCACACCCGGAGCTACAATCTCTTCCACATCCATATCCGGGATCCTCAAAAACGAAGGTCTCTCCATTAAGCCGGACACGGTAAATCGTTATTTGAAACAAATATTTGACAGTAAATTGGCGTCCAAATGCGAACGTATAGATCTGGTAGGCAAAAATGCCTTAAGAACCCTTTATAAATCATACGTGGCAGATCCGGCATTGCATACATACTATTCTTCACCTAGGACCGAAGTACGCATGGGGGTCATGGTTGAGAACATTGTATACAATGAGCTTATATCTTGCGGATATCAGGTATCAATCGGAAAATTAGGTGCGAAAGAAATAGATTTCATCGTTTCCAACGGGCACAAGATTGCATATGTACAGGTGACATACCTCATGCCCACTCCTGAAACAGAACTTAGGGAGATCGCCCCGCTGATCTCGATTAAAGACGTGAATCCGAAATACATCATCTCGATGAATCCTGTCCCAATCGATGTTCGCGGAGTGGTTCATCTCAACCTCATACATGACTTCCTCCTCGGTGATGGATTCAAACTTGATTCGTAAGCAGAAGGATTCTTCGGAGCAGACGAGGGCCTCGTTCCTATTTTTTACGGGACGATGATTTCATAATTAATAAAGTTGATAACTTAATTTAATTTATTAATTAAAATAAAACCAAACGTCAAAAAAATCAATGTATTTGAAATTCAACAATGTGTTGAGTTTCATTTTGTAAAGCTATCACATTAATTAATACGGCCTCTTCTAAGAAAAATAACGTACTTCGTGTGATTAATTAACCGTCAGACAAAGGTCTGACAACAAATATATACCAGCGAGACGAATCAAGATAGCGGGATGGAACAGAAGAGGACTCTACGCGCGGCTCTCTACGTACGTGTATCCACGGACGAACAGGCCAACGAAGGTTTCTCTCTGGATGCACAGGTGTCCAAACTGAAGGCTTACTGCAAGCTCGAGGGGTGGACAGTCTCTGCAGTATACTGCGAGGAGGGTGAATCCGGCCGCAGTATCAAGCGTCCCCAATACCAGAAAATGATGTCGGAATCCGACTCCTGGGATGTGCTCCTGGTCTACAAGATGGACAGGATCCACAGGAACAGCGTGAACTTCGCCAAGATGATGGAGGAACTCGATCACAAGGGCAAGGAGTTCTGCTCCGTCCAGGAGAAATTCGACACGAGCACTGCAATGGGGCGGTTCGTCCGTGACGTCATGGAACGCATCGCCCAATTGGAGAGCGAACAGATCGGTGAGAGGGTGAAGCAGGGCATGGAAAGAAAGGCAAGGTACGGGGCAGGACTGCTGGGGTCCGGCCATCCGTACGGTTACGACAACAAATACGGCAAACTCAGCGTGAACGAGGAAGAGCAGTACACTGTGAGAGCGATCTTCAACATGTACATCAACGGGACCAGCATGGACCACATAGCCGAATCCCTGAACAGGGGCGGCGTCCCCGCCAAGAGGGGTGGCATATGGTACAAGTCCACGGTCTACGGCATACTCCACAACCCGCTGTACGCAGGGTACGTGAAATGGGACGGACACATCCGCCCCGGAGACCACAGCGCCATAATCGAGCTGGATACCTTCGAGAAGGTCAACGGTCCCCTCGACATCTCCAAATGACCGGCTCACGGGCGGCCCTGTACGCCAGGGTCTCCACCGACGAGCAGGCCGAGGAAGGCTATTCCTTGGGTGCGCAACTCGAGGTCATGCGTACATACTGCGAGATAAACGACCTTCTGGTAGCTGAGGAGTACGTGGACGACGGGTATTCCGGCAGGAGCACCCGCCGTCCGGCGTACACCCATATGTTCTCCCCCGACGAGCGTAGCAAATGGGACGTGCTCGTTGTCATGAAGCTGGACAGGATCCACAGGAACAGCCGCAACTTCATGGATATGATGGATGACCTGCAGCGCCACGGGCAGCAGTTCGTCTCAACCTACGACCGCATAGACACCTCCACCGCCGTTGGCAGATTCGTCATGGACATGATCCAGAGGATCGCCCAGTTGGAGAGCGAGCAGATCGGCGAACGCACATACATGGGGATGCGTCAGAAGGCGGAGGAGGGCGCCGGTTCCCTGGGATTCAACGCCCCCTTCGGCTACGAGTACGATGATGATCACGTTCTTATCGCGGTGGACGACGAGCTGGACACCGTCAGAGGGATCTTCGACCTCTATCTCGACGGCTGGACCATGGATGCCATCGCCTATCGTCTAAACTGCCAGGATGTTCTCACCCGCAAAGGGAACCCCTGGAACAAATTCAATCTAAGGACGATCCTCCACAACCCGATATACGCCGGATACATGCACTGGGAGGACCAGGTGTGGAAGGGGGATCACGAGCCCGCGGTCACACCGAAGATGTTCAACGATGTACAGAACATTATGGCCGCCAAGGTCCGCAACCCCAAGTATCGGGATGTCTTTCTAGTTCCCGAAGAGGAACGGGATGATTCTTTAAATGATTGAAGTGATTCGCCGGGACGTGAAGAAGAAAACCGAGCAGAGGATCTATCAGATCATCGCCGTCGCCGTGGCGCTTCTGTTCATTGGTACCGCCATCGCAGTCATCGTCATGAGCTGATCCTTCCGGGTATTTCCACTCCCCGCAGGGATGTTATCGGCACCACATAGACCCCGTCGGGACGGCGATAGGTCGCTCCGCAAATGCCGCAGATGACACATAGGGTCGAAGGCGGGTTGTCCGCCCTTTCGCGTATGTAGGAATCGATCTTCAACAGATTCTCCGCCGCCGCGTCTATCTGACTTGCACCCAGCTTTATCTCGAATGCGCCCCAGCGCCCGTCATCCAGCTCGATGACCGAGTCTATCTCCCTTCCGGCCCCGTCACGGTAGTGATACTGCCTGCCACCGATAGAACGCGCATAGATGTCCAGATCGCGCTCGCAGAGCGCTTCGAAGAGGAACCCGAAGGTGTTGAGGTCGTTCAGCAGCTTCTTGGGGGTCATCCTCAGGGCTGCAACTGCCAGCGAAGGGTCTGCGAGATGCCTCTTGACCGCCTTCCCTACCCTCACAGGAGACCTGTAATTGGGGCTGAAGGAAGGCTGATCGTTAATCAGGAATATCCTCCTGAAGACGTCCAGATAATGGGCGATGGCGTTATCCGAGACCGTTCCTTCCCTGACATCGCTCTGAATGCGATCTATGGACGCTACGGTGGACTCGTTCCTTGCGAGGGACCTCATCACCATCTCCACCTTGGCACGGTTCCTGGCGCTCCCGTCGAGCCTGCAGGCATCCTCTATGCAGGTGTCAAGATATCCTGTGTTGATCGCCAGGCTCTGCTCGGCACTGCGACCAAGGTTCCGGGGCCAACCGCCGCGTACCGTGAGATCGATCAATGTCTCCAATGACGCTGTCTCTGACAGACAGGATTCGAAGCTTCCGTCGAATAGGTCCAAAAGTGGCACCGACCCGTCGGAATCCCCGGATTCGTAAAGGGACATGGTGCGCATCTGGATCCTCCCTATCCGACCCGCGGCGGAATGCATGATCCCTTTCCAGACGGGAGTTGACGAACCTGTCAATATGAACCGTCCGTTCTCACGGCTCTTGTCCACCTCGGAACGTGTGGCATCCCACAGACTGGGGATCTCCTGCCATTCGTCTATCAATCTCGGTTCTTCTCCCGAGAATGCATATTTGGAATCGAAGCTGACCAGTCTGCGATTTTGAAAGTTTCCGCTGCCGTCGTCGATCATGATGACACTCCGGGCGGCATTGAGGGAAGCCCATGTCTTACCGCAGGTCTTCGGACCCTCTATGCACACTGCACCGAATGCACCCAGCATGAAACCGATCTCCTTATCGACGTAACGCGGGATGTATCCGTTCGGAGTGAGGGTCATGTTTCCTAATGTCAGCCAGATGTTATAAAGTTCACCATTTTCACGTCTAAAAGTTCACCATTTTCACGTCTAAAAGTTCACCATTTTCACGATAAATGTTTCCTGGCATCGCCACAGACCTGAAATACCGACCATACGTGACAATTCAAATCATACCCATTGGTAGCAGGACCAACATAACGACTGATCGGTTTTGGAGAACTGATATAGCAGGAGCGTCATGTGATGGACGTGATGATAAGGCCAATGGACAGGGAGGACATCCCGGCTATCGCCAGGATCGTCAAGGAGACCTGGGAGATGTCCTCCTACGGGGAGTTGGTGTCCTATCCGGCCTCCGAGGCCTAATCTCTGCGGTGTTACAACGCAGGCTCTTTCGCCTACGCAGCGGAGATTGGTGAAGAGGTCGTTGGATGTGTGGTCGGCGCCAATCACCCCAACAGGCTCAGAGACTTGTGGTCGTCGCTCTCTGTGGCAAGGAAGGTCCTCCGTCTCAGGAATCTACCGGGATACAGAGAGTTCGTGTCCCACATAGACATCATCGACAGGCCCTATGAGGACATGCTGCGCAGCTCTGAGGCCGTATTCGATGCTCAGCTGGAGCTGCTCATCGTCTCGCCGGAACATCGCGGGAAAGGGGTGGGAAAGGCCCTTTACGAAGCTGCCATGGATGAATTCAGGAAGAGGGGCAAACACTGCGTCCTCATCTTCACCGACGATGACTGTGGCTACGGATTCTACGATCGGGACGGGTGCGAAAGACTTGAGATCAGGGAGATCCGGCTGTCCTCGGAGATGCTCTGCAACATGATGTATCGCAAAAATTTGGATGCAGAATAATGTATTTTATTAATTATGTTGATTAAGCTATTAGCTTAATTAATAATGTGTATTGACAAAACTAGAAAGAAGGGCTCTAACTAACAGTATTCTTGAGATAGATCATGATCAAACCGGCAGTATTGAGCGAGATTACTGATCGATAGATCTTGTTCTATCGAACATGGCTGTATAGCGTGCAGACTCGTTCATTTTTCGTGATTCTTGATTAACGCTGTTAATAATATTGACCACACCTTGCAACCAATTCGCATCTAATGCTGTTAACGCCGTTAATAACATTGGTAGAAATCATTGTGTGATCTAACAATTATTAACGGCGTTAATTTAAAATGCATTGCAGGTTGTTCGAATCGGGCGGAATAACAAGCTCTGATGGACTCGGATTACATCGAGTTGCGAAGTGCAGTGCAAAATGTAAGAGATTGTGAAAAAAATCAATATGTTCTAATATTGTATGATTAATCAAGTGAATTAAGCAATCACATTAACAAATTACGTAAACTGTTATTGTATCGCATTTTCATTCAAAATATGCATAATTCCTGCGAAAGCACCAAATTACATTGAAAAATGAGCATTTTTGATACGAATCAGAGATTTCGAATGGGCTTCGGAGGCACACTTGCAAATTACACGAAAAAGCCTGGATATTTCGGTTAAAAATCCAGAAGTTAAGTTGATATTCGGGAGACCGTCTCGAACGGTTTTTGGTAAATTTTGGGCAAAATAATGATGATATTCAGCAATTTTAGAGTCGTTTTAGAAAAAGTCTGATTAATTAAATGAATTAAGTTATCAACTTAATTAATTGTGATTTCGAAAAACAACAAAAAATCGATTGAAATCAAGATGTAATTAAGTAGTGTTAATTTAAAGACGTATGATTACAACAGATTCCAACTATAATATGGCAGTGGATGCCTAATTCATAATAAATTATATAAGTTAAGTAATCAGCTAAATTAGTTTTTAGAATTTTGATTTTTAACATTTCTAACCTGAATCTTCGGGTTTTGTAGGCTACATGGTCAACGGGCGATCCTGCCGCTCTTGGGCTCTTCGAGTCTGAAGAGTGCAAAGATCTCCCTCACCGT
>CASEZY010000012.1 GCA_949292635.1 uncultured Methanomassiliicoccales archaeon
GGTTTGTTTGGTCATAAATCTGCATTTCAGGACACCTTTTCATCATTTCGTACCGATCTGCATTACGCCTCAAAATCAGGACATCCTGTCAAAGTCAGGATCCAAGGTTCCCATTCCCTGTTTGATGTTACTTTGTCCAGAAGACGATAGTACTCGGATTTGTTGTTAATGATATGCTGGCTCAGGAATAGTATGGGTTCGTCCAGTAGTTTGCAATACTGCAGATACATTATGTTGAGTATTCTTCCGGTGCGCCCGTTCCCATCGAAGAATGGGTGGATGGCTTCAAATTGATAGTGTATCACCGCCATTTTTATTAGCGGGTCGATTTCATCATCGGTGAAGATGTATTCGATAAGGTTCTTCATGAGCCTGCTGACATTGTCACCAGAGGGCGGTATGTATGCAATATCCCTTCCCCAATATTGTACCAAGAATACCTCATCTTCTGGCGAATCACGATAGCGCATCGGTTCACCACAAAGATCTGAACAGATTGCGGCTATTGTATTCTGATCAGGTATGCTGTGGCTATGACGAGTAAGTGTGAGGTTGTACCTCAACACTTCACGGGTAAAATTGTCATTTGGTTTTCCATTGTCCAGAGCAACGAATAGGCGATCTCTGGAAGATACGATATTCTCTATTTCAGAGCTAGATCTGGATTCTTGCAGTGGAAGTAATTCAAGAAGTATTTTCTGTTCTGGCACTGTAGCAACAAGTCCTTTTAACTCACCTAATGCCCGAGCAGCCGAAATACAAGATTTCAGAATTCTTTCTGATTCTATATTTTCGGACGGGGGGGATCAATGGAAGATTATTGTAGGGTCCATCGGTGCCCGAACGTCTCATCAAAGTTGAATGGACCTCCTGATTAAAGAATCAGCGGTGTTTTATTCTCAGCACTGCCACGGCGAAGAAGATCACAGTGACGCCCAGAACATACAGGATGCATGTGGCGGGATCGAAGGCGAAACCTCCCAGGCTCAGGTCGAACCCCATCTCGGTGCGGAACTGTGCCAGCGTCTCCGCTGGAGCACCCGCGAACACCTCGCTGAGGGACTGTCCCGCAAGCGAATCCCTGAAAAGGGCAGCCATGTGGCTGGCCGGTACCAAGGTGCCGATGGTCTGCATGGCACCGGGCATGGTGCCCATGGGCATGTAGATGCCGGCGAGGAAACCGATCAGCACGCTGACCACGGTGAAGAACCCGGAGAACGCGCCGGTGCTCTTGAAGAACGACGTGATGGCGTAGATTATGATCGATCCGGACAATGCAGACGGTATCAGCAGCACCGCCGACACCAGGATCCCTCCGACGGTCATGGGGCAGCCGGTCATCGCCAGGTATGCGACGCATATCACCAGGGTGATGGCGCTCATGATCAGTCCCACGGCGAAGGTGCTGAGTATGTACCCTCCTGCCACCTCCCACGGTCTCATGGGGGTTACCAGGATGTCCCGTTCCCTGCCGTTGGCGCGGTCCTCCACCATGGTCTGCAGCGACCCTGCGGCGGTGGTCACCGGCACGATGCCCAGGATCCCTGACAAGACCCAGACGTCCATGAGTTGGTCCATGCCGGGCATGTCCGGGTACGACTGGATGAGCATGTTGCGCAGGAACAGCAGGTACAGCAGCACGACGATCAGCACCGCCATCAGCGAGAAGACCACTGATGCCCTGTCGCGGAAGTAGCACATCGTGTTGCGCTTGGCGAGATAAAGTGCGCCGTTCATTCGATCTCCTCCCCGGTGATCCTGATGAACGCATCGTCAAGGGTGCCGGTCCTCACCTCCAGGGAGTCCAGCTTCCCTTCCAGCATGCGGATGATCGGCACGGCATCCACGGTGGATGACAGCGGTATCTCCAGTGTGTCCGCGTGAACCCCGTACGCGATACCCTGCGAATCCAACAGTCCGCGGACGGCCGACATGTCCTTGGGCACCACGGACATGGTATCCGAACAGTATCTCTCCCTGAGCATGGCCGGGGTCCCGTGGGCGGCTATCTCCCCCCGGTTGATGACCACGATGTCGTCCGCTCCCGCCGCCTCCTCCATGTAGTGGGTCGTCAGCAATACGGTGAGTCCCTCGTCGCGGTTCAGTTCGATGATGGTGTCCCACATCCTCTTGCGGGTCTGGGGGTCAAGACCTGCGGTGGGTTCGTCCAAAAGCAACAGTCTGGGTCCGTGCACCAGCGCCCGGGCGATGTCCGCCCTGCGCCTCTGCCCACCGGACAGCGTCCCGTATCTGCGGTCGGCGAACTCGGCGGAATCGGAGACCTCCAGCGCACGGTCCACCGAGCCCTTCAGCGTCTCCCCGGACAGTCCGTAGAGGCCTCCCCTGACGGTCAGGTTCTCCCTGACGGTCAGGCGGGCGTCCATCATCGGATCCTGGAAGACAACGCCGATGTCCCCCTTCACCGAAGGGTCTGAGACATCTTTGCCGAAGACTTCCACGGTGCCGGAATCGTATGCGAGCAGCGAACAGATGATGGAGATGGTGGTGGACTTCCCCGCCCCGTTGGGGCCTAGGAAGGCGAAGAATGAGCCTTCGGGCACTTCGAAGGATATGCCTTTGACCGCTTCGGCGTCATCGTAGGACTTGCGGAGATCGCGTACCGAGATCGCGTTCACGCCGTCGGTATCTCCCGTTTCGTATAATAATTGGCGCCGGCGAGGGGTGCGCAGCACGATGCAGCGACGTCGAGAATTGAGGAATGGTGCATCCGCCGGGAATCGAACCCGGGCAACAAGCTTGGAAGGCTTGAATCCTAACCCCTAGATCACAGATGCGCAGGGTCTCTGAATCCTCAACTCGTATATAAGAGGTGCGTTCGCTCCGTTCTTATATACGGCCATCGCCATGCTCCGGCATGGAACGTCCGGTGCCCATGCTGACCGATCCCAGGCTCAGGAAGCTCTGGGGGATATTGGATCCCGATGCGGAAGGGGGGAGGCGCGGGTCGTCGGACGCACAGCTAAGGAAGGCGTTGGATGAGGCATCATCCATGCGGCCGGTGGACGTGCCGCTGCTCACCCGTGCCGCCGAAGCCTGTCTGAAGCGGATGCCGGAGGCGTTCTCCGAGACCATCAAACCCGCGATACTCTCCATACCCCCGGGTACCTCCGACGCCGTGGGGTTGGCGTGGGTGCTCATGGAGAACGGTGACGCCCTGGGCGCTTCCGATATAATATCTAACATAGGCGACGCCGGATGCCGGGCGCAGATAGCCGCGGCGAGGGCGGTGTGCGCATATCATTCCGGATGGCCGGACGCGTTGAACCTTCTGATGGAGGCCTGGGAGCTGGATCCCGACGAGGAGAGGCTGTATCCGGGACTGTCACAGTTGGATCCCGAGACCGGATGGCAGTACGTCCGCAGCATGGAGGCGCTGCACAGGAGGGACGGTCTTCCCGAACCGGATGCCCCGGGAGGGCGGTACGCCGAGCTCTACGACTGCTGCCGCATGTGGGATGACGGTCTGAAGGACGACGCCATGAAGGCTGTGAGGGACAGTCCGCTGTACAGGGACGACCCGTTCTGCAAGATCGTATACGCCAGGATGTGCGTCAACCGCGGATTGTATCCAAGGGCCGCCGACACCTACAGGGACGTGCTCAACAGCGAGCCCGGGTGGCTGTTCGCCGCCGCCGAGGAGGCGTCGGTGCTCAGGAAGTCCGGGGACCGTGCGGCGGCGGTGGACCTCTGCCGTTCGGCCTTGGAGCGGGATCCCACCAACCGTCTTCTGCTGGAGGCCATGATAGCCGCGGCCCTGGAGGCGGGGAGGAAGCACGAGGCGGATGTGCACATCGGCAAGCTCCTGGCACTGCGTCCGGAGGACGCCAGGGACTACGCCCGCTGTGCCGCCAGACTCTCGTCGGCGGGATTCACCGCCGATGCCACCTCACTCGTAAGGAGGATGGCCGCCCGCTGCTCCGACGTAGGATATGCGGAGTTGCAGCTCGCTGTCCGTGCCAACGCGGAGAAGGACCATCAGGCCGCATTGGAGCACGCCAACAAATCGCTCAAGGCACGTCCCGGGGATGTGGACGCCCTGTGCGAGAAGGCCAGGGCGCTGCTCGCCCTGGGCAGGACGAAGAAGGCCATGGATGCGGTGGACGAGGCCCTGGCACCCGACGTCAGCGACCTCCGTCCCCTCTCCGTCCGCAGGGACGTACTCATTGCCCTGGGAGAATCGGACAGGGCATTGGACCTCTATGACAGGATGATCGCGGAACGCCCCGGTAGCGCAGACCTCCAGAGGGGGAGGGCGGAGCTGCTGGCCTCCATGGGCATGCATGCGGAGGCTCTGGAGGGATACCGGGACGCCCTGAACGCCAGGGAGGACGCCCGCCTGTTCAGGGACATAATACTGGCACTTCTGAAGGAGAGGGATGTGGACTCCCTCTGCCGCTTCGTGGACGATTTCGACGACATCTACGGCAGGCTGCCGGAGGTGTGGATGATACGGGGCAACGCGGAATATCTGGCACAGAGGTATGATGATGCCGTATCGTCGTACGCCAGGGTGGCGGCGCTATCGCCGAACGACCCCGCCGTGTGGTATTCCAAGGGGCTGTCGGAGATGAAGAGCGGCAGTCTGATGGCCGCTCAGACCTCCTTCGACCGGGCGATCATCCTGGATCTGGAGAACCCGGAGTATTGGATCTCCAAGGCCCTGGTGCAGGAGGACATGGACGATATCCGCGGTGCGGTGAAGTCCATCAACCGTGTGATCTCCATGTCCCCGGACGACCCGGAGCCGGTGATCATCAAGGCCCGTCTGCTGGTGCGGGCGGGGATGTACGTGGAGGCCATGGCCTTCCTGGAGATGGCGCTGAGGATGCGTCCCGGTAGCATGGAGGTGCTGGTGATGCAGAAGGACGTCTCCGTGAGGATGGGGGATCTGGACAAAGCGGAGGAGATATGCAACAGGATCCTCTGCACCGACCGCTGGGATCCCGGGGCGGCTGTTGATCTGGCATTCATTTATGCGGAGACCGGCAGGGTGGAGGACGGTCGCAGGTTGTTGGACGACCTGTGCGTACATGTCCCCGATTCCTGCAAGGCGCTGAGGGGCAAGGCCCGTTTCATGGAGAGGTACGGGTCCATGGCCGAGGCCATGGACGCTTACGAGATATTGCTCACAGTCTGTTCCGACGATCGTGAATCCGCGGAGGTGCTGGCGGCCATGTATCGTACCTCGGGCGAGGATCACCGTGCCGACGAGCTGATGGCAAGGTTCGAGGAGAGGACGGTGATCCCAGAGGTGCCCGCCGCACCCTCCATGGACGAGATACGCAGGGCCTTGGAGGACGGGGACGAGGTCTTGGCGGTCACGTTGCTAAGAGCGGCGGTGGAGGCAGGCTCGCACGACCCAGAGATATATCTGGCACTGTCTGAGATGATGCTCGACCTGGGGAACAATTCCGAGGCGATATCTGCCGCCGAGGCGGGCAGGGCCATATTCCCGGCGGATGTGGGCATACTTTGGGCGCTGGGAAGGGCCCACAGGGTCGCAGGAGACACCATATCCGCCCTGGGCGTGTTCAACGAGGCGACGGGACTCGGCGTTCACGATGCGGATATGTTGATTGAAAAGGGGGACACGGAGCTGGATCTGGGTCTGTACCGTCCGGCCATGGAGAGCTACCTGGCCGCATTGAGATTGGATCCCAATTCCAGGGATGCCGCCATGAGGCTTTCCAAGGTGTACGTGAGACTGGGCGACAGAGACCGTGCCGCCCCGCTCCTGGATGATGTGATAGCGGCGGACCCCACCGACCCGGAGGCCCTCATGATGAGGGCGGAGATACACAGTTGGAACCGGGACCGTGAGGGATTGTTGTTACTGTACGAGCCGATCAGGAACCACGTGGACGACCCGGAGGACCTGATGATCTATGCATCCGCTCTGAGGTCCGTGGGCGCCGAGGCGGAAGCGGATTCCCTGTTCGGGGACGAGGTCGTCACGGAGATGTCCGCGGAGGATGAACTGCAGGCATTCGGGGACGAAGACGATTCCGACGGACAGGCGGGGATCGCCGTACCGCAGACCGACGTCCCGGAAGATGAGCTCCCGGAGGACGATGACGCGGACGACGGGGATGCTTCCGAGGACGATGAGGCATCCGAGGATGACGAGATATCCGAGGACGATGATATCGAAGGATCCGGGGAAGACGAAGTGGATCATCACATAGAACCGATAGCATCGACCCTTCCGGACATCGACGATTCGGAGCCGCCTTCGCAGGAGGAGATCGAGACCGCCGCCTCGAGATTGCTGACATCCGCGGTGTCCACCGGCAGGTCCGTGGACAATCCCGCCGTTTGGGCATCATCCGGGGTATCGGAGGGTGTGGCCGCACATGCAGTCAGATATCTTCGCACACCCGACAGGTACCCTTTCATCAACCCCGGCGACGACTTCTTCGAGGAGATGGAGGATAATTCGTTCAAGGTCATCGTGGGGGGAGGGATCAATGACATAAGCTCCTCTCCCGCCGTGCCCATCGAGACCGTATCCGCCGCTCTGGGCAGCACCGACCTCGACGAGGTGCGCCGTCTGCAGGCGTACATCCATTTCGCGCTGACCAACGATGATGACCCTATAGCGTTCTCCAGGGAGGTGGAGGCCATCGCCGAGGAGATCAAGGGTCAGAAGGTCGGGATATTCACGGTGATGGACCACTACGGTGTGGGCGTGCATACCGCCCGCACCGCCATCCGGCTCAATCAGTAGCGGTTCATCTCCGTCTTCAGCAGTTCGCGCATCAGACAGGTGGCGTAGTTGCCCTTCGTGAGGTAGAAGGAGGCGGTGTAGCTTCCGGGAGCGTATGAGACCTTCAGGTCGGAGTATTTGCAGAGAAGCTCCCTCCAGTCCCCTGCCGCGGAGCAGTGGGGAAGGCCGGGGATCACGAAATCCTGCGGTTCCAGTTTCCGGGATTCGATGACCGCCCTCTCGATGTCGCCCATGTCGCCTTCGGAGAGCATCCCGTCGCTGCCGAACACTGACCCTGCGATGCATGCCCTCCCCCTCCGGATCTGCCTCTCCACCAGGCGGATGTTCCTCGACGTCACCCTGGCGGGCTCCTCGTGCACCGGCACCCCGTCGGCGTCCAACGGGATCACCGTGTCCCCTTCCACCGGGGAGTTCAGGGGCATGCCCCGGGCCATCCTCTCGCTGAGGATGAGGTTGAACAGGTACGATTGATAGGCGTGGGTGAACATCATCTGCAGTCCGGAGGGCAGTTCGGCGATGGCGCCCGCCCAGTCTCCCGGATTCTGTTTGAGGTGGAACACCATGATGGATTCGTATCCCATCATCTTCGGCAGTGATTCTACGGAAGAGAAGTCGCCGTCGCATCTGGAGAGCATCTCTCTTGCCTCGGAGACCTCCCGGTCCTCGAAATCCGAAGGCAGGGACAGATACGTCTCCACCGCGCCCCGCAGGTCCCCGCGGACGATCCTCTCCCCAACGAGATGGGTGACCGGCCGCGCCGTCCCGAACCTCTGGACGCCGTAGTAGTTGGGGAAACCGCCGACCTCGGACAGCTGTGACAATGACGTTTCCACGATCTCCTCCGTCTTCGCATCGTCGATATCCAACTCCCTGGCGGTGACGGAGAACCTGTTGCCGGAGAGGTCCCCCATCCTTACCTGGTGATCGGATTGGTAAACGTCAGAGAAGGACACGTCGTTGAGGGTTATCCGAGACAGCGCCGAAGGGTCGCAGTCGAAGGACATCCTTTGACTCGTCACGGCACGCTTGTCCTTGGTTCCGGCGTAGCCGATACGTTCCCTGGATATGCGCATGCCCTTGGCCAGCATGCGGATGAGGCGGTTGGTCTCCCAGTTCACCGATGTGACGGTGGCTATCGTGAACTTGCCGTTCTCGGAAGGCTCCGGACCGTCGGAAACCTCGTCCACCACGAAGTCTTCCGCAGTGGCCTTCAATCTCCCGCCGGTACCTTCGGTGTCCGTGAGGTAATACAGCATGCCGACGTCGGCCTCGGCCGTGCGGCATTCACGATACATGTTCACTGGTTGACGGTGCCGAAGTACTCGGAGACCGACATGGCCGCTCTCTTGACGGCCTCGACAGGGTCGCCCTCGCGGGTCTCCACCACGAGAGCGGGGTCGTCCAGCTCGGGGTGGGTGTTGATGTACCTGACGATCTTCACGTCGGGGTCCTTGTCGAGCACGTCCATTATCGGGCTGATGAGGGTGGTGTCGATGCCCTTGAACTTCAGCGTGACCGACTTCTCGGTCTTTTCGGCAAGGTAGAATTCCATGCCGCCCCCATTCGGACCCTTTAATATAAAGGTATCGCGCGCGAATCAGACGGCATCCGAGCCCTGCATCTCGTACATGTCGAATATCTCCTGCACGCTGGTGGATGCCTCCGGGCCTTTGTCGTCCCTCAGCCTGCCTGTGTATCTGGGGAACCTGATGCCGATGCCGGCATCCTCCTTCACCCAGCCCCAGGCGGCGGTGTGTATCGGGCTCACGCTTATCTCCGCACCGACCACCTCCAGCACCATGCCGGGCTCGAACCACACGTCGGGGATCATCTTCGCCTCCACCGAACGGGGGCAGGATTCCGATTTGAACCTCTCCAACATGCCGGGGAGCGCATCCAGGAATGCGTCGTCGAATCCGGTACCGAGTTTGCAGACGGTGCAGAACTTCCCGGTCTCGGAATCCGGGGATGCCATCAGCAGTGCCCCGTACTTCCCGGCACGCTTGCCCATGCCGTAGAACGCGCCCACCACCGTGAGGTCGAAGGTATCCGTCAGGGCCTCGTGGTAGTCCTTCTTGTACTTGATCCAAAGGAAGCCCCTGGAGCCGGCGCGGTACACGGATGCGTCCGAGATCGATTTCGCCATCACGCCCTCGCATTTGGATGCGATCGCCCTGTCGAAGAACGCCTCCGCCTCTTCGTCGCTGGAGACCACCTCCATGGTGGTCAGTGTGAGCAGCGGGTCCTCTGCGAATGTCTGCGACAGTACCCTGCGCCGCTCGCAATAGGGCATCTGGGTCATGTCCTCCCCGTCCAGGTAGAGGATGTCGAACATGAACAGTTTCACGGGGATCTCCTTCACCGCGGAGTCCATGCCGTGCTTCCTCCTGCGGTGGGTGACGGTCTGGAACGGAAGCATGGCACCGGTGTCGGGATCGACGGCCACGCACTCCCCCTCGATGATCGCCTCCTTTACCTTGAGGGACTGTGCCAGATGCTCGCCTATGTCGGGGAAGTTGCCGGTGAGGTTCTCCAGCCTGCGGGAATACAGTCTGGAGGATCCGTTGGATATGTGGGCCTGGATCCTCATCCCGTCGTACTTGAACTCCATGGCGCACCTGCCCCCCATCCGCGCCATAACCTCGGGCAGCGAGGGGAGCCTCTCCGCCAGCATCACCTTGATGGGGTTGTCCACTGTAACCTGGATCGAGGAGACCGCCGCAAGCCCTCCCCTGGCCAAGGTCTCTCCGACGAGGCCCATGTCGCAGGTGACGTTGAACGCCCTCTCGATCTCCGGCCGGTCGCTCTTGTCCGCGAAGCATTCCGCCAATGCGTCCAATATCGTCATGGCGGAGGCTCCGGTGCGCATCCTTCCCGTGACGATCCTGCATAGATACTTTGCGCCTTCGGGCTCGGCGTTGCTAAGCATGCGGGAGAGGATCTTCATCTTCTGGCTCTGTGAGTCCTTGCCCTCCGACCTCTCGATCTCCGTGAGCCCTTGGACAACGTTCTCCAACGTCAGCGTTTCCGAGAACAGGGTGAGCTGGCGCTTGCGCGAGATCATGTCCTCGGCGACGGCGCCCGGGTCCCCCTCCTTCTGCCAGATGCGTTCCGCCTCCTCCTCCGGGTACCCGGCGGCCTTCGCTATCGCCTTGAGCACCAGCTTGTCCGCCATGCCCAGTTCGATAGGATAGAATTCGGGATGCAGCCTTCCCTGAGAAAGATAGATGACATCCCTCAGCTCGGACGGTTCCAGCTTGGCGAAGAACTCCGCCAGGATGGAGGTCATCTCCAGCCTGCTGCCTGTCTCCTCCAGTCTCCCGAAGACCCTGGCGATGTCCGAGTAAAGCATACCCACGGGTAGGTTCGGGCGGGTTATAAGCTTTCCATGCCGGCGCTGGGTCAGTAGTCGCCGATGTGGGTCTGGCCCCTGGGAGCGGGTCTCTTGACCGTACGCTCCAGTTCGCTGTTCAGCTTGGGAAGGCGGGCCATCATGATCTCCTCCTTCTTGGCGCTGGTGTTCTCGAAGGCCTCGTCCATGGTGTCCTTGGCTATCAGCACCACCACCCTGCCGTCGCTGCGCCTGCCGGTCCTTCCACGGCGCTGGATGGTGCGGATCTCCGACGGTACCGGTTCGTAGAACACCACCAGATCCGTGCTGGTGACGTCGAGTCCCTCCTCGCCCACGGAGGTGCAGACCATAACGTTGGTCTCCCCGGCACGGAAGCGGTCCAGCATCATGATCTGCTCCTTCTGCCGCAACCCGCCCTTGGACTGGCCGATGAGCTTCTCCACCTTGGCGTTGGGTATGGATGACAGCTTCCCGGTGAGGAGCTCGCAGGTGTCCCTGTACTGCGTGAACACCATGATCTTCGACCGGGGGTTCTCGTTCAATGTCATGCTCACCAGGCTCATCGCCCTGGAGACCTTGGGGTGCTCCGTGCGCGATTCCGAGGCGATGCGGCGGGTCTCCTTGAATTCCTTGCGTTCGGCAAGCTCCCTGGAGCTCTTGCTTCCCGTAGGTCCCTCGCACTCCTTCACCAGCCTGTCGGCGTAGTTGCGGAAGGCGGACATTCCCTGGGTCTGCACCAGACCGATGCCATGACCCAGCTTCACGGCGATGGACTGCGCCACCATGCCTCTGTACACGTAGGACGACTTCTCGTTGCCCCGGATCCTGGACTGCAGGTTGGCACCCACCTGGAGCAGATGGCTCACGGTGGGAGGGCGGTAGGGATCCATCAGACCCATGTTCACCAGCTCCTTCACGTACTCCGCCTGCAGTTTGGCGAGTATGTCCGATATGGTCCTCAGGTCCTCGGGCAGGGTGACCTCGATCCTCTCGATCCTGGTGTCGTGCACGTAGGGCGAGACATCCGGGTCGTAGTCGGTGCGCATGTCGATGCGGTTGAAGCAGAGGTTCAGACAGACCTCCATCACCTTGTTGTGATTGCTTCCGGGGGAGGCGGTCATGCCCATGGAGATGCCGTTGATGTTGTATTGGGCCACGGTCACGTAGGCGTAGTTGCCCACCCCGCGGTGGGCCTCGTCGTAGATAACAAGACCGAAGGCATCCAGGTTGTACCTCCCGTTCTCCAGGTCGTTGGCCACGGCCTGGGGTGTGGATACCACCATGTCGCATCCCTCGATCTCGGAGGTCCTGCGCTCCGGCGGCATGTTGCCGTTGATGCATCCCACCCTCACATCAGGGGTCAACCAACCGGCGAAGGTCTCCCGGTGCTGGTCCACCAGCGGTTTGGTGGGTGCGAGAAGCAGCACCTTGCGTCCCTTCTCCAGGACCTTTGCCGCCACCATCAGGGCGACCACGGTCTTCCCCAACCCGGTGGGCAGGATGATCAGGGTGTCCCTCTCCAGGCACCCGGCGGCCATGGCCACCTGGTATCTGCGCTCCTCGACGGTATCCGGCCGTATCTTCGGGCGGGAGAGGTATTGCATGGTCGCACTTCAGAAAAGGGATTAAAATAGTTATGGGGAGGGGTCCCCGAATCCGTTTAGTGGCATCCGCCGCCGCAGGAAGCGCATCCCTGGGCGTTGGGGTCCCTGATGATCAGGCCGTTGCCGAAGTTGGGATCCTCGACGTACTCGACCACGCAGGGCTCCAGGGCCTCCTTGGTCTCGTTGTCGAAGTAGAAGGAGAAGCCGTCCATGGGGAGCTCGTTCTCCTCCTCGCCCTTGCCCTCCTGGAAGTTCATGCCGAACTGGGGGCCGCTGCAGGCCATGCCCGCAAAGTAGATCCTGATGCCGTAGCCGGTCTTGCCCTGCTTCTCCAGCAGGTCCTTCAGGAACTTGACAGCGTCATCCGTAATAGTGACCATGGGCCTTCGTATGCTAGCACCCGTATTTAACTGTGTTACCACTACTCCCTGAATACCTCTTTGAACGCCCTGAACCCGTAGGCTTGGGAGCGGTTCATGGCCATGAGTGATGCTATGTGCATGGTCTCCAGGATCTCCTCCCTGGTGGCGCCCAACTCCTTCGCCACGGTGGCCTGCACCTTCGCGCAGTGCTCCGCTCCGAGTGCGACGGACGCCGACAAGGCGATGAGACGGGTGGTCTTTGCATCGATCCTCTTCCCTTCGCCTTCGAACACCGTGTTGAAGAGTTCGCAGTTGGGGATGAAGAGATCGGGACGTTCGGAGAGCACCTGACTTACCAGGGGCACGAATCCAAGCTCCTCCTCCATCCTCCTCAGCATCTCGTCGGCCTTCCTTCTCTCCTCTTCGGTTGACATGAAGTGACATCGTAGCGAAGCCACTTCTAACTTCACATTTAAGAACAGGAAGTATGATTGCATCGTACCGCACCGACGTAGGGCCGGGATTGATGAACGGCATGTGTACGGTGCGGCGTACAGCGGCCCTGAACCATTATGGGAACCGGCGGGAGCCTGCGACGAGTCGTCGTTTGCCGTGACCTTCCGGACAACACAGGGTCCGACACATACCCCGGACGGGGTCAGTGCCCGGAGGCCGCCGTCATCGGCGGACGATGAGAGGGTGTGTTATCGTCCGGGGACACTCTCATCCTTCTGCCTATGGCGTTCACGCTGTCGTAAATCGTGATCAGAAAAGGGAATGTGTTTGACGGCGGACCCGGGAGGTCCGCCAATTGTCTCATATGTAGAGGCAGAGCTTGTCCAGCAGTCTCTCAGCCTCCTTGTACTTGGGGAACTGGCGCTCCTGTTCGCGGGTGTATATGTCTCCGCGGCCGAAGCACTTCTGACCCTCGGCGATTCTCAGATACTGGGTGTATACGGAGTAGTCAACCACCATATCGGGAATCTCCGTGTCGTCCAGCAGGTCCGCGATGCTGATCAGCTTCATCAGCACCGAGCACGTGGCCGCCTTCCTTGCTCTAACTCCTGTGGCCCAGACGCACTTGATGTCGTCGTAGCCTTGCCAGAGTCCCATGTCCTTCAGCCTCTCCACGGAGTCCTCCAGGTTCCTTCCCAGGCCCTCCGGGCCGGAGGTCAGGTTCCTGCTCCTGCGGAGGTAGGCCGGTCTCTTCCTCTCGGCGAAGTCCTCGGCGGTGACGAACTCCCTCATGCTCTCGTCATAGGGGGTGCTCTCCCTTCCGGTGATCCTCTGGAAGAGTGTGTCCGCCAGACCTTCGATGACGTTACGACCGGCGTCCTCCAGGTAGTCGCTGACGCGGAAGGATGCCCAGCGGTAGGATCTTTGCCACTGGACCTTGAATTCGCGGAAGGTCGCGAACTCCGCCTCTACTTTCTCATAGCCGTACTTCCTCCCGACGGTGCGGAAGGCATCAGTCAGCATCTCTGCGTTTCCCGACATCTTTTGTCTCCTGGCAAGATTGCCGGAGGATGTTTGGGAATCCGCGTTTATGTCCGGGAGATGTTACGGTTAGAGGTCAATCCTCCTTGATGATGTCCTGAGGGGCGCCGGCGAAGTATACCAGACCGTATGCCTCCATGAAGTGCAGGTCCCCGGGAATGACCAGGGTGAACAGGGGTTCTCCCAGATCCATCTCCAAGAGGTCCTTCGCATAACCGGCGGTGAGCTTCTGGTCCGGTGCGCCCACCCTTGATGCCACGCAGATCAGGGTGTCGTCCTTCATCAGGCCGCCGCCCCACTTCTCCTCGCCGGTGAGCAGCCACTGTATGGCTTCTTTTGCGGTCATGTAGCGGAGCTCGTCGGCGCGGATGTCCAGGAGCACCATGGTGTGCAGTCCCCGCTCCTTGTTCTCCAGGATGTGGTCGTAGGGGGACCTGGGTTGGTAACCTTCCTCGATGAACGGCAGGGTCACCGTCCTCCCGAACTTGTAGTTCTGCAGACCGAAGGCGGTGGGGCACGCCGAGAAGATGGAGACGCCGTTGAACAGCCTCACCGGGATGCCCTCCTCCTTCGCCTGGAGCATCAGGTCCACGTGGGTGGTGGCAGACATGGTGTCCCCGGCGGTGACGAAGCCCACCCTCATGGTGCGGGCGTCGTTGATGATGTCCTCGCCCTCCTCCACCTGCATGCGGAAGAGCACCTTGATCTTCTTCCCGATCACCTTCTCCACCTCGGACACGTCGGTACCGATGAGATGGGAGGTGTAGAATTCGGCGTAGATCTTGTCGCACTCCTTCAGTGCGTTCAGTGCACGGACGGTCATTCCGTCGGCGCCGCAGAGGCCCAGGCCGACGAAGACGAGCTCGGAAACCATGGGCACCCGCACACGTTATCTGATGATAAACATCGCGGGCGTCCGGTGATAAATACCAGTCCTTCTTACATTGGGGCATGGTGCTGTGCGTCAGGGTCCCGAAGTCCGAGGGCAACCCCGTGAGGTTATCGTTGAAGGAAAGGGGACTCCTGGACATAACGCACAGGATCGGCAGGGACGGCGATTCCCTGCTAATTCCGGTGACCGGTCCCGTCGACGGTTATGAGATGACGGAGGCGGAGCTGGAGGAGAACGAGCATCGGGAGACCGACTACCGGATGCTGCTGCCGGAGTGGTCGAGGTCCCATCTCCCCACGTCATACGACTGCATAGGCGACGTGATCGTCGTCAAGATCCCAGAGGAGGTGTCGGAGCTGGCACATGACATCGGCGACGCCCTTCTGAGGACCAACTCCAACGTCCGCCTGGTGTTGCAGGACGGCGGCGTGAAGGGTGAATTGAGGGTGCGCGAGCTGCATCCCATCGCCGGAGAGGGTCCGTCGGAGACCCGCCACCGGGAGTCCGGGGTGACCATGTTGACGGATCCCGCCACTGTGTACTTCAACCCCAGGTTGGCCACCGAGAGGATGCGCGTGGCATCGAACGTGAAGGAGGGGGAGGTCATCATCGACATGTTCGCCGGGGTGGCACCCTTCCCCATGGTGATAGCCAGACACGCACATCCGTCTGTGATCTACTCCATCGACTTGAACCCGGATGCGTATCACTACATGAAGGAGAACATCCGCCTCAACCGCACCGGGAACGTGATCCCGATCCAGGGGGACGCGCTGGAAGAGATACAGGAGCTTCCCATGGCGGACCGGGTGATAATGAACCTGCCGCAGATCGCCTATCGCTTCCTGCCGGATGCGCTGGCACATACGAAGGAAGGCGGTGTGGTGCATCTGCATACGATCCGCGAGAGGGCCACCGCCGAGGCGGAGGCGAACGCACTCGTCGAAGAGATGAACTCCCGCGGTCTGTACTGCCGTCTCGATTCCATGCGGGAATTGAAAACGTATTCCCCAACCAGCAGCGTGTACGTCCTGGACGTGATCAGGACTTCTTCATCGGGTCCAGAGTGATGCCGGTCTGACCCTGATAGTGTCCGCTCCTCTGTGAGTAATCTTTGATGGTGGGGGAGTTCAGGCTCTCGAACACCATCTGGCAGAACCTCTCGCCGATGGGCAGCTCCACGGGCTTGTCGCCGGCGTTGTATGCGCCGAGTGTGAGGGTACCTTCGAACCCCGCATCGATCTTCCCGAAGCTGGCCATGATGCCCTTCCTGATCCAGGAGGTCCTCAGCCAGAGCTGGGCACAGGCGTCCGACGGCATTCTCACCCTCTCGACGGTGGACACGTAGAACATGGTCCTGGGGGGAATGACGGCGATGCCTTCGGATATCTTCTCTTCCGAACCCAACAGGCTCACCTCCGCGATCCTCAGGTCGTATCCGTTGGGGGTGAGGCTGCGTTCGCTGTAGTCGCTGATGCCCAGGTAGCCGGTCATCATGCTCTCGACTATGTCCTTGTCCGAGAAGATTCCCATGACGGCGGGGATTATCGTATCCGTTATTAAGGATGGCAGGACGGCGATAGAATTGGATATATAGTCCAACTTACTTTCTTCTAACATTGGATGTACGGTTCAACTCACGTAGATAGAGTTGGATATATATTCCATCAAGGGTGATAACTTGGCTAACAAGTCTGAAACGGCGGTCATCGCCATCGCCATAGTGGCGTTGGTGGCGGTCGCAGGAGTACTGTTCTACCACCACTTCGCGGTGGACGATAATGTTGCAGATGATAGAGACACCTACTACTTCTATCTCGATGGGATGGGAGACATAAACGGATGGCATGAGGGTAAGGGCAACGATGTCATGACTGCGTTCGACGATGCGTTGAGCTCAGACAACATCAGCTATACGATGGGCAGCTACGGGATGATCTCGAGCATCGGGGATTATACGCCTGTCGGCAACACCAACTTCTCCGTCTTTGAGTACACCTTGACCACTGTTGCCAGCCCCTGGAACGGTTATTTCTTTGAAGGACCTGTGATTGAGGATGTGACATCCAACATCGTGTACATCAGTTACACCGAGTGGAGTTACGATTATGCCAGCGGTACTACGAGCTATACGCTTGACCCGTCCAACACGACCGCCCCTGTGTTGACCACCGGACCCTTTGCAGAAGGCAGCGGATACACCCCACTCACTTACGGGAACACCTATTGGTTCTACTTCGACGGATTCAATGACAGCGCCAAGGGATGGTACAGTGCTACCGGCGATGCCGCCACCGCTCTTGTGTCTGCAGCATCTCAGGCCGGTCTGACATGTTCGGTAAGTGACAGCGGGTGGATCACCTTCGATAATTACCCTGCAGTAAGCAATTATGGGGTAGCAGTCTTCGGTTATTTCTCCGAGGTCGGTGAAAATGCTTGGAGCGGTTACTTCTTCAACGGCCCCGTGCTGACCTCCGCGGCAACGAACGTGTTCTACATCAGTTACGGAACCTACACCATGGACGCGGACTGGAACGTGACCTACGATGTAACGCCCGATACGGTTACCGACATCGTGTCCACGGGTCCGTTCGCTACCGCCTGAGACATATAGCGGCGGACTTCCGCCGCTCCCAATCTTCTTTTTCATGGAGGTCAGATGGACGACAGGTTCCGTGCGATGGTATCAGTGGCGATAGTCCTGATGGGCACGTGTCTCGGGCTCATCGCGGGAGTGTTCGCGGAGTCGGAATCCACCGCACAGGCAAGCGGAACGGTGATCGACTTCGGGGATTACGACACTGTGTGGTCAGAGACCGATCCTTCGGAATACGATACCGCACAGGACCTGTTGGTGCACGCGACATCCATTAACGGGTATCCTCTGGTGATGTCGGACGACGGCACGATCACTTCCATCAACGGCGTGGTCTCGGGGGAAGCGGGTTCCTGGGACCTCTGGGTGGTCTATCCGGGAGGTACCGAGATGATGAGGCTCGACGCTCCTTATGATCAGAGACCGTCTGATTACACCATCACGGTGTGGGCCTATTGTGCGGAGGGGGAGGAACCGTCACCCGTCGTCGATTACACGGGAATGCCAATCTACGGCTACGCCCAGAAGTACCGCGTGGTGTCGCTGACGCCTACGATAACCGAGATCCTGGCTTCCGTGAAGGCAGGGAACATCATAGTCGGTGTTGACGACTACTCCAACTATCCGGCCTCGGTGGCATCCCGCATAGGAACTGACATCCAAAGGGTGAGCAGCTACGCCAATCCCAGTTTAGAACCGATAGTCGGGGTGAACCCCGACGTGGTATTCTGCGACGGCGACCTCCAATCGCATGTACGGATAGCATCCCAGCTCAGAGGTGTGTCCGTGGATGCGATAGTCCTGTATCCGGGGGAGGACCTGGACACCGTTTTAGACAACATCTTCGTCGTCGGTAGGGTCATAGGACACGAACTTGCCGCCGAAGAGGTCATCGATGACACCGTGCATATCGTCGACACGATCTCCCGCCTGTGCTACAAATCGTCGGCAGGTGGAACGGTGGACGTGATGGTCTCCTTGGAGCCGGATATAAGCCCATTCGTCTCCGGCAGCGACACCTACATCTCGGACATCCTGAGCATAGTCAATGCCAGCAACGTGTTCGACGAATGGTACGGCTGGGTGCACATAACATCGGACAGGATCCCGGCAGCGAATCCTGACAAGATCGTGATCATAACTGCGGAGTACTCGATAGACGAGTATGACCTTCTTTACAACAGCCTCTCGGCCATGTGGAAGGAGACGGACGCATGGAAGAACGGAGAGGTCTATGTGATCTGCGGGAGCGCGGCGGAGATGGTGCAGCGCTTTGGACCGAGGACCGCGCAGGTGGTGGAGGTCCTGGGGATGATGCTGCATCCCGACGCATTCGACACCGATGTCCCCAAGATCATCGGGGATGACTACGAGGACTATCTGACCTACAGCTCAGGGATGAGTTTGACGTGATAACATGGACAAGAGAACGATTCTGACTATTGCAACAGTGCTCATCCTGACGATATCTCCGATATTGGTCTGCATGCCCGATGCCTTCGCCGAAGACGAGGTGGAAGTCCTCATCGATAGGGGTGATGGGGATACCGATTGGACCACCAGCACTGGATCATCGCCGCTGGAGACCGTACGCTCCGCCGTACAGAGCCAGGGTATGACATTCGATTACGCTTCCGGTACGATCGCCATAGATGGCGTGACCTCCACGGTGACCGGCGTCGTCGATAGCGGAGGCACATTCACGGAGTCGGGCACCACAGGCGTCACTGTAACGGCATCCTGGAGGATGTACGGCTGGAGCAACGGAGCGTGGGCAGAGATCGCACCGGACACTCAGACTTCGTATGCGGCACTTGCCATCGGCTTCTATCCGTCGGGTACCGTCCCGGTCGAAACTCCCGATAACAAGAATGCCTGGGTCATGTCCAGAGGCGACGCCGCCAACACCGGTTCCCAGGATGCAGATTATACATCATCTGCTGAATACGAGACGGCATGGACTGATGCCGGGACCGCCCATGCCACCACACTGTATGTCGGAGGGTACATCATCCAGAAGTATGGCGTCTCGGACGGATATGCCAGAGTGGACTGTTTGGACGCTTCCAATGGAGAGACAGTGTGGACGTTCAGCTTCATCAGCGGGGCGAATTACGAGTCATCCACACCGCTCATCGTAGGCGATTACGTCTACGTGGCCACGATGACCGGGTACATCTACAAGATGCCGTGGCGTACGGGTCCGGGGGAGAACAATGCCGATGTGACGTCATTCGGCGGTTCTTCCTTCGCTTCTGCGCAGCAGGTGCCCAGCAGTATTCCCGGAGCCACATTGGAAGGGAACACATACGATTCGGGATTCTCGTCCATGGTCCTCTATGCCGGGGCGATATACGTCACCCACTCCAACGGGATGGTGTATTGCTTCGATACCGATCTGAATCTCGTCTGGTCCCGTATACTCGGGGGCAGCACATATCTCGTGGCACCCACCGTGGTGGACGGCAGGGTGTTCGTCGGAGCATTGAACGGCCATCTGTACATCATCGACGCAATCGATGGAAACATCCTCGCTGACCAGTTCATCTACCAGAGGGTCATCCGCAACGAGGGATACGGCGGTGTGGGCCAGGTAGCGGTCCAGACAGCATCCTCCGGCAACTATGTGCTCTATTTCACATTCTCAGACGGATTGGGGATGAGCCAGACCGTCTCCGGTTTGGCCGTATACGAGTACGATCCGAACGGTGACAGGCTTGTACAGAGATTCCAAAGCTCCGACCTGGGCATATTCGGCAGATATGTGATCCCGGTCAGCAGTGCAGGTTTCACCGGAGCATATGTGCTGGTGTCCGACGGCATCGAGACCTCACTGGCCAGGGTGGACTCTTCCGGAACCTACTCCGTAGTCGCCGGCGGATTCGCGGAGATACACGCCCCCATGGTGCTGGTGAACGGCACCTATCTCTATGTGGTCAGTTACCGCGGTTCCGATCCGATCTATCAACTGTCGTTGGACGGGGAGATAGTCGGTGTGGCCTATTGTCCGTCGGATGTTCGCCAGTTCAACATGATCCCCGCATTGGTGCTGGGGGACACCGTGTTCTGTGGTACCGATGTCGGCATCTATCGCATCGATGGCGCCTTCGCACCATATTCCGAAGATGTTCCCTCACAGGATCTTCCCGTGATCGCTGTCATTGCGATCGTCATCGGTGTGATCGTCGCCATACTCGCGGTCATCTACGCTTACATGAGGTATGGCAAGGGCATCGAGAGACCATTCCATCATCTCAAGGAGAGTTTTCTGCATTATCTTTACGGCGAGGACTATACGCATAACACCCGCAACAGGCACAGATTGAGATTCGTGATCGTGATGGGTGCGGTGGCCATATTCATCGCCTTCACCATGTGCATCTGTATCGGTTCTGACTCGATCAGCAATCCCATCGATGCCTATGCGGCATTGTTCTCCGCCATAGGAAAAGGCGGCAATGGCCTGACGACGTTGGAGCTGTATATCTACGAGTCGAGGTTCCCCAGGGCGATAGCCGCTCTTGCTATCGGCATCGGCCTGTCAATCGCCGGGTGCATCTATCAGGCCATCATCAGGAATCCTTTGGTGGACCCATACATCATGGGTGTTTCCTCGGGGGCCGGTGTGGCGGCCATAGCAGTGATAGCCTTCGACTTCACGTTCTTCGGCCTCTTCTCTTCGCATTCGATCTATCTCGTCGCCATCACCGCATGCATCGGCGGTCTCATCGCATTCGGATGCACCATGCTCCTCGCCGAGAAGGCAGGGGGGTCGGCGATAAACTATGTCCTTGCGGGGGTGGTCGTTGGCCTGGCGTTCTCTGCCGTGCAGACCATTATGCTGACCATGGCCGGCAACAAATTGAGCAACGCCCTCACGTGGCTGTACGGTTCGTTCTCTGACATCACGTGGTCCCAGGTGTGGATCATCGTCTTCCTGGCACTTGCCATGTCGCTGGTCCCGTTACTGTGGGCGAAGGAGTTCAATCTCGTCTTGTTGGGTGAGGATCAGGCCAGGCAGATGGGTCTGAATGTCCGCAGATTCAACAGATGGATGCTGATACTGGCATCGATACTGACCTCCATCTGCGTGGCATTCGTTGGCGTCATAGGATTCGTCGGTCTGGTGATCCCGCACCTGTGCCGTATGCTGCTCGGGAGCGATCATCGCATGGTGCTACCAGCCTCGATATGCTTCGGAGGAGTGATGCTCATGCTGGCGGACCTGCTGGCAAGAACCGGATACTATGGAATCGAACTTCCTGTGGGGGCTATAACAACGGTGATTGGCATCCCTGTGTTCGCATATATGCTGATCAAGAGGGGGAAGATGTATGACGGATGAGGCGCCGCTGCTCGAGGTACGTGATCTGAACAAGGTCTACGACGACGGATATCATGCGGTACGCGGCGTCTCGTATACCATAGGCCCGGGACTTCTTGTCGGTCTGATCGGCCCCAATGGGTGCGGGAAGTCGACGATGATGAAGTGCATCAACCGCCTCCACGACATAACATCAGGGGACGTGCTCATTGACGGGGAATCCGTCAAGGACAAGACTCCCGGCGAGATAGCGAAGAAGGTCGCGAATGTACCTGCGGAGCTGAAGGGCAGTTTCGGCCTCACAGTGTATGAGACCGTCATGCTCGGCAGGTACCCGTACCTGAAGAACATCTGGTGGGAGCCGGAGGAGGACGAGACCATGGTGACGGACGCTCTTCGCAAGTTCGGCGTCCTTCACCTGAAGGATCGTGCACTGGGAGCTTTGTCCTCCGGAGAGCGCCAGAGGGTGCTGATCGCCAAGGCCTACGTTCAGGAGCCCCGGCTGATGCTGGTGGACGAGCCCACGTCGCATCTGGACATGAAGTACAAGCTGGACGTGATGGAGTATCTCAACGCCATGGTGAAGAAGGACATGACGATCCTGGTGGCGGAGCATGACATCTCCCTCATGGCCAGGTATTGTAATCTCTGCATCATCATGAAGAAGGGGGAGATCGTGGCCATCGGTCCTCCGAAGGAGGTCATCACCCCGCAGCTGATCGAGGATGTCTACGAGGTGTCCGCGTCCGTGGGATTCGACGAGTCCGGGGAGCTGTACGTGATACCGAAACGTTACCGGGAGATACACGGGGAACGCATCTTCGAATGATGGATGGTTGTTGGATGGTGTATCCAAAGCATTAAAGCGCACGATGCAATCCGACTGGCACCGGAGCGGTGGCCATGACTGGAGCGAGGAGAGCGCTGGCGGATATGCCGAAGACCATACACGGCGGCCAGGCCTGGAGGCTCGGCGACATCGAGGATTACAGCCACAACCTCAACCCATTCGGTCCC
This sequence comes from uncultured Methanomassiliicoccales archaeon, assembly GCA_949292635.1. GTDB lineage: Archaea > Thermoplasmatota > Thermoplasmata > Methanomassiliicoccales > Methanomethylophilaceae > SIG5. Next base: position 22,393 of record CASEZY010000012.1, read on the forward strand.
CCGCCCTGCATCGGCGAGCTTTTCTCCAAAGCATCCTCGGATGTCTGGCACTATCCCGACGATTCCTCTTCCGGATTCCGCGGTGCGGTGGCGGAGGAGTTCGGCGTGCCGGAGGGATGCGTGATCGCCGGCGCCGGTTCATCGGACATCATACGCATGTTCCCCAACACCTTCCTGGAGGAGGGGGACCGGGCGGTGATGTTCTCGCCGTCCTTCGCGGAATACACACAGCAGTGCAGGATCGCCGGGGCGGCCGTCGTCAAGGTGCCTCTGAGGAGGAAGGACGACTACCGCATAGACCGCGATCCTCTCACCAAGGCCTTGGAGGGCGCCAAGGCGCTGTACATCTGCAACCCCAACAACCCCACCGGGCGTATCGAGTCAAGGGAGACGGTGCTCTCGATCGTCGAGGAATGCGAGAGCAAGGGCATACTGGTGTTCCTGGACGAGACCCTCTTGGAGCTGGTGGACGGGTGGGAGGACGTGAGCTGCGCCTCTTACGTCAACGAATATCACAACCTGGTGGTGGCCGGGTCCCTGACCAAATCCTTCGCCATCCCGGGCATCAGGATCGGCTACGGCATCGCCTGCCGGGAGCTGGCGGACGAGATGAACAAGGTCCGCATGACATGGAACATCGGCACCGCCGAGCAGGTGATCGGGGAGTCTCTGATCCGCGACCACATGGATTATGTGCGCGACGCGGCCAAGGTGCTGAGGGCGGAAGCGGACCGTATGTTCCCCATCCTGAAGGACATGGGCATGCCCGTGAGCGCACCCGCGGATTCGTTCTTCTACTTCTGCGATCTAACCCCGCTGGGTCTTTCCGCCGGGGAGCTGACGGAGAGGATGCGCTCCAGGGGATTCATGATCCGCGACTGCTCATCCTTCGGTGAGGATTACCGGGGCTGCGTGCGCTTCTGCGTCAAGGATCGGGGGCGGAACGACCGCTTCCTGGATGCCCTGAGGGCGTCCCTGGGGTGATGGCTTGGAACTCTGGCTCTCCGGCGTATGCATAGTGCTGCTGGCACTGCTGATCGATGCGGTGATCGGAGAGGTGCCCAACGCGATACACCCGTTGAGGTGGATGGGGAATCTGGTGGGATTCCTGGACCGTCACATCTCCCGCAAGTCGAGGAACGGCACCCGTCTGAAGGGGTTCCTCTCGTATCTTGTCGTATTGATCATATTCGGCACCGTGGCCATCGTCATCTCCGCGCTCACCCGCCACTATCTGGGCGAGATCGCTTGGATAATCGTGTCGGCGATACTGTTCAAACTCACCTTCGCGATCATATCGTTCCGCAGGCACTGCAAACCCATACAGAAGGACCTGGATGCCGGCCGCATAGAGGGTGCGGCGGCAAAGACCCAGATGATCGTCAGCAGGAAGACCGCGGGCATGGATGCGGAACATATAGCATCATCCTGCACGGAGACGGTCTCCGAGAACCTGGTGGACAGTGTGGTCTCGCCTGCCTTCTACTTCGGACTGCTGGGTCTTCCCGGCGCAGTGCTGTTCAGATGCGCCAATCTGATGGACGCCATGTGGGGATACCTGAACGAGAGGTACGGTGACCTGGGATTCTTCGTGGCCAAGTTCGATGACGTCCTGGGATTCGTGACCTCCCGTGTGTCAATAGTATTCGTGACCATAGCGGCGCTCATCCTCAGGATGGACTGGCGCTCCGCCATACCCATGGCGAGGGAGGGCCGTCACCTAACACCCTCGCCCAACAGCGCCTGGTCCATGGTGGCCTGTGCCGCAGCGTTGAACATCAGCATGGAGAAGAAAGGGGTCTATGTGATGGGCAAGGGAGATCTTCCGACAGTGAACGACATCTCCCGCTGCATCCGCCTGGTGGAGCTGTCATCACTGCTGTTCATGCTTGCGATCACGATCCCGCTGTTCGCGTTCCTTGGAATTCATGTGCAAATGTTCTTCGAGAACCTGCTGCTCTCACTGGGAGGTCTGATCTGATGTTCGGAAGGTCTACGTACGCATTCGATTCAGAATTGATGCATCACAACGGGATACCGGTGCAGGTGGTGAGGTTCCAAGAGGAGATGGAGGTCCTGTCCTCCGCCATATCCGGCGGCGGACGTTCGAGCACCCGCACGGTGATGTTCATGCAGGTGCCCAAGGGCTACTTCTGCGAATCCCCCTTGGACGATCTCGCTTCCATCAGGGAAGGTCTCGGCCTTCCCGAGGACACCGTGTGCTTCATGACCGCCGCGGAGGTGGAGTACGTATTCAATGTGGCCGCTCATGAATACGAAGGCACCGCAGCATTCGCAGCGGTCACCGCCGGCCTCAGCAATCAGGTGGTGGCGGGAGAGGTGCTGGAGGACTGGGAGCGCAGGCACGCCTTGTCCGAGGAGCGTTCCCGTCGGATGATGGCGGGCACCATCAACATCATGGCCGTATCGTCGGTACCGCTGACGGACGAGGGTCTTGTGAACGCGGTGATCGCCGTCACCGAGGCGAAGACCGCGGCATTGAACATCATGGGCTACAGGGAGACCGGCACCACATCGGACGCCGTTGCCATCCTGTGCCCGAAGGGCGTCGGAAGCCCGTACGCGGGCACTGGCACAGACATCGGCATCGCCATGGCCCGTGCGGCCAGGGACGGGGTGCTGAAGGCATTGATGATCAGAGACGATTTCCCGGAGGGAACGGATGACGGAAGAAGAGCAGAGGTCAGAGCAAGACTCGGGCTGTGAGACGTACGAGAGCGCACCGGAGGCGGGACCGCTGGAGGGATTGAAGGGGATGCTGTCCTTCTTCACCATCCTGCCGGTGAACATAGGCTACCGGGAGATGAAGGCCATGGACCGTCATTTCTGGATGGTACCGTTCATCGGACTGCTGTTCGGATTGTTGGGAGGGCTGTGCTACTATGTCTTCGGATGGCTGACCATGTCATCCTTCTTCGCTGCCGCGGCCTCGATCTTCGTCATGCATCTGTGCAACCGCCTGCTACATCTCGACGGTCTCATCGACGTGGGTGACGGGCTCACCGTTGCCGGGACGCGGGAGGACCACCTCCGTGCGCTGAAGGACACCGTCATCGGTGCCGGGGGCATGGCCACCGGACTCCTGGTGACATTGATACTTTTGAGCGAGTGGACCCTCTGGCCGATGGCACAGCTTGTGGTGGCCGCGGTATGTTCGGAGGTATGTGCCAGGAACGCACAGGTGGCGGTGGCGGCCTTCGGCACTCCGGGCAACGGCATGGCCGGTAATTCGGTACGTTTCACCGACAGGTCCTCCCTGATCAGATCGACAGTGATCTCCGCAGTGCTGATGGTCGTCGTCCTGCTGATCCATATAGTTCTCGGCAACAACGGCACCTGGGCGATATGGGGCATGGTGCTGGCACTTGCCGTCTCGGTGGCGTGGGGCTACTCCATGTCGAGGGTGGCTGAGCGCAACTTCGGCATGGTGAATGGCGATGTGTTGGGGGCCACCAACGAGACCTCCAGGGTGCTCTGTATGCTGATGATGATAATCTGTTGGAGGCTCTCCTGGTGATGGAAGCCCTGATCATGGCCGGAGGCAAGGGATCCCGCATGGGTCCCGGTGAGGTGGAGAAGCCCATGCTCTACGTTGGTGGCAGGCACATCATCGACCGTGTCGTGGAAGCGGTATCCGGCGCCAAGGGGATATCACGGGTGCTGGTGTCCGTGAGCGACAACACTCCGCAGACGGAGGCTTTTCTGAAGGAAAGGGGTGTGGAGATCATCCGCACCTCCGGCAACGACTTCATGGAGGACATGCACACCGCGTTCTCCGTCATGGATTCCGATTTCGTTCTCACATGCCCGTCCGATATGCCTCTGCTGAAATCGTTCACGGTGGACAGCTTCATAGGTTTCTTCAACCCGGACATGGAATCCGCCATCGCCGTTGTCGAATACGATACGGTGGTGAACACCGGCATCACCCCGTCCTTCTCCATCGATATCGACGGGTCGAAGTGGGTGCTGTCCGGATTGTGCATCTCCGACCGCAGGAAGACCCTGGACGGCGTCTATCTGAAGGAATGCTACATGAAGACGGACTGGCCGGACCTGGCGGTCAACGTGAACACGCCCTATGAGCTGAGGATCTCCAGGGCGTTCTTCGGCGAACCCTGCATCACTCGGTGATGCCAAGGATGCCCTTGTACAGGCGGTGCACCTCGTCCAGGAGCGTATCGCAGTCCACCTTGCCGGCGCTGGAGATTATGGCGCCGACGGAGGTTCCTCCGCAGCCCACACCTTCTTTGATGTATCCCCATTCGTAGGCCTGCAGTCCCTCGTACGGACTCTTGGAGTAGTCCATGTTCACGTAGACGATGGGGATCCCGGGGTCGATGTCGTGCATGATCTTCACGATGTCGGAGTTGGGGTCGTTGACAAGCCACCTGGTGGTCCCCTGCATGAACTTTCCGACGCAGGACGGGTCCATCTTGGCCGCCACCGCCATGACGGCGGCCATCTGTGTGCCTCCGCCAACTATCACGGGAACGTTCTTCGACGCGCCCACGATCATTCCCGCGTTCACGGCGATCATGGGGTCACCCACGCACTCCACTGCCTTCAGAGGGTCGTCGGCCAATCCGCCGATCTCGGTGCCGGCCGCCTTCAACGCTTCCGCCACCAGTCTGCTCTTCAGTTCCTTGGGGTTCTTGGGGGAGCTGCTGCTGACCAGGTTCTCGGTCATCACGCCCATGGCCATCATCACCGCCATGGCGGTGGTTGTGCCTCCGGCGCAGCTCTCGCTTATGATCAGGTAGTCCTCATCCCGGGAGAAGATCTCTCCCAGCTCCACGCCCCTCTCGTACAGCTTCCTGGCGTCCGGGACGGCGTGTCCGCAGGTGATCGCTTCCCCGTAAGTTCCGCCCACGTCATAGCAGGGGATGTTCGGTACGACCTTGCATCCGGCGTTGATGATGTGGTACTGCATCCCAGATAGGTTAAGCGCCGCCTGGGTCAGTGTGGCGGGGGTGGGGATCCCTCCGGGATTGATGGGTATCCCCTTCATGCAGACGGTGCGCCCAAGCACCAGCAATTCCGCGTCCGCGGCGGGGGTGAACAATGTCAGTTCCGGGGTGTCGCCGGCGTCGGATACACCGGGTATGGCGGACGTGAGCGTGTTCGCCACGGTGCAGGTGAAGACACCTCTCTTGCCCCAGATTTGGGACAGTATCTTCTCGGCTGTCTCTCTGTCCCCGGCGATGCCCAGGGAGGGCGGTACGATGAATCCGTCTGCCATCGAAGGAGGGGATGCCGAGTGAGTAGATAAGGGTTGAGCAGTGGTCGGCTTTGTCGAATAAATAATTCCGAGGCTTTGTGGACCGGATGCGGACGACCGAGGGGGGATCTCCGCGCGTTTTTATTTTAATATTTAATTATAATT
>CASEZY010000013.1 GCA_949292635.1 uncultured Methanomassiliicoccales archaeon
TAATACCTTTCTTTATAAATCTTTTAAATACCATATATAAAGAAGAATCAAAGATCCGTACGGTTACATCGCTGTAGTACTACAAACCGCAGATTTAGGTCGCTGTCCATGTTGATGGACTTGTAGGAGGCGGTCATGACCATGCCGTCCTGTTCCATGGAGGACAGGGTGATGACGTCGTCGACGAAGTGTTCCGAGATCTCGGGCTCCTTGTCTATTCCCATGTAGTAGATGACCAGGGTATGCAGGACGTGGAACTCCGTGTTGCTGTCGGAGTGCTGTGCCAGCGTATCATACGGTATACCGACGACGTTCACCTCCGCAGGTGCGGCAGTGGTTCCGATGACGAAGGCCTGGGGAGCGATCTCCTCCGGGACGTAGCTGAAACCGAGGTCGGTGAGATTGGGCATGTCATAGAACGCCCTGTCGCCCAGGTACACCAGGTCCCCGAAGGTCAGCTGCAGCAGACCGGATCCGCTGAACGCACATTCGCCGACGGAGGTCACGTTCTGCACCGCGGCCACGCTGAGCGACGGTGTGTCCGCGAAGGCGTATTGGACCAGCGTGGTGACGGAGTCGGGGAGATACACCATGGTGATGCCGCGGTCGTTTACCAGTGCCCAGGATGCGATGACGACCGTGCCCTCCTTCACCACGACCGTATCATCCGGGACGTCCGAGGTGGTGGTGATAAGCGTGGTGCCACCGTACAGAAGGTAGCCGTCGGTGCTGAAGTTCTCGTTGCCGGCACTGACCGCTATGGTCTCCAGGGACGTCATGTAGGCGAAGGAGGCCACACCGGCCTCCCCGAGACCCGAACCGATGCTGAGGGTCTTCACGGAGGAGCATCCGTAGAAGGTGCGGTCGCCGATGACGTCGCATCTGTAGGGAATGTCCACGGCTGTCAGGGAGGTGCAGCCCTCGAAGGCGCTGTCCTTAATGTACAGTCCCTTGGTACCGGAGAGGTCCAGGGTCTCCAACGATGTGCAGCCGGCGAACGCACGTACTCCGATCATCTGTTCTCCTTCGGTGGAAGAACCGTTTATACTCACGGTCTTCAGCGTGGTGTTGCCTGCGAAGTAGCAATCGGGGACGGAGATGTTGTTGAGTATCAGTTCCTCGATGGGACAGTCTTCGAAGACGTTCTCCCCGATGGATCCGCCCCGGACGTTGAGATCCACCTTGGTGAGCTGGGAGCAGCCGGCGAAGGCGTAGTTGCCGATGGTGACGTTGGCAGAGGTCACGTTGTCATTCGTGTTCAGATCCTTGATGGTGGCCTCGGTCATGGCCGTCCCGCTGAACGCGTAATCGCCGATGTAGGTGACCGTGTGGGGGATCACATACTCGTTCTGGTAGCCGTAGGTGATGAACCCGCGGAAGTTCTCGCAGCCGTCGAAAGCGTGCACGCCTATGTATTCCAATGAGACGTTCGAGACGTTCCACAGCAGACCGTAGAGACCCACGAAGTCGGCGAATGCGTAATCGCCGATCTTCTTGACATCCACCTGCAACGTGGTCAGTGTGGTGTGCGAGGCGTCCATTCCAGCAAAGGCGTAATCAGCGATCTCCTCCACCGTATCGGGAATAGTGCCGACGCTCAGACCGCCGGAAGCCACCAGGACCTTGCCGTCCTTGGTGAGGATCTTGTTGCTCACCCTCTTGTAGACGGGGTTGTCATCGTCCACGTGTACGAAGAACATGGTGTTGGCGACATAGGACAATGCCCCGGTCCCGATATCGGCCATGTTCTTGCCTATGTAGAGGTGGGTGACGTTGATCCCTTTCAGCGCGAAATCCGCGATGGTGTCAACGGTGTAACTGACGCCGTTGTACGGGATGGCGTCGGGAATCGTAAGACTGTCATAAGCTCCTTCCACATATCCGATCACCGTGGCCGTGCCGTCGCCTTCCAGCTGGTATATCAGCCCGTCAATCGTGAGGGTGTTCTCTCCCTCCGCCGCCTCCGAATCCGAGGCGAACGCGGAAAGGCAGAGCAGCACGGCGATGACCGCCATGGCCATGAGCAATCCCTTGAGGATGCTGTGTTGTCCGTTCGAATGTTCCATCATGTTTCCAGCCGCTGTTCCGGCCCTCCTGCGCCCGTATTGACGTATGCGCTATATCAGATTGGATGGCCAAAAGCACTATCTGATGCGGTGCGATTCATGCATCATGGGACTGGAGAAGGTACCCGTGCCGATCTGCGGCGTCGCCCTGGGAATGGCCGGCGTGGCTGGCATCTGCAACGTGTGGTCATCGACCATCGCGTACATAGCCGCGGTGATCTCGGCGCTGCTTCTCATCACGTATGTGGCCAGATGCGCCAAGGTTAAGGGATCGTTCTCCAAGGACCTTTCCGCTCCCGTGTCGTCATGCGTTTTCGGTACGTTCCCCATGACGCTGATGATACTGTCCCAGTATGTGCCGGACCCGTTCAACGGACTGGTGCTGATACTAGGGGTGGAGATACAGGTGGCGTTGATGTTCTATATCGCCACACGCTTCCGTGCACAATTGAAGGAGAACCTCCACGCCTGCATCTTCGTTCCCTACGTCGGTATAGCGGCAGCGGGCATCTCCGGACCTTCGGTGGGATTCCCCGAGTTGGGTGCGATATGCGCCGTGGCCGCCATTGTGATGGCGGTACCGATGATGTTCCTGGTGCTGCGCAGATATGTCACCAAGCCCGTGACCGAGAAAGCTGTAATGCCATTGTTCTGCATCTCCGCCGCGCCCTTCGCCATATGCACGGTAGCGCTTGCCAACTCCGTACCGGGGCTGGATGAATGGCTCGGGGATGTGATCTACTTCGCAGGTCTAGCTCTTTACATCGCGGTACTTTTGAAGATACCATCGTTCCTCAGATTGGGATTCATCCCCAGCTTCGCGTCCATGACCTTCCCTCTGACCATATCGGCACTGGCGTCACACACTGCGTCGATGTTCATCGGAAACGCAGAGCTGGCTCATTATGTGGACATCATATTCATGATACAGGCGGTCATCGCGGTGGCGATGACCCTGTATGTGCTGTTCAGGATGCTGATGTTCACCCGCAGCGCTTGATCATGAACTTCTCGAGACGGTCGTAGGCCTCCTCGAGGACCTCCACCTTGGGAAGGGTGATGGTCCTGAAATGACCGGAGCCGAACTCCTCGCAGAAACTGCTTCCATGGACCAGGAGCACGCCGGTCTCCTTCAGCACGTCCAGAACGAAGTCCTTGTCGCTCTTCCACAGATCCGTCTCGATCTTGGGGAACATGTAGAAGGCGCCGTCGATCTGCTGGACGCTGAGTCCGGGGATCTCATTGATCCTCTTATAGGAGAAGTCCGCCCTCTCCTTGAGACGGCGGTTCATGTCCACTATGTAATCCTGGGGACCCTGCAGCGAGGCCTTGGCTGCCCACTGGCACGGGACATTCGGAGATATCCTGGCCCTCAGCTGCTTCATCAGGCCGGCGAAGATGTCGTCCAGGATGCCCTTGGTATCCAGGAAATAGCCGTATCCCATCCTCCATCCGGGCATCAGGTTCACCTTGGAGAATCCGTTGAGGATGATCCTGGGCACGTCACATGAGACGCGGGACATGGAGAAGTACGGCTTGCCGTAGGTGATCTTGTCGTAGATCTCGTCCGAGATCACCGGGATGCCCATCTCCGCTGCGAGATTGCCCACCTCGCGCACATCCTTCTCGGAATAAACGGCACCGGTGGGGTTGTTGGGGTTGATGACAACGATGGCCTTGGTCTTCGGGGTGATGCGCTTGCGCATCATGTCGATGTCCGGGCGCCAGGCCTCCTCCTCGATCATCCTGTAAGGAACGGCTGTACCGCCGAAGAAGTGGATGTACTGGTTGTAGGAGGAATATCCAGGACCGGGGGTGAGGATCTCGTCCCCTGGTTCCACGAATGTCCCCATCAGAAGATTGATGGCCTCGCCCACGCCCTGGGTGACGAACACCTTGTCCGGATTAACCAGAGCGCCGTGCTTCTCGAACTCGCGTATCGATATGGCCTTGCGGAACTCGATGTCGCCCTGAGAGTCGCCGTAGCCGTTGTCCACACGGTCCACCGACTCCCTCAGCGCCGCTTTGAAGTACTCGGGGGTCTCGAAATCCCATTTGTTGGGGTCCCCGATGTTCAGTCTGATGACGTCCTTGCCGGCAGCGGCGGCTTCGTCAGCGTACACTGTAAGCTCTCTGATCGCGTAGTTCAGCGACATGGACCTTTCCGAAGCCTTGATCTTTCCCTGCATGGAATTCACCGCGCTTCGCATGTCGTATTCGTATTTAACGGGTGACGCGGAACAATAGTGTTTTTAGGTCCTTGCGCATGGCGGAATCGATGCCAGCGGTCAGACTTGGGAAGAACCACCTGAGATGGTGCGACGATTGCAACCTGCCGGTTCTCGAGAGCGCGGAGTGCCCTCACTGCGGGAAGGCGACGAGGGAGGTGGAGATCACCCCGCCCGGGGACGCGAGACCCGCTTTCCCCCACGATATCCAGTTGATCAGGGATGTGGCGGACAGGCAGCACGGCGAGGGCTCCGGGATGGCACTCATTCCTGACGGGCATCCGGTGATCCTGAACAAGGCCCCTTCCCTGGACCGTATGGACGAGATCGTCATCGACGGGATGTCGATAGCTTCGCTTAGGTACGACATAGGCAGAGGATGGGTGCTGATCAACAGGATGCAGAGCGCCATGAGGTTGGCCAAGGTGGCCACCAGGGGAGTGGTGTTCTGCGAGGACGCCGCCGTACCGTTCGTACAGGACAGCAAGAACCTTATGGCGCCCGGGGTGACCGGAGCGACACCTGACGTGAAGGTGGGCGACGAGGTGATCATCGTCGATTCCGAGCGCAACGCCGTTGCCACAGGTTCCGCCAGGATGGATGCCCAAGAGATGACGGACGCCGAGAGGGGGATGGCCGTCAAGACCAAGTGGGTGAAACCCGAGGAGCCGCACATCTCGGAGAAGGGTTACACTTGGGACGAGGTCGTCGAAGCGAACCGCAAGGTGATCGAGAGGCGCAGGGACGAAGCCGTCGACTTCATTCTGAGAACTGTGAAGAAACACGATGTGCCAGCGGTGGTATCCTTCTCCGGAGGGAAGGACAGTCTCGCCACCTTGAATCTCACCCTCGATGCGGGACTGAAGCTGCCGGTGCTGTTCCTGAACACGGGATTGGAGTTCAAGGAGACCGTCGATCACGTGCACGAGACCGCCGAGAGGCACGGATTGCAGCTGATAGAGGAGAAGGCGCCGGAGAACGCGTTCTACGGGAACCTGGTGCACTTTGGACCTCCCGCCAAGGACTACAGATGGTGCTGCAAGACCAACAAATTGGGGCCGACGGTGAACGCCATAGGCAAGAACTTCCCCGACGGCGTTTTGTCGTTCATCGGCCAGAGGAAGTACGAATCGGAAGCGAGACACTCCAAACCCCGGGAGTGGGTGAATCCCTGGACCCCGGGACAGACCGGTGCCTCCCCCATACAGAGCTGGAACTCCCTGCACGTGTGGTTCTACCTGTTCTACAAGAAAGAGAAATTCAACGTCTGGTACACCCGTGGTCTGGACCGCATCGGCTGCTGCCTCTGCCCCGCATCTGACCTGGCGGAGTTCGAGACCCTCAGAGAGAACTCGGAGGAGTTCCGCCGCTGGGAAGAATACCTTTCCAAGTACCGCCAGGAGAGGGGACTCTCGGAGGAATGGCAGAGATACGCCCTGTGGAGATGGAAGCGTGCCCCCCAGTCCATAAGGGAAGAGGTGGAGAGGGTCACAGGAAGGACCATGACAGAATTGACGAAACAGAACGTCCCGGCGGAGAGGGGTCCGCTGTCCATCAAGGTGCAGGAGGGGTATTCGCCCTGCGTGATCGGTTACAGCGTGGAGGCCGCGCTCTCCAGGCCGATAGACCTGGAGAGACTGAGGGGCTTCGGCATCATCCTCGGCAAGAGGATAGAGCTGGACCCGGATGGCCAGTGGCTGTCCATCAACAACATAACGGTCTACCGCGAAGGCTCCATCATATCCAAAGCGAACGTGGAGAAGGACGCCCGGGCCAACATCGACAAGCTGTTCGAACTGATCATCCGCTCGGAGCAGTGCGTTGGCTGCGGATTGTGTGTGGCCAGATGCGAGCAGGGCGCTCTGAGGATGGTCAACGGACGGGTGGAGATCGACCCGGACGAATGCATATGGTGCCAGGACTGCCTGGGCCCCTGCCCGGCGGTGAACTTCAGGGTCACGGAGGAACAGGAGCTTTGAGCGAGGACTCGAAGATGCGGGCGGGGCTGGAGTTCGACAGCTCCTCCGACGAGTTCAAAGCCGCCCGGGAGAGAGCGGACGGACTATGTGCAAGACTGAACGCCCTGCCCATGAACCATCCCGATCGGGAGGCTCTGATGAGAGAGCTGTTCGGCTCCTTGGGGAATGGGTGCGGGGTCTGCGCCAACTTCCATGCGGAGATCGGTTCCAACACACACATCGGCGACGGGTTCTTCGCCAACATCAACTGCGTGATGATCGATCTGCACGATATCATCATCGGCGATCGTGTTCAATTCGGACCCAACGTTTCCATAATCACGGTGAACCATCCGCTGTCCGCGGCCAAGCGTGCCGCGGGGATCGGCACCGCCGCACCGGTGAGGATCGAGGACGATGTGTGGATCGGGACTGGGGCGATCGTGCTGCCGGGAGTGACCGTCGGCAAGGGGTCTATCGTCGCAGCTGGCTCTGTTGTAACGAAGGATGTTCCCCCATACTCGCTGGTGGCGGGTGTGCCGGCGGTGGTGAAGAAATCCACGGAGCCATAAGTGTTAAGAACAGAACCCTCATTGCAAGGTCTAGGCCACTTTTGCATAGCTCGGTAGTGCGGCTGACTTGTAATCAGCAGGTCGTGAGTTCGAATCTCACAAGTGGCTCCATCACTTTTCGTAGTTCATATTTGAGTAACGGGCCATTTTTTAGGTGATTTTTAACGTCGTTGAAATTGTTTGGATGAAATTTGGATGATAATCTCGGGCCGCAACTGGATAACAACACTCCAAACTAATCACGAATGGCAGATGGCATCACAAACAGCAGCCCCAATGATCGCGGCTCTCGTGCCTTGTAACGACATCTTCGATACCACAGTACCCGTATTGATGGAATGAATCGCAGATAATGAACATGGTCTACCCATCGAGGAGACGGGCATACCATCACCGCCGACGATCCTGCCGGAAGGTACTGCCACATCTTTACAAATTCCAGATACTGGTTCTTTTGATACCCCACCATCTAGGAATCGTCAGACGATACCGATCGACACGAACGGCAATCCGATCGATCACTCATTGCGGGGGACGAAATCCCGTATCCTCCAAACCAGGCTCAGCGGAAGGAACGTCCATTCCCCGTCGGCACCGACCCTCAGGTTGTTGTTAGACACCACCACCGCCGTCTCCGGAGAATACCTCTCGCAATAGACCTCCAGGCTGCGGACCCTGCCGATCCTGCCGGACTTCACCTCTATGGGAACGACCCTGTCGTTTATGACCTCCAGGAAATCCACCTCGGAAATGCCTTTCGGATTCGCCCAGTAGTGCGAATCGTGGTGAGCATCCAATGCGAAGCGCAGCTCGTTGAGCACGAAATTCTCTGTGAGCCCCCCTCTGAACAGCGATGAGTCATCGGAGAACAGCATCCTGCAGGAGACCCCCGCCTTCCGTCTGAGGAGACCCACGTCGCAGAGATACAGCTTGAAGTGCACCCCGCCCCTGGCCCTCAACGGTATCGAGACGGAATCCACCTGCCAGGTGCGGTGCACCATCTCCGCCCGAATCAGCCATTGGATCGGCTCGGACAGTGAACGGGAGTTCCCACCCGCGTCCTTGAGCCTGAACCTGTCCCCTCCCTCCGCGGCCTGCTCCGCTATCGAATCCCATAGGTTGCTAACCCTGGTGAAGGAATCCGGACAGTGCTTGGCGATGTCCGCGTCGTATGACATGAGTATGCCGTCCAACACCTCCTCCACCGCCTCCATGCTACCGGTATCGATCCAGGTCTGAACGGCCTTGGGCATCCCTCCCACGCACAAGTACTCCCTGTGCAGTTCGCTAAGGCGCGGCAGCACGGATTCCGGGAGACCTTCGTTCCCGACCGTGTCGAGGAGGTCGAACATCAGCCTACCCTCCTTCGCCAGGACGAACTCGGCGAAGCACATGGGACGCAATTTCAGGAACCTGACCTTCCCCACCGGGAACGAGTAGATGGAATCGCCGGAGCCCCTGGTGGAGGAGATGCTCAGGCCTAGAAGAGAACCGGCGCACATGATCCGATATTCCGGGGCGAGCTCGGCGAAGTACTTCAGGGAAGTGAGGGCGGGATAGCAGAACTGCACCTCGTCGAATATGATCAGGGTGTCCTCGGAGATCTCCCTGCCGCGGAGGATCCCCAGTTCGCAGACTATCCTGCATGGATCCATGTCCCTACGGAAGACCGCATCCAGGTCACGGTTGCCTTCGAAGAGGAAGTATGCCACATCGTCGAAATGCCTCTCCCCGAAGTCCTTCATCAGATGGGTCTTTCCGCACTGCCTCACGCCGGTGATCACCAGGGGGAGACGATCTGCTGAATCATTCCATTCGATGAGCTTGCGTTCCAGCAGGCGTTCCATGGGTATGAATGGTCACCCCCCATAAAAAATGTTTTTATACATCTTTTAGGTTGTAAAAAGATGTAATTACGACATCTTTTTGGCACTTGAGGTGCTGAGATCGACATCATGACAGAGCGGGCATGAATGTTTCTAGAAAACACGTCCCGGGTTCAGAAGAGGCCTCTCTGCGAGGAGATGAAATCAATATCGAGTTCGTGCCCCGATCCCGACACCCCTTCGGAACCCGAGGGTGAGTCCGGTCACGGCTCCGACATGACCATGTATGTGGCCATCGCCGCCGCGGTGATGCTGGTCGAGAGTCTCGCCGTCATGTTCCTGCTGCGCAGGTACTGAAAACCATAAACCGCCCCTACAAGGGGGCGACAGTAACCTTCTTTTTTAGTTCTCAGACAAGAGCCAGTCTATCACATTCTGCATCATGATCCCCTCGCCCAAAGGATACGATATGGGGTCCATGGTGAGAACGGTCTTCGGATGGTTGTCACGGAGGGCAAGGAACTCGGAGACCTCCCTTTTTGCGGATTCCGGGAAGGATGCGGACAATGCTATGCGATAGTATTCCGTGGCCCCGTCCTTGACGGCGACGAGATCCACGGTCCTCCCGCCGTACACGCCGCCATACACCCTGTATCCCCTCCTCAGAAGCTCCAGATACACCACGTTCCTCACAAGACCCAGATCGTCCTTCGTCCCCTGTTCCCCACACACAACATTCCTTATCCCGGGGTCAGCGGCGAAGAACACCTGACGGTTGCCGAGATACCTTCCGCTGCGCAGATCGTAACGATCCATCCTGTGGATGAGGAACGCTTCCTCCATGGCGACGACGTACCTCTTCACCGTTGGTATCGGTACCCCGGTGGCCTCGGATATGCTGCTGTAGCTGAGTGCCCTGCCCACATTGGACATCACATACCCAGCCACCTCACGGAAGGAGGGCATGTCCCTGATGCCTGTATGCATCTGCAGATCCTTCACCAGAGAACTGTGATACACACCATCAAGTATCGCACGGTTGTGTTCGAACGAACGGGATGGGTCGATGATTGATGTTCCACCCAGCGAGAGATACTCGTCGAAGACCTGCCAGGCCTCCCTTCCGTTCCCGTTGAGACGATGATACTCGCAGAAGGGCATCGGAAGCATCCTGATCTGCACGTACCTGCCGGCGATGAAGGTACTGTACTCCGATGACAGCAGATGATCGTGGGAGCCTGCGACGTAGATGTCCGCGTCATAATCCACCATCAATGAGTTCAAATTCCGCTCCCACTGGTCCACACCCTGCACCTCGTCCAGGAACACGTACGCCCTTCCCGGGGGCATGCGCTCCCTGAGCCAATCCTGAAACTGGTGGTAATCACGGATCTCCGTCATATCCTTGGACTCCAGATCCGCATAGACGATGTCCTTCTCATCGACGCCGGATTCGATCAAGGTGCGGATGATGGTCTTCATAAGAGAGGTCTTGCCGCATCCCCGCATCCCGGTGATCAGCTTGGCGATATGGGTGACATCCCTGAAGTGGCCCAGTAGGCGCAGATATGATCCGTACGGGTGTGGCGGGGAGTCCATGGATTCGAATCGTGTTGAGATTTTAGAAAGTTAAGTTTATGAAATTCTATAATTCGTGATTTTGTAAAGTTAGATTTCTGAAATCAATCATTTGTAGAATTCAGAACGGTTTCAGTCCACTGTCATTGACGAACACCGTTTTCGGCACCCCATAATATATCACCTCGTCTTCTCCGTCCTATGGACACCGAGACGGCGAAGAGTGTGGTCTACAGCTACAGATGGGTCATGTTCGCCGTGCTCACCGCGGCTTACTTCTTCGTGTACTTCCACCGCATGTCCGTCAACGCCGTGGGCGGGGACATGATCGCGGACATCGGCTCCGGGTCGAAGGAGTTCCTCAGCTCCATATATTTCTGGACATACGCGTTCATGCAGATCCCCAGCGGGATCCTTGCCGATAGGTACGGTCCCAGGAAGGCCACCACGGTGTTCCTGGCACTTGCCACATTGGGCTCCATGATCACCTGCTTCGCAGACTCGTTCCTGTTGCTCTCGGTGGGCAAGGTGCTCATAGCCGCGGGGATGGCTGTGGTCTACATCCCGTTGATGAAGATCATCTCAGTCTGGTACGGGAAGGAGGACTTCCCCCAGTTAAATGGAATCGTAATAGCGGTGGGGAACGTGGGCGCATTGGCGGCAGCAGGCCCCCTGTATTCGCTTTCCGAAGCGATAGGGTGGAGGAACGTCTTCCTGGTGCTGGCACTCATCACCATGCTGCTGACGGTGCTCTGCTACGCGCTGATAAGGGACCATCCGTCGAAGATCGGCGCCATGGGCATCGAAGATATCAGAAAAGCGGAGACCGGCGTATCCGATGACGACCGCACCGACGGCTCCGCACCGGTATTGGCGGGTTTATCCACGGTGTTGAGAAGCGGACGGATCTTCTGGACCATGGCCATCGGCTACTTCCTTATCTACGGCACCATCATGGTCTTCCAAGGTACGACATCGATCCAATACTTCCGCAGCGATGTGTACTCCTTCGCCATGGCCGCCTGGTTCGTCACCATGATCGCCGTGGGCAAGATAGCCAGCACGTTACTAATCGGAAGACTCACCACCATGGGCGTGATCCATTCCAAGAAGAGTGTGATGATGTTCGGCACCTTCCTCTACGCTATTGTGTGGGGGATCATCTGGCTCTTCGCCGGGGACATAGACAACCCCTGGTTCTGGATGATCATCTGCACCCTCTTCGGCCTGTTCGGCGGTTTCATGACGCTGTCCTTCTCGCAGGTGAAGGAATGGTTCCCCATCTCGATTTCCGGCACAGCCATGTCCATGATGAACGTCTGTCTGTTCCTCGGAAGCGCTGTGATGACCGCATTGGCGGGTGTGGTGCTTCATACCGTGTACTCCCTGGAGAATTACACGACATTGTGGGGAATCATGTTCGCCATGGCCGCCTTGGCCTTCGTTCTGGTGTGCGTATCCAGGGAGAGGAAGGAGGGCGATGCCATGCTGATGCCGGAGGAGACAGATGGATGACTCCTTCGTCACCGTCTCCGGGGTCTCGGAGGCGGAGATCTCCATCAAAGGGTCCAGATTCATTGCGGTGGTGATGCCCTGTTCCTCGGAGGAGGAGATCAAACCTCTGATCGAAGGGGTCAGGAGAAGATACACCGACGCACGGCACTACTGCTACGCCTCCATAACCGGAGGGCCGAAAAGGAACATCCGCAGTAGCGACGACGGGGAACCCTCCGGTACCGCCGGGAAGCCCATATCGGCGGTGCTGAAGGGGGCGGAGCTGAGCGATGTGCTTTGCGTCGTCGTAAGATATTTCGGAGGCACCCTCCTCGGGACGGGAGGGCTGGTGCATGCCTATACCGAATCGTCCTCGATGGCGGTCTCCTCCGCTACCACAATCGTCAAGACCAGATGTTCCGTGTTCTCTTTCACTCTCGACTACTCGATGCATTCGTCCTTCGCATCATCGTTCAGGGACATACTGGCACATCAGCCGAAATGCGAATACGGCGCCGCAGTGGACGTGAGGTGTCTCGTTCCCTGCTCCAGGGCGGAGGAGTTCTCTCAGAGACTCAGTGAATTCACCGACCGGAGGATACAGGTGTCACCGATAGGCGAGGAGTACGTCTAGAGGAAGTGCTCGATCTCCTTCCTCCCGGAATGGTTGATCTCCAGCTGCCTCACATGAGATAAGAAGGCGGCATCGTCGAAGTAGCGAGCGTGTACGGGACAGCCTCTTATGCACGCCTGGCACTTGAAGCAGTCACCGTTCGTTATCGACGGATCCCCCTTATCCACGGAGCCCAGCGGGCACAGTCTCGCACAAAGGCCGCACCTTGTGCACAGATCGACCTTCACCTTCGGTCTCGCATGCAGGAAAGATACAGGCTTGCCGTCGGTTCCCAAGGGTACGTACAGGGGAGCATCAGCGTCGCCGGGGACCGTCAGGTCGTCCGACATTCCGGAGGATATCTTATCCAACGCCTTCAGGGCGAAGTCCCTGATATCACGAATATCGTCCTCGTTCGGCCTTCCCGTTCCGACCAGGTCTGAATAGGCGTGCCTCGATGGATATGCGGCAGCTGCCACGGGAACGAATCCCCGCTTCCTGAGTATGGAGACCATCTGGGCGATGCTGTCCGCGTAGCTGCGGTTGCCGTAGGATATCACGACGATGGCGGGCGTGCCGTTGCCGCTCAGGTTGTCGAGACCGTCGGTCACGTGCAGCGGAAGCTTGGAACGGTATGTGGGGAACCCGATCACCAGCAGGTCATCCTCGGCGAAGGACCTCTTCACCTCACGAGCATCGGGTCTGGCGTATTCCACCGCCAGATAGTCCGATCCCAAGGCTTCCGAGACCGCATCCGCCGCCGCCAGTGTCAGCTTGCGGGTGTTGCCTGTTGCGCTGTAGAACAATGCGGTGACCGAATGGATCTGCATGAGCGACCATCGCGAAGTATCAAGATAAAGGATTATGCGAAGATGTTGGCGGGGGCTTGCGCCCCCTATATCGATCAGATGTCCATCCTGAGCAGGCGCTCCATGTAGCGCACCGGCTCCATCTCCGGACCCTCGAATCCCTCGAAGTCGTTGACTATGGTGACGTTGTCACCGTCTGTTATAACGAACCTGAGCTCCTCGGGATAGTCGAGACCGACGCTGTACGGTTCAGCGACGGAGAGGATGAAGGTCACGGAGTTCTCCTCGGCGTAGTCCCTCACCCTGGGCAGCATCTCCCTGACCTCCTGAGGGGTCATGCCACCGAACAGGGGGTCCAGGACGCAGATCTCCCCGGGTGCGTGGACCCTGCGGAAGAATCCCAGGAAGTAGTCCAGCTTCCAGTTGAAGGGGTCGGGTTCCGTCTCCAAGTCAAGTTCCTTGCCGTCCTTGGTGACTACGATCCTGGCGGTCTCGCCCTCGTATTCCACCGCGAACCCGTATCCGCTGAGACCGTAGAAGGAGTTGAAATCCTCCGCCAGTGAGACCAGACGCTCGTCCAGGTCCTCGGGGAGATAGAGGACGTCGTCATCCAGCATCTCTTCGAGGTCCTCGTCGTCCGGGGACATCAGCCACGGGTCGATGTCAACGGCATCCATCACCGCGTCGAACAGGCTTCCGCCGGCGTACTCAGCCCCCGGCTCCATGCCCACGATCTCGGAGTCGTATACCATGCTGTACACGTTGTTCTCCCCCACCTCCACGGGGATGTCCGCTATGGAGGAGCCCATCCACTCGATGGGTGCGCAGAGACTGTCATAAAGCATGTCGATGGAGTGCTGGTCCGGCTGGTCGAGCATATGCTTCAGCGCCTTCCTCAGATCCTTCTCCATGCGGATGATGATGTCCGTGTACCAAAGCACCAAGTCCAGAAGATCAACGATCTTATAGGCGGCCCTCTCGGCGCAGCAGGGGCAGAAGTCCCACTCCGAGAGCATCATCTCATACAGCTCCTCGATATCATCATCGTCGAAGAGGCCGCATTCCTCGAAGATGGTGCCGAAGTACTCCGAGTCCAGGAGCAGCGAGATGTAGTCGTCGGGACAGATGGAGCTTTCCTTGGGGCACTCCGTCCTCAGACGGTCCACCTTGGCCCTCTTCTTGCGGCCCATGTCCCCGGCGGATGCCTCCAATATGTTGGCCAGGTCGATGATAGACCTCTCCAAAGCCTCGCGCTCTTTGATGTCGGACTTGAGAAGCTTCCTCAGCTTGAGGAAGATCCCATCGTCGGCGGGATCGTGCTCATAGGTCCCGTCATCAAGGTCGAGACCGATCTCCAGCAGATCGGTGAAGTCGAAGTCGCAGTCGTAGAACTCGGATGCGAACAGGTCGATGAGGAAGTCCACGAACAGGGTGTGGTATTCCGTGTCAAGACACTCCAGGACGGTGGATTCGCCCTCGGCGTCGGCGATCTCCATCTCTATCCGAGGATAATCCTCCGTACCGGGGGAGGCGTCGTCCAGACCGGCGGACATCTCCGGCCAGGATGAGAGGGCGTCCATCACGCTGTCCATGGCGCTGCCGCCGTTACCCAGCAGGACCACCAGCCCTCCGGGGTTGCCCAGGTCCTTGTTGAGCACCAGTCTCTCGACCCCTTTGGTGCCGATCTCCCTGAAACCTTCTATCGTCAGGCTCCTGCTGTTCTTCCTAATGACGCCTTCGGCCATGGTGGATTCCTCCGTATCCGACTATGATGGTAGCCGTTATAAGGGTTGCCGATGGGAAACGGATTAATCGCTTGTCACCATGAAGAACCATGGTCAGGCTCCCCGACTGGTTCCGGGACGAGGATCCCAACGGTATCTGCAGGCGCATCAGCCCTGCGTATCGTCCGGGGGAGCTCAGGTCGTATTTGTTGTTCGGATTGGTGAAGAAACTTACGATCGATGGGTCCGTCGGCGACTTCTACGTCTCGAGGATCCCAGAGACCATCGGTTCCATTTGGGACCCGTTCTCGGCGGCGGGCGCCTTCGCCGATCTGTCATCGAGGAAGATAGGTTTCCGGGACAGGTCCTCGATATACGCCAAGATGAGGAGGGACGAGGATCCCGTGCCCAGGCACATCCTGGTGGCGGATTTCGGGTATGTGAGGGGACAGTACATAGTCTGCGACAATCCCGAGGCGATGTTGGGTGTGGTGTCTATCAGGGGTGCACCGGCGATAGCCATGACCGAGAGGGATGCTTTGATCGACATCGCAGCCACAGGATGCGCTCTCGCGGTACAGGATACGATCTCGGAGAACGGACCGTTGGCACAAGGGATCCTGAATCATGCCAACGATGCGGATGAGGCCGCGTTCCGTCGCTCTCTGACGGATGATTACGGTCACCTTGCCTTCGACGATGACCGCTATCGCATCATAATGAGGTTCCAGGTCTGCGTGCTCAGGGCCCTGGGCATCTACGGTTCTAACGGCAACGACGCTGCACAGCGGAGGGTGAAGTCCGCCGCCATCTTGCAGTTGGAATCCGACGACAGACTGCTGGCTCATTTCACCCTGGACCTGTGCGAGGGGTTCTCCAAGCATCTGATGGACCGCCTGGCCGATGATTATCTCTCACTTCTGAAGGAACGCTGCCTGCCCCCGCTGGGAGGCAGGGTAACCCTCCGGATCACCGACGGCTTCGGCGGAGCGAACAAAAATGACGGCGACCTGGTGGTCAGATTGGAATCCGGGACACCCTGGTCCTTGGGCTCCTTCGTGCACAACTACATGCGCCTCTACGACCGCATGAACGGAAGACCCAGTGAAGGACCCAGATTCGCGGATGTGTTGGAGAGATACTACGCACTGGTGTCCATGGACCCGGCCTTCCGTTCCTCTAACGAGAGGCAGAGACAGAGGATCTCATACTCCGAGGCGTATGCCAGATGCTGGGAGATCTACGTCACCAGACGCAGGGGCAGATGCGTGATACAGAGGGACATCCACGGTCTCCGCGGATACTACGAGGACGAGAGGCTGGACGTGCTGATGGACCGCTATGTGAGAACGGTGTGAGCCATGAGGGTCCCGCTGAGGGTGTTGAACGCGAGTCCGGAGGAACTGCTGGCACAGTGCCATGGCAGTGAGAACGAGCTGCCGTTGATGATATGTCTTAAAGTGCTGCTGCCAAAGGGTATGCCCCCGCTGCCGTCGCTGATGCTGTCGGCGACGGCCGACGGTCTCGGCTATGGTTCGAGGGAGCTGGCACATTCCGTCGCCCAATGCCGTGAGTGCGGAGTCACCGCACAAGACATCGATGATGTCAACCGCACCATGGCCCGCTACCAGGCCTCCGCAGTACCGATCGGAAAGGTCGAGGTGCGTTACGACAATGGGACGGATATGACCTACCTGGTCTGCGAATCGTCGTACAACGGCTTCGAAGGCACCGCCGTCCGTACCGGCGTAGTATTGGAATCGGTGCGTTCCGTCTACCCGGAGATCCTCCTCTCCGCCCTTTCCTACAAAGCGTACAAGATTATGCGTGATGGTACACCCATGGGCACGGCCCTGAAGGTGTGTGCCGTCAAATCCAACCGTCAGGATCTGGCACATCCTCCCGTACTGATGAGGGAGAACGCGCCGTTCCTCAGCAAGAACCGCTTCGTGCAGTTGAGCACGTTCCTGGAATGCTGCCTCAGATGCATCGGCGTCAGGAGCGTCGGGATACCTGCCTCGGTGCGTCTTAACACCGAACTGAGGAACAAGACCGCCAGGACCAAGGAGCTCGAACGTCAGTCCCGCTTCCTGGAGAGGTTCGCTGAAGTTGAGCTGTGCAACGAGACCACCCCGGAAAGGCTGGACGAGATGTACGCCTGCTTCGACGACCTGCTGTCGGCGGGGCTGCTGCCGGTGCAGAGGGCCCCGATCACCATACGGGTGAGGAAGAGCATCTCCCGCAGCATGGCCGCGGTGTACTACCGGAGTACGTTCACCATGGTCGTCGCAGCGGACAATCCGGGGACGTTCGTCCATGAGTACATGCATGCGTATGACCACACTTCGGGAGACGTCAGCAGGAAGAAGGGATTCCGGGAGGTGTTACAGCTGTACCGTTCGATCATCAGGGCGGACGATGCCATCACGAGTCGCAGGAAGACCTATTTCTGCCGGGCGGAGGAGGCCTACGCGAGATGCTTCGAGATGCACGTGTGGAGATTGACCGGGATGTCGATCCTCCTCTCGTTCAAGCCCGGTAGCATGGGGTATCCCCTGGACGAAGGATTGGCAACTTTGGTGGACGAATACTTCACCAAGGTCCGTCTGACGTGGGATAATCCGCTGACCGTGATCCCGGAGGAGATCCCTGAGGATGAGTGAATCGATTTTGGAAATTATGTGAAATTATCACATAATTGCATGGAAATTATGTGATATAATCACAAAAATTCCTTAATATATAAACCTCATACCAATCACGGAGAGAGGATGAAGCGGCGGATAATGGATGAACTCGTTCATTGGAAGGACAAGAAGGACAGGAAGCCCCTGCTGATGACCGGGGTCAGGCAGTGCGGCAAGACCTACATCCTCAAGGAGTTCGGCAGACTGGAGTTCAAGAACACGCTGTACGTCAACTTCGACAAAGGGGAGGACCTGACGGTCTTCGACGGCGTCCTGGACCCCAGGCGCATAATCACCGAACTCTCCGGAAGGCATAACGTCCGTATCGACAGCGACACCATGATCATCTTCGATGAGATCCAGGGTTGCCCACGTGCCATGTCGTCCCTGAAGTACTTCTGCGAGGAGATGCCGGAACAGCCCATCGCCGCCGCCGGTTCGTTGCTGGGAGTGGCGATCCAATCGGGAACGGGTTTCCCGGTGGGGAAGGTGGACAGCATCGTCATGAGGCCCATGGACTTCGGGGAGTTCCTCGCGGCCTGCGGAAACGACATGATGGCGGAACAGCTCTCGTCCGACATATCCGCCGGAATTCCAAGCTCGTACGAATCGCTGCTGGAGACCAGGCTCCGGGAGTACATGATCGTGGGCGGCATGCCGGAGGCCGTGAGATCATGGGTCGAAAACAGGGATTACGAGGATGTGGAGAACATCCAGAACAACATCCTGTCAAACTACAAGGACGACATCTCCCGTCACGCTCCGGCAGATCAGATGGCGAAGATATTCGGCATCTGGCACTCCATCCCACAGCAGCTTGCTGTCGATAATGCCAAGTTCATGTTCAGCCACGCCTCCAAGGGAGGAAGGGCGAGAGAATTGGAGGACTCGCTCCAATGGCTGGTGAGTGCGGGCCTGGTGATCCGGGTGGAAAGGGTCGAGAGGCCTTCGCATCCGCTGAGACTGTCGTGCAACAGGTCGGTGTTCAAGATCTACCTCTGCGACGTGGGATTGCTGGGCAGAATGATGGGCCTCACATCCGGGGACATGCTGTCGGATTCCTTCGACGACATGTGCAAAGGTGCGCTGGCGGAGAATCTGGTGGCCATCGAGTGTCATTCCATCCATGGCGAGGCGTACTATTGGAGAGACGGGAAGGCGGAGTTGGATTTCCTGTTGGATCACCGCGGGAACGTTATACCTATAGAGATCAAGGCGGGCAGGAGGATACGTGCCAGAAGTCTCGGGAGGTACATGGATGCATACGGACCCCGAATCGCCGCGGTCGTGTCGATGAATCCGCTCGGATACGGCAGGGTGACACACATACCGCTGTATGCGGTGTGGCTGTTGGACAGGATCCTGGAAGCGGCGGAAGCCGCATCCGATGAGGATATGTCATGAGCCCGACGGCGGTTCGCGGACCGTTCCCTAAAGACGGGTTTTCGCCAACATCCTTTCACCAGATGTGAACATCTGGCTCATTAAGGTTCATGTCCTTCTTCTCTCGGGATATCAGAGACTGAGGAGGGCATCTATTCCACGATACGTGCCCTTCATCCTCAGTACGAGGACGACATCTCCTTCCTCAGACCCGATGACCTTGTAGACCAGACGATCCCTGAGGTTTATGCGCCTGGCACATCTTCCTTCGAGACCTACGGACAGCTTTTGATAGGGTTGACGGAAGGGGTCTTCCTCCAGCCCTGTCAACATCCCATCCACCTTATCACCGTATCCTTCATCCACCAGGCGAAGAAGATCCTCCCTGGCCCGTTCCGAAAGGATCACCTTGTGCTTCCCAGCCATTCCCTCCACTCCGCCAACCCTCGGGATAATCGGCCTCCGCCTCTTCGATGGAGGGCAACATCTCCGGGTCGGACATCAGATACAGTGTCTCGATCAGACTGTTCCACGCCTCCTCGCTGACGATGACTGCGTTGCCGTTCTTGGTGGTAACCACGCAGCGCTAGTTGTCCACGACGGCACGTCGAGGATCGAGAACAGGTCCTTCCTGCATTGGGTGGCGTTAACGGCCTTCATGAACGGACATGGCTGATACAAACAAGATATGTACGCTTTCGCGTACGTTATAAAGGAGGGTACGCAGCACCCCTTGAAGAGAAGGACGGGTGCGGCTACCGCCGCACCCTGGTCTTCTCAAGCGGTGACAGGCACTGTGGAATGTCCGCCGGGACCTCCGACGGTGTCGGCGCTCTTGGACCTCCACCTCAGCAGCAGGGCAGAGTTGATTATCACCGCCACCGAGCCTGCATTGTGCACCAACGCACCGGTTATCGGATCCAGGACGCCAAGCATGGCGAGTATCACCGCCAGGAAGTTCAGGCCCATGGAGAACACGATGTTCGTCTTGATGGTGAACATCATCCTCTTGGACAGCCAGAGCAGATGTGGTATCTCCTCGATACCGTCGTCCACGAGAACTATGTCTGCGGCGTCAACGGCGATGTCGGTGCCTCCGGCACCCATGGCGATACCCACGTGAGCCTTCCTCAGAGCGGGGGCGTCGTTGATCCCGTCGCCCACCATGCAGACCCTCCCGCCGATGCTCTGGATGGAATCGATGGCGGTGAGCTTGTCCTCCGGCAGGCATTCCGCCTTCACATCCTTGATCCCGATCTGCCTGGCGATGTGCTCCGCCGCGGAGGCGTGGTCGCCGGTGAGCAGCACCGCGTTGACGTTCGAGTCGTTGATTCCGCGTACGGCGGATGCTGCGGTGGGACGGATGGTGTCTGACAGCGCGATGAATCCGATCGCCCTTCCGTCAAGAGCGACGTAGGTGACGGTGCATCCGTCGTCCAGATGGTCCCTCGCGATGCGGTATACATCCTCGTCAATCACTATCCCCCGGGACTCCAGCAGCTTGCTGTTGCCAGCAAGGACCTTGGTCCCCGCCACATCCGCGATCACGCCTTCCCCGGGGATCATCTCGAACTCGTCCGGTTCTACGACATCTCCATGGTAGCAGCGGACGATGGCCTTGCCCAAGGGGTGCTCGGAACGCTTCTCCGCCGCGGCGGCGAATCCATAGAGGTCATCATCGGAGATGTCGGGGACGCAGCTTACAGCTGCGGATACCTCCGGTGTCCCGTATGTCAGGGTGCCGGTCTTGTCGAAGGTGATGTCCGTGACAGTCGACAATCTCTCCAGAGCGTCGCCCTCCTTCACCAGGAATCCGTGCTTGGTCACGTTGCCGATGGCGGCCATTATGGCGGTGGGCGTGGCAAGCACCAACGCGCAGGGGCAGAACACCACTAGTACGGTCACGGCGCGGATGATCTCCCCGGTGAGTACCCACGCGAGTATCGCCGTAGTCAATGCCATCACCACGATCCAGGTTGCCCAGCGGTCCGCCGTGCGAACGATCTTCGCCCTGCCTGCATCAGCAGACTGCACCAGACGCACCATCCTCTGAATGGAGCTGTCCTCTCCCACCTTCTCCGCTCTCATGTCGAAGCTGCCGAACTGGTTCACCGTACCGCTACTGACCTCATCACCCACGCTCTTGTCCACCGGCATGGACTCCCCGGTCATGACCGCCTGGTTCACGGAGGTCTCCCCCTTGATTATGACGCCGTCCACCGGCACCGTCTCCCCGGGGTTGACCCTCAGAATGTCACCCACGCGGACTTCCTCCGCGCGGATCTCCTCCTCCCTGCCGTCCACGATCCTGCGTGCTGTTGTTGGTGTTAGATTCACCAATCTCTCGATCCCCGCACGGGCCTTCGCCAAGGTGAGATCCTCAAGAAGGGCGCCCAGCTGCATGATCACCGCCACCTCTCCGGCGGCGAACACCTCGCCGATGATCAAGGTGGAGATCAGCGCGATGGAGACCAGCACATCCGCCTTGATGTCGAATCTGGTGATCAGCGCGATGATCGCCTCGATGACTATGGGCACACCGCAGAGGACCACCGCGACCCAGGACGGGTCCATGCCGAATATCCTGAAATCCAAGAGCCCCAGCACCAGGGCGACGGAAGAGATCGCCAGAAGGACGATGTCCTTCCTGAATCCGCCCCACTCGAGGGCTTCCTCTACCTTTTCGAGCATTGTATCCCTATGGTATACCCATAGGGGTTTAGGTATATGATACCTATGGGGGTATAGGTATATGCGTCAGTTCATGTTGGCGAACCGTTCTACCGCCTTGGTGAAGCTGGCGATGGTCTTGTCCGCGTCCCCGTGCTCGATGCCGTCGCGGACGCAATGGTTGATGTGGCCTTCCAACACCACCTGACCCACCTTATGCAGAGCGGATTTCGCCGCGTTGATCTGCGCCAGGATATCCTCGCAGGGGACGTCCTCGTCCACCATGCGGTCTATGGCCTGTATCTGGCCGATGATCTTCTTCAGACGCCTGTGCAGATTGTCGGAGTCCATGCATTGCTTCATTCGTGTGCCTCCTATACCTATGGGGGTATGGGCAATTGGATATATCATCCTGTTAGTAGGGTTGGAAAGGAGAACTTGCAAGAATGAAGGAAGGGGGATACGAACCCCCGTGTTTCTCAGTAGAACAGCTCGTCTCTGACCTTGAAGAAGGCCTCCTTGGCCTTGGCGAAGTTGTACGGGTAGTCGCCGCGGCCGGTGTACTTGACCTCCTTCCCGTCGGCGAACCTGAAGATCAGGCTCCATGTCGGAAGATCGGTGGCGTCGTTCCAGTCCCGGCAGTCGTAGTGCAGCCTCCACTCCTGGATGCGCAATGCCTCCAGATCGGATTTGAAGGAATCCTGCACGTCCTTGCGCACGTTGCCCTCCTTCTCGGCGGTGTGTATGCGGCTCATGACCTTCACCGCGAACGAGTTGGCAAGATCGATGTCCACCGTCTCGACCCCTGCGGAGGTGACCACGGCGAACTCCATCCAGACCGCTTTGGATAGTGTGTCGGCTCTCTTGGCGTAGGTCTGCTCCTGCTGCGTCGGTGTGTACGCGCCCCTCTCCTGCAGCGCATCCTCTGCCATCTGCAGGAAGGCCTGGCATTCCGCCAGTTTGGAGTATGTCGCGGACATAGCGGGCGAGGGTTTCGTTTCGAAGCTCCAGGCGTCCTTCTCCGCCCAGTAGAGCTCCTCCTTCAATCTCTTGATGACCCTCTTGTAGCGCCTGACCTCCTTCTGGACGTAGTCCACGGGAAGCCGGCTGAGTTCCTGCTTGGTATATTTGGGCGGTATCATAGAATGCCTCCTGTCCGATAGGACAGCGTAGTTTTGATAGGTGTTAAGCGGTTATAAAGGTGCTTGGAAGACAATCGATATGATACCGCGGGATTGCTGGGAGTCGAAGAAAAACGGTTTGTTTCGGGGACGGCTCCCGAGGAAGTGTCCCCGTCATCTGTTCACAGGTTCTCCTTGAAGAAGGACTCCAGCTTGTCGAAGGGTATCCAGTCCCTGCGGTCGTATAGGTCGATGTGCTCCGCATCATCCACCACATACAGTTCCTTGGGCTCGGATGCATACCGGTATACGCTCTCGGAGAAGGCCTTGGAGTGGGCCCTGTCCCCCAAAATCATCAGGATCGGACAGGTGGATATGTCCCCTATGAAGTCCAGCACGCCGAACTTTCTCTCAACGCACGTACCATCAGATCAGCCTCACCACCATCGCGGAGGAGCTGGGTTGGTCCCGGGCCAACCTCTACAAGTACGTTGAATCCAAGGAGGAGATATTCCTGGAACTGTTGGCGGACAGGCAGCGGGAGTACATCTCGTCGCTGCTGGCGGCATTCCCCCAGGGTTCCGACTATTCATGCGAGATGATCGCAGAGCTCTGGACGGAGATCGCCATCAGCCATCGGAAGTATTGGAGGTACTTCATACTCCTGACGTCGATAATCGAGACCAATTCCTCATTGGATGCGCTGGTCAGGTTCAAGAAGGCGGCCAACGGGATGATCTCGAAACTCGTCGACCGTATCGCGACATTACTGGACATCGATACACGGCGTGCAACATCACTTGCCTACGCCGTGCAGTATCACGCCGCCGGATGTTTGAGGACCCCTGCGGATAACGAAATGTTCCGGAAGGCGGAGGAGATCGCCGGCAGCTGCCACCAACCCGTCGATGTGAGGGCGGACATGAGAGAATTCATCCTCATGTGCCTGAGACAGTACCGCTGGAACTGATCGATAAAGGAGGGAAATGCCTCCGCACCCATAATTTAATAGTAAAAAACACACGACATCCTGCAGATATCGTCGGTGACGGTCACAAGAAAATCGTGTCGGTTCACGACACCATCTCCGATACATTCTTCCATGACACTGAGCATCAACATTCATGATCATCTACTCGGGCACCAAGGACTCTTTCATCAGGGACCTCATCGACGATGGTCTCGAGGCGAAGTTGGAAGAATCCCTCAAGAGGAAGATGCACATAAGCGCGGTCCCCAACGAGGTCCGCTCCTGGCGCAACTCCCTCACCCAGATGAGCGTGGTGCTCAACGACCCCGGAATTCCCAAGGATGCGGGGATCGCCATAGAATACAACATCCCTCACACCAACAAGAGGGTGGACATGATCATCACCGGGCTGGACCGCACCGGCATGCATGCGGCGGTGGTCATCGAGCTCAAGCAGTGGGAATATGTCAAAGCGGTCACCGACAAGGACGCGATCGTGATCACCCGATACGGCAAGGGCGAGAAGGAGACCACCCACCCGTCTTTCCAGGCGTGGTCGTACGCATCGATGATATCGGACTTCAACAGCGGCGCACAGGAATCCGGGATGTGTCTGCATCCGTGCGCGTATCTGCACAACTACGACCCGCTGAGCAACGACCCCCTGTTCAACGACGTATACGCACCGTACCTCTCGCTGGCCCCCGCATTCATCAAGGGCGAGCGCAAGAAGCTGAGGGACTTCATCAAGAGGTACATCGGAGTGGGCGACAAGAATCTGGAAACCCTGATGCTCATAGATTCCGGGAAACTGAGACCGTCCAAGTCACTGCAGGACTGCATCACCTCCATGATGGCGGGGAACCGGGAGTTCGTGATGATCGATTCGCAGAAGGTCATCTACGAGAAGATTTTACATACAGTGGCCAACAACACCGGCAAGAAGAAGGTGCTAATTGTCGAGGGAGGCCCCGGCACCGGCAAGACCGTGCTGGCGGTAAACCTCCTGGTAAAACTGATAGAGGAGGGTCATTCCGCATCCTACGTCTCCAAGAACCAGGCTCCCAGGGCGGTGTATCTCTCCAAGCTCAAGGGCACCATGAAGAAGAGCCGGGTGGACTTCCTGTTCAAGGGTGCGGGGTGCTTCGTGGACTCCCCCAGGGACGCCTTCGATGTCCTCCTGACCGATGAGGCCCACCGCCTCACCACCAAGAACATGTACAGCGCCGGGGAGAATCAGATAATGGAGATCATCCGCTCGGCCAAGACCACGGTGTTCTTCATCGATGACTTCCAGCGCGTGACCATGAACGACATCGGCAGCATCGGGGAGATCAGGCGCATCGCCGACCAGGAAGGCGCCGAGGTCGAGACGATGATGCTGGACTCCCAGTTCCGCTGCGACGGATCCGACGGATATCTCGCCTGGCTGGACAATCTCCTGGGGATCCGCAGCACCGCGAACTTCGACTTCCCGGATGACTTCGATTATGACTTCAGGGTCTTCGACGACCCGTTGGAGATGTGGAACGTAATCGCCGAGAAGAACAGGGTCAACGACAGGTCGAGGGTGGTCGCCGGTTACTGCTGGAACTGGATCTCCGACGGCAAGAACGACCCCGACGTCCACGACATCGTCATCCCGGGGACCGGTTTCAACATGAGCTGGAACCTCGGCAGCACCGGGACATGGGCGGTGGATGCTGGTTCCATGGATCAGATCGGCTGCATACACACCTGCCAGGGACTAGAGTTCGATTACGTCGGCGTCATAATCGGGAACGACCTCCGCTACGTGGGCGGAGAGGTCATCACTGACTACACCAAACGCGCCAAGACCGACAAGTCCCTGAACGGATTGAAGACGCAGTACAAGACGGAGTTCGAGAGGCAGCGGGGCGCATCGCAGATCATCCGCAACACCTACCGCGTGCTCATGACCAGGGGGATGAAGGGCTGCTACGTGTACTGCACCGACAAGGCGTTGGCGCAGCACATCAGGGACAGCATGCACGTCGGACGCGGCAAAAAAGAAGTTGTGATCGATGAATGATCACACTCACAATCCTTACACTATCGCAACGTTCAGATCAGATGGTGAACCTCAGGGACCATCGAATTCGACATGCTGCGTTGTTACAATCGCCTTAATCAACCGTACAAATCGGATTTATATTCATAAATATCGTCCCGTGTGCCTCCACGCACAGAACTTCCAGAGCCCATATCATCTACAATGTCCTTAAAGGGAGTGTCAACAGTTCTTTGATTGCTTTGATAGTATTTTTTAAAGAACGAATCGTAATTCTTCGGACTTCCCACAGATCTCCATTTGGAACGACATTCCTCAAAAGAAATGTGCCCTGCATTTTTTGCCCACAGGTTGAAGAAGGTGCTGTCGGGACGACCTTTCTTTATCCAATTCTCGTAGTGCTTTAATGGAACCGGCGTGCCTTCCTCTTTCCATTGCATATACAGCGGGTATGGATACTGCCGGTAATACCTGATCCACTCTACAAAGTAGTCGTCATTGGGCCTTCCGGCCTCAATCCAATCCCGATAATAATTGAACGGACATCTTGTGCCCTCTTTGCGCCATTGTAAGTAGAATTCTAATGGATATGATTGGTACTTCTCCCTCCATACAACGTAGTATTTGGCTGGGGGCCTTCCTGCCTCGATCCAATCCTGATAGTATTTCAACGGACATCTTGTGCCATCTTTACGCCATTGTAGATAGAATTCTAATGGATATGATTGGTACTTCTCCCTCCATTCCACGTAGTAGTTGGCTGGAGGCCTGCCTGCTTTAATCCAATCCAGATAATATCTCAATGGTATTTCTGTACCGTATTTGGTCCACTCCAAATAAATGTTATATGGATAGTTACCGTACTTGTTCTTCCATTCTAAGAACATGTCTAAAGGTGGCCTATCCTTCGTGACCCATTCTACATAATACTTCGGGGGACACTTCGTGCCTTCCTTGACCCACTCCAGATAATTTTTAAAAGAACATCCAGAACCTTCTTTGACCCACCTTAGATACAGATCAAACGAATGGGAGCCGTACTCTTCTTTCCATTCTAAGAACTGTTTGAGTGGTGGCCTGTCCAAATTAATCCAATCCCGGTAATATTTGAACGGACATTCCGTTTTCTCTCTGCACCACTGCAAATAAAGTTCCAATGGATATGATTGATACTTTTCCCTCCAAACCACGTAGTGGTCGATAGGAGGTCTTCCGGCCT
>CASEZY010000014.1 GCA_949292635.1 uncultured Methanomassiliicoccales archaeon
GAGCCAGGAAGTTCGATAACATGGTGAGGGAGGTCGAGCGCAAGCTCGCCCTCTTCAACATGCTGAAGAGGTGCACGAACTAATTATTCGACAAAGCCTATTCCCGCGTCATGTATATCCGCCAGGAAGTGATGGCTCCGGGTATGAGGATGACCGTTTTCAACGGAAGCCCCAGGAAGAACGGCTCCGACGCTAGGATCCTGGAGGAGGCCGTCAGGACAGCCGAGGGCATGGGTTATGAGTGCGAGACCATCGACGTGTACTCTCTCGGCATCGGCGGATGCAGGGCATGCATGGCCTGCAAGAAGACCGGCAGCTGCGTGCAGAAGGACGGCATGAACGAGGTCCTGGAGAAGATACGCTCGTCCGATATCATCGTCCTCGCATCACCGATCTACTTCGGAGCGGAGGCCGGGCCGATGAAGATCCTCATGGACCGCATGTACCCCATGGTGGGGACCCATGACGGATCTCAGAAGCCTGATGTAGGCTCTCTGAAAAAGGTGAACGTCCTGCTGACCTGTGCGGATCCCAAGGGAGCAATGACCTACGGCAGCATCCTGTCCCGCTACGTAAGCTCGTTCAAGATCATGGGCGTGACGGACACCGAGGGCGCGATCATCCCCGGAGCGGATCCGGAGACTGTTATGTCGTCGGACTACACACCCGGATATCTCGATATCCTGCGCTATCAGCTGGAAGGATGAGATGATCCCGCTGGTGCCGGTGTCCGGCAGGAGGGAGGGGTTCGTGTCGGGCACCCTGACATTCAGAGGTGCCGTCCCCTTCATCATCGGTCCGCAGCCGTACGCGGAGGTCCTGGAGCGGGTCTATGCGGACACATCGACAGGAGATAGACTGGTGATCGTGGACGTGGACGGTCTGCGCTCAAGGACGTTGAACACTGATCTCGTGAAGAGCCGCAGGCTCAGAGGGAGGGAAACGCTGTTCGTCTCCCACATCGCCAGCGACGGCGACATATTGGATGCCATGTGCGGTTCCTTCGACGGGATATGCATCCCCTATCACACAGCATCGGACGACGTGCTGGACGAATCCCTGGACCTTTTGGAAGTTCCAAGAGCGGCGGTGTTCGTGTCCAAGGGAGCGGAGATATCCACCGGCAATTCTGCCGAATCCGTTGCGCTGGGTCTTTTCGGAAAGGGCTTCGTTGAGGTATTGATGATAGACGTGGACGGATGCACTGGCGAGCTCAGATCCCGTTGACGAGTGCATCCAATACCTTCTCTGCGGCGGAGTGCCAGTCATCACTATCCGTGTCGGCGATCACGAAGCTTCCGCAGTATTCGCATCCCATGGAGAAGGCGAACGCCCTGGCAATACCTTCGGTGTGAGGGGTCTGGGGTTCCGGGGACCCTGCGGTTATGAGAAGGAAAAGCCTGCGTCTCTTCCCGTCGGGATTGTGCCAGAGTGGCTGGAAGCGATCCATCATGGTCTTCAATTGGGAGGACGGTCCGTTGAATCTTAACGGTGTGGCAAGTATGATCGTGTCCGAACCCGAGTATGCGTCCATTATCGCGTCCATGCCATCGCGGATCACGCATCCGCCTTCTTTGCAGTGTCCGCATCCCTTGCAGTGGCCGATGCCGTCGCAGTGGAAGAGCACGGCATCATCTAATCTCTCCGTCAAATCGGAGCAGACAGATGATGTAATTCCGCCGGGGGAGCCTCCGCAGAGGATGAGGACGGTCATAGCCAGCAAATCGGGCGTGGTGCTTTTATAACCTTCCAACATGATATGGCGGAAGTCATGCAGGAGAGTTTCAGTAAGGTAAGGGGGATGGAGTTCCCCCGTAACGTACTCGTCGGACATGACGCGCTGGGGGACATCGTTCCTCTCTGCCGCCAGTTGGATTTCGGAGACGAGGGTCTGATAATCACGGGCAGCACCACCTACCCCACAGCGGGGAAGACGGTGGAGCAGCTGATGAGCGACGGCGGTTTCGGCGTCTCGGTCCACATGACCGGCAATGCCACCGAGGCCAACGTGGAGAAGGCCATCGATGACGCCAAGGACGCAGGTGCCAGATTCATATTGGGTGTCGGCGGGGGAACGAAGATCGACATCTCCAAGCTGGTTGCCGCCAACCTTCACATCCCGTTCGTGAGCATACCCACCACCGCGTCCCACGACGGGATCGCGTCCGGAAGGGCCTCATTGAAACAGGACTTCGGACCTAAGTCCATCGACGCCGTCACGCCTATCGCTGTCGTGGCGGACACGTCGGTGATAATGAAGGCACCGTACCGTCATCTCGCATCGGGATGCGCCGACGTGCTTTCCAACCTCACTGCATTGAAGGACTGGGATTTCGCCCACAGACTGAAGGCGGAGAACTTCTCCAGTTCAGCATACTCACTTTCATTGCATGCCGCCACCACCATCCTCGACAACGCCCAGCTGATCAAACCCGGCGTGGAGGAGAGCGTATGGCTGGCACTTAGGCCGATCATCATCTCCGGAATATCCATGTCGGTGGCCGGGAGCTCCCGCCCCACCAGCGGTGCGGAGCACATGTTCTCCCATGCCTTGGACCTGATGGGAAAGGGTAATGCTATGCACGGGGAGCAGTGCGGTGTGGGCACCATAATGATGATGTACCTTCACGGAGGGGACTGGGCCAGCATCAAGTGGGCCCTCAGCGAGATAGGCGCACCCACCGATGCGAGGGGTCTCGGACTCAGCGATGACGATGTCATCGAGGCCTTGGTCACCGCACATGAAATAAGGAAGGACAGATTCACGATTCTCGGCGACAACGGTCTGAACCGTGCATCCGCAGAGGCGGTTGCCAGGAAGACAGGAGTCATAGGGTGATCCCATGGTGCTCGTAACATTGGTCGGCGACTCTCAGGCACGTCTAGGGAACAGGTTCTACTTCGTCGGACCCTCGACGGAATGCAAGGAGTGCAGGCTGAGGAACGTCTGCTTCAACCTGGAGCCCGGAGCCCTCTACGAGATCACCGGTTTGAGGGACACCCGTCACGAGTGCGCCCTCCACGAGTCGGAGGTGCGCGTGGTGGAGGTGGAGAAGAAGGCCTTCCGTGCGGCTGTGCCGAAGAAGTCCGCCATCGACGGCAGCATGATCACCTTCGAGGCACGCAAGTGCGACAACATCGGCTGCGAGAACTACCAGCTCTGCCGCCCCTGGAACGTGAAGGACGGGGACAAGCTGTCCGTCACCGACGTCCAGGAGGACCTGGAGTGCCAGAAGGGTGAATCCCTCACCCTTGTTAAGCTGATCTAATCCTTCACGATCTGTTCGGCACTCTGGATGCATTTGTTCAGCACGGAGTACGCGCTGATCATGTCCGACTCGCTTACGATGAAGATCGTGTCGGTGTGACAGCTGACCGTCTCCTCGATGTTGATGCCCGCGTCCGAGAGGTTGGTGATCAGGTAGGCGATGACACCGCTGGTGTCCACGATCCTCTCCGGACTCTTTACGGCGATCTCCACAAGGTTCTCGCGGACCTTGATGATGTTGAATTTTCCGACAGTGTCAACCACGCGGTTCTTCATCATCTTGTCCGCGATGATGGTGATGGCCGATGCGGATTGGACCACCTGCATGATGGAGTTCTCGTTCCACAGGTCCTTGAAGAGGAAGTCCATCTTGTTGAGGACGGTCCAGTCGTTCTTTGCGGTGACGATGCAGGTCTTGGTCCTCATCTCCAGACAGCTGTTCTTCAGGATGCGCAGGATGTTCATCTCGTGGTCTGTCGTAACGCCAAGCTTGCTGGCATATCTGCGGCAGGCGATCATCACAGCCTCCTCGTTATCCAGCTCCAGGTCCTTCATGATCATCCTGGCCAGAGAGGAGTAGTTGATCAACCCCCTGGAGACGCAGTCCTTGACGCTGGGGTGTGCGTCGATGTACATCCTGGTCTTCTCTGCGAGGCTTTCCTTAGAAGGGCTTCTGGCCATGTTCCAAGGATGGTGAAATGGATATTTATATGTCGCACGTCAGACAAAAGATGGTAAAGGGTTTGATTAAAGAGACAAGTCTGTCTAGCAGCCCAGGAAGGCGGCCAGCTTGTCAGTGAGCACCTTTGTGTCTTCCTTGCTGATGATCAGAGGAGGGATCAGACGTACGGTGTTGCCGTGGCAGACGTTCACCAGGATGCCGTCCTTCAGACACTGCTCGCGGAAGGCGTTGGCTTTATCCTTCATCTCGATGCCGATGATCAGTCCCTTTCCGCGGACGTCCACGATCTCCGGGCTGTCGATGGCCTTCAGGTCCTGCATCCAGGATGCTCCGACGGAAGCGGAGTTCTCCACCAGCTTCTCCTCCTTCATGATGTCGATGGTGGCGGAGATGGCGCGGGTGACCAGGGGGTTGCCGCCGAAGGTGGTACCGTGGGTACCGGGGCTGAGCACCTTGGAGAGTTCCGGGGTTGTTGCTATCGCTCCAACGGGAACGCCTCCGCCGATGGCCTTGGCCATGGAGATGATGTCCGGAACGACGCCCGAATGTTCGATGCCGAACCAGCGGCCGGTGCGTCCGTAACCGGTCTGGACTTCGTCGACGATCATCACGGAGCCGTTGTCGGTACAGATGTCGCGGACAGCCTTGAGGAAAGAGTCCGAGGCGGGCTGTACGCCGCCCTCTCCCTGGATGGGCTCGATGATGACGGCGGCGGTGTTCTTGCAGATGGTCTCCTTGAGGGCCTCCTCGTCGTTGTACTTGAAGTAGTCGTAGCTGTCGGAGATCAGGGGCTTGAAGGAATCCTGGTACTTCGTCTGTCCGGTGGCACCCAGGGCGCCTGCGGTGCGTCCGTGGAAGGAGTTCAGGGCGGACAGCACGCGGGTGCGTCCGGTGTTGCGAACGGCGAGCTTCAGAGCAGCCTCGTTGGCCTCGGCGCCGCTGTTGACGAACAGCACCTTATTCAGGTTGCCGGGGGTGACGGAGGCGATCTTCTCGGCGGCCTCCGCCTGCTCCTTGATGTGATACAGGTTGGAAACGTGGACGAGCTTGCCCACCTGGTCCTGTACGGCTGCCACCCACTTGGGGTGGGAATATCCCAGGGAGCACACGGCGATGCCTCCCACCAGGTCCAGGTAGTCCTTGCCGTCCACGCCCTTCAGGTACATGCCGGACCCGCTTTCGAACGCCACATCAAGGCGCCCGTAGTTCTGGAAGAGGTACTCCTCTCCCTGTTTCTTGATGTCTTCGATCGTCATTGTCAATCACTTCGTGATCAGTGTTCCGTGTTCGATACCTTCCTGCATTATGTCCGAGACGATGGATTTCTCGTCCCTTCCGTTGACCATCCTGACCTTCTCCACGCCGGCCTCCAGGGCCCTCCTGCAGGCGTCCACCTTGGGGATCATACCGCCGGAGATGATGCCCTTCGCGATGAGCTCGTCCACCTGTGCCAGCGTGAGATTCGTCTGCAGCGTCGATGGGTCCTTGACGTCCAACAGGATGCCGGGGACGTCGGTGATCTGGATCATCTCCCTGCACCTGATGCCGGCGGCGATGCCTGCTGCCATGGCGTCCGCATTCACGTTGAGGTGCCTTCCGTCGTCGTCGGCGCCGATGGGGTAGATGACGGGGGTGACACCCTCCCTGAGGAGGTCCTCCACGGTGTCGATGTGGGTGTCGGTGACCTCGCCCACGTTGATCAGGTCCACGGTCACCTCCTTGCCGTCAATCACCTTGGTATACGGTGCCTTGCGCACGAAGTCGGCCACCATGTGACCGGGGATGCCGATGGCGTTCACGCCCGCGGCCTGGAGTTCTGCGACCACGTCGCCGTTGATGGCGCGGAGTACCTTCTCCGTCACCTCCAGCGTGGCGTCGTCGGTGACCCTGACACCGTCGATCTTGACGGGTTCGATGCCCTGCTTCTCCAGCTCCGCGTTTATCTCGGGGCCGCCGCCGTGGACCAGCACGATCCTGGCACCGTCGCGGATCAGGGATGCGACTTCCTTCGAGAGACGTGCCAGGTCCTCGCGGCCCTTGATGGCGTTGCCTCCGAACTTGAGCAGATAGACGTCGTCCATCCGAATTCCTCATGTGGAGTATTCCGCGTTGATGCGGACGTAGTCGTAGGTGAGGTCGCAGCCCCATCCGGTGGCCTCGGCCTCGCCGACGGCCAGGTCCAGGACTATGGTCACTTCCTTGTTATCCATGGCCATGCGCACCGCTTCCACGGAGCGCTCCTCCTGGAACACAGGTGCTCCCGCGTCGAGGATGGGGACTTCCATCTCTCCGCCCTTGATGACCAGGCGCACCTCTTCCAGATTGAATTCCACGCCACTGTTCCCAAGGGCCATCATGATACGGCCGTAGTTGGGGTCGGAACCGAAGATGGCCGATTTAACCAACGGGGAGTTGATGATCTGCTTCACGGCCTTGCGGGCCTCGGTCTCATCCTTCGCGCCGCGGACGTTGACCTCGATGAGCTTGGTTGCGCCCTCGCCGTCGATGGCGATGGTGCGGGCGATCTTGGTCATCACCGCTTTCAGCGCTTCCATGAACAGGGGGTCATCGTCGGCGCATGCGCCCTTGGCCATGCCGTTTGCCATCAGGATGCAGGTGTCGTTGGTGGACTGGTCGCCGTCCACGGAGACCATGTTCATGGTGTCGTCCAATATCTGCTGCCACTTGGGGCGGAAGGCGGGGGACAGCTTGGCGTCAGTCGTCACGAGAGACAACGTGGTCCCGTGGAGCACCTTCATGTGAGGTGCGATCATGCCGCTTCCCTTGGAGATGGCCCCGATGTAGACCATGGTACCGTCGCTCAGGCGAACGCGGACGGCGCACTCCTTCTTGATGGTGTCCGTGGTCATGATCGCTTCCGCCAGCAGGTTGTCGTACTTGCGTCCGACGCCCAGTTCTCCGGCGGCCTTGCTGATGCCGAAGCGGACCTTGTGCATGTCCATGAAGCGTCCGATGAGGCCGGTGGACATCACTCCCACCTGAACGGGGTCGATGTTCAGCTCCGCGGCGGCCACCTCCTTCATGGTCATGGCATCCTCGATGCCGCGGCGGCCGGTGAGTGCGTTGGCGTTGCCGCTGTTGATGACCACGGCGGTGAGGGTGGGGGAGTTCTCCCGCATCATCACCTGCACCGGCGCAGCCTTGACCTTGTTGCTGGTGTATCCGACGAAAGCGCTCGCAGGTACCTCGGAGCGCAGAAGACCCAGATCCAGGGAGCGGTACTTCACCCCGCTGTGGACGCCTGTGGCCTTGAATCCCTCGGGGGTCGTCACCCCTCCGTCTATGAACTCTACCATGTTCACACCCCCAGTCCCGGTGCGTTCAGGCCGGCGGTCTCCTTGAGACCCAGCATGAGGTTCATGCACTGTACCGCCTGGCCGGAGGCACCCTTGACCAGATTGTCTATGGTACCGAACGCCACTGCGCGGCGTCCGATGGTGCGGACCCCCACCTGTGCGTGGTTGCTTGCGACCACGTCGCGTATGGAGGGTTCGTCAACGTAATGCACGAAGGGCTCGCCCTCGTACTGTTTCTGGTAAATCGCCTGCACCTCGTCCTCACGGAGGTCGGCGGTGAGGCGGATATAGCATGTGGAAAGGATCCCGCGGACGATGGGCACCAGGTTCGGGACGAACAGCACCTCAGGCTCCACGCCGGAGAACATCTTCAGTGCCATCTCTATCTCGGGGGTATGGCGGTGGGTGCCCACGCTGTACGGTATCACGGACTCGCCGCAGTGTGCGTGGTGGGTGCGCTCGGAGGGAGTCATACCGGCTCCGGAGGTGCCGCTCTTGGCGTCCACGTCGATCAGCGGGTCGGCGATGCCCGCCTTCAGCAGCGGTGCGCAGGCGAGTATGGTGGCGGTGGCGTAGCAGCCTGGGTTGGCCACCAGGTCCGCGCCCTTGATCTTGTCGCGGAACAGCTCGGGGAGGCCGTACACCGCGTTCTTCAGGTTCTTGGGGTCGCTGTGGCGCTTGCCGTACCACAGTTCGTAGGTGGGTATGTCATGGAAGCGGTAGTCCCCGGACAGGTCGATGCATTTGATGCCGCGGTCCATCAGTTTCGGGATCTCCTCCATGGCCACCCCGCGGGGGGTGGCTACGAACGCCAGATCCACATCCCCGATGGAATCGGTGAAGTCGATGTCCACGTATCCCTTCAGATAGGGGTGGACGTCGGAGACCTTCTTGCCCGCGTTGCTGCGGGAGGTCATTGATGCGATCTCCACATCGGGGTGGACGCTGAGGATGCGGGCCAGCTCTCCGCCGGTGTATCCCGTGCCGCCTATGATGCCAACTGTAGTCATGGTCTCACCTAACCAGCGTTAACGGCGGACTGTTGAAGCGGATAAAAAGCTGATGTCTGATTTGAGACATGTGATGTCCGCATCGTCACCTCAGCAACGGTTCTGATGTCACGGGGACCCTTTGTCACCACGGAGACACATCGAAAACGGGTGTCGGGGTGTGTTCACGGGATGCTGCGGATTACCGGTGTCCGCCATCGGACAACGGCTTTTCCCGAATGTAAACGACAGGTGCAATACTATATATGCACGCGCGGGGTTCGCGCAGGCGATAACATGGCATCCAGCGAATCCGGTACCAGAGACAAGGTCGTTTTGGCCTATTCCGGCGGTTTGGACACATCCGTCGCCATCCAGTGGCTGCAGGACAAGTACAACCTCGACGTCATCGCCGTCGCGATCAACGTGGGTCAGCCCCCCAGCAGCGACGACATCGTCGCCCGCGCCCTCAGGAACGGAGCCATCAAGGCCGAGTTCGTGGACGCCAAGAAGGAGTTCGTGGAGGACTACATCTGGCCCTCCCTGAAGGCGAACGCCATGTACGAGGACGTCTACCCCCTCAGCACCGCCATCGCCAGGCCCCTGATCGTGAAGACTCTCGTGGAGATCGCTCAGCGCGAGGGCGCCAAGTACATCGCCCACGGCTGCACCGCCAAGGGCAACGACCAGGTGCGCTTCGATGTGGGAATCGTCTCCCTGGACCCCAACCTGGGCATCATCGGCCCCATGAGGGAGTGGGTCATGACCCGCGAGGAGGAGATCGAGTACGCCCAGGAGCACAACATCGAGATCATCGTGAAGAAGGAGAACCCCTTCTCCGTGGACGAGAACCTCTGGGGCAGGAGCTGCGAGTGCGGTGTCCTGGAGGACGCCTGGGTGGAGCCCCCGGAGGGCGCTTGGGGATGGACCGCCAACCCCGCCGACGCTCCCGACACCCCCGAGTACGTTGATATCGAGTTCGTGAAGGGTGTGCCGGTGGCCATCAACGGCAAGAAGATGGACGGCGTCACCCTGATCGAGGAGCTGGACAAGCTTGCCTGCAAGCACGGCGTGGGCAGGATCGACCATGTGGAGGACCGCCTGGTGGGCATCAAGAGCAGGGAGACCTACGAGTGCCCCGCCGCCACCGTCCTGATTCAGGCGCACAGGGCCCTGGAGTTCCTGACCCTGCAGAAGGATGTCCTCGAATTCAAGAAGATCGTGGAGCAGAGGTTCTCCCAGCTGGCCTACAACGGTCTGTGGTTCGGGGTCCTCCGCGAGTCCATCGACGCCTTCGTGGACCAGACCCAGGAGTACGTCACCGGCAACGTGAGGGTGAAGCTCTTCAAGGGAGCATCCATGGTCGTCGGCCGCAAGTCGCCCTACTCCCTGTACGACGAGGGTCTCGCCACCTACGCTAAGGGCGACGAGTTCGACCACAAGTCCGCCCTGGGATTCATCTACTGCTGGGGACTGCCCAACAGGACCGCCGCCAAGGCGCACAAGAAGCAGTGATACCATGGCGCAGCAGGCCCTCTGGTCCGGCAGGTTCGCCGAGGGGATGGCGGAGTCCACCCTGGAGTTCACATCCTCCCTGGATGTGGATTCGGCTTTGGGATTCTTTGACGTGATGGGCTCATTGGCACACG
Source organism: uncultured Methanomassiliicoccales archaeon (assembly GCA_949292635.1). Taxonomy (GTDB): domain Archaea; phylum Thermoplasmatota; class Thermoplasmata; order Methanomassiliicoccales; family Methanomethylophilaceae; genus SIG5. The sequence continues at coordinate 9,906 of CASEZY010000014.1, forward strand.
TCAGGATGCTGAAGGCCCGGGGGATCATCCCCCCGGAGGACGCGGACGCCATCATCGGCGGTCTCAAGACCATCGCCGCGGAGATGGAGGCGGGGGAGTTCGAGCTGGACTTCTCCGAGGAGGACATCCACACCAACGTGGAGTTCCGCCTCACATCCCTGATCGGCCCGGCCGGAGGGAAGCTGCACACTGGTAGGAGCAGGAACGACCAGGTGGCCACGGACTTCAGGATGTATCTCCGTGATGCGGTTCTGGAGACGGTTGGCGCCATCGATAGGCTGATAGACACTCTGGTGAAGGTGGCCCAGGATCACGGCATGACCGTGATGCCCGGGTTCACCCACATGCAGCACGCGCAGCCGGTGACGGTGGCGCAGCACTATCTTGCTCACGCCTTCAAACTCGCAAGGGATGCGGAGAGGTTCGTGGACGCCTACGGCAGGATGAACTACTGTCCCCTGGGCGCCGCCGCTCTGGCGGGTACGACATACCCCATAGACAGGCAGATGACCGCCGAGGCGTTGGCTTTCGCGGGACCCACCGAGAATTCCATGGACTCGGTCAGTGACAGGGACTTCGTCTCCGAGCTGGCGTTCTGCGCCTCCCAGACTGCCATACACCTGTCCTCCATGGCGGAGGAGCTGGTGTACTGGTCCTCCCAGGAGTTCGGCTTCGTGGAGATGGACGACAAGTACACCACCGGTTCCTCCATCATGCCGCAGAAGAAGAACCCGGACATCGCGGAACTGGTCCGCGGACGCACCGGCACCGTCATAGGTGCGCTGGTGAACATGCTGGTGATGCAGAAGGGTCTTCCCCTGACGTACAACAGGGACCTGCAGGAGGACAAGCGCCCGCTGATGGAGTCCCTGGAGACTCTGACGCAGTGCCTGTCGATCATGTCCCCGGTGATCTCCACCATGACCTTCAACACCGAGCGCATGCGTGCGGCCGTGGAGAAGGGATTCATCAACGCCACCGACCTGGCGGATTATCTCGTCGTCAAGGGCGTCCCGTTCCGCGAGGCCCACGGCATCGTGGGTGCCGCCGTGAGGTACTGCATAGACAAGGACAAGCGCCTGGAGGACCTCACCGTCCAGGAGTTCCGCACCTTCTCCGAGCTGGTGGATGATGACGTGTACGATTACATCGACATCGACCGCTGCGTGGAGCGCAGGAACTCCATCGGCGGCACCTCGCCGGTGTCCACCGACGCCCAGATCATGAGCGTCATCCAGGGATACATGGCGAGAGAGGATTTCGTCCGCCAGGAGACCTCGTTGATCGAGGGGGCCTGGGACGCGCTGCTGGAGTGAATTCGGCGGTATTCGGTCACCTCCCCCGCCTTCGGTTAAATAGCCTCAAGGCGAGTGAATCCCGGTGATTGGATGGGATCATCGGGATGCACACTGCTTAGCAACGCCTACGTTACGATAAGGGACGAACGCTGCCGCGAGATGGTCAGACAGAGGTTCTTCATACTCTCTTTCTGCGCCGCGCTGATGTCCGTGATACTGGTGCAGATGCTGAATATGATCACCGGTCAGGTGCACATTTCGTGCCTCACCGGCATGCTGGTCTGTTCCGCATCATGCATAATGATGATGTTCGAGAACGGGATGCTGACGAACGTATGCAAGACCATGACCGTCCTCGGAACTGTCATGGTGCTGTTCCCATTGGTCTGAATCAGTCGGGGAATTCGTTGGCGTTCTCCGCCACCTCGTACTTGACGTTGGCGGTGGACAGCATCTCCGCGATCTTCTCCCCGGTGCGCCTGAGCTCCGGGGCCTTGGCCACATTGGTGCGGAGGTACATCTCCATGCGGTCCAGGGGGAACATGAGGCGGAACTTGCCCTTGCGGTTGTACCCCTCGGGCTTCCTGTCCTGTTCCAGGTCGGCCATGTTCATCTGGATGAACATCTCCCTGTTCTCCTCGTCCTCCGGGCTCTGGAAGTGGTCGTTCTCCGCGAGCACGATCTTGAGAATGTCGGGGAACACGGGGGCCAGGTCCTTGTACCTGGTGCCGGGGGCGAAGATGAAATGGTAGCTGAGGGCCTTCATCGGACCCGACATCATGCGCCCCGATTATAAAGCTGATGTTTCGCTTTTATATTTAAAGCACTTATGGCGGGCCATGAGATGCGCATTGACGATAGCCGGCTCCGACTCGGTAGGCGGAGCGGGCATACAGGCGGACATCAGGGCCATGAACGCCCTTGATGTACACTGCTGCACCGTCGTCACCGCGGTCACCGCCCAGAACACGAGAGCGGTGGAATGCATCCATCCCGTTCCCGAGGACGTTGTCGTCGCACAGTTGGAGGCCGTCCTGAAGGATGTGGACATCAAAGCGATCAAGACCGGCATGCTGTACAGTGCCGACATAGTGAATGCGGTGGCGGACGTCCTGGAGGACCACGAGATGCCGTTGGTGGTGGACCCCGTCATGGTCGCAGGAGTGGGCGACTCCCTTGCCTCGAAGGACTTGGCCGGGGCCGTGAAGAGGAGACTGATCCCCATCTGCGAGGTGATCACACCCAACCGCCATGAGGCGGAGGTCCTCGCGGGCATGAGGATCGACAACGAGAAGGACGTGCGCTACGCCTGCGAGGTGATAGGCAAGGAGGCGTGCACGGTGGTGCTGAAGGGAGGGCACATGAGCGGTGCCAAGGTCACCGACTACGTATACCTGTCCTCGGAGATCACCAAGCTGCAGTATCCCAGGCTGGAGCCCGCGGGGCACGGCGGAGGATGCACGCTGTCGTCCTTCATGACCGCCAACATGGCCAAGGGGATGGACACCATGAACGCCATCCTTTCCGCCAGGGAGATGATCCAACAATCCATCGCCGAGATGTACTCCATCGGAAAGGGTGACAGGCTGGTGAACCCGTCGGTGAGGAGCTCCTGGGACAGGAAGAGGTTCGCGGTGCTGGACGCTCTGGACGATGCCGCTGAGTACATCCGCGGCGCGGTGCCGGAGGACCTGGTGCCTCAGGGAGGGATCAATCTGGCATATTCCGTGGAGAGCCCCTCGGGACCCGAGGACATCGCTGCCATAGACGGGAAGCTCACCTTCCACAACGGTACCATCCGCAGGAACGGCAAGGCCAAGTACGGCGCGGCGGAGCACCTCTCCTATGTGCTGCTCGGTATCATGGAACAGGACCCCAACACCAGGTGCGCCATGACGCTGGCATATTCCGACGACCTGCTGGGCGTGATGGAGGAGGTGGGTCTTTCCATGCTGCCAATGAACCGCAAGGTCAACAAGGGTCTGATGACGGGGGAGCTGGCGGCGGCCACGGTGAGGAAGGCCGGGTACGTTCCGGACGTGCTCACCGACAAGGGCACAGGCAAGAACGACCGCATGATCCGCATGCTGGCCAAGGACCCGGCGGACATGATGTCCAAGCTGGACCTGGTCCTTTAAGAACTAAACCAAACTCGTCCGCGCAGGCGGACGGGATTCCTTTACTTCTGGGTCATTTGGAAGTTCATAAAGAATGAGGAACGGAGGCATGGCCTCCGTTTGTTCACCTGCGGTCCAGATTGAGCGTCACAGTCGGCGATTCACCGGTGAACGTCAGCACACCGTTGTCGAACGTCACACCATTCGTGGAGGTCGCGGTGACGGTCGGGGGCGTATTGCCGGCGGATATGCCATGGCACCATACACTTATCGCATACCTGTGCCCATCGATACGATCGAACTGGAAATCAGCGGTGTTGTTCGAATCCATGCTGGTGGGGTAGAAGTACTGGTACTGTCTGGAATAGATTCTGTTGTTCCAGTCCAGGTCCTCCAAATTTATGCTGACATCGGCGAGGGTGTAGATGTCACCTGAATAATCGGATAGGTCGAACGTGATCGCCTGCGGTATCAGGTCTACGGCCTCTGGCGCCCCGTTTCGATCACCGTGATGGTGGTGACGAGTTCGGAACTGTCTCCGAATTTGTGTCCGTTGTTGACGGTCAGAACTATCGTGGCAGTACCTGTACTGACCTGAGTCCTGTCGATGAGGATGTCGAACGACACCGCCGCACTGTCGCCGCCGGTTCCGGTCAGGGTGTCGTTGTAATCCAAGGTTATCGCGCTGTTGGGGATCACATCCCCATTCAACGATCTGGCGGATTCGGTATGAACGAACAATTTTCCGTACGGACCGCCGGATATCCGACCTGTGACATTGGCAGTCAGGGTGGACCCGTCGTACGGATTGTAGTAACTGTCTCCCTCAAATTGAGGATGCCAGACCTCGATGGTCGTCGCATTGTCCGCAGCCCAGGTCAGGAAGTTGTCATTGGTGTTGTCCGGGATGTTGTTGGTAGTGATGGCCAGTCTCACGTTGGATGCGGGCATGGAGAATGTATATTTGTTGCCAGAGCTCGTGCATTGCACCCTATTGTTACTGGCGTCGAGGATCCTCAGGTCGATCTCGGTGTTGGCGGTGTTGGGCACAACGTAGAAACTGACGTCCTCGCCGTTGTTGGCGCTCGTTGGGAGGTCCCTAACTGTGTACGCATCGGATGCATCAAATGATATGCTGTAGGAGGAGACGGTGGTAGCGCCCCCGTCTCCGCTTCCGTCGCCATCACCTCCTCCGCTATTGTCGCCGCCGTTATTTCCACTGTTATTGCCGTTGTCGCCACCGTTGTTCATGATGACGAAGGCGGCACCGCCGACCACGGCGACCACAGCTATGACGGCTATCGCGGCCAGAGTGTTCTTTTCCATTCCAATCCCTCCGCAATTAACATCACTTATCAGGATTTAAACGACATACGGGAACGTTCTTATAGACATGATAGGACAACCGGTTGGGCCCTGGCATTACGCATCATGAGATTATGTGAATGAAAGGGGCCAAGCCCGGATGGTTCCGGACCTCGGCCCATAGAATAGGTTTATCGGGACTCTCAAACCGAAGCGGTCGCAGCGGGGTCCGTGACCGTGATCTCGATCACCACTTCTGCGGGATAGTTGTGGCTTCCCACCTCGGTCTGCAACACGATCGGTGCGGTACCCGCATCGATAAACTCTCTGTTAATGTGGATATCCAGACCATCCACGTATTGGAACGACCCCATTGCTGGAACCTCATCCACAGTGATGGCATTGTCGGGGATCACGCCCTGATCCAGGGAGAGACAGTCGTTCTTGTGACAGTTCGTGTACTGGTTGCTGGTGACGTCCACCCAAATCGTGGCTAATTGCAGCGAACCACCGGAATAATCGCCATTCGATCTCGATATGGTGGTCACGGCATTGGAATCGACCACTTGGTGATCGTCCGACCGTTTCTCGGAGTATTCCGTCACATTGACGATGACGGTCGCATCACCAGATGGCATGGTGAAGGTGCATGAATTCCCGTTACCGTAGGCTATCGGGTAGCCCGGATCATATGTTACGACGATATCGATCGTGCTGTAGTGGGGGTTCAGGTTGTTGACGGTGAAGCTTATGCTCTCGTCTGGAGCCGCTTCTTGGGGAAGACCTTCGACGGTGTGTTTGTCAGGTTGGCTGTCGATGTGGATGGGGTATCTCGTCACATCGGACGTATCCGAACCGTCATCTCCGTCTTGTGTGCCTCCGTTCCCGCCGTTGTCGTTAGACCCGGACATGATGACGAAGGCGCCTCCCACCAGCGCTATCAGCGCTATTACGGCGACTATTGCCATTATGTTCTTGTCCAAAGAATCCCCCGGTTAGGAAATCCTACTACAAAATATGAAGCACTGTTATCACAACGGGTCACACAAATCCATCCGACGAGAGCGATGTTGCCCGTGTCACCATGTATCGGACAGTTGTTCCATTCCTCGTTTCACGTCGGGATGCTCGCAGATAAATATCCGTAAGGGATGGCCTCCGACATGGCAATCAAGCACAGATGCAAGGTCTGCGGATACATCTACGAGGATGACCCCAAGAACGCCGGCATTCCTTTTGAAGAGCAGGACGAGAGCTACCTCTGCGTGGTCTGCGGCGTGCCCAAATCCGAGTTCGAAGAGATCCGCACCAGGGATTGATATGAAGGTCTCCGTGCTCTCGGCCGACACAGCCCTGCCGGGATTCGGTTCGGAGCACGGCCTCTCACTTTTCATCGAGGCCTGCGGCAGACGCTTCCTATTCGATACCGGGAAATCCCAACTTCTCACGGAGAACGCGGAGAGGATGGGCGTCGATCCCGGCACCGCCGATTTTATCGTACTGTCGCATGGTCACAGCGATCACTCCGGAGGCATCGATGCCGTTCTGCAGAAGATTCGTGTGCCGGTATACGCGGGAAAGGGTGCCTTCGAGAGGCATCTCTCCAAGACCGCCGACGGTCTCGTGGACATCAGCGCCGTCACCGGATATCGGGATCTGGTGGAAGAGGTGGATGGGTCCCATGAGATATCCGGAGGGTTCCTGCAGTTCTCCTGTGATGTCACGGAACACCCGCAGCCGCCGTCCAACATCCGTTTGATGACGGAGCGCGACGGTGTTCTTGTTCCAGACGACTTCTGTCACGAGAGGAATCTCCTCTTCGAGGAGGACGGCCTCCTGGTGGTGATCACCGGATGCGCCCACAGGGGGATACTGAACATCCTGGATGAGGCTGAGAGGATCTGCGGCCGCACCCCGGATGTCCTGATCGGGGGTATGCATCTGACAGACCCCCGGGGGTCGGAGTTCGACGGCGATACCGCCGGGGAACTCTGCAGGAGGATGGGCGATGGTATGATAATCGCCGGCCACTGCACCGGCGAGGCCCCCATCTCCATCATGCAGGATCGGATGGGCGATCGCTTCGTCCGCCTGGATGCCGGGCTGGAGTACGGGATCAGATCATCTTCGGATCCCGCATATCGATGAAGTCCTTGATCAGCTGGGCCGCATTGTCGGTGCCGATCATGCCGGTGTCTATCGTAAGGTGGTAGTTGGACAATTCACCCCAAACCTTCCCGGTGTTGCGGTGGTAGTACTGGGCCCTCTCCCTGTCCTTGCGGGTGACGGTCTCGTAGGCAACCTTGTCGGTGAACCCGTTGTGGGCCTTGGAACGCTCCACACGGACGCTGACGGGAGCGTGGATGAAGACGGTGACCACGTTGGGCCTCCCTCTGAGGACGTAGTCCGCACTTCTCCCGACGATGACGCAGGATCCCCTTGCCGCCAGGTCCCTGATCACATCGGACTGCGCCTGGAACAGGGGTTCGGGAGTTGAGACGTCGGTGAACACGCCGTCGGGTCTCTCCTCGCTCCTGCGGACCTCCGCCACGGACATCCCCGCCTTGGCCGCGGTGGCCGAGATGATCTCCTGGTCGTAGCATTTGATGCCCAGCATCTCCGCCAGTCTGTTCCCCACCTCTCTTCCGCCGCTGCCGTTCTGCCTGGATATCGTGACTATCAGATCGTTCATCCGTACACCTTTCATGTGTATCCCGTTGTGTCCGTAAAAAGACATCAGATGGTCTCATGTGTCGTTTCGGAGAAATCGAATCCTCGATAAGACCGATCATTTGTCACGGGAGCTTGGGAATCGGTGACTTTCCGCAGATGACGTCCAGATCGAAGAGCATTATGTCCCGGTCCTCTGCAAGTTCCACGAGGTCATAGGTGAATCCGGAGGGAGAGAACAATGCGTATCGGGTGTTCATCCACTCCAGACCCAATGATTCCACCCTTCTCATCAGGGTACGATAGGCATTCTCGCCCATGGGGAATTGGTGGAATCCGCATCCCGCGAACAGGGTGTAGTCTGTCTGCGACTCTCCGCGGACCCTGGCGGCGACGGGGATCTCCGCATCGGGTTCGTCACGGAATATCCCCCAGCATCTGCCGATCTTCTTGGTCTGATAGGTTTCGATCACCATGGATTCGCAGAGATCCCGGAACGCGTCGTTGAGGTAGGCGTCGATGTGAGGTTCCAGCCTGTCGTACAATTCATCAGGGTCATCAATGTGCCAGATGTTCGTGAGTGACAGTACGCGATGGTGGAAACCGACCACAGGATCGCCGATCCTGTATCTCGGATGTTTGGGGGATCCGTACATCGGGGTGATGACCTTCAGTATGCCCTCTTTGGTAAGGTCGGCGATGATCCTCCTGCAGGTGCTCTTGTCTATTCCCGTCCTTTCCGATATCTGGGTCAGTCTGTCCGCACCGGATGCTACTGCTTCGGTTATCATCGAAGAGCCCCTTGGATCCCGGAGTTGGTACATCAGGTTGCCGTACTCGTAACGCATCATCGAGTCTCCCGACAGTAAGTTCCTGATGATGTTCTCCCGGAAGGTGTCTGCGTCGTTCACCGCATGATACAGCGGGAGTCCGCCAATGGTGAGATGTAGCTTGAGAGCATCCATGTCAGACATGTTCGGATGGAAAGCCAGCGTCTCTTGGAAATCGAGGGGGCGCAGCTTCAGCTTATCCACGAATCTGCCGTAGAGTGGTTTGGTGGAGTCGTGTATGATGCCGTCCAGGTCGATGCCGCTGACGATGAGCATCGAATGACCCAGACGGTGGTCGATGAGCCATTGTATCAAGCCATGGAGGTAGCCCTGGTGTTGCGTGTAGGCTGATAGGTTATCGAATACCAGAACCGTCCTCTCCTTGGAGATGATGTCCGCGAGGTCGAAGATCATATCCGAGAAGTTGGCATAACTCTTCTCGACGCCGGTGTATTCTGAGACTATCCTTTCGAAACGGTCCAGGTTCTGTCTGTCGGATCCGTCGGTGAATGTGATGTGGATCGAGGGCTTCCCCCGGCAGAACCTGGATATGAGGGTGGTCTTTCCGATCCTCCTCCGTCCGTAGATGGCCATCGTCTTGAGTCTCAGTTTCGAGGCGTACATCCTCTCCAGTTCGGAGAGTTCCGCCTCTCTGCCGATGAATCCGACATCCATGGGTTTGTATCAAAAGTTGATAATTAATTAATTTTTATCATCTGATGATAAAAACTGTGAATCGGTATGAAATGTGGGTTTGAGAAGGTGTTGCAATAGAAGAGGAAAGTATGACGCCGGCTCATGCCAGCGTTTGTTTTGGATCACATCATGTTGATGTAGTTGGCGATGACCTCTGCGGCCTTCTCCACGCCGATGACACCGGTGTCGATGCAGAGGTTGTAGTTGGAGGCCATACCCCACACCCTGCCGGTGTACCTCATGCAGTAGTCCGCCCTCTCCCGGTCCTTGTGGTTGATGTGCTCCATTGCCTGCTTCCCGTCGAAGCCGTTGCGCTGTTTCGACCTCTCGATCCTCGCTTCAATCGGTGCATGCACGAACACCGTCACCAGCTCCGGGTTCGATCTGAGGATGTAGTCCGCGTTCCTGCCGACGAACACGCAGGGTCCCTTAGACGCAAGCTGCCTAACGGCCTCCGCCTGCGCCTGAACCAATGGGTTGACGGGGGCGATGCCTCCGAAGAACATGCCCTTCCCGAGGGTGGCACGCTCCTCGCCGGCCTTGGCCTGACTCTCGGAGATCCCGGCGACGTCGGCGGTCTTGGCCACTATCTCGGAATCGTAGCATGGGATGCCGTACCTCTCCGCCAGGAGCTTACCGATCTCCCTGCCGCCGCTGCCGTTCTCCCTTGCTATGGTGATGATGCGGCTCATGCGGGCACCCCCCTTGCCGCAACGATCCTCAGGTGCCTGTGCTTCATCACGTATCTCGCCGTCGGCTGGGCGATCAGCATCTCGATCCAGAAGGCGAAGAAGAAGTTCCTGGGCCAGATGACCATCCAATGATCGACGATGGCCATGGACCAGCTGCCGCTGAGCAGACCCCCGATGCTCGGACCGATCAAGCTCATCAGGAAGGACATCATCAGCACGCAGAAGATGATGTTGAATGTGATCTTCGCGTAGAACCCGTCGGTGGGTTCCGTGAATCTCTGTACCAAAGCGGATGCCACCCTTCCGACGAAGGCGGACATGAGTATCATGACCGCCACGAAGATGAAGGGCAGGCCGGTGACGATCATGGTCGCCGTGTTCAGGTCCAGAGTCCCGGTGTTGTCGATGATGTTGATGCTGCTCATCAGGAATGCGGTGATGAGGGCGATGACGCTTCCGTAGAGCAGGCCCTCCTTCTCGTTCCAGGGTAACCTCAGTTCCTCCATTTCAGACTCTCCGTGTCCGGATCGAAGGCACCGTTTTCCGGCGGCCGTGAGAATTCGCCGCCTTCCGTGTTCCATGCGATGCGCCCGGCTTACGGCCTTCTTCCGAAGGCCTATGGCTGGGCCAATGTGAGGTCCTATTTAAAAGGTGACGAGGTCCAGGGTCTTCCTCAGTTCCCTGGCGGCGGCCTCGGTGTCCTCGGGTTTGAAGATGGCGGAGACCACGGCGATGCCGTCGATGCCGGTGCCTTCCAGGTCCCTGATGTTGTCCTTGGAGATGCCGCCGATGGCAACTATGGGGATGTCCACGGCTTCGCTTATCTTACGAAGGCCCATAATGCCCAGATCGTCGGCGTCGTTCTTGGTGGCGGTGGGGAACACCGCGCCGCAGCCTATGTAGTCGGCACCGTCCTCCTTCGCCTTCCGTGCTTCCTCCACGGTGGAGGCGCTGACTCCGATGAACCCGTTGAAGATCTGCTTCGCCTTGGAGGCGGGCATGTCGTCCTGACCCAGATGGACGCCGTCGGCGCCTATCTCCGTGGCCACTGACACATCATCGTTCACGATCAGCGGTATGCCGTATGAGCGGCAGATGCGGAGGCAATCCCGGGCCTCGTCGATGAACGCGTAGCGGGAGATGTGCTTCTCTCTGATCTGGATGGCGGTGGCGCCCCCCAGGATGGCCGCCTGTACCCTGGAGGCGAGGCTCTCCCCGGGGCGGAGCCATTGGGAGTCGGTGACCGCGTAGAGGTATAGGACATTCCTGTCGAAGACGGGGCGGTTCAGCTTCTGGCACATCTGTGCCAGCTTGGAGATATGGTCTTCGGAGGAGGACATCATCACGCTCATCATGCAGGCGCCGGTGGCTCCCGTTTTGTGTACCTGAGCGATCACATCGGTGTCGATGCCGCCGATGGCGAACACGGGAATGCTCACGGCGTTAACAACGTCCTTGAGGAAACCGATGCCCCTCTGTGGAACGCCCTTCTTGCAGACGGTGGGGAAAACGTGTCCCGCCGTTACCGACGAAGCGCCGCATCTCTCGGCGATGAGCGCCTCGTCCACAGAATGTACGGAAACACCGACCCTCCTGAAGCGCCTGGTGACATCCGGGTCGTCCTGTATCTCCTGCACGGAGATCTGCACGGCGTCAGCACCCACCCTCTCGGCGATGGCGGTCCGGTGGGCTATCACCGGGATGACTCCGGATCCCCGGCAGACGGAGACGAATTCCTCGGCTATCGGTTCGAACTCGTCGTCCGGCATCCCCTTCTCCCTGAGGACTATCCTCCCGACTCCCAAGGAGCAGAGCATCCTCACTCTGTCGAGTATGTGCACGCCCTGGGGAAGAAGCCTGGAATCTGTCACCGCGGAAAGGAGGAATGCGCCCATGGTCATCACGTGTAGATGTAGTCGCTCATCACCGGCTGGAGGCCGGCCTCCTTGATGGCGTTGTAGATCTCGTTCACGGTCCTGCCGTCGCTGATCTCGAACTGTTCGTCACCCTTGTCGTGGGCGCCGGTGTGTCCGCCGATGCCAACGTCCACGCCTGCGGAGATCTTGGTGGCGGCGATCTTGATGACGTTGTCCCTGAACCCTTGTCTCTCTCTTGAGGAGATGGTTATCCCCGCGTAGGGGGCGTAGAGACGGTAGGCGCAGATCACCTGCAGCAATTGGGTCTCATACACATCGCCGGGGGCCACGGTGGCGTCGGTGATTATCGGCCTGAGCCGGGGGCAGGAGAAGGCGATCTCCGCGTGGGGATACTTCCTCTGAATCAGTCCGCCGTGGACGGCGGTGGCGTATGCGTCCTTACGGAAATCGGCAAGACCCAGCAGTGCGCCGAAGCCCACACCGCGCATCCCGCCCATGATGGCACGCTCCTGGGCGTTTATGCGGTAGGGCATGATCCTCTTACGGCCACCCAAGTGCATCCTCTCGTAGGTGACTGGGTCATATGTCTCCTGGAACACGGTGACGAAGTCCGCACCCGCTTTGTGCAATACGGCGTACTCGTCGGAATCCATCGGATATACCTCAAGACCGACGACACGGAAGTGCTTGCTGGCTATCCTGCAGGCGTCGGCGATGTAGTCCACGTCGGACATCTTCCTGCTCTCGCCCGTGAGTATGAGGATCTCCTCCAGACCGGTGGAGGCGATGGCCTCCATCTCCTCCTCGATTTCGTCATGATCCAGTCTGGCTCTGTGTATCTTGTTGTCCCGGTTGAACCCGCAATAGACGCAGCGATTCTCGCAGTGGTTGGATATGTACAGGGGGGTGAACATGCTCACCGAGTTGCCGAAGTGCTTCCTGGTCTCCTCCATGGCTCTGGCGGCGATATCTTCGATTAGGGGCTGTGCCGCTTGTGATAAAAGAGCACCGAGGTCCTCCCTGTCCGGGGAGGACGAGTCCAACGCTCTGATCACGTCCCTGCGGGTGTACTTGGCGGGATCGTACCTCTCGACAGCATCGAATATCTCCAGCATGACGGCAGGGTCCACCTGCTCCATGTCGTCGAGATAGGTCATGTGGTCGATCATCTCAGTCCCTCAGGAATCCGGTCAGCGGGGAGGATGCGTGCGCTCTATCCGAGACCCTGCCCAACCCGGACAGGTACGCCTTCCTCCCGGCGATGATGGCGTCCTTGAACGCTTCCGCCATCTGCGGTATGTTGCCGGCGGTGGCGATGGCGGTGTTGGCCATGACGGCGTCGCAGCCCATTTCCATGGCCTCGCAGGCCTGCGAAGGCCTTCCTATGCCGGCGTCCACGATTATCGGAAGATCGATCTCGTCGATCAGAATTTTAATGAACTCCCTGGTGCAGAGTCCCTTGTTGGTGCCGATGGGGGCTCCGAGGGGCATCACCGCCGCGGCTCCCGCGGAAACGAGGTCTCTAGCGACGTTCAGATCGGGGTACATGTACGGCAGGACGATGAACCCCTCGTCCGCCAGCATCTTGGTGGCGCGGACGGTCTCCTGGTTGTCCGGGAGCAGGTACTTGGAATCCCTCATCACCTCCACCTTGACGAAATCCCCGCATCCACACTCTCTGGAAAGGCGGGCGATACGGACGGCCTCGTCGGCGTTCCTGGCGCCGGAGGTGTTCGGAAGAAGCGTGACACCCTTGGGTATGTGGTCGAGGATGTTCTCCGTCCCCGCCTGCGCCCTGCGCAGCGCTAATGTGATTATCTCCGCTCCGGCGTTGTTCACCGCCGCCTCGATCAGGTCCAGGGAGAACTTCCCGGAACCGAGAATGAATCTGGATGTGAACTCGTGTCCGCCTATGGTCAATTTATCGCTCATGATTCCAACCCCAGTATGATCCTCAATGCGGCGTTGGCCTGTTTTGCTGCGCAAACGGCCACCCTGGACGAGAGGAAGCTCCCGTCCTTGTCCACGTCGGAGGTGCCGTCGCCGCAGACGATGAGGTTCTTTCCGACGCGTTTCGTGACTATGTCATCGGCGGGGCCGGTGCCGGCCATGCCGTTGCCCATGATGAGCATCTTATCGCGGAGGTTCTCCGCCAGCATGATCTTCTCCTCCGCTTTGTCGAAGGCTTCGATGACTATCGTGCAGTGATCGAAGACGGAGATGTTCTCGGGGGTGACACGGATGTTGTGCTTCTCCACGACGCACCACGGGTTCACCCTCTCGATCTCCCTCTCCAGGGCGTCGGTCTTCATCATGCCCACGGATTCCAGGGGATAGCATTGGCGGTGCACGTTGGCCGGGTCCACGGAGTCGAAGTCCGCTATCACCAGCTTCCCGACGCCGGAACGTGCCAGCTGCAGCGCGGCGTTGGAGCCGAGACCGCCCAGGCCGGCGATGCCGATGCAGGCCTCTGAAAGTTTTTTGGAAGCATCATGTCCTAGACGTTCGGACAGCGCCGCATAATAGGATTCGCGGGTGATCAGCATCATCCTCCCCCCACGAAGTGGACCACTTCCACCTTATCGCCGTCCTTGATCTCGGTGGAATCCAGATCGGCCCGTCTCACCACGTCGCCGTTCAGCTCCACGGCGATCCTGGTCATGTCGAATCCCAGGGAGAGGACCAGGGACGCCACGGTCCCCCCTTCGAAGACAGTGTCCCTCCCGTTGACGGTGACCTTCAACTCAATCGCCTGCGCGTATGTAGAGAGGGGTGCGGTTTAAGGGTTTTGCAGGTTGATGCGGATGCTTTGTATCGGTTCATCGAAGTACGTGGGCATCGATAGTCAACCCGTCGGTATACATAGCCGTATTGAGAGGTGTTAAGCCTCTATATCGACGCTTTTTAGCGACGGGTATAAGGAAAATGTTGAATTCTGAGTGATCAACACGGGTTCATCGACTGTTGACGTTGATGCATACAGCCGGAATCGACGGGATTTACGGCACCGTAAACCCAGGGTTAAATATCCGGTCCGTGATATCGAAGACGATGGGAATGCACTTTATAGGAAGGAGAAGGGAACTCGGCTACCTGGAGGACATGCACAGGTATGCCGACAGCAAGACTTGCATCCTGTACGGACGCCGGGGCATCGGCAAGAGCGCTCTGATCGACACCTTTGTGAAGGGCCGCGACGCGGTGGTCTTCAGGTTCGGGGACATCAGCGACTACGAGACCAGGGAGTACATGGCCCTGGTGTTGGGTGCGAGGATGGATTATGACCTCGAACCCTTCGAGGTCTACGGCGATGCGTTCTATACGATCAAGGAATGCACCGGAAAGGGTTCCGTGGTTGTCATCGACGGTCTGGAGAACATGTGCTGGAACCGGGAGTTCCTGGACTCCGTGGACACCATGCTGGAGTACAACGCCAACCACGGGATAATGACAATACTCTCGATCGACGAAGCGTACGTCGAACAGGTTTTCGACGACCCGGAGAGTCCCCTGTACCGCACAGAGGCGGGCAGGATGGAGCTGAAGCCCATGAGGCTGAGGGACGCCATGGACTTCCACCCCGGGCTGAGCGATGAGGAGCTGCTGAAGATGTACATGATCGTCGGAGGCGTGCCCTCCTACAACGAGGCCATGCAGGGCGTCAGGCTCAAGGACGCCATCAAGAGCTGCTTCCTGGGTCCCGGTGCGCCGCTGGCGGACGCCGCCGACAAGGCGCTAACGGTGACACCACACGGCATGAACTCCGGTATCCTGGCCTGCATCGCCGACGGGATCGACACTCAGACGGACATCGCCAGATCCATCGGTGTCACGAAGGCCCTCTGCAAGAGGTACCTGGACGTGATGGAGTCCCGCGGCATCGTGGAGGTGGTGAACACCATGTTCGGTGCCAGGAAGAGGATGGCCTACCGCATCAGGGAGCCCATCCAGGCGTTCAGGTACATGGTACTTAGGAAGCTGGCCCACAGGCTGGCGGATTGCGACGTGGACGCCACCTACAGGGAGATGGAGCCTCTGCTGGAGGACTACTTCAAGCAGAGGTTCGTGCAGTACTCCTGCGAGTTCCTGAGGAACACCTACCGCATCAAGGAGATCGGTGTGTGGTACGACGCTGAGGGCAACGGCGTGGACATAGCGGCCACCGCTTACGGTACCATGAACGCCGAGGTGCCCATGGCGGTGCGCTGCAGGTTCAGGAGGAGGCCCGTGGGCCGCAAGACCCTGGATTCCCTGCTGGAGAGCACCGCGGTGCTGGAGGACCCGGAGATGCGGTACGTGATCATCGCGCCCTCGGGATTCGACCGGGAGTTCTGGACGGAGGCCAGGGAGGAGGGCAGGATCCTCCTGGACATGGACTCCATCATGGGCAGAAGGCCGATCAGGCCGCTGTGAAACCATCGCCCTCCTCCCGGAGGGCGAATCTTCTGCTTTTTTGATGCAATTCACACTGATCTAACAGTCTGTTTCAGATTTTTTCTGATAAAACCTGACTTTGACAGGATGTCCTGATTTTGAGGCGTAATGCGGATCGGGACGAAATGATGAAAAGGTGTCCTGAAATGCAGATTCATGGCTAAACAAACCCACTTCAGGACGTTTGGGATTAAGCGCA
>CASEZY010000015.1 GCA_949292635.1 uncultured Methanomassiliicoccales archaeon
CAGGTGCCGCTGCGGGAGCGGCAGCCGGGGCGGCCGCGGGTGCGGCCTCCTTCTTCTCGGCAACGGGCTTAGCCGCAGGCTCCTGGGCCTTGTCTTTCTTGAAGACACTCTTGATCTTGTCCATTATTCCCATATTCACTCCTCCTTGACCAGCGGGGTGGGTCCGAGGGCCTTGATGGTGTCCACGAACTCGACAATGGTCTTCTGGAACTTCTCTCCCTCGGAGGCGGAGACCCACTCGAGCTTGAGCCTCTTGGGGTCGAAGCCGTACTGCTCGAGGACCATCCTCAGCAGTGCGATCCTCCTCCTTGCCCTGTAGTTACCGCCGATGTAGTGGCAGTCGGCAGGGTGGCATCCGAGGACCACGACGCCGTCGGCGCCCTTGGAGAACGCCCTGAGGATGTGCTCGGGGTCCACACGGGCGGAGCACATGGTCCTGATGATGCGGAAGTTGGTGGGCATCTGCAGCCTGGCCACACCGGCGCCGTCGGCACCGGCGTAGGAGCACCAGTTGCAGCAGAACGCGACGATCCTAGGTTCGAAATCAGCCATGGTGATCACTCTCCTCCTACGGGGAAGTCCAGGCAGGCATCGATCTCGGCCTGGATCTGGTTGTTCTTGAATCCCTTCTGCTCCATCGCACCGGAGGGGCAGGCGGCCACACAGCATCCGCATCCCTTGCAGAGACCGGCGTTGACGTTGGAGACGGTGCGTCCGTCCTTCTCGATCAGGGAGATGGCCTTGTACTCGCAGCATCCCTCGCACACACCGCATCCGTCGCAGTAGTTCTCGTTGACGGAGGCGACGATACCCTCGGAGGTGAGGTAGGGCTTGGAGATGATGGTCAGAGCACGGGAGGCGGCTCCGGATCCTTGGGCGATGCACTCGTCCATGTGCTTGGGCCAGTGGGCCAGTCCGGCGACGAAGACACCCTCGGTGGCGAAGTCGACGGGCCTGAGCTTCTGGTGGGCCTCGAAGTAGTAGCCGTCCTTGCTGATGGGGACCTTGAGCATCTTGGCGATCTCCTCCTTCTCCTCGCGGTCGGGGGTGATACCGTTGCTCAGCACGACGCAGTCCACGGGCACGGAGACGTCCATTCCCAGGACGGTGTCGTAGGCGGTGACACTGCTGCCGTCGTAGGCGGGCAGGGGCGCGGCCTCGTCGTACCTCAGGAACCTGACGCCGACCTCGGAGGCCTTCCTGTAGAGCTCCTCGCGGAATCCGTAGGTCCTGATGTCCTTGTGGAAGATGGTCACGTTGGCCATGGGGTCGTTCATCTTGATCTGGATGGCGTTCCTCAGGGCACCGGTGCAGCACACACGGCTGCAGTAGGACACGGAGTCGTTCCTGGAGCCGACGCACTGGATGAAGGCCACGTTCTTGGCGTTGAACTTGCCGTCAGCGATGGCCTGCTCGGCCTCGAGGAGGGCCATGACCTTGGGGTCCTTGCCGTAGTTGAACTCGGTGGGCTTGTACGGGGAGGCTCCGACGGCCAGGATGACCGCTCCGACCTCGTACTCGGCACCGTCCTTCAGCTGGAGCTTGAAGTTGCCCACGAAGCCGGGGATGTCCTTGACCTCGGTGTTGAGGTGGACGGTGATCAGCTTGTTCTCCTGCACCTTCTTGATGAGGGACTGGACGAACTCCTGGGTGTCGATTCCGTTCTCCTTGTGCCTGAAGTTGAGCGCGTTTCCTCCCAGCTGTCCGGCCCTCTCGACGAGGTGGACGGGGAAGCCCTGGGCTACGATGTCCAGCGCGGTGGTCATACCGGTGATTCCACCGCCGATGACCGCTGCGGCGTTGGTGACGGGGATCTTGGATCCCTGCAGGGGCTCGAGCAGGCAGGCCTTGGCGATTGCCATCCTGACCAGGTCCTTGGCCTTCTTGGTGGCGGCCTCGGGCTCGTGCATGTGAATCCAGGAGCACTGGTCGCGGATGTTGGCCATGTTGAACAGGTACTGGTTCAGACCGCCCTCGCGGCATGCGATCCTGAACAGGGGCTCATGGGTCCTGGGGGTACAGGAGGCGACGACCACACGGTTCAGGTTGTGCTCGGTGATGGCCTCGGAGATGGCCTTCAGGGTGTCCTGGGCGCAGGCGTACATGGTGGAAGTGGAGTACACCACGTTGGGCAGGCCCTCGGCGTACTTGGCCACGGCGGGAACGTCGACGGTGGCGCCGATGTTGATACCGCACTCGCAGACCCAGACACCGACCCTGGGCTCCTGTCCGGAGACATCCTTCTCAGGGGGGTACTCCTTGGGGGCGCAGGGCTCGAAGTTGGCGTCCACGATGTAGGCGCCGGCCTTGGCGGCTGCACCGGAGGACTCCGCGACGGTGGTGGGGATGTCCTTCGGGGCGGAGAACGCACCGGAGACCAGGATACCGGGCCTGGTGGTCTCCAGGGGGTTGAACACGGAGGTCTCGCAGAATCCATATTCGTTGAGCTCGACTCCCAGGATCTGGGACAGCTTCTCGGCGTCCTCGGGCGGGTTCAGACCGATGGACAGGACGACCAGGTCGTAGACCTCGGACTTGGGGTTGCCCTCCTTGTCGGCGAAGTTGACGGCGATCTTTCCGTCGGGCAGCTCGTCCAGGTTGGAGACGCGGGCTCCCCTGTGCATGTTGATCTCGTACTGGGTCTCGGCCCTCTTGATGTAGGCCTCGAACTCCTTTCCGTAGGACCTGATGTCCATGAAGTAGATGTCCTCCTGGACGTCGGCGTGCTCCTTGGTGATGATGGCCTGCTTGGTGGCGTACATGCAGCACACGGAGGAGCAGTACTTCTTCCAGTCCTTCTTCTCGGACCTGGATCCGCAGCACTGGATGAAGGCGATCTTGGCGGGTGCCTCTCCGGTGGAGGGGACCTTGATGTGTCCGTGGTCGGGACCGGAGGCGCACATCATCCTCTCGAACTCCATGGAGGTGACCACGTTCTTGTACCTGCCGTAGCCGTACTCGGTGGCGATTCCGGCATTCCACAGCTGGAATCCGGCCGCCGCGATGATGGAACCGACCTCGAGGACCTCCTCGGTCTCCTTGTCGGTGTAGGAGATGGCTCCCTTCTTACAGGCGGTCTGGCAGAGTCCGCACTTGTCCTTGAGGATCTTGCGGCAGTAGTTGGGGTCGATCAGGGCGACCCTGGGAACGGCCTGTGCGTGGGGGATGTAGATTGCCTTCCTCGTGGTGAGTCCGTACTCGAACTCGTCGGGGATGCCCTTGGTGGGGCACTTGGCGATACAGTCACCGCAGCCGGTACACTCGTCGGGGTTGACGTAGCGGGGCTTCTTCTTGACCGTGACCTTGAAGTCGCCAGCCTGTCCGTCCACCTTCACGACCTCGGAATAGGTCAGGACGGTGATGTTCGGGTGTCCGGCACAGTCCGCCATCTTAGGGGACAGAATGCAGGCAGAACAGTCGTTCGTCGGGAAGGTCTTGTCCAGACGGCACATCTTTCCACCGATGGTGGGGTCCTTCTCCACCAGGTAGACGTGGATGTCCCTGTCGGCAAGATCCAACGAAGCCTGGATACCCGCGATTCCTCCACCGATAACCAATGCAGATTTCGTCAAACTCTTTGCCTCCTATATTGTTACATGTAACAATGTTGGAACGGAACGAAAATGTCTAGGCGGTATTTTAACCGTTTCGACATTACATTGATATACTTCTACCACATTTATTATAGACAAATCGGTTCGGAGATAAGGAAATCCGAACAATTATTTTTAGGTACTCTGAAAAACACATAGCCAGCATTGTATAGTTGCTGTGTAGGATATCCGAAGTGTTACAGGTAATGCTACCACATTTGTAGTAACTAAAAGTCATATATTTCGTATCGGAACGAAACAGTTTGGAGGGCATTACGGCCTATTTCCTAAAAAATGAGGGTCAATCCTTTAAATCCGCAGGGTCGATTCACAAGGACATGAACGGGATCGCCCTCGCCACCATCGCAGGACTGTCCGCAGCGGTCTGCGTGCTTGGTACTTTGCGTGCCCGCAGGACCGCCCGGGAGGCCGCCGAGAGGCGCCGCAGACTGGCAGAGGACACCTCCACCTACTGCTCCGATGACTACCACGCCGACGGGGACTGCGGGCTGTGCTTCGACCCCATCGGAGGCGAGGAGGTTGCCGTCTGTACATGCGGGAAGGTATATCACCGGACCTGCGCCGAACCCACCGGGGGATGCCCGTACTGCGGAGCACCCTTCTCGGAGTTCGGGATCCGGGAGCCCAGGAGCATCACCTGCCCCCGCTGCGGTTCTGTGACGACGGCGGGGATCTGCGACTGCGGAGCGGTGATGCCCGACTCCAGGGGCCGCTTCCCCTGCCCCTGCGGCGAGGAGCTAAGGATAACGGCGGACAGATGCCCCTCCTGCGGTCGCACCTTCGAGAAGAAGGTGGTGGCCGCCGACAAACGGTTTATACCGAGATGAGGTAGCGGTGGCATGACCGTCAAGTCCGTCAGAGGCCGCAGGAGGTACATCGCCTTCGTCTGCGACCCGTCGTTGGACCGCCCCGGTCTCATATCCCTTCTGAATGAGAGGGCGGGGGAGTCCGCGCCGTACGTGGTCCAATGCTCCGAGGGCTGGTGCATACTGAGGTGCACCCCGACGCAATGCGACGATACGATAGCATTGATGTGCTCCGCCGACGGGAGTGCCAGATCACTCAGGACCTCCGGGACCCTCCGCACCCTGAGGGCCCGCTATCCCAGGCTTCATGAGCTGCGCCCTCCGCCCAAGCGCAAATGAGGCCCTATGGCACCCCTTGCATTCTCCGTATCGACCATATAGAGACGTTTCTTCCGATCCTTCAGCACCTGTTTCACATAACCCAGATCTTCGAGATGCATCACGTACTTGCGGGCGGTCTGATACACGACACCGTATCTCTTCTCGATCTCTTTGATCGAGAACAGTACCGGCTCTTGTATATGGTCATAAAGTATCGACGCTTCAATTGCATTCAATCCCGTGTCGTCCCTCAGGAGTTCCAGCGCACCTCTGCCCTCTTCTGATTTGCGCTTCATATACGCCTGTAGCTCGTCGATGGACCGGCGGATACATTCCAGGTTGAACATTACGAAATATGTCAGATCCCCTCCGTCATGTTCGGTATACTGATACGCTTTTGCGTATGCGCCACGATGTCTGTAGATATCAGACGAGATCGATGTGAATTCGAATATCCTGTATCCATTTTTCAAACAGTACCAGTAGAACAAAGTCCGCGCGATACGACCGTTGCCGTCTATGAACGGGTGTATGAATCCGATCATGTAGTGGAGTATGATGGCCTTGACGATAGGGTGAAGGAACTGTTCGGAGTCTGTATTGGCGAAACGACAGAGGTCCTCCATCATAGCCGGAACCTCCCTGTGGGAAGGTGGTACATGATATACCTCATCATCTTCGATGGGATTTCCGACAACTACACTGTCATCATCGCGGAAACGACCTTCCCATTGTGCACCATCGCGAAGAGTACCTGATGTCATGGTCGAGTGAAGATCCAGGATGAGAGGTATGGAAAGATCTTCATCAACAATCTCTTTCAGCCTCTCCATCGCAAGATAATTGTTCATGATCATAAGTTCGTCATGATTGCGAGGCTTGGTGCCAGATCTTAACATGCGCTTTGCATCCATCCTAGTGACAGCTGCACCTTCAATCTGACTGGATGCGATGGCCTCTTCCATCAAAGAGCTCGTTGTGAACCTCTTGGACCCGCCATCGGGCAATCTCGTTTCTATCGCATCCAGCGCTTTCCGATCAAGGTAATATAATGTCTCTGAAACGCAATCAGGCATGCAGATAGACATTTTGAGCCCGCCTATGTTCACATCTACGGACATACCTAAACGAATGCCTTTCATCACATTCCATACGGCAATGCGATCCTTGTCGACATCAATACGATATGACAAGTCTGCCCAGTGAAGATATCTCGCGTTGTACTCATTCACCTTTGCCATCATTTCGGTATCGCACCGAACATACCTATCGTCTAGGTCTGGGTCATATACAGGCGCATCTTCCATCCGGGCCATACGTAACAATCATGTTATTAATTAAAAACTATTTGCTTTAATTTAGTAATTCGTGACATTTACAAAAAACCCCCTATTCGTCCAGGGTGAATACCGATAGATGGTCACAAGTCGATGTTCGACAAACTCTGTCTTACCGAACAGATGATGTCCGCCGACAAGATATGTGCTGGCTATTGTGAAATCGGTGCATTGTTGGGATGAATGTCGCCCTCCATCCCTTACGCGCGTACGCTAAAGGTACAAATAGTTCCGTGGTATAGCCCGCGCCGGAGAAGATCATGCAACCGGGACAAATGGCTTATGACAGGGGAATCACAGTGTTCTCCCCTGACGGAAGGCTCTTCCAGGTGGAGTACGCCCGCGAGGCGGTCAAGAAGGGAACCACCACCGTCGGACTGAAGTTCGACAACGGCGTGATCCTCATCGTGGACAAGCGCGTCTCCAGCAGACTCGTGGAGCCCGAGTCCATCGAGAAGATCTACGACATCGACAAGTACATCGGCTGCGCCACCTCCGGACTCGTCGCGGACGCCAGGATTCTGGTGGACGAGGCCAGGAAGAACGCGCAGGTCCACAGAATCACCTACGGCGAGAACATCACCGTGGGCGCCCTGGTCAAGAAGATCTGCGACATGAAGCAGAACTACACCCAGTTCGGCGGCGCCAGGCCCTTCGGCACCGCGCTGCTGATGGCTGGCGTGGACGACCTCGGCTGCCACCTCTTCGAGACCGACCCCTCCGGGGCCCTGGTCGCATACAAGGCAGGCTCCATCGGCGCCGGACGCCCGGCGGTGATGGACATGTTCGAGAAGGAATTCAAGGACGGCATGTCCTTCGAGGACGCCATGCTCCTCGGACTGAAGGCCCTCTCGAACGCCATCGAGGAGAAGCTGGACCCCCAGAACGTCGAGTGCGCCGTGGTGGAGAAGGACAAGCCCTTCAGAAGGCTGTCCGACGACGAGATCGGCGCATTCATCGCAAAGCTCTGAGTGACATGGTAGACCTGGACGACGCCATCGTCGCACGCCTGGAGACCCACGGCGAGACGTTCGAGATACTGCTGGACCCCGCGGTCACCGACCTGCTGAAGAGCGGGAAGGAGATCGACCTGGCGGAGTACATGGCGGTGGAGGACGTCTTCAACAACGCCGGCAAGGGCACCCGGCCTCCCGAGGAGAAGATAAGGGAGGCCTTCGGCACCTCCGACATCATGGAGATAGCCCGCAGGATCATCGAGAAGGGCGAGGTGCAGATAACCGCCGAACAGCGGAAGGAGATGCAGGCGGCGAAGAAACGCCAGGTGGTCACGTACATCGCGGCCAACGCCATCAACCCCCAGACCAAGCTGCCCCACCCGCCGCTCAGGATCGAGCTGGCGCTGGACGAGGCCAAGTTCAGGGCGGACCCCTTCAAACCCGTGGAGAAGCAGGTGGAGGAGGCCATGAAGCTCCTGAAGCCCGTGCTCCCCATCAGGTTCGAGAAGACCAGGGTGGCAATCCGCCTCAAGGGCGACGCCTACGGGAAGTGCTATGACGACATGATACACATGGGCGTCATCGAGCGCGAGGAGTGGCAGGCGGACGGGTCGTGGATCGGTGTCATGGAGATACCCGCGGGGCTCATCGACGAGCTCAGGAACAAACTGAACAGCCGGACCAAAGGCGCTGCCGAGGTCAAGACGCTGTGATCATCTTTTCTCACATTCCAGAGAGTGATAGAAATGGACAGAAGGAACGCCAAACCCAAGCGCGAACTTGTGCTCCCCGGCGACGTCCTCGACGAGGACGGAGCGAAGGCGGGAGACTACGCATACGCCAGGGAAGGCAAGGTGTACGCCGCCGTTCTGGGGATAAAGAACGTGTCCCCGCTTGGCGTCGGGGTCATACCGCTGTGGGGCCAGTACATGCCCTCCGCCGGGGACCTCGTGATCGGGATCATAAACGACATAGGATCGTCCAACTGGATGGTCGACATCAAGGCGCCCTACCCCGCCCCGCTGCACGTGAACGAGGTTCCGTGGAAGGTGGAGTTCGGCGACACATCAAGGTTCCTCAACATCGGGAACGTGGTGCTGCTGAAGGTGCTCTCAGTGGACGAGAGCAAGAAGATACAGGTGACCATGAACGACTCCGGCCTAAGGAGGCTGGAGGGCGGCATGCTGGTGGAGATCGCCCATTCCAAGGTCTCCAGAGTCATCGGCAAGAGCGGCTCCATGATACAGCTCCTGAAGGGACTGTCGGACTGCAGGATAACCGTCGGTCAGAACGGAAGGATATGGATCGACGGGGACGAGGACAGGGCCGCCGTGGTGGCGGAGGCGATTAAGATGATCGAGGAGAACGCCCAGTCCAGCGACCTGACTAACAGGATCAAAGATTTTCTCGAGGCAAGGCTGCCTGCTTACGATGAGGAGGAGTGAGCATGAGCGGACACACTGACATGATATTGGTTGACGAGAACGGCATGAGGATCGATGGCAGGACCGCCACCGAGCACAGGCCCATCAAGATAGAGGCGGGAGTGCTGAAGAACGCCGACGGCTCCGCTTACGTAGAGATTGGAAAGAACAAGGTCCTGGCGGCCGTGTACGGCCCCAGGGAGTGCCACCCCAGGCACCTGCAGAACCCCACGAAGGCCATCGTGCAGTGCAAGTACAACATGCAGGCCTTCTCCGTCAGCGACAGGAAGAGGCCCGGCACCGACAGGAGGTCCATCGAGATCTCCAAGATCACCGCCGAGGCGCTGGAGAACGTGGTCCTCACCGAGCTGTACCCCAGGGCCTCCATCGACGTCTACATCGAGATCCTGCAGGCCAACGCAGGCACCAGGTGCGCCGGCCTCACCGCCGCATCCGTGGCACTGGCCGACGCGGGCATCCCCATGAGGGACATCGTCCCCGCCATCGCCGCCGGCAAGGCGGACGGACAGGTCCTGCTGGACCTCAACAAGGAGGAGGACAACTACGGACAGGCCGATGTACCCATAGCCATCGTGCCCTCCACCGACGAGATCGTCCTGCTGCAGATGGACGGCAACATGACCCGCGAGGAGTTCGACAGGGCCATCAGCATGGCCATGAACGCCTGCCACGAGGTCTACGACCTCCAGAAGGACGCCCTCAAGAGGCGTTATTCCACCACCAAGAAGGAGGATGATGCAGATGAGTAACGAGGTCATCTCCGAGATCAAGCGCGACCACATCATGAACCTGCTCACCAAGGGCACCAGGACCGACGGACGCGGTCTCTCCGACATCAGGGAGATCCAGATCGTCACCGACTGCATCGAGTCCGCAGACGGATCCGCCAGGGTGAAGCTGGGTAACACCGAGGTCATCGCGGGGATCAAGATCATCCCCGGCAGCCCGTTCCCCGACACCCCCAGGTCGGGAGTGCTCACCACCGGAGCGGAGCTCATCCCCATGGCCCACCAGTCCTTCGAGTCCGGTCCCCCGGGCGAGGACGCCATCGAACTGGCACGTGTGGTGGACCGCGGCATCAGGGAGTCCGGCATGGTGGATGTGGATGCGCTGTGCATCACCGAGGGCGAGAAGGTCTGGATGTGCTTCATCGACATCTATGCCCTGGACTACGACGGCAACCTGTTCGACGCCTCGAACCTGGCCGCAGTCTGCGCCCTCAAGACCGCCACCATCCCCTGGGTCCAGTACGGTCTGGGCGAGGAGGACACACCCCTGCCCATCACCTGCATGCCCATATCGGTGACGTCCTGCAAGATAGGAAACGCTTTAATACTCGACCCAAATTTCGACGAAGAACACATTTCCTCTGCACGCCTGACGGTCACCACCGACGACCAGGGCAACTTCAGGGCAATGCAGAAGGGCGGAAAGGGGTCCATCACCGTTGATGACCTCAACGACTGCCTGGACGCCGCCGTCGAGAAGGGCAAGGAGATCAGAGAGAAGATCGCACAGATCATCGGGTGATACCAATGGCAAAGAGAACTAACAAGGCCGGAACCTCCGGGAGGTTCGGGGCGAGATACGGTGTCGTCATCCGCAACAGGGTGAGGACCATCGAGGCTGACCAGAAGAGGGCCCACGAGTGCCCGGTGTGCCACCACACCTCCGTGAAGAGGGTGTCCTCCGGCATCTGGGGATGCAGGCACTGCGGCGCCAAGTTCGCCGCCGGCGCATACAGCCCCGAGGCGAAGAGAGCCATCTCCAAGGTCTCCGAGAACTGATCTTCCCGCCGAGGCGATCGAATGTACAGATGCGGTAAGTGCAACGAGCCCATCAGGGACGTCAAGACGCTGGGTCTTCAGTGCGAGAAGTGCGGTTCCAAGATCTTCTACAAGGAGAGGCCCAACGTCAAGAAGGTCCTCAAGTCCGACTGATCGCATGATGCGTGCGGTGCTCAAGGCGGAGACCCCCCTCGCGGGGACCATGCTCGCCTCCCTGGCCCCCGAGGCCGGGAGGGAGCCTCCGCGCACCCGGGTATCACTCTCCTGCGAAGGGGACACCCTCACCGCGGTCTTCGAAGCCTCAGACGCTTCGGCCATGCGGGCCGCACTCAACTCTTATCTCGGATGCATGAGGATTACCGAAGACATATCGAAGGTGATTTAATGAACAACATCAGCCCCCAGCTTCAGAACCAGATCGCGCAGTTCCAGCAGGTCCAGCAGCAGCTCCAGGCCATCGGCTCCCAGAAGATGCAGATGAACGCCCAGAAGAAGGAGATGGAGAGGACCCTGGAGGAGCTCGCCAAGGCCAACGGTGACGTCTACAAGAACGTGGGTTCCCTGCTCATCAAGGTGGACGACAAGGACACCGTGAAGGCCGAGATCGAGGAGGCCATGGAGACGGTGGACGTGAGGATCAAGTCCATCGAGCGCCAGGAGAAGAGCCTCCGCGAGAAGTACGAGACGCTGCAGGAGACCATCAACAAGTCGATGGGCCAACAGCAGGCCTGAAACCCCTACCCCTGCCTCGGCAGGGGGTTTCTCATGAATTACGACAGCATCGCCGCCAAGCTCTCCGGCGGCAGGAAGCTCATCTACGTCCACGGCAACGCCGACTGCGACGCGGTGGGTTCCGCCTATGCTCTGGCACAGTGCTTCGGCGACTCCGTCGTCTGCGCCCCCGCGGGGGTGGAGAGGATCGCCCGCATGGTGTGCGACAAGCTGTCTATAGAACTGTCGGAGAATGAGGACCCGGCGTCCTTCGACAGGATAGTCGTGGTCGACTGCTCCTCCCCCGACCAGCTTGCCCCGGCGGAGGTACCGATGGAGCGGACGATCGTCATCGACCACCACCGCGTCAACGGCAAATGGGACGGTGCGGAACTATATTGCGACGACACCGCTGTCTCCTGCGCCCAGGTGGTCCGCAGGATCATAAAGACCACTGGATATGTGCCAGAGGGTGACTGTGCCAGGGTGCTGGCGGCTGCCATGCTCACAGACAGCGGCCGCTTCGCCTACGCGGATGCAGTGCTCCTCA
This sequence comes from uncultured Methanomassiliicoccales archaeon, assembly GCA_949292635.1. Lineage (GTDB taxonomy): Archaea > Thermoplasmatota > Thermoplasmata > Methanomassiliicoccales > Methanomethylophilaceae > SIG5. The sequence goes on from CASEZY010000015.1 coordinate 11,528, forward strand.
GGGAGTTCGCCGACCTCCTGGACGAATCCGGACTGTTCATGGATGAGGCCCTGGACGTCATCAGGGCGCCCATAACCATGTCCGAGAGGGTCGCGGACCTGAAATGCGTCGGCCGCTCCAGATTCGAGAGGGTGGGCGACATGCTTGTCGCGGTGTCATACGGAGGAAGCTTCGAGGCCTCCGGCTGCCACGCGCTACTCTCGTCGGGAGCGGATGTGGCGTACGTGGCCACCCAGAGGGACGGCACCTTCCGCATAAGCGGTCGCGCAACCCAACAGATTGTGCGCAGGGGCGTGCATCTGGGTCAGATACTGTCATCTCTGGGAACGGAGGTGGACGGGGACGGCGGAGGCCATGCGGGCGCCGCCGGGGTCTCCGGCACCGGGGACATGGAGGCCATGCTGAACATCTGCATGGCCAAGACCATGAACGTCTTCCGCGAAATAAAGAGAAGGGAAGAGGCCGGGACGAACCCGACCGAATGAATCACCTGAGCTTTCCCACGCTCTTGAGGATGGAGATCATCCTCTCGTAGTTCTCGGGCTTCTTTGCGAAGTACTCCGCCACCGGCTCCAGGCGCTTTATGATGCCTTCCGCGGTGCCCTTCTTCAGATCCATCGGGTGAAGCTTGCCGGCGAAGTAGTATTCCGTCAGGGCCTCGTAGGAATCGAAGGACACCGGGCCGCCGAACTTCTCCGGGCGGTCGAAGTCCATCCTGCCCAGGTAGGGGAACAGGATGTACCTGCAGATCATCAGCACGGGGTTGACGTCCTCGTCCTCCTTCTCCATGGGGCAGAATGCCTTGCCCATCTTCCTCCTGATCTCGTCGGGGGAATCGTGGATGTGGATACTGCTGTCGGGCTTGCTCTTGGACATCTTGGATGCCGCCGGGTCCATACGGTCCCCGCCGGAGAGTCCGGGCAGAAGCGGGGTGTGAAGAGCGATGGGCTTGCGCCACTTGAGCTTCTCCGCCGCGTCCCTGGCGAGCATGTGGGCCCTCCTCTGATCCATTCCCGCGTAAGCGAGGTCCACATCCATGCAGAAGATGTCCGTTGCCTGCAGGATCGGGTAGAACAGCTTGGAGGCATCCACCTCAGCCTCGTCCTCGGAGCGGCCCATGATGGTCATGGCCCTCTTCACCCTGGAGAGGGAGGTGGCCTTGGCGATCTTGATCGCCTTCTCCCAGTAATCGATGCCGTCCAGGATCTGGGAGGCGTACTTGAACTCCACACTCTCCGCCGGGACACCCAAGGCGAGGAAGCAGTCCTCCATGTATGCGGCGCAGGCGCGGATGTTGTCCAAGTCCCCGCCCAGCTTGTCGTTGATGTAAGCGTGCCAATCCGCCCAGAAAACCGTGACCTTGAAGCCGGCCTCGGCCAGGTCGCGGATCTTGCCGGCCACCAGGGTCCACCCCATGTGGACCAGGCCGGAGGGCTCGAATCCGATATACGCGGTGGGCTGTCTGTCCTCGGCGAGGACGGCCTTCAGCTCTTCCTCGGAGATGAGCTCCGCGGAGTTCCGGGTCACCAGTGCATATCTCTGTTCGACGTCCATTTGAATCGGAGACGCGGATGCCCTGTATGTATAAAAGGGTTTGACGGCACCGTAATATCCGCGTGAGCCCATGCGGGTGACATGACCGACCGCATCAGGGATGCAGTGAACGGATGGCCCGTCATCGAGAGGAACGGGTACCCGTACGTGGTGAGCCCGCTGATGGACGGCGTCCCCCCGGTGGACCCGGAGATGCTGTCCGACGTGGTGGACCGCATGATATCCCTGGGCGCCGGCGAGGGCGATCTGATCCTGGCACCGGAGGCCATGGGGATCATGTATGGCACGCTGATATCCCAGCGCACCGGGGTCCCGTTCTGCGTGGTCCGCAAGCGCCCCTACGGTCTCGAGGGGGAGGTGCACATCTCGGTGGACACCGGGTACTCCCATTCGGAGCAGTACGTGAACGGTGTGGTCAAGGGAATGCGCGTCACCATCGTGGACGACGTGGTCAGCACCGGCGGCACCTTGTCGGAGCTGGTACATGCGCTGAAGGAGGCGGGAGCGATCCCACTGAAGGCTGTGGTGGCCGTAGACAAGTCCCGGGACAGGGAAGCCGTGCAGAGGCTCGTCGGCATACCCGTGGATGCCGTCATGCGAATCGGCGTGGTGGACGGCAAGGCGGTAGTTCTGGACTAACTGTAGCAGAACCCCCGTTCATATACCGCGCCCATGTGCGCGTATGGTCCCGGATCTGCTGCTGCTGACCTTCTACATGTGCCTGATAGGCGCGGCCATGGGCACCTTCACCGGACTGGTCCCCGGGATCCACGTCAACACCCTGGCGCTGCTGCTCATGGCGTTCAGCGGCCCCCTTACCGATATCATCGCGATGTTCGCACCTTCCGAGTATGCGCCGCTGCTGCTGTGCGCCTGCGTGCTCTCTGCCGCGGTGGTCCATTCTGCGACGGACTTCGTGCCATCGGTGTTCCTGGGTGTCCCGGACCCCGATTCCGTGCTGAACATCCTGCCGGGACACAGACTACTGCTGGACGGTAAGGGCATGACCGCGGTCAGATGCGCCGCCATCGGCAGCCTGGTTGGCGCCACGGCCTCGCTGTGCCTGGCGGTTCCCATGTATTACCTCCTATCGTCGGGACTGGGGGACTACCTGAACAGCATCACCGTGGGTTTCCTCATCGCGGTGCTGGCACTCATGATCATCACAGAGAAGGGCAATAGGGCGGTCGCACTGATCGTGATGCCATTATCCGGACTGCTGGGTCTTGCCTGCATGATCGATGTTATCCCCATGACCAACATCCTGGGCGGCGAGCCCGAGGTGATGCTCCCTCTGCTGTCCGGACTGTTCGGCGTTCCGGCCATGCTCATGCCCGCCGACGGCGGGAAGGTCCCGGATCAGACGGACGACGAGACCAGACCGGTGGGCGTCCTGCCGGGGTTGAAGGGGGTCCTCACCGGAAGCATAACCGGATGGTTCCCCGGCGTCACCTCAACGACCGGTGCCGCCATGGCGGGGACGATATTCGGCGAGGAGGACGGCAAGGGGTTCATCTCCATGGTGTCCTCCATCGGCACCGCATCCACCATGTTCACCTTCGTGACCTTCGCCGTCAACGGCAACGAGCGTTCGGGTACGATGACGGTGATCGGCGACCTGCTTTCCGGCACCCTGGTCGCTCCGGGCACGGATGCGTTCCTGGTGATGATGTTCGCCATGGCTGTGTCATCTGTACTGGCGTACCCGATAATGATCAAGGCGGGAAGGCTCATGTGCGTGCTGATGCAGAGGGTGGACATCCGCCGTCTGAACACCTGCGTGCTCGCGTTCATGATACTGCTGACGTTGGCATTCACGGGATACTGGGGGCTGGTGGTTCTGCTCGCCGCGGGACTTCTTGGTCTTGTGCCCGTGCTGTTCGGATGCAACCGCACACACCTCACGGGATGCCTGATAATCCCGGTGCTTCTGTTTAAGCTGGGTCTGTTCTGATCAGCGGCGCTTCCCGCCCTTCTGCTGCTTGGGCTTTGCCCTCAGATACTTCAGCAATTCCGCATCCTTCTCGGTCCACGGAGGGGTGCAGCCGGTGCGGATGTACTCGTTGTACCAGTCCTCCGCCTCCTTCATGTACGGCGCCATATCCGGGCAGTCCATGGGGATGATGGCGGTGTTCTCCTCGGTGGGCACCCACTTGTTGGGTATGCGATAGTCGTCCTCCTCCAGGAACCCCACCACGAAGACGATCCTGTCCAATTTGGAGAGTGCGGCGTAGAGACCCGCCTGCAGGACATAGGACATGGGCACCTTGGTCACGTTGCCTTCGTCGTCCAGCCACTTGGAGCGGTCGCCGGAGGTCTTGATCTCCAACACACCGGCCCTCTTGCCGTTGCTGATGATGTATCCATCAACCATGCCGCCGAAGAGCTTCTCGTTGTGGAAGTGATCATACTGGCACATCTCCGCCGGGGCCGGGTCCTCGATTGACGCCCCCGGGATCCCGGACAGGGAGGATATGTCGGAGATGCGCTTGCGGGCGTACTCCCTCAGGATGGGTTCTATGGCGTTCCCCGCCTCTATGTACTTGTTGGATGGGTCCCCGGGATAAAGGCCGGCGATCTCGCAGGCCACCTTGAACGGGGTGGAGAATTCGCTGTAACCAAGGATCCCGCCGATCCTGTGGCCGGTTATCTTCTTGGTCTTCCAGGTGTCGAAGATCACCGTGTGCTCTTCCTCGTCGAACTCGACGATGTTCATCCTGCCGTCGAACGCCATGATGTCCTCCAACACGGAGGATGATAAAAAACGATAGGCGGGGGAGGACCCCCGCCGACATGTTCAGAGGGATGCCATTATGGCGTCCGCCAGGGCGTCCAGGTCCTTCTCCTGCTCCGGCCCCATGGAGGACTTTATCACGAACGGTTCGCCCACCAACTCCATGTCCTTCATGCGGGCCTTGATCTCATCCTCCATCAGCTTGTGGGCCCTGGGCGCCCAGGAGCCGTTGGCGATGAGGGAGAACCTCCTGCCCTGCACGCACATGTTGGCCATATCCTCGATCACCGAGGTCATGGTGGGGTGGATGGCGTTGTTGTATGTGGGCGAAGCGAACACGATGTTGGTGTACCTGAACGCGTCCGAGACCACGTAGGATGGGTGGGTGCGGGTGACGTTGTACACGCTGAGGTTCTTGAGTCCGCGCTCGCGGAGCTTCATCGCCAGCAGGTCCGCCGCCTCCTCGGTGTTGCCGTACATGGACGAATACGCGATCACCACTCCCTTCTCCTCCGGACGGTAGGAGCTCCAGGCGTCATACTTCTCTATGATGTGACCGAGATCCTTCCTCCAGGCCGGGCCGTGGAGGGGACAGATCCTCTTGATGTCCAGGCCGGAGGCCTTCTGCAGCACCGTCTGCACGTTGGATCCGTACTTCCCGACGATATTGGCGTAGTACCTCCTGGCCTCGTCCAGGTACTCGGCGTCGAAGTCGCACTCATCGGCGAACAGCCTTCCACCCAACGCACCGAAGGTGCCGAACCCGTCCTCTGAATACAGGGTGCCGTCGTACTCGTCGTAGGCGAACATGACCTCCGGCCAGTGGACCATCACCGCCGCTATGAACCTGAGGGTGTGCCTGCCGGTGCAGAGAGTGTCCCCTTCCTTCACGGCGATGGTCTTCTCGGGACGGATGCCGTAGAAGTTGTACAGCATGTCCAGGGCACGCTCGCTGGCCACGACGGTGGCGCAGGGGTACGTCTCGATGACCCTGCGCAGGCAGGCGCCGTGGTCCGGCTCCATGTGCCCGATGTACAGATAATCCAGGGTCCTGCCGTCAAGGGTGCCGGTCAGGTTGTCCCAGAACCTGCTCTCGACGGATGCGTCCACGGTGTCCATCAGGATGGTCTTCTCATCCATGATCAGGTACGAGTTGTAGGACACCCCCTGGGGAATGGGGAACATGCCTTCGAAGATCGAAGCGCTCCGGTCGTCCCCGCCCAGCCAGACGATGTCCTCGGTCACATTCCTAGTGGCTGTCATGATGACCGTGTCCAGCCCATCAAGACAATTAAGTGTTTTGACCGGAGGCGGAGAAGAGGGCCCTTCGGAACGGATATCCTTAAGTATGCAACGCAGGACATCGGCATACACAATCATGCATCGTTGAATGCTTATGTCTACGTTCATAGCTGTTAAGATTGTTGCATAGTCAATAATGCTAAATAGATACAAAGTGAACGGGGGTCGTGGCGTCCGGAGGTGTCAAGCAGGTAGTGGAAGCGGTCTATTCTGCCATCGCAGCCGCAGGCTTCCCCCAACGCGTCCCCGAGATGTCCGCCGCCTTAGAGGGCACGTTCGGACTTGATCGGATGATCGAGATGAACCGCACCCTCGGCGCGGAGGTGTCCACCGATTATTGTGAGGTGGAGGGTCTCGATTCCGCATTGGCGGCAAACGGCGCCCCGCCCTACGAGGGCACCGGCCGCTTCGCCGGATCCTTCGGTCAGGTGGATCTGGAATTCGTCTGCGCCGACCGCCTCCCGGGAGAGGGGTTCGACCCCCACGGCATGGCACTTGCCCCGGGTGTTTTCGGATGGAGGAGCAGACTGGCCGCGGAGATACTGATGCTGCAGTGCCAGCACATACTAGCCGAGAGCGGCGGGGACATCTTCGAAAGCACGTCCGAGATGATGAACCTCAGCGTCAGCGAACCCACCAACGAGAGCATACTGTCCGAGAGAGGTCTTAGAGCGCACCGTCTGGACGGCTTCACCAACTCAATGCGCACCATGGGCATCCTGAGGAAACAGCTGAACGTGCGCCCGGAGGACAAGATGCTCATCTCCGACAAGCGCAGGAAGCCCGCCGCCACCCGCAGGATGGAGGCGGAGACGCCGTTGAACGGATACTTCTCCAAGGTGGAGTTCGACGTGTCCGTTAGCAGGGAGGAGGCGGATGCCATCGCCAACTGCTACATAGACATGGCCGAATCCAAGGCGATACATGTGTTCGGCAAGGACTCCGGCATGATCCTCCGCTTCAGGAGGTTCCCCGGGGACATCGAGCGCAGCTACTACACCTCGGCGCTGAACAACATCGTGGTCAACTCCCGTGAACCGGGAACGTTCATCCACGAGTACGGCCACGCGCTGGACTTCTCCTTCGGGATACTGTCCAAGAAGAACGCCTTCGACCACATCTACCGCATGTACAGGAAGGAGGTGACCGACCTGGTGGGCAGCAACCGCAGGTACGACCTGGACTACTACTTCCGCCGCACCGAGGTCTTTGCCAGGGCCTACGAGCTGTACGTGTCGAAGACATACGGCACCTGCGTGCTACTAGAGGACTTCAGGGACGAACGGGTCTACCCGGATTCGGAGGACTACATCTCCGAGGTCATGAACTACTTCAACGGGCTTGACAGCACCATCTTCAGGCATCACTGAGCCTTCTGCGCCTGTCCTCCAGTCCGGCGTCTATGCGGTCGGCCATGGAGTCCATCGGTCTCAGGGAGAACAAGCCCGAGTTCAGAGCGGTGATAAGGGACTTTATCCTCATGTGCATCCGCAGCAGACGCTGATCACAGGTCGGCGTGCTCCTCCAGGTCGCGGGCACGCATGTACCTGAACAGGAAGAGGAAGCATATCGCCGCGGCGGCGATCACGAACGCGGCCCCGAAGTATCCGATATCCGATATCGAGACGTTATCTGTGACCACCCCGCCCAGCAGCGACCCCAGGCCGATGCCCACGTTGAACAGTCCCGAGAACAGAGACATGGCGACGGCCTGCCCGTCCGCCGGGGTGCTGCGTATGAGCTCCGACTGGAATGATACGGAGTAGGCGGTCATGAAGGCTCCCCACACCACCAGCAATGGGATCAGGGTGAGGGTGTACGAGGACAGCGGAAGCAGAAGTGCCAGGCACAATGTCACCGCGATCATTATCGAGGAGATGAAGGCCTCCTTGTGACGGGCGTACAGCCTTGCGAACATCAGGCTGCCCAATATCCCCGCCGCGCCCAGTATGGCCAGCATCAGGGTGATCATGTTCTCCGACTGTCCCGCCACCTGGCCCAGGAAGGGCTCGATGTAACTGTATGCCAGATAGTGGCCGGTGACGAACACTATGGTGATGATGTAGATGCACACCAGGATCCTGTTGCCGATGACCCTGCGGGCGTCCCCCAGGGAGAAGTTGCCCTCGTTCCTGACGTGGGGGAACACCAGTGCCAGCAGCACCAAGGCGCCCAAGGCCATGAGGCCCACCACGGCGAAGGTCATCCTCCATCCCAATGCGAGTCCCACGGCCCTGCCGAAGGGTAATCCCACCACCATGGCGATGGAGGTCCCGGTGACCACGGCGGACAGTGCCAGCGCCCTGTGCTCCGGGGCCACCACCCTCACCGCCAGCGGCGATGCGATGGACCAGAACAAGGCGTGTGCGCAGGCCACCCCCACCCTGGAGATGACGAGCACCCAATACGAATCCGAAACCGCGGAGAGACCTTGGAACACCACGAACACTGCCACCGTCATGATCAATAAACGGCGGTAGTCGGTGTTCCTGAAGAGCAACATCAGCGGCAGGGACAGCAGTGCGACGACCCATGCGTATGCGGTTATCACCATACCCGCGGCGGATTCCGAGATGCCGAAGTCCCCGGCGATGTCGGTGAGCAGGGCCATGGGCATGAACTCCGAGGTGTTGAACACGAAGACCGCGATGACGATGCCCGCCAGCGGCAGCCAGCCATTCGCTCCCGTACTGCTCATCGATGCCGGCGATGCCTGCCCGGTATTTACGTCTGACCCATCCCCTGGACAGGTACTAAATAACCATTCGTTGTTCGAACACCCATGAACTTCGACGTCAAGACCGCGGAGGTGCCCGCATGACCGCCAGGGTCGCCCTGGTGGGCGCATGCGGAAGGATGGGTACCCTCATCATCCGCCGCATTCTGGCCACCGAGGGCCTGGAGCTCTCGGCCGCATTCGACCTGGTGAACATCGGCAAGGACATCGGGGAGGTTATCAACGCCGGTACCCTGAACGTGAAGGTGTCCGACCCCAAGGACCTTGCATCCGTCCTCAAGGAATCCAAGACCGACGTGCTGGTGGACTTCACCGTGGCCCCCGCCACAGCGGCAAACGCCCCCGTGGCCGCCGCTGCCGGCGTGAACCTGGTCATCGGCACCACCGGACTGTCCCAGGAGCAGAAGGACGCCATCGCCGCCGCCGTGAAGGAGAACAACGTTGCAGCCGTGATGTCCACCAACTACTCCATCGGTGTGGGTGTGTTCAACAAGCTGATCAGACAGGCGGCGGAGCTCCTTGGTCTCGACTACGACGTGGAGATCATCGAGGCCCACCACAACCAGAAGAAGGACGCCCCCAGCGGCACCGCCATGACCGCCGCGGAGATCGTCAGCGAGGCCATGGGCGGCAAGGAGTTCGTCTACGGCAGGGAGGGCGTCTGCCCCAGGGGCAAGGAGATCGGCATCCACGCCATCAGGGGCGGGGACATCGTCGGCGACCACACCGTCATGTTCATCGGCAACTCCGAGAGGATCGAGATCCGCCACCAGGCCCACTCCAGGGAGATCTTCGTGGCGGCCGGATGGGTCGTGAACCAGCCCAAGGGCAAGGTCTACGGCATGTCCGACGTCCTCGGATGATCAAACGGCCCGAAAGGGCCTCCCCTCATTCTTCTGATAGCCAATCGGCCGCGGACCTCTCGATAATCCCGTCCTTCGTCACGGACCTGGGCCGGCCGTACAGCATTATCACGGTCTTCGGGAAGTTGTCGGCTATACCCCGTAACGGTGCCAGTTCCCTCTCCTCGACGCTTTCGTCAAGATAACCCAGACAGACCTGGAAGTACTCTCTGGAGCCTGCTCTTTCGGCAACGAAGTCCACCTCGGAGACACCCCATCTGCCTACGGTGACGCTGTATCCTCTGCGCAGGAGCTCCAGGAACACTATGTTCTCCAGCACACGTCCCGCATCCCTGTTGCCGTACCCTACCGCCATCGATCTCAGGCCCGGGTCCACCGCATAATATTTCGGTGTAGGCAGCAGAGCGGTCCCATGGATATCATAGCGGTCCGCACGGTACAGCAGGAAGGCATCCTCCATAAGACCCAGATACCTCTCCACCGTGCCTCTGTTGATGTCGCCCATGCCTTTGACCACATTGTTCAGAGACACCGGATTGCCCACATTCTCCATCATATACCTGAGTAGGCGGGATAACTCACCTATGTTGCGGATGCCTCCGCGCTCACAGATATCGTGCAATGCCACAGAAGCGTACAGATCCTGCAGCACGACCTGCGCAGCATTTCTGCCTTGAACGGGATCGATGATGGGGAAGCCGCCGAATTCCATGTACTCTTCCAGCACCCTTTCCGCAGGCCTTCCCTCGCCCCTGAGTTCCGTATATTCGGAGAAGGATAGCGGAAGCACGCGAAGCGACACGTATCTGCCTGTGAGATATGTCGTCAACTCGGAGGAAAGGAGCCTGGAATTGGAACCTGTCAGATAGATGTCGAGATCTGTGTCCACCATCAGAGCATTGACCGCACGTTCCCATCCGTCCACCCTCTGGATCTCATCCAAGAACAGATATCCGGTACCCGATGACATCCGTGACATGACCTCATCATATAACGCCTTGTGATCCTTCAGCCCCATGAACTCCGCCGTCTCCATGTTCATGCGGACCACCTGTTCCGCAGGCACGCCGGAAGCTATCAGTCTCTCTGCGAACTGACCCATCAGAGTGGACTTGCCGCAGCGGCGTACCCCTTGGATCACCTTGACCAGTCCGTTGTTCCCCCGGAACATGTCCAGCCATTCCAAGTACCTGTGACGCAGGACCATCCTGTCTGCCATAAAAACATATAAGCTCTGATTTATGATAAAAGTTATGTTATAATGTAAATTATTTTGTTAACACAACTATACTGTATATTATAATGTAACTTTTTATCAAATTCGCGGGCATGTTATTCTAACTTTTCGCATTTTTTGCGCCAAAATATTTTTTTCTCAAAATTTGCGCCAAAAGTTACGGTTAAATAACGCGAAACGCATCGTTCGTTCATGGGGTTCGTTGGCAGACGGGATGAGCTGATGGAGTTGGAGGGCCTCCTGGGATCCAACGGCAGGAGGGCCTGTGCAATATACGGCCGCCGTCAGACCGGCAAGACCTCCCTCATCGAGGAATTCTGCAAAGACAAGCGCAGCGTATTCCTAATGATGGTCCCGGGATCGGAACGCCAGAACCTCGATCACATCCAGGATGCCATGAGCACAGTGTTGGGAAGGGATGTCTCATACGAAACATTCCCCCAGTTCATATCCGATCTGACCGACTATTGCAGACAGGAGCCGACGATAGTCGTATTCGACGAGCTGCCGTTCCTTCTCGACAAGGCGCCTCATGTCGCCGGATATCTGCAGAACTTCATCGATATCCGGATGAAGGGGACGGAGACCACGCTCATCGTATGCGGCTCCTCGATATCCTCCATGGAGAAGGAGACCTCCGATCCCTCCAGACCTTTGTACAACAGGTTCCGTCTGCGCATGCACATCGAACCCATGTCCTTTGAGGACGTATGCATGTTCCACCCGACGATGTCGGATACCGACAAGGTGAGGATGTACCTCACATTCGGCGGGATGCCGGCGTACCACGAGTGGCTGACACAGGACACATACAAGGATGCGGTCATGGCCGGATACCTCGGCAGGAACGCATATCTCCGGGAAGAGACCCGTAACATGATGCTCGAGTTCAGGAACAGCGAACTGTGCATGTCGATACTCGAAGCGGTGTCGTCCGGAGCCTCCAGGCTCAACGAGATAGCCGACCGGGCCGGGGTGCAGAAGGATACCTGCAGACGCTGCATAGAGGAGCTGGAACATTTCGGCATACTATCCCGTATGACCTCTATGTGCGGTTCGCCGAAGCACCCCGTCTATTATATCCGGGATGCCGCTGTTCGGTTCTTCTTCGACGTGATCGACCGCAGCAGGACCGTGCGCATAAACAGGGACCCGGAGGCCGTTTATTCCAACATCAAAGGGCGGATAGACACATTCCTGGGAAGGAGATTCGAGGACATGTGCTCCGAATACGTCGCCCGCAACTATCCCTGTGTGAAGATAGGGCGGTGCTGGGGGACCTTCCTGAATGTGGACTCCGGGATCTCGGAGGACGGTGACATAGACATCGCCGCATCGGTACTGACGGACAACGGCCGTGTGGACCTGTTCGGCGAATGCAAGTTCACCTCGAAACGGACGGGATTCACCGAATTCAAAAAACTGGAGACGAGGGTGTCGGGATTGGACGGTGACCTGGCGGTACGCTACATCATGTTCTCCATATCAGGATTCGAGGAGGACTTCGCGGAATTCGCTAGGATGAACGGCATCCTTCTGGTTGGTCTCGACGAGATCATGGGCCGTACTCCGGCACCGTCCCTGACGATGGCACGTGATGCCTGAGGTTGCCAAGTGCCAGATGCTTATTGACGACGACTCAACGTCAAGCCCTCCGTTGACCACGCAATCCATGTTGAGATATGTATCCCAGAGGGAGATCCGAAGATTTACTGAAACATCGGGGACAAGTGTGGATGAACACCTTGGTGACTCATACCGAGATAAGAGCGTTAAGGATGATGAACCCGCATCTTCGCGAATCTGGCACATCTCCGCCGTGGCAAGATATGCGCAAAGAAACCAGACGATAGAACTGAGTAGGTGGGCCCGCCCAACAAGACGAAGTGATGAGCCAGACTTTCAGAAAATAAAAAGAATAGAGGTTGAAAAGGTCAATTATTGTTGTCTTTGATCGCGGTCTTCTTCCACGCTCCTTCCAGCTGCTTAGACGCCTGCGCGATGTCGAACGCAATGTAATACGACTCTGTGGTGGCGCTCTTCGCATGCCTCATCTGACGGCTGATCGCGAATTTTAGCTCCGGAGATTCCGAGTATGTGATGGTCGCATACGATGATCTGAAGTCCTTGAGCTGGAATCGGACCCCGGAGATGGCCTCCACGTCCCCTTTGAAGGCACGCATGGTGTTGAGCGTCATAGGGAGTGATGTTTTCAGATTGACGAACAGGAATGGGCTATCCAGGCCTTTCTGCGACAGGTATTCCCTGCGCTCTGCGAGGAAGCGCTCGATGCGTGGGATCATATCCTCCCGGATTATTGGTATCCACATCCTCTGGCCATAGCTGCCCTCTCCCTTGGGATGACGGACGAAGAACCTCTTGCCTGCCAGATCCACATCGTCCACATGGGCCCGATGATCTCCTTCGGCCTTCCGGCTATCCCGAATATGAGGGCCATGTACCCTCTGATCATGATGCCTCTGGGTCCTTCGATTACATCCGCTGCGTTGAAGATCCTTTGCAGCGAGTCCACGTCCAGAAAATGGATGGGTTGCTGCTCTCCTTTGGTAGCGATGGCGATCTGCCCGGTCTCGCGCATGCGTTCTATGATGTCGTTGCCGAAGAATGTGAGGAATGAGTTCAGGACCTTGATGTATGACCTCCGAGTGACCACGCTCAGCTCCCTGCGCCGCATAATCCCCATGAAGGCCTCTATCTCCTCCTCTCCTATGTGACGGGGATCTGTGGTAGCTATGATCCCTCTCTGCTTCATCTCGGTGAATATGCGTTCGAACTGCTTCAGTTTCCGGACGTTCTCGGTGACGGTGACGGGGGACATGAAGGTGCTCTTGCGCTCCTCATAGAGGGAGATGCCGTAGAGGAAGGGCCTGCGTCCGAATCGCATCTTCGTGAAGTCCGTTTTCCTTCTCCCTATACTTCTCCTTTCGATTTTGTTCACTTGTTCACCTTAATTTTATATATTAGTTCATGTGCCAGCGTGTACATAGAAAATTATGTTCTAGTTCACCCTAGACCCATTTTGTTCACTTTTTACCTCATTTTCGGGCCTTCTTGTTCACCCTGCGGACCAGAGCGTCGAAAACCGGCAGATTCTCCGGGTCATACTGTGCCAGATGTTGGCAGAATATCTCCAGGAAGCCGTCGGCGTTCGGATCGATGGTACTTTGGCGTCCTCCGGACCCCCTTCCCATGAGATACGAAATACCCAGACTCTTCAATGTGTATGTGACGGTCCGGGTGTGGATCATCTCGTAGATGTCCGCGTTCCCGTCGTCGTGCAGCCTCCGGTTGAGGGTGTCGGCCACATCCCGGGTGGTCACCCTGCCGGCTGCAGTCTTGAGTGTGTCCGCATCTATGGACCAGTCGCCGAAGCGGTCCATCGCTCCGATCTCCCGCTCACCCGTGTTGAGCTTAATGCAATCCACGAGGCTCTTGAACACCTGGGCTTCCATGGAGGCCTCCGTGCTCTCCCTGTGCACGTTCTCCGCTTCGAGGATGACCTGCATCACGTCCCTCTCCACGCCTGTGGCCATCGCCACGGGAAGCAGTGTGGTGCAGATGTCCCTCAACCTGTTGGTGATCCTCGGCGCATCCTCTATGTCCAAGGATATGCCGTAGAGCCATTGTCCGGTCTTGGCATCCTGTGTGGTGATCATCCCCATGGCCTTCATGATCAGGAGCTTCCAATCCACCATGTCCTCCCTCTTCGGCCCGGAGCAGTAGCATCTGAGATTGTACAGGTCGGTGCGGATGGACGAGGGGGTGATATCCGTACCGCGGTCGTCGTATTCCGCCCAGGACAGACTGCCCAGCTCCACTGCGGGAGGCTTGGTGACCATCTGCACGCGTATGCCCCGGTTGACTATGTCCGTGGGCATCTCCGCCCCCTTGACGGATATGGCCATGCTGGTGAACGGGTACGACACCTCCACGTCGTCCTTCGTCTTGGGGACCGCACGGACGTACGGCGTCTCCTTGCTGGTGACGCTCTTGATCAGGTTGGCGAGGTCGGCCCCCCTGTCCCCTGCAAGATTGTCCAGGGATTCGTCCAGGCAGACGGTGATGTCATACTTCTTGATCAGACGCACCACTCCTGCTGAGCTGTAGTTGTTGGTGCAGAATCCGCGGTAGCTGATCTTCGCCAGGGCGTTCTGCAGCGTGCTCTTCCCGGCGACTGTCACCCCGTCGATTATGATCAGCGGCATGTAGGGCCACTCCTCCCGGAAGTACGATGCGATGACCCATACCGCCAGGAGGTTGTAGATCCTGTCGTCGCGGATGTAGACGTGCTTCTGAAGATACCTGTGGATCCTCGACAGCAGGCCGGGGATGTCGTGCAGCCTCGGTGCGTTGTGCAGATCTATCCTGTTCGGAAGGGGCCAGATCACCCCTTCAAGGAACTTCATCCATTCCTTGCGCTCCGCATCGGAATACTTGTTGGTGTAGAGCTCGCTCTCGCGGATTATGTCCACACGGCCGTCCACATACTCGAAGATGCAGACCTCGGACCCGTCCAGGAAGGGTTCGGCGATGCGTGTCACTGTCTCCACCTCTGGAGGTCCAGGAGGACGTCGCGGAACATCCTGTCGCAGTGGCTTTGCAGAAGGTCGCGGAAACGCTCGTATTCGATACGGGCGAAGCAATCCGACTGTGCCCTGTATGTCTCGGGATTGACCGAACGCTGTTGATGATCGAGGAGGGTGATCCACACGATCCTCGCTGTGATCAGAGGGGATGGGCTATTCGTCTTATCAACGACTACCCCGATGCCGGTACAGCCTTCGGATGTGCTGAGGAGGACGAAGTCCCCGCGCTCCACAGTGTGTATGACGGTCATCGGTCCACCTCCATCACGAGAACGGGTCTGCCGTCCCAGGTCTCCACGAGATTATCTGCAAGGTATTCCAGCTGTCCGGGGGTGAGGCTTCCCAGGTCCCTGCCCCCATCTCCGGTGATGAGGACGTTACCGACCAGGCATCTTTCGCTATCCGGCCACCATACAGTGGTCAGCGGATCGTCCTTCAGCAGACCCTCATCATCCACCACTGCGAACAATCCGTCGGCGATACGGACTATGTCGATGCACTCCACTTCCAGCAGAGCGTAGATCTCGTCCAAGGTGTCCTCGAAGTCCACCATGCCGGCGCGGCCGTCCGTCGTGATCAGGAATCCGATCATCCGATCACCCTTCCCGATCCGCATCCCCCAGGAGGGATTCCCCCAGGTATTCCGCCGCCTTCCGCATGACCGAGGAGCAATCCCTCGTAAGCAAACGGACGTGCGGTTCCGACAGAGCCTCCGGAACCTTCAGTTCCAGTTGGGCTACCTGGTATCTCAGCCCGTTCGCTTCCAGATAGACGGATTCTTTGATCGTTCTGCATCTCGGCGGAGCTTCCGCTGGTCCTTACTGAGCAAGATACTACCTGACACCTATTTATAAGGCTCCGTAAGGCTCCGTCATATATGGCGCGTAAGCCGTACATCACGGTCACCCTTCCGCAGGAATTGATTGAATACCTGGAATCAAAGGTTGAATCGAGAGATTTTGCCAATGTTTCCCATGGTGTTGAGCTCTGCATCCTCAGATACAAGCAGGCCGAAGAAAGAGGGGAGAGGCCCTGAGATCTGGGAGATACGAATCCAGAATTGTGAACCCTCAGAGCCTCATTGTTTTCACATCCCGTACGGAGTACGGTCGGCTTAATCTTTATGAAAGAAGGAGGGCGCGTTACCGCGCCCGTCAGCGATTCATTGTTTAGGGTCGTAACGGGAGGCGCTACCCTGCTTACTCCTCCGGTAGGGTCCGACACGCGCTGACGTACGTGATCGTCACGACCGCACTTCAAATCCGCTCCGGGGGTATTTAATGGCAGTGTTTTTTTCTTGTCCCGAAGACATCTTATGCAGGAACGGATGACGTTCGCATCGGGCATGACCCTTCTTCTGCGCCAGAATCTCATGCGATCACTCCTCCCGATCCGCATTCCCCAGGAGGGACTCCCCCAGGTATTCCGCCGCCTTCCGCATGACCGAGGAGCACTCTCTCGTAAGCAGACGGACGTGCGGTTCCGACAGAGCCTCCGGGACCTTCAGTTCCAGTTGGGCTACCTGGTATCTCAGCCCGTTCGCTTCCAGATAGACGGATTCTTTGATCGTTCTGCATCTCGGCGGAGCTTCCGCTGGTGTATTTTCTTGCATTTGTTCTCACACCTATCGGATTTTGTCCGATAGTTGCATCAATCATCATACGAGTATTAATGTGCGATGGTATGATTACATATGATAGATGGACAAGACTAAGCCCAGGATCAGCATCACTGTCGAGCAAGAACTGCTTGATTGGATTGACGCGGAGATTGAGAAGAAGACCTTTGCCAATCGATCCCATGCATTCGAAGCGTGCGCCTTTTGGTTCAAAAACCGCAGGGAGTGAGCGGCCGCCCGTTTGGGTGTGAGAACCAAAATCTAAGGGCGGCAGCTCATTGTTTTCACAATCCGCAAAGAGTGCGGACGGCTTAATCTTTATGAAAGAAGGAGGGCGCGTTGCCGCGCCCGTCAGCGATTCATTGTTTAGGGTCGTAACGGGAGGTGCTACCCTGCTTACTCCTCCGGTGTGGTCCGACACGCGCTGACGTACGTGATCGTCACGACCGCAAGCAAGATTTGTCCCCGGAGTATTTAATGACAGCGTCATTTTCGCAGCCTCCAGGCCAATCTTTTGAAACAATAAGTCCAGCGTTTTTCATCACGATAGTTGACAGGATGCATGAACACACATTTCTCGAGACGAGTTTCGCATCCATCCAGGAAGTCCTTGTCCCCTGTGATTAGTATCTCTGAACCTGTTATGTCTGCAGCATAGAGGATCTTCCGGTCCTTCTTGTCACGAATCGAATACATCTTTTCCAGTCTCGATTTTCTGGGTGGTTTGATTCTCTTGACCTCTCCACTTGGGGTCCTTGCGACAATGTCGTCCAATGCGTCCCTCATCTCATCTACAGTGATATCCGGCCTTCTTCCCTTCCGGCGCATTCTGTTTTGTTTGTCTCTTGTGGTTCCGAGACATTCGTTGTAGTTTATCGAGGTCATTTGCAAGTCGTCTTCTTCCAATGCCTTGTTGACAACCTTTGCCATCTCTCCTTTCGGTGTTCTGACGCTACCGTAAATCACATTGGTATCCAACATGATCTTTCTTCTGCGCCAGAATCTCATGCGACCACCTCACTTTGGACCCCGGAGGTCATGGACACAACAACCCTCCGGAGTCCGCGCGGGAGATCGTGGGATTGGCAAGCATCCCGCGCCTGATGGGGTGCCCGATACCCCGTCAGAGTGATGCCCCCTGCGCAACAGATGCCGGGGTAATGTGTTTCACACAGGTGTGGTGGAGACGTCCCTGTGTCCTCATGACCGTAGTCTATGAGCGTGATGTCCGTGTACACGGATGTCAACATGTTCGCTCGCCTCCCATCGTATCCCTGATGCTGGCTATCAGAAGCTCCGTGTCGGCCAGCAGCATGTTCACACTGACGGCGATGTCGGAGAAGGAACGGCAGAAATCCGTGTCGCAGAGTGCATCCGCTGTGTCGATCTCCCTGGCAGCGGCTTCTACCCTGTCGAGTATCCGAGGCAGCATGTCCCTGGGAGTCATACCTTCGCCTCCGTTTTGTCCCCGGAGGACACCTGAGAATCCTCCGGGGGGCATCCCCGCACATGACCGGTGCCCGCTCCGTGGGCGTAGGGGATGCCGGAGCTACGCGGGGAATCGTACTGGGATAGGCATGGACCCCGCGCCTGATGGGATAAACCCGTCAGCGTAATCATGTGAAGGCGCGTCTCGATAGCCTCCACCATCATTCGCATTCCTCCTCGTCATACTCCTGCCAGGCATATTCCAGCAAATCCCAGAGATACGGCGATGTATCCTGCACCCCGAACTTTTGACGAATACGATCCATCCAGTCGTTTAGATCGTACCCGGTGTTTATGCCGGCCAGTTTCAGAGCATCCAGCATCTCGTAACCGCTGAACTCGTCATGCTGCACTCCATCGATGTACAATTTGAAAGTGAAGGACTTGTATCCGCGGTCCATCGCCTCGAACATCGTGATCACGCAATGCTGCAAGGATGCGATGTGCCCCTCACCATTGGGTGTCCCCGGCTTGTCAAAGGTGAGCAACCAATCGCTCATGCCTCGGCCTCCATCACCAAAGGGAGCTCGGATGCGGGTATGACGCGCTCGGCCACGCAACGGTTGTCCAGGGCGCGGATGTTGACCTTATCGTTGCACTCAGGGCACAACAGCTTGCGGGTGTCGCTGCATCTGTGGAGGGTGGAGAAGCACCTGCGGCAGATGTAGACCTTCAGAGGATCGCCTCCCAGGTGTATATGGTCCTGTTCCCGTCGATCCTGCGGATATCCCCCGATTCCACCAGATTGGCAAGGACGAACAGCGCCGTTCCCAGGGGGATGTCCGTCTCGGACAGGACATCCTCCAAGGTGAAGGCGATCCTTCCGGATGCGTAATCCCTGAGCCTGTCCTCGGGGGTCATTACGCCTCCTCCCTGCGGACACACGATATCAGAGGCTTTCCGAGGGCGATCTCACCGGAATCGGTCTCGTAGATCGCTACGTAATCACCCTTGGACAGCTCCATCTTCCTGCAGACTTCCCTGCCCAGAGGGATCCTGCACCCCTGGGCCACCTTCACTATTGCGATCTGTTTCATGGTATCATTTGGTTTTAGCAATTAGCTAACAAATACAGAACTCTGCATAAATGGTTTTCGTTATAAGATAATAACTAAAACCAACTTTGATTTAATGTTCTTCATTCCGATGGCGTTACGTGGCAGAATCGGTCGATATCAAAGAGGTGGAGATGCAGCACCTGATGTCAATCGTCCTTTTCCTCTATCGCAGGGGGCGCTGTAAAAAGACCGAGGTCTACAATCACGTCTCCCGCACCAACAACATGCCTCGGAAGATCGCCCGCCTTGTAGAGCTGAATATCGTGGAGGAGGCAGTGGACGTCTTCGATAACAATACAAAATATCTGCAACTGACCGAATCGGGTCGCAGCATAGCCGTAAGATTGGATGAGATAGAGATGCTGTTCAACGGGAACGTTCCCGAGGAGCGGGAAACGAATCATAGCACACCTGAGACGGTTAGGGCTGATGTGACCTCCGGGAAGACATGAATGTGACGGTCTTTGAGACGATTCTGATGACAGAGGCGATTGAAATATGAACCCTGAACACAAGGTGTTGGAGGCGGATTTCGATGAGAGATTTCTCTCTGATTATTTGGGGTCGGTGAAGAATAATCCGTCCGTCGCTGTTATAGAGGTGATCGCCAACTCGTGGGATGCGGGTGCCGAGCATGTTGTGATACAATGGCCCGAAATGGATGATACCGATGGAACGATTGTCATCGAAGATGACGGTTGCGGGATGACTGCCGAAGAATTCGAAGATATATGGCCGACAGCCAGCTATGACCGTTCCAAAACTCAGGCGCCCGAGATTGTGCTGAGCGACGGTTACAGAAGAAGGGTTTATGGCCGTAACGGTGTCGGGCGCTTCGGTATGTTCTGTTTTTCAGATTCTTACTCGGTAGAGACTTGGAAGGACGGTAAAACCAATCTGTATGAGGTTAAAACCGGTAAGCCGTATACTATCGAACTGATCGGATCGGAACTCAGAAACGGTCACGGGACCAGAGTGCAGTGCGTCCGGAAGGGGCTGTCTGCTTTCATCGACGCAGACGGTCTTGCTGAGCTCATACAGGCAAAATTCAACAACGGACATCTTTTTAGTGTAGAGATTAACGATAAAGACGTGGATTTAGCAAAAGAAGATCCGCTTTGGGGTCCGAAGACCGTGGATACGCAATACGGTCCTGTGACATTGACACGTTATTCCGGAAGGGATGGGAAGGGGGTTGTTCTCAGAGTGGACGGAAGGCCCGTCGGAGAACCTTCCTGGAGACTGCTGGATGAATGGGTGGACTCTCGCAGGAAAACCTTCAATTTCCAGCTAGTCGCCGATGTGGACTTCATGCGACCCCTCGTTCTGAAAGATTGGACGTGGTTCGAAAAGAGCGATGTCTGTGACGACAAGATTGATTGCGTCGTATCGATTCTTCGTAAATCCCTTGCCGACGTATTCGAGGCCGACCAACTGGAACGCAAAAACGGAGCGGTTAGCGCCAATCTACCAAAGCTGCGCAATCTGACTTCGTCATCCAAGAGAAAACTGGGAACGATAATGGATGACATTCTGAAAACATGTCCGAAAATGAAGGAGACGGATTTTTTGAATGTAGTCTCGGTAATTGCAAACTGTGAAAATTCAGAAAGCGGATATGAGCTTATGGACAAGCTGGCATCCGTCAACCCCTCGGATATCGACACCCTGAACTCGATACTGAGCGACTGGTCGATCCGGGAATTGAAGGTTGTCCACGACGAGTTGAATCGCAGGATTGACGTTGTGAAGAAACTGCGGGGGCTGGTCAACAATTCCAAGACCAACGAACTGCACATGCTGCACCCGATCTTCAGGGACAATCTGTGGATCTTCGGTCCGGAGTATGATTCATGCGCATTCCATAGCAACAGGACCATAACCGGGATACTCAGGGAGAGCCTGGGCGTCGAAAGCTCCGAATTCGATCCGAGGCGTCCTGACATAGTCATGTTTCAGGACTCGTCGCTGTGTGCATACTGCGCCGATAAATTCAACGTGGAGAACGAGGCGGAAGGGTATTACAAAATCGTGATCGTCGAACTGAAGAGAGGCGGTTTCGAGATCAAATCGAAGGAAAAGCACCAGGCCAGTGATTATGCGACGGAGATACTCAACAGCGGCAAGGTGAACTCGGACGTCAACATAATGTGCTACGTTCTGGGGAGCAGGGTTGACCCGAAGATCTCCGGGGACGGGACCGAGGGCAACGGTCGCATCATCATACGTCCGCTGGCGTATGATATGTTGCTCCGCAAAGCAGAACTGAGACTTTTCGATCTCATCAGGAAGATGGAGGATGCCAATCCGGAGGTCGTGTTCGCCGGCGATCCCGCCATCGAAGAAGCTCTTTCTAGGATTCCCGATATAACCTCATTCGGTTCTGACGGCAAAGATGATTGACCCGTGGGTCGCTTGTCCGGAATATGATAATCGAGGGCTATTCACACGATATTTTCAGACAGATCAGCCCGCAGAAGATACGCCTCTATTTATAGTGCCAAGATAATGACATAGGCGAAGCGGCAGGTACTAGACCGGTACATAGGAGGCCGGCTCAGTTGGATTGCAGTCCTTAAGTGGAAAAGAATCAGATGCTGCCTGCTTCTCCTACTTTCTTGACGACTTTATTCTCCGTTTGAAAGATTTCCATAGGTGTGTATTGCCTTCAGCGTTCTCCTTTGCTGCATAGGTCACGTAATCATGCGTTGCTAAAGCCTGGTCTTTGGAGGATCTCCGCTGTTCCGCATCATGGATGCGTTGGTCGTCAGGCATATATCTTGTGATGTTGCAATCGGACCTCCACGCACTGTGCTCGTCGACGATGATGTGTACCGCTTCATTCCTGGGAACAGATTTCAGAGCCTTTCGTATGGTGGCAACGGCAACATCGCGATATGTCGCGGATCCACGGAATTCTTTTCTTTTGCTCTTGTCCACATCCGTGCAAACGGCAGCCTTGGTATGTGCCGAAGTACGCGACAGTACGGCCATACGATCGTCGTCGGTGTTTTTTCTATCAGATGCTTTCCTCTCTTTTCCATTGGGCCATTTCGTGTATCCTTCACCGCTTTTCTTGAAAGCCTCCAGATCGTCGGTCACAGATACGACGTATCCGAAATGATTCGAATCCTTTTCGTTCTTGCCGAGCACTCCGTACTCGTCGCCGATCATGTATGTGTCAAGGAGCACGGTTCCACCCTTCGACCTGGGTTCGGTGCGGTTTCTTGATTTTGTGGTGCTGTTTTTCCGTTTCATGGGCTTTTGTGTCGTATTACGGACGGTTGATTTTGGTACACCCCCATAATCGAACGGAAATGCCCCTTCCTGCGATTAGGTCCATGAGAGGATCCAGGTATCGGGCGGGCAATCGATATTGCGTTCTAAGGGTGTTTGCGGAGGTGTTTTTCCGCGGCGTCCGGAATTTGATATTCGACTAATGTCGAATATCAAACCCGCTCACTGTGACGGGCTACTTCCTCCGAATCCAACCGAGCACGGCCTTCTTCCCGGACTTCGTGGAGGCATTCTTGGATCCGGATCTCTTCGTGGAGGCCTTCCGTTTCTTCGGTTCTCCGCCCCTTGCCTTTGCCAATGCCCGGTTGGCGTGTGCCTTGATCTCCGGGCTGGCATCCGCAAGTACGTTAATGGCCATCCTCCTGGACTTGTACCGCAATCTGGCTATGTGGCTGTCCGCCCAGTTCTCCTCCACCGAACGCAACGCGTCCTCTCCCTTGAGACCCTTGCCGCGACCGTAGGTGAAGATCTGATGATCCTCCTTCGCCATCCTGAGCGCCTCGGCCTCGGTGGGTTGTCTCCACCGTCTGGTCTTCTCATCGAAGACCGGGACGCTGAGGTAGTATCCGCTGATCGCGGGGGTGGAGGACCTTGCCTGCGATTCGGCCACCGTGCACGACTCCTCCACGCCGATCTTCTCCGCCTCGGTTAGCAGGATCCTGTTATCGCGGCTCCTGTCCCTGGCGCGCATGGCGTGTGCCGACTCGTGGGCGACAACCGGGACCTCCATCCCCTTTTCCCTGGAGAGGCTTACCCCTTCGCCGTCATACCATCCGGCCGTGCCGGGATGCATGGGCCTGGCCGTGTAGGAGAGACCGGACTTGGTCAGCTTCTCCCTTTCCTTCCTGTTCAGCGCCCCGTCCACCAGCACCGACATCCGCGTGGCCTCGGCCTCGGTCCCGTAGAATTTCATGCCCTTGCGGATCTTCGGCCTGCCGGGTGCGTCGATGCCCTCGATATCGTACTCCGCCGGGCGGTCCCACCAGATGGCTGCCTGTCTGGGGGTGAGCTTCTCCGGCAACACCACGTCCGCCCGTTCGTCGTAATCCTTGACGGGGTCCCGGAACGTCTTGCCGTCCGAGACACCTTCCCCCGATTCGAAGCGCTCCAACAGTTTGCTGACGGGGACATACCCGTCCTCGTCCACAGGGATGTCGTACTCCCTGCCGTTGGCCAGGATGACATGCTGCGTCCGCCTACTGCTTCTTCCCGCCATCCTTCCTGCCCCCTGACTTCCTGCTCCTGCAGCTTTCATCCTTCATCTTTCTGGGAACGCGCACGCGTTCCCCGTCGGACAGGACGATGTCGTAGAAGCGTATCTGTACCCCCGCACCTCCGTTCTGCTCCCTGATCTTGGTCTGTGCCCGGTAGCGGTCGGTCTTCGCCTGTTCCCTCTGTGCCCTTGCCTGTTCTTTCGCCGCCTTGCTGCGGCGGCGGTCCGTCTCTATCTCGTCCTCGTCCTTCTTGCTGAACCATCCCTTCTTCGCCATGGTGTCACCTCCGGTGTGCCGCCGTATCGGCCCGGCGGCGGGCCCCCTTAGATATTACGTGCGCGCATGGCGCGCGCGTGCGCGACCAGCGGTGCCGGCCGCTCCCCCTCGTTCGACCGTTTTTATCGGCCGGGAATCCATGCCTTATCACCCTGTTATCGACCCTTTATCGCCCCCTTTCACCGCTTCTCCAGCAGCTCCTTCACCTTCCGGATGGAGTCTGATACGTACCCCTGCCGCACCCCGAGCCTGGCGGCTATGTCGGTCTGCTTCAGCCCTTCCAGGGACAGCTCGTAGCACGGGATCCTGCGGTCCCATGGCGGCTTGTCCCGATACTGATCCAAGATGTCCTCTGCCGCGTCCTCGTTGCGGAAGTGGTCGTCGTGCGTGATCATGGGAGGCAGCGGAACGTCCGCCACTCCCGAACGGTATAGTCCCGCACCCCGTTCGGGGCTCATGGAGCAGATGCACCCCATGGACATGCCCATCATGCGGTTGCCGGCATCACCCCCGCGGGCGATGCGGTCCCAGATCGTCTCGTAGAGGTAGCGGGTGCAGTAAGGACCGAGAAACTGCTCGATCGTCCGCCGTTCGGTCTGGCCGGCCATGCCGGTCTTGAAGATCATGATGTCCCCCTGCCTGAACGCGGGATCCAGTTCCCCGAAGCGCTGCCATGCCCAGTCGTAGAGGATCAGTCCTGGACGGCCATGCAGCTTCTCCTCGAACACATGCCTGCTGCGGTTGTACGTCTTCACGATCTCCGTCTGCTCGAACACCTGTCTGGATGACGCGTAGGTCATGGCGTCGTCGATGATGATGTACTGTACCGGCGTGTCGTCGATGAGGTCCAGCGCGACGCGGATGTCGTCGGTGTGGATGATGTGTACGTTCTCCTCGCCATAGGTCTCTCTGGCCCTCTGAGCCCTCCAGGCAAGCAGTACGCTCTTCCCGGAACCCTGTCCGCCGACGATGCATGCGGAGCTCTTCGCCACCTGATTTCCCTTGGGCAGCGGTATGTAGAAGCGGGCATCCATCTCCGCGGTGATGTCCCGGATCCTCCACGTGGGGAAGAGCTCGTCCATGGATAGTCTGGCCGGAGCTCCGTTGAGAGACAGCCTGGCGGATGATGTCAATCCCAGCCCTCCTCCGGTTCGGAATCGATCTCCACGCCGGACACCGCGAAGGATGTCAGGTAGCGGTCCCCGCGGATGATGTCCCGGAGCTCGCTCATGCCCCTCAGCGTGCGGTCGTTGTCGAGATCCGCGAGCTGTTCGTTCGTCTCCGAGATGATGCGGCGGTAGATCGGCATCATGTGCACCGAGAAGAACAACCCCATGATTCTGCGGACGGTGTCCCGCTTCCCCTTCATACCGGATATGAAATAGTCGGTCACTTCGCCGTCTTCGTCATAGGAGACGCTGAGGGTCACTCCGTCCAGGGAGACGTCGTAGTGTTCCTCGTTAAGGGCGATCTCCCCGCCGTCATCGAAGAACGTGTCGATGTCCCGCTGCATCCGTCTCATGCGCTGATTGAGCAGCGAGATCTTCGAATGCAGGAATTGGTACACGGTCATGTAGTCCTCGTATCCATCCCCGGAGTGGACAGCCTTCCTCAGCTCACGATTGAGCTTCTGCTGAGGGGTCTTCCTTACAACCATCCTCATCACCTCCTTCTTTCGATTTCCCGGTATCCCTTGTCTTCACCGGTTCCTTTTTCTTCGGTCTTGCCCGCTGGATGTTGATCAGGTCATACATGCGGTTCACCGGACTGGTGCCCTCGATCCCCTGTTCCATGCGCAGGACCATCTCCATCAATGCCGGGCCCTGTCTGGCCTGGAAGTCGCGCAACTCGCTGACCAACTGTGCGTTCTGACGCTGCAACACCCGCAGGAACATCTCGTCGTGTGCGAGTTGCATCTTGGATACCGTGCCCGCATACGCCACGTCCACCGTGGTCACGTATCTGCGGACACCGAATTTCCAGAACCAATGCTCCATCGACCAGTTGGTGTCGATGCTCTCGACTACGACGGTGGGTCTCACGAACTCCGGGAAAAGAGGATACTTGGCCTCCACGACCCATTGTGTGTCCAACGGAACGTCAGAGATGACCTCATGTTTCACACCGCAGATCAGCCGACGTAGCAGGGCACGTTGCGTCTGCTCTTGGATATATGTCCTCCCGGACTCCTCCCACAGGACCCACGGGTGCATCTGAACACGCTTGTTCGCCAGCGAGGTCTCCCACACCATGACATAGGAGGTGCGTCCGACGACCAGGTACCCCACTGCGTAACCCAGGCCGAAGGGGACGTACCAATACGCATCCCACG
This sequence comes from uncultured Methanomassiliicoccales archaeon, assembly GCA_949292635.1. Classification (GTDB taxonomy): domain Archaea; phylum Thermoplasmatota; class Thermoplasmata; order Methanomassiliicoccales; family Methanomethylophilaceae; genus SIG5. The sequence goes on from CASEZY010000015.1 coordinate 37,845, forward strand.
GTGCGATGCGGATTGTCGCATCGGCCATCATCACAGCGATTATGCCGATGGTCATCAGGTCCACCGGGTAGATGAATCTCGCCGCCTTCTGCACTTTCGCCCCGACGAGAACACCGCCTAGGGCGACCGCGGTACTGACCGCTATGACGGTGAGGAGGTCCATCAGATCAGCCCCGCGAAAGCAAGTACGGAGATCGACAGCAGGAATGCGTGCAGGACCGCCTTCCACACGACCTTGTGCACCGTGAGGTGATAGATCACATGCACACCGAACACGCACATGCCGAAGAGCGACCAAGTCTCCTCGTTGAGGATACCTCCCACGTTCAATGCGACGACCAACGCGGCGAAGCATCCGATGCCGTATATCACGGCGCGGGAGGCGTCGTTGCGGAACATCGCCCACGCCAGATTCGCTACGCACCAGATCGTACCGATATACCCGCACAGATCACCCAAGGGGATGTCGATCATAGGGGCCTCCGTGTGGACGAATCGGGTCTCGGTACGATGTGTTTTATACCAGCGATTTGTACTATAAGCTGACTAATACCGGAAACAAGGCCCGTTCTCCGCAATGGTGCGGTCCTCCGGTGGTCCAGGCCAATACCGGAAACAAGGCCCGTTCTCCGCAATGGTGCGGTCCTCCGGTAGCCTGTCATTTTTACCTGGACCTCCTGCCGGGAAACTTCCTGACGATCATTCCCAGGATAGAAATCCCTTCCTTGTCACCGGAAAAAATGTGATGGTGGAACGCAGACGCCACGTAGTCGTGGGTCTGGAGAAGATCGCCGTATGTCTCATCCTTCGAATCGTATCTGTCGCCGTCAACCTTCTTATCGGCGGTGCTTTTGTTCCTGATGAGGTCTCTGATTCCGCCCTTGTAGTTTCTGCTGTCGTCTACGACGACATAAACATTCCCGTTCGTGTCGGGAACGACATCATCCAATACCTTATCCAGAATGACCTTGACGGATTTCGGACGATCATCGCCCTCCCACTCCGGCGGCGGATTCTTCTTGTTGACGTAGTATCCGTATGTCTTCGTTCCGAGGCCTCTGACGCCTCTGAGGATCCTTTTACGGTTGCTCGCACTGGTATCATCGCGTGCCTTCAGCTCCCCTCCTTTTTTCCAGCGGTTCGTATCGGTCAGGGCACCGAACTCATCCGGTTTCGATGTAACCGAGACCGCGAAGCCGAAGAATTCTTCGTGCTCCCTGGATTTTTTTCCGCTGTTTCCTACCTCATCTATAATGATTACCGAGCGATATCCTCTGAAGCGCCCTACCGGGCGAGTATCGGAAATGGTGTTCTCCCTGCGGGTTCCGCATCTTCCGGAGACGTTGCTTTTGTCGAACTTCGTTCCTATCTTGTCCGATCGGCCGAACTTGTCTCTCCTCTTTTCCGAAGATGGTTTTCTGAAAGGGGAGGACTTCCGTCCTCCGTTGTTTTCGCGCATCAGAACACCCTCGACAACAATCTGCCCACCATGTCCGATCCGAATACGGCGATTGCCGCCACGATTGCCGCAAGCAGCAGGAATGTCGGGTTGCGGGTATACAGCCCGACGAGCATGAGACAGGCCGCGGTTATCGCAAGGATCAACGTTGCGATGGACCCCCAATCCGTAGTCTCCGGTATGGGTTCGGGAACATATATGTCCTCGAACTCGGAAAGGACCAGCTCCATGCTCTCGACCTCCAAGGTGACGGAGCTCACGGATTCGCCCTTGTATGTGATGCTGTCCGCACGCAACGCACATCCGGAATCCAACGGAATGACGGACATCTTGGAGACCTCCGTCTGACCGTCCCATTCCGAAACAGAACCCCAAACTATCGCAAAGCCGGACTGTTGCCAGGGGGATCCTCCGACGGTAACGGTCTGATCCCTCACATAGCAGAATGGCGTGAACACCACATCCTCCGCCAGCATACTGCCGTCGGCACCGAGGATGTCCCCTGTGACCATCAGTTCCATGGACGCCCCGGAGATCTTCATGTCAGAACTCGTGATGTTATCCATACCCGCTTCCACAAGGTCGGACGCCTGCAGCATGGAAAGCAAAGCGATTGCATAACGCTGCTCCGCCGTCAAGTCCAGGTTCTCAAGGTCAGGTGTCCACACGGAGACCGGTAGCTGGGAATCTGATGTTCCAAGGGAATCATAGAGCATCCATGCAGCACGAATGTTCTCCGCTGTGGAGCTCAGGATGGATGCGTATGTATGGAGCAGACCGTCCCATGCATCCAGAACCCCAGTGAGTGTACGGTCATCCGTGACAGTACCATCGTCTCCGGGGTAGCGGGAATACATCCCCGCATCCTGTGCCTGAACGACAGTGTCGCCCAGGCGGAACGTGTATCCCGAATCTGTTGGAATGATGTACCCGTGAACACCGTCGATATCCAAGGCCATCGCTCCGATCACATCGGCAGAATTGCGTCCCACGGGGATGAACGGCCCTACCGCTTCACCTCCGGCCAGAGAATATATGCCATCGCTGAAAGAGGAGATGGAATAGACTCCCGGTGTCAGTATGGTCCTCTGTCCGGACTCGTGAATCAGGGTCATGGTCTCGAAGACGTAGATCCTGTTCATCGACTGGTTGGAATCTGAACCGATGGTGGACAGATACACAGTGTTGTTCGCCCCGTAGGGCCTCACATAGGACCCGGAATCCACCAGGAAGTTGTATTCCGATACGTAGTGGGCATCATCAGCATAGATGCCCCATTCCATCTCAGTATATCCGGCCGCGTCATTCAGGACGGGAATATCGGACATCCCATACAGCGGAACATCTATGACACTCTCCCAGGAACGGTATATTGCCATCATGGACGACAGGACCTGAGCATCGTCAAGAATCGCATTGATTAACGTCTCGACATCTGCAGCGGGCTCCCAAATGGATGCCGCGGAAACCTCTGCCACTCTGTCCCAATACATCTGGGTGAACTCCCAGACCTGTGTGTCTATCGCCAGCCCACCGGAGATGTCGGCAAAATGAGTCTCCGCGAACAGAGCAAAATCCATTGCCTGTTCCTGATACTCGGACGACGGGTCGATGTTAGAATCGCCGCCGTCTCCGTCGTTCAGGAAGTGGGCGATGAGGGAGGCGACGAAGAACCCCGCGGCGAAGGCCAACGGTACAGGGATCTCCGTCGTTGCGACAATGGATTTGGGGTCGTTGGAATTCGCCTCATCATAAAAAAAGGGGACTGCGGCGATGACCAGCATCGCCGCAAGTCCGATAGTCAACAGTGTCCTGGCGCGGTCATTCACATGATCACCCGCTCACGTAGATGATCAGACCGTTGGACGGGGCATTGGTCGGCGCGAGCTCCGACAAGACAGTGATGGTGATGACCACCGTCGTCGGCTCGGCGTTAGATCCCGTCACCGTCAGTGTGACATCATACGTTCCGGGAGACGGGGCTATACCTGACACCAGATTTCCCGTCACACTCAGCCAATCGACATCGACGGCAATCGTGGCGTCAGAAGCGGCGGTGGGTGTGAAGCTCACAGCATCTCCGGTAACCACAGTCATGTTGTTGGCGTTGACTGCAGTGGACCACTTGGCCGTCAGGGTCTTATCCTCGTAGAAGGTCACCTCCTGACCGGCAAACCCGACGAAGGTGTTGCCGTCATACCATCCCGCGAAACTGTAGTTGTCCCTCGTTGCAACGGGCAGCTTAATCGAATCGCCCCAGCCGCAAGGTGTGTAGCTGTTGGGAGTAGAGCCCCCATTCGCGTTGAATGAGATGGTATGGCTGACCTCCGTGACCCTGATGGTGAAGTTGAACGAACCCTTAGATGTGGATGCTGTGAATGTGTGCGAGCCCGCAGGCAGCACACCTGCCCAGTGATCCCCGACATTCACAAGCCCGAAATCGCCGCCGTTGACAGACACGGCCAGAGTCTCTGTCCACCACATTCCGGAGAACTTGAACCCATAGGATCCCTCATAGATCCAAACGGCCTGATTCTCGGCAACGGTGTATGTCTGACCCTGTGCGTTGGCATCGGGGGTGACCTTCAAGCCAGGATTATTGAGATCGACCTGCGGGGCAGAAATGACATTGATCACAACGGTTATGTCTGAATAGATAACAGTGGGACTATAATCCTGATTAGCGCCCATGGTTATGGTGAAAGTGAACGATTCACCAACAGAATCGGGGGCGGTTCCGGTGAGCGTAGAAGTACTGCCCCTGGAGACCCATGAAGGTGCGCCACTCAGAGACTCGATTCCACCATAATCCTTTGTCAGTTGGATGGAGAAGCTCTGCCCGGCATACACGCTGTATGTCCAAGTTCCCTTGTTAGGATTAGCAGCCTCCGATTCATCGGTTGGGATGATGGCCACTGCACAAAGGGCCATCAGCACCGCCGTGGCAACGACAAGGGATTTCTGGAACCCGGAGCTCATAGGAGAACCCCCATGTATATCAGAACGGCGAGTGCGATCACCGCTGCGCCGATGATCATGATGACGGGTCTGCGCATGTACAGAGCTGCGCCAAGAACAACAGCTCCGACGGCACCGATGATAAGTGCAAGGGTGGCCGGAGGCTCATCAGACACGGGGGAGTGCCCAGGGTCGTCAGGGTCATCAGAACCGGGTCCGGCAGGGTCATCAGAACCGGGTCCGGCAGGGTCATCGGGCTCAACAGTCCCATCGGCGGGAATCCACCCGGCATAGACGGTGAGCGGGGCGGTGACCTGCATCGAGAGGTTCAGAGGAGTTGTGCACTCGGGGTCGAGGTACCAGCCGTCAAAGGTGTATCCGGTACGGATCGGAGTCTGAGGTAGCTCGGGAGTGTTGTTGTGAGTGGATTGGGTAACGGTCATCTTGATGCCGCCGTACCCGTAATCATACACAACCTGGGGGTATCCCATGATCTCCACGCGATACTTGGCGGTGGAACTCACACCGTCATCATTGGTGGCCGTCTGAGTGATGATATAGACGCCGATAGACTCGTACCTATGCGTCACGGTCATACCCTCGGCAATCTCGGATCCATCACCGAAGTCCCAAGTGACCTTGGAGGCATTGGATCCGGAGAACACCAGAGTAAGCTCGTAGCCGTACATGGCACCGTAATCCTGATCATACTCAGCCTCGTCGCCGTCGGCAGCATCCGCTCCGGGTATGAAAAGGAAGAAGGCGGATGCTGCCAGACACACGGTCAGCAGCATCGCCATAAGTTTGTTCTCAGCCGGTGACATAGATGATCACTCCGTTGGTCGGACTGTTGGTTGGCTCCAGTCCGCTCACAACCTTGAAAGTCACAACTAGATCTGCCGTCTCTCCGTAGCTGGAGGTCGCGGTCAGGTAGATGGTGTAAGTCCCGGCAGTGCTGATGGTTCCGGTGACCTTTCCGGTGGCCGCGTCAAGGGACAGACCAGTGGGCAGGGAATGACCGGAAGTCACAGCCCAGGTGACATCTCCCATACCTGTGGCCGTGGGGGTCATGTTCACGGATCCGCCGGCGACGATGTTGGCCTGGGAACCGGAAACGGAGAGGTTATCGGTGACTGTGAACGTGATGTACGTGTAGTTGGTCTGAGTGGGGTTAGTCGTCTGCGCCTTCATGACGACATGATAGACGGTTCCCGCCGAAGCATCGGACGGGATGTTGACGATCAGAGTCTTGCCGGAAGAGATCGATGCGATGTTGACATCGGTGCCGGAAAGGCTGCCGGACTTCTGGACTTCGATAGAAAGTGTGGGGTTGAGATCGGACGGCCAGGTAGGGGTCCATGTGTACCTCATACCGGGCGCGATCTCGATGTTCGTCGGATTGCCGTAGGTGTCGTCCGCATAGGAGTCGGAAGCGACCATGGCGATACCGGCGAACACTCCCAACGCCATCATGGTGACGGCGAGGAGGGTCAGCGTCTTGTTGTTGTTCATGAACGATTTCCTATGTCCCGGACTCCAGCCGGAACACCGGATAACGTCTGCGCGTATGTGGTTAAAAGGCGTCAGGTGAACAAGGGTGAAGTAGGGTGAACTAGAAGGTGAACTAGAATGGGCTTTAGGGTGAACTAGATTTTTGACACTAGTAATATCCGTAGGATATTACTAAGGCCGATTCTTCGGAACATCTTTTATAAACGCAAGGTGAAAAAGTGAACTAATTTCTGTTTGTTCAAAAGACTGAATAACCGCACAATCAAAAACTATTCAGACGATAGCCAGACATCAAAATGGTGGGCCCGCCCAGATTTGAACTGGAGTTACTTGCACCCCAAGCAAGAAGGATACCAAGCTACCCCACGGGCCCTTAGAGGGGGGTGAAATTGTTTTTATTTAAAAAGTTTAGCCCAGAGGAGAGATCTCCTCTATCAGGTCGGCATGGGAGATGATCATCCTGCGGCAGCAGTACCTCTCCAGGCCGAGGTCGTCCAGGACCTTCTGGGGGTCCTCTCCCATCTCGACACGGGTCTTGTACTTGACGTAGGCGGATCCGACCACCTTCCCGCATGTGAAACATCTTACCGGTATTATCATGCCATCACCTGTAGGACTTCTGCTTCTTGGCGCGAGCTCCGCGGCCCAGCGGGTTCTTGGGGAGCTTCCTGCGGTCGTCGTTGATTATGAGCGACCTGTCGTAGGCCCTGAACATGGCCTCCAGCTCGTCGTCCTTGAAGTAGTCCACCATGCCCCTGGCGATGGCGGTCCTGATGGCCGCGGCCTGTCCCATGACGCCGCCGCCCTTCACGTTGACGGCCACATCGATCTTGGCTGCCATCTCGGGAGCGAGCTCCAGAGGCTCCTTGATCTTGAGCTTGGCCAGCTCGGGGGTGTAGACCTCGATGGGCACCTTGTTGATGGTGACCTTTCCGGTCCCCTCCTTGACGACCGCCCTGGCGATTGCCGTCTTCCTCTTTCCGCTTGTGTTGACGCACTCCATCGGGATCACCTCACCTTGGATCCGAGGAAGCCGGACACGGCTCCCAGGGTAACGTACTTGCCTGTAATCTTCTTCGTCGAGAACTCCACGGTCTCCGCGGGGGACTCGGCGAACTGCTTGGGGACACCCACGAAGACGTGCAGCCTCCTGTAGGCCTCTCTGCCGGAGGTGGAGGTCCACGGGATCATGCCCCTGACCGCCCTCTTGAACAGAAGGTCGGATCTGCGGGGGTAGAACGGACCCTTCCTGGACTTGCACTCTCCGCGGTCGACCTTCGCCTTGAAGTCGGCGAATACCGCGTCCCTCTCGCCGGTGATGAGGATCTGCTCGCAGTTGAGCACGACGATCTCCTCGCCGTTCATGATCCTCTTGGCCACCAGGCTTGCCAGCCTGCCGTAAACAGCGTTCTTTCCGTCAATGACCGTAACCATTCGAATCACCTCATTATCCTGACGTTGGATCCCTTGGGGTTCTCGGCCATGAGGTCCCTGATGGAGACGGCCTTTCCTCCGGCCGCCTCGATCCCCTCGGCCGCCGCAGCGGAGAAGCTGTAGGCGGCGACGGTCAGTCTCTTGCTGATGCTGCCTGCGGCGAGCACCTTACCGGGGACGATGATCGTCTCCCCGTCGTTAGCGTATCTCTCGAGCTTGCTCAGGTTCGTCTCGGCCCAGTTCCTGCTGGGCTTCTCGAGCCTGACAGCAATGTCTCGCCAGATGGCGGATCCGGTCTCCCTCTCCGCCTTCTTCAGGTCGCTGATGAGAGCGACCAGAACAGGGTTGGTCTTCCTAGTTCCCTTCATATTCTGACTCTCCCGACATCGGGTGTCTCTCTCGAATAAAGAGGTCATACATAAAGGTATCCACTTCCGACGGTCTCCCCTCATAAGGGTAAAATACGGCGCGTATTCCCGCGGAAGGAGGCCGGATGTCATGGATGTGCATGTCTGGCTCATTCGCATTCCCACATACGGATGGATGACGGTGGGCCTAAACGGGCTCAGCTAGTTAAATATAATACCTGGGGCATCCCCGACCTCGGAGAATCCAGACATGATCAGATTCGGGCCGGCCGGCATCCCCCTGTCCTGCAAAGGACGCACCCTCAGAGACGGAATCGATGACGTTCACAACCTCAGCCTCACCGCTATGGAAGTGCAGATGGTCCGTGCGGGCACGTTCACCATCTACATCGACGAGGAGGACGCCGGGAAGACCATGAACACCCTGGACGGGGGCATGGCCGTGGAGATCATCAGGGACGACGAGCCCATCACCGACCCGAACGAGCCCTTCCAGGAAGAGGATCAGGTCGTGATGATGAACTCCGGCATCGTGGACTGCTTCGGAGACCTGGGACCCCTGGGCCGCATGGCCAAGCGCCTCGACATCGCCATGAGCCTCCACACCCCCAACTACATGGACCTGGGATCCAACGACGGCCTCACCGAGATCTGCTTGGACAACATCCGCCACGCCGGCCTGGTGGTCGACGCCCTGCAGGGCGACCTTGTGGTGACAAGCCTGGGACTCTACGACGGCAACCACTCCGAGGAGAAGATCGAGGCAAACATCTACGACAACGTGGCCATGGTCATGGACTGGTGGCACGACCAGGGACTGAAGCCGAAGCTCGGTGTGGAGATCACCGGCCAGCAGGAGGTCTTCGGCTCCCTGGACCAGGTGCTGGACATCTGCGACCAGATCGACGGTCTGGTCCCCGTGATCAACTTCCCCCACCTCCACTCCCGTACCATGGGCTCCCTCATGGAACCGATGGACTTCGCCAACGTGATCGAGCAGGTGGCGCCGTACTGCGACAACGGCAGGCTTTACGCCAACTTCGCCGGCGTCGAGCACATGGATGGCAACGAGCTCAGGCTCACCCCCATCAAGAAGGGCGACCTGAAGTTCGAGACCCTGGCAGAGTGCCTGGCGGACGTCCGCCCCGAGGCCACGATCATATCCTCGTCCCCGCTGTTGGAGCACGACGCCATGTACATGCGCGTCATCTACGAGAGGGTCATCAACAAGCGTGTGGGCAAGTACCTCCGCGCCAAGCGCAAGGAGGCCGAGTCCGCGGCGGCCGAGGCGGCTGAGTGATGGACGGATACGGTGACAGTCTCGATTCCCTCCTGGAGCGCATCCGGGAGGTGGCGGGTTCCGCCGACCCCACCACGCTTTCCAAACTGGCGGACGCCCTCGTGGAGAGCAGGAAGGTCTTCATCTACGGATCCGGCAGGTCCGGCCTGGTGGGGCAGTGCTTCGCCGTGAGACTGGTGCAGATGGGTCTTGATGTCCATTTCGTGGGTGACATGACCACGCCGATCATCGGCAAGGACGACCTCACATTGATCATATCCAACACCGGCGAGACCATGTCTGCCGTGCAGACTGCCAACATCGCCAGGCGCATCGGCTCCCACGTGGCATGCATCACCGGTTCCCGCTACAGCAAACTGGCACATGCTTCCAACACCGCCATCGTTTTGCGTACGGTTGGCAACGACGGAGCCGCCATGCCTCTGGGAACGCTGTTCGAGGATGCGGCCATGCTCATGTTCGACTCCATGGTGCCCGTGCTGATGAAGAGACTGGGCATAAGCGAGGACGACATGCGCAAGAAGCATGCCATCTGGGTCTAATCGGTGACGATCATCCTGGCCGTTTCTATCCCGTCCCCGACGGATGCGTATATCATGAACTCCCTGCGGACCGGATCCACCACCGCGGCGTAGCCGAATCCTTTGAACAATGAGGTCTGGGTCTTTATGTCGATGTCCGAGAGTACGCATCCGAAGTCCAGATGGGAGTGGTACCACCCCACTATCGACTCCCCTTCCTCGAGGGAATCGACAGCATCTATGAACGCATCCGGGGAATCGGTGTCGAAGCGCACCCCCACCCTATCGGCGATCAGGTCCCCGGTGATGGTGCGATGAATCTCCGCATAGACGCCGCGGGCGTCGCGATACACCCGTCCTATCAGAAGGCCCAGCACCTCGATGTCATCCGCCAGGCCGTCGTCCGCATGGTCGGTCATCTCCTGCAGTACCGACTCGCGAACGAACACGTCCGCCGCCGGGACCCTGCGCGTCCTCTCCGCGATCTGCGGATCGTCGCAGGAAAGGACCTTCGGGCTCATTGCTCCGCCCCGTACTCGATCTTGGCGTTGAAACGGGAGCCGTTGTCCGAGAAGTAGCGGGCGGCGGCCATACAGGTCTCGGTGCCGAAGGGGCTGTTGGGATTGGGTTCGCTCACCAGCGTCTCAACCCCCTTCAGGAAGTTCAGCAGGCTGGTCTCGAAGGTCCACTCGTTGAGCATCTTGATGCATACGTAGCCGCCGTCCTCGGGACCGAGGATGTTGGGATGGAAGATCGGGGACCTCCACCGCACCTCCGGCTTACGGAAGCCGTACTCCTCCGTCAGGATGATCACGAAGTCGTGCTCCATTCTGATATGGTCCGGCGCATCGTAACCGATGACATTGCTCATGTGCATGTCTATGCGGATGGGGAACTCCGCCTTCTCCGGATCGAAGTCGAAATCTGAACCCAGATACTCCCGGCAGTCCCTCAGCTCCTTGGATATCCTGCGCATCAGCACAGGGCGGGGAAGTCCCATCGGCACCCGCCTTCCGGATCCGGGATCATCTCCAGCACGTCATCCGTGACCAGGTTGATCTCGGCGACGGTATCCGAGCCTCTCAGGAGCTTCTTGCCCTTCTTCAGGACATAGGCGCCGGCATCCTTGCTCCAGAAATCGGCGGCGCTGTCGATTATGTCGCAGACCTTGTCCGTGGGCTCCACCTCCATGCGGATGGTGGCCCCGTTGGAAACGTTCCTGACCGTGATCTTTATCGGCATCTCGTCACCCCGTATGGTTCGGGCAGCCGGGATCGATGTCCGCGGCCACTGTGAACGAATCGCATAGGGTTCCGTCGTAATAAGAAATGTTCGAGATGCAGAGCTCCGGATGACCGGAGGCGATCTTCATGGCCTCCCTGACCTGCATGGCCGCGATGACGGCGGTGGTGGTGATGTCCGAGGCCATCCTCGGCACGTACACGGTACCGCCGCCGGTGCAGCTGAACCTGCGCTCCGCCTCCCGGACATGGCTACGGTTCATGGCGCATTGGAGGCAAGGACCTCCTGGAAGGACGGTCTGCACCTTACCGCGCATGCCGTCGGTGCCGCCGTCCACATACGGTATGCGGTAGAAACAGCAGTGGGAGTTCACATGCAGCCGGGCGGCGATGTTGTCCAAACATCCCAGGACGATGTCGTAGTCCCATGAATCCAATTCCTGCACACCGCCCTCGATGGCCCGCACGTCCGCCTTCGGATCCAACGTACCTGCACGCTCCGCCACCAGGACGCTCTTGGAAAGACCTCTGTCGTCTGCGGAGAAGAACAGGCAGCGGCTCAGGTTCGACATGTCCACGGTGTCCATATCGATCACGTCGATCCTGCGGAACCCGGAGAGCACCAGGTTCTTGACCGCCTCATTGCCCAGCGCTCCCGCACCCACAACCAGGACCCTGACGGAACGGATGCGGTCCATGTCCACCCATTCTATCCGCTTCTGACGGTCGTGACGGTCACCGTCGGCCTGCCCGATGCTGCGGTCCATGCCGTTCGGATGATGTCAGGCAATAAATAACCGCATCAGGATACTCGGGGCATGGCGGTAGTCAGGCTGCCCGATCATTCCCACTGCGAGTTCTGCGGGGACCCCATACCCTTCGGAGAGGTCTACTGCGACGAGAAGTGCAGGAAGGGTGCCGAAGAGGCGACGAAGAAGGACAAGTGGAAGGACGTCGCATTCTACGGCGTGGTGGCCGTGGCGATCCTTATCTTGGTCTACGGCGCCATCTTCAGGTGAATCTCCATTATGGCTTCGGTGCCGTGCACCCGCACCATATCCGCGCCCGCGTTCAGAGCACGCAGGCTGGCAAGGACGGTGGCCTCCTCGGGATCAATGCCGGGATAAAGATGTGCCAGCACCCTCTTCCTTGACACGCCGATAAGCACCGGGCATCCGAACGAGAACTCGGATGCCGAATCCATCAGGCGCACGTTGTCGTCCATGGTCTTCCCGAATCCCACCCCGGGATCCAGGATGATACAATCCTTCTTCACGCCCGCGTCCAAGGCATGTGCCAGCCTCTCCTCGAGGAAGTCGCGGACGACGACGACCGCATCCCCTTCCACCGGGCGGTGCAAATCCGGATACGATCCGCCGGAGTGCGCTATGATCAGCCCGCAGCCGGTCTCGGCGGCCAGTTCGGCCATCCCCGGAGCCAAGATGCCGTTCATGTCGTTGATCACATCCGCTCCAGCGTCCAAGGCGGCCCGTGCCGCTTCCGGCTTCACCGTGTCGACCGATATCGAAGCGTCGGTGACGTCCCTGATCGCCTCTATGGCGGGGACCAGACGGCGTATCTCCTCGTCCACCGGTACGGGAACGAAGTTGGGGCGGGTGGATTCCGCCCCGATGTCGAGGACGGAGGCTCCCGCCTCCACAAGTGCCAGCGCCTGGCGCGCCGCTTCTTTCGGGTCGGTGAACCGTCCGCCGTCGGAGAAGGAATCGGGGGTGACGTTGATCACCCCCATGATGGCTTTCAAAGGAGATCGTCCACCAGTTCCATCAGGTCGACCACTTTCTTGTCCTTCCTGTCGCCCAGACCGAGGGTCAAGTTGCTGACGCAGAAGGGGCAGGTGGTGATGATATAGTCGGCGAAGTCCGCCTCGTCGATCCTGGTCTTGGCGATGGCCTCGGACTCTTTGGGGTACGCGGACCTTACTCCTCCGCCTCCGCCGCAGCAGTGCGCCACGGAGCGGTTGAACTCCATCTCCCTGAACTCCAGGCCGGGGATCCTGGCGATGATGCTCCTGGGCTCCTCGTAGACTCCCGCGTGCCTTCCCAGGTGGCAGGGGTCGTGGTAGGTGGCCACGCCGCTCATGGGCTTGAGCTCGAACTTCTGTTCCGCCAGGAACTCGGTCATGTGCAGCACCCTGAAGGGCACGTCCACGTGCTTGGGGTACTCCTTCTTGAACATCCTGTAGCATCCGGCGCAGGAGAGCACCAGGGTCTCCACGCCCAGTGACCTGATGGCGTCCACGTTCCTCTTCATGAGGGCCACGATGTCCTTCTCGTCCCAGCCGATCCTCTGCATGACAGACCCACAGCAGACCTCGTCCACGGTGGTGAAGTCCACGCCCAGCTTCTTCAGGATGGAAAGCGAGGCCTGGGAGGTCTTCTTGGAGCGGTAGGTGGCGGTGCATCCGGCGAAGTATCCCACCTTGGCCTTCTTGGGCTGGATGCCCAGGGTCTCGACGACGGACTTCTCCTCGCCGAAGGGGTTGTTGTACTTCAGCACGTTCTCGCAGACGGCCTTATGCTTGGGCAGGATGTGGCCCGCCTTCACCAGGTCGGCGCGGCAGAGCTCGATGATGTCCACGATCTTGACCTTGGATGGGCAGCGGCGCTCGCAGTCCGCGCAGGTGGTGCAGGTGTACATGTTCTCCACCACCGAGTCGTCCGGCTGCAGGTCCCCGGTCAACAGACCGTAGGACAGGATGATACGACCTCTGGAAAGGGCCGAATCCCAGCCGATCGCCTTGAACGAAGGGCACACACTCTTGCAGAACCCGCACATGGTGCAGACATTGACCGCGTTCCTCACGGCCTCCAGGTTGACTGTCTCGAATCCGCTCATCTCACTCCACCTTCGGTATCGTAACGCTCCCGTCGGACAGGACGATGATCCTCGCATCGGGGTTCTCGTCCAGCATCCTCTTGACCGCATCGCCCACGGACGGGAACGGGGTGATGTTGGCCGCGGAGATTATCTCCGGGTCCAGGTCGGTGACCGCCCAGATGTCCGCCCAAACGGCAATCTCCGCCATCTTCGCGGCCTTGTGATATCCGAGCTTGTACTCCAGCTTCAGATTCTCCAGCACCTGCTTCGGATCCTTCGAGGAGGACAGCTGCTGCAGGAATGTATCGTGACCGATGCCCTCGCGGCACTTGGACACCATGAGGATCCTTCCGCCCTCTTTTAGTGCCCACTTGCCGTTGTCCAGGGCCTTCTGCGACTGGTAGAGGTCCACATCCATGGGATACGGGGCCACGGAGATCACCATGTCCGCCTTCTCCGGGACGGGGACGCAGAACACGCCGTTCGCCCACTCCACCGCCTGCGCGAACGCTTTGTTCAGATCGCCGGCGGCGGCCTTGTAGATCTCCTGGTGCCTGTCCAGCACCAGCTGGATGGAGAAGATCTTCTTCCCCTTCACCTGGGCCAGGGCATCCATCATGTCCTCGTGGACCGGGTTGCCCTCCAGCACCAGGGACTGGGCCTCCATGTTCATGGCCAGTTTGTGGTTAGCCTCGATGGTCTTGAACGACGCCACTCCGGGGAGGAAGGACTTCCTGCCGCCGGTGTATCCGGCGAAGTAGTGGGGCTCCACGCTGGTGATGATGACCAGCCTGTCCGCGTCCACGGCGATCTTGTTAACCTCCATGGGGGTGCCGTTCTTGGACTCGCCAAGGTAGACGCACTCGGACTTCTTGGCGTTGTGGCAGACGATCCTGTCCTTCAACTCCTGATAGTGGGAGCCGAAGACGAAGTCGTACTCCTCCGGGGTCATGTCCCGGTGGTTGCCGGTGGCGATCAGGTATCTGGCTCTGCGCAGGTCCATCCTGGATGCGAGCACGTCCAGGACCTTGGCGGTGGGGGTGGGCCTGGTGCCGTCGTTCACGATGAAGACGATGTCCTCTCCTCCCTCCAGGAACTCCTCGAGGGAGCCGCATCCGATGGGGTTGTCCACAGCAGCGCCCAGCACTTGGAAGGGGTCGCCGATAGGGACGTCGGTGGGCGCGAACACACCGACCAGGTTCCTCTCGGGGATCTCTACCTTCTGTACACCGTCACGGCCGTACCTGATGTCCACGTTCATGTTAACCGACGCATAATCCCGGCCTGCATATTTAGGGATTATCTGCGCGTGCGTGGGCTTTGTCGAATAAATAATTCCGAGGCTTTGTGGACCGGATGCGGACGACCGAGGGGGGATCTCCGCGCGTTTTTATTTTAATATTTAATTATAATT
>CASEZY010000016.1 GCA_949292635.1 uncultured Methanomassiliicoccales archaeon
CGGTGAGGGAGATCTTTGCACTCTTCAGACTCGAAGAGCCCAAGAGCGGCAGGATCGCCCGTTGACCATGTAGCCTACAAAACCCGAAGATTCAGGTTTTAACGTTCGTCAAAAAACTCGTACGAAAAAATTAACGAACGTCAAAAACTCGTACGAAAAAATTAACGCTTCTCAGATGCCACCTCTGGACAAACATTGGACAGGTGGGGGGGGGGGAGAATGAAGTACCAGTCATCATAGAATGTTCAGGGAGGGCGATGCCGATCGAGGTGCAGCCGTCGATCAATCTGCGCTCCAAGAGTCTCAGGAGCTTCAGAGACAGATACGACGCCGAAGTCTGCGTCCGCACGTACCTGACGGGATTCAAGGACGAAGGCTGGCTCATCAACATCCCGCTGTATGCGATATCCCGCATCGCGGATGCTCTGAAGGGTCGGAGACCATCCTGATCTCGTTCTCGGCGGTCACATGTCGAAGACGACGGTGACCTCCGGAGGGTCCTCCTTCACCGTCATCATATGATAGGTGATCGCCTTCACCTCGCCCTTGGCGTGATGGCGCTTGGGATCCAGGGGTTCCCCGTCCCCCTCGCCTATGACGGTGTCCCCTTGGAATCTGACCCGGAACCTGCGGAAGGCGAAGGATTCCGCATCCATAACGAACAGCACCTCGGAAAGGAACGCGTACAGCCTCTCCTCCGGGTCGGTGCCGGAGGCGATGATGTACTTCGTCCCCCTGATATCTACGCGCTCCGCATCCACGGTCTGGTCCGACAGGGCGTAGGCGGCGTCGGCGAAGCATCTCTCCAAAGTGGGGGCGTTGCACCTCACCATGGCGTCCGCGGTGTGATCCAGCTGTTGGTATGAGTGTTCGTGCAGGTAATCCCCGATCACCTCTACCACGTCGCCGGCGTATTGCAGGGTGCGCATGCCCGGTTGCACGGACTCCCACATCTCCTCGCTGCCCGAGCCGGTGAGCACGCCGATGAAGGGTGTCCCCGCATCCCTGGCACACATCCAATCCGTGACGTTATCGCCGATGTAGAGGATCTCCTGCGGGGTCACGCCGAGGTCGGCAGCGAAGTCCTCCATGGCCGCCGGGGAGGGCTTGGAGCGGTCGTAGTCCGTCCTGTCCCTGCCCACCACTGCGTCCATGACGTGATACGCATCGAATCTGGAGAGGGCTTTCTCCCCGTATTCGTGACCTCCGCGGGTGAGCAGACCAACCTTGAGTCCCATCTTTTTCAGATTGGCGAGGCACTCCACCGATCCCGGGAACGGTACGGCCTCGTCCACATGCTGGGTCTCGTAGAATGTGAACTTCTCATCGATCTCCCGGAAGATGCCGCTGGCCTCGCTTCCCCTGCCGCGGGCCTCCAGCCATTCCCTCACCGGAGCCCTCCGCCTCTTGGGCGGGGGGTTAGGGCCGTACACATCCTCCGGCGGGATGCCGTGCTCCCGCAGGACCTTCAGGTCGGCGTTGTCCAGGCCGTCATAGTCCACGTGCGTGTGCAGGAAGGTGCCGTCCAGGTCGAATCCCACTGCCCTGATGGAGGTCATGACGCCGTGATGGCGCTCGTCGGTAAAATAGCCAGTGCATGCCCCTATGTATCGCGTGGAACGTCATCGGATGCCATCGAGCCTGCATCTTCTATTAATAGGAGCAACCGGGTTTGAGGAGGTATGCGCATAACGATTGTAGGCTGCGGTTCCATCGGCCATCAGCTGGCCAAGGCCGCCGATGCCATGGCAGAGGTCAAGAGGATCTACCTCTTGGACATCGTCCCGGATCACGCCGAGAAGCTGGCCGCTGAGCTCGAGAAGGCCATCGTGGTGGACTCCGTGGAGGACGAGCTGTATCACTGCGACCTCGTGATCGAGGCCGCCTCCCAGGCCGCCGCCAAGCAGGTGGCCATGATGACCGTGTCCCGCGGAGTGGACCTGATGATGATGTCCGTGGGTGCGCTCGTGGACGACGAGTACCGCATCGAGCTCTTCGACAAGGCCAAGTCCACCGGGGCCAACATCTACATCCCCTCCGGGGCAATCGCCGGCCTGGACGGACTCAGGGCCGCCCACGTCGACGAGCTGGAGTCTGTGGAATTGATCACCACCAAGGGTCCCAAGTCCCTATCCGGTGTCAAGTACGTGGAGGACAAGGGGATTGACGTGGCCAAGATCACCGAGCCCACCGTCATCTACAGCGGCTCCGCCAGGGAGGCCGTGGAGGACTTCCCCCGCAACGTGAACGTGGCGGCCACCGTGAGCATATTGGGTGTGGGCTTCGACCGCACCAAGGTCACCATCATCATGGACCCCAACGCCAAGAGCAACTCCCACGAGCTGAGGATCAAGGGCGCCTTCGGGGAGATGAACTGTCATACCTACAACGTCCCCTCGCCGGACAACCCCAAGACATCCTATCTGGCGTCCCTGTCCGCGATCTCGGCGCTGAAGAGGATCATCCGCAAGGAGTGGCTGGGGATCTGATGTCCGGATCCAGGGCCGAGCGCCTGGCCGGGGCGATGGGGGATCTGGATGCGGTGGTGGTTCTGAACGCCACCGAGCCCTTCCTGGATTCCGCCTACTGGTATCTCACCGGCTGTTCATCGGGTACCTTCGAGGGCGCCAGGGCGATAGTGCTCTCCGACGGGTCGCTGCACGTGTTCGTCAGCATCCTGGAGGAGGAGGCCGCCTCCTTCGGCAGCGGTTACGTGCATGTATACCACACCGACGCCGAGCGCAGGGAGATGATGGGCGAGGTGCTGAAGCACTCCCGCAAGGTCGGTGTCAACTACCCCTCCGCCGCCTACGGCTCGGTGGAGTGGCTGAAGAAGGTGGGCGACTACGAGATCTCCGACGCTTCCTCTGTCATAGCCTCGGTCACGGCGGTGAAGGATGCCGCAGAGATAGAGGAGATCTCCAAGGCCTGCAAGATAACCTCGAAGGTCGCGATGCAGATCCCGGAGCTCCTGTCCGAGGGGGTGACCGAGATCGAGGTGGCGTCGGAGATGGATATCCGTATGCTCCGCCTCGGCGGCAGCGGCAACGCCTTCGAGACCATCGCCGCATTCGGAGCAGGTTCATCGGAACCGCATCACCGTCCAGGGAGCTACGCTCTCAGGAAGGGGGATGCGGCGCTGTTCGACTTCGGCTGCAAGCACGGATTGTATTGTTCCGACCTCACCCGCACGGTGTTCCTGGGAGAACCGCCGGAGATCATGCGTAGGGCGTACGAGGTGGTCCTGGAGGCCCAGAAGGCCGGTATGGCCTGCATAGAGGCGGGGGCCCCCGCCAAGGATGCGGACCTGGCCGCCAGGGCGGTGATAGACGCCTCGGAGTTCAGGGGCCGCTTCATCCATTCCTTCGGTCACGGGGTGGGCATGAACGTCCACGAGCCGATATCCCTGTCACCCAAGTCCGAACAGGTGCTGCAGGCGGGGAACGTGGTGTCCGCCGAGCCCGGGGTCTACATACCGGGCGTTGGCGGGATAAGGATAGAGGACACCGTCCTCGTAACCGAGGACGGCTGCCGTCCTTTGACGGAATACGATCACTCACTGACCGTCGTCTGAGAACGCCCTCTCCAGGGAGAGGCGCTGGCGGTCGCCGGCGTCCTCCATGGAGGAGATGTCTCCGCGGAGTCTTCCGATGCGGATCACGGGATAGGGCGTCACGGGTTCGCCGTCATCCCCGCTGAGGGGGGTGGGGCCGAAGAAGAAGCAGATCGCCTCCGCCTTCGGCCAGTAGGCGATGTCACCGGTCTCCAGTTTGGTGATTAGTTCTCCTTCAACCGGACAGTCCACCGGGCATTCGCAGTAGATCATGCCGCCCAGCATGTTGACCGTCAGCTTCTTGGGCAGGGAGAGCCAGATGGTGTCCGGGAGGAACCCGGGGAAGAGCTCCCCGTGGTACTCCCCGTTCCTTGTCCGCACGGTGATGAGACTCATTGCTTCTTCCGCTCGAAGAGGGACCTGATCTCCTTTCCGACGACCTCGAGCTGGAGCTCGGACTCGGACTTCTCCATGGCCTTCAGCTCCTTCAGGCCGTTGTTCCAGTCCGCTCTCCACTCGTCCTTGAACTTGCCGGACTCGATGTCGTCCAGGACGGACCTCATGCCGGCCTTGGACTCGTCGGTGATGACCCTGTCCCTCCTGGTGAGGCCGCCGAACTCGGCGGTGTTAGAGACCACGTACCACATCTTGGCGAAGCCGCCGGCGTTGATGAGGTCGGTGATCAGCTTGGTCTCGTGGAGGACCTCGAAGTAGGCCATCTCCGGAGGGTAGCCCGCATCGACCAGGGTCTGGAATCCGGCCTTGATCATGGCGGTGGTGCCTCCGCAGAGGACGGCCTGCTCGCCGAAGAGGTCGGTCTTGGTCTCGAAGTCGAAGGTGGTCTCGAAGACCCCGGCGCGGGTGGCGCCGATTCCCTTGGCCAGGGCCAGGGCGATGCCCTTGGCGTTGCCGCTGTTGTCCTGGTGCACGCAGACCAGGGCGGGGACACCGAATCCCTCCAGGAAGACCTCCCTGACGCTGGAGCCGGGGCCCTTGGGGGCCATCATGATGACGTCGACGTCCGCGGGGGGCTGGATGAGCTTGTAGGTGATGGCGAAGCCGTGCGCGAACTCCAGAGCGGCGCCGCTCTTGAGGTTGGGGGCGATCTGCTCCTTGTAGATGTCGGGCTGGACCTCGTCGGGGAGGAGCACCATGACGACGTCGGCGCCCTTGGTGGCCTCGGGGATCTCGGCCACCTTGAGGCCGTCCTCCTTGACCTTGTTCCAGGACGCGCCGGTCTTGCGTGCTCCCACGGTGACGTCAAGTCCGGAGTCGTGCAGGCAGAGTGCCTGTGCTCTGCCCTGGGCACCGTAGCCTAGGACTGCGATCTTCTTACCCTTCAGCAGACCGAGGTCCGCGTCGGAATCATGATGGATGTGCATGATTATCTCCCTGGCCACCGCTAGAACCGCAAGTACTTAATACATATCGGAACGACAGGAAATCAGTACCTGCATCTTCCCCTGACCATGGACAGGGACGGGTTGGGCGGGAGCATGGGCAGCATGTCCTCCTCCGGATCCGTCCAGATATCGATGAGGAAGGGCACGTCGCTGGCGAACGCCTGCTTGAATGCGTCGCCGATCTCCCCGGGACGCTCCACCCTTACGCCCTTGGCACCGAAGGCCTCCGCCAGCTTGACGAAGTCCGGGTTGGACTGGTAGAGCATGGTGCCGGAGTAGCGCTTGTCCCAGAAGAGCTTCTGCCACTGCCTCACCATCCCCAGCCATCCGTTGTTCAGCAGGCAGATGACGACGGGGAGGTGCCTCTCCACAGCGGTGGCCAACTCTTGGATCACCATGAGCAATCCGCCGTCGCCGGTGACGGTGACCACCTTCTTGTCCGGGCAGGCCACCTTGGCGCCGATGGCGGAGGGCAGACCGAAGCCCATGGTGCCGAAGCTTCCCGATGAGATGAAGTGTCTGGGTCTGTTGATGCGCAGGTGGTGCATGGCCCACATCTGATTCTGTCCCACATCGGTGGTGACGATGGTGTCGTCGTCCATGGCCGCGTTCAGCTCCTTCATGACCTTCTGGGGAGCGATGGGGGTCACGTCGATGTCGTTCATGCAGCACTGGCACTTGGCCTTGTATCCCTTGGCCTCCTCCGTCCAGTCCTTCCTGGGGGCCACCTTGCCGGATAGGTCGCTCAACATCAGGCCCAGCACCTGCTTCACGTCGCCGGTGAGGTTGATGGAGTCGCACTTATGCTTGTTGAACTCGGTGGAGTCGATGTCCACGTGGATGACCCTGCAGCCGGGGCTGACGCAGGTGTGGGGGCTGTAGGTCCTGTCGGACATCTTCGTTCCCAACGCGATCAGCAGGTCCGCCTGCTTCATGGCGCTCAGGGCGGACAGCCTTCCGTGCATGCCCAGCGGCCCCATCGATAAGGGATGGTCCCACGGCATGCAACCCACGCTCATCAGGGTGTTGACGACAGGGGCGCCGATCATCTCGGCGAACGCCCTCAGTTCGTCGCAGGCGTCGGAGCTGATGACGGCCCCTCCTGCCAGGATGACCGGCCTCTGGGCGGTGGCGATGGCCGCCAGCGCCGCTCCGTATCCGGAGAGGTCGGTGGGGACCGGCTTGAGGGAGTAGTCTACCGACAGCAGGACCTCATCGATCTCGGAGTTCATGGAGTCCACCGGAAGGTCCACATGGACAGGTCCCGGCCTGCCGGAACGTGCCAACCTCCATCCCTCGTCGATGGCCTTGGGCAGTTGCTGGAGGTCCAGCACCCTGTAGTTGTATTTGGTGACGGGCATCATCAGGCTGAACGCGTCCACCTCCTGGAACGCGCCCAGACCCAGCAGTCCGGATGCCACCTGTCCGGTGAGCACCATCATGGGGATGGAATCCGCGAACGCGGTGGCGACGCCGGTGACCACGTTGGTGGCGCCGGGGCCGCTGGTGACCAGGCACAGTCCGGTCCTGCCGGAGGCTCTGGCATATCCGTCCGCCATGTGCCCCGCGCACTGCTCGTGCCTTACGAGGACGTGGTCTATCGAAGAGTTGAGTATCTCGTCGTAGATGGGGATCACAGCCCCGCCGGGGTATCCGAACATCGTCTCCACCCCCCTGTCCTCAAGCATTTTCAGCAGTGCTCTGGAGCCTTTCATGCTATTGCCTCGGGTCTACGCATGCGGATTCCGATAATAACGTTTTGTCGGTTCGGAGTGAAAATCGAAGTTTTCTCACCGGGGTCGCCACAACCTTATTTTAGAGGTTGGCGATAGTCTGACCACTATAGGGTGAGCCTGATGAAGGTCAAGGTAGCAATCAACGGATACGGAACCATCGGAAAGAGGGTGGCCACCGCAGTGAACCAGCAGGACGACATGACGGTCGTCGGCGTCACCAAGACGCGTCCCACCTACGAGGCCAAGGACGCCGTCCGCCAGGGCTATCTGCTGTACGTGCCCCAGGAGAGCATCCCGGCCTTCGAGGCCGCCGGCATCCCCGTGGCGGGCACCGTGGACGACATGATCGCCGCCGCGGACATCATCGTGGACTGCACCCCCGGCAACCTGGCCGAGGAATACAAGGCCAAATACGCGGCCGCGGGCAAGAAGGCCATCTGGCAGGGCGGAGAGGACCACAGCCTCACCGGCATCTCGTTCAACGCCGTGGCCAACTACAAGGAGTCCTGGGGAGCCCAGTTCTCCAGGGTGGTGTCGTGTAACACCACCGGTCTCCTGAGGACGCTGTACAACATCGACAAAGAGTTCGGCATCAGGAACGCCAACGTCACCATCATCAGGAGGTCCGCGGACCCCAACGACAGCAAGAACGGACCCATCAACGCCATCGAGCCCTCCTTGAAGCTGCCCACCCACCACGGACCCGACGTGCAGAGCATCATGCCCTGGCTTAGCATCAGCACCATGGCGGTGAAGGTGCCCACCACCCTCATGCACGTGCACACCATCGTCGCGGAGCTGAAGGAATCCCCCACCACCGAGGAGGTGAAGGCTGTCCTCAGGAACTCCCCCAGGGTCAGGCTGGTCAGCAGCAAGGACGGCATCAAGTCCACCGCTCAGGTGATGGACCTCGCCAGGGAGCTTGACCGCACCCGCGGGGACATGTTCGAGATCGTGGTCTGGGAGGACGGCATCAAGATGGTGGGCAACACCCTGTATTACTACCAGGCCGTCAACCAGGAGAGCGACGTGATCCCGGAGAACATCGACTGCATCCGCTCCATGTGCAAGATGGAGGAGGACCCGGCAAAGTCCATCGCCAAGACCAACCGGGCCATGGGCATCTGAGGTGTTCGCATGAAGGAGTTCCACACCCTGGAGGACTTCGATTTCAGGGACAGGACCGTGCTGCTCAGGGTGGACATCAACTGCCCCCTGGACAAGCAGAGCCTGGCCATCCTCAACGACTCCAGGATCAGGAGGGTCATCCCCACCGTCAGGGAGCTGATGGGCAAGCGTGCCAAGGTCGTCATACTGGCGCATCAGAGTCGCAAGGGCAAGTGGGACTTCACCTCCCTGGAGGAGCACTCCAAGAGGCTGGCCCGCCATCTCAACAGTCCGGTGAAGTACGTGGACGACGTGATGGGCGATGACGCCAAGAAGGCGATATCGGAGTTACAGCCGGGTGAGGTACTGCTTCTGGGCAACGTGAGGGAGCTGGACTCCGAGACCGCCTCCGGGGACATGGCCTTCCACGCGGATTCCGAGTTGGTGAGCGCTCTGGCGCCCCTGATCGACTACTACGTATGCGACGCATTCGGTGCGGCGCACCGCTCCCAATGCTCGCTGGTGGGATTCCAGGCCAAGGTCCCGTCCGCATCCGGCAGGCTGATGGCCAAGGAGCTGTACGCCCTGTCCGCGGTGTTCGACGAGCCCAGGAGGCCCTCCGTCTTCATCTTGGGAGGGGCCAAGTTCGGCGACGCCTCCGACATGATCGACCACGTGCTGGGAAGCGGAATGGCCGACACCGTGATCCTTGTGGGACTGGCGGGGAACGCCTTCCTGCTGGCCCGCGGCGTGGACATCGGCGAGGCATCCGAGGAGGTGCTCAAGGACGAGCTCACCCCCGAGAACCTGCAGGCAGCCAAGGACATCATGGCGAAATACGGCCAGAGGGTGCTGCTGCCCACCGACGTGGCGGTGGAGAGGGACGGCCATCGCGTCTCCGTACTGATCGGAGACCTGCCGTCCAAGGAGCCCGCCCTGGACATCGGTGACGCATCCATCGAGAAGTTCCGCAAGGTCATCCTGTCATCCAGGACCTGCTTCATGTCCGGCCCCGCCGGCATGTACGAGAAGGAGGGATTCGAGGACGGCACCTTCGAGATCATGAGCGCCATGATCGATTCCAAGGCGCAGTCGGTCATCGGCGGCGGCCACACCGTGGGGGCGGCGGACAGGTTTGACTTCACCGACCGCTTCTCCTACGTCAGCACCGGAGGCGGTGCCCTGGAGACCTTCCTGCTGGGAGAGCCGCTCCCTGTGGTGGAGGCGCTGAAGTACTCCTACAAGAACCTGTGAGTCACTTGCGCAGCATGCTGCCGCACTTGGGGCAGAACTCCCGGGAGGGATCGTCGATCTCGCTCCCGCAGCGTCCGCATCTGTAGAGCTGGTTCTGCATGGACTCCCTGTCAACCACGGTGCCGCACTTGGGGCAGAACCCTGTGCCCTTCTTCAGCTTGGCGTAGCACTTGGGGCATCTGGCGAATCCCGCCCTGTAGAGGACCTTCGGCGCTAGGGCGGCCAGTAGGGAGTAGACCAGAGCGACCACGCCCACCGCCAACATGAGTCCCAGTGCCAGCAGGAGCATCCTGCCCTCCGGGTAGCTCATGTAGTAGTCGAAGTTGTAGACGATCCCGAAGGCGAATGCCAGTACCCATATCAGTGAGAATATCGGGAAGTATCTGATCCTCATGCCTGCATCATCCGCTGTCGATTATTTAGCCGTTGATGCATGGTCGGGGATCCCCCGCACGTAAGGGTTATTCTGGAAATGATGCCGGAATAAAGGGAATCGGAACGCTCCGTCATCTGACATGTAACAAAAGATGTCCGAGGTACTCGCGGACCCCGGACCAAAGTTTTCTCACTTCCGGCGGCCGGTGAGGACGATGTATGCCGCTATGAGCGCGCCGATCATGGTAACGGTGGTTGTCGATGGATCATAGAGCACACAATCCTGTATGGTAAGACCTGCCCCAGCGGTGGGAGTGTCACCTCTGGCACTGCTCACATTGAATTCGTTCAAAGCGAATTTGGCGTAGTAGAAGAATGCCTTGCCGGAATCAGAGTATCCGGCCTCCGTTATCGTCGGTCTGGCAGAATCGGTGGCTTCCGCTCCTTCCCAGTTAGCAACTACCATCGGGACGGATACCACTGTCAGGACCGCGATGACGGCTATCGTCATCATCTTTGCAGTCTTCACGATATCACCGCCGGGTTAGGGTGGTCTTTGCTGGGATCGGATCGTCAAACAACAGTTGTACGTATCATCCAACTCAATTTTCTTGATGATATAAAAGTTATTTGGATGTATCATCCAACTGATGTGGGATAGGTAGGGTATCTTCCAACAGCGCAACATAGCCAGCAATTACTTTTGAAACGATTGCCTGGGTCGTTTCGAAACTGCCACGACCTATCCAACTCGAATGGCCCTGATGCGATATGACAACCAATATAACCGCAGGACCTATCCTCCGGTCGTGCGCGGATCGGAGCGGGATATCATCGTGATCGAGGACCTGGTCAAGAGCTACGGCGACCGCAAGGCCGTGGATGGTCTCAGTCTCAGCGTCCGCGAGGGTGAGATCTTCGGGTTCCTAGGTCCCAACGGTGCCGGCAAGACTACCACCGTGCGTTGTGTATCCACGCTCACCAACTTCGATTCCGGCACCATCCGGGTGGACGGTGTCGATCTTCTCAAGGACCCGGTTACCGCCAAGTCAAGGATGGGCATCATCCAGCAGCAGATCTCCCTGGACAAGGATCTCACTGTCCGGGAGAACATGACCCACCACGCCATGTGCCATCTGATGTCCAAGAAGGAACGGGAGCCCCGCATCGCCGAGCTGTCCGAGACCTTCGGCCTCACCGAGTACATGGAAACGCCCATCAACTCCCTATCTGGGGGGTGGAAGAAGAGGGTGGCCATCGTCTGCGCTTTGCTTCATCGCCCCAAGATCCTCTTCCTGGACGAACCCACCACCGGCCTGGATACCAACGCCCGCCGTCTGCTGTGGGATGTGGTGCGTAAGCTGAACATCGACGGCGCAACCGTGATCCTCACCACCCACTACATCGAGGAGGCGGAATCTTTGTGCGACCGGGTGGCCATCATCGACCACGGGCATGTGATTGCCTTGGACACCCCCCATGCGTTGTGCACCTCCATAGGCTCCATGGCCGTGGAGTATGTCTCCGACGGCAAGACGTTGTACCGTTATTTCGGCACCCGCCAGGAGGCCAAGGATTTCGCCGCAGGATTGGATGAGGACAGCCACATCCTCATCCGCAGGACCAACCTGGAGGACGTGTTCGTGGAGCTCACCGGAAGGGAGGCAGGGCTGGGATGACCGTTTCTCTGGCGAGGCAGGTGTACTACGTCGCCTGGGGCGACATGCGGTTCATCCGCCACAACATCCTGAACATCGCGGTCATGAGCATCATGTCCCCGCTGCTGTATCTGATAGCCTTCGGCTTCGGGTTGAGGGCGGGGGAGACATCCATAGGCGTCTCCTACGTGGCCTTCGTGATCCCGGGCATCGCCGCCTTGTCGAGTCTTTCCGCATCGTTCTCGTCCACATCGACACGCATGAACGTGCAGAGGCTGTACTACAAGAGCTTCGACGAGATGATGATGTGCCCCCTCAGCCTCCACGCCATCGCCCTGGGGAAGTGCGTTCTGGGTCTGTTCAGGGGGCTGTTCGCCTCCTGTCTGATCTATGTGCTGGGTCTTTGCCTGCCACAGGCTCCGGAGCTGGCGTTGACGCCGCTGGCGTTCGTTTGCATACTGATCTCATGCATGACCTTCGCCCTGTTGGGCATGGCGGCGGCGCTGATGGCCAAGTCCCATCAGAGCCTGGCCACCCTGAACAGTCTGATCATCCTGCCCATGACCTTCCTCTGCGGCACCTTCTTCTCCGTCGCCGACCTGCACCCGGTGTTCCAGGCGATTCTGTACTGTCTCCCGCTGACACATGCCAGCGAGTGCATACGCGCCGCGGCTCTGCCTGCGTATCTGGACTTCCCCGTGCTGTCACTGGTTGCACTGGTGGCTTTCGGCATTGCATTCTACTGTATCGTGTATCATCTGCTGAAGACAAGGAAGATCTGATTCCGCTATGAGCCAGACGATTACATCATCGTCGTCTCGGAAGTGTATGTGAAAGAAGGATGGCCCCGCCGTCAGGCGGGGAAGGGGGAGGTCAGAAGACCTCCTTCATGCGGTCAACCGCCTCCTGGATCCTCTCCGCGGAGCGGGTGATGGCGAACCTGACGTATCTCTCTGCGGATGCGCCGAAGCCGGTGCCGGGGGTGCAGACCACGCCTGCCTCCAGGGCCTTCTCGGTGAACTCCTCGGACTTCATGCCGGAGTCGAACCATACGTAGAAGGTGGCCTTGGGCATCTTGACGTCGAAGCCCATCTCCCTCAGACCCTTGACGAGGACATCCCTCCTCTTCTGGAAGACGTCCATGTTCGCGCGGATGGTCTCCGGGAGCTTCCTGTCCTCGGTGTACATCCTCAGCGCCGCGATACCGGCTTTCTGCAGGAAGATGGGTGCGCCGGAGTCGATCTGACCCTTGCACTTCTTCAGACCGGCCACCAGGTCCTTGTTGCCCACGGCGTAGCCCAGTCTCCAGCCGGTCATGTTGAAGGTCTTCGAGAACGAGCCGAACTCGATGCAGTCCTTGCCGGCCTCCAGGGCGGAGGGCGCCATGTAGCCGTCGAAGCACATCTCGGAGTAGGCGTTGTCGTAGCAGAAGATGGTGCCGTTGTCCCTGCACCAGTCCTGCATCTTCTTCAGGTAGTCCAGGTCGCAGGTGGCCCCGGTGGGGTTGTTGGGGTAGTTGGCGTACAGCATCCTGGCGCCCTTGGGGCAGTCCTCCGGGTCCAGCAACCAGTCCTTTTCCGCCTTCAGCGGCACGGACACGTACTTCGCCTCGTTGAACAGTGGTGCGGCGGCGGAGTAGACGGGGTATCCGGGGCTGGGGGCGATGATGGTCTCCCCGGGGTTCACGAAGGCCTGGGAGATGTTGAAGATGCCCTCCTTGGATCCGAGGGTGATGCACACCTCGGTGTTGGGGTCCACGTCCATGCCGAAGCGGACCTTGTACCAGTCCGCCACCGCCTTCCTCAACGATGCCTCTCCGGCGGAGGAGGAGTACTTCTGGAAGTCGTTGACGGCAACGGCCTCCTGGGCGGCCTTGACGATGGGTTCGGGGGTGGGGAGGTCAGGGTCTCCGATGCCCAGGTCGATGATGTCCACGCCCTGGGCCTTCTTCTCGGCCACCATCTGCTCGATCCTCACGAACAGGTACGGGGGCAGCTTCTGCAGCCTTTCGGCGAACTGATAGTCCATGTGCGTGCGCATGCACACGTGCGTTTTATCCGTTTCGATTGAAAAAGGGGATGCGTCCCCGCAGGAGCGGGGACGCTGGCACTTGGTTTATTTCCTCATGGAGGGCAGGCTGCCGGCATAGACGAACTCGGCGGGTCCGTCCATGTACACGTGCTCCAGCTTGCTGTCCACGGTGATCTTGAGCACACCGCCCCGCAGGTGGACCTCCACCGGCTGGTCGAAAGGTATCAGACCGTTCAATGCAGCCGAGACGGCAGTGGCGCATGCTCCGGTTCCGCAGGCCAGGGTCCAGCCCACTCCGCGTTCGAACACCTTCACGTCGATGCCGTGTTCGGTCACGGTGGCGAACTCCACGTTCACCTTGTTGGGGAACAGGTCGGTGTACGACTCCAGGAACGGTCCAAGCTCCTCCATCTGCTCGTACGTCAGCTCGTCGAAGATCACGCAGTGGGGGTTGCCCATGGACACCGCGTTGATGTGCAGGTCCATGCCGCAGACGTTCACCGGCTGGTTGATGAACCTCTTGCCGTCTCCGACCACCGGAACATCCTTGGGGTCCAGTATGGGGGCGCCCATGTCGATCTTCACGCTGGTGACCTTGCCGTCGGGACCGCAGGTGCACACAGCTCTCAGATTCCCCTTGCCGGTGCTGACCACGAAGTCCTTACCTCTGACCAGTCCGCGGTCGTAGGCGAACTTGGCCAGGCAGCGGATCCCGTTGCCGCACATCTCCGGCTCGGTGCCGTCGGTGTTGAATATGCGCATGGTGACGTCGCTGCCCTTCTTGCCGGGGAGGACGTAGATGACGCCGTCGGCACCTACGCCGAAGTTGCGGTCGCATACGTGTATGATCTCCTCCCGGGTGAGTCCCGGGTCCGCCCTCGAGCCGTCGAACAGCACGAAGTCGTTGCCGATCCCGTGGTACTTGAAGAACTCGTTCATCTCCTCAGTCTCTCCGGTATTATCTGGTGTCTCCACAGCTCCTCTATGGTCTCGGGCTCCCTGATCAGCTCGGCCTCGCCCTCGTTGACCAGGACCTCCGCGCACAGGGGGCGGGAGTTGTAGTTGCTGCTCATGGTGAAGCCGTAGGCACCCGCGTTGTAGATGGCTATGACGTCACCCTCCTCGGGATCCGGGAGCACCCTGTCATGTGCCAGATAGTCCCCGGTCTCGCATATCGGTCCCACAACGTCATACTTGGCGGTGCAGGCCTTGTTGAACTTGTTGGCGATGGCCACGTAGTGGTAGGAGTCGTAGAACGCCGGGCGGATCAGGGTGTTGAAGCCCGCGTCCACGCCCACATATTTCTTGGGTCCCGCGTCCTTGACGTCAACGCACCTGGTGAGCAGGATGGTGGAGTCGCAGACTATGTACCTTCCCGGCTCCAGTGCCAGCGTCTTGATCTTCGTCTCGTCCTTGACGATCTCGGTGACCTCCATGGCCACCTCGTCCATGTCGATCTCCTCCTCCTGCATCTTGTAGGGGACGCCTATCCCGCCGCCGAAGTCCAGGAACTCCAGCTGGATCCCGGTCTCGGACTCGATGTCGTTGACCAGTCCGCAGAGCACCTCCACCACGTCGGTGAAGGGCTCGGTGCTGAGCCCTCCGGACCCGGTGTGGGCGTGGATGCCCTTGACCTCGAACCCGAGGTCCTTCGCTCTGGCGTATGTGTCCACCGCCCTGCTGAAGGGCACGCCGAACTTGGCGCCCTTGCCGCCGGTCATGACCTTGGCGCTGTGGCCGGAGGCCACCCCGGGGGTGATCCTGAATGAGAGGGGGATGTCGGTGGTGATCTTGGCCAGTCTCTCCAGCTCCGACTCCGAATCGACGTTGATCCTGCATCCAGTCTCCACCAGTGCCTTCAATTCAGCGTCGCTGACATTCACACCGGTGTACATGATCCTCTCCGGGGGGATGCCCGCCTTCATGCTGGTGAGCACCTCTCCGATGGACACCGCATCGATGTGGGTGCCCTCCTGGTTCAGGATGCTGAGGATGGCGAGGTTCGTGTTGGCCTTGCAGGCGTAGTGGATCTCGGTGGGCATGTACTTGTTGAACGCCTGGTGGATCCTGCGGTAGTTCCCTCTCAGGATCTGCTCGTCGGTGACGTACACCGGCGTCCCGAATCTGTCCGCGATCTCCGCGGCCTTCATGCCGCCGAAGATCATCATGCCGTGGTCGTTCTCGAAGTCCCTCATTTCGAACCTCCTGTAATGAATCTCTTGTGAATGCATCTGACTACCTGCAGCGCCGACTCCGTCGGCACCACGAAGTTCAGGGAGACGTCCGAGGCTCCCTCGGAGATCATCTCCACGTTGGCGCCGGCGTCCTTCACCGCGCCGAACACGTCCCCGGATATGCCCTTCTGGTCCAGCATGTCGTCCCCCACCGTGCATATCAGGGTCACGTCGCTCTTCACGTCGATGCCCTCTATGTCGCCCTTGATGGGGCCCATGGCGCCCAGGATCTTGGTGATGTCGTTGTTGTGCACCAGGAACGCGATGGTGGAGAGGGAGGTGGATATCGCATACACTGGGATGTCCGCGTCTCCGATCCTGTCCACGATCTTGGCTATCAGCTTGATGCGGTACGCCAGCTCCCCGGACTTCACGGTGATGATGGACAGGTCGCTCTTCATGGCCACGCTCTTCAGCCTGGTGTCGCTCTTGCGCCTCAGGTTGTGGATGTGGGTGCCGAAGTTCTCCGGATGGTAGGAGTTCTTGATCTTCACGCCGATGTGCTTCATCCTGGCAGGCTCGATGGTCCTGGGGTGCAGCACCTTGGCGCCGAAGTACGCAAGCTCCGCAGCCTCGGAGAAGTTCATCTCCTCGATGGTCACCGCGTCCGGCACGATCCTGGGGTCTGCGCTCATGAATCCGTTCACGTCCGTCCATATCTCGATCATGTCCGCGTCCAGCGCGTTGCCAATGGCGGCCGCGGCGTAGTCCGATCCCCCTCTTCCGAATGTCAGGGGCTTACCCTCATCGTTCACGCCGTAGAATCCCGTGATCACCGGGATTATGCCGCTGTAGACCTTGGGGGTGACGCTCATGCCCATGCCGGACGCGGTGCGCTCCAGGTCGCAGGTGCCGTTCAGGGGCTGGCCGAAGGCCACGATGCCCGCCTGCTCGGATGTGATGGCCTCGGACTTGTGGCCCTTGGTCCTGATGAGATGTGCCAGCAGGAGACTGGAGAACCTCTCTCCCTGGGACGAGACGTTATCCTTGAAGTAGGGGTCCTTCCAGTTCTCGGGGTTGGTGTACACCTCCTTGAACTGATTCAGCCTCTCGTCGAACTCCTCCTTGAAGGCGTCGAAGCGCTCCCCCTCGAAGAGCTGCTTCGCCACTGCGATATGGCGCTCCTCGAACTCCCTGAACACCTTCTCGGCGTTCTTGGGTCCATCCTCCAGGGCGGCCACCAGGAAGTTGGTGATGCCCGACATGGCGGAGACCACAACCACACGGTTGGTCCTGGCCGATACGATTATGTCCGCAGCACGTTCCAGCGCCTCGGCGGAGCCCACGCTGGTACCTCCGAATTTCATCACGGTCAACATGGGAACCACTTCAGATCAGGCCGAGCA
This sequence comes from uncultured Methanomassiliicoccales archaeon, assembly GCA_949292635.1. Taxonomy (GTDB): domain Archaea; phylum Thermoplasmatota; class Thermoplasmata; order Methanomassiliicoccales; family Methanomethylophilaceae; genus SIG5. The sequence goes on from CASEZY010000016.1 coordinate 16,698, forward strand.
TGGCTATGTCCCTGTCCAGCAGGGCCCGGTTCTCCGGGGCCAGCGGCGTCAGGGGCAATCTGGGCAGTCCGTTGCCGTAGCCCAGCCTCTTCATCACGTATTTGATCGGTATGGGATTGGATTCCACGAACAGGTCGTTGAACAGCGGCATCATCCTGTAGTGCAGCGCCGATGCATCGATGAATTTCTCCTTCAGGCAGAGGTCCACCATCTGCGCCATGCTCCTGGGGCAGCAGTTGGCCGCCACCGAGATGACACCGTCGCCTCCCAGGGCGATGATGGGGAACGCAAGACCGTCATCGCCGGACAGCACCTCGAACCCCTTGGGCCTGCCCTCGATGATCCTCTGTATCTGAGTGAGGTTGTTGCTCGCCTCCTTGATACCGACGACGTTGGGCAGCTGCGCCAGACGCAGGGTGGTCTCGGCGGTCATGTTGCTGCCGGTCCTTCCCGGGACGTTGTAGGGCACCAGCGGGATGTCGATGGCCTCGCTGATGGTCTTGTAGTGAAGGTAGATGCCCTCCTGCGTGGGCTTGTTGTAGTACGGGGAGATGGAGAGGATGCCGTCCGCTCCCAGGTCCTCGGCGCACTTGCTCAGCTTGATGGCCTCGTCGGTGCAGTTGCTGCCCGCACCCGCCAGGATCTTGGCCTTCTTGGCCTGGTCGATCACTATGCTGATGACCCTCACGTGCTCCTCGTGACTGAGGGTGGCGGATTCGCCGGTGGAGCCGCAGGGGACAAGGGTGGTGACACCGTTGTCCTCCTGGAAGTCCACCAGCCTCCTGATGCCGTCCTCGTCTATGGACCCGTCCTTCTGGAAGGGGGTGATGATGGCTGTGGCTGTTCCTTCGAACATTTCAATTCTCTCCGAAGTGCTCTTTGAGTATGAGGCGTGTCCTCGTGCTGAGGATGTTGTCGTTCCGTCTGACACGCTCGATGATGTCGTTCAGATGCTGCGACGACTCAACGTCGATGATGGCGATGACGTCCTGGTCGCCGGTGACCTCGAACACCTCCACGATGCCGTCGTATCCCGATAGCTCGTTGGCGATCTCCTCGGTGTCGGTGTTCACGTCGATGCGGATCTCCACCAGCGCCTTCACGTTCTTGGAGCTGGTCTTGATGGTGAAGCCGCAGATCACGCCTTCGTCCACCATCCTGTGGACGCGGCTCCTGATCGTGCCCTCGGACACGCTGAGCTTGTCGGCGATCTCAACGAAAGGGCATCTGGAATCCTTCTTCAGGATGGCTATGATGCGCTTGTCAAGGTTGTCAATCATCCGGTTGCCTCCTCAGTGTTTTTCGTAGATACGCTACGCGATACCTGAATAGGTATATAATAAATTGCGAGAACCGCAGTTAGTCCACGGATTCCCTCAATCTTTGCACCCTTGTCAACGGATTCCGCGACCCGGCCTTCGACATGCATATAGTCTCGTCATGCGTAGCGGTTGCATGGACCCCGGGACCGTCTCCATGACAGCCGCCGCCATATCGCTCATAGTACTTGTCATCAGCGCATTCATGGACATCCGTAATAGGGAGGTCAGCGACGGCTGTTGGGCGGTGATGTTTGCCGTCGGCGCGGCGGCCATCGCCTTGGGAACGCTGACGTCGGACCTCACGGCGTCGCTGGTGGCCGCGGCGTCGGTGGTGCTGATCGCCATGGACCTGCTTTGGGACCGTTCCGGTTCCGCTGTCGATTTCATTTTGTACGTGCTGATCGGGGCTTCGTCCGTGGCTGCGTTCCTGCTCCTGGATGGGGATGCGGCGTACGTCTACGCATCGATCCCGGTCATGTATGTGCTGATGCTGGCACTTTATTATACGGGAGCGGTGGAGGGCGGCGCGGATGCCAAGGCTATCATAGCCATTGCCGCGGTAATGCCGTCGTACGCACCGCTTCTGGATATCGGTGCATCGGCTCCCGAGCCGGCGGTGTTCCTGTTCCCCCCGGCCCTGGCCGTTCTGATCGTAGCGGCGGTGCTGACGATATTGCTGGTTCCATGCTATCTGGCATTCAACCTTGTACGCGGGGACCGGATGTTCCCGCAGATGCTGATGGGCTACCGCAGGGACGTACCGGAGGACGGCGCACACCTGTGGCCTTTGGACACCGTGGAAGACGGGAATCTGGTACACGGGAGGAGGCCCTGGCACGACGAACACGCGTTCTCGAAGCTTCGGGAGGCCGGCGCGGAGAAGGTTTGGGTGACGCCCATAATCCCGTTCATAGTGCCGACGACCATCGCATACGCGATAATCTGGCTCTTCGGAAATCCCCTGTTCCTGCTCATCTGATGATGTTCAGGCGGGCGCCGCAAGCGGCACACCTGCCGTCGGAGGTTAGGCCGGAGGTGTCCACGCGGTAGCCGATCCTGTCCACGGCAACGGCCCCGCATTCCGGGCAGAACGTCTTCCCGCCTTCCTCGGTGATCACGTTCCCCATGTACACGTACCTCAGACCGACATCCATGGCGGTCCTCCTGGCGGCGTTCAGCGATTCCTCGGAGGTCCACGGAACGTCGGTCATCTCGTTGTCCGGATGGAACCTCGTGAAATGCACCGGGACGTTCTCCGAGAGGTTCTCCACAACCCATCTGCAGAAGTCGGAGATCTCCTCAGGGCTGTCGTTGTATCCGGGTATCATCAGATATGTGAGCTCCAGATGGACCTTCTCCCTGTGTATTATCGTCAAAGAGCGCAGCACCTGGTCCAACTCGCCGCTGCAGACGCTGCGGTAGAACTCCCTGTCGAATCCCTTCACGTCCACGTTGAACGCATCCGCCACGCTGCAAAGCTCCTTCAGCGGCTCCTCCTCGATGAAGCCGTTGGACACGATGATGCACTTCAGTCCCGGGTCGGCGCCCAGGATGTCCATGATGTACTCGAACCAGATCACCGGCTCGTTGTACGTGAACGCTATGTACTCGGTGCCCTCCGCCCTGCACATGGCGGCCAGTTCCCTGGGGGACTTGAAGGTGGTGCGCTTCTTCCCCGAGGATGATTGTGAGATGGAGTAGTTCTGGCAGTGCCTGCAGGTCATGTTGCATCCTATACTACCGACGGAGAATACCCTGGCCCCCGGATGGAAGTGGTAGAGGGGCTTCTTCTCCATGGGGTCCATCGCTATGCTGGACACCCTGCCGTAGGTGTAGGCGCTGAGGATCTCCGCCTCCCCCTTGCGGGAGCCGCATCTTCCGAACTCTCCCACGGGGATCAGGCATCTGTGGGGGCACAGCCCGCATCTGTAGCCTTCCCTGGTGCGCCTGTAGAACCTGGCCTCCACGGTCACCGGGCTAATAGCTCCCATATCCAACCTCCTGGTACTTCTCGTCCCTGCGCAGCAGCACGCCGCCGTCCTCAACGGCGACGCCGATGACGCTGAAATCGATGCCGGTTGCACGCAATGCCTCTATATCGGCTTTTGCGAAGGAGAACAGCAGCTCGTACTCCCCGCCCCAGTCCATCACCGCGGCCTTGAGGTCATGTCCCACGGAATCACAGACCTCCCTGACCCCGTCGGCTATTGGAAGAAGGTCCCATTCAACCACGACACCGCATGAGGATTCGGAACAGAGGGTGTTCAGGCAGGTGGACAGGCCGTCGGAGAGGTCTATGCATGACGTTACCTTCCCCGTAGACGACAGTGCGATGCCTTCCTCCACCCTGGGGATCGGGACCCAAAGTGCCAGCACGCATCCCTCCGCCTCTATATCGTTCTCAAGTGCCAGCATACCTGCGGCCGGGCCTCCCAGTGTGCCGGTGACCGCTATCAGATCGCCGGGGCGCATGCCGTCCCTGGTCATGGGCCTGCGGCCCTCCATGTCCCCCAGGGCGGTGCCGGCGATGACCCCCGGACCGGGTTTGGTATCGCCTCCCACCACGTGGGTGCCGGCGAACTCCGCGCACTGATCCATGCCGCTGGCTATTTGTGCTATATCGTCGGAGTCCATATCCTCCGGCAATGCCATGGCGGCTAGGAACCCGATGGGCCTGGCGCCCATGGAGGCTATGTCGCTTATGTTCACGGCGGCGGCGGTCCATCCGAACCGCTCCCATCCCATGCCCTCGGACATGTGGCGTTGGAAGGTCACGCAGTCGGTGGATATCACCAGGCCACCCTCCAGCACGGCGGCGTCGTCCCGCATACTCCTGGCGTCCCCGCCGGGGCGTACGGTCCTGCGGATCGCCTCGATCGCCTCACGCTCGCCGTCCTCAATGAAAGTGGCCATCGACGCACCATGGGCCAGGCATCCTTAAAACGTTCGCACGCACGCGGCTTTGTCGAATAATTAGTTCGTGCACCTCTTCAGCATGTTGAAGAGGGCGAGCTTGCGCTCGACCTCCCTCACCATGTTATCGAACTTCCTGGCT
>CASEZY010000017.1 GCA_949292635.1 uncultured Methanomassiliicoccales archaeon
ACGCATATAAAAGTTCCTATTTATAAATAGTATATAAACTGGTTAAATACTGATGAAATCAAAATCTCGTGTAACCTACAAACCCCGAAGATTCAGGTTAAAAAATCCGGGGATAACCTGCACCCCATACAACGTTCACAGACATCCGAGTGATAAAGATCGATGCCACAAGACCACCTCCGCCGGTATACTGACCCGCCTTCGAAACTCGGATCTCGGAGAGAATCGACCGCAGTGACTAATTACAGGGAAGCGGATTGGGAGGGCGGTGATAGGATGCTGAGACTCGGATGGTTCTCCACCGGAAGGGGCCCCGGTTCCAGGAACCTGTTGAAGGCCGTGATGGACGAGATCGACAGGGGACTGGACGCTGAGGTGTCCTTCGTATTCTGCAACTGGGACAACACCGAGGAGCCGAACCCCCGCCGGGAGCAGCGGGAGATATTCTTCGACATGGTCCGCGGCTACGGCATCCCTCTGGTCACCGAATCATGGAAGTCGTTCCGTCCGGACCTCTGGGACAACGACCAGGAGGCCTGGAGGGACGAGTACGGGAAGGTCCTCAGGGAGAGGACCTCCGGCTACGGCATGGACCTGGGCATCCTTGCGGGATACATGCTGTGGATGGACGACGCCACCTGCAAGGAGTACGATATGCTCAACCTGCACCCCGCCCTGCCGGACGGCCCCAAGGGGACATGGCAGGAGGTCATATGGCAGCTGATCCGCGAGGATGCGGACAGACAGGGTGCCATGCTTCACCTCTGCACTCCGGAGTGGGACAGGGGGGCGCCGCTGACCTACTGCGGCTTCCCCATCCGCGGCGGGGATTACGACGCCCTGTGGGACGATATGTATCAAAAGCTCCGCACCAAGACCCTGGACGGAATCATCAGGGAGGAGGGCGCCGATGAGCCCCTGTTCAAGAGGATCAGGGAGGACGGGGCGAAGCGGGAGCTGCCGCTGATCGTGGAGACCATCCGCAAGTTCGCCGAAGGGAGGGTGAGGATCGAGGACAAGCGCCTCTACGTGGACGGCCAGATGCTGGATTCCGCCTTCGACCTCTCCGCCGAGGTGGATGCGTCCGTAGGTGATGCGGATGCCTGAGTACGACCACATGTCCGAGATGGGGCTGTCCCCCGACAAGCAGCTGCTCTGCTGCAACACCGGCTTCATCACCCGCACCAACCTCACCAGGGCGCTCTGCGAGCGCTACATCCGCGACGGTGGCAGGTTCTACGACGTCCTGTCGAGATACGAGATGGTCACCACCTACTGCCTCTCCAGGGAGGAGAGCATCGGCAGCGTGGCCCGGGAGGTGATACCGTTCCTGAAGGCCGGGGGCATCACCGACGAGGACGCATACCGCTTCTGCAGGGAGAACATCAGACTGATGGACGGCGCCGACGAATGCAGGGACTACCTGTGGAGCCAACTGCCGTCGTTCATGGCCACCGACTGCTACGAGCACGAGGTGCTGGTACTTGCCGACATCACCGGGATCCCGCTGACGTCGGTGTCATGCTGCGACACCAGCTTCGACGACTTCGGCGTCGACCGCAACGCCGCCCGCACCCTACGGGAGCTCGCCGCCACGCTGACCAAGCTGAGGATCTCCGACGAGCAGTACTCTGTGACCGAGAGCAGGTACCTCACGCCGGAGGACGCCGCCCTGGTGGACATGGTGGACCACGTGCTGGAGGGCCTACAGAACCTGGACATCGCCAACCGGCTGAAGACCATGCCCGCCATGTCCGCCAGCGACAAGGCATACGCACTGCTGGAGATCATCCGCAAGAGCGCCATCGGCATGGACGACACCGTCGTGGTGGGCACCGGGAACTCCGACTACCAGGCACTGGACCTGGTGAGGGACAGCTCCGGATTGGCCATCGCGTACAACGGCGAGGAGTACGCCGTCAGGGGGAGCAACGTGGCCGTCCTGGGCGACAGCCCCATCACCGTGGCGGTTCTGGCCAACGAGTTCTACAACGGCGGCATCGAGTCGGTGTTCACCATGGTCCGCAACTGGGACCGTGACTACCTCTCCACCCACGCCTGCTGCGACCGCAACCTGATGGACCGCTTCCTGGAGAAGTACCCGCGCACCCTCCCCAAGGTGATGCTGGTGGACCGCAAGAGCGCCCCCGGGATCATCGCCGAGAGCGCCGAGTACAGGAAGAAGGTGTACAATCCCCGGCGGAAGTCCTGACCCCCTCCTTTTATAGGAAATTTTATAAAAGGCACAGGGATAAGCCACTCCCACTGCTCATGTAGTGTAGCGGCCAATCATTCAGCCCTTTCGAGGCTGACACCCGGGTTCGAATCCCGGCATGAGCACCATACCGGTTCTGAAGGCTCCCGATACATCCGACCGACGGGCGCCGGAGGCGCACTGGCTATTCCGGCCGCCCCCGAAGCGCCGGGGAAACGGTTAATAGCGCCCAAAACATCGGACGGAATAACTGGGAGTGACATCATGAGCGACAACGAGCCAATGGAGAGCACGGAGGAGGACGTTACACGCGTCCGCCTGCCCAACGTGAAGGAGAACGAGATGTTCGGCATCGCGGAGCAGCTCCTCGGCGCCTCCAAGATCAGGGTCATGTGCGAGGACGGCATGTCCCGCATGGGGAGGATCCCCGGCAAGATCAAGAAGAGGATGTGGATCAGAGAGGGGGACCTGCTAATCATATCCGTCTGGGACTTCCAGCCCGACAAGTGTGACATCAGGTTCAGGTACACCAAGACCCAGGCCACCAACCTCAGCAAGAGGAACAAGATCCCCAAGAACCTGGACATTTTCTGAGGTCATCAGGGGGGTGTCCGCGCGGTATCCTACGACGAGAAGTTCGCCTACGTGGAAAGGCACGTGGACGCCCTCAAGACCAACAAGACCGGCGACGAGCGCCAGACCGAGGCGGGGGTCTTCGACCGTCAGACACTGATGGTCATCTACGACTTCATGACCTCCGACGTGATCGAGAGCGTCCATCACCCCATATCCACGGGCAAGGAGGGCAACGTCTTCTACTGCACCGACTACGACGGGGAACCGGTGGCGCTGAAGATCTTCCGCACCAGCACATCCACCTTCAAGCGGGTGGCCAAGTACATCGAGGGGGACCCCAGATTCAGGGGGGCCCTGGGCAACCGCCGCAGGATGATCTACACCTGGACGGCCAAGGAATACAGGAACCTGGTCAGATACTACGAGGCGGAGCTTCCGGTTCCCGAGCCGTACATGTTCAGGAAGAACTGCCTGCTGATGGAGTACATCGGCGACAAGCACGGACCCGCACCCCAGCTGAAGGACATCCCCATGCAGGCCCCGGACCGCATGTACCGCAAGATCATCGACTTCATCGACCGGGGATTCAACGAGGCCGGACTGGTCCACGGGGACCTGAGCGAATACAACATCCTGATCTGGAAGGGTCAGCCGGTGGTCATCGACTGCGGGCAGGCCATGACGGCGGACTTCTTCAACGCCGAGGACTTCCTGCGCAGGGACATCAACAACATCAACAGGTTCTTCGCCAACAGAGGGGCCGAGGTTGAGGACACCGAGACGATAATGGAGAGGATCCTCGCGGAGGACGAGGACGATTACGAAGAGGAGGACGAGGAATGAGGACGGTCAGGATACCCCAGGACAGGGTGGGGGCGCTCATCGGACCCAAGGGCGAGACCAAGAGGATGATCCAGAGGATCGCCGGCATCAAGATCGAGATCAACGCCGAGGAGGGAGAGGTGCTCATACACGACGAGAGGGACGGCACCGACCCCCTGATGGCACTGAAGATCATGGACGTGATCAAGGCCATCGGCAGGGGATTCTCCCCGGACCAGGCCACCAGGCTGTTCGACGACGACGAGTACCTGGAGATCGTGGATCTCAAGGAGTTCGTGGGCAGCCGCTCCAACCAGCTCACCCGCATCCGCGGAAGGCTGATCGGGGAGCGCGGCAAGACCCGCAAGATCATCGAGGACCTCACCGGCGTCACCATGATCGTCTACGGCAACACCGTGGGACTCATCGGCAACAGCGTGAGCCTGCCGGTGGCCAAGCACGCCATCGAGCTGATCCTCAACGGCAGCGAGCATGCCACCGTGTACCACTACCTTGAGAGCCAGAGGCCCAGGCTCAGGATAGCCGAGATGGGCTTCGACCTGTGAGGCGGGGACATGGAAGACTGGATGCCCCCCTCAGACCTGGCGGCCGCGGTGGCCGCCGAGGGACTCTGCGACAGGTGCCTGGGAAGGATGTTCGCCAAATTGGGCACCGGCATGACCAACGACGTCCGCGGCGCCTTGATCAGGGAATCCATCGGTTCCGCGAAGGTCGAGGAGGAGGATTGTCCCCTCTGCGGCGGTACCTTCCTCGACATGGACCTGTTCGCCGATGCGGTGGCGGAGGAGGTCACCGCGGTGGAATCCGATAACTTCCTGGTAGGCTCTAAGGCGGACCCAGCTGCGCTGGCACTTGAGAAGGAGATATGGCAGCGCCACTCCCTGGACGCCTTCGAGAGCATCAAGACCGAACTCAACAGAGAGATAGGCAAGGCCGCCCTCCCCATGATCCACCGCCCGGTGGAGTTCAAGACGCCCCAGTGCGTGGCATGCATAGACACCCGCTTCGCAGAGGTGTCGCTGGATCTGTCACCGATCTTCATCAAGGGCAGGTACCTCAAGTTCAGCAGGGAGATCCCCCAGACCATCTGGCCCTGCAGGGTGTGCCACGGCAAGGGATGTTCCAGATGCAACGGCACCGGCAAGATGTACCAGACCTCCGTGCAGGAGATCATCGGCGACATCGCCCTGAGGATGTTCGACGGCAAGGAACACTTCTTCCATGGCATGGGCAGGGAGGACATCGACGCCCGCTGTCTGGGAGAGGGGAGACCCTTCGTGCTGGAGATCAGCCAGCCCCGCAAGAGAAAGGTGGACCTGGAGGAACTGGCACATGCCGCCAACCAATCCGAGCTGGCCAACTACCTCAGACTGGAGTACACCGACAGGGCGGAAGTCAAGAGGACCAAGACCGCGGAACCCACCAAGACCTATCGCGTATTAGTTAAGGCGGATGGGAAAGTTAATAAAGAAGAAGTAATTAATGCGGCCTTATCGTTCAGGAACGTCCACCTGGACCAGAGAACTCCCCGCAGGGTCGAGCACAGAAGGGCCGACCTGGTGAGGGATAGGGAGATCCTCTGGGTCGAAGCGGAGGTCCTGGGTGACGACACATTCAGCCTCACTTTGGAGACACAGTCCGGGACCTACGTGAAGGAGTTCGTCTCGGGCGACGAGGGAAGGTGCGTCCCCAGCTTCTCGGGCGCACTGGGAGTCCAGTGCCGGGTGACGGAGCTTGACGTCATAGCGATCAACGAGGGATTCAAATGAAAGCATCGAAAGGAACCCGCACCAAGACCCGCACCCTGCTGCAGAAGAAGCCCAGGGCACGCGGTCTGTCCCCCATCACCAGAGGCTTCCAGAGCTTCGAGAACGGCGAGAAGGTCAACATCATCATCGACCCCAGCGTCCACAAGGGCATGCCCTTCTCCAGGTTCCACGGCCTGACCGGCGTGGTCATCGGCCAGAGGGGAGCAGCCTTCGAGGTCAGCGTCAAGGACGGCAACAAGACCAAGACCGTGGTCGCCCGCCCCGAGCACCTCGTCAAGTGCAACTGATACAGAGAGGGATGTGGATGTCCGAGGAGTACGTAACACTGGCAGAGGTCCGTGACCTGCTCTCCGCCGAGAAGGAGAGGAGGGGAGAGAACGGTTTCAACCAGATCCAGAACTCCGCTCTGACCCACGCACTCTCCATCAAGATCAGCGCGGAGGATTCCAGAGCGATCGTCGAGCAGGCCATGGCACTGGGCCCCATCACCGAGCCCGTCGCCGTGAAGATCGCCGACACCCTCCCCAAACACAACTCCGAAGTGCGGGCGATCCTCCAGAAGGAGAGGATCCCCGTCGATGAGACTCTCATCGACAGCATCCTCGAGATAGTAGCCAAATACCAGTGAATGCATACAGGCGTTGGTTCGCATGGAGGAGTACGCTTACATTCTAGATTATCTGCCGATGGGCATGCCCGCAGCCGGGTTCTCCAAGAAGGAGCCCATATGCTACGCCGTGGGCGAGAAGGAGTTCAAGCTCTTCGAACTCGTTCCCAAGGACGACGCCGTCATCAACATCGAGGACCGCGTCTACATCGGCAAGGACTCCAACCTGCGCACGCAGATCGATCACGTCAAGAGACGCATCACCGCCAAGGACCTGACCAACAGCGCCCTGGCGGAGCTGGAATACGTGGTGGGCGAAATCGTCAAGGCGGACCAGGAGAGATACATACGCTTCTACAACACCGCCGGCCCCATCTCCCTGAAGAAGCACCTGTTGGAGGAGCTCCCCGGTCTCGGCAAGAAGACCATGATGGAGATCCTGGAACAGCGCAAGCGCGGGGAGTTCAAGGACTTCGCCGACCTGGACGAGAGGGTACCCCTGCTGAAGGGAGCCGACAAGCCCATCGTGGCCCGCATCCTCCTGGAGATCAAGGATCCCGAGAGGAGGCACTACCTCTTCGTCTCGAAATGAAGGGCGGCGACACCGGCCGGCTGATGTCCGAGACGGGCATCGTACCCCGCAAGAGCAGGGGACAGAACTTCCTGATAGACGACCGTGTTGCCGACAGGCACATCGGATACGCGGAGATACGCCCCGGGGACCGCATCCTGGAGGTAGGTCCGGGACTTGGCATATTGACATCCAGGCTCACCGAGACCGGCGGGAACGTCACCTGCATTGAGATCGACGACACCCTGGCGGACCACATAGAATCGGAATACTCCGGCAAGGTCTCTCTGATAAGGGGGGACGCCACCAAGGTGCCCTTCCCGGAGTTCGACGTGTTCGTCAGCAACCTGCCCTACAGCGTCTCCACCCCGGTGATCTTCAAACTGCTTGAATGCAGGTTCCGCAAGGCGGTGGTGATGGTGCAGAAGGAGTTCGCCGAACGCATGACCGCCGACGTAGGGTCGACCGAATACTCCCGTCTCACCGTGAACCTGTTCTACCGGGCGGACTGCAGGATGCTGGAGACCGTGCCGGCATCCAGGTTCAGACCGAGGCCGAAGGTGGACTCCGCATTGGTGGAGATAGTCCCCCGGGACCCCCCGTTCCAAGTGCTGGACGAGAAAACGTTCTTCAGGGTCACCGAGGCTGTGTTCAACCACCGCAGGAAGAAGATCTCCACCGCGCTGAAGGTCTCCGGCCTGATACCCAAGGGATCCGAGGTCCCGTACGGCGACAGCAGGGCGGAGGACCTGCGCCCGTCGGAGCTGGGAGAGGTGGCTGACGCGGTGTTCCGCCTGCGGACGCTCTGACATTTATTTACCCCTGGACGGCATAGTCCGCCGGGATCACATGCAGATAGGAATCGTCGGGAAGCCCAACGTGGGAAAATCCACCTTCTTCGGCGCCGCCACCATGGCGCCGGTGGAGATCGCGAATTATCCGTTCACCACCATCGCCGCCAACAAGGGTGTGGGTTACGTGAGGTCACCCTGCCCCTGCAAGGAGCTGGGCGTGCAATGTACACCTCACAACTCCGGATGCGTGGACGGCGTCCGCATGATACCCGTGGAACTGCTCGATGTGGCGGGACTGGTGCCGGACGCGTGGCAGGGCAAAGGTCTGGGGAACAGGTTCCTGGACGACCTGCGCCAGGCGGACGCGCTGATCAACGTGATCGACGTCAGCGGCAGCACCGACATCGAGGGCAATCCCGGCAAGCCCGGCGAGAACGACCCCAGGGAGGACGTGACCTTCCTGAGGGGCGAGGTGGACCACTGGATCGCCGAGATCCTCAACAACGGCTTCGGCAAGATAGCCAGGACCGCCAAGATGACCGGCGCCAAGCCCGAGACTATCATCTACGAGAGGCTGGCGGGACTGAACGTCACCGAGGCCCAGGTGAAGACGGCGGTAAGGGACGTGAACCCTCCCGAGGACCCCACCAAATGGACGGAGGAGACCATGCTGGCACTTGCCACCCGCATCAGGGAGGTCTCCAAACCGATGATCATAGCCATGAACAAGGCGGACATCGCCCCCGAGGGCAACGCCAAGCTGGTGGAGGAGGTGGCGGACATGGCCATCCCCACCATGGCGGAGACCGAGCTGGCACTCAAGAAGGCGGACCAGGCGGGACTGGTGGAGTACACCCCCGGTGACCTCTCGTTCAAGATCAAGGAGGGCGCGGCTGTCAACGACAACCAGCGCAAGGCCCTGGAGTACATGGCATCGAACATGACCAAGTACGGCGGCACCGGCGTACAGGCCTGCCTGGAGAAGGCGGCCTTCGGACTGCTGGACCTGATCACCGTGTATCCCGTGGAGGATGAGAACCGCTACACCGACCACTTCGGCAGGGTGCTGCCGGATGCGTTCCTGGTGCCCAGGGGATCCACCGCCAGGGACCTTGCCTACAAGGTCCACACCGAGCTGGGGGACAAGTTCATCAGGGCTGTGAACGCCAAGACCAAGCGCACCGTCGGCGCGGACTACGTGCTACAGGACGGCGACGTGATAAGGATCGTTGCGAACAGGTGAACCATGCAGAGGGACCTGAGGATACTGTCCGCCTCCTACCGCAGCGAGGGGGACGAGGCATACATCGAGTTATTCGGGAAGACCAGGGAGCAAGAATCCATCACCGTGATCGTGCGCGGCTTCCGCCCGTACTTCTTCATCGTGGAGCCGGACGCCAACCTGGGAGCGCAGCTGGAGAAGGACAAGGACGTCATATCCGCGGAACCGGTGGAACTGCTGGTGAGGGGACAGGAGAAGAACGCTCTGAAGGTCACCCTCACCAAGCCCTGGGTCATGTCCAACTTCACCGGCCGCCTGAGGAACAGGTACGAGCTGCTCGCCACCGACATTACCTACCAGGACCGCTACTTCTACGACAACGACATGAGCTCCTGCATACGCGTGGAAGGGGAGCCTGTCGACCTGGGCTACCGCACCGACATCACGCTGGAGCTCACGTCATTCGAGAACATCGAGAGTTTCGACCCGGGTCTGAAATACCTGAGCTTCGACATCGAGAACAGCGTCCGCCACGAGTTCCTCTACACCATATGCGCTGTCGTATACGAGAACGGGGAGTTCCGCGAGTGCCCCGCCGCCACCGGCAGCGAGAAGGACATTATCAGGGCGTTCAGCGAGTTGGTGTTGAAGGAGGACCCGGACGTCATCACCGGCTACAACATCGACAACTACGACATCAGCAAGATCGTGGAGCGTGCGGCGACGAACCGCGTGACCGACTCCGTCACCTGGGGAAGGGACTCTTCACTCCCGAGACAGCACAACACCGGCAGACACACATTCTGGAGGGTGAAGGGCAGGCTGGTCACCGACGCCTGGTGGGCCGCCCGCAGGGAGGTGAACCTGAAACAGGAGACCCTTAACGCGGTGGCCAAGCAGCTGCTGGGGGAGACCAAGATGGACGTGGACCCCAGACACATGGACGAGGAATGGGCTGCGGATAGTGCGAAAGTGATCAAATACTGCTTCAAGGACGCAGAGCTGGCACTTCGCATCCTCCTGGAGGTGGGCACCATCCGCAAGGGTATGGACCTGGCCGCCGTCTCCAAGCTGCCCGTGGCGGACGTGCTCACATCCGGCACCTCCACCCTGGTGGATTCGTTGCTGATAAGGATGGCCGACCGGGAGGGTGTGGGTGTCCCACAGAACAGGAACCTCGGAAGACGTTCGGAGCAGATCGAAGGTGGGTATGTACACGAGATGACCGCCGGACTGTACCACTGGATCACGGTGCTGGACTTCAAGTCCATGTACCCCTCGCTGATCATCGCCAAGAACATCTGCTTCACCACCATCTCGCCGGACGGGGAGATCGTCAGTCCCAACGGTGTGAGGTACATGTCCAAGGAGCGCCGCGTAGGTCTCCTGCCGAGGATCCTTGAGAGCCTGATGGCGGAGAGGGACTCCATCAAGAAGAGGATGAAGGCGGCCAAGGACCATCACGAACACGACTATCTGAACGGTCTGCAGGCCGCGGTGAAGGTGGTCATGAACACCTTCTACGGCGTGTTCGCATCCGATTTCTACAGGTTCACCGACAAGCAGATCGGTTCGTCGATCACATCCTTCGCCAGGGACACCGTCACCTCCATAATCGCCGAGGTGGAGGCGGAGGGGGAGAAGGTGATCTACTCCGACACCGACTCCATATTCATCGAGTCCCCCCGCCACGATTTGGAGGGGACTGTGGAGTTCGGCACGGAGATGGCCACCCGCTACTCCCGGGACGGCGGGACGTTGGAGTTCGAGAAGGTGCTGGAGCCCCTGTTCACCCACGGGAAGAAGAAGAGGTACGTGGGCAGGATCGTCTGGCCGGAGAAGTCGGACGAGCTTCTGATCAGAGGATACGAGAACCGCAGGACCGACGCCTTCGAGTTGCAGATTGAGCTGCTGGAGAACCTCTTCGAATACATACTGGACGAGAACAGCAAGGACGCCCTGGCCTACGTCAGGAAGACCATACAGGACGTCCTGGCAGGCAGGGTGGATACGGAGAGCCTGGTGATATCCAAGGGCTGCAAGGGCCTGGACGCCTACGAGAACCCGGACCGTCAGGCCAACGTGCAGACGGCTAAGAAGCTCATCGCCATGGGTTACGAGTTCATCCCCGGGATGAAGGTCTCGTGGATCGTCACCGATTCGTCGAAGACGCCGCAGGTGGTGGAGCCTTACATCAGCGGCAAGGAGTTCACCGCCAAGCCCGACTACCGCTACTACGCCGGCCGTCTGGCGGATACCGCCGCCAGGATCACCGAGGTGTACGGATGGACCGAGAAGGACCTCATGCTCGGATCCCAGCAATCCACCCTCTTCGGGGACTTCGGAGCATCGGACGTGGATACGAGTACGGTGGAGGAGAGACCCGCGCCCCCTCCGAAACCCAAGTCCAAGATGGCCAAGCTCTCCGACTTCTTCTGACGCAGGTGCGCACCCGTTATATAGGAGGGGGTCATAGCCTGCCCTCACGGAGGCGACTCCGTCGGAAATGTACCCGCAAGGGCGAATCCGGATAGGTGATTATATGTCCGAAGAGACACAGGAACAGACCCGCGTCAGCGGGAAGAGCATGTACTCCTACATCGGCGACGCTTGGAAGGTCCCTTCCTCCAACTACCTGAAGGACCTCAACAAGCAGAGGCGCGTCATGTGGAGGAGAGAGGAGAACTTCTGCCGCATCGAGAGGCCCACCAGGCTCGACAGGGCAAGGAGCCTCGGATACAAGGCCAAGCAGGGATACGTCCTCGTCAGAGGAAGGGTCAGGAAGGGATCCTTCCAGAAGAGGCAGATCAAAGGCGGAAGGAGGGCCAAGAGGAAAGGTATCCTCCAGATCACCGTCGGCAAGAGCCTGCAGAGGATGGCCGAGGAGAGGGCACAGAAGAGATACCCCAACCTGGAGGTCCTGAACTCCTACTGGGTAGGAGCCGACGGCCAGCAGGAGTGGTATGAGATCATCCTGGTCGACCCCCACCACCCCGTCATCCAGGCGGACCCCAAGATCAACTGGATCTGCTACAACACCCACAAGAACCGCGTCTACCGCGGCAAGACCTCCGCAGGGAGGAGGGGACGCGGTCTCCACAACAAGGGGAACGGCGCCGAGAAGTGCAGACCCTCGATCAGGGCCAACCAGAGAAGGGCCAAGTAAGCCCTCAAACCCATGGCATCCCCTTCGGGGGATGCCTATTAGTCTTCTCCAACCCCCGCTCGTAATAATTCAGAACTCCGCTCTCATGGCGCGGGCGTACATCTCTTCAACGGCATCGTCGGACATGGCGACGGTGGGCAGATAGACGGGTGCTCCGCTCCAATCCACTCCAGACACGTCGGAGACATGGTTTCCGTAGACGATCCCCAAAGAATCGGAGGGTTGTCTGTCCGACGTCTTGAGCGAGGGGTCGTACATCCTCAGCAGCGTCGCATCCGTATCGGCGACGACCCTGCATCCGCGCTTCATCATCATCCAGGCGGACAGCTCCCCCCTCATGCCCTCGGCACAGGCATACACCTTCCCCTGGGTACCCAGCGGGAGACCCCCGGGGCAGTTCACGTATGAATCGAAGATATAGGCGCGGTTGTTGCGCACCTCCACGTAGATGGTGACGTCAGGGGATGTCAGATCCACATGAGCCAGAGGGTTGGCGTCCGATACCGCGGAACCGGCGATCTTGCCAACCTCCATGCTTGTGTAAGGGTGAGTGCCCTCCCTCCTTGCGCGTACGGCGAATCCCGCTCCCTCCGGGATCCTCCCCCGGGAGAACTCCGCCGCCGTGGCACATATGTCGTCAAGGTCGGAGGTGCACCTCTCCGCCAACGAGACCGAAGCTATGCCGAACACCTTGCGCATGGACGCTATGCAGCCCTGCGGGTCGTCCGATTCGAGATAGAAGCGTGCCTCGCCCTGCGAGATCAGGGCCTCCACGCCGTCGGCTGCCAGCATCGACAGCATGTTATCCTTCAGCTGCGACTCGAACCTTCTGCGCACCGGGGTGCTCTTGAGGCCTATCTCGCAATATCTGACCAGGACGGTGTTCACGGACACCGTTACCCCTGCCTGTCGGATAACCCTATCGGCTCCGTTATCTATGAGAAGCATATACCTGGAACCATGGACCCCACGATGATCGTGCTGCTGCTGGCTATAAGCATTGGCGCAGGCATCCTCGGCGCACTCTTCGGCATCGGGGGCGGCATCATCTTCATCCCTGTGCTCACCATCGGATTCGGGCTGTCGGCCACCGAGGCCGCGGCGGTGAGTCTTGTGGGCATCGTGGCCACATCCGCGGGTTCCAGCGCATATTACGCGGAGAAGAAGGTCGCCAACATCCGTCTCGGACTGTTCCTGGAGATCGGTACCACCATCGGTGCGATCGTGGGTGCGTTGGTGGCGGTGCTCATCGCGGATTGGATCCTCATGGTTATCTTCTCGGTGTTCCTGCTGATCAACGCCTACAGGATGGTCAGGAGCAAGGGCAGGGACGTGGGTTCCCCCGAGGGTGAGCACGAGTTCTGGTACACCGACCTGAAGACCGGCGAGCGCATCGGATACGATGTGCAGCACAAGCTGGGCGGCACCCTGGCCTGCGTGGCGGCCGGAGCATACTCCTCCATGACCGGTGTCGGCGGCGGCGTGATCAAGGTGCCGGTGATGAATGCCTACATGGGCGTTCCCCTGAAGGCGGCCACCGCCACCAGCAGCTACATGATCGGTATCACCGCGTTCTCCGGCGCGATCGTCTACTTCCTCGACGGACAGATACTGTTCGAGTACGCTGTCTACGTGGCCATCGGCGCATACATAGGCATGTTCTTGGGAACCCGCCTCTCCAAGAGGTTCGACACCTCGGCCATGAAGAAGTACTTCGCCATCGTCCTGGTGTTCTCCGCCGTTTCCATGCTCCTCGAAGCGGGAGGTGTGCTCTGATGGATCTTGATAGGGACACCAGCATGGTGCTGAAGTACGGCATCGCGGTGGCAATCTGCATACTCGCCGTCGGGGCAATCATCGGCGCGTTCGATGAGGGTCTGTCGCACACGGTGATGAACGGCGGGTTGGCGGTGCTGATCATGATCCCGTTCCTCAGCATCATCGTCTCCGCCGTGGCGCTGTACATGGAGAAGGACAGGTACTGGCTCTTGGTCGCCATTGGCCTGCTGGTCATCACCGGCGCAGGCATGGCCATCGCCTGGTACCTCTGACCCCTAAACGGCAGACAATTATATCCTTCGCGGGATACGACGAAGCATGAAGCCCTTGGCAGACTATGTGACAGCCATCCCGGATTTCCCCGAGAAGGGGATCATCTTCAGGGACATCACCACCATAATCCAGGACCCGGACGGGTTCAAACTTGCCATCGACGGGTTGGTGAAGGAGCTGGAGGGCGTGGACTTCGACCTTGTAGCAGGGTCCGAGTCCAGAGGATTCATCTTCGGAGCGCCGCTGGCATACAACGAGGGCAAGGGCCTGGTACTTTTCAGGAAGAAGGGCAAGCTACCCAGGGAGACCATATCCCAGGAATACGAGCTGGAATACGGCACCGCCTCCCTGGAGGTGCACACCGACGCCATCAAGCCCGGCGACAGGGTGGTCATCGTGGACGACCTCATCGCCACCGGCGGGACCGTGGAGGCCATGTGCAAGATGGTGGAAAGGCTAGGCGGGACCGTGGCCTGCTGCATCTTCGTCATCGAGCTGAAGGGACTGAAGGGCAGGGAGCGCCTGAAGGGCTACGACGTCCGCTCCCTCATCGCCTACGAGGGCAACTGACCCGGGGTGACGGCCATGGACCTGACCCAGATCATGTTCGATCTGTTCGGCCCCTACGGAGGGGCCGGGGTGGTCCTGGTGGTCTTCCTGGCGTTCCTCATCGACGCCACCGTCTTCCCTTTCCTGCCCGAGATCTTCATAATCCTGGGATTCTCCTACGACCCCACCCCGGGCTTCGCCGTGGTCCTTCTCATAGCGGCGATCATAGCCGAATGCATGGGGAACACCATCCTCTACATGATCGTGGAGAAGTACGGGCTGCCGCAGAAGCTGAAGAACGTGATGGAGAAGTACGTGGAGTTCCTCATCGTCAGCGACGAGCGGATGATGCTGGTGAACCGCATAGCCCCCATGATCCCCTACTCCGGGGCGTTCATCTCTGTTATCGAGAGCTGGACCCTGAAGAGGGCGCTGTTCTACGTGGTCATCGGATGCATACTGAAGTACGGCCTGGTGCTGTCCATGAGCTCCCTGTTCTACAACTACTTCAGCAGCGATGTGGCACAGTGGATGATGATCGGTCTGGTGATAATCATCCTGATCATCAGCTTCGTGGCGTCGTACATCCGCAAGAAGCGCACGTTCGGCGATGCTGCGTGAATCGCGAAGTGTTCAGAAGTTGGGGCAAAGTGGTGCAAGGGAAGGGATTTGAACCCTCGAACGACTAACGACTAGACCCTGAATCTAGCACCTTTGGCCAAGCTCGGTAACCCTTGCCCAACCACCGTCAAAACGTACTGATATAATAAACTGATGGCTCCGGAGATGGACTCCGGAGCGGACCGCTTCAGTAGCGGTCGTTCTTCATTATCTTCATCCAGCCGGCGGACTCGTAGATAGCGAGCTTCCTCTCGCCGAGGAGTGCCTCGAACTCCTCCCAGCTGATGACGTTGAGCCTGTTGTTGTTGCCCTTGGTGAACTGGATACCGCTGGTACCCTTTACCTTGCCGGGCTTCAGTCCCTTCTTCTCAGCGATGATCTTAGCCTTTGCGAACTCAATCTTTTCCATTGCCATCTTAAGACCCTCTGACACATACAGTGTGCAGTCGAATACTCTGATGTGGATTATTTAACAATTCCTACGAAATCGGTATATCCAGCGTGTAGAATGGTGCCAGATGATGCGAATCATACGACACCTATGACGAGGGATTCGACGCTCCGGGGAAGCAAAATCCTATATCCGGCCCCGGTCTATGAGTGGTCGATGGCGGAACAGCAACCTGCCGTGAAGAGCACCGCGTACTATCGCGAGGTCTCCCCCGAACTAGCACTGAGCATCGGCAAGGCCGTGGGCCAATACTACAAGACCGTGGCCGTCGGCTGCGACATGCACCCTTCCACTGCGGTGATAGACAACGCCCTCCGCGCCGGCCTGATTGCCAACGGCGTGACCGTGCTGCACAACGGCGTCATCCCAGCATCGGCCATGCCGTTCACCCCCGGGGGACCGGAATGCTACATCACCATCGGCACCCACCGCCCGGAGAAGCTCAGCGACATCTGGATCCACCTGCCCGACGGTTCGTATCTCAATTCATCCAACATCTACGGGCTCACCTCGAAGCAGGTCAAGCTCCCGGGATACGACAGACTGGGTTCGTGCGTCCAATCCAAGGGCACCGTCGACGCCTACGCCGCCCGCCTCAAGGAGATCGTGGGTCCGCTGGACTGCGCCATAGCTATCGACGTCAGCCACCCGATCCCCGGCATCCTGGCCTCGTACATTGCCAACGACCTGGGTGCGGAGACGGTCCTTCTGACGCACCGCTACCCCAAGGGCACCGAGGGCATCCTCCAGGAGACCGACCTCAGGACACTGAAGCAGACCGTTGTCAGCACCAGATGCAACCTGGGGGTCAGCCTCAGCCACGACGGCGGCAGGCTCGACGTCTGCGACGAGAATGGCGAACTGATCTCCCCGGAGAAGATCCCCCTGATCATAGCCAGGCACTTCGGTATGAAGAGCATGACCGCCACCATGGACTTCAGCAACAGCGCCGAGGAGGTGACCGGCGGCATGGTTATCCGCACCGGCCTGAGGATAATGAACGTCTCCAACCAGATGAGGGCCAGCCGCACGGACATCGGTGCGGATTCCGTCGGTCACGTGATCGTATCGGACGTTTCCCTCACACCGGACGGCATATGCACCATGCTGCTGCTGGCGAAGATCGCCAGCGAATACAGGCTCAGCGAACTGGCGGCGGACTTCCCGGAGTCCATACAGAAGAGCCACACCGTGCATACCGAACTGGATTGGAAGCTCGTCATGCACAAGATCGGGGAGCAGGCGGTGAACAACGACTTCTCCGTTACCGAGGAGGAGAACGCCATCAGGGGAGACTTGGAATCCGGATGGTTCCTGGCGGTCTACGACCCGGGGACGAAGGTCATCACCCTCACCACGGAGTCCTCCGACGAGGCGTACAACACCATCCTCTTCGAGATGGCCAAGAACATACTGAACGACGGCATCAGAATGGCCGATCAACTAACTCTAAACACGCCGGACGGCCCTTAGAGTCATAGATCCTCCAGCTATCGCGGTCGTAGGGGTAGCACGTGATTATGTGATACCCGCCCATGTTGCTGAAGAAATCCAGGTCCGCGTCCGAGGGCTCGTTGCAATCGCTCGGATGCGAATGTGCGCTGCCCACGATGTCGCAGTTGGCCGGGGCCATCCACATACTCAGGAAGCTGTGGTTGTCCCCGTATACCGTCCCCGGGAGCAGCACCATCTGATTGATGACCCCGTCCTCGGCGGAGAGGGTGCAGAGATATTCGTCAGGATATACGGATCTGGCACACTCGTTGATCTCGTCGATCAGATTGATGTCCACCGCGGTTATCCTCATAGGGAAGTCACCAGCTTCTCCCTGACCTTCTGGTAGAAGTCCGTGTCCATCTCGATGAGCCTGAAGCACTCCGGCGAGCGGGACAGCTCTATGACACTGCCGCCGTCCACCGGGATCTCCCGCTGACCGTCCACCACCAGCAGGCAGCCCTTCTCCGGCATGGTGGCCTCTATCGTCACCTTGGCCGACGTGGGCAATATTATCGGCCTCGAGGAGTACCTGAACGCTGCTATGGGTACCAAGAGCCAGGCATCGCCCACACGGGGGTCCATTATCGGCGCCCCCAGGCTCATGGCGTAGCTGGTGGAGCCGGTGGCGGTGGAGAGCATGAACCCGTCCGCCTTCACCTCCGTAAGCAACGAATCATCCACCTTCACCCTGAACTGGCGGATCTTGGCCACGGAATCCGTGTGGATCAGCGCCTCGTTCACCGCATCGCTAACCCATTCCCCGTCCACCGAGACGGCGATCTTTGCCCTACGGTCCACCGTGTATTCCCCGCGGCGAAGACGTCCGATACCCTCCTCCAGTTGTTCCAGCTCCACCGCCGCCAGGAATCCCACGCCCCCGGCGTTGATGCCGAATATGCGGGCGCTGGTGTGATGCGCCGCCCTGAGTATGGTGCCGTCGCCCCCCATGACGATGGCCACATCGATGTCCATATCCTCCAGCGGGACCCCGGGCACACCCATCAGCGCGGCCAGGTCTGTATCCACCATGTAGCTCTCTCCGTCCAGTGCGGCGACCACCCTGCGGCCCACGTCCGCAATGCCGGGCACGTTCTTGTTGGCGAAGATCCCGTAATGCAGCCTGCAAGGGCTGTAGGATGATTCTCCATGGATGACCCAGTCGAACACCCTGCGGTCGGATGCGGCCAGGAAGTTCGATCTCGCCTTCAGGTCCATGGGCATGTCCAGAGGCTTGCCGAACTGGTCGTAGACCTCCCCGCCGGCCTCCCTCAGCACCAATGCGGAGGCGGCGATGTCGAACACCCTGATGGCGTGGCCGCGGTGCTCGGACATCATCATGAATCCGTCCGCCCTGCCCGCCGCCACGGCGGCCATCTCAAGGGATGCGCAACCCAACGAACGGGAGGCCTTCACCCTCTTGGCGGTGCGGAATGCGGAGGGATCGGCGGACCTCCCCATGTAGATGAACAGCGTCAAAGAATCAGGGTTGAAGTAGTCCTTCACGTGGATCCTGCGGCCGTTCAGGCAGGCACCCTCCCCCTTCACCGCGGTGTACTCGTCCCCGGTGGCCAGGTTGCGTATCAGCGCATGGGTGGCCCCGGACATGGTGGTGCGGGACACGGCCATGGAGATGGTGTAGTACGGGATCCCCAGGGCGCAGTTGCGGGTGCCGTCGATGGGGTCCAGGATCAGCGTGTCCTCCGCCCCGTTGTCCACGAAGCCTACCTCCTCGCTGAGGACGTTCAGCGGGACCTCGTTGGCGGCGATGTAGGTGAGCACGGTGTTCTCGGCGATCTTGTCCACTTGGGAAGTAGGGGTGCCGTCGGCTCCCATGCATATCTCCTCGCCCTTGTCCACATTGTCCGGTATGAGATGTACCGCTTCCACGACCTTGTCCGCTATCGCGGAGAGAATCCCCATCATCCCCTTTCCGTAGCCCTTGCTGGTATAAGCCGACCATGCGTCAACGTCATTTAGGTCATGCACATTCACGTGAACATGGAGCCGTTGCCGGGCACCGACGGGACCGTTTTCACGGAGAGGGGACGCCTGTACACCAGGTCGCGCAGCCCCGGGATCAGGGTCTACGGCGAACGTTTGGTGCAATCAGACGGTTCCGAATACAGGGAATGGAGCCCCCGGAGGAGCAAACTGTCCGCGTACCTCACCGTGGGAGGCACCTCATACCCTTTCAACTCCGAGAGCAAGGTCCTGTACCTCGGCGCCGCCAACGGCACCACAGTCTCCCACGTCTCGGACGTCGCATCCGAGGGGAGGGTGTGGGCGGTGGAGTTCTCCCCCAGGTCGTTCCGGGACCTGGTGTCCATGAGCGGTCCCAGGGACAACGTGATGCCCATACTGGCGGACGCCACCCGTCCCGAGGAATACGCGTTCGCACTTGACCATGCGGACATCGTATACTCCGATGTGGCCCAGAAGGGACAGGCGGACATACTGGCGGACAACATGGACCGCTACGGCGCATCCTACGGGGTGCTGTGCCTGAAGGCAAGGTCGGAGGATGTGGCCGCCGCTCCCGCGAAGGTCTATGCCGAAGCGGAGCGCCGTCTGAGGGAGAGGGGCATGCAGATCCTGGACTCCAGGGCCATCGACCCCCACGAGAAGGACCATGCGGTCATCGTGGTCAGACGCCCCCGGACGGTGTACGCGGTGGCGTTCGCCCAGGACGGCAGGTTCCTGATGGTGTACCACCCCCGCCGCAAGGGCTGGGAGATGCCGGGAGGTAAGACCGAGGCAGGGGAGACCCCCGAACGTGCGGCGGTGAGGGAGTTCGCCGAGGAATCCGGGTGCTCCATCGAGGTCGTGGCAGTCAGGGACATCGGCTACTGCGACGTCTGCGCCGCCAAGCTGACCTCGGATGTGAAGGGCGGGGAGATGGAGCATCAACTGTTCTCGGAATTGCCGGAGGAACTCAGTTTCGGCAGGGACGAGTACGAGGAAGTGGTCCCCTGGGCCCGGAAGGCCGTGTTCGGCGATCGTTCCTGAGCCTGTGTTCCTTTTAACTCTAACTCGGCAACGTTGGGTATCAGTTTCTGACGTTGCCGATCCCTGACCTTTCTGATGTCTGGCTAAAGCGTTTCTGGCACATCTCCGCA
>CASEZY010000018.1 GCA_949292635.1 uncultured Methanomassiliicoccales archaeon
AGTACGTCCGCAAGGATGAAACTTAAAGGAATTGGCGGGGGAGCACCGCAACGGGAGGAGCGTGCGGTTTAATTGGATTCAACACCGGAAAACTCACCAAGGGCGACTGTTACATGAAAGCCAGGCTAATGACCTTGCTAGATTTTCAGAGAGGTGGTGCATGGCCGTCGTCAGTTCGTACCGTAAGGCGTTCTCTTAAGTGAGATAACGAACGAGACCCTCACTGATAATTGCTACTCCATCCTCCGGGGTGGAGGCACATTATTGGGACCGCTGGCGCTAAGTCAGAGGAAGGAGAGGTCAACGGTAGGTCAGTATGCCCCGAATCTCTTGGGCTACACGCGCGCTACAAAGGGCGGGACAATGGGCTCCGACGCCGAAAGGCGAAGGTAATCTCGAAACCCGTCCATAGTTCGGATTGAGGGTTGTAACTCACCCTCATGAAGCTGGATTCCGTAGTAATCGCGAATCAACAACTCGCGGTGAATATGCCCCTGCTCCTTGCACATTCAGTGAGGTTACCTCTGATTGGGGTATTCGAACTGAGATTTAGCAAGGAGGGTTAAGTCGTAACAAGGTATCTGTAGGGGAACCTGCAGATGGATCACCTCCTACGCAGGGGGGCTCAAGCCCCCCTTTAAAATTCAATGCGTATATTGCAAGGAAGTCTCGAAACGAGGCTTCCCGCGATTCCTTGGTAGCTTACCATGCACTAAACGTAGCATCGAACGTCATTCGCCCATCATTTCTTCTCTTGCATCATTGTCTATATGTTCTAGTTCATTTTAATTTCCCCAATCCTTTCGGAGGTACTCAAATGGAGAAGAAGGCCATGATCGCCGCAGGTGTGGTCGTCGTAGCGGCCATCGGCGGTGTGTTCTTGATATGAACAGCGACCCGGTCACCGTCGGAGTGATCTACGACGGCAACGGGCATCAGAGAGAGGACGGCAGTTCGTCGTATACACTTGCGGATAACACAGTCCAACCATCATCATTCGTGGCCGACGGTTGTGTGCTCACCGGGTGGAATACCGCCAGGGATGTTTCCGGGCAGACCTACCATCTGGGCGACTCCATAAGTTATCCCAGCGGTGGGAGTATCACATTATATGCGCAGTGGGCCTGGGGCATCAATCTGGAAGTATCCTGGGGTGACCTGAGCATATATATTGTCGATTCACAGCAAAATCCAACTGTGGTTGTCGCAGGCACCAGCATATTGCCGAGCGACGGACGCGCAGGCCTAATGGTAGAGGGGCCGTCTGGCACAACTTGGACTCATGATGGCAATGGAAAGTTCACAGGAGTCAATGGCAGCACTGGTTACAAGCTCACTCTCGAAATCACAAGCGGCGGTACTGTACACAATTATGGCTTGTATTCAGGCAATCCGGGGATGATCTTCACCTACGACGGACCGGTATATGGTTCGGTGACTTACTTGTCTGGGACCCACATTCCCACAGATGCCTGAACTTTGTTAAACAGGCGCCCGTAAATTCACGGGCACCTCACTTCTCTTTTTTGCAAACTTCTCTGTTTGATAATAGACACCATGTGTCATTCCAGCCTTGCATCCGATCAGGTTGATCGAGCCATTGCCGAACATCAAGAGATTCATCTCGTTGCTATTTGAGTCGCGATAATGTCCGAATCGGTTTTCTGCAGGGTGTGTTCTTAGACGGAGATCTTGGTGGACTGTCTTATCCACGTCATCCGTCACCGTTCGGATCCATTACTGATCTGGGTCAGCGTGGTTTCTGTATAATATACGGTCCTGTATGCACAAATATCGGAAACAAAGGGGGTTCAGCCCCATTTTTCCTAAAATCCTGTGTCAGTACAGGATGACGATGCGAGATGACAATCTCAATTCATAGCATATTGCGATCATCCGTATGCTGACTTCAAAGGAATTCTCAGAAACGGATGCATTCGTTTCGGAATCCAATCGAATGCGATCATGTGCATACAACATCATGAACATCTGGCCGTCATTCGTAGAGGATTTCGTGGCGATTTCATTGAGGTTTTTTTTCGGAAAAGTAAGCTCCCGCGGACCCGTAGAACAAGTCTGCGGACCCGCAGGATGTATCATGCCGACACTTCAGCTGTTGTCCTTCATGTACGCTATGGCGGCGTCCACAAGGCCCTGGTGCAACGGGGAGGGGTGCTCCGGCTTGGATTTGAACTCCGGGTGGAACTGGGATGCCACGAAGTAGGGGTGTCCGTCCAGCTCCCCGATCTCCATCCTGTGCCCGCAGTCCGAGCGTCCGGTGAATTTCCACCCTGCGGACTCCATCCTTGGGATGTACTCGGGATTCACCTCGTAGCGGTGCCTGTGCCTCTCCGATATCAGTTCAGAGCCGTACAGCTCCCTTGCCTTGGATTTGTCAGCGATGATCACGTCCTGAGCACCCAGCCTCATGGTGGCACCCTTGTCGGTGACGCCGATCTGTTCGCCCATGATGCAGATCACCGGGTCCGGCGTGTCCGGGTCGAACTCCGTGCTGTCCGCTTTGGGAAGACCCAGCACGTCCCTGCAGATCTCGATGGTGGCTATCTGGAATCCGAGACAGACGCCAAGGAACGGGATGCCGTTCTCCCTCGCGTAGCGGGCGGCGACGACCTTACCCTCCACGCCTCTGATGCCGAACCCTCCGGGGACCACAACCCCGTGCACCCCCTTGAGGATCTCCGCCGGATCGTGGGCGATGAGCTCGTCGCTATCCACGAATCTGATCTTAACCTTGCATTCCCTGGCGGCGCCGGCGTGGGTGAACGCCTCCAGATGCGACAGGTACGAATCCGCCAGTGCGGTGTATTTCCCTACGAGAGCGATCTCCACATGCTCCTTGGGCTCCAGGATCCGCTTGACGAATCTCTCCCACTGGCTCATGTCCCTGCGGGCGGTCATCGGCCTCAGCTTCATGCGGTCGATTATGTAGTCGGCGACGCCCTGCTTCTCCAGCAGCAGCGGCACCTGGTAGATGCTCTTGGCATCCGGGGTGGAGATCACCGCTTCCTCGGGCACGTCGCAGAACATGGCGATCTTCGCCCTGGCCGCTTCGCTCAGTGGTTCGGAGCACCTCCCCACTATCATGTCCGGCCTGATGCCGATGCTCATCAGCTCCTTCACGG
Source organism: uncultured Methanomassiliicoccales archaeon (assembly GCA_949292635.1). Lineage (GTDB taxonomy): Archaea > Thermoplasmatota > Thermoplasmata > Methanomassiliicoccales > Methanomethylophilaceae > SIG5. The sequence goes on from CASEZY010000018.1 coordinate 3,144, forward strand.
AGTGCTGTGTGGGCTTGGTCTTCTCCTCGCCCACCGAACCCATTATCGGGATCAGGGTGGTGTGCACGAACATGACGTTCTCCTCCCCGCCCAGGTCCCTGGACAGCTGCCTGGCGGCCTCCAGGAAGGGCATGGACTCCATGTCGCCCACGGTGCCTCCCAGCTCCACGATCACCACATCCGCCCCGGAATCCCTGGCGGCGGTGGTGATCCTCCTCTTGATCTCGTCGGTGATGTGGGGGATGATCTGCACGGTCTTGCCGAGATAGACGCCTCTGCGCTCGTTATCGATCACTGAACGATACACTTTGCCGGTGGTGATGTTGTGGTCCCTGGTGAGGTGGAGGCCCATGAACCTCTCGTAATTTCCGAGGTCGAGATCCACCTCCCCTCCGTCGTCCAGCACGTAGACCTCCCCGTGCTCGTAGGGGTTCATCGTCCCCGCGTCGATGTTCAGATACGGGTCTATCTTCACCGCCGAGACCTTTATGCCTCTGGCCTTGAGAAGGCGCCCGATGGACGATGCCGTGATCCCTTTGCCGAGGCCGGAGATCACACCCCCGCTGACGAAAATCAACTTCATGTCAAATCAACGGGAGACTACCATCGGTGTGATGTTCTTTAACCTTCCCATCCTGTCATCGCCGTTGATTAGACATTTGTACATGATATCGAGAAAACGGTTATCATATCGTATATCTTCTTCCGGGTGATGGACGGAAGGCCGGCGGATCGTATCGAGGTGAGAGGGGCCAAGGTGCATAACCTGAAGGATGTGGACGTGGACATCCCCCTCAACCGCATCGTTGGCATCGCCGGCGTCTCCGGTTCCGGGAAGTCATCGCTCGCCCTCGGCGTGCTGTACGCCGAAGGCTCCAGGAGGTATCTGGAGTCCCTGTCGACATACACCCGCAGGAGGATGACCGAGGCCCCCAGGGCCAAGGTGGACAGTGTTCTCTACGTGCCGGCGGCGCTGGCGATGCACCAGCGTCCCGGCGTGCCCGGTATTCGCAGCACCTTCGGTACCGGCACCGAGCTTCTGAATTCCCTTAGACTCATGTTCTCCCGCCTGGCGGAGCACAGGTGCCCCAACGGACATTACTGCAAGCCTACGCTCAACGTTGCCGCGGAGAGACCCATCGTCTGCGATGAATGCGGGGTGTCCTTCTACGCCCCGTCCGCGGAGGACCTGTCATTCAACAGCGGCGGCGCCTGTCGGGCCTGCGGAGGTACCGGCACCGTGCGCACGGTGGATCGGGATTCCCTGGTCCCGGACGATTCCTTGACCATCGACCAGGGCGCTGTCGCGCCGTGGAACTCCTTGATGTGGTCTCTGATGACCGACGTCTGCAGGGAGATGGGGGTCCGTACCGACGTGCCCTTCCGCGAGCTCACAGATGAGGAGAAGAGGATCGTCTACGATGGGCCGGCGGAGAAGAGACACATTCTTTACAGGGCCAAAGGCTCCGACACCGCCACCGAGTTGGACTTCACATATTACAGCGCCGTACGCACGGTTGAGAATGCTTTGTCCAAGGTGAAGGACGAGAAGGGCATGAAGAGGGTTGAGCGCTTCCTGAAGGAGGGTGTCTGCCCGGACTGCGGAGGCACCCGTCTCTCCGATAGTGCCAGGGCCCCAAAGCTAAGAGGCATCTCTTTGGATTCTGTTTGCAAGATGCAGCTTTGCCATCTGAACGAATGGGTGGTCGGCGTCCCCGGATCCTTACCGGAGGAGATGCGTCCAATGGCCGAGCGGATATGCGAATCGTTCTTCGACGCCTCCCACAGGCTGATGGATCTGGGTCTTGGGTATCTCTCGTTGGACCGTTCCTCATCCACGCTGTCGACGGGGGAGCGTCAGCGCATGCAGCTGGCACGTGCGGTGAGGAACCGCACCACCGGCGTCCTGTATGTGTTGGATGAACCTTCGATAGGGCTGCACCCTCACAACATAGCCGGATTGACAGGGGTTATGCATGATCTGGTCTCCGACGGAAATTCGGTGGTGCTGGTGGACCACGATCTTTCGGTGCTGTCGGAATCGGACTGGGTCATTGAGATGGGCCCCGGTGCGGGTGCCGACGGAGGCACGGTGATCGCCCAGGGGACCATCGATGATCTGGCTAATTGCGATTCATCCATCATCGCCCCGTTCCTCTCCGGAAAGGAATCTGCGGTATCGCTCATGGGCCGCAGACCCGCAGGCAACATACGCATGCGCACCAGACCGATACACACCGTCGGTCCGTTGGACGTCGTCATACCCAAGGGTGTGCTCACCGCCGTCACCGGTGTCTCCGGTTCGGGGAAGACCACCATGGTGCTGGAATCCCTGGTCCCCGCATTGATCTCCGCGGTCAACGGGACGCAGCTCCCGGACCACGTGGAGATCATCGACGCCTGCGGCATATCCCAGGCGAAGCTGATCGATGCTACGCCGATAGGAGTGAACATCCGCTCCACCGTAGCCACCTACGCCGACGTTCATGACGAGCTCCGCAAGCAATTCGCCCGTAGTCCCGCTGCCAAGGCGGCCGGCCTGAAGGCGGGGGATTTCTCCTACAACACCGGCTCCCTCAGATGTCCTGTGTGCGACGGCACCGGGTGCATAAGTTTGGATGTTCAGTTCCTGCCGGACGTGGACATCCCCTGCCCCGAATGCGGAGGCTCCCGCTATTCCCGCAAGGCGTACGACATCCGTTTGGACGGCGTGGACGGATTGTCGCTGCCGGAGATCATGGACCTTGATGTCCGCAGCGCCCTGAAGGTCTGCAAGGACATGCGCACCGTATCTCAGAGACTGAAGGTCTTGGACGATCTTGGTCTCGGCTATCTCACCCTCGGGGAGGGCACCCCCGGCCTGTCCGGCGGGGAGGCTCAGCGCTTGAAACTGGCAAGCGAGATGGGTCGTCCTCAGGGGGATTCTCTGTTCGTCTTCGATGAACCGACCATCGGTCTGCATCCGCTGGACGTCCGCACCCTCCTCGGTGTGTTCCGCACTCTGTTGGATCAAGGGGCCACCGTGGTGGTGATAGAGCACGACCTGGACGTGATCCGCAGCGCTGACCATATCATCGATATGGGTCCGGAGGGTGGGGATGCCGGAGGCAGGATAGTAGCTCAGGGCTCCGTTCAAGACATAATCTCTTGCGAAGACAGCCGTACTGGTCGCTATCTCTGACAAGAATCATACGTCACCGCATACATTCGGCATCATGGCATTCGACCGTGAGGGAAGCGGGAAGTACGACTACATGGCCCCGGAGATCGTCCTTTACAAGGCGGAGGCCTTGGAGGGCTGCCGCAGGCTGAACTCTACATTGGCCACCGACGGCCAGCCTCACGTCGACGCGATCCGCGATCTCTTCGGCTCCGTCGGGAACAATCCCGCTGTGATGCCCAACTTCAACTGCGATTTCGGATTTAACATCCATGTGGGCGATGATTTTCTTGCTAACTGCAACGTCACCATCTTGGACGTGGCGCCGGTGCGCATCGGCCACCGGGTGCTCATCGGTCCGGGCACTGTCATCACCACCGCCGGACACCCGCTGCCTCCGGAGGAGAGGAAGAAAGGGTACGCCGTGCGTGAGCCTGTGACAATAGGCGACGATGTATGGATCGGAGGGAACTGCACGATACTCCCGGGGATCACCATCGGCGACGGCGCCGTGGTCGCCGCGGGTGCCGTGGTGACAAAGGACGTGCCCCCCGGAGCACTGGTGGCGGGAGTTCCCGCAAAGGTCGTCAAAGAGGTATGATGGTAGTCCTGCCCGGGTTCGAACCGGGGTCGCCGGCTCCAAAGGCCGGCATGATTGACCACTACACCACAGGACTGTGATTGGGTCCAATCAGTTCCAATTATTTATACGGAATCACGGCGCCGACCAGATGGGTGGCCTTGGAATCGGTTATCTCAACGGTAAGGGAGGTGCCGATGGGAAAGTCGCCTTCTATACCCACCGGGCGGTAGCTGCCGGTGCGGGCGATGACCGTGCCTTCGGACCCCTTCTCTGTGACCAGTACGGGAATTGTGCTCCCGACCATCTTGCGATTGGAAGATTCGCATATCTGGGTCTTCATCTCGGTGAGCTCGGCGGAGCGGTCCTTGGAGACGTTCCCGGGCACGGCGTCCATGGATGCGGCGGGGGTGCCGGGACGGGGGGAGAACCTGGTGATGTTCACGGTATCGGCTCCCAACCATTCGAGAAGAGCCAGACTGGCTCTGTGGTCCTCCTCCGTCTCCCCCGGGAATCCGGAGATCATGTCGGTGGCGATGCTTATGCCGGGGACGTTCTCCTTCAGATAGGAAACGGAATCCATGAATTCCTCACAGGTGTAGCGCCTGCCCATGTGCTTCAGCACGGGGTCGCTCCCGCTCTGCACCGGGATGTGCAGGAACGAGTACACCCGCTCATCGTTGAGGACATGAGCCAGACGTTCCCTTATCGCCAATAGGCGATCGGGATTCATCATGCCGATGCGGATGCGGTAATCCCCAGGGATCTCCAGGATCATCTCCAGCAGCGACGGCAGATCCGTACCGATGTCCAGGCCATAGCATGCCGTGTCCTGTCCCGCCAGCAGCACCTCCTTGGTGCCGGAATCCACCATGCTGCGTAACACCTTCACGATCTCATCCGGGGGACGACTTCTGAGCCTTCCTCTGGCGAGACGGGTGATGCAGTATGTGCATGCACCGAGACATCCGGACGCTATGGGTATGGTCTCAACCGGACCGAAGGGCGGCTCCGGCGCATCGGTGCATCCGTACCTCTCGCCCACCACGTCACGGAAAGTGCCGTAGGAGTCTGTGGGCACGATGATCGAATTCGGCAGTCTGATCCTGACGCGCGACGACTGTGCACTTGCCATGCACCCGGTGACTATGACCTCCTTCCCCTGGGAACGGAGCTCCGACATCCGGCGCACCATGCGCCTCTCCGTCGTATCCACAACGGTGCAGGTGTTCAGCACCACCAGGTCCGCTTCCTCCGCCGAACCGGCGGCGGGATGCCCCATGGATGACAGGGTGCGGGACAGCATGTCCCCCTCCCCGTGGTTCATGGTGCATCCGTAGGATTCCACGAAATGCTTCATCAGCGGGTGGCGGGCTCGGTGGTGATGGCGGCGAAGGCGGTCTTGGCGGAGATCTTGGTGATCTTCGCGTGGACGGTGGCCCCCTTCACGGTGCCGGGCACGATGATCAGGTAGTCCATCATCTTGCCGATGCCGTCTCCCTTCTTGCCCACGTCGCTGATGGTGATCTCCACCACGTCCCCTTCCCTGAGCTGGTTGACGCTGTCGGACTTGGGGCCCTTCCTCACGTTCACCGGGCGGTGGGCTCCGCATGCCTCGCACTCCAGGATCAGGGTCCTGTCGTCCCTGACCAGCTTGGTGTCGGGGCGTCCGCATTCGGAGCAGATGACGAAGGTGTCCGCGTAGACCTGGATCTTGTCGTTGATCTGCGGGGTGCCGATCCTCGCCTTGAGAACTGCTCTGCGTCCCTCGATCACACCGGGGGTTCCCAGTTCCTTGAGCATGAACTGCAGGATGTTCTGGGGCTCCCTCCTCAGGGTCTCGGCGATGTCGATGAAGTTCCTGATGTAGGTGGTCTTGCCCTCCTGGATGACATCCGCTTCCGGTATGACGAACCTCTCGTGGTTCTCCATCACCTCCGGCAGCTGTTCCTTGGCCCTGTCGAGCAATGCAAAATAATCGTCCTCTGCGGTCATCGTAATCGCCTCGGGTTGCACCTATACCCATCTCCGTTATAAAGGCTACTTCATCCGTACCCCGGAAACTATTAAACGGGAGGGGGTTCTCGGCGGGTCCATGAGACCCAGTTTCGCCCGCCGCACCGAAGGGGTGATGCAATCGTACATCATGAGTTTGATAGAGGTTGCCAGGCGTCCCGGGATGATTTCCTTCGCCACCGGCCTTCCCGACCGCAGGCTGTTCGACCCCAAGGGGTTGGAGGCGGCCGCCGAGCGGGTGCTGGAGTCCGGGGAGGCCGCCGACGCTCTGCAGTACGGCGCCACCGCGGGATTCATGCCCCTGAGGGAGAAGATAGCGGACCGCTGCAACAGGGAGCTGGGTATGCACGTCTGCGCGGAGGATGTGTTCATCACCAACGGTTCGCAGGAGTGCTTCGACCATCTGGGCAAGCTGTTCCTGGACCCCGGTGACGGCATCGCCGTGGAGAACCCCGGTTATCTCGGTGCGTTGCAGTCCTTCTCCGTCTACGGTCCCGAGTTCATCCCGGTGGACATGAGGGACGGCGGTCCGGACATGAGTCAGCTCACCGATGCCTTCGCCAGGAAGCCCAAGCTGTACTACTGCGTCCCCAACCACCAGAACCCCTCCGGCACCAGCTATTCCGCCGACGCAAGGAAGCAGGTCGCCGAGGCAGCCGATGCCGGGAGCACGTTGGTTCTGGAGGACGATGCCTACGGAGAACTGGGATATCACGGCAGGGCCGGTAAGGCCATCGCGTCGATGACCCAGAACGCCGTCCTCACTGGTTCCATATCCAAGATCATCTCCCCCGGCATGAGGGTGGGATGGATGGTGGTTCCGGAGTGGATGCGCGAGTCCGTGTCCACCTCGCTGGAGGCGGCATGCCTCCACGCCGGTTCGTTCTCCCAGCGCGTCCTCGACGCCTTCCTGGAGATGCACGATCTCGATGCATACCTGAAACCGATAAGGGCGGAATATGCCAGGAAGTGCAAGCTGTTCACCGACCTGATGGCGGACGGCATGCCCGACTCCATGTCCTGGACGGTTCCCGACGGCGGTATGTTCGTGCTACTCAGCAGCCCCAAGGGTACCGACGCCGAGCCGATCTTCAAGACCTCCATGGAGAGGGGCCTGGTGGTCATGCCCGGCAAACCCTTCCACATCCGCGGCGGGGCCAATACCATCCGCCTGAACTTCGCCACCGCCGGCGACGAGGAGATCAAGAAGGGCATGGACACCCTCTGCGGCGTCTGCAGGGAGCTCTTCTAAAACTCTATTATAGGGTGGCTTTACCACCCTGATTTAAATATAATGTGTGTATAGGCTCGTCCACTTCACAAGAACCGTTTAGAGGTGTCAATTTGGGAAGAGGTCTGTACACAGCAAGGAAGCTCAGGGTCGACCACCAGCGCCACAGGTGGCTGGACAGGTCCTACAAGAAGAGAGTCCTCAAACTGAGGGAGAAGTCGGATCCCCTGGAGGGTTCCGCACAGGCACGCGGTATCGTGCTGGAGAAGGTGGGTGTCGAAGCAAAGCAGCCCAACTCCGCCATCCGTAAGTGCGTCAAGATCCAGTTGATCAAGAACGGCCGTCAGATCACCGCCTTCGCCGTCGGTGACGGAGCCATCAACTTCATCGACGAGCACGACGAGGTCATGGTCGAGGGTATCGGCGGAAGGATGGGAAGGTCCTACGGAGATATCCCCGGGGTTCGTTACAAAGTGATCAAGGTCAACAACGTGTCCCTGGACGAGATGGTCAGGGGCCGTATCGACAAGCCTGTGAGGTGAATGAGATGGAGGGAACCAAAGCACTCATCTTCGGCAAGTACGACCTCTCCGAGGTCGTGGTCGCCGACGGCGGTCTGGCCAAGTACATCGACCTGACCCCCACCAGCGTCCCCCACTCCGGCGGCAAGCACGCCAACAGGTGGTTCGGCAAGTCCAAGCTCAGCATCGTCGAGAGGCTGATCAACAACATCATGAGGACCGAGAAGTACACCGGCAAGAAGCTCAAGGCATACAAGGCCGTTTCCGAGGCCTTCGACATCGTGGCCAACAGGACCAAGCAGAACCCGGTGCAGATCCTGGTCCAGGGTCTGGAGAACGCCGCTCCCCGCGAGGAGGTCACCAGGCTGCAGTTCGGAGGAATCTCCGTGCCCAAGGCCGTGGACATCTCCCCCCAGAGGAGGCTCGACATCGCACTGAGGAACATGTGCACCGGTGTCGTCAACGCGTCCGCCAAGAACAAGAAACCCATCGCCCAGTGCCTGGCCGACGAGATGATCCTGGCCTCCAAGGGCGACATGACCTCCTTCGCCGTTGCGAAGAAGGAAGAGACCGAGAGGGTGGCCCAGTCCGCCCGCTGATCCTAGGTGGTGTCCATGGGAAGAAAGGAAGACAACATCAAGAGGGCGACCCAGCTGATGGCGACCCCTCAGTTCATCAGGAACATCGGTACCGCCGCACACATCGACCACGGGAAGACCACCTTCTCCGACAACCTGATCGCCGGAGCGGGAATGATGTCCTCCGAGTTGGCCGGGGAGCAGCGTGTCCTGGACTTCGACGAGCAGGAGGCCGCCCGCGGAATCACCATCAACGCCGCTTCCGCATCTATGGTCCACCACTACAAGGGCCAGGAGTACCTGATCAACCTGATCGACACCCCCGGTCACGTGGACTTCGGCGGAGACGTCACCAGGGCCATGAGGGCCCTGGACGGTGTGTTCATCCTCTGCTGCGCCGTCGAGGGCATCATGCCCCAGACGGAGACGGTCATCAGGCAGGCCCTCAAGGAGAGGGTCAGACCCCTGCTGTTCATCAACAAGGTGGACAGGATGATCGTGGAGCAGCAGGTCACCAAGGAGATGATGATCGAGAAGTTCTCCAAGATCGTCACCGAGTTCAACCAGAAGATCATGAACATCCTGCCCGCACCCCTGAACAAGGAGTGGCAGGTGAGCATCCAGGACGGTACCGTCGCCTTCGGATCCGCTTACAACAACTGGGCCATCTCCGCCCCGTTCATGAAGTCCTCCGGCATCTCGTTCACCGACATCTTCGAGTACTGCGGCAGGGAGGGCGGCCAGAAGGAGCTCGCCAAGAAGATCCCGCTGCACGAGGTCGTCCTGCAGATGGCCATCGAGCACATCCAGAACCCCGTCGACGCTCAGAAGATCCGTATCCCCACCATCTGGAAGGGCGACAAGGAGTCCGCCATCGGCAAGCAGATGCTGGCCTGCGACCCCAAGGGCGACGTGGCCCTGATGATCAACAAGATCATCATGGACCCCCACGCCGGAGAGGTTGCCATCGGAAGGCTGTTCTCCGGTTCCGTCACCAAGGGACAGACCTTGTACATCTCCGGTGTGGGTACCGCCCAGAGGGTGCAGACCGTCTCCCTGATGGTGGGTGCCGACAGGATCCCCATCGAGGTGTGCCAGGCAGGAAACATCGTTGCCCTGACCGGACTGAAGGACGCCATCGCGGGATCCACCGTCTCCACCCTGAAGGAGATGGAGCCCTTCGAGAGGATGGCCCACTACTCCGAGCCCGTGGTCACCAAGGCCATCGAGGCCAAGAACATGAAGGACCTGCCCAAGCTGGTGGAGGTCCTGAGGACCATCGCCAAGGCCGACCCGTCCCTCAACATCGAGATCAACAACGAGACCGGCGAGCACCTGATGTCCGGTATGGGTGAGCTCCACCTGGAGATCACCGAGTACAGGATCATCAACGAGCAGGGAGTGGACATCATCTCCTCCCCGCCCATCGTGGTGTACCAGGAGTCCGTCAAGGGCGCCAACCCCAACCAGTTCGAGGGTAAGTCCCCCAACAAGCACAACAAGTTCTACTTCATCGTGGAGCCGCTGGAGGAGGATGTCAAGGACGCCATCCGCAGGGGAGACATAGACGTCGAGGCCAAGATCAAGGATCAGAAAGCCCTCGCCAAGACCCTGTCCGACTTCGGTATGGACAAGGAGGAGGCCAAGGGTGTTGTCGCCTTCAAGAACAACAACATCCTGCTGGACTGCACCAAGGGTATCCAGTACCTGCACGAGACCATGGAGCTGATCAAGCAGTCCTTCGAGGAGGCCATGTCCAAGGGACCCCTTGCCAACGAGAAGGTCGCCGGCCTGAAGGTCAAGCTGATGGACGCCAAGCTTCACGAGGACACCATCCACAGGGGACCCGCCCAGGTCATCCCCGCCGTCAGGGACGGTATCTACGGTGCAATGTGCGGCGCCGGCAGGATCCTGCTGGAGCCCATGCAGAAGGTCTTCATCAGTGTGCCTCCCGACTACATGGGCGGTGCCGTGAACCTGATCAACCAGCGCCGCGGAACCATTCTGGAGATGGGACAGGACGGAGCCGACTCCACCGTCAGCGCCGAGTGCCCCGTGGCCGAGATGTTCGGATTCGCCTCCGATATCCGCGGAACCACCCAGGGACGCGCCATATGGTCCACCGAGAACGCAGGGTTCAAGCAGCTGCCTCCCGAACTCCAGAAGAAGGTCGTGACGGAGATAAGGACGCGCAAGGGACTGAACCCCGAGCCTTACGACGAGAAGTACTACTCCGGTATGTAAGGATTAAATACCAAACCAGATATCACACAAACCAGCCCTATATAAACTAAAAATAGGAGAGAAAGAACATGGCAGAGAAAGAGCACATGAACCTGGTCATCATCGGACACGTTGACCACGGAAAGTCTACCCTGACCGGAAGGATCCTCCTCGAGACCGGAGCCATCGAGCCCCACATCGTCGAGAAGTACAAGAAGCAGGCTGAGGAGAAGGGAAAGGGATCCTTCTACTTCGCATGGGTCATGGACGGCCTTAAGGAGGAGAGGGAGAGAGGAGTCACCATCGATGTAGCGCACAAGAAGTTCTACACCGACAAGTTCTACTTCACCGTCATCGACGCTCCCGGACACCGCGACTTCGTCAAGAACATGATCACCGGTACCTCTCAGGCGGACGCGGCCATCATCACCTGCTCCGCGATCGAGGGTCCCCAGGCCCAGACCAAGGAGCACGTCTTCCTGGCCACCACCCTGGGTGTCAAGCAGATCATCGTCGCCGTCAACAAGATGGACGCTGTCAAGTACGAGCAGGCCAAGTACGACGAGACTGTTGCCGCCATGAAGAAGCTCATGCAGATGGTCGGTATCAAGGTGGACACCGTCCCCTTCATCCCCGTTTCCGCTTACGAGGGCGACAACATCAAGACCCTGTCCTCCAACACCCCCTGGTACAAGGGCCCCACCCTCATCCAGGCCCTGGACAACCTGCAGGTCCCCGCCAAGCCCACCGACAAGCCCCTCAGGCTCCCCATCCAGGATGTCTACACCATCACCGGAATCGGAACCGTGCCTGTCGGAAGGATCGAGACCGGCATCCTGAAGCCCAACATGAAGGTCTCCTTCCAGCCCTCCAACGTCGTGGGAGAGGTCAAGTCCATCGAGATGCACCACGAGCAGATGCCCCAGGCCATGCCCGGTGACAACGTCGGATTCAACGTCCGCGGTGTCGCCAAGAACGATGTGAAGAGGGGAGACGTCGCCGGACCCGTCGACAACCCGCCCTCCGTCGCCAAGACCTTCGAGGCCCAGATCGTCGTGCTGAACCACCCCTCGGTCATCACCGTCGGATACACCCCCGTGTTCCACTGCCACACTGCTCAGACCGCCTGCAGGTTCGTCGAGCTGATCAAGACCATCGACCCCAAGTCCGGTCAGGCCAAGGCGGAGCACCCCGACTTCCTGAAGACCGGTGACATCGCCGTCGTCAAGCTGGAGCCCACCAAGCCCATGGTCATGGAGCCCGCCAAGGACTTCCCGCCTCTGGGCAGGTTCGCCATCAGGGACATGGGTCAGACTGTGGCCGCGGGTGTGTGCCTCTCCGTCGAGAAGGCATAAACCCCTTCCTTTCCTTAACGAAGGGATAAGATGTCACAGCGTGCTAGGATCTCCCTCACCGGGATGGACCCCAAGAAGGTGGACAGCGTATGCGCCCAGATCAAGGCGATCTCCGACAAGACCGGAGTCGCCATCCGCGGGCCCATCCCCCTGCCCACCAAGCACCTCAGGGTGCCCTGCAGGAAGTCCCCTGATGGGGAGGGAAGCGAGACCTGGGACCGCTGGGAGATGCGCATCCACAAGAGGCTCATCGACCTGGACGCCGACGAGCGTGCCCTCAGGCAGCTCATGAGGATCACCGTCCCGGACGAAGTCAACATCGAGATCGTCCTCCGCAGCGTGTGAGAAAACTTTTGGCCCCGCCGAGAGGCGGGGCCGGACATTCTTCTTTTTGTTTTATCGAGCGTCAGCTCAGTAAGAACCAATCTACAGCGTTCACGAACTTCACCCCTTCGGGCGGTTCAGCATCCGTGCCGTCGATGTAGAGCACCACACGTCTTCCATCGATGGATTTGAGTGGGCGTAGCTCAAGTTCGACGCTCCTGTCCCTTAGGGATGGGCACACCCTGTAGAGCTCCGGTTCATTACTCTTCCAAGCGACGAAACCAATTTCGGAGCCTCTGTACGTCCCTACGGATACGCGATAGCCTCTGCGTACCAATTCAAGATACACGGCATTCTCCAGCAGTTTCGATTCATCGATCTCCACGCCTGCGAGCACGGTGTTCCTCAGCCCTGTATCTGCGACATAGAATCTGCCGTTGTTATCCAGATGTCTGCGCCCGATGATGTCGAAGCGGTCCGCTTTGTAGAACAGGAACGATGAGCAGAGTTCGTTGAGGTATCTGTCAACCGTGCGATAGTCCCTTATCCCGACAGCTTCGGCCACCCGTTTCGTGGACACATTCTCTCCGATGTTCAATATTATGAACTCCGCAAGTCTCTTGAGTACCGAGGCATCGAGCCTTGACCTCGCGGCGATGTCGAACATGATCGAGCAGTAGACACCGTCTAGGTTCACCTTGATATCGAGCACATCTGCGTCGACATTCACCGATGGCATGCCTCCCCACCTGAGATATCTCTTGAATCTATCTAGTGAGGTGTGATTTGCATCCACTGGATACTTGGTTATATACTCCTTGAATGACAGAGGTAATATGGGAATTTCGACAAATCTCCCAGTGAGATGTGCGCCAAGCTCCGAGGACAGCATCTTGGAATTGGATCCCGTGATGTAGAGGTTGGCTTTCAGATGTATCCTTACAGTTTCAATGGCCAACTCCCATCCGTCGATAGCCTGTACCTCCTCTAATAACACGTAGGCTCCGTTGTCATACGGGATTCTATGGTTTCGTAAAGCATTCTGTCTGATGTGATGGAATACCTCAAATCTTCAAGATCGAGATATACAACTTGCCTTTCTGACAACCCTTCGGAGAGTAATTTGTCCCTGAACTGGAGCAACAGAGTGGTCTTACCGGCTCTGCGTACACCTGTGATTACCTTGATTATGTCCTTTTGACGGCGGAAGTGTTCCATCATCTCAAAGTAATCTCTTCTTTCAATCATCTTCTCGTTCATGCTTTCAGTATGTGTATCGTGATATACTACATGAAAAGTTTGTAATTAATTACATAAAAAATTTGTAACAAATCACACAAAAATAACTGGCTGGACATTACCCCAATATGCCAACATACAAAATTAAATTAAATTTAATTTTGTTTAAAACTCTAACTCGGCAAACTTGGGTATAAGTTTATGAAGAGGGTCCGGAAGCCTTCGGCTTCCTGCCCCTCTTCTTCTTGATGCCCATCAATTTG
>CASEZY010000019.1 GCA_949292635.1 uncultured Methanomassiliicoccales archaeon
TCCGTTCTAGCAAGACGCCTTCGCCACCGGTGGTCCTTCTAGGATTACAGGATTTTACCCCTACCCCAGAAGTACCTCTTGCCTCTCCCGGTCCCAAGTTTGGCAGTCTCCTCGGAAGTCGGAAAGTTAAGCTTCCCGATTTACCCAAGGATTTACCAAACCGGCTACGAACGTTTTAGACTCAATAAAATCGACCACCACTTGGGCTGCGGGTATTACCGCGGCGGCTGGCACCCGTCTTACCCAGCCCTTATTCCTTAAGTTATCTACGCTTAAGAAAAGCTAACACTAATGTGCTAGCACTAGGAATTCCCTCATCGGAGTTGCCTCCAGTGTGAAGTTTTCGCGACTGCTGCGCCCCGTAGGGCCTGGATTCGTGTCTCAGAATCCATCTCTGGGCTCCCTCTCTCAAGGCCCATACCCGTCATGGGCTAGTGGGTCCGTTACACCCACTACTACCTGATAGGCCGCAGACCAATCCTAGAGCGCCGGAACTTTCGACCATAAGTCATTCCAGATCCTATGATCTATGGAGTATTATCCTCAATTTCCCGAGATTATCCTCCACTCTAGGGCATGTTATCCACGTGTTACTGAGCAGTCCGCCGAGTCCATTACGACTCTCGACTCGCATGTCTTAATCGAATTCCTATAGCGGTGGCCGCCGGCAGGATCAACCGGAGTCAAATCAATTGACTATTCACGTCATATGATGGATGAAATTGAAACTGGCAGTTTACCATGTTTCACCGCTGTCCCGCTAAACGGCACACTCGTTCGAATGATCCGTCTAACGGAACATTCGTAGCATCGAACGTCAGAACTCAAGAGTGCACGCCGCTCCTGCGGCGGAGATCTTGGCTCTCCATCAGGGGACCCGACCTCTTGGGTCGCCGTCCCGCGCATCTCCCCGTACAACAGGGTAGTATATAAGACTTCCGAACCCCCCTTTCCGAGGGAATCAGTGTCTTCAGTCACTCCCTGTTGACTGAGTAGGCCCCACTATCGCCCAGTTGTATTTAATGATTACTATTTAGAAATCGTCAAAAACAATGAAAAAACCGTGATGACCATGTTTTTCACCGTTTTTGGGATTATTCTGACCGCTTTCGGATATGTGACGGCGGCATACCCCGCATCCGGCGTAAGATCCGCCCGGAATCGACAGACAATCGCCGTATGGCCCCAAATCCAAAGATTTAATAGTACCTTATATTTAGGAGGGGTCCGCAGTGGAGGTGGCCCAGCCTGGTAAGGCGCTAGACTGCTAATCTAGTGTCCGCAAGGACCCGGGGGTTCGAATCCCCCCCTCCACGCCATCCTTGTCTTCGTTTCCTTTGTTGTCGGACCGATGTTCACTCTGTGTTCCCCATACGCACGTGCGTATGACGCGCGTTTCTTCTTCTTTCTATAATATAGGTAAGATATCAGAAACCGAGGACGTTCTCATCAATTCGATTTCACTGCAGATCGTCGCCTCCCGATCACAGACCCGTCGATATCCTGAGAATGCGGATCTTATGCTGATGTTTTCAGAGCTGGGAACACCGATCATCATGCGCCATCCGCCCGATAAGGAAACCTGTATCATCCCGCCGTCTATGATATGCTGCGGATCATTCGCTCATGAAATTTGAAAAATCGTAAAATATTGGCTCATAAAATTTGAAATTCTGCCTCTTATTCACTCATGATTTTTGAAAATTCTGGATATATTCGCTCATGAAATTTGAAATATCAACATCTGGATAACCAAATGTGGAGCGCAAGATAACAGAACGACTGATGGCCTGGAAGAAGGACCCCCTCAGGAAGGCCCTCCTCCTCAAGGGCCTGCGGCAGACCGGGAAGACCCACATCCTCACGGAGTTCGTCAAACTGAATTACGAATCGTATATCTTCGTCGACCTGGAGGACAATGACAAGGTCCGTGCGGTGTTCGAACAGGGGAACCTCTCCGCGTCGGAGATCATAGACCGTCTGGTCATCGATACCGGCGTCAGCCTTACGCCGGGGAGATCGGCCATCGTCCTCGACGAGATACAAGCCTGTCTGCCTGCATATTCTGCGTTGAAACCGCTGGCGGCGGACGGGCGCTTTGACATATTGGCCTCTGGCTCCCTCCTCGGCGTCAGGATTGGGGACCTCCAGCGGCGCAGCCCCATGGGATACGTCAACATCATGGAGCTCAAACCTCTGGATTTCGAGGAGTTCCTGTGGGCCATGGGCATCGAGCGCACCTGGACCGAGTATCTGAGGACGTGCATATCGGAGCGCAACGAGATCGATCCGTACATCTGCAAGAGGGCCAACGACCTGTTCAGACGATATATGGTGGTAGGTGGGATGCCCGCTGCCGTCGAGACATATTCGAAGACACGGGACTACGCCGCCGTCAAGAGAGTCCTTGACGACATACTCAGCATCGTCAGAGCGGATGTGGAGAGATACTCCAAGGGCGCTGACAGGATCAAGATATCCCAGTGCCTGGAATCCATCCCGGGGCAGCTGGAGGATGAGACCACGGACGTCTTCAGATACTCGCGCATAGAGAAGTCCAAGGGAGGGTTCAACGTGTACGGCCCGGCCATCGAGTGGCTGAAGAAGACGGGCCTGGTGCTGCAGTGCCAGAACCTCACGGAACCCGTGTCCCCGCTGATGACGCGGGTGAGACCATCCTCGTTCAAGCTGATGATGGCGGACACCGGTCTGCTCACCGCGATGTTGGAACCGGGTGTGGCCGGCGACATCGTGAATCGCGACCCCTATTCGAACAACGGATCGGTGATGGAGAATGCCATTGCATGCGCCTTGGACCGGGCAAGGTACCCTCTGATGTTCTACAAGAGACCAAACAGCACCCTGGAGGTGGACTTCGTAGCGAACATCGACGGAGATGTCACCGCCATCGAGGTGAAATCCGGTCGCAACACCAGGGCCAAATCCCTGTACACCCTGTTCGTGCGCGAACACACCGTCAAGAGGGCCATGAAGCTCTCCGACGGGAACGTGTTCATCGACCGGAACGGCATCGAGAACTATCCGCTCTTCGGACCTTGCTTCTTCAAGAGGTCCGATGACGTGTTCATGGAGCCCCTGGAGGACATGGACGATCTGAAGGCGGCATTCGAAGCGGTGACGAGATCTGAAAGAGAAGGATGAGCCGGCAGCACTTTTCGTACCCCGTTACAGGTGACCGGCGTAACATCCTCCGAATCCCGGAATGATCCCCCGTCACCGTTATCAACCCATGCGGACTGCATGACGCATGGATGTTCCCGTGGACGACATCCTGATCACGGACAGGGAAGGATTCCGCCACTGGCTGGAATCCAATCCGGATGCGGGGGTTTGCTACCTGAGGATATCCGTCAGGGATGGCGATCCGGGGGTCGCATATCTCGACGCTGTGGAGGAGGCTCTCTGCTTCGGATGGATCGATTCCACCATGAAGAACGTTGACGGTGTTGGCAGGGTGCAGAGGTTCACCCCCAGGAGGAAGGGCGGCAGATGGACCGAGCTCAACAAGGCCAGGTGCGAACGCCTGGAGCGCCTTGGTCGGATGACCGAACGCGGCCGTATGGCACTGTCCTTCGCCCCGGAGTTCTCCGTCGACGAGAACATCATGGCCGCCATCTCCGCTGACCGGGAGACCCATGAGAACTTCCTCTCGTTCCCGGAGCTGTACCGGAAGGTGCGCATAGACAACATCCAATCGTTTCGCGATCGGCCCGAGATATTCCGCAAGAGGCTGGAGAAGTTCCTGGACAACACCCGCAGAGGCGTGATGTACGGCAGATGGAACGACGACGGCAGGCTGCCGTGATCACTATCCGCATTGAAACGAATCTTTTCGATATGGCGAGAAGCATCCCGTATGATCATCTGTAATGATGAATGTGAAACTATGGTGTCTGGCTCATACATCCGGATATGGACTCGCGCCCGAACTCTGAAAATCGCCGTATGCCCGTAAACAGATCAGGGTAAATGGTTCCGAACTGGTTCCGAACTGGTTCCGAACCGATCGGAACCTGTTCGTCCTTCACCATCGCCTGATATAAACCGTGAACCCGTCGGGGTGACGATGGACAGCAAGACAATCAAGGGCAAGACCGTGGTGTTCGCCATAATCGTGGCGTTCGTAGCACTGTTCCTGTTCCTGTTCGGCACCGCCTACACCCTGGTGGCGGTGACCGCGGGCATCTCAGCCATGATAATGCTGTCCAAGGACCTGTCCGTACGCCCCTTCGCCAACCTCACCAGCCTGATGTGCTTCATGGTGGCCATGGGGGTGGGCTCCTACGTTGCCAGCCTTAATCCATATCTGGGTCTCCTAGTGAACTTCGGGGTGGTGTTCGGCATCGTGTTCCTGTCCATGCAGGACCTGAAGACCCCCATGCACTTCCCCCTGCTGCTCGCCTACGCGGCCATGACCGCGTTGCCGGTGGACGTCGTCATGCTGCCTGACAGGCTTGCGATCCTAGCTTTCAGTGCGGTGTTCATCGTCGCCCTCAACGTGCTGGTGAACAGGGGCAGCAACACCGGTACCAGCCATCGTGCGATAGCATCCATCTGCAGGGAGGTGCGCAGATGCGCCGACTCCGTCCTGGAGGGCGGGAGCCCGGATACAACCAAGCTTGAAAGGCTGTGCTCCGAGGCCAACCGCGTGATGTACGACCGTCTGAAGAGCTACTTCTTCACCACCCCCAAGGACCGCAGGATATTGGATCTTGTGGTCTCGTTGATGGATCTTGGCAGGGAGGTCTGCGAGAGGGAACGCTCCCCGGAGACGTTGCGGGGCATCTCCGACATAATGGCCCGGATAGAGAGGCTGGAGAACGGGGAGGCCACCACGGACGAGGTCCGCACGGCCATAGAATCGTTCCTGGACCGCAGCCCGGACATCGGCTACGGCAGTACCATCGCCCTGAAGGACACCATGCGGGAGCTGGCGGACCTTGATGCCCCCTCGAACCCTCAGGATGATTACAACGATTGGAGCATGACCGACTTCCAGAGGCTGGCACTCTCCCTGAAGGAGGATGCCAGGACCGATTCCGCCAGGTTCACCTTCGCAGTGCGCATGGGATTGATCTTCACACTTGCCACCTTCGCCTGGGACCTCTGGGGCTGGGACGGCGCCCATGTGCTGCTGTTCACCGTGGTGGCGTTGCTCACCCCTTACCTGGAGGACTCCGGGCGCATGTCATTCATGCGTCTCAGCGGCACCGTGATGGGTGCGGTGTTCTTCACCCTGTTCGCTATCACTATAGGCACAACCGACCCTCTGGCTCTTCTGATACTGGGCCTGCTTGCCGGATACCTCTATGTGATCCTGGACACCGGCCGCTACGACAGGAGGATGTTCTTCTATACCATCCTGGTGTTGGTGGTGGCCGCCCTTACATCCACATCCCCGGGCTTCGTAGCCAGCAGGCTCGTCTACACATTCGCCGGGATCCTGGTGGCGTTGATCGCCAACAGGGTGATCCTTCCCTACAGGGTATCAGACGAGGTGGTGGAGCTGTCCATCCGCTTCCTGGTGATTACCAGACAGAGGATCGGCAACATCTCCAAGGCTGTGATGGGAGAGGATGACGTCAACATGGAGGCCAGCCTGTCGGTACTCTCGGTGAGCATATCCCAGAAGATGAGGATGGCCGTGGAGCGCATGGGCGACGACCGGGCGGACCGCTTCCTCATCCGTCAGGACTCCCTGTCCATGCAGTGCGCCTCGCTGCACAAGGCGGTGAAGGACATGGGTCCCGAAGGCAGAGAAGCCGTGCGGGCGATAATATCTCGGGATCCCAACGACGGCACACAGTACCCCCCGATGGACGTATCACGGATGAGCCAGTACGACAGCGAATGCGTGCGCAGAGCGGAGAGGGTGATGTCCACCTACCGCGAGAACAAGGACCTGACGATGGAACTTATCGTCAGGGACATGCTGCTCTCAAGAAACGAAGCCGCGGTGTGAATGATTCGTCTGGCACTTCGAGGTCGTCAAAGGTCCATGGCATCCATGTCTGTGAAGGAGCTTAGCAGTCCGACAGCACGACGATATGCATGCCCGCGATGATTCTGTTCAGATATCTGTAGCACCGGATCCCCTTGGGGTATCACCGAAGTAATGATCTGGCGAGCGGATAATCGTTAGTTTTTACACAAGATGCTCCCCCGATGCCGATGATCCGCATGAGCCAGACATTCACACGAGAACACAGGATAAGAAGAAATGGGATAGAAAGGGTTTAAAGATGAGCGGCGAACCGCTCAGTGCTTCTTGCGGATGCTGATGTCCGAGGACATCATCATGTCCTTCATCTTCACCAGCCTGCTGTCCTGGGACAGTCCCGTGATGAGGATGTCCGATTTGTACAGACGGACGGTGACGGCGATGATCGCCACGGTGAATATGGCAAGATATGCCACGCCCATCAGCACCAGGGTCATCTCCCCGAACATCAGGTTGTTCATCACCATCATGGGGTGGGTGAAGGGGATCAGGAACATGAACACCTGGGCTATCAGGGGCAGACCCTCCCAGCCCAGCAGCATGATGACGAACATGGGGATCATTGCCAGCACGCTGATCGGCAGGGTCATGGTCTGGGCGGACTTGTAGTTCTTGGCGAACGCGCCCAGCGTCATGCAGATACCCAGGGCGCACAGGATGGCCAGGAACATCTGCACCAGGATCAGCACCCAGTCGAGGAGGTCCAGTGTGAGGCCGATGCTCTCGAGACTGAGACCCGAAACGGACACCGACGACAGGCCGTTCATGTAGAGCATCATGCCCACCATGTACGCCGCGCCGAACACCAGACCGGTGATGGCGGAGGCCAGCAGCTTGCCGGTGACGATGGTGGTGCGCTTCACAGGCATGGTCAGCAGGGTCTCCAGGGTCTTGTTCTCCTTCTCGTTGCCCATGGATCCGATGACGATGCTGCCGATCATCACGATGACCACCATGATGATCATGGGGATCAGCATGTTCTGGCTGGAGATGGCGCTGTCGATCTGCGACGGGGTCACGCCCTGGGCGAAGGTGCCGTTGACGTAGGTGGTGGTCTTGCTGGTGTCCACCGGCTGTTCAGTCCAAGATCCGCTCGCCATCAGGATGTTGGTGTTCACCGTATTGATGATGCCGGCGGCGATGGTGGAGGTTATGTTGCCCAAAGCGCCTCCGGAGGTGTAGGTGTACATACCGTACATCGCACCGGAATTCGATGTGGAGATTGCGGCATGGAATCCCGACTCGATGATGATGGCACTGTCCGCGTTGGCGTCCAGCATATGCTGTCTGATCTCTTCGTTGGTGAACGTCCCGTTAATCACGGTGACGTAGTCGGCGTATGTCTCGTGGGTCACGGTGGGGTATGTGGACAGATACGCCTCCTCGATGAGGCCCACGGCATAATCATCGTCGTCTCCGTTCACCACCAGCATGTTCTGGGGGGATGTGGCGGACTGGGTGGTCCCGGACATGGCGCTGCCCAGCATGGCAAAGATCACGACCACGACGACCACGGACATTATGGAACTCGGTGTGAGCAGCTCCCTGAGCTCCTTCTTGGTGATGTTCATCAGGTGACTCATATCAATCCCTCCGCCTCGCGCACGGCGCGGATGAACACTTCCTCCAGGTTCGGTGCGTCGAACTTGGCCTTCAGCTCCTCGGGGGTGCCGGACTGCACGATCCTGCCGCCCTCGATCATGGCCACCCTCTCGCAGAGCAGCTCGACCTCGGACATGTTGTGCGATGACAACAAGATCGTCACGCCGCTCTTGGCCACATCCCGGATGATCTCCCTGATCTCGAAGGCGTTGACCACATCGAGACCCGAGGTGACCTCGTCCATGATGGCGAACTTGGGCGAGGGCATCACCGCCCTGGCGATCAGCAGCCTGCGCATCATTCCCTTGCTATATGTGTCCACCTTGGAATCTATCCTCTCTCCCAGGTCGGCGAAGCCGATGGCTTTCTCCACCATCTCCTCCATCTCCTGACCCTCGGCGAAGAAGCCGGCCATGAAGCGGAGGTACTGCCTCCCGGTGAGGTCCTTGTAAGCACCAGCGTCCTCCGGGAGATAGGAGATCACGCTCCTGACCTCGTCGGGCTGGGTGGCCACGTCGTAGCCGCATACGGTTATGGTTCCGGACGATATCCTCAGAAGGGTGGATATCATCTTCAGGGTGGTACTCTTCCCGGCGCCGTTGGGTCCGATGAGTCCGAAGATCTCACCCTCCCTCACCGAGAAGGATATCCCCTTAACCGCCTCTCTGTTCCCGTATATCTTCTTGACATCGGAAACGACCAATGCGTCAGTCATGGAGATAATGTGTGTTAACAGGTATTTAATAGAAACTGAAAGGGGGGGGGGGTGAACCCCAATCCTGTATTTCGATGTACAAAAGTGTTCAATATCTTCTGGGAACGCCGCATCCGCAGCCGGAATCGAAATCGTCCCTGGTGAGTTGGGTCCAATCGCCCAGGGTGTCGTGGATCCAGGTGTCGTCCATCCTGGCGGACTCGCGCTCCGCCAAAGCGATCACCGCGGCGATCTCCTTCAGCGATACACCGCAGGCCACCGCACCGTGGAAATGGGCCTTCAGGGACACGGGACTGCGGGACTGTACGGCCATCGCGAGACAGATCAGATGGCGGGTGCGGTCGTCCAGACCGCCCCTCATCTCCGAGACCGCATCCACCTCGTCCATGGCCTCGGCGAACTCCGGGAAGTACTCCTCCAGGAACCTCATGTCCCCCTCAACACCGAGGGTCGGGATATCATTTGCGGACGATGAAGGGACACCTGCTGCCTATGCATTCGGGGTTGGAGGCCATCCTGCCGCAGGCGAATTCTGAACACTCCATGCTCTTGCCAAGTAGCTCCTGGCACATCTCCGCCGCTGTTGATACCGATATGGCGGTGTTGCGCTTGCAGCACCTGGGTCCGCCAATCTCCCCGATGCGGCGGAGCACCTCTCCGGTGAGGCGGTTGCCGTCACCCCACCTCCTGCCCCTGGTCAGCGGTCCGGTGCGGGTGATCACGCTATAGAATATCCCCGCGCCCATGGCGGCGCCGCAGCATCCGTAGTAGCCGCAGCTCGCCTGAGGCAGGACCGCTGCACGCTCCACCGCCTCGTTCAGATAAGGTTCCAGATCGAAGAACTGATCGATGTGCCAGTAAGCGGTGATCAAAGCCAACGGCACCGCCTTGTGGTGCACCGGCCCGTTCATCGGCACCGGCGGCGACGTGAGCATGCGCAGATTGGCCATGGGGTCTGCGGTACCCTTCTCCAGGCACAGAGCGACCATCTCATCCATGACCCGTCATCGGATAGG
This sequence comes from uncultured Methanomassiliicoccales archaeon, assembly GCA_949292635.1. GTDB lineage: Archaea > Thermoplasmatota > Thermoplasmata > Methanomassiliicoccales > Methanomethylophilaceae > SIG5. Next base: position 9,356 of record CASEZY010000019.1, read on the forward strand.
CTCTTAATAACAATGGCCGATACGGGGAGCATGAAGTTCCTGGTCCTCACCGACCTGCACGGCAAGGAGTCCGCAATGGACTGGATCAACCCCCTCATCGAGAGGGAGGGTATCGGATGCGTCCTCTTCCTGGGCGATGCGGTACAGCTGCCCTGCGAGGTGAAGGAATCGGTGAGGATGATCTCATTGATCAAAGCCCCCAGGATCCTGGCGCTGCCGGGGAACATCGACGACCCCAGCCTCCCGGAGAACCTCGGGGACGCGGCTGAGGACATGCACGGCGTGGGCAAGGAGGTGGGCGGCATATACATCGCCGGTTGCGGCGGTTCCAACCCGACCATATTCGACACCCCCTGCGAGTTCCCGGAGGAGGAGATCTACGACTTCCTGGACCCCGTCTCCAAGGAGGGTATGGTGCTCATGGTCCACTGCCCCGCCTACGGCCACAGGGACCACATCCCCAACGGCATGAGCGTCGGCTCCAAGTCGGTGCTGGAGATCGTGGAGAAATATCACCCCAGGATCGTCTTCTCCGGACACATCCACGAGGACCTGGGCTCCGAGGAATGCGACGGCACCCTGTTCGTGAACCCCGGCCCCGCGATGGACGGCAGATGCGCCATCTTTGATTCCGAGGATATGTCCGTGCGGATACTGGGACCCACCGATTGACCCTATAATAATAGAAAACAAAGGGGAAGTGGGTATTCCGAACCTGCAAAGTTTATATAGGGAACCATGTTTCCATGGTCTTGAGTAATCATGGCACTTTGGCAGGGTAAATCCAACAGAAAGTCCACCGGCGGAAGGCTGGTCCCCAGCAAGGGGAAGAGGAAGTTCGAGATCGGCAGAGAGAAGCAGTACACCAGGCTGGGAACCGAGAGCCTGAGGCAGTACCGCGGCTGCGGAGGAAGTGTCAAGGTGGGAATGCTCGCTGCGGAATACGCAAACGTGGTCGACAAGAAGACCAACAAGGTCTCCAGGGTCAAGATCATCAACGTCAAGACCAACCCCGCCGACCCTAACTTCGTCCAGCGCAACATCCTGAACAAGGGCGCTACCATCACCACCGAGCTCGGAGACGCCGTCGTCACCAGCAGGCCCGGACAGGACGGAGCTGTCAACGCAGTGCTGATTGCATAATCCCAAACCTTTTCAATCCCCCTTAGGATTCTGGAACCATGGCTTACGACGAGGACACCGCTATAGTCCTCTGGCCCGAGTACTTCGACAGCGGCCGGACCCGCGCACAGGGACGCAGGATGCCCCTGGACCTCTGCGTGAAGGACCCCCGTCTGGACATCATGGCGAAGGGCGCCATGATCCTGGACCTGGAATACAGAGTCCACGACGATATGAGGTACCCCGGCAACTGGATCGCCGGCAAGGGCTGCATCAAGGTGGAGAAGGGCAAGGTCTCCAAGACCGAGATCATGCGCAGCATCGGCGAGACCTTGGTCTCCAACAGCTGAATCCGTTTTTTATAATCACTGCGAGATTCGGTGGGTATGATATCCCCGCTGGATTCCGCGGTACTGGATGCCAACGCCGAAGCTTTGGGAGTTCCCGTGGCGGACCTGATGGTCAACGCAGGCAGGGTCCTTGCTGAGGAGGTTGACCGTCTCTCGCCGAAGAGGGCGCTGTTCGTCTGCGGCAGCGGGAACAACGGCGGGGATGGATACACCGCCGCTTGGTTCTGCAAATCGGAACACGACGTGTGCGCGTTCAAGAGGCCGAAGAGCAGACTATGCATCGACGCTGCCGAAGGCGTGAAGACAGTCGTTTACGAAGATGTGAACCTCTCCGATTATGAGATGATAGTGGACTGTGTCCTTGGTACAGGGCCTTCCGGACCCCTTCGTCAAGAGTACAGGGAATACGTGGAGAGGGTGAACGCCTCCGGCTGTAAGATCATCGCATGCGACATGCCCACCGGATTGTATTCAGACTCGAGCGTCAGAGCGGATGTGACCGTGACGTTCCACGACGCCAAGACAGGTATGGACGTGCCGGAATGCGGCACCGTGATCATCAGGGATATCGGCATCCCGCCGGAGGCTGAGATGCTCGTCGGAAAGGGGGACTTCCTCAGATACCCCATACCCGGGAGGGGCAGTCACAAAGGGCAGAACGGTAGACTGCTGATCGTGGGCGGGGGACCGTACATCGGAGCGCCTGCAATGGCGGGTCTGGCGGCTCTGCGCACCGGCGCTGATCTGGTGACGATAGTCACCCCGGAACGCAGCTTCGTACAGATCGGTTCCTTCTCGCCTGCGTACATGGTCAAAAGCGTTCCCGGAGATCATCTGACAACGGAACATGTGGGCGATATCGTCGAATCGGCGAAGCACGCCGACGCCGTACTGATCGGTCCCGGCCTGGGCACCGCGAACGATACCGCTGAAGCGGTCAGGATGCTTATCGAAAGGATCGAGGCGCCCGTGGTTATCGACGCCGACGGCATTACATGCATATCCGCACGCCTTCCCGAGAAGATGGGCAACATCCTATTCACCCCCCACTCCCGCGAGGCGGAACGGCTGCTGAATGGTGAGGATCCCAAAGAATTCTGCAAGGGACACGGATGCGTCATCCTGGCCAAAGGCCCGGAGGATACGATATACTCGGATGTAGACCCTCGCATCAACCACACCGGCTGTGCGGGGATGACCGTCGGCGGCACCGGCGATGTCCTTGCCGGCATCTGCGCCGCCCTTGCGTCCAAGGGGATGTCCCTCCGTGACTCCGCATCCCTGGGCGCACACATCTCCGGACTGGCGGGAGAGAAGGCCTTCATATCCAAGTCATACGGCACGCTGCCCACAGACGTCATCGAACGCATCCCCGATGTACTGAGAGAGAACCTATGACCGATATACAGCCGGTGTACGGTACCCCCGCCCTCACCGTGGGAGACACGTTGGTGATAGCCGACCTGCACATCGGTGTCGAAGCTCACCTGGGCAGCAAGGGATTTCACATAACGTCCCGCACCAAGGACATGTGCGACGCCATCCTGGAAGCTGCGGGGGACTGCAGGCACCTGGCGGTGCTGGGGGACGTTAAGAACAGCGTGCCGGGATCCACCAAGCAGGAGTACCGCGAGATCCCCGACTTCTTCATCTCCCTGACAGAGGTGTTCAACACCGTCACCATCGTCCGCGGAAATCACGACACGGGGATCGAGGAGTTCATCCCCGCCGAGGTGAAGGTGGCCCCTGCCACCGGGATGAAGGTGGGTGACGTGGGCATGGTCCACGGCCACACCTGGCCCTCGGAAGCGGTCATGGATTGCGACACCTTGATCATGGCGCACAACCACCCGGCGGTGATGTTCGTCGACGGTGTGGGCAAGCAGACCACCGAGCCCTGTTGGATGCGTGGGAATTTCCTTGGAGGCGGCGAGCGTTACGTCAGGTATCCGCGCAGGTTCGTGATGGTGCCGGCCTTCAACCGCCTGTTGGGGGGATCGCCGGTGAACCTGAAAGACGGGGAATTCCTGGGTCCGCTGATGGCCCCGGAGTACGTGGACCTGGACGGCTCCGACCTTTATCTCCTGGACGGGATCCACCTGGGGAAGCGCGGTGACCTGCTCGTCAAGGCGAGGACCGCCTGGGGGAGCAGACGCTGACCCATATCGTTGAAAAAACGGAAGAAGGGGGCTTGTAGCCCCCGTTTTCGCTCACTGGCGGGAGACGGTCTCGAGGACCTCTCCGTCCCTGTACCTGATGACCGCGGTCAACGGCATCTTGCCGGGCAGGCTGTGGGTGGCGCAGGAGTTGCAGGGGTCGTAGGCCCTGAACGCCATCTCCACCATGTTCAGCAGACCGGGGGAGACCTCGAAGTTGTGGATCAGGCCCTTGGCGGCCTTCTTCACATCGATGCACATGGAGCCGTTGTTGTTGGTGGTTCCGACGACCATGTTGCATGCGGTCACGATGCCGTTCTCGTCGCAGGTGTAGTCGTGGGTCAGGGTTCCCCTGGGAGCCTCGACGCATCCGACTCCGCGTCCTCCGGGCACCAGGTCGGTCTGCTTGATGTCGCCGTTCAGCAGGTCCGCCCTCTGGGCGTCCTCGTTGGCCTTCTCGGCGGCGTACAGCATCTCGATCACTCTGGCCCAGTGGGTGGCCAGGGAGAAGTGCACGGGTCCGGTGACTCCAAGGTCCTTGAAGAACCCGCGGTACTCATCCAGAGCCTCCTGTGCCAGCGGGGTGCTGATGCTGTCGCAGACGTTCAGCCTGGACAGGGGGGTGGCACGGTAGATACCGGAGTCCTTGCCGGTGACCAGTCCCTTGTAGCCCACCTTCTTCAGGTAGGGGAACTTCTCGTAGGACCAGGGCTCGACAGCCTCGGAGATGTGGTCCAGGTAGTCGTCGGCGTCGTACTTGGCGAACTCGTTGCCGTCCTGGTCCTTCACCCTGATGGGTCCGTCGTGGAACTCCAGCTGGTTCTTGTCGTTGACCATTCCCATGTAGTAGGAGTCCTGGTAGTACAGGTCGGGGTTCTTGATGATGTCCACGTACTCCTTGTTGCTCAGGACGACGTTCTTCAGGACCTGCAGGGAGGTCTGGGCGAAGGACACCAGGTTCTCGGTGTAGGTCAGGATCTCCTTCTGCTCGTCGGCGGAGATGGCCTTGGTCACACCGCCGGGAACTCCCATGACAGGGTGGGTTGCCTTACCGCCGATGATGGCCTGGATCCTCTGAGCCTGGGACCTGGCCCTGAGCACGGCACCGCCGAGCTCCAGGCCCACGTGTCCCACCACACCCAGGACGTTCCTCTCTGCGGAGGGTGCTCCGGGTCCGCACACGAAGTCGGGGGCAGCCAGCGCGTAGAAGTGCGCGATGTGGCTGTGCACGAAGTGTGCGTGGTAGAACAGATCCCTGATCAGGAACGCTGTGGGGGTGGGCTTGGCACCGTAGCATCCATCGATGGCCTTGGTGGAGGCCATGTGGTGGGCTCCGGGACAGACACCGCAGAGACGAGCGGTGATCTGGTTGAGCTCGGTCACTTTCCTTCCGACGCAGAACCTCTCGAATCCCCTCAGCTCGGGGACCTGCCAGTAGCAGTTCTCCACGTCTCCGTTGTCGTCCAGGAAGATCTCGATCTTCCCATGGCCCTCGAGACGGGTGATGGGGTCGACCAGGATCCTCTTGGAGTCAGACTTCTTCTTCTCATCCCAAATGATAGGTCCGGCCATTTACTGACCTCCTTCCTTGACGGCCCTCTTGATCAGAGCCTTAGACATCGTGAAGGCATAGAAGTAACCCAGAGGGTCCTTGATGCTGCTCATGATGTCGATGATGGTGTCCTCCTTGCAGGTGGGGTCCTCTTCCAGCACGGGGAACAGGGACGCCACGGCGGTGAGGATGGATCCTCCCTGCTCGGAAACGATCTCAGTGGGTCCGTAGCATCCGCGGCAGGGCTGGCCCACGCGGGTGCACTTGGCACCGCAGCCGCCGACAGTGGCGGCTCCGAGGCACAGGATGCCCTGGTCCATCAGGCACAGGTCGGGCTCGATGTTGACCTGGTAGGGCTCCTTGATCTCGGTAATCCTCCTGTTCTCCTTGTGCCTGGGGCACTCCTCGCACATGGTGGTCTTGGTGGCGCCGATGACGGTGCCCTTGGGGGGCAGCGCAACGCCCTTGTAGACGAAAGCGACCACGGCGTCCAGCAGGGCACCGAGGGTCTCCTGGGTCGGGGGGCATCCGGGGACGTAGTAGTCCACGTCGATGACCTGGTCCAGAGCCTTGACGGTGTCGTAGAGCTCGGGCAGGGTCAGGGTGCCCTCCGGCACCTGGATCTCCGTCTGGGGGATCACGGGCGCGTCGGAGTGGTAGGTCTGCTGGAAGTCGGCGGAGGTGGGGGTCTTAGTGTAGACGTAGTCCAGGATGTCCTGGGCGCCGCCGGCCAGGTTGGCCAGGGACGGGGTTCCGCCGAACATGGCGCAGGTACCGTAGGCCACCACCAGCTGGGACTTCTGCCTCAGCAGCTTGACCATGTGCTCGTTCTCGCTGTTCCTCACGGCGCCGTTGATGATCGAGACGGTGATGGCACCGTCGTCCATCTCGGCGATCTCATGCTCCTTGCCGTCAGCGGCGATGGGCCACATGACGATGTCGGCCATGTCGCCGACGTTCAGCACCTTCTCGTCGGAGTCCAGGACGGACACGTCGCATCCGCCGCAGGCAGCCGCCCAGTACAGGGCGATCTTGATCTTGCCGCCCTCGGGGGCGCCCAGGTTGGGCACGTACCCGGGAATGGGCTGCAGCGCGTTGGTGGCGGCGTAGACGGACAGGTCCGTGGGCTTGCCGGTGGCAGCGGGGGCTGCCGGGGCGGCGGCAGGTGCCGCTGCGGGAGCG
>CASEZY010000020.1 GCA_949292635.1 uncultured Methanomassiliicoccales archaeon
TATCCCTTTTCACGGAAGCCAGGAATCACCGGAAGTGGGCTTAAGCCCACCTGGTCACACATTCATCTCCTTCTCACCATGACGGTTCTTCAGAGACTTCGGTGCTTCAATACAATGGCTATTGTACTCCAGCTATCCCGACCTGTCAGGATACGGACAGGGATCACGCTAGTACAGGAATATTAACCTGTTTCCCTTTCGATAACTTCGATTAAGAGTTACCTTAGGATCGACTAACCCTTGGCTGACGAACATTGCCAAGGAACCCTTGCCCCTGCGGCGATACGGATTCTCACCGTACTTTGCTGCTACTCTCACCAGGATCCTCGTTGGTACACGGTCCACAGGACCTCACGGCCCCACTTCTGCCCATGCACCACGCCCCCTTACCAAATTACATTGCTGTATTCTGAAGTATCGGTAGTCGGCTTAGCCCCGTCCATTTTCTGGGCCCACAATCTCGACCGGTGAGCTGTTACGCTATCTTTAAAGGATGGCTGCTTCTAAGCCCACCTCCCGGTTGTCTTGGACTGCCGACGCCATTTCGTATTACACTTAACCGACATTTAGGGACCTTAACTTCAGTCTGGGTTGTTTCCCTTATGGCCATCAAGCTTACCCCGGATGGCCTCACTCCCGACGTCTACAACGAACGCAAGTTCGGAGTTTGACAGGATACCGAGGAATTTCTTCCCCTAAATACCCAATCAGTGCTCTACCTCACATTCAATCTCGATCGAGATCTATCTGCGAATAGTTTCAGGGGGAACCAGCTATTTCCGGCCTAGATTGGCCTTTCACCCCTACACCCAAGTCATCAGAACGATTTGCACATCAGAACCTGTTCGGACCTCCACCTCCCCTTCGAGAGGCTTCATCCTGCTCAGGCGTAGATCGACCGGCTTCGGGTATCCGCACCATTGACTCCAGGCGAGCACACCTTGTTCCTCGTTAAAAACTGCGAACAATCGGTTTCCCTTCGGCTTCCCAATTGAATGGTTAACCTCGCCAATGACCAGAACTCCCTGGCCCGTTTTTCTAAACGGACAATATAACACTGGTCCACCATTACTGGCTTCTTCCCTTTGATGCTATATAAATCTTTGACCGCATGGTTTCAGGTCTTTTAACCTCCCGTTAAGGGTACTTTTCAGTTTTCGCTCACGCTACTACTACGCTATCGGACTAGAGACGTATTTAGGGTTGGAAGCGAATGTCTCCCAAATTCAGGCGTGATATCCAACACACCCTACTCTGGATACCCGAAAATCTCCATACGAGCCTTCGTCTAAGGGGCTATCACCCTCTATGGCACTGCTTTCCAGCAGATTTTGACTCTTCTCGCTAAGGAGTAAACGGGTCCATAACACCACATCTCCCGTATGTTTCCATACGGGATTCAGTTTGCCCTATGCCGCGTTCGATCGCCTTTACTGACGGCATCTCGATTGATTTCTTTTCCTGCGGGTACTAAGATGCTTCAATCCCCCGCGTTCCCTATCATTACTGATTATTCCGAAGAATAGGAAGTCCCATTAGGTAATCGTCGGATCACAGGCTTCGTGCACCTACCCGACGCATATCGCTGCTTGACACGACCTTCTTCAGCGCTCTAGCCGAACCATCCCCCATGCGGCGTAGCATCGCCGCTGGCGTATGATCTAGCACACGTCCAGGTTGCGTATGATCGGCGATCATCGGGCTTTATTCCGCCTCATCCTCCATTACGGAGCCCTACGCCTCTTCCCCGGTCAAGGACCTCTCGCCGGGTGCACTCTCTTTGACTCTTACCGGGCCTCTCTGGCCTGGTGGAACTCCCGATAATCGAAGGGGTATTTAATACCTCTCATGACCACCGGGGTCCCGTCGTTCGGGAACTTGTCCCGAACCCTGTCCGTTTTGTTACGGACACACGTTGGTACGCAACGCGCAGACCCCTGTACTCACATATTGTATTTAATGGTAACTGTTGGCCCCCGCTCCCGTCCCCCCGGAAACGGTTGGTTTGTCCATGTTTCGACGTTCCTGCCCCCGAAAATGGGATGTTCACGGCGTGAATATCACGAAGACCGCGTTTGGCAGCACGTTCATCAGCCTCCGCAGGTCCGGATTGTGGAAGCGCACCCGGTCCTCCTTGAACCGGGGCTTCCCCAGGATCTCGGAGATCACCTTGGCCTCCGCCCTGCCGTCCACCGACCACGCGCCATCCCCGGAGACGTCGGTACCAATGAAGATCGGCAACCGCAGGGACATCATCTCCCGCAGGCCGCAGGCCCCTCTGATCATGCGGACCTCCTCGTCGGTCATGGTGACGGTCTCCCCTCCCCGCATCTTGTAGGAGTAGTCGCCGGAGTCCATGTGCTCCGCCAACGTCCTCCTGCCCACGGGGATGTTGGAGTTCATTGTCCTGAGCTCCTTCCACAGGGCGTCCGCCGCATCCATGCGTCCGCATAGTACTATTAGATAATAATATAGGTAGAGAGGCCCGGAACACGCACTCCTGCCGTTCTGAGATTGTATTTAATAAGTGATTGCTTACCCGCACGCATCCAAGAGGTGCGATAATGGAGGCACAGCAGCTCAGAGAGGCTTTCATAGAATTCTTCAAGTCCAAAGGCCACGCGCAGATAGGCTCGGCATCGCTCATACCGGAGAACGACCCCACCGTCCTGTTCACCACCGCCGGCATGCACCCGCTGGTGCCCTATCTCCTGGGCGAGAAGCACCCCATGGGGAAGAGGCTCTGCGACTTCCAGAAGTGCATCAGGACCGGGGACATCGACGAGGTGGGCGACGCCAGCCACCTGACCTTCTTCGAGATGCTGGGCAACTGGTCCCTGGGGGACTACTTCAAGAAGGAGTCCATCGCCTGGAGCTTCGAGTTCCTCACCGAGCACCTGGGATTCAAGCCCGAGCAGCTGGCCGTCACCGCCTTCAGGGGCGAGGGGGACATCCCCAAGGACACCGAGACCGCGGAGATATGGAAGTCCCACGGGCTGAAGGACGAGCAGATCTTCTTCTACGGCAGGGAGGACAACTGGTGGGGCCCCGCCGGCGTCACCGGACCCTGCGGTCCCGACACCGAGATCTTCTACGACGACGGCAGGCCCAAGTGCTGCGACGAGTGCGGACCGGCATGCCACTGCGGCAAGTACACCGAGATCTGGAACAACGTGTTCATGGAGTACTTCAAGGACGAGAACGGCAAGTTCTCCCCGCTGAAGCAGAAGAACGTGGATACCGGCATGGGTCTCGAGAGGGTGTGCCGCATCACCGAGGGCAAGGCCACGGTATACGACACATCGCTGTTCACCGGGATCATCGGCAAGCTGGAGGAGATCTCCGGCTCCGTTTACGATGAATCCACTGCCAGGGACTTCAGGATCGTCGCCGACCACCTGAGAGCGGCCACGTTCATCCTGGGTGACGGTGTGGTCCCCGCCAAGATCGGCCAGGGATACATCCTCAGGAGGCTGATCCGCAGGGCATCGAGGTACATGTCCAAGCTGGGATACGACGGCGTGTTCATGGGGCAGGTCTGCGAGCTGATCGTGGATCAGTACTCCCCCGCGTACCCGGAGCTGGCCAAGACCAGGGAGGACATCGTACGCAACATCACCGCCGAGGAGGAGAAGTTCCACAAGACTCTGACCAAGGGGCTGCGCAGGTTCAACGAGATGGTCGCCGCCGCGAAGGAGGGTGACGTGTTGGACGGCGAGGCCGTGTTCAGGCTGTACGACACCTTCGGATTCCCCGTGGAGCTCACCGCCGAGCTGGCGGAGGAGCAGGGGATGAAGGTGGACCTGGACGATTTCGACAAGAGGTTCAAGGTGCACCAGGAGAAATCCAGGGCTGGTGCCGAGCAGACCTTCAAGGGAGGTCTGGCGGACCACAGCGAGGAGACCACAAAGCTGCACACCGCAACTCATCTGCTGAACGCCGCCCTAAGGAACCTCATCGACCCGGACATCAGGCAGAAGGGCAGCAACATCACCGCCGACCGCCTGAGGTTCGACTTCAACTTCGACAGGAAGCTCACCCCCGAGGAATTGAAGAAGATCGAGGAGTACGTCAACGACGCCATCAAGCAGGATATACCCGTGGTCTGCAAGGAGATGCCGGTGGCGGAGGCCAAGGCCTCCGGTGCCATCGGTGTGTTCGACGATAAGTACGGCGCCGTAGTGAAGGTGTATTCCATCGGCGACATCTCCGCGGAACTCTGCGGAGGACCCCACGTGACCCACACGGGAGAGCTCCAGGGCTTCAAGATTAAGAAGGAGGAGAGCTCCGCCGCGGGAGTCCGCAGGATCAAGGCCGTCGTGGGGAAGTTCGACTGATCACTTGGTGCCGGTCACCAGGATGATGTGGTAGCCGAACTCGGTCTTGACAGGACCGACCGGCTTCCCCTCGGGTGCGGCGAAGGCCGCATCCTCGAACTCCTTCACCATCTGACCCTTCCCGAACCAGCCCAGGTCACCGCCCTTGGACTTGGAGGGGCACTTGGAGAACCTCTTCGCCAGGGCGGCGAAGTCCTCTCCCTTCTCCAAACGGTCCATTATCTTCTGCGCGTCCTTCTCCGACCCCACCAGGATGTGGGATGCTCTGATGCCTTTGGCCATGACAACATGAATCCAGCAGTCGAAGATAATCCTACCCCTTCCTTGGTACTTGGAAAACCCACTTCTAAATAGCTACGACATTCGAAAGCATGGCGTACTATCTGGGATACGATGCCAGCACCCAGGGCGTGAAGGTATCCGTGTACGATGCGGACATGAGATGCGTTGCATCCGCCAACCACCTTGCGAACCTGCGGTATCCCGGCCCGGGCATGGTGGAGATGGACCCGGAGGAGTACGTCTCGCTCACCGTAAGAGGGATGAGGGAGTGCACCGACGAGATGAGACGTCTGGGCCATGACCCCGACGACATAAGGTCGGTGTTCGGGGACGGCATCATCTGCGGGATCACCGGCATCGGTGAGGACGGCAGGGCGGTCACACCCTTCATCAACTACCTTGACTCCAGGACCCAGGCGGATGCGGATTCCATCAACGCGCTGGGTCTTGACATCTGGGGGGAGCAGACCGGCAACGCCGACGCCACATGTCTGCAGCCGGCCATGTTCGCCAGGTGGTTCCTGGCCAATGTGCCAGGGTTCCGTAAGAACGGGGCGAAGTTCGTGCACAACGGCCCGTACATCGGTATGCGTCTGTGCGACATGGATGCCGGACAGGCGTACGTGGACCAGGGGGCCATGTCCGGATGGGGTCTGGGATATGACGTGGTATCGAAGAGATGGTCACCGGAGCAGCTGGAGATATTGGGAATAGACGAGGACATGATGCCCAAGGTCCTGAAGCCCTGGGACATATCCGGTCATGTCTCCGAAGAGATGGCCGCAGCCGCCGGGATCCCCGCCGACACCCCCGTATGCGCCGGCGCCGGCGACACCATGCAGTCCATGCTGGGATGCGGACTCTTCGGTCCGGGGATGGCCGCCGACGTCTCCGGGACATGCGCCATGTTCTGCGTGTCCACCGACGGCATAGTGCCGGAGCTCAGCGGCCACGGCAGCGGACTGGTGTTCAATTCCGGGTCGTTGGATGGCACGTACTTCTACTGGGGATACATCCGCGCCGGAGGTCTGGCACTTCGCTGGTTCAGGGACAACGTGTCCCAAGAGGACTATCCGATCATGAGCGCCGCGGCCGAGAAAGTGCCTGCGGGATCCGACGGTGTTCTGTTCCTGCCGTACCTCACCGGAGGCACCGGCGCCATGAACGGTGCCAGCGGATGCTTCCTGAACATGGGCATGAACACCGATCGTGCAACCATGTGGAGGTCGGTCCTCGAATCCATCGGCTTCGAGTACATGGCCGTCGCAGACCTTTACAGGAGTGCGGGCGTGGACCTTTCTAAGATAACGATAGCCGAGGGCGGAAGCAGGGATGACCTCTGGAATCAGATAAAAGCTGACATGCTGGGCTGCGAGACCCGTGTGATGAAGGCGGGAGGCGCCATGCTCACCAACTGTGCCATGGCCGCCCATGCGGTGGGGGACCTGAAGGGTCTGGAATCATTCCTGAAGGAGAGGGTCTCCGCCGACCGTTCGTTCCTTCCCGATGAGAGAAACACGGCCATGTACCGCAGGATGTACGACGTACGCGAGAAGGTACTTGGAGCGATGACGGACAGGGTGTTCCCGGACACCTCGTCGATCATGGGCATCCGCTGAGAACCAGACGTGGCTGGCGCTATCGTGAGTTTTGGAGAAGTGGTGGACTGGGCGAGATTTGAACTCGCGACTTCTTGCTTGCAAAGCAAGCGATCTGCCAGCTGATCTACCAGCCCAACGGGGCTGAGTAGATAAGAGTGGTAGATAAAGTTTCTTATCCAAATGTGAAGAAAAACAGGGTCCGGCTTCCGCCAGACCCTCAGAGGGTTATCTTGCGGTAGTCGTAACGGCCGTCGCGGATACGCTCCATGACCTCGCTCTGGATGCGCTCCAACTCCTCCACTGGATAGTATCCCGAGGTGGTGACCGACGAACCGCGGGAGGACAGCATCCTCACCTGGCATCTGGCCAGTCCCCGCCTGGCGGCCATGGGCCATGCGTAGAGCTCGGAGAACTGCACACGGTCGTACTGCATCACCGACGTGCAGCGGTCCACGATGCCGTAGCGGAACATGAACACGTCCTCGCCCATTCCCAAAAGGTCAACCTTGTACCCGCGGTACGCTCCCAGGAACGAAAGTATAGCGACGACTGCGGTGCCGATGACTGCCATCCTGACATACGTCTCGTGAGCAAAGAGCTCGTTGAACTCGACAGGATACCAGTTCAGGAACGCAAGAGCCAGTATGGCGAATCCTGCGGTGACGTAGACCGCCTTCATCATCCAGACCATCCTGGATTCCACCGGCTGGAGGGCACCCTCCTCGAACTCGAACATGGGTGCCACCTCGCGGATGACCTTGCGGATGTTGTCCGTGTCGGTCATGATGCACAGCACCGGGCGGCTGTCCTCGTCCGCGGACGCGAGACCGACAACCTCCATCTCCAGGCTGGCCTTCCCAAGCAAACGTGCTATCAGCGTCCTCTTGACACGGACAGCGTTGATCCTATTGATCTTGAACGAAGTGCGATAGAGGCGGAGTGCCCCGTGGCTCAGGTACACCGTGTCCTTGATCCTGTAGACCTTGAAGTTGTAGTACTTGATCACCATGCTGAACAGCGGGATCAGGAACATCACCGCCAGGATCAGCAGGGACATCATCACATCCGTCAGTCTCCCGCCGGTGACATAGTCCATACCGAAGGCGAATGCCACAGATAATATCGAACCCAGCAGCGCCCAGGTGCTGGTGCCGAACAACCCGTGGAGGATGGAATCCTTGGGGGTGAACGGTATGATCGATTCGTAGATCTCCTCCCTCTGGGCGTCGTGGGCGTTGCCGTACATCCTGAAGGACATCTCGTTACGGACCTGGTCGGCCACGTCCTTCATGAACGTGAACGAGATCTCCGGCTCGTTGGAATTCACCGCGGAGTTGATGTTCACCTGCACGGTGGCGGTGCCCAGCAGCCTGTCGAAGATGGTGCGGATCACATTCACGGATGCGATCTTGTTGTACGGCACCACCCTGCGGGTATTGAACAGGAAGTTGTACTCCCGTATCAGCTCGGTGTCCGTTGCGCGGAGGGTGGTGCGACTCCAGGCGATGACCATGTAGATGGCTAACAACACGCCGACGGCGGCACCTATGCCGATGGCTGCGGTGCCGTTGTCCGCCATCGTGAGTGCTACCACCACGGCGACGAACGCCGCCACCAGGAACTGGGATACCAGTATCCTGGGACTGTTGCGAACGGGCTCCTCAAGCATCTGCATTCCTGTCCCTGACGATGGTGTTGATGATGCGCTTCAGGTCGTCGGCGATGGAATCCGCCACGTCGTTGTCCAGATACTCGATGGCTGCGGTGCCGCCGGCGGTGGTCACGTGCAGGTCGGCCAGACAGAACATGTTGTTGATCGGCCCCCTGACCACCTCCACCTGATGGACCCTCTCGATAGGCACCACGATGTGCCTGAGGATTATCACTCCCTTGCGGATGTCGATGCAGTCGTCGGTGATGACGTACCTGTACCTGGCGTAATAGACGATAGGCTCGATGAGAGAGTAAATCACGATGATCACCGACAGTGCCAGCACCGCATAGAATCCGAAGCGGTTATTGTCCTCCAGGTACTGGGGGAAGAAGGTGAACGCCGCGACGACGATGGCCGCCCAGATCACCAGTCCGATGGCCTTGCCGATATACATCGAGACCCTGGATTTGGGGTTGAGCCTCTTGTACTGGCTCTCCTCGATCTCACTCAAGGTACGCACCCTCCGCTCCGTTTGTGACAAGTTCACGATACTTCTTCAGCACGCCCACGGGATTGCGGACCTCGGTGGACACTGCCTTCTCGAGACGCCGGGCTATCTCCTCGTCGCTGAGCCTGACGTTCAGCGAGCGGGCGGGGATGTCGATGTCGATGATGTCCCCGTCGTGCAGTGCGGCGATCGGCCCCTTCTCGTAGGCTTCGGGGGACACATGTCCGATGGCACCACCGCGGGTGGCTCCGGAGAACCTTCCATCGGTGATCAGAGCGACGGAATCACCGAGGCCCATGCCCATGATCATGCTGGTGGGCGAGAGCATCTCCGGCATGCCGGGAGCGCCCTTGGGACCCTCGTATCTTATGACCACCACATCGCCGGAGACTATGGCCCCGGAGGAGATGGCCTTGGATGCAGAGACCTCGGAATCGAACACCTTGGCTCTTCCGGTGAACCTCATCATCTTCTCGCTGACGGCGGACTGCTTGATCACGGACCCCTTGGGTGCGATGTTACCCTTCAGCACGGCGATGCCGCCCTGCTGGTGGAAGGGCCTGTCCAGGGGACGGAGGATCTCCTCGTCCCTGACCTGACCCTCCTCAGCGATCTGCAGGATCGACTTGCCGTTGATGGTGGGGGCATCCTCCAGGACGCCCTTGATGCGGTTGAGGACGGCCGACACGCCTCCGGCGTTGTCCAGGTCCCTGATGCTGTACGGGCCTCCGGGACGGAGGCTGGTGATGTGGGGAACGGTGCGGGAGATCTGGTCGAAGAGGTCCAAGGTGATCCTCATGCCAAACTCCCTGGCGATGGCGGGGATGTGAAGGGCTGTGTTGGTGGAGCCGCCGATGGACATGTCCACCCTGATGGCGTTGCGGATGGAGGCCTCGGTGACCACGCTGCGGGGAGTGACGTTGTTGCGGACCAGTTCCACAATCTTGCGACCGGTCTCCATTGCGATCTCCAGCTTCTTCTCGTCAACGGCAAGAGAGGTTCCGCAACCGGTGAGGCTCATGCCCATGGCCTCGGTGAGGCAGGCCATGGTGTTGGCGGTGAACAGTCCGGAGCAGCTGCCCTGTCCGGGGCAGGCGGCGCACTCGATGCTGCGGACGTACTCCTCGTCCGCCTTGCCGGCCTTGTAGAGCCCGATGGCCTCGAACACGGACTGAAGGTCAAGGTTGTCGCCGTCCAGCTTGCCCACCTCCATGGCACCGCCGGTGACCATGGCGGCGGGGATGTCCATCCTGCCGGCGGCCATCAACATGCCGGGGGTGACCTTATCGCAGTTCGTTATGCCTACCCATCCGTCGAAGCGGTGTGCCTGGCACATGATCTCGCAGGCGTCGGCGATAGTTTCCCTGGACACCAGGGAATAGCGCATGCCCTCGTGGCCCATGGCGATGCCGTCACAGACCGCCGGCACTCCGAAGACAAATGCCTTCCCGCCGGCCTCCTCTATGCCCTGGACCACCGCGTTGGTGATCTCGTTCAGATGGACGTGTCCGGGTACGACGGTGTTCCAGGAATCGGCCACTCCGATGAACGGCTTATCCATGTCGCTATCCTTCAGCCCGGCAGCCCTCAGCAGGCTCCTGGACGGGGCCTTCTCGATGCCAGTCTTCACGTCGTCGCTCCTCATGTTCACAACTCCGTAGTGATGATGGTGCATCACGGGGCGTTATATTGATTTTATCACCGATGACGGACAAGGGTGTGCCTCAGAGCGGTTTGCTGAGACATCTGATATGATGAGCCAGCACCATACATCGATGATCAATCCAACGACGGTGCCGGGACGCGCCCCATGAGCTCGTCCGCACCGACGAGTACTGCCCCGACGGCCTCCGCTTCGTCCGCAAGATCCTGTTCGAATCCCCCGGCGGAGATGATCATCAGCTTCGGCGTCGGTGTGAGCCTTCCCGCCCTGCGTTGCAATGCCCTCAGATCCGCCGATCTTGCGGGACCGTTGCGGAACTTGCATTCCACGAACAGGCTGTGACGGCTGCGTCCGGTGTCCACTGTCGCCGTGATGTCGATGTCAGTGTCTGTGGATCCATCCTCGGTCTCCTCGCGGCCCCACCACCTGCCGATCTGCTGGCACATATAGTTGCGGGAGATCCATTCGGAACAGAACAGTTCGAATCTGTGCCCCATCAGCGTGTCGATCCTCTTCTCCAGCAACGTGTATCTCTTCCCAATGTCGTCGGGCATGCCTGCCAGAGGACGCCTGTCGAAGAGGGAGTACCAAAAATCCACCTGTCCGTCGACTATGCGATAGACCTTGCGCTTCGGGGCACCGAACATGGGCGCGTATGTTCCCAGGATGCCAACATCCATCAGACGTGAGAGATAGGTCTTGCACAGCGGCTCAGAGAGTCCCGAGGCGAGGGCGATGTCCTTCAGGCTGTGAGCGCCGCAGGCAACCGCTCTGATGATGACCTCGTTCAAATCACCGTGCTCCAACTCGTTCCGGATGCGGCCTGCGGCCAATTCCCTGAACGGTGAGCTGTTGTCAAGATACCACGTGGTAACGACCTCCCTAAAGCTGTTGCTTTTGGACACACGGTGGGGCCAGGGCATCCCGCCGAACAGCATGTACATGCGCATCAGGCCCCTGTCGCTCATCTGCGTGTGGAACAGACAGGTGTCAGAGAACGTCATCGGTTCGACCTCCATTCCGACGAGCCTCCCATACAAGGGATTGCGTTCCTTGTACACGGCATCCTTCAACACGGAGACCTTG
Organism: uncultured Methanomassiliicoccales archaeon; assembly: GCA_949292635.1. GTDB lineage: Archaea > Thermoplasmatota > Thermoplasmata > Methanomassiliicoccales > Methanomethylophilaceae > SIG5. Next base: position 11,132 of record CASEZY010000020.1, read on the forward strand.
GAGCCGCAGAGAATCAATCTGCTTCCCGTTTCCCTCAGTACGTTGTCGATGAATCTCTGAAGGACAGTGTCCGAACCATTGACGGATTCCAGGAGATACTGGACCTCGTCCATGACCACCACCTTCGGTGCCTCCCTGCACAACTCCGTGATGCTCTCGATCATATCGAGCATGGTGGATCCGTCGTGATCTACGGGGAGTTGACCCATGGCACCCTTGATCACCATGGCCTCGGGCCCTCTGTCGAATTGGATGTAGAGGACATCCATTCCCTCGGTGAACCGTTTGATCAGTTCGGTCTTGCCAACGCGGCGGATACCGTAGACTGCGATGGCATTGATGTCATGGTTGTCGAACATCGCCCGGAGTCTGCCGAGGTCGGAGCTCCTGCCTACGAATCCGTCCATAGATGGTCAACGGTGTACGAGTATATAATCCGAACTAAAATTAAATTTTTTTTAAGTTTTAACTCTAACTCGGCAACGTTGGGTATCAGTTTCTGACGTTGCCGATCCCTGACCTTTCTGATGTCTGGCTAAAGCGTTTCTGGCACATCTCCGCA
>CASEZY010000021.1 GCA_949292635.1 uncultured Methanomassiliicoccales archaeon
AGACGGTGAGGGAGATCTTTGCACTCTTCAGACTCGAAGAGCCCAAGAGCGGCAGGATCGCCCGTTGACCATGTAGCCTACAAAACCCGAAGATTCAGGATCCACGTCCATCTCCAGATACTGTCTGATGCCCTTGGACCGGACGAACTCGATGTAGCGGTCCGTGTAGCGGTCCAGGTCCCCGATGGGTCCGCCGTTGAGGACCGTGAATGCTCCGCTGTCCATCATGATCTCCGGTCCGTCATGGAGGAGCCCGTGCATCCAGGGCACCATGTATTGGTATGACATGAGGAGGTACCTGGAGGACCTGGCCAGCTCGTCGTAGCGCGGGGTGACGGAGGGGAGGAAGGGGATGTTCGCAAGGTAGAGCTTCATGGTTCGAACACCCTCCCACAGTAAGGGCATGTGACCGTCGCCGAATGGATGTCGGAAGTACCTTCAGCGGGAGAGTCGGAGCGGCCTCCCGCAGGAGCGAAGAATGAACCCAGGTCGGGGTCCGAGATGTCGAACCACTCGCTCATGTCCACGTCCGCGATGCTGTCCAGCTCCTGGTCCAGCATCGTCCAGTCCCACCCGCTCAGCTCCGCCGTGCGGTTGTCCACCAGCCGCAGGGCCTTGACCTGGTCCTCGGTGAGGTCGTCGGCGATCTCCACCGGGACCTCCTTCATGCCTAGGGCCTTGGCGGCCTTGAGGCGGGTGTGACCTGCGATGATCGTCATGGATGCGTCCACCAGGATGCATCCGCGGAAGCCGAACTCCTCGATGGAGGCCTTGACGGCATCCACCGCCCCGTCGTTGTGGCGGGGGTTCCTCTCATACGGTTTGACGTCCCCGATGGGGACGGTTAATCTCCTCCTTGCTGTCATTTCGTCCACTCTCTCGCAATCGTCCAGATGTCCTTACCCCACTGCAGGCCGGACTGCCTCCTGCGGCGGCCGTCCCTGGGATGTCTCTTCGCCAGGAACTCCGGGAAATTCAGCTTCTTCAGCATGTTCGGCTGGTTGCACCAGGCGGCCAGGTCCGTCAGGTAGCGCACCTTGGCGGGGGCCAGCTCCTGGCATGCGCGGTCGCGCATCACATACGGGAGGATCCTCCTCTCCCGGCACCACATGATGCGCATCACCAGGTCGGCGGTGCGCATCGCCGGGGATTGGTAGAGGAAGAGGCGCACATCCCACGGATGCGGGAACGCCTCCAGGATGGCGTCTATCCTGCGGTCCCACTCCCTGCGGTAGGCCGGGTCGTCGAAGGCGAACGTGACCGGCCCCAGGCGCTTCAGCTTGGCCAGCGCCTCCAGCCTCTCTCCCTCGGCCAGGCGGAAGTCCAGGCCCTGGTTGAAATCCACACGGATGCCCTGATCCGCCAGCCAGCGCATGGCGGGGATGCATCCCTCCCACGCCAGGAAGTTGTTGTCGTAGAACACCGCCTTCCTGCGGTCCCCCACGATGTCCGCCACATCGCGGTAGGGCCTGATGCTCCCCTCCGCTCCGGGGACCTTGCACCAGGGGCACCTGCGGATGCATCCGCGGGTGATGAAGCCCCTGGCGGTGTCCTCGTCCTCCCCGTACCAGGGAGGGCACTCGTCCACCTCCGGTGGGAGGGTCTTGGAGGGCCAGGAGCTCCCGACGCCTCCGCAGTCCACCTCGGGCATCCTGCCGTCGGCGACCGTGAGGACCACGGCCCCGCGGTTCGCCTCGAAGATGGTGCTGATGTAGACCAGGTCCTGCCCGGTGACGTCCACCCGGCGGACGGGGTGGCCGCCGTAGGCGGTCAGCCCCAGGTCCAGCATGGCCACCTCCGCGCCCCTGCGCTCCCAGTAGGTGCGCAGGCGGCGGATGGCCAGGCTCCATTTGGCGTCCACATTGATCAACATCACGCGCACGGCTCCACCCGCCTGTAGACCCATCTCTCGCCGTCGTGGCGGTCCCTGACCACCCGGCCGCTCCTGATCATGCCCGCCAGCGAGGGATAGTCCGCATTGGACAGCCCCCTGCGGGTGCACTCCAGCACCAGGTCGTCCAAGGTGAACGTCCGCAACTCCCCGATTATCTCCCTGATGTCCTCCGCGGAGGCCCTGCGGGTGAGGGTGATCCGCGACTCTGCGGGACAGTAGACCGCGGGCGACGGCTTGCGGATGGTGCCGATGGCGCCGGCGTCCGCCAGGTCCCGGAGCCTGCGGGAGATGGAGCGGACCATGCCCGGGATGCCCATCGCATCGCAGAGGCTCCTCGCGGTGAACACCGGGTGCCTGGATGCCTCGTCGATGATGGCCTTGTCGGGGATGCGCATCAGACCTCCCCCCAGTCCGCCAGGGTGGTCTGGTGCATGCCCGTGGGGATGCACATATAGTCCAGCACCTGCTCCATACCCAGGCCCCCCTCTCCCCAGGGCCTCATGCAATACTCCCAGAGGCGGGGGTGGGTGCTCTTGAGGCGTACGAAGCGGTTGCGGTCGCAGGTGATCCCGAACCCGCAGAAGATGCACCCGGTGGACTTGTAGCCCTGGGGGTAGGGCTTGGGGAGCCTCAGCCCCCACCTGTCGATGTAGGCGTAGATGTCGCTCTCGGTCCAGCAGGACAGAGGGTTGCTGGAGGGGACGCGCTGGCCCATGCGGTTCTCCCCGTGGGCCTTCCACTGATCCATGCGGTTGCGGGACTCGGTGGCCCTGGTGCCGATGATGGGGCACCGCCCGGTGGTCTTGTGGTAGATGTGCGCCGGCCTCTTCTTGAGGATCCCGCAACACTTCTCGGAGGTGCTGAAGGGAGCGTCCACCAGGTAAGCGTAGCGGGCGTACCCGTACCGCCCGTCCTCGTCGGCCATGCGGGCCAGCCCGGAGGGAAGACCCCTCCTTGCGCTGTCTACCGCCTTAGCTACCTCCTTACTGACCAGAGGGTAGCCATGATCGCGGATGACCTCGCGGAATGATTTCGCGGGGCGGATGACTACCACCCCGTCGGTGCTCATGGCGTGAGTCCTGACCTCCGGGAACTCCAGGCCGGTGTCGATGTAGACCGCCGGGATCTCCGGCCAGATTGAGCGGACCAGGTGGAGCAGAACGGTGCTGTCCTTGCCTCCGCTGTAGCTCACGTAGGCGCAGGCGGGACCGCCTACGGCCAGGACGAACTGCCGGGTCTTGGCCTTGGTGTACTCGATCTTGAGGTCCAGCGGGAGGGATATCAGCGCGTCCGGGCTGTGCGGGACCGACTCGGCGGAGAAGCAGGGGGATGCGGTCTGGCCGCGCTTCGGCGCGGGCTTGGCCGGCGCCTTCGCCGGGATCTCCTCCTGGGTGGCGTCGGGGTCGTCCTTGGGGGACTCTGCGAAGCCGAACACAATTTTCACCATGGACTTGTAGGCCATGGTGTAGAGCTTGCTGAGGGCCTTGTCGGAGTTGTCCATGGCCTCGGCGGTGATGTCCATGTCGATGCTGTCGTCCGGGCCGGTCCCGCATGCGATGCGGAACCGCACGGTCCCGCGGAGCTGGATCCAATGGGTGGGTTCTCCGCTGTACTTGGATGCCTTGTCCCACTCGCGGGAGCCGGAGTCGTCCAGCTCCAGGGAGAGGGGGAGGATGGTCAGCCCGCAGGCCGCCGTCACCCTCTCGATGACGGGCTTGGCCTGCTCGATGGGGAGGTACGGGAAGCGCAGGCCGTCGCCGGACACCTTGCGGAAGTCCGCCTCCTCCTGGAAGCGTGCCCTGGCCTCGGCCAGGCGCTCGAAGAGAGTCCTGGCCTCACTCATGGCGCACCGCCTCCCTCAGCCTGGCCAGCTCCTCCAGCTTCTCCGCCGTGTTCTGCATGCGGTAGACCTTCTTCCAGACCTTGCAGATGTCGTTGTGCACGTCCTGCAGGTCCACGGTGGCTAGGTCCGCCAGCTTGCTCGCGCCCGGGACATCGGACGGCCCTCCGGCGCGGATGACCCTCTCCTGGATCGCGCCGTATGTCGAGTTGCGCCTGGCATCGTCAAGGGTGTTGAGCAGGCGGAGCAGCGCATGGACGACCTGCTCCATGCAGATCTCCTCGGAGGTCATGCGTCCTCCTCTCCGGTCGCGGCGTTTGTGTGTGTTTGTGTGTGTTTGTGTGTGGTCCTCGGCGGGGTCCTTCAGCGCCGGAGCACGGGGGAGGCCGCGGTTCCATGCGGCCGCGTCGACGATGACCTGGCCGTAGAGGCCCTCCTCCACCGGCGCGAAGATGCCCTTGGCGACGAATGTTCTCCACTTCTCGCGGATGGTCGTCGATGTGCTGTAGAGCTCCGAGGCGCGGACCGCCGATTCAAAAGCACGGAAAGAATACTTCGGGCCGGTTATCCCGCCCCTGCGCACCCATGGCGACTCGGCGATGTCCAGGTAGATCTCCCTGGCTATGTCCGTCAGACTGTGGGCCAATCTCCCCCCCCCACCCGGGGCCTAGCTTGCGCTGTCTTGTCGCACTGCATGGCTTCCTCCCGGGCGGTCGGATCAACACGGCGTTTAAACACGAGTTAACGCCGATGACAACTATATAAGCCATCCATCCATACACAGGAACCATGTCTGACATGCTGGAGAAGAACAAGGCGATCAGCGAGAAGTTCAAGCGCATCATCGGCCTCAGGCACGAGCCCGTGGCCATCAAGCTGGTGAAGAAGGGAGAGGCCTTCCCCGGCGGCTTCGACGTGCCGGAGAAGCAGCTCAGCCACTGCCAGGCGGTGTTCGCCGCCAAGGGCGGAGCCTGCCTGCGCATGCCCCTGGAGTCCCAGGGATGCATGGTGGGCGCCTGCACACTGGGCATGACCGAGCGTCCCGAGAAGGTCAAGAGCGGGGAGTTCCACCTGGGCATGGGCATCCACGAGGACGCGAAGGCATCCTCGGAGATGTTCGACACCATCGCCGACGTCCTTTACGAGACCGACGGAGAGGTCATCTGTCCCCTGAAGGACGCAGACTTCGAGCCCGATGTGGTTGCCGTCATCGACATCCCTGAGAGGGTCTACTGGTTCGAGGCCCTGCACCTGAGGCACGGCGGCGGACGCGCCGTATATGTGACCGCGCCCTTCCAGTGCGCCTGCGCCGACGTGACCGCATACCCCCTGGTGAAGCAGGTCCCCAACATCTCCATCGGCTGCTTCGGTTGCCGCAAGAAGACTGACATGCAGGCGGACGAGATGGCCATCGGCATCCCCTACGGGGAGATCCCCGCCATGGCCGCCGACCTCGAGGTCTACAAGGACGGCGTCCTCACCAAGGCCAAGAGGGATTGAGACGGACGGGACGGCGAAGGCCGTCCCTCCGCAACTTCGTTCCGTTAGTATTACATTATAATATGATATAGGCGGGGCCATGCAGGAGCGCCTCGACAGCAAAGACGTGGAGATCCTCAGGACCCTCCGCAAGGATTCCCGCACCCCCATGGGCAACATCGGCGAGCAGCTGGGAACCTCCAAGGCCACCGTCAGCCGCCGCATCGCTCGGATGGAGACGGAGGGCGTGATCTCCGGTTATTCCCTGAGGATCGACGAGTCCAAACTGGGACTGATGCGCTCTCTGGTCATGATACAGGTGATCGGAGCGCCCGCTTCGCTTGTCTTGGAGAATCTGATGTCCTATCCAGAGGTGGCCTCCGCCTACAAGGCCTTCGGCGACCACAACATCGTGTGCGAGGTGTACACCCGCTCGGTGGACGAGCTGTACGAGATGATACAGACCAAGCTGCTGAAGATGCCCAGCGTCAGGAACGTTGAGGTGGATGTCCTCGTCGACTCCGTACCCATGAACGTGAACGCGGACCTGGACATCTACACCGGAGCCGACAGGGAGGTGCCGAGATGATGCTGCAGAGGTGCCCCAAGGTGTCGCCGTCCACCGGCATAAGGACGGTGCCCCCGGAGTCCACGTTGCAGAGGGCGCTGCCGCTGCTGGGCAAGGCGGGGATGGACGAGCCCGAGGAGATCACGTCCCTGGATGATCTCGGCATACCGGTGTTCTCCCTCCGCAGGGCGGAGACCGCCAAGGGCACAGCGGGATTCTACAACGGCAAGGGCGCCACCCGCGAACAGGCGATGGCGTCCGCAGTCATGGAAGCGATCGAACGCGCATCCGCGGAGATGCGCCCCGACGACGAGGTGGTCTACGGCACCTACGCACAGGCGAAGGACAACGGTCTGACGATCAATCCATTCGAGCTAAACCTCCCGCCCAGGGTGGCGGGGATGGTGGACGGCGCCGAGATCGCCTGGACCGAGGCCTACGAACTCTTCCGCGGCAGCCCGGTGTGGGTGCCCGCCTGCGAGGCGTTCTACCCCTACAAGCCCACCAGCGACCTGCAGCTGTATCGCTATCACACCAACGGCCTTGCCGCAGGGAACACGATCGAGGAGGCGATCCTCCACGGGCTGTTCGAACTGATCGAGAGGGACGCCTGGTCCATCGCCGAGTTCAACGAGGACGCCAACGCCGACATCATGGTGGACGATAAGGACTCCGTCGCAGCGCAGCTGCTGGAGAGGTTCTCCGACGCCGGGGTGGAGATCCATCTGAAGGATCTGACATCCGATCTGGGCATCCCCACCATCGGCGCCGCAGCCGACGACGTGAGGACCAAGGACCCGGAGATGCTGGCCATCGGCGTGGGCACTCATCTCGACCCCAACATCGCATGCGTCCGCGCCCTGACGGAGGTGGCACAGAGCCGCACCACCCACAAGCACGGCGCAAAGATCAACGCCCAGCTGCAGAAACAGGTGCAGGACATGGGATACGAGGCCATGAAGAAGGCCAACCGCATGTGGTTCTATCCCTCCAGGAAGAGCATCAGGCTGTCGGAGATCCCCAACGACGCCACGGAATACGTCCTGGACGATATCGAAACGGTCCTGGGAAGACTGATGGAGGCGGGTTTCGACATGGTTGCCGTGAAGGACCTCACCCGTCCCGAATTCGGGGTGCCGGTGGTACGGATGATCGTCCCCGGACTGGAGGTCACCACCATGGACCCGGAGCGGGAGGGCAATCGCCTCTACGGTTCCGGTCGCATGCGCGGGCGTCCCCCGGGGCTGTGACCGCCCTTCCGAACGTATATTTGTCTGTTTCCGAAAGGTGTACGTCGATCGTCGTATGATTCGACGCAAATTGTATAGAATTATACAATATTGTACACTTTAAAAAATCGAACAGCCGTCTAATCCCTAGTATTCATGTAAGTTTAGTCATAAATCGCAGAAAAAACGCTGTTCGTATGCGGGTTTTATATTGGTGGATTTGAATACGCTAATCGCAAGGGACAAGGCAAAAAGCGTGTCTTTCTGCCACTTTATAAGAAAACGGAGGTATAAAATGCCAAAATACAAGGACGTAATAGACCTGTATGACGACAGGGGAAAGCGCATTGCAAAGGATGTGCCCCTTGAAGCCATCAGCCCGTTGCGCAACAAGGCAATCCAGAGGATTGCATCCTTGACCAAGAGGACCGTGGCCGTTAGCCTGGCCGGCATCGAGAACTCTCTCAAGACCGGTAAGATGGCTGGCGACGGATGCCAGATCATGGGCAAGGAGATCGACATCCCCCTCGTGAAGGATGCCGACAAGATCGCCGCCAGGATCAAAGAGATGGTCCAGGTCTACGACGGCGACGACACCCTCGTCGAGGTCAAGTCCGGCGGAAAGAACATCGTCGTGGTCGTCCCCGAGGACAGGGTCTCTGCTGGTGTCGAGTACACCACCGGTTTCACCGCCACCGCTTCTGCTACCGTCCAGGCCATCATCGATGAGTACAACATCCCCATGCACAAGGCCAACATGGTGAAGGGCGCCGTTTGGGGCAGATACCCCCAGACCGTCGGATTCACCGGTGCCAACGTGAAGTCCATTCTCGAGATCCCCCAGAACAACGAGGGAGCCGGTTACGCCCTGAGGAACATCATGGCCAACCACGTCGTCGCTCTGGTCAACAGGAACGCCATGCAGGGTGTCGCCCTGTCCGCTCTGTTCGAGCAGATGGGTTCCTTCGAGATGGGTGACGCCAACGGACCCTTCGAGAGGGGTGCTCTGCTGGCTCTCGCCTACGAGGGACTGAACGCCAACAACATGCTCTACTCCATCGTCAAGAAGAACGGTAAGACCGGAACCGTCGGTACCGTCATCGAGTCCCTCATGGAGTACGCCATCGACAACGGTGTCGTCAAGGTCAAGGAGACCCTCCCCAGCGGATACAAGGTCTACACCACCGACGACATGCCCATGTGGAACGCCTACGCAGCTGTCGGAATGGTCGCCGCCGTCATGGTTAACGTCGGTGCCGCCAGGGCCGCTCAGGGTGTCCCCGCAACCGTCCTGTACTACAACGATATCCTCGAGCACGAGACCGGCCTGCCTTCCGCAGACTACGGACGCGCCATGGGTGTTTGCGTTGGAATGTCCTTCTTCTCTCACTCCATCTACGGTGGAGGCGGACCCGGACTGTTCCACGGCAACCACGTGGTCACCAGGCACTCCAAGGGTGTCCTGATCCCCGCAGTCACTGCAGCCAACTGTCTCGACGGCGGAACCCAGACCTTCTCGGCTGAGGCTACGTCCGGACTGTTCAAAGAGGTCTTCGGCGGTCTTGAGGAGTTCAGGACCCCGATCCAGGTCGTTGGCAAGGAGGCCAAGAAGATCGCCAAGAAGCTGTGATTCTCATGACTGGAGTAGATAGGACTGATGAGTATGCGGGAGTGCCGCTCCCCCAGGTCAGAATCATGACCGACCGTCTCCTTTCCCCGGAGACCACCGAATCGGTGCTCAACGCGCTCGCTGCGGACCAGTTCATCATCGATCACATCCGCAGGATCGACATCACCGGAGAGAACCTTCCCGGCAAGATCGGTTCCGGACCCGCCAAGGGACTGGACAACAACCACTCCGGACGCAAGGTCATCCACTTCGGCAAGGATGAGATCCTTCTCACCAAGGCAGTCGGCGACTTCTATCTGGAGCTTCTCGTCAAGGACGAGGAGGAGCAGAACGAGGTCGTGGAGCACATCAAGTCCGTCTGCAGCCGCACCATCCCCTTCGGATACTCGCTGGCTATCGGCAGATACTCCAAGTACAGAAGCACACTATCAGACATGAGGAATTAATATGGCATATCAGAGACAATTCTACCCCGGTGAGTCCATACCTGCGCAGAACAGGCGCAAGTACATGAACCCCAAAGTGAAGCTCAAGAAGCTCCGCACTGTCGCCATGGATGACGTCGTCAGGATCATGGGACACCGCAACCCCGGAGAGGAGTACAAGTCCATCCACCCCCCGCTCGAGGAGGGCAAGGAGCCCGACTGCCCCATCAGGCAGCTGGTCACCCCCATCGAGGGTGCCAAGAAGGGAGACCGTGTCAGGTACATCCAGTTCACTGACTCCGTCTACTTCGCCCCCATCTCCCCCTACCAGAGGGCATGGATGTACCTGTCCAGGTACAGAGGACTTGACACCGGAACCCTGTCCGGCCGTCAGATCATCGAGATGCGCGAGAGGGACCTGGAGGTCCTGGCCAAGGAGATGATCGAGAACGAGACCTTCGACCCCGCCCTGACCGGTATCAGGGGTGCAACCGTCCACGGACACGCCTGCCGTCTCGACGAGAACGGTCTGATGTTCGACGCCTGGCAGAGGTACGTCTGGGACGCTGACAAGGGAGAGGTCGTCTACGTCAAGGACCAGGTCGCCCTGCCCCTCGACAAGAAGATCTCCGTCGGAAAGCCCGCCTCCCTGAAGGAGTGCGCCAAGAGGACCACCATCTTCACCGCGTACCCCGGAGGAGTCGACATGAGGGATGACAAGGAAGTCACCGCCTACGGACTCAGGATCCACAAGCTGAGGACGCTCGCCGGCTTCCAGCCCTGGAACGTGAAGGAGTGATATGAATGGTTAACGAGAAGCTCTTTATGGACGCAGTCCACAAGAAATTCAAGGAGGAGCCCACCGAGCTCAACACCCACTACTACTGCTTCGGCGGCTGGAAACAGTCCAAGTCCAAGCGCGAGTTCGTGGAGTCCGCTGACAAGATCGCGAAAGAGCGTGGCATCCCCATGATGAACCAGGACATCGGTGTCCCCCTCGGACAGAGGTCCTGGATGCCCTACCAGCTGTCCCACACTGACATCTACGTAGAGGTCGATGACCTGCACTGTGTGAACAACCCTGCCATCCAGCAGGCCTCATCCTGGTCGGTCTCGACTCCCCTCACCACACCATCGAGAAGAGGCTTGGTAAGGAGGTCACCCCCGAGACCATCAACGAGTACCTCCAGGCTGTCAACCACACCATGCCCGGAGGCGCAGTGGTTCAGGAGCACATGGCTGAGATCAACCCCGCCCTCGTGGCGGACTCCTACGTCAAGGTCTTCTCCGGAGACGACGAGCTGATCGACGAGCTGGACCCCAGATTCGTCATCGACATCAACAAGCTCTTCCCCAAGGACCACGCCGAGCAGCTGAAGAAGGCCATCGGCAAGACCCTGATGCAGGCCGTTCGTGTGCCCACCATCGTCGGAAGGATCATGGACGGAGGTTCCATCTCCAGGCACGCTGCAATGCAGATCTCCATGGCTTTCATCACCGCCTACAGGCTGGCAGCAGGAGAAGCCGCCATCGCGGACTTCGCCTACTCCGCCAAGCACCAGTCCCTGAACATGGGAACCATGATGCCCGCCAGGCGTGCCAGGGGACCCAACGAGCCCGGAGGAGTGCCCTTCGGATTCATGGCCGATATCGCTCAGTCCGACCGTGTCCACCCGGACGACCCCGGACGCGCTGCCCTTGAGGCCGTGGCCCTCGGTGCCATCGTCTTCGACCAGATCTACCTCGGTGGTTATATGTCCGGTGGTGTCGGTTTCACCCAGTACGCCTCCGCGGCCTACACCGACAACATCCTCGAGGACTACACCTACTACGCCATCGACTACATCAAGGACAAGTACGGCGGCCTCTGCAAGCTGGACCCCGCCAACTACGACGAGCTGATCAAGCTCGGTGACCACATCAACGCGTACGCTCTCGAGTCCTACGAGAAGTACCCCGCCGTCATGGAGACCCACTTCGGTGGATCCCAGAGGGCCACCGTCGCAGCCGCCTCCACCGGTATCGCCGGATCCATGGCTACCGGAAACGCCGACTGCGGTGTCAACATGTGGTACCTGTCCATGCTGCAGCACAAGGAGAGGGCTGGAAGGCTCGGATTCTACGGATACGACCTCCAGGACCAGTGCGGTTCCGCGAACTCGTTCTCCTACAGGTCCGATGAGGGTCTGCCCATGGAGATCAGGGGACCCAACTACCCCAACTACGCCATGAACGTCGGTCACCTGTCCGGTTACACCGGAATCCCCAAGGCAGCTCACGTTGCCCGCGGCGATGCCTTCACGGCCAACCCGTTCATCCGCGTTGCGTTCGCAGACCCCAACCTGGTCTTCGACTTCGCCAACGTCACCAAGGAAGTCGGTCGCGGCGGACTGCGCGAGTTCGTGCCCGCCGGAGAGCGCTCCGCGGTCATCAAGGTGTAAGGCTATGGAAAAGGACGATATCGTCAAGTACCT